>NZ_FOWX01000001.1:32961-298140 GCF_900115555.1 Pseudomonas borbori
CGCCTCCTACAGGGGATCGCGGTGTCTGCTGCTTTTGTGGGAGGGCCGCCCCGGCGCGATGCTTTTGATTTGTTGGGCGGACGATGTCCGCTATCTCCGTGACCTCGGTGCGATGTTTTGGTTTTTTTGCACAGGTGTTGTCCGCCATTACGCGTGGTTGAGGTCCTGCTGTTCAGCGCGGGTACAGCGGTGGCAGCGGGCTGGCTTCCTGGGGCGTGGTGGTAGTGGTGCCGGCTTGGTTGCTGGGCAGGCTGCCGATGGCTCGCCAGAGATCTTCGCCTTGCCAGTGCTGGCCGATTTCGCTGTAGAGCGCGCCGTTCAGGCCGTCCAGGGCGTCGGACAGGGGCACGAAGCGGGCGGCCATTTCGGCAAGGGTTTCCGGCTGTTGACGGGCCCAGGCGTCGAGGGCGTGGCGGGTGGCTTGCGAGTCGTTGGCCAGGCAGGCGCGTTTGAGGTCGTCGAGCAGGGTGCGCGGGCTGGGGCCGGTCTGGTTGGCGCGGGCGATGGCCGGTTGGCGACGGGCATGCCACCAGAGGCCGAAGCCGAGCAGGGTGGTGACGGTCAATATGGCGTTGCTCAGCTGCCAGGGCCACAGCGGCGGGCCCTGCACCCAGGCCTGGGTCGGCGTGTCGCTGGCTAGCGGCTCTGCTTGCAGGTCGGGGGCGGGCGCGACGGTGAGGTGGCGGGCAGGCAGGCTGGTGCGTTCGAGGCGATCTTCGTGGGTATTCCACCAGACGATTTCTATTGCCGGCAGTTCGAATTGTCCGCTGCGATTGGGCACCAGGGCTTCGCGCTCCTCACGACTGCCGATCACGCCGCTGTCGCTGACCTGGTTGGCCAGTTGCGCTTGATCCGGGTAGCGCCGCAGCCCATTGACTTCGGTGGCGGGCAAGGGCGCGAGTTGCGCACTGGACAGTCCATCGGCCTTGAGCAGCAGGCTGCGCGTCAGCGAGTCGCCGACTTTGCCGCTGTCCGGTTGCGGGCTCCAGGTTTCCGCCAGGCTCAGCGCGCGGGCCGGTAGCCAGGGTGCATCGCTGGGGTAGCCGGCGGGCTTGGCTTTGACCGTCAGGGGGATTTGCGGCGACTTTACCCGGGCGACCTTGCCGGGACGCGGGCCGAACGGCTGGAAGTCGTTGCGGCTGGCGCGGTCGACCAGGGTGGCGCTGAACGCCTGGGCGGGAATGATCAGTTCGCCGCTGCGCTGGGGGAAGATCGCGTAGCGCAGTTCGATCACGCCGTGGCGGATACCGTTGATGTCCTTTTCGTAGGTGCGCGGCTCGCCGAGCTGTTCGATACGTGCCTCGGGCATGTCCAGCGGGCTCAGGCTGCTGTCGTCATACAGCGAGACGGAGTGGTAGATGCGCAGGGTCAGCACGCTTTGTGCCTGGACGTAGACGCTGGGCTGATCGAGGCTGGCGTCGATGAATACCGGGGCCAGTTTGCCGGCCGCATTGTCGCCGCTGGCTTCCTGCACGTGCAGGGTGATCGGCAGGGTCTGCAGGTCGCCCAGACGCAACGGCGGAACCACCACGTAGCCGCTCTGCTTGGGTTGCAGGGTGAGAATCCAGCGGGTGATGGTGCGGGACTCGCCATTGAGCGTGATCAGGCGATTGACCTGACGGCTGCCGAGCACGTCGAACAGGGTGTCGAGTGGGCCGAGGTCGGGTTTGCCGAATTGGGTGGCGTCGTCGGACTCGAGGGTCAGCTCGAAGGTTTCGCTGGCATTCAGGCGCGCGCGATCGATGCTCGCGGTGAAGCTTTGCGCGCTGACCTGGAGTGCCAGCAGGCTGAGGAGAAGGGTGCAGAGCAGGCGGGTCATCGAGTCTGTTCCTGACGCTGTTGCTGTTCGTACCAGAATTTACGCCGCAGCAATTCACCCGGCTCATCGGGGATTTGCCGCAGCCATTGCTCCAGGGCCTGGCGCCGCTCGCCGTCGAGGGCCGGCGCGGCGCTGGCGATCTGCTCTTCGCCCTGCAGCTCGTCCTCCGGTTCGCTGGGTGTCGGCGCGTCGCTGTCGCCGGGCGTGGGTTGGCTGGGTGCCTGTTCCTGATCGCCCGGGGCGGATTGACCGGAGGCGGGCGGCGGCTTGTCGGCATCGGGCTGGGGCGGTCCGGTCTGCGGCGGCGGGGTGGACGTGCTATCCGCTTCTGACTCCTGGTTTTGCTGCTGGTTCTGTTCGTGCTGGCTTTGCTCCAGCAGTTGTTCGATCAGGGCCTTGTTGGTCTGCGCCGGGAGCAGGTCGGGCTGCATTTCCAGGGCTTGGTTGTAGGCATCCAGGGCAGCTTCCAGTTCATTGCTGCGGGCCAGGGCATTGCCGCGGTTGTAGTGGGCGACGGCGTTGTCGCCGCGGGCGAAGCGTTCGGCTGCGGCCGGGTAATCGCCCGCCTGGTAGAGCGCCAGGCCTTGCCACTGCGGATCGGCGAAGCGGGCGGCGGCTTCGACCGGGCGCTGTGCCTCGAGCAGGCGCTGGCCCTGTTGATCGGCGCGCCACCAGAGGTCGTCAAAGCTCAAGGCGTAGCTGCTCTGCGGCACGCCGAGCAGCAGCGGCAGGCAGAACAACCAGCCGCGGCGTCCGGCGCAGGCGGCCAGCAGCAACAGCGGCAGGAGCAGCCAGTGGCCCTGATCGGCCCAGGCCTGCAGGTGCGTCTGTTCGCCGCCGCTGCGCAGTTGTTCGGGCGCGGCGAACAGGCCGAGGTCGTGCAGGTCGCGGTCATCCAGGCTGGCCTGGCGATAACGCCCGCCGATCTGCCGGGCGAAGCGGGCCAGATCGGCGCTGTCCAGGCGCGGGATGAGGATCGCACCCTGGGCGTCTTTGAGCAACGCGCCGTTTTCCTGAACGATAGGCGCGCCCTCGGCGCTGCCGATACCGAGCATGTGCAAGAGCACGTCGCGGTTGCCGAGCGCCTGGCGGATGCCGAGGCGTTCCTGCTGATCCAGGCCGCTGCCGATCAGGAGAATCCGCCCCCGGCCCTGTCCAGCCTGCTCAAGCAGTTGCAGGGCCTTGCCCAGCGCCAGGTCGGCACGCCGGCCGGGTTCGGGCATGATCGAGGGTTTGAGCGATTCGAGCAGGTTGCGGCTGGTGGCCAGGTCGTCGGACAGCGGCACCAGAGTGTGGGCGCTGCCGGCGAACACGACGATGGCGGTCTGCGCATCGCGGCGCGCCTGGAGCAGGTCGAGCAGCTTGCGTTTGGCCTGCTCCAGGCGGTTGGGCGGGCTGTCGCTGGCGAGCATCTGCGGGGTCAGTTCGAGCAGGACCACCAGCGGGTCGGCGGGTTTCAGGTTGCTCTGCTCCAGGCGTTGCCAGCTGGGGCCGAGTAGCGCCAGCAGGGCCAGCAGCCAGGCCAGTCCGAGGGCGATCCAGGGCAGGCGGCTGCTGCGACCCCGGCCGCCACTGAGCAGCGCGGCATGGAACGCCGGCGGCAGCAGCAGCTGCCAGCGGCCGGCGCGCTTTTCGCGGTGCCAGAGTTGCCAGAGCAAGCCTGCCAGCAGCGGTACCGCCAGCAGCCAGTAGGGGCGCAACCAGTGGGGCCACAAACCCGCTAGCCAGTCTTCGATCATGGCTGTCTCCGCCAGGGTCGTTGGGTCAATAAACGCAGGCGCTGGCGCAAGTGCGGCCAGTGTTCGCGGCTCACCAGCAGCACGCTGAGCAGCAGCGCGGCGCTCAGTGGCCAGGCATACAAGGCCAGCGCCGGGCGGGCCAGGGTCGGCTGCTGCGCCACCGGTTCGAGGCGGTCGAGCTGCTGCTCGATGGCGCGCAGTTCCTGGCTGTCGCGGGCGCGGAAGTATTCGCCGCCGGTCACCTCGGCTATTGCGCGCAGGCTCGGCTCGTCCAGGTCCAGCCCCGGATTGAGGCCGAACAGGCCGGCGATCCCGCCTTGTTGCGGGTCCGCGCCAATGCCGATCGGGTAGATCTTGATCCCTTCCTCGGCGGCCAGGCGTGCCGCGATCATCGGCTCTATCTCACCACCAGTATTGGCGCCATCGGTCACCAGCACCAGTACGCGGCTGTCCGCCGGGCGTTGGCGCAGGCGCTTGACCGACAGGCCGATGGCATCGCCGATGGCGGTGTTCTTGCCGGCGATGCCGATCACCGCTTCGTCCAGCCAGGTGCGCACGGTGCGTCGGTCGAAGGTCAGGGGAGCCTGCAGGTAGGCCTGGCTGCCGAACAGGATCAGGCCGACGCGGTCGCCCTGACGGCCTTCGATGAAGTCGCCGAGCAGGTGTTTGACCAGGGTCAGGCGGTCGACTTCCTCGTCTTGCCAGCGCATGTCGGCGTAGGCCATGGAGCCGGACACATCCACCGCGAGCAGCAGGTCACGGCCGCTGGCGGGAATCGGCAGTGGTTCGCCGACCCATTCCGGGCGGGCGGCAGCCGTAAGCAGCAGCAACCAGAGCAGGGCGAAAGGTGCCTGCTGGCGCCAGGCCGGCAGGTTGGCTCGCGCGCGGCGTCCGGCCAGACCCTCCAGCTCGCCGAGGAAGCTGACCTTCAGCGCCGCTTCGCCGCTGTCCGCCGCCGGCAGCAGCAGGCGCAGCAACCAGGGCAGCGGTGCGAGCAGGATGATCCAGGGCCAGGCGAACTCAAACATGCTTGCGAATCCAGATGGCGACCGCCTGGTTGAGCCCGTCGATGGCCTTGTCGTCGAGCGTGCAGTGCGGTCGATAGGCGCCTTCGACCAGAATCATCCAGCGGGTCAGCCCGGCCGCCGGGCAACGGCTGTCGAGGAACGCCAGCCAGCCGCGACTGCTCAGGGTGTGGCTGTGGCTTTGCGGATAGTGCTGGCGGCACAGGCGCTTGAGCAGGCCGTTGAGTTGCTGCAGCCAGGGGCCGGCGGGCGCGCCGCCGTAGGGTTTGGCCAGTTGTTCGAGTTCCGCCAGGGCGGCCAGCCGCAACGGATCGAGGGCGTTGTCGCTGACGCTCGCCTTGCGCCCGCGCTGCAGACGTCGCAGCAGGCGCGTCAGGCCCCAGAGCAGCAGCGGCACGAGCAAGGCCAGCAGCCACCAGCCGGGCGCGGGCGGCCACCAGTCGATCGGTGCCGGGGCGATCAGGGGCTCGAGTTGGTCCAGCGGGTTCATAGCCGTTTACCGGGGCGTTGTGCGTTGAGGTGGTCGCGCAGTTGTTCGATCATCTCACGCTGGGTACTCAGCGCCAGCAAGGGCACGCCGAGCTTCTGCGCCAGGCGTTGCCAGCGCGCCTGGCGCGCTTCGCCCAGGGCGCGGTAGGCCTGGCGCAGGCTGGCGTCATGGGTGTCGAGTTCCAGTTGCGCGCCGCGTTCGGCAAAGCGCAGCAAGCCGGCGGCCGGCAGGGCATGGTCGAGCGGGTCGCAGATCGGCAGTAATAGCAGGTCGGTGTGCCGCGCCAGCAGGTTCAGTTGCTGTTCGCTGCTGTCGCCGAGGGTGCGTTCGTCGCAGATGATCACCGCCAGGCTGCCGGGGCGCAGCACTTCGCGGGCGCGGCGCAGGGCCAGGCCGAAACTGTCGCGGCTGGCCTGGCTGTCGCTGGACAGCGCCTGGTTGGCGCGGGCCAGGCGACTGAGCAGCTGCAGCAGGCTCTGTTTGCTGCGCCGCGGTTTGATTTCATGTTGCTCCTGATCGCCGAACACCAGGCCGCCGATGCGGTCGTTATGACCCAGTGCAGCCCAGCCGATGAGGCTGGCGGCCTGGGCGGCGAGCACCGATTTGAACATCAGCCCGGAGCCGAAGAACAGGCGCGGGCTCTGTTCTACGAGGAGGTAGATCGGTCGCTCGCGCTCTTCATGGAACAGCTTGGTGTGCGGCTCCTGGGTGCGAGCGGTGACCCGCCAGTCGATGGTGCGCACGTCGTCGCCCGCCTGATACACCCGTACCTGATCGAAATCCACGCCGCGTCCGCGCAGCTTGGAGTGGTGCAGGCCGATCAGCGGGCTGCGTTGCGCCGGGGTGGAGAACAGCTGCACTTCGCGCACGCGGTGGCGCATCTCGATCAGTTCGGCGAGATTGACCCGGACGCCGGGTTGGCTGGGCAGGTTGTGCATGGCGGGTCAGCGGGGCGCCCGGAGACGATCCGGGGATGTTGTGCGCTGCTCCCCGGATTGCATCCGGGCTATGTGGGCGCTGGACATCAGGCCACCGCCACCACATCGAGAATGCGCTGGACTACGCGATCCTGGTCGATGCCGGCCGCTTCGGCCTCGAACGACAGGATGATGCGGTGGCGCAGTACGTCGAACAGCACCGCCTGGATGTCTTCCGGGCTGACGAATTCGCGCCCGGCCAGCCAAGCGTGCGCGCGTGCGCAGCGATCCAGGGCAATCGAGCCGCGCGGGCTGGCGCCATAGGCAATCCATTCGGCCAGTTCCGGGTCGAACTTGGCCGGCGTGCGCGAGGCCATCACCAGTTGCACCAGGTATTCCTCCACGGCATCGGCCATGTACAGGCCGAGGATTTCCTTGCGCGCGGCGAAGATCGCCTGCTGGCTGACCCGGTGCTCGGGTTTGGTTTCGCCATGCAGCGCCTCGCCGCGAGCCTGGGCGAGGATCTTGCGTTCGACGCCGGCGTCCGGGAAGCCGATCTTCACGTGCATCAGGAAGCGGTCGAGCTGGGCCTCGGGCAGCGGGTAGGTGCCTTCCTGCTCGATCGGGTTCTGCGTGGCCATCACCAGGAACAGCGGCGACAGCTCGTAGGTGCTGCGGCCCACGCTGACCTGGCGCTCGGCCATGGCTTCGAGCAGCGCCGACTGCATCTTGGCCGGCGCGCGGTTGATCTCGTCGGCGAGCACCAGGTTGTGGAAGATCGGCCCCTGCTGGAACACGAAACTGCCGGTTTCCGGACGATAAATTTCAGTGCCGGTGATGTCGGCGGGCAACAGGTCGGGGGTGAACTGGATGCGATGAAATTCCGCTTCGATACCTTCGGCCAGTTCCTTGATCGCCTTGGTCTTGGCCAGCCCTGGCGCGCCCTCGACCAGCATGTGACCATCGGCGAGCAAGGCGATCAGCAGCCGTTCGATGAGCTTCTCCTGGCCGAGGATCTGGGTAGCAAGAAAGTTTCGCAGCGCGACTAGCGCTTCACGGTGTTCCATCGTTGACTTATTCCTGGCGGGATTGGCGCGTCGGGAGACTCATGGCAGGCCGACACTTTAATGCATAAGGGTAAGAGCCTGCCATGCGCGACCACGCATGCTGGTAGTTGGCAGCTTGGACGCGAATGCGGGCGATCGATCAAGGCCAGAGCGCCGCTTCAGCCGAGGCTGTCCGGGTCACCGCAGAACATCTGGATCCGCGAGCGCAGCCAGCGCTCGGCGGGGTCGTTGTCCTGGGCGCCGCGCCAGGCCATGGACATCTCGAAGCTGTTGGTCTCTAGGGGCAAGTCTTCGGCGCGCAAGCCGCCGGCGGCGGTCAAGGCGGCGGCGGTGTAGTCCGGCACCACCGAGAGCAGGTCGGTGCCGGCCAGCAAGGTACCCAGGCCGTTGAACTGCGGTACCGCCAGCACCACTTTGCGGCTGCGGCCCATCTTCAACAGCTGGTCGTCGATAAAGCCGTTGAGGTCGCCGGCGAAGGACACCAGGGCATGCGGCCTGGCGCAATAGTCGTCGAGACTCAGGACGCCCGGCACCGAGTCGGCACGCAGCAGTTTCGGCTTGCTGCGGCGCAGGGTCTTGCGCTTGGCGTTGGCCGGCAGCTCCTCGGTGTAGCTGACGCCCACCGAAATCTCGCCGGAGGCCAGCAGGTTGGGCATCAACAGGTAGTTGGCCCGGCGCACCACCAGCACCACCCCGGGCGCCTCGGCACGCAGGCGCCGGAGCAGGGCGGGCAGCAGGGCGAACTCGACGTCATCCGAGAGGCCGACGCGAAACACTGCGGTGCTGGTCGCCGGATCGAAGTCGGCGGCGCGGCTGACCGCGGTGGAGATCGAGTCCAGCGCCGGTGAGAGCAGGGCGAAAATCTCCTGGGCGCGGGCGGTTGGCTCCATGCTGCGGCCGGTACGCACGAACAGCGGGTCGTCGAACAGGCTGCGCAGGCGGGCGAGGGCGGCACTGATCGCCGGCTGGCCGAGAAACAGTTTCTCCGCCGCGCGGGTCACGCTGCGTTCGTGCATCAGCGTCTCGAACACGATCAACAGGTTGAGATCGAGGCGGCGCAGGTCGTTGCGGTTCATCCAGTTACCATTCGAAATGGAGCGGCCTTGATGCGATCAGGCATGGCATGCTGCACTTTTCACTACCAACGCTGCCAGTATCAACGTTGCCAGTGATAGCCTTCGCCGGGCAATAGTACGAGCTGCAATGCCGATAAGGAAAGCCGGCAATCACTGCCGGGCATGACCACTATCAATGGCTGCGGGTGGTGTTGCCGGACCTCAGCGGATAGAGTCCACAATCATTGAAGTGTCAATTCGTGATCAGAGGTTGAGGTAACGATGTCCCACATGATCCGTTTGCATAAATTCGGCGACGCCGAGGTACTGCAGTACGAAGAGTTGCCGACCCCGACACCCGGTCCTGGCGAGGTGCTGGTGCGTGTCCAGGCCGTAGGGCTGAGCTGGAACGACGTGCTGTGGCGGCAGAACCTGGCGGCCGAACAAGCCCGATTGCCTGCCGGCATGGGCAGCGAGATGGCCGGCACCATCGAAGCCCTGGGTGAGGGCGTCGACGACCTAGAGATCGGTACGCCGGTCGCCAGTTTCCCGGCCGGCACCGCCAATCGTTACCCGACCTGGGGCGATCTGGTGCTGATGCCGCGGTATGCCCTGACCCGTTACCCACAGGTGTTGTCACCGCTGCAGGCCAGCGTGCATTACACCGCCTTGTTGTTCGCTTATTTCGCCCTGGTCGATCTGTCCAATCTGCAGCCCGGCCAGCATGTACTGATCACCGAGGCCAGCCATTGCCTGGCGCCGCAGACCGTGCAACTGGCCAAGGCGCTGGGCGCCACGGTCATCGCCTCGACCAGCGCAGCGGGTAACCGCGAGTTCCTGCGCGAACTGGGCGCCGACAAGGTGGTGGTCACCGAAGAGCAGGATCTGGTCCTGGAAATCGAGCGCTATACCGAGGGCAAGGGAGTCGAGGTGATCCTCGACCAGTGCGCCGGGCAGCAGATGAAGCTACTCGGCGATGTCGCCGCGCAACGCGGCAAGTTGATCATGTGTGGCGTCAACGGGGGCAACGACACGGCTTTTCCGGCGTGCGCCGCGTTCAAGAAGCACATGCAGTTTTTCCGTCACTGCGTGCTCGACTTCACCGGCCACCCGGAGCTGGGCATCGAGCCCAACCAGGACGCGGTACGGCGAGCCTTGCAGCACATCAATCGGTTGACTGCGGAGCACTTGCTCACGCCGGTGATCGACAAGGTGTTCGCCTTCGATGATTTCATCGCTGCTCACCGCTACATGGAAACCTGCCCGAATCGCGGGCGGGTGGCGCTGCTGCTGCCCTGAGAGGCTGTGAAAAAATCGCTTGCCTACTGCGACCACCGTCGGGCGGCTGCAACTGCGTTGCGCTACACAAAAACTTCGGTCATTTGGCTCGCCAAACTCCCTCGTTTTCACGTAACGCGCCTAGTTTCGCTCGCGCGACGGAGCCCTCGCGACGGCCTTCGGTTTTTTCACAACCTCTGATTGCGCAACCTGCCGGCGGACCGCGTTGGCATGGCGCGGTCCGGCGGCAGCATGGCCTGGCGCAGTTTCTGTCTTACCCCCTCCCTTCCTGCGTGATATGCCTGACGCTGTCATTGCGCGTCCGTGCCTGCCGGTAATGTAGTTATTCGGACTTGATAGGGTCGAAAATACCTTCTTTATCGAGGTTATATGGACCGTATTAACCTTAAGGCCTTGATCTACATTGATTTAAATGTTGGCGCGATTTTTGTATCGATAATCGTCAGGGGAATCACTCAGCCGCAGCAGGCCATGACCTCGTTCAGCAGGCGTTTGCCCTGCAGCAGTGCTCGGCATTAGCGCTGTGCAGGTCGGTCGGGTGATCAAACAGCTCGCAGATAACCGCGTCGACGTGCTAAATGGCAGGTCCGACGGTTGACCGATCGGTGCTCCTGACGAGGCGTTTGCCGGAAGGCGAGCGGTTCTAACCGGCGCGCTTATGGCGTTGAGTCGGGTCAGGCTGGTCGCTTGCGAGCAATCGATGCGGTGATTCGGCGCAGTAAGGAGCGATTCGTATGTTTGAGGTCGTGAGTGGCAATCTTGAGCAAGGTTCGGAACACTTTGCGGCACACCTTGCCCTCTGTGGGCGACGGGCTGCGGTTACTGCTGCCGGTTCGCGATCGAGTAAGCGCTGGTCTGTGCTTGGTCTGCTGTTGGTGGGGCTGATTTCCTGGGTGTTGGTTAAGTGAGGGACCGGATCCGTTCGGTAATCTGAAGGAGATGCATCATGCAAGTGCTTGACCGCCGCAAGGCATTGGCTATTACCCCGTTGTGGCGTCTGGGCTTCCGGCCCTTCTTTCTGGGTGGCTGTCTGTTCGCGCTGTTGGTCGTGCCATTGTGGCTGGCGGCATTGAGTGGCTGGATGGGCGAGTGGCAGCCGGCCGGGGGCTGGCTGGCCTGGCACCGACATGAGTTGCTGTTCGGTTTCGCCCTGGCGATCATCGCCGGTTTCCTCTTGTCTGCGGTGCAGACCTGGACCGGTCAGCCAGGACTGCACGGACGTCCGCTGACGATGCTGGCGCTGCTCTGGCTGGCGGCGCGGGTGGCCTGGTTGGCCGATCTGCCGTTGCCGCTGCTGGCTGTGCTGGAGCTGGCGTTCCCGTTGGCGGTGGCGGCGGTGATGGCGCGCTCGCTGTGGCAGGTCAGGCAGAAGCGCAATTACCCCATCGTCGCCGTCTTGCTGCTGCTGGCGGCAGTGGATGCCGTCTGCGTGGCGGGGCTGGCCAGTGCCGACGAGGTGCTGCAGCGCCAGGGTGTGCTGGCCGGGGTCTGGCTGGTGGCGGCGATGATGGGGCTGATCGGCGGGCGGGTGATTCCTTTCTTCACCCAGCGCGGCCTGGGCAAAGTGGAGGGCGTGAAACCCTGGCCCTGGCTCGACCTGCTGTTGCTGCTTGGCTCGGCATTGGTCGCCATTCTGTATGCCGCTGGCATCGCCCTGCAGGCCAGGGCCTGGATCGGGCTGCTGTTCGCGCTCCTGGCGGTAGGCCATCTGCTGCGCCTGGCGCGCTGGTATGACCCGGGCGTGTGGCGGGTGCCCCTGCTCTGGTCGCTGCACCTGGCTTATGCGTGGTTGGGCGTGGCCTGTCTGGGCATGGCGTTGTGGCATCTGGGGCTGCTGAGCAACCCTAGCCAGCCGCTGCATGCCCTGACTGTAGGTTCCATGGGTGGTTTGATCCTGGCCATGATCGCCCGCGTCAGTCTGGGCCATACCGGTCGCCCGCTGACGCCGCCAGCCGGGATGACCCTGGCTTTTATCCTGGTGCAATTGGGTGGTCTGTCCCGTGTAGGCTTGATCGAAGTCTGGCCGTTCTGGGGGCTGTGGTTGGCCGCCGCATGCTGGAGCCTGGCTTTTATTCTGTTCGCCTGGCGCTATGGGCCGATGCTGTGCCGCGCTCGCGTGGACGGACATCCGGGATGAATACGCATTTTCCTCAGGCCTTGCCATCCGCCTTGTCAGTCGAGTAATCCATGATTTATCCGGTCTTGCTGATCCTTCACCTGTTCGCCGCGCTGATGTTCATCGGCACGGTGTTCTTCGAAGTGCTGATCCTGGAGAGCGTGCGCAAGCACGTGCCGGCCGAGGCGATGGGTCTGATCGAGCGGGGAATCGGTCGGCGTGCCCGGCAGTTGATGCCCTGGGTGTTGCTGGTGCTGTTCGGCGCCGGCATCGGCATGCTCTGGCTACGCTATCTGCCCGCGCTGGCCGCGCCGCTGGCGTCGCCGTTCAACACCCTGCTGACGTTGAAGGTGATGCTCGCCGCCAGTGTGCTCGGGCATTTTTTCAGCGCCATGTGGCTGTTCAGCAGCAAGCGCATGACTGGGCGTTATCTGCGCATCATCCATCTCAGCCTGTTCTGTCATATGGTCGGCATCGTGCTGCTGGCCAAGGGCATGTTCTATCTGAGCTGGTGATGTCGCGCTGTAGGAGCACGCCATGCGTGCGAATCGCCGGCATGGCCGGCTCCTACAACTCGATGGCTAACGGCATCCACGACAAATGACCTGTGACGCGACACTACGGTGTTGCGCCATTTCAGGGGTGTCGCGACTACAGGTTTGCGACATTTGAACCCTGTCGTGACAGGCTGGGTTGGCGGCGCCAAGCGCTGAGCGATCAGGCACCGCCAGCGTGGCGCGCCGCGTAACCCACCAGGCGATCTCCCGCGTTGCGCCGGTGGTGGGTTACGGCGCAACGGATCTTGCTGGATCATCACAATCGGCAGCATGCGCCTAACCTGCGCGGCCCGACCCACTCTACGAGAGGCCGTTTAACCGCAGGTTGATTTGTGACGCGACAGGACATTGGCGGGTATCGCCGGCATGCCGGCGATTGGGCAGTCAGGCGGGGGGTTAAGCCTGGTCGGCGACGAACAGCACGTTGTTTTCCAGGTGGATGTGCTGCATCAGGTCGTCGTGCAGTTCGTTCAGCCCGCGGTACAGCGCGCGCCAGGTATTGCAGGCGTCTTCCGGTGGTGTGATGCCGTGGGTCAGGGCTTCCATCTGCTCCAGGGCCAGGCCGTGGTGGTCGTGTTCGAAACGCATCACCGAGATAGGCGCGCTGGCCTGTCTGGCGTAACCGCTGAGGAGCATGGGGAAGAGGATCTGCTCCTCCTTGAGCATGTGGCTCTCCAGCTCCTGGAGCATGTCCCGCAGCAGGTCGGCCAGACCGTTCGGGCAATCGGCGCGGTTGCCGTGAACCTGCTCCACCCGGCAGGCCAGGCGGATCAGTTCCGGCAGTTGCTCGCGATGACGGGCGTGATAGCGCTTGAGAATATGCTCGATCAAGCGCGCGCTGGGCTCGGTGCGCCAGTCCAGGTGGGTACCGCCTTGGGCCTGCAGGCTGTCCAGTTCGGCGGCGACCTCTTCGGGCTCGATTCCGCGCAGGGTCGCGGCCTCGCGCAGGCTCTTGTGGCCGCCACAACAGAAATCGAGGTTGAAGGCATGGAACACCCGTGTGGCACCGGGAATGTCGCAGGCCAGGCTGCCAAGCGATTGGTCGAGGAAGGTCGAATTCATGGCGATTACCTTGTGCATTGATGTGGACTGTACGGGTCAGTAGCAGCACTCATGCCAAGTTGAGCTACTTGAATATCAATGAATTTATATTCTATGTGGTTGATTGAACCCTGATCTGTTAGGGTTCTGTCGACCAATCAGGGTAATAAATACCATGCTGGAAGCCAGTCTGCTCGCCGATCTCATCACCGAACTGCCTAATGCCGTGCGCTTGCAGCGTCTGGTGCATACCCTGCGCGAGCACTTCAGTTGTGGCGCGGTGGGGTTATTGCGTCTGGATGGCGACAGCCTGCGTCCGCTGGCGGCCGTGGGCTTGGTACATGAAGCGCTCGGCCGGCGTTTCGTGATCGCCGAACACCCGCGTCTGGCGGCGATCATGGCCGCCCGTGAGCCGACCTGGTTCGAGCCGGACAGTCGCCTGCCGGACCCGTATGACGGTTTGCTCGACGCGCATGTCGGCGAACCCTTGCCTGTGCACGACTGCATGGGCGTCAGCCTGTACGTCGAGGGGCAGTTGTGGGGCGCGTTGACCCTCGACGCTCTGCATGCCGGGACCTTCGACAGCAGCGCCCGGCGCGATCTGCAGCGCTATGCCCTGATGATCGAGGCGGCGGTGCGGGTGACGCGCCTGGAGCAGGAAAATCGTAGTCTGCGCCTGGCCCGTAGCGATGTGCAGACGGCCGCCCTGGTCACCGAGGAGAGCGAGATCCTCGGTCATAGCCAGGCGATTCGGCAGTTGCTGGGTGAGTTGGAGGTGGTGGCCGACTCGGAACTGCCGGTGCTGTTGCTGGGTGAAACCGGTGTGGGCAAGGAGCTGTTCGCTCGCCACCTGCATCGCTTGTCGCGGCGGCGCAACAAGCCGCTGATCCAGGTCAACTGTGCCGCGCTACCCGAGTCGCTGGCCGAAAGCGAGCTGTTCGGCCACGTCAAGGGCGCCTTTTCCGGCGCCGCCAGCGATCGCCCCGGGCGTTTCGATGCAGCCAATGGCGGCACCCTGCTGCTCGACGAGGTGGGCGAATTGCCCCTCAGCGTGCAGGCCAAGCTGTTGCGCACCCTGCAAAATGGCGAGATCCAGCGCCTGGGCGCGGACAAGCCGCTGCATGTCGATGTGCGGATTATTGCCGCGACCAATCGCCATCTGCCGGACAGTATTCGCGACGGACATTTCCGTGCCGACCTCTACCACCGCCTGTCGGTGTATCCGGTGCCGATCCCGCCGTTGCGCGAACGCGGCAACGATGTGCTGCTGCTGGCCGGGTATTTTCTCGAGCTCAACCGCGCGCGCCTGGGCTTGCGCAGTATGCGTCTGTCGCCCGCGGCGGAGCGCGCCATGCTGGCCTATGCATGGCCGGGCAATGTGCGCGAACTGGAGCATGTGATCAGTCGGGCGGCCCTCAAGCTGCTCAGTCGCGGCGCCAGCCGCACGCAGATCCTGACCCTGGAGCCCGATCTGCTCGACCTCGATAACTCGGTTCGGCGGCCGGGCGCCGTCGAGCTGCCGGCGCTGCAAGACGCGCCGGTGTCGGCAGCCTGCTCGATGCGCGAGGCAGTCGAAGCCTGCCAGCGCCAGAGTATCTTGCAAGCCCTGGAGTTGTGTGCCGATAACTGGGCCAGTGCGGCGCGCCTGCTCGAGCTCGACCCGAGCAACCTGCACAAACTGGCGCGGCGTCTGCGCTTGAAGTGATGAGTCCTGGTGCCGGCTCGCCCAATGGCCCCTGCGGCAAGCCTGTTGTTCCGTAGTCCGGATGCAATCCGGGAAATCCGGCGCCTGCGAATGCCCCGGATTGCATCCAGGCCACGCGTTGGGCTGAGAGACCGTGGAAAATTCGCTTGCCTGCCGTGACCGCCTCCTGGCGCGCGGCTTTTCTCCTGGGTTGACTCAGGTCAATGAGGTTTTCCGCCAATACCCCGACACTGTTGGTCGATGTCATACGGGAGGACGGCGGATGTTGGAATCCATCAGTTGGGACGGCAAGTTGTTCAACCGCTATGCCCATGGCTATCCCGGTCACAGCTATTATCCCGAGGCTGCGGTCTTTCATCGCGGGATTGGCTCGCTGGATCTGCTGCGTGCCTTGCGCAATAGCCGGCAGGCCCAGCGGCCACTCTCGCTGGCGCTGCAATTGCCGATCAACCGCGTCTTCAGTCAGCAGCGCGAGAGTTGCTCGCCAGGCGCCTTCATCGCCTACCTGGAATGCCTGGAGCGAGAGATCGACAGGATCGGCTGCCATCTAGGCGCGCAGCAGCGCGTCAAGCAGTTTCATCTGGCTGGCGGCAGTACGCCGAGCGCCGACCAGTTGCATAAGCTGATGAGCCATCTGCGCAAGCGCTTCAGTTTTCTCGATTACGACGAGGGTGATTACAGCGTCGATATCCAGTTGCCCCATTCGGATTGGACGACCATGGGGCGGCTGCGCGAGCTGGGGTTCAATCACATCAGCATCAGCGTTCCCGATATCGCGGCGGTCACTGGAGGGGCGCTGGCCTGGCAGGACCCGAGGCACATCCGCTCACTGATCGATGCCGCTCGCACGCTTAGCTACCGTGCGGTGAATATCGATATCGGCTATGGCCGCTCTTGGCAAACCCGGGAAAGTTTCGCCCGCAAGGTGGCGGCCATCATCGAGTTGCAGCCGAACCGGGTGACGGTCTTCGACTATGCGGAGCCGCCGCAGCGTTATCGGCCGTTGGGGCGGTTTGCCGCGAGAAGCTTGTCGGACCAGCAGGATAAACTGGCCATGCAGCGACTATGTGTCGAGCAGCTCGGCCGGGCCGGCTATCGCTATCTTGGCATGGGCCTGTTCGCCCTGGCGGATGACGACCTGGTCATCGCCCAGGAAAACGCCAGCCTGCAGCGCAATTGCCAGGGCTTCAGCCGGCATGCGGATTGCGATCACATCGGCCTGGGTGTCGCCGCCATCAGTCAGATCGACGGCCTCTATGTACAGAACAGTCGCGATCTCCAGGCCTATCAGGCCCAACTCGATATGGGCCAGTTGGCGAGCTGGCGCGGTTTGCGCTGCGGGCCCGACGACCGTTTGCGGGCCGAGGTGATCGAGCGCTTGACCTGTGATTTCGGCCTGGATATTCGACGCATCGAAGCGCGTTTCGGTCTGGTTTTTCGTGAATATTTCGCCGACGCCTGGCCGGCCCTGGAGCAAATGCAGCGTGACGGCCTGATCAGCCTCGACGAGGCGTCCATCGCAATCTCGCCCGCCGGGCGTTTACTGGTGCATTCGGTGTGTCGGCTGTTCGATCGATACAATGGCGTGTCACGCGCGCAATCCGTTTCCCTGGCGGGCTAGCAGGCCCATGGCAAGGCTGCGACGCTCGGTCGCAGCTGTCGTTAATCGACTCGAAAGCCCCAGGCGGCGAGGGGTCCAGGCCTGGGCAGGATGCTCTGCCGACGATGGTATACCTCCAACGAGGAATGGGCTGTACCAAAGTACCGGTGCAGTCTGCGGCCAGACATTCTATGGAGGCTTCCAGCATGGCTCATCTGTCCAGCGCCGATTTTCAGTCATTACGCATCGCCGTCCTGACCGTCAGCGATACCCGCAGTCTGGCCACCGATACTTCGGGGCAAACCCTGATCGAGGGGCTGGAGGCGGCCGGTCACGCACTGGTTGAGCGGGCCCTGGTGATCGACGATATCTGGCAGATTCGCGCGCGGGTATGCGCCTGGATCGCCGACCCGCTGGTGCAGGTGATCCTGATCACCGGTGGCACCGGTTTCACTGCGCGGGACAATACCCCGCAAGCCGTGGCACCCTTGCTGGACAAGCTGGTCGATGGCTTCGGCGAACTGTTCCGCCAGGTCTCGCTGGCCGAGATCGGCACCTCCAGCCTGCAGTCGCGTGCAGTGGCCGGGATCAGCAACGGTGCGCTGATCTGCTGCCTGCCCGGTTCGCCCAACGCCTGCCGCACGGCCTGGGAGAAGATTCTGCGCGAGCAACTGGACAGCCGTACCGGGCCGTGCAACTTCGTCGCCCACCTCAAGCGCCTGGCCGACCAGCCGCAAGTCGCGCTCTGCGGAGCCCGTTCATGAGCGCCTGCGGTTGCGACGGCAACAACCTGCGCCCGGTCGATGAGGCCATCGCCGAACTGCTGGCGCGCGCACCGGCACCGCCGCCCGTGGAGCGAGTCACCCTGAACCAGGCGCTCGGCCGCGTCCTGGCCGAGCCGCTGTACGCTCCCTTCGAGGTGCCGGCCTGGGACAACAGTGCAATGGATGGTTATGCCCTGCGCGCGGCCGATCTGCCGGCTGCTGGCGGCTGTTTGCCGCTGGCCGGGCGCATCGCTGCCGGCGATGCGGCGGCGCAAGCCTTGCCGGCAGGTCATGCCGTGCGCATCTTCACCGGCGCGCCACTGCCGTCCGGCGCCGACAGCGTGGTGATGCAGGAACAGTGTCGGCTCGAAGGCGGGCAGGTGTGGCTGCCGCCGGTACCGGGTGGCGAGCATGTGCGCCGTCGCGGCGAAGAGTTGGCGGCCGGTACCCAGGTACTGGGCGTCGGACAACGCCTGCGGCCCCAGGAGCTGGGCTTGCTGGCCAGCTTCGGCATCGACCGGGTGGCGGTCTATCGGCGCTTGCGGGTAGGGCTGTTGAGCAGTGGCAATGAGCTGCGCGAGCCGGGTGAGACGCTGCAGCCCGGACAAATCTACAACTCCAACCGCTACAGCCTGGCCGGTGTGCTGAGCAGCCTCGGCCTGGAAGTCCACGATTACGAAATCATGGCCGACGAGCTGGCGGCCAGCCGCGATGCCCTGAGTCTGGCGGCTTCGGAATGGGACCTGCTGATCACCTCCGGCGGGGTGTCGGTCGGCGAGGAGGATCACCTCAAGCAGGCGATCCGCGAGCTGGGCGAGTTGCACCTGTGGCGTCTGGCGATCCAGCCGGGCAAGCCGCTGGCCTTCGGTGAAGTGGGTGGCAAGCCCTGGCTGGGTCTGCCGGGCAATCCGGCGGCCGCCTTGATCACCTCCCTGGTGGTGGCGCGGCCTTTTCTGCTGCGCGCCCAGGGGTGTCTCGACGTACTGCCGCAGCCTCTGCGTCTGCCGGCCGGTTTCGCCTGGCGCAAGGCCAATGGCCGCCGCCAGTACCTGCGTGCGCGGCTGGAACAGGGGGACGGTCATCTGCGCGTGTGCCTGCACCCGCAACAGGGTTCGGCCATGCTCACCTCGGCCTGTTGGGCCGACGGCTTGGCACTGGTCGAGGTGGGTCAGACCCTGGAGGAGGGCGATCTGCTCGACTACCTGCCGTTCAGCGCGCTGCTGCACTGATTGGCGTAGGAGCGGGCGATGACCGCGAAACCCATCGCGGCCATGGGACTGGGCGTCCCCGCCGCTCCTGCAGGTATCCACAAGCCGACAGATACGATGGCCACCTGGCGAGTCGAGGCTTGTTGACCGCGATCAAGGCCTCGCTCAGAGCCAACCCCTAAAGTGCCCGACAGTATTCCGCCCGGAAGGAGTTTTCATGCAACTGGTTTGTCCCGCAGGCAGCCTGCCTGCCCTCAAGGCCGCAGTTCGACAGGGTGCCGACGCCGTTTATGTCGGTTTTCGCGATGACACCAATGCCCGTCATTTTTCTGGCTTGAATCTCGACGACAAGCAATTGGAAAGCGGCCTGCAACTGATCCGTCAGCAGGGCCGGCAGCTCTATATCGCGGTCAATACCTATGCCCAGCCCGATGGCTGGGCACGCTGGCAGCGTGCGGTCGACCAGGCCGCGGCGCTGGGAGTGGATGCGCTGATCGCCGCCGATCCCGGGGTGCTGGCCTACGCCAGCCGCCGCCACCCCAGCCTCAATCTGCATCTGTCGGTGCAGGGCTCGGCGACCAATGCTGCCGCCTTGGCGCTGTACCAGCAGCGCTACGGCATCCGCCGCGCGGTGTTGCCGCGGGTGTTGTCGCTGGCGCAGGTGCGCCAGGTGGCGGAGAAGAGTCCGGTGCCGATCGAGGTGTTCGCCTTCGGCAGCCTGTGCATCATGGCCGAGGGTCGCTGCCACCTGTCGTCCTACCTGACCGGCGAGTCGCCCAACCTGTGCGGCGTCTGTTCGCCGGCTAAAGCCGTGCGCTGGCAGGAAGATGCCGACGGGCTCAGCTCACGCCTCAATGGCGTGCTGATCGACCGCTACGCCAAGGACGAACCGGCCGGTTATCCGACCCTGTGCAAAGGCCGCTTCCTGGTCAACGGTCAGCGCTTCCATGCCCTGGAGGAACCGACCAGCCTGAACACCCTCGATTTGATCCCGCAGCTCACCGCCATGGGGGTGAGCGCGGTGAAAATCGAGGGCCGGCAGCGCAGTCCAGCTTATGTCGAGCAGGTCACCCGGGTCTGGCGCGCGGCGCTGGATGCCTATGCTCTCGCGCCGCAGAGTTTCAGTGTGCAGCCGCAGTGGCGCAGCGCCCTGGACAGCTTGTCCGAGGGCAGCCAGACCACACTGGGCGCCTATCACCGTTCCTGGCAATGAGGAGATCATCATGAAGCTCAGTCTGGGACCCGTCCTGTTTTACTGGAATCGTGAAAAACTGCTGGATTTCTACGCCGAAATGGCCGAACAGCCGCTCGATGTCATCTACCTCGGCGAGACGGTGTGCTCCAAGCGTCGCGCTCTCGGCCTGGATGACTGGCTCGGTCTGGCCCGCGAGCTGGGCGAATGCAGCCGCGCCGAACTGGTGCTTTCGGGGCTGGCGCTGGTCGAGGCGGCTTCCGAGCTGTCCAGCCTGAAGCGCCTGTGCGACAACGGCGAGTTGCTGGTGGAGGCCAACGACATGGGCGCGGTGCAGTTGCTGCGCGAGCGCAAGCTGCCTTTCGTCGCCGGTCCCGCCCTCAATCTGTACAACGGCCATGCCCTGGCCGAGCTGATCGACTGCGGCCTGCAACGCTGGGTGCCACCGGTCGAATGCTCCGGCGAGTTGATCCGCAACACCCTGGAGCAACTCGACAGCCTAGGCCTGGCGCGCCCCGAGGTGGAACTGTTCGCCTATGGGCACCTGCCGCTGGCCTATTCGGCACGCTGCTTCACCGCCCGTGCGGAAAACCGGCCCAAGGACGACTGCCAGATCTGTTGCGAGAACTTCCCGGAAGGGATCGTCCTGCACAGTCAGGAGGGCGAGGCGTTGTTCACCCTCAACGGCATCCAGACCATGTCGGCCAAGGTCAACAACCTGCTGGCCGACTATGCGCAACTGGCCACGGCCGGCGCCGATCTGCTGCGCCTGAGCCCGCGGGCCGAAGGTATGGCCGGGGTCGTGGCGGCTTTCGATGCGGTACGCTGCGGCGCGCTGCCGCCCTTGGCGGTGGAAGGCTGCAACGGCTACTGGCACGGCCGCCCCGGCATGCTGCGCGCCGATGAGGTGATGCTATGAAGGCCTTTGCCCGTCTGGCCATGCGTGTCGGCCCGCCACTCCTGCCGCTGGGACGCCATGTGCCATTCCCGCTGCAGCGGCTGGTGCTGGAGAAGGTCATTGCGCGACTGTTCGCCGAGCCGCTGGCAGCGGGCGAATTCGACCTGCTGCAAGGCCGCTGGCTGCGTTTGGAAGTCAGCGATTTGAGCCTGGCCTGGTGCCTGACCCGTGATAAGGGCGGTCTGCGTATCGCGGCCGAGGCGCCGGTGGATGTCTGCATTCGCGGCAACTGGCGCGAATTTCTCCTGCTGGCCAGTCGTCAGGAGGATCCGGATACCCTGTTTTTCCGCCGCCGCCTGATGATCGAGGGCGACACCGACCTGGGGCTGGGCATCAAGAACCTGTTGGACAGCCTCGACCCGGAAGGCCTGCCGCCGAAACTGTGGCAGCTGATCTGTGCGTTGGGTGAGGCGGTTGAAATTCCGGCCAAGGGCAAAACCGAGGCTTTTTCATAGGGCCTCCTAAAGTGTGATGGCTGCGGTGTTGCGAGCGTCGGATACTGATTAATTCAATTGCATGCTGCCAAAAGGATTCAACATGTCTGACACGCTAGCGCACGCAACTCAGCGGCTATTGCGCGGCTTTGGCCTGCGCACCATCAACGCCCAATTCTTCTTTTCCTACAGCCTGATCTTCCTCTGCGCGGCACTGACCGCCGGGGTGCTGTTCAGCTCCGAGCAGGATGCCAGACAACTGGACATGGCCGGCGCGCAACGCATGCTCAGCCAGAAAATGGCCAAGGAGAGCCTGCTGGTCGCCCAAGGGGCGATGCCGCTGGCGAGCCTGGAGGCCACTGTGCAACGCTTCGAGCGCGCCCATCGTCTGCTGGTGCAGGGCGATCCGGCCCAGGGCGTCGGTGCGGTAGAGTTGCCGATCGCCCAGGAGCGTCTGCGCCAGGTCGACCAGGCCTGGAGCCGTTACCGTACGCTGGTGCTGGCCGTCGCCAAGGGCGACAACGACGCGCTGCAAGCGCTTGCCGGCGACTCGGAAGCGCTGCTCGCAGCGAGCAACGAAGTGGTGCTGTTGATGTCGGCCGAGGCCAACCGCAGCGCCACTGTGCAGCTTTGGGTGGCGCTGGCTTCGACCCTGGCCATCCTGTTGCTGGCGATTCTCGGGCGGGTCGCGGGCATGAGCTGGTTGATGCGCCAACTCGATGATCTGCGCGCTAGGCTCGAACGGGTCAGTCAGGGCGATTTTTCCCAGCAACTGGCGGTGGGCTACGCCGACAATGAAATAGGGCAGATCGCCACGGCCTACAATCGACTGCTGCATCAGGTCGGCGACATGATTCGCGCGGTACGCCTGGCTGCCGATCAGGCCGATGCCCACTGTAGCCACATGGCCGCTGTTGCCGCCGAGAGTGCGCGCAATGTGGTCGGTCAGCAGGCCGAGATCGATCAGGTGGCCACTGCCATGCACGAGATGCTCGCCACCTCGCAGGAGGTCGCGCGCAGCACCGTGGCGGCGGCGACGGCGGCCGATACTGCCGACAGCGAGACGGGTAACGGCCGCGAAGTCATGCGCTGTTCCGTGGCGGCCATTCGCGAACTGTCCGGGCATGTCGACGGATTGAGCGAGCTGATGTTGCAGTTGGCCGCCGACAGCCAGGAAATTGGCCGGGTGCTGGAGGTTATCAGCGCCATTGCCGATCAGACCAACCTGCTCGCGCTGAATGCCGCCATCGAGGCCGCCAGGGCCGGTGAGCAGGGCCGGGGCTTTGCCGTGGTCGCCGACGAAGTGCGCAGTCTGGCCGCGCGCACCCAGAGTTCCGCTGGTGAGATCAGTAGCCTGATCGAGCGCCTGCAGCAGCAAACCGGGCGCGCCGGCCGGGCCATGGACGAGTCGCGGCGGGGCAGCGATGCCACCTTGCAGCAGATCGAAGCCGCCCAGGGCGCTCTGGAAAATATCGTCGGCGCGGTGCAGACCATCCGCGGCATGACCAACCAGATCGCCACGGCAGCCGAGGAGCAGTGTCAGGTCGCTGACGATATGCACC
The DNA here is from genome assembly GCF_900115555.1 of Pseudomonas borbori. Classification (GTDB taxonomy): domain Bacteria; phylum Pseudomonadota; class Gammaproteobacteria; order Pseudomonadales; family Pseudomonadaceae; genus Aquipseudomonas; species Aquipseudomonas borbori. Next base: position 55,510 of record NZ_FOWX01000001.1, read on the forward strand.
GCTCGTTGACCCATATTGCCGGTGTCGCCGACCAGGCGGCCGTTTCCACCCGCGATACCGAGTCGACCAGCCAGGCCATCACCCGCAGCATGGACGGGCTGCAAACGCTGACCGGACGTTTCCGTTTGCAGGGTTGAACGCCGCCCGGCCCCTCCCACAAAGAACGTCATAGCCACAAAATCAATGACTTACAGGTTGTTTGATAAGGGGGCGTGGCCCGCGGCGGATGCAGCGCAAAGTTCACCCCTGGGGTGGGCCCGCTCACTCGATTCGAACGAACAGCATTGCTAGCGCTGGGCGAGGGTTTTTACCCGCGCTCATTCGCAGTAGTTGGCCAGTCTGAGCGTATTGATCACGCGAATGTTGCGCCGCTCCATGGCGATCAGTCCGGCATCGATCAGTCGATGGAGGATGCGCGAGAAGGTTTCCGGCTGGATCCCCAGCTGCGAGGCGATCAGGCGTTTCGGCACACTGAGCCTGATCTGTCCATTGCTGCCCGCCTGTTCCTGGCAGAGGAAGCGCACCACCCGGCGGCTGGCATTGGCCACGGCCAGGGTGTCGATTTCGGTGAGCCGCTGATGCAGGCGGATGCTGAAGCTGGCCAGCAGTTCCAGGCAGATGCTCGGTTGCTCTTCGAGCAGGCGGCGATAGTGGGCGTTGTCGATGCTCACCAGGCAACTGCTTTTCAGTGCGCTGGCGGTAGCCGGATAGTGGCGAGTGCCGCAGAACAGCAGGGAGTCGGCAAAAACCTGTCCAGGCTGGATGATCTCGACCAGTTTCTCGTTACCTTCCGGCAGCACGCGGGTCAGGATTATCTGGCCTTCCAGGAGCAGGTAGAAGCGATCGGCCGTATCACCCTGGTGGAAGAGAATGTCACTGCTGTCCAGGCGACGCAAGTTCGCCAGATTGCCTACTTCGATAAATGCCGATTCGGGCAGTTTGTCGAACAGGTGGTGCTGGCGCAGAGTTTCGAGGGTCGTGAAATCGGTCAGCATGGTTCACCTCCGTGGCGCCATCTTAGGTGCGCGCCGCAGGTGTGCCCATTCCTCCTCGGCACTACCTCTAAAGGAGCAGCTCGGTGTAGGCCCGGGTGAGTCCCTCCATTTGTTCGAGCAGCGTCTCGCAGGTGATGCTGATCAGTGTCGGGACATAGCGGCCATCCTCGGACAGGCGAAAGCCGCTTTGCGAGAATGCCCACTGTGCGCTGGCCTTGGTCAGGGCTGCGTCGATCGCGGCGTTGTTTTCCGGTGCCGCCTGCAACTCGTCGAGTGCTTGACTGAATTCGCTCACTGCCTGGCCGAACTGGGTCTGCAGTTCTTGCTGCGGCAGCTTCCAGCTCAGCGCCAGATACAGCTTGGCGATGCGCTGGCTGAGCATGCGCTGGCGGCCGCTACGGTTGACCAGTTGCGCGGTGCGCCCGGCGCCGGATCGTTCGATCTGTGCCACCAGGGTCTCGCACTCGGCGAGCAGTTGGTCGCTGAGGCTCAGTACCCGCACCGCGGATTCGCGTTCGGGGCGCTGCAGAACCAGGCTGCGGTATTCCTGCCAGAGCAGGGTGACCCGTTGCAGTTGCTGCTCGATGGGCGGGCTGGAGGCATAGTCATCCAGGGCGAGGAGGTTGCTCTCGAAACGCGCCAGGCTCTGGTCGAGCTGCTGGTTGGCCTGTTCCGCCCGAACCTCGCTGCCGATCATCAGGTAGCTCTTGGCGATGCGCTGGCTGAGCATGCGCTGCATGCCCGATAGATTGACCGCCTCGGTGGTGCTGATCTGCGCCCAGACGGGTGTCCAGTACAGGCTCATGCCAAACAGCAACAGGCTCGAGAATAGACTGCGCCACATGGGGCGTTCTCCATAAGGTTGAGGCGGCCACCAGCCAACCGTCAGGTGCTGGCGGCACGGGACTATCAGTAGCTGTACTGCGCTTGCAGCCACAACTTGTCGGTATCGACATTGGCGTTGTCGGCGTCGTAACGAGCGTACTTGGCCAGGGCGGTGAGGCCTTTGAGCAGCGGGATCGGGCGGGCGTAGGAAATATTGATTTCGTCGCCATAGTGGCTGCTGCCCAGTTCGGCGCGGTAGTCGTGGTACATGCCCGTGACGGTACCGCCGAGTAGCGGCATGCTGGCGCTGAGGTAGCTGTCCTTGATGCCGTCGGCTGGGGTTGTGAGGAAAATGTCAGCCCAGCCCTGGAAGGCGTGTTTGGTCGCCAATGGGGTCTGGAAGGCGCGGTTGCCCGGCCCTTCATCGCCGCCGAGCACTTCGTAACCGGCCTTCAGCGCGACGCTGGAAAGGCTGTAGCCCAGCTCTGCCAGGTAGTACTCGCTGCTCAGCTCCAGCGGGTTATCGGCATAGTCGGTCTGGCGGGCGTATTCGAGGGCATAGCTGAGGCCGGACAAGGCACCGGTGAAACGCAGACCGGTGGTTTTGCTGGAGAGGCTGCCGAAGGGCGCGGCGGGGGCGTTGGCGAGGTTGTCCAGGCCCAGCAGGTAGCTGTAGGCGGTGACGGTCAGAGCCGGCGAGAACAGGTACTGGGCATTGAGCAGATGGCTGTGGCCGTCGATGTTGGCCGGGTTGGTGCGGTTGTCGAAGCGGTTGTCGTCGGGGCCGAAGACGGTGTTGATGTTGTCGATGTAGGCATAGGTCAGGGTCAGGCCATCGATGGGCTTGAGCTGGCCGAGCACGCCGTCATAGGTCTGCTCGTTCTGGCGCCAGGCGACGCCGCCGACGAAGCGCTGGTTGTCCAGGTTGATGCGCTGGCGGCCAGCCACGGCATTGCCGAGGGCGAAATCGTAGCGCAGCAGGGCCTGGTTGAACTCGCTGCCATCGGGGTCGGCGACCACCGAGTAGTCGCCCTGGCCGTTGCGCGTGCTGTTGTAGCTGGCATCGCCGATGCGGCTGACGTTGTCGGCTTCGATGAGGCCGGAGAGGCCGTACCACTTGCCGCTCTGGAAGCCGACGCGGGTGCGGATGGTCTGGGCGTTGGCATTGTTCAGGGCGTTGTCCTGGTCGACGTGTTCGTAGCGGTAGCGCAGGTCGAGGATCGGCTTGCCGTCCCTGAACAGGTCGCCGAGGTTTTCACCGGCCCCGGCGCTGCTGGCGCAGGCGAGCAGGGCAAGGGCGATTGGCGTCATGCGGATTTTCATGGTGATGCCTCATCAGATGAATTCTGCGGGCACGTTAGCGGCGCGGCGATCGAACTTATTGACGATCATCAAGATGGCAAAAAAAAGTCGCGGTGCTGTAACCGGGCGTTTGCGCGGACTACCTCTAAAGAGGGCGTCCTGGTTCAGGGTGGGTAGAGGGGGTGGAATATTGACCTGCAGCAATTTTGCCGTCATGCGCCGTGCCTATCCTTGCGCATGCCCCTGCCACCGGTGGGGAGAACGGGAGCATCGATGGACGTTGAACAGTTGTTGGCCAATAACCGCTTCTGGGCCGGGTCGCTCAAGGCCAGGGATCCGGAGTTCTTCGCGCGCCTGGCGCGGCAGCAGCGCCCGGAGTTTCTCTGGATCGGCTGCTCGGACAGCCGGGTGCCGGCCAACGAGGTGGTCGGTCTGATGCCGGGCGAGCTGTTCGTGCATCGCAACGTGGCCAATATGGTGGTGGCCACCGATATGAATTTCCTCTCGGTGCTGCAGTACGCCGTGGACGTGCTGCAGGTCAAGCAGGTGATCGTCTGCGGCCACTATGGCTGTGGCGGGGTGCGCGCGGCCCTGGGGCACGAGGCGCTGGGTCTGATCGACAACTGGCTGCGGGCGCTCAAGGCGCTCTATCACCAGAATCTGGAGCGTTTCCACGGCCTGGAGCCGGAAGCCCAGGTCAATCTGTTGTGCGAGCTGAACGTGCAGCGTCAGGTGCGCAATGTCTGCCACACCACCATCGTGCAGAACGCCTGGAAACGCGGCCAGCCGCTGGCGGTGCACGGCTGGATCTATGGCCTGAGTGACGGTCTGGTAAATGACCTGGAGGTGACGGTCAACGGAGCGGACCAGCTCGACGACAGCTTTCTCTACGATCAGTGAGCTGGCGGTCTGCCCCGCCAGTCGTCGTAGATGCCTGGTGCGCGGCGCATGACCGCGATGGGCAGGCAGTTGGTAGGGTGCGCCGTACGCACCATGGGCGTTAGGGGATACGTAGCCTTAACGCAAATGCTCCATGGCCCAGACCGCGGCTTCGACCCGCGAGCGCAGGCCGAGTTTGTGCAGCAGGTTTTTTACGTGGACCTTGACCGTGCCCTCGGTGATGCCGAGTTTGTGGCCGATGACCTTGTTGCTGTGGCCGGCGGCGATGGTTTTCAGGACCTGGCGTTCGCGTTCGGTCAGGTCGACCTGTGCGCTGGCATGGGGCGAGCGCAGCGCCTGAGCGAGGGTTCGGGTCAGGGTAGGGCTGATCACCAGGCTGCCTTGCAAAGCGTCACGAATCAGCTGGATCAGTAACTCCGGCTCCATGTCCTTGAGCAGGTAGCCGTCGGCATCCAGGCGCATGGCATCGCGAATGTCGTCTTCGGAATCGGACACGGTGAAGATCAGCACCTTGCCGTGGTAGTGCATCTCGCGCAGGCGGCGCAGGGTTTCCAGGCCGTTCATCTGCGGCATGTTGTTGTCCAGCAGGATCAGCTCGGGTTGCAGCTGGCCGAGCAGATCCAGGGCCTCTTGGCCGTGTCCGGCTTCGCCGACGACTTCCAGGTCTGCTTCGAGTTCGAGCAGCTGGCGCATGCCGCGGCGCATCATCGGATGGTCGTCGACGAGCAGGATGCTGTGACGGATAGGCGAGTTCATGCGGCGCTACCTTCTTCGTGATGCCCGAGGAACTCGGGGTGGAACTGCAAATGGATACGGGTGCCCGAGGGCACGCGGGGTTCGATGCTGAGTTGGCCATGCAGGCTGCGCGCACGCTCCTGCATGATGGTCAGGCCGTGGTGCTGGCGCGGGTCGAAGCCCGGAACCAGGCCGCAGCCATCGTCCTCGACCGACAATTCGACCTGTTCGCCGATCTGCCGCAGGCGCAGCCAGGCGTGTTTGGCCCGGGCATGCCGGGCGCAGTTGGACAGCGCCTCGCGGGCGATCTGCAACAGGTGGATCTGCTCGTTGGCCGAGAGCTGGAAGGCCAGGCGGTCGATCTGCAGGTCGGCGCTGAAGTCGCCGCGTTTGGCGAACTCCTGCACCGTGTCCTTGAGCTCCTGGTCGAGTCCGCCGTCCTGAATCTGCAAGCGGAAGGTGGTCAGCAGTTCGCGCAGTTGCCGGTAGGCGTTGTTCAGGCCGTCGCGCAGTTCGTCGCTTACGGTTTCGAGAGATTGCACACTTTCACCGCGGCGGATCAGGGTCTGCAGGCGGCTGACCTGCAGCTTCATGTAGGACAATGCCTGGGCCAGCGAGTCATGCAGTTCGCGGGCGATGGTGGTGCGCTCGTCGAGCAGCAGCAGGCGATGTTCCTGCTCGCGCTGGCGTTTGAGCGATAGCGCCGTACCGACCTGGTTGGCCAGCGCCTGGATCAGCGCGGTTTCCCAGGCCTGCGGTCTGCGCCCATCGCGGAAGTGGGCTTTCAGCTCGCCCAGATTATTGCCCTGGTTGTTGATGCTGAAGATGGCCTGTTCGGGGTTGGTCCTGCGTTCGCAGGTGGCGCATTCGCTGCGCGCGCAGACTTCGCGGGTTTCGCTGCCATGCAGGGCCAGCAATTGCTCGCTGGGGGCGTGGACATTGTCCTGCAGGCACAGGGTCAGGCGCAGGCCCGGTAGGCGCTGCTGGAAACGGCTGATCAATTCGTCCAGGCGCTCGACGTTGGCCTGGCGGGTGGCCAGGCTGCGGCTGTTCTGGTAGAGCAGCTCCAGGGCGGCATTGGTTTGCGCCAGGGTCTGGGTCTTCTGCGCCACCCGGCTTTCCAGGGTGCGGTGCGATTCCTCGATGGCCTCGGCCATGGCGTTGAAGCTTTCGGCCATCTGCCCCAGTTCGTCTTCGGAGCGAAACTCGACCCGCGCGCTATGGTCCCCGCGACGGAAGCGCTCGGCCACCGTGACCAGTTCCTGCAGCGGGCTGATCACATTGAGCTGCAGTTCGTACATGCCCACCAGCAGGATAATCACGGTAATCAGCAGGGCGGCGCCCTGGATGCTCTGCTGCCAGCCCTGACGGTGCTCGCTGCGTTTCTGCAGGAGCATGACGAAGTGCTCCAGCTGGGCGACGAAGTTCTCGGTGTGCTGCTGGAAAGTGGCCTTGTCGCCGCGATCCAGGGCCGGGCGCAATTGTTCCTGCCACAACCTGTTGATCTCGCGGTGAGCCATGTACAGCGGATCGTCCGGCTTGCCGCCGCTGCGCTGTTGCAGGCTGCTGTCCAGACGCTGCTGCAGGTCGTCGCGCAGCGCGGCGATGACTTGCACCGGTGCATTGGCTTCGAGTTGCCAGTTCAGGCGGTAGGTGGCCATGCGCAGGGAACCGGCGGTATTGATCGCCGCCGCGTCGTCCTCGCTGAACCAGGCGATCAGCCCGGCGCTGATTGAGCTGCCAAGAGCCAACACGGCGATCAGGGTCACCGCCAAACCGGCTCTGACCGGCACTGAACTGCGCATCCATCTCAACATCGGACTGACTACCTCCAAAGAACTCGGGCTGCCCGAAGACTCATAAAAAAGAATTTATATTAAGCCTAACTGCTTGTTTTAAAAGGTTTTTAATAAGTTCAAACGAGCTACCACTTAAGAGGTAGGCCGGGGCTGGGTGGGCCCATGCGGCTCTGAATTAATTGACCCAAGTCAAGTGCATGCCCCCCTTGCCTATCTAGTGTGCCGCCCATGGTTCGAGAATCAAGGGGGGTTGCTATGGCAAGTTTGAGAATACAGCAGAGCCTGGTTCTGGGTATGAGCACCCTGGCGTTCACCATCTGCTTCATGATCTGGATGATGTTCGCCGTACTCGGCGTTCCGATCAAGGAGTTGTTGGACCTTAACGACACCCAGTTCGGCTTGCTGGCCGCCACACCGGTACTCACCGGTTCGCTGGTGCGCCTGCCGCTGGGCATGCTCACCGACAGGTTCGGCGGGCGCATCGTGTTCTTCCTGCTGATGCTGGTCTGTGTGCTGCCGATCTACATGATCAGCCTGGCCACCGAGTACTGGCATTTCCTCGTCCTTGGACTGTTCGTCGGCCTGGCCGGCGGTTCCTTCTCGGTCGGCATCGCCTATGTCGCCAAGTGGTTCGAAAAGCAGAACCAGGGCTTCGCCATGGGCGTCTTCGGCGCCGGTAACGCCGGCTCCGCGCTGACCAAGTTCGTCGCGCCAGCGATCATCGCCGCGGCCAGCTGGCAGATGGTGCCCAAGGTCTACTCGGCGATCATGTTCATCACCGCCTTGTTGTTCTGGTTCTGCACCTACGAGAACAAGGGCCATCGGGTACGCAGCAACGTGTCCCTGGCCGATCAGCTGCGCACCCTGAAAGATCCCAAGGTGATGCGCTACTGCCAGTACTACTCGATCGTCTTCGGCGGCTATGTGGCCCTGGCCCTGTGGATGACCAAGTACTACGTCGAGGAATACGGTTTCAACCTGCAGAGCGCTGCCTTGCTGGCCGCCTGCTTCTCCCTGCCGGGCGGCGTGCTGCGCGCCATGGGGGGCTGGATGTCGGACAAGTGGGGCGCGCAGAGCGTGACCTGGTGGGTGATGTGGGTGAGCTGGGTGTGCCTGTTCCTGCTGTCCTACCCGCAGACCGAGTTGACCATCCAGACTATCAACGGCCCGCAGAGCTACAGCATCGGCCTCAATGCCTGGGGCTTCACCGTGCTGCTGTTCATCGTCGGCATCGCCTTCGCCTTCGGCAAGGCTTCGGTGTTCAAGTACATCTCCAACGACTACCCGGACAACATGGGCGCCATCTCCGGCATCGTCGGCCTGGCCGGCGGTCTTGGCGGCTTCATCCTGCCGATCATGTTCGGCGCCCTGGTCGACCTGACCGGCGTGCGCTCCTCCAGTTTCATGTTGATGTACGGCGTGGTCTGGGTCTCCCTGATCTGGATGTACTTCAGCGAAGTTCGCAAAACCTCCGTTATGGGCCAGGCCGCCGAAAGGTCTCCGGCTCCCGCTTTCCTGCCGCTTGAAGGAGAATGAGCATGTCCGCAATCAAGAACCCCGCCTTGGGGGGCAAGCCCAAGGTGGGACCGGTGATCGATGACTGGCGTCCGGAAGATCCGCACTTCTGGGGCAGCATCGGCAAGTCGATAGCTTCGCGCAACCTGTGGATCTCGATTCCAGCGCTGTTCCTGGCTTTCGCCGTGTGGATGGTGTGGAGCGCGGTGATCGTGCGCCTGAACAGCATCGGCTTCACCTTCAGCAACGACCAGCTGTTCTGGCTGGCGGCGCTGCCGGGGCTGTCCGGCGCGACCCTGCGGATTTTCTACTCGTTCATGGTGCCGATCTTCGGTGGGCGCAGGTGGACGGCGCTGAGTACCGCGTCCTTGCTGATTCCGGCATTGTGGATGGGCTTCGCGGTGCAGGATCTGGCCACCCCCTACAGCGTGTTCGTGATCATCGCCTTGCTGTGCGGCTTCGGCGGCGGCAACTTCGCCTCGAGCATGTCCAACATCAGCTTCTTCTATCCCAAGGCCCAGCAGGGCACTGCGCTTGGTCTGAATGCCGGCCTGGGCAACCTCGGCGTATCGGTGATGCAGTTCGGCGTGCCCTTGGTGATCGGCATGGGCCTGTTTGGCGCTGTCGGCGGCCAGGCCCAGGAACTGGCCGATGGTAACCAGCTGTGGCTGCAGAACGCCGGCTTCATCTGGGTGCCGTTCATTGCGGCGGTGACCGTGGCGGCCTGGTTCGGCATGAACGACCTGAGCAGCGCCAAGGCCTCGTTCGCCGAGCAGGCGGTGATCTTCAAGCGCAAGCACAACTGGCTGATGTGCTGGCTGTACCTGGCCACCTTCGGTTCCTTCATCGGTTTCGCCGCCGGCTTCCCGATGCTGATCAAAACCCAGTTTGCCGGCGTCGATCCGCTCAAGTTCGCCTTCCTCGGCCCGCTGGTCGGCGCCCTGGCGCGCCCGCTGGGCGGCTGGCTGGCGGACAAGATGGGCGGTGCGCGGGTCACCCTGTGGAATTTCGTGCTGATGATCGCCGCGGTATTCGGCGTGCTGGCCTTCATTCCGCAGGCCGGCGCCGAGGGCAACTTCTACGGCTTCCTGGCCATGTTCATGCTGCTGTTCATCACCACCGGCATCGGTAACGGCTCCACCTTCCGCATGATCCCGGTGATCTTCCGCACCCTGCACGAGCGCGACAGCATCGGTAAGACGGCGGCGGTCAAGGAACAGGCGATCAAGAACGCCGGTAAGGAAGCGGCCGCGGTGCTCGGTTTCAGTTCGGCAATGGGCGCCTATGGGGCGTTCTTCATTCCGAAATCCTTCGGCACCTCCATGGCGCTGACTGGCGGCCCGCAAATGGCGTTGTACGTGTTCGCCGGCTACTACGTCAGCTGCATCCTGGTGACCTGGTGGTGGTACTCGCGCAAAGGCGCGGAAACCCCCTGCTAACGGGCATGACTCCACCCTCAGCCGGTACCTGGAGCCGGATGAGGGCGGCGCGGTAAAGAATCGAATCATTGCGTGTGTAGGACCCAGATCCTGCTGCAAGCCTGAGAGGAAAAAAAGATGAGTCACATACTCGACCAATTGCGCTTTTTCAACCGCAAACAGGGTGAGTTCGCCGATGGTCATGGCGAAACCCGTATAGAGTCCCGCGATTGGGAGAACGTCTACCGTTCGCGCTGGCAGTACGACAAGATCGTGCGTTCCACCCACGGAGTGAACTGCACTGGGTCCTGCTCGTGGAAGATCTACGTGAAGAACGGTCTGATCACCTGGGAAACCCAGCAGACCGACTACCCGCGTACCCGCAACGATCTGCCCAACCACGAGCCACGCGGTTGTCCGCGTGGTGCCAGCTACAGCTGGTACATCTATAGCGCCAACCGTTTGAAGTACCCCAAGGTGCGCAAGCCGTTGTTGAAGCTCTGGCGCGAAGCACGGGCCACCATGGCCCCGGTACAGGCCTGGGCGAGCATCGTCGAGAATCCGGCCAAGGCCACCAGCTACAAGAGCAAGCGTGGCATGGGTGGCTTCATCCGTTCGAGCTGGGACGAAGTCAATGAGATCATCGCCGCGGCCAACGTCTACACCGTCAAGGAGCACGGCCCGGACCGCGTGGTCGGCTTCTCGCCGATCCCGGCCATGTCGATGGTCAGCTATGCCGCGGGCGCACGTTATCTGTCGCTGATCGGTGGCGTCTGCCTGTCCTTCTATGACTGGTACTGCGACCTGCCGCCGGCATCTCCACAGGTGTGGGGCGAGCAGACCGACGTGCCTGAGTCGGCCGACTGGTACAACTCCAACTACATCATCGCCTGGGGCTCCAACGTGCCGCAGACGCGCACCCCGGATGCGCACTTCTTCACCGAGGTGCGCTACAAGGGCACCAAGACCGTCTCGATCACCCCGGACTACTCCGAGGTGGCCAAGCTCACCGACCTCTGGCTGAACCCCAAACAGGGCACCGATGCGGCGCTGGCGCAGGCGTTCAACCACGTCATCTTCAAAGAGTTCCACCTCGACAAGCCGAGTGCCTACTTCACCGATTACGTGCGCCGCTACACCGACTTCCCGGTGCTGGTGCTGCTCAAGGACCACGTCGGTGCCACGCCTGAGCTGAACGGCTACCAGCCGGACCGTTTCCTGCGCGCCTCCGACCTGGCCGACAACCTCGGTCAGGAAAACAACCCCGAGTGGAAGACCATCGCGCTGGACAGCGACACCAATCAGCTGGTGTCGCCGTTGGGTTCGATCGGCTACCGCTGGGGCGAGAAGGGCAAGTGGAACATCGAGGCCCGCGAAGGCGGTGCCGGTCGCGAAGTCAAGCTGCAGCTGAGCCTGATCGGCGAAGAAGTCGCCGAAGTGGCCTTCCCGTATTTCGGCGGCCAGACCCACGAACACTTCCAGCATGTCGCCGGCGAAGACGTGCAACTGCGCCGCGTACCGGTGCGCAGCATCACCCTGGCCGACGGCAGCCAAGCCAAGGTCGCCACCGTGTTCGACCTGTCGGCAGCCAACCTGGCCATCGACCGCGGCCTGGGTGGCGGCAACGTCGCCAAGGACTACGACGACGCCAGCGTGCCGGGTACTCCGGCCTGGCAGGAGCGGATTACCGGTGTCAGCCGCGAGAAGGCAATCCAGATCGCCCGCGAATTTGCCGACAACGCCGACAAGACCAAGGGTCGCTCCATGATCATCGTCGGTGCGGCGATGAACCACTGGTACCACATGGACATGAACTACCGTGGCCTGATCAACATGCTGATGTTGTGCGGTTGCGTCGGTCAGACCGGTGGCGGCTGGGCCCACTACGTCGGCCAGGAAAAACTGCGTCCGCAGTGCGGCTGGCTGCCCCTGGCCTTTGGCCTGGACTGGAGCCGTCCGCCGCGGCAGATGAACGGCACCAGCTTCTTCTACGCCCACAGCTCGCAGTGGCGCCATGAAAAGATGAGCATGCACGAAGTGCTCTCGCCGCTGGCCGACAAGTCGCAGTTCCCCGAGCACGCGCTGGACTACAACATCCGCGCCGAACGCGCCGGCTGGTTGCCGAGCGCGCCGCAGATGAACCGCAACCCGCTGCAAATCACCAAGGATGCCAAGGCGGCCGGCATGGCGCCGGTGGAATACGTGCTCAAGTCGCTGCAGGATGACTCGCTGCGCTTCTCCTGCGAGCAGCCGGACAGCCCGGAGAACTTCCCGCGCAACATGTTCATCTGGCGCTCCAACCTGCTGGGCAGCTCGGGCAAGGGCCACGAGTACATGCTCAAGTACCTGCTGGGCACCAAGAACGGGCTGATGAGCGACGACCTCGGCAAATGTGGCAGCTTCAAGCCCAACGATGTCGAATGGGTCGACGAAGGCGCGATCGGCAAGCTCGATCTGGTCACCACCCTGGACTTCCGCATGTCTTCCACCTGCGTCTACTCGGACATCGTGTTGCCGACGGCAACCTGGTACGAGAAGGACGACATGAACACCTCGGACATGCACCCCTTCATCCACCCGCTGTCCGCGGCCATCGATCCGGCCTGGGAAGCGCGTTCCGACTGGGAAATCTACAAGGGCATCGCCAAGGCCTTCTCCGATATGTCGGTCGGCCAACTGGGGATCGAGCAGGATCTGGTCACCATCCCGATGCAGCACGACAGCCCCGGCGAACTGGCCCAGCCGTTCGGCGGCATCGACTGGAAAACCGCCGGCGAAGCCCCGGTTCCCGGCAAGAACTGCCCGAACATGACCGTGGTCGAGCGTGACTACCCGAACATCTACAAGAAGTTCACCTCCCTCGGCCCGCTGCTCGACAAGCTGGGTAACGGTGGCAAGGGCATCGACTGGAACACTCAGCATGAGGTCGAATTCCTCGGCGAGTTGAACCACAAAGTACGCGCCGAAGGCGTCAGCAAAGGCCGGCCGCAGATCGAGTCGGCCATCGATGCGGCCGAGGTGATCCTCACCCTGGCTCCGGAAACCAACGGCCACGTGGCGCTCAAGGCCTGGGCTGCACTCTCGGAGTTCACCGGCCTGGACCACAGTCACCTGGCCCTGCCGAAAGAGCACGAGGCGATTCGCTTCCGCGATATCCAGGCGCAGCCGCGCAAGATCATCTCCAGCCCAACCTGGTCGGGTCTGGAAGACGAGCATGTCAGCTACAACGCCGGCTACACCAACGTGCACGAGTACATTCCATGGCGCACCATCACCGGCCGTCAGCAGTTCTACCAGGATCACCCGTGGATGCAGGCGTTTGGCGAGCAGTTGATGAGCTACCGGCCGCCGGTCAACACCCGCACCATCAGTCACGTGAAGGACAAGCGCCCGAACGGCAACACCGAGATCGTGCTGAACTGGATCACCCCGCACCAGAAGTGGGGTATCCACAGCACCTATTCGGACAACCTGATCATGCTCACCCTGAGCCGTGGCGGGCCGATCGTCTGGATCTCCGAGACCGACGCCAAGCGCGCCGGCATCGAGGACAACGACTGGATCGAGTGCTTCAACGCCAACGGTGCCCTGGTCGCCCGTGCGGTGGTCAGCCAGCGGGTCAAGGACGGCATGGTGATGATGTACCACGCCCAGGAACGCATCGTGAACATGCCCGGTAGCGAGACCACCAAGACCCGTGGTGGCCACCACAACTCGGTGACCCGCGTGCTGCTCAAGCCGACCCATATGATCGGTGGCTACGCCCAGCAGGCTTACGGCTTCAACTATTACGGCACGGTCGGTTGCAACCGCGACGAGTTCGTCGTGGTACGCAAGATGGACAAGATCGACTGGCTTGACGGCACAGACGATGAAGCTCTGCCACAACCCCTGCCACAAGACATTTGAGGAGCTCTGCCATGAAAATTCGTTCGCAAGTCGGCATGGTCCTCAACCTGGACAAGTGCATCGGTTGCCACACCTGTTCGATCACCTGCAAAAACGTCTGGACCAGCCGCGAAGGCATGGAATACGCCTGGTTCAACAACGTCGAAACCAAGCCAGGGATCGGCTACCCCAAGGAATGGGAAAACCAGGACAAGTGGAGGGGCGGCTGGATCCGCAACAAGGATGGTTCGATCAACCCGAAGATTGGCGGCAAGTTCCGCGTACTGGCGAATATCTTCGCCAACCCGAATCTGCCGACCATCGACGACTACTACGAGCCGTTCGATTTCGACTATCAGCACCTGCACACCGCTCCGCTGGGCGAGCACCAGCCGACCGCCCGGCCGCGTTCGGTCATCTCCGGCAAGCGCATGCAGAAAATCGAGTGGGGTCCGAACTGGGAAGAGATTCTCGGTACCGAGTTCGCCAAGCGCCGCAAGGACAAGAACTTCGACCAGATCCAGGCCGACATCTATGGCGAGTATGAAAATACTTTCATGATGTACCTGCCGCGTCTGTGCGAACACTGCCTGAACCCGGCGTGTGCGGCCTCCTGCCCGAGCGGCGCGATCTACAAGCGCGAGGAGGACGGTATCGTCCTCATCGACCAGGAAAAGTGCCGCGGCTGGCGCATGTGCATCAGCGGCTGCCCGTACAAGAAGATCTACTTCAACTGGAAGAGCGGCAAATCCGAGAAGTGCATCTTCTGCTACCCGCGCATCGAGGCCGGCATGCCGACCGTGTGTTCGGAAACCTGCGTGGGCCGCATCCGCTACCTCGGCGTGCTGCTGTACGACGCCGACCGCATCCATGAAGTGGCGAGCACACCGAACGAGCAGGACCTGTACCAGAAGCAACTGGACATGTTCCTCGACCCGTTCGATCCGAAAGTCATCGCCCAGGCCCTGGCCGACGGTGTGCCGATGTCGGTGATCGATGCCGCGCAGAAGTCGCCGATCTACAAGATGGCGGTGGACTGGAAGCTGGCTCTGCCGCTGCACCCGGAATACCGCACCCTGCCGATGGTCTGGTACGTACCGCCGCTGTCGCCGATCCAGAACGCCGCGCAAGCCGGTACCGTGGGCATGAACGGGGTGATCCCGGATGTCGACAGCCTGCGCATTCCGTTGCGCTACCTGGCCAACCTGCTCACCGCCGGCGATGTCGTGCCGGTCAAACTGGCGCTCAAGCGGCTGTTGGCCATGCGTGCCTACAAGCGTGCCGAGCAAGTGGAAGGCGTGCAGGATCTGCAGGTGCTGGCCGATGTCGGCCTGAGCGTGGCCCAGGTCGAAGACATGTACCGCTACCTGGCGATCGCCAACTACGAAGACCGCTTCGTGGTGCCAAGCGCCCACCGTGAGGACGCCATGAGCGATGCCTTCGGCGAGCGTTCCGGTTGTGGCTTCAGCTTCGGCAGCGGTTGCAGTGGCAGCTCCGACACCAACATGTTCGGGGCGAAGAAGTCCAACCAGCGCGACATCCTCAAAACCGTACAGTTGTGGGAGGACTGAGCATGCAAATTCTCAAGGTGATTTCACTGCTCCTGGATTACCCGACCGAGCAGTTGCTGGAGGGCCGGGCCGAGCTGGCCCTGGCCATCGACGCCTCGCGGGAAATCAGCCCGCAACAACGCAGCGCGCTGCAGGAATTGCTGGCACTGATCTGCGACAACGACCTGATGGACGGCCAGGAGCATTACGGTGCGCTGTTCGGTCGCGGTCGTTCGCTGTCGCTGCTGCTGTTCGAGCATGTACACGGCGAGTCGCGCGATCGTGGCCAGGCCATGGTCGACATGATGGCGCAGTACGAAGAGGCCGGTTTCGCCATCGGCGTCAAGGAGCTGCCCGACTATATCCCGCTGTACCTGGAGTTTCTCTCCACCCGCGAAGATCTGGAGGCCCGCGAGGGCCTGGCAGATGTCAGCCATCTGCTGACGTTGCTGGCTACTCGTCTGGATGAGCGCGAAAGCGCCTATGCCAGCTGCTTCCGCGCGCTGTTGCAGCTCGCCGGAGTGGAGCCGCAGCAGGCCATGGCCGAGATGCGCGAGCAGGTTGCCGCCGAGGTCCGCGACGACTCGCTCGAAGCCCTCGACAAGATCTGGGAGGAGGAGGCCGTGGACTTCCTCCAGGCCGAGCAGCAGGACCGCTGCCCGAGCCAGACGACGATGCCGGGCAAGGCCCGCGAAGAAGTGCCGGTGCCGCTGCACTGGGTGGATTTCAAGCATGAAGGGCCGGCCGCCGCGCCGGTTCAGGAGGTGGGCAATGTCTAACATCAATCTGTTGGCGTTCGGGGTGTATCCCTATATCGCCCTGGCCATCTGCATCATCGGTAGCTGGGCACGTTTCGATCTGTCGCAATACAGCTGGAAGGCCGGCTCCAGTCAGATATTCGCCCGCACGGCGGCTGAGCAGCGCTACATGCGGATCGCCAGCAACCTGTTCCACGTCGGCGTGTTGTTCGTCCTGGCCGGTCACTTCGTCGGCCTGCTGATGCCATCGGCCCTCTACCATGCGTTTATCAGTACCGAGAACAAGCAACTGCTGGCCATGGTCTCCGGTGGTTTCTTCGGCATCCTCTGCCTGATCGGCCTGCTGATGTTGATCAAGCGTCGCTTCGGCGATTCGCGGGTGCGGGCCAGTTCCAGCACCAGCGATAGCATGATCCTGGTGGTGTTGTTGGTGCAGCTGGTGTTGGGTTTGCTGACCATCGTCGCCTCGACCGGCCATATGGATGGTTCGGTGATGGTGATGCTGGCCAACTGGGCTCAGTACACCGTGACCCTGCAACCGATGGAGGCCGCTGCGGCCATCGCGCCGGTGGGCCTGGTCTACAAGCTGCACGTATTCCTCGGTCTGACTCTGTTCGTGCTGTTCCCCTTCACCCGTCTGGTACACATCGTCAGTGCGCCGGTGTGGTACCTGGGCCGGCGCTACCAGATCGTCCGGCAGAAAGGGACTCGTCCGGTTGCACAGCGGCCGCAGGTTCGCCCGTATGCGCAACCTGTTCGCGAAAAACCCGTAGCAGCGCCGCAGCCTGGCTATGCCATGGGCGCCGTCAAGACCAAAGCTCCTTAACACGCCAGTGACGTGGGGTGGGCCTGGCGACTAGCCGCTTCGGCCCACCACACGCCTGGTGTTCAGGTGAATGATTTAAGCGATAGCGAGGAATTTGTCATGGGATGCGGATGCGGTGGTGGCAATGCAGGGCAGGGCGGCTGTGGCGGACAGAAACCGCCAGTCGATCTGGTGGTCGATGCCCCGGGGGTGCAAGAGGTAACCCCGGAATCACAGCCTACGGCCGATGAGCCTGAGGCGCTCGCCGAGGAGGTCGAGTCAGCGCCCACGCTGATCGCCAGCAGCGAGCAGGAGTGGCCGCGGATCACGGTCAATGGCGTGCTTATCGCGCCAGACGCCATGGCCCAGGAGCTGCAATATCACCCGGCGGGTAGCCGTGAAGATGCGGTGTTTCTTGCCGCTCAGGCACTGGTTATTCGTGAGCTGCTGCACCAGCGCATCGTCGAACTGGGCGTGTCGGTGCAGGCCGAACCCGGCGAAAGCGCGGAGGAGGCGGCCACCCGTCAACTGATTGCGCTGGAAGTGGCGCTGCCAGAGTGCGACGAACAGAGCTGTCAGCGCTACTACCAGAGCAACCAGGCGCGCTACGTCACCGCCCCCTTGTTGGCGGCGCGGCATATCCTGCTCGAGTGCGCCCCGGATGATATCGAGGGTCGTAGTCTGGTACGCGAGAAGGCCGAACAGCTGCTCGAGCTGTTGCATGTGGATGGCGGTCGTTTCGCCGAATTGGCGCTGACCCATTCGGCATGCCCGTCCAAGGCGCAGGCTGGTGCATTGGGGCAACTGAGCAAAGGCCAGACCGTACCCGAGTTCGAGCGGCAACTGTTCAAATTGCCTGCCGGGCTGGCCAGTCAGCCGATTGAGAGCCGTTACGGCTGGCACGTGGTCAGCGTCGATCAGCGCATCGAAGGCAAGGCGTTACCCTACGAAGTGGTCGCCGACTCTATCCGTGCACTATTGCAACAGGGCGTATGGCAAAAGGCCGTGGCTCAGTACCTGCAAACCCTGATTGGCGCGGCGACTATCATCGGCATTCAGTTGCAAGGCGCCGATTCGCCGTTGTTGCAATAGAAGAAAGCCGCAAGCGACAAGCCATAAGCTGCAAGCGAAAAGCCTCGGATTGCATCCGGGCTACGGCAGCGCAGGCATCGGAGAAACCATGGACACACAACTGCAGGATGGCTTCGGCCGCACAGTCGATTACCTGCGCATGTCGGTCACCGACCGCTGTGATTTCCGCTGTGTCTATTGCATGGCCGAAGACATGACCTTCCTGCCGCGTCAGCAGGTACTCGGCCTCGAAGAGCTGTATCGGCTGGCGTCGCTATTCGTCGGCTTGGGGGTGAAGAAGATCCGCCTGACCGGCGGCGAACCGCTGGTACGCACCGGCATAGTCGAACTGTGTCAGCGCATCGCCGCCTTGCCCGGGCTGCGTGAACTGGTGATGACCAGCAATGGCTCGCAACTGGTCAAACTGGCCAAGCCCTTGGCCGACGCCGGGGTCAAGCGCCTGAACATCAGCCTCGATAGCCTGGACGCCGGCAAGTTTCGCGGTATCACCCGTACCGGCAGCCTGCGTCAGGTGCTGGACGGTATCGAGGCGGCGCGCGCTGCCGGTTTCGAGCGGATCAAGCTCAACGCAGTGGTGATGAAGGGGCGTAACTTCGACGAGGTGCTGCACCTGGTCGATTACGCCATCGCCAAGCAACTGGACATCAGTTTTATCGAAGAAATGCCACTGGGCGAAGTCGGCCGCTCACGCGGCGAGTCCTATTGCTCCAGCGAAGAGGTACGCAAGCTGATCGCCAGTCGCCATGCCCTGCTCGACAGCGCCGAGCACAGCGGCGGCCCAGCCCGTTATATCCGCCTGAAGGAGCATGCGGGCACGCGCATCGGCTTCATTTCGCCGAACTCGCACAATTTCTGCAGCACCTGCAACCGCGTGCGCCTGACAGTCGAAGGGCGCCTGCTGTTGTGCCTGGGCCATGAAAATTCCATCGACCTACGCGCCTTGGTGCGCCGCTATCCGCTGGACGATCAGCCAATCATCGAAGCGGTGCAGCAAGCTCTGCAACGCAAACCACTGCGCCACGAATTCAGCGGCGATGGCGAAGTGAAGATCCTGCGCTTCATGAATGCCAGTGGCGGCTGAAGCCTTGCTGATTTCCTGGCAAGCGTACTGATTGGCAAAATCTTATACCCTCCCATTTGGCCGCTCTAAGCGGCCTTTTTTTCGTGCGTGCCTTGCCGCGCGCGCCTGATGACAGCCTCGCCACCAGGCTCGATATTCTCACCGCCTCCGAGTGCGGGAGGTGGTCGGCCATGGGCTAGGGGTATGGCGTTTTCGGTTCTTGATCGAGGTCAATATCAGATTGGCGTTTATCGCGTACTTTCCACTGCATATTGTGTCTTAAGACAAATAAATATCTATATGTAGTGCCAGGAGGCGAAATGTTCAGCCCGGTTAAAGCCCTTCATCCCCAGCAATTATGCAAGCGCGATGGCAGCATCGCCGCGTTCGACCTCGGCAAGATTCGTCAGGCAATCATCGCGGCGGGCGAGGCCAGTGGCGAGTTCGGCGAGGTATTGGCGGGGGAGTTGGCCGAAGCGGTGCTGCTGCGCCTGCTGGACTTGCCCGGTATCGATGTCGAGCAGGTGCAGGACCGCGTCGAGCGGGTGTTGATGGAGGCCGGTTTCTACCAGACCGCGCGTGCCTATATCGTTTACCGCGAACGCCACGGCCGGCTGCGCCGCGACCGCAAGGCGCTGGTGGATGTGGCGGCGTCGATGAACGAGTACCTGTCGCGCGAGGACTGGCGGGTACGGGCCAACGCCAACCAGGGTTATTCCCTCGGTGGGCTGATCCTCAACGTGTCGGGCAAGGTCACCGCCAACTACTGGCTGGACGAGGTGTACAGCGAGGCCATCGGCCAGGCCCATCGCGAAGCCGATCTGCATGTCCATGACCTCGACATGCTCGCCGGTTACTGCGCCGGCTGGTCGCTGCGCAGCCTGCTCAACGAGGGTTTCAACGGCATTCCCGGGCGGGTCGAGGCGGGGCCGCCCAAGCACCTGTCCAGTGCCCTGGGGCAGATGGTCAACTTCCTCGGCACCCTGCAGAACGAGTGGGCCGGGGCTCAGGCCTTCAGCTCCTTCGATACCTACCTGGCGCCCTATGTGCGCAAGGACAACCTGGGTTTTGCCGAGGTGCGCCAGGCCATCCAGGAGTTCATCTACAACCTCAATGTGCCGTCGCGCTGGGGCACCCAGACCCCGTTCACCAACCTGACCTTCGACTGGGTCTGCCCGGAAGACCTGCGCGAACAGATTCCCTATATCGGCGGTGTGGAAATGCCCTTCGCCTATGGCGACCTGCAGGCCGAGATGGAGCTGATCAACCGTGCCTATATCGAGGTGATGCAGGCCGGCGACGCCATGGGCCGGGTGTTCACCTTCCCGATTCCGACCTACAACATCACCCATGACTTTCCCTGGGACAGCGAGAACGCCGACCGCCTGTTCGAGATGACCGCACGCTACGGTCTGCCGTACTTCCAGAACTTCCTCAACTCGGACATGCAGCCCAATCAGGTGCGCTCGATGTGCTGCCGCCTGCAACTGGATGTGCGCGAACTGCTCAAGCGCGGCGGCGGCCTGTTCGGCTCGGCCGAGCAGACCGGCTCGCTGGGCGTTGTGACGATCAACTGCGCGCGTCTGGGCTACCTGTTCAAGGGCGACACCCAGGGCCTGCTCAAGCGCCTCGATCAGTTGATGGAGCTGGCGATGGAGAGCCTGGAGGTCAAGCGCAAGGTGATCCAGCACCACATGGACGCCGGTCTCTATCCCTATACCAAGCGTTACCTGGGCACCCTGCGTAATCACTTCTCGACCATCGGCCTGAATGGCCTGCACGAGATGCTGCGCAACTTCACCGATGACCAGGAGGGCATGCATACGCCGAAGGGGCGTGAATTCGCCCTGCATCTGCTCGACCATGTGCGGGCCACCCTGATGCGCTTCCAGGAAGAAACCGGGCAGATGTACAACCTCGAAGCCACCCCGGCCGAGGGCACCACTTACCGTTTCGCCAAGGAAGACCGCAAGCGTTACCCGGACATTCTCCAGGCCGGCAGTAGCGACGCGCCTTACTACACCAACTCCTCGCAGTTGCCGGTGGGCTTCACCGACGACCCCTTCGAGGCGCTGGAACTGCAGGACGAGCTGCAGTGCAAATACACCGGCGGCACCGTGCTGCACCTGTACATGGCCGAGCGGATTTCCTCGATCCAGGCCTGCAAGCAACTGGTACGCAACGCCCTGGGCCGCTTCCGCCTGCCGTACCTGACAGTGACCCCGACCTTTTCCATCTGTCCGGTGCACGGCTACCTGGATGGCGAGCACGAGTTCTGCCCGAAATGCGACGAGGCGCTGCTGCACAAGCAGCAAGGCTGCGCCGAGAAGGCTTGCGGCTGACTGTGCGGTCCGATCGCGGCTAAAGCCCCTCCCACGGAGCCACTGTTTTCCCGTTTCCCCACAGCAAGGAGCGACACCATGCACAGCACTCAGCAACTCCCCGAAGCCCAGCGCCAGCGCTGCGAGGTCTGGACCCGGGTGATGGGCTATCACCGCCCGGTCACCGCCTTCAACCCGGGCAAGCAGTCCGAGCACCATGAGCGTCAGCACTTCACCGAAGCGGCGGCGCGAGTACGCGCTGCGTGAGCAGAGCGTTACGGGTCGGGGGCATGGTGCCCCTGACCACCCTCGACTACCCCGGGCTGCTGGCCTGTGTGCTGTTCTGTCAGGGCTGCGCTTGGCGCTGTCGTTATTGCCACAACCCGCAGCTGATCCCGGCCCGTGGTGAGCAGGAAATCGCCTGGTCGCAGATACTGGGGTTCCTCCAGCGGCGTCAGGGCCTGTTGCAGGCGGTGGTGTTCAGTGGCGGCGAGGCGACACTGCAGGGTGGCCTGGTGCCGGCGATGGAACAGGTACGCCAGCTGGGTTTCAAGGTCGGCCTGCATAGCGCCGGAATCAAGCCCTGGGCTTTCGCCTGGGCGGCCCAGGCGGCGGACTGGGTCGGTTTCGATGTCAAGGCTCTGGTCGAGGATGCCGATCTGATCACGGGAGTCAGCGGCAGCGGCAAGGCCAACTGGCGCAGCCTGGAACGGTTACTGGCCAGTGGCGTGGACTACGAGTGCCGAACCACAGTGCATTGGCATCTGTTGGACGTCGAGCGTCTGTGGCGAATCGGCCAGCGCCTGCATGCCTTCGGGGTCGAGCGCTTCGCCGTGCAGTTGGTGCGCAGCGGGCGCATGCTCGATCCGGATCTGCCCATGACTGCCACGCCGAGCGAGGCGGGCGAGTTGTGGCGGCGCCTGGAGCAACTGTTTGTGCATTTCGAGTTGCGCGATCACTGAGCAGTAATCCGGCATTCTTAGTGTATGTCGCTGGTTGCGGCGGGCGCGCAGCGGCCTGCCAAGCCCAGCGGCGCTCTGGCGACTTCTTTCCCCGCCCCTGAGCCGCGCACGCGCCAGCTGCCGCGTCCGGCACCCATACCCGACAATAGCTGTGCGACGCGCATAACTGGAGCCGGGTTCTGTGCCAAAATTGACCTTCGTCAGGTTTTTCGCCTGAACCCGCATCCTACAATTGCGGCATTGTTGCCGGCTGTCGATACGGGCAGGGCAGGCGCTTCGCTATCCGCTGCTGCGGTCTTCCACATTCACGCTACGAGGTGGCCGAACATGGGCCAATCGCTGAACTTCAATCGCGCTCTGGTCGAGAAGTACGATCGTCCAGGGCCGCGCTACACCTCTTACCCCACTGCGCCGCAGTTTCATCAGGCGTTTGCCGTGGACGATTATCAGCGTGCCGCTACGGCCAGCAATCAGGCGGCCGTCCCCAAGCCGTTGTCGCTGTATATCCACATCCCGTTTTGTCAGAGCCTCTGCTACTACTGCGCCTGCAACAAGATCATCACCCAGAAGACCCACCGCGCGGTGGAGTACCTGACCTATCTCAAGCGCGAGATCGCCATGCAGGCGCAGTTGTTCGACAGTACGCGCAAGCTGACCCAGTTGCACCTGGGCGGCGGCACCCCAACCTACCTGACCAGCGAACAACTGGCCGACCTGATGGCTACCTTGCACCAGGCCTTCAACATGGATGACAGCGACGACCACGAGTTCTCCATCGAAGTCGACCCGCGCACTATCAGCACCGAGCAGATCCAGCATTTGCGTGGGCTCGGTTTCAACCGTCTGAGCTTCGGCGTGCAGGACTTCGATGCGGATGTGCAGGCGGCGGTCAACCGGGTGCAGAGCGAGGAACAGGTCTATGCGCTGGTCGCCGCCGCTCGCGCGGCGCGCTTCAAGTCGGTCAGCGTCGACCTGATCTACGGCCTGCCGCTGCAGACGGTGGCCAGCTTCGACGTGACACTGAGCAAGATCATTGCCCTGCGTCCGGATCGCATCGCTGCCTACAGCTATGCCCACCTGCCGGAAATGGTGCGTGCGCAGCGCCTGATCCGTCGTGAAGACATGCCGCCACCGGAGCGCAAACTGGAGCTGCTGGAACTGACCATCAAGCGCCTGACCGACGCTGGCTACGTGTATATCGGCATGGACCATTTCGCCCTGCCGGATGACGAACTGGCCCTGGCGCGCGCCAATGGCACCTTGCAGCGTAATTTCCAGGGCTATTCGACCCATGCCGATTGCGATCTGATCGGCCTGGGCGTGTCCTCTATCGGCAATGTCGGCAACAGTTACAGTCAGAGCGTCAAGTTGCTCTCGCAGTACTATGCCCGCATCGACCAGGGCCTGTTACCGGTGCATCGCGGCTACACCCTGAATGCCGACGACCTGTTGCGCCGTGAGGTGATCAGCGCCCTGATGTGCCATGGCCGGGTCGATTTCGCCACTATCGAGGCCCGCCACGGGATCGACTTCAAGGACTACTTCGCCGACTCCCTGGCGGCACTCGAGGAGCATGTAGCGGATCGCCTGGTGGAAATCCACGATGACGCCCTGGTGCTGCTGCCGCAGGGGCATCTGATGATGCGCAGCGTGGCCATGGCTTTCGATGCTTATCTGGGTGGCGAGCAGAAAGGCCGCTTCTCGCGCACGGTGTGACGCCCGCTGGCGGGTTACGCCGCTGCGCGGCTAACCCTCGCTCCGCAAGTTCGGCGCTGAATGCAGAGGCTGTAATGAATTATTCGTTGTTACACGTGGTGCACCTGCTGGCGGCGATTGCCTTTATCGGCACGCTGTTCTTCGAGGTGATCATCCTCGCCAAGGTCAAGCCGCAACTCGCATCTGGCGCGGTAGCCGAGCTGGAACAGGCGCTCGGCCGGCGCACGCGCACGGTGTTGCACTGGGTGGTGCTGCTGGTCTACGGCGCCGGCTTCGGCCTGGCCTGGTACCACCGCCAGGCGCTGGTCGATCCCTTCGCCAGCAGTTTCGCCACCTTGCTCAGTCTGAAGATCGTGCTGGCCGTCAGCCTGTTCTTCAGCTTCGGCCTGGTCGCCATGCTGCTGCGCTCCGGGCGCATGAGCCCGAGCCTCTACCGCAAGCTGCACTGGGCCGTACTGGCGCAGATGCTCGGCATCGTCCTGCTGGCCAAGGGCATGTTCTATATCCACTGGTGAGCCGCAAAACCCTGCGGACACTTCGCTATCGATTGCCGCGCGCTTATAGGGGTGACGAAACTGGAGTTGGGCATAGTTGCGCTACGCGCTGATGGATGGCTCACCGATGGGTATCGAGCTCATGCCAATACCAGTCGCTTGATCCATTCCAGCAGCACCCCGGGTAACAGCTCGGGCTTGGGCAGCAGGGCATATTGGCGGGGGCCGAACACCGCCGGCAGGTAGTTCGCGGCCTGGCGGTCGATGGTCAGGCAGAAGGGGTAGATGCCTTGCAACTTGGCTTCGGTCACCGCCTGGCGCATGTCTTCCACACCATAGTGGCCCTCATACTCGTCCACATCGTTCGGTTTGCCGTCGGAGAGCAGCAGGAGCAGCCGATGTCTGGCCGCTTCGCGCATCAGCAAGGTGCTGGCGTGGCGGATGGCGGCGCCCGCCCGGGTATAGCGTTCCGGTTCGAGCGCGGCGATGCGCCGACCGACCTCGTCGCTGTAGCGCTCATCAAATGCCTTGAGCGTACGTAGCGTGACCTGCTGCGACCCTTCGCCGGAGAACGCCAGCACGCTATAGGGTTCGCCCATGCTTTCCAGCGCCAGACAAACCAGGAGCAAGGCTTCGCGCTCGACATCGATTATCCGTCGATGCTGGGAGAGCCAGCCGTCGGTGGAGCCGCTGACGTCGATCAGCAGCATGATCGCCATATCACGCCTGATGCAATGCTGCGTCTGGTACAGCGCCTGCGGCATGCTCAGGCCGGCGCGGGCCTCGGCGCAGCCATCGATATAGGCTTCCAGATCGATATCGTCGCCATCGAGTTGCTTGCGCAGCCTGACCCGACTGGCGCGCAACCTTTCGAATTGCCGGCGGATGGCATCGAGCATCGAACGATGGGTCTCCAGGGTCTGTTCGACCCATTGCTGCGGGCCGTCCTGGGCGGCGCACAGGCGCACAGTCGCGCCTGGGTCGCGGTAGGTCTGGCTGTGGTAATCCCATTCGGGGTAGCTGATGCCGTTGGCTGCCGGGGCCTCGGCGCTGCGCTGAACCCGCGTTTCTGGCGGTTCGTCGGCAAGCAGTACTTCCTTCGGCCGGCCCGGTGCGACCACCAGCCTGGCTTCGTTCAACTCCGCCAGCGAGTCGGCGAAATCGGCGGCTGGGGTGGCTGTGTCCCGATCCGTCGGGCGCGATATGCCCATGGGGTCTTCGGCATGTTCCAGCGGCTCGCCGGGTTGCACCATGCTCGGGCCCTGTTCCTGGACGTCATCTTCGCCCGCATGAGCCTCGCGCACGTTCGGTCGGCGCGGCAGGCGCGCGCTGCGCGGCAGGGCATCGGCTGGTTCGGTTTCGGCGCCGACAGTTTCCGGCAGCTTCAAGGCGATTGCCGGCAAACGTAGATCGCCGGTCCAGGCGTCACGCAACAGCGGTTGGGCGCCGAGCCTGCGGGTTTGTTCAGCCGACATGAGGCGTGCCGCCTGCGCCTGCGCCTGTTGCAGCGAGTCGGTCGCTGTCGCTGGTATCGGCAAATGCTCCAGTGGTTGGCCGCATTCGCTGCGCAGCAGGGCACGCAGGAACCTTTCCAACGGCTGGCGCTGGCTGGAGAAGGCGCGCATGGGCGGGCGATTGGCCAAGGCCTGCTGACGTAGCGCCTGCAGCGAGGCGGTAAGCCCCGGCAATTGGTGCACAAGATCGCGATCTGCAGCCCAGGCTTCGAGAAGCAGATAGAGGCTGCGCTGCAGCGGATCGTCGAGAACCTGCAGGTGGGCGGCGCTGCCTCGCTGGGCGCGCATTGCCTGTTGCAGGGCGAGGGTTCGGTAGCGCGCCAGGGCGAGCGGGGTATCCTCGCCGTCCAGTTGCCCCGGCAGCCATATATGCACGCCATCGGTAGCGGGAACGGCGGTCTGCTGGCGGGGTTTTTCGTTACGCTGGAACAGCTTTACCAACAGCGTGGGTGGCAAGGGCGGTTGCGCGACACGTAGCGGATAGCTGGTGCCGAACAGGGCCCTGATCAGCAGATCGAGGCGTTGCGCGACATCTGCCAAGGTGACGATTTTCGCTGCGTTCGCGGGACTGTGGTGGCGCCGCCACAACGCCTGGGCATAGACCGTGGCATGCCGTGCGACATCGGTGATGACATCTTCGGCTTCGGCCATTCAGATGAACGTCAGGTCGACCAGGTCGCGCATGGCGCCGACCAGCGCGGCATCATCGGACAGCGGCGAGATTAGCGCGGCCCGGCAGGCGATGGGGGCGGCGATGCCGCTGCTGATCAGGCGTGCGCTGGCGATCAGCAGTCGCGTGCTGGGAACTTCCGCCAGGCCGCGGTCCTGCAGGGCACGCAGCCGCTGCGCGAGCGAGACCAGGGCGTGGGCGGTGGCGTGGTCGGTGCCACCTTCGTGCATGACGATGGCGATCTCGCGCTCGGCAGGCGGGAAGTCGAAGTCCAGTGCCACGAAGCGCTGGCGGGTACTCGGCTTCAGATCCTTGAGCATGCGCTGGTAGCCGGGGTTGTAGGACACCACCAGTTGGAAGTGCGGCGAGGCTTCGACAGTTTCGCCGGTTTTGTCCAGTGGCAAGATGCGCCGGTAGTCGGTCAGCGGGTGCAGCACGACAATGGTGTCCTGGCGCGCTTCGACCACCTCGTCCAGGTAGCAAATGGCGCCTTCGCGCACCGCCCGGGTCAGTGGGCCTTCCGCCCAATGGGTGCCTTGCTGACCGATCAGGAAGCGCCCAACCAGGTCGCTGGCGCTCAGGTCGTCATGACAGGAGATGGTGATCAGCGGGCGCTTGAGGCGCCAGGCCATGTGCTCGACGAAGCGGGTCTTGCCACAGCCGGTTGGCCCCTTGAGCATGATCGCCAGTTGCTGGGCATGGCATTGTTCGAAGATCGCCACCTCGTCACCGGAGGGCTGGTAATAGGGCTGTGCTTCCCGCAGTACGGGCTCCGTGCCTGAGCGGCGCGACAGCGAATGCTCCATCATAAGGCAGCGTCTGAGGTCGGCGGCGTTGTCAGAGCCGGATCGGGCTCGTCGATAACGAAGCGCGGCGCATGGCGGAAGAAATCGAAGATGAACAGCCCTACACCGAGGGCGAAGATAGACGCAGTGGCCACCAGCATCAGGAAGTGCACCTGGATCTTCAGTTGCACGTCCAGATAGCCCATGCCGAGGATGCGTTCGAGGTAGACCTGGGCGATGCCGGCGGTGGCGAATGACAGAGTCATGCCGAACATGCCCGCCAATTGCAGCCAGAACGCCCAATAACCGATGCTGCTGCCTTCCTCGTTGCGCCGGGTCATGCGCGGCAGGGCATAGGTGATCATCGCCAGGATGATCATGGCGTAGGCTCCGTAGAAAGCCGCGTGGCCATGCATGGCGGTAATCAGGGTGCCGTGAGTCCACTTGTTAACGTCGGGAAAGGTGTGGGCCAAGCCCAGAAGACCGGCGCCGAACAGGGTGAAGATCGCACTGCCGAGGGTCCAGTGCAGCGCCAGTTTGTTCGGGTGGGAGAGCCCGGATCGGCGTAACGCGTTGTAGGCATATATCGCCATGCCGGCCAGCGCTGCGGGCTCCAGCGCGCTGAAGACGCCTCCGATCGGCAACCAGTAACCCGGCACGCCGACCCAGTAATAATGGTGTGCGGTGCCGAGGATGCCGGCGATGAAGACCAGGCCGACGATCACGTACAGCCATTTTTCCATCACTTCACGGTCGGCGCCGGACAGACGTATCAGCAGGTAGGCGAGGAAGGCGC
This sequence comes from Pseudomonas borbori, assembly GCF_900115555.1. Lineage (GTDB taxonomy): Bacteria > Pseudomonadota > Gammaproteobacteria > Pseudomonadales > Pseudomonadaceae > Aquipseudomonas > Aquipseudomonas borbori. Next base: position 83,410 of record NZ_FOWX01000001.1, read on the forward strand.
CCTGAATCATCTCCCAGACGCCTTCGACCCACAGGTGGATGGTCCACCAGCGATAGTAGATGGAGACCGTGTAGTTCTCGTAATGCAGCAGGGCCGGAACATACAGCACGGCGGCGCTGCCCAGACCGAGCAAGAGCACGCCTTCGGTGGTGGTGAAGCGCCCGGATTTCTTGATCGTCATGCCGATGTTGTAGAGGAAGATCAACATGCAGATGACGATCACGAGCTTGTGCGGCAGCGGTTGTTCGAGCAACTTGTTACCGGTGCCATAGCCGAACAGGTAGCCGATGACCGCGGTGACGCCCATGGCCGTCCACAAGCCGAGCTGGATGTACGCCAGCTTGGTGCTATGCAACTCGGTGCGCGACTCGTCGGGCACCATCCAATAGGTCGCGCCCATAAACCCGGTCAGCACCCAGACGATCAACAGGTTGGTGTGGATGACCTTGGTCACATCGAACGGCAGGAACTGCAGCAGCGGGTCCGGCCCCAGGTACTTCGCCGCCGAGAGCAGACCGAAGACCAGTTGCAGGCCGAACAGCACCATGGCGACGGCGAAATACCAGTAGGCGACGGATTGAGACTTGTAGCGCATGGTCATCCCCTGCGATCAGTTGCGCCGTTGCGCACGAGGCAACCGGCGGTTACTGGAAGGACGCCAGATAGGCGACCAGTTGGTCGATCTGTTCAGACGTCAGCGATTTGGGGTAGGTGTTGGGCATGAACGACATGCCGTCGGCTGAATACATTTCTCCGGGATGGAGGTAGGCGCTCGGCGTGACTATGGATTCGCGAATGAAGCCTTCGACGTCCTTGGCGCCGCCCTGGTAGTCGGCGGAGGCGATGACCTGTTTGGCTCGGCTGGCCAACCCGGCGAGCGTTGGCCCGGCAAGATTGACCCCCGGCGCGATGGAGTGGCAGGCGCTACACACTGGTGTGGCCGTGCGAAACAGCGCTTCACCGAGGGCTATCGGGTCTTCCGTGCCGGAGACCGGGCGGGCACCAGGCGGCAGGCGGCTGTCGGATGGGGTCGAGCCGGAGACGTCCTGTTGTGCCACCGCCAGGTCCGTACCGGGGATCGACGAGCCAGTGACCAGAATCGGTCGTGGCGGCCAGCCTTGGTTGTCGACCTTGCTCACCCAGTCAAGGAAGGCGATCAGCCCGGCGATTTCCTCGTCGTCGAGGTTCAGGTTTGGCATCAGCCGGCGATGGCGCTGCTCGTCATAGAACTTGGAGGGATCCTTGAGGAAGGCCGTGAGATAGGGTGCGCCGCGCTGCTGGGAGATTTTCGTCAGATCGGGGGCGTAATAGGCGCCCTCGCCGAACAGGGTGTGGCAATTGATGCAGTTGTACTGGTGCCAGACATCCTTGCCGCGCGTGACTTGCGGGGTGATCTGGTCGGCATTGGTCAGTTTGGGGAACTGTCGGTGACTGTCGACTGTCAGGCCAAGAAATACAACAACAGCGATAGCGGTCGATATCAGAGCGAACGAGCGTGTTTGTCGTTTATTCATTGCCAACTCTCTAGACGCCGATGCCGGTCCAATAGGTGATGCCGATAAGCCCGGCATAGACGACTGCGCCGGCCATCAGCGCAAGGATCACGAAACTGACTATCTTCAGTGCTTTTTGCACGGCTGCATTCCTGGTTGAACGTGCAGTTGGAAAGTGTCCGGCAGATCGCTGCGGCTGTGCCTCTTGACGCTAGCGACCTCGAGCCTAGGTGCCTGAAAGCTGAAAGTTGTGAAAAAATCGCTTGCCTGCTGCGACCGCCGTCGGGCGGCTGCAACTGCGTTCGGTTTTTTCACAGCCTCTGAGTTCAGAGAGTGGCCAATAGGTAATGGGGGTATTCACGATCTCACCCGTATCCGCCTGTCTCAGGGCCATGATCGGATGTCATGAAATTAAGTAAGGATGAAGGTAGTTAAGCTTTACGTAACTGTCCACAAACGTGGTGGGATCGCCACTTAATGGCATGTTCACTTTTATGGGAAAGATTGAAATAACCTTGTCCGGCGTAAGTGATTTTAATAAATATGCATGCCTCCTGAATTCATAGAATAAGCGGCGCGTCCTTCATCAGTCCTGCCTGGATTCAGCAAATGACTTGGCAATACATACCGGAGCAAACCGGCATCCTTGATGCGGAGTAAATTGCTGCACGTAGCAGCTCTGGCGGCATCGATGATGATCCCGGTCAAGGTTCGTTGCCTGCTGAGCGGCTGTGATGGGCCGCGATTCAGGCGGGCGAATATCCTGTGTTTAGCTCAGGTGTCGGCCTAACGTAATGCCTCAACTCCATGATCGATTCGAGGTTCGCCATGCACTTTGCCTACAGCCCCCGCACCGAAGCGCTGCGTCAGCAGCTGCGCCATTTTATGGATGAGCATGTGGTGCCGCGCATCGGCGCCTGGCACCAAGCCGTTGGCGCCGGCCAGTTTCCGGTGCCGTTCATGACCGATCTCAAGGCGCTGGCGCGCAGTGAGGGGTTGTGGAACCTGTTTCTCCCGGCGCTGGGCGCGGACGAGCCGGGCACCCGCCTGAGCAATCTGGAGTACGCACCGCTGGCGGAGATCATGGGTCGCGTGTCCTGGGCCTCCGAGGTGTTCAACTGCAACGCGCCGGACACTGGCAACATGGAGCTGCTGCACCTGTTCGCCACCCCGCAGCAGCGTGCGCGCTGGCTGCTGCCGCTGCTCGATGGCGAGATGCGTTCGGCCTTCGCCATGACCGAGCCGGACGTACCGTCCTCGGATGCCAGCAACATCCAGACCCTGATCCGCCGCGAAGGCGATGAGTATGTTATCAACGGCCGCAAGTGGTTCATCACCAACGCCTCGCACCCCGACTGCAAGCTGCTGATCGTCATGGGCAAGACCGACCCGGATGCGGATGCCCACCAGCAGCAGAGCATGCTCCTGGTGCCGTTCGATACGCCCGGCGTCGAGCTGTTGCGCAATATTCCGGTGATGAATCACATCGCCCCGGAAGGCCACAGCGAGCTGCTGCTGCGCAATGTGCGGGTGCCGGCGAGCAACCTGTTGGGCGAGGAGGGGGCGGGCTTCATGATGGCCCAGGCGCGCCTTGGCCCCGGACGCGTGCATCACTGCATGCGCTCGATCGGCATGGCCGAGCTGGCCCTGGAGCTGATGGTCGAGCGTTGCCAGGAGCGCAAGGCGTTCGGCAAGTACCTGCATCAGTACGCCAACATCGGTGACTGGATTGCCGAGTCGCGTATCGAGATAGAGCAGGCACGCCTGCTGGTGCTCAAGACCGCCTGGATGATCGACGAGGTAGGCGCCAAGGCGGCGCGCAAGGAAATCGCCATGATTAAGGCACTGGTGCCGGGCATGCACACCCGCGTGGTCGACCGCGCCATGCAGGTCTACGGCGCCATGGGGTTGACTCCCGATACGCCGCTGGCGGACATGTGGACCACTGGTCGCGCCTTGCGCTTCGCCGATGGTCCGGATCAGGTGCATCTGCGCAGCATCGCGCGCCTGGAGCTCAAGGCCAGTGCAATTACGCGCGGGGCCACTGCGGTCTATTTGACTCCATTCGGCAAAGACTGAGGATCGTGCTGACGCAGCAAGGTTTTTGAGCGCCTGGTGCGCTCGTCCGACGAAGCCCTCGCGACGGCCTTCGGTTTTTCACAATCGCATGAAAGGCTGCCGCGGGTGGAGTAGGCTGGTCGGAATGGGCAGTATTTCGTTCGCGGCAAGTGCGGCGAAATGAGCTACTTTCAGGGCAGTTTCCCTCTTTGCGGCAGATTGCCGCACTGGGGTGTAGCTTGACTTGTGTCAATCGAGATAGGGGGCGGGCTAAGTACCATGCAGGCATATTCATTGTCGGCTTTATATAACCCCATGAAGATCAATCGGTTTTTTGCGTACAGTCATCTGTGTTCATGGAAAAATGCGTGCTTGTTTTTGCTGATTCTGGCCTGTACGACGCTTCAGGGTGTGCAGGCCAAGAGTTACGGCGACATCGAGCAAGAGCGCATCGATCAGGTTTTCCCCGGCGGGATTAGCGTGTCAGAAGCGCAGGGGGAGTTTAAAGTGCGCACCCTGTCGAGTGGCGACGAGGTGCTCGGCTATGTATTCCAGAGCCTCGATGTGATCGATATTCCGGCCTATTCCGGTAAGCCGATCAACATGCAGGTGATTCTCGACACTGACGGTGTAATTCGGGACGCCTATGTGCTCGAACACCACGAACCGATCCTGCTGATCGGTATTCCCGAAGCGAAACTGCACGCCTTCAACGCCAAGTACCAGGGCATCAAGGTCAGTCAGCGGGTAGTGGTCGGCCGTTCCGGCGATCCCGATGCGGTGACGGTCGATGCGGTCACCGGCGCCACCGTCACGGTCATGGTGGTCAACGAGGTGGTGATGCGCGCCGCCCACGAGGTGGCTGTGTCGCTCGGTTTGATCGAGAGCGATGCCGGTCTGGCGCAGAAACCGGCCACTGTGCGCGAAGATGTCTACCAGCCCGCCGACTGGGCCCAGCTCACCGGTAACGGCGCCATTCGCCGCCTGCACCTGACCCGTGGTCAGGTCGATGAGGCGTTCAAGGGCACCGAGGCCGAAGGGGTGGAAGCCGCGTCGCCCGAGCAAGTCGACGATACCTTTATCGATCTCTACACCGCCCACCTGAACGCGCCGACCATCGGTCGTAACCTGCTGGGCGACAACCAGTATCGCTTCCTGATGGAGGAGCTAAAACCCGGCGAACAGGCGATTGCCGTGCTGGGCAGTGGCGATTACTCCTACAAGGGTTCGGGCTATGTGCGCGGTGGCATTTTCGACCGGGTGCAGTTGCGCCAATTCGGCGACAGCATCAGCTTCCGCGATATGGACCACCAGCGCCTGTCCGACGTGTACGCCGTCGGTATGCCCGAGTTCGATGAAATGTCGATTTTCATCATTCGCGCCCAATCCAAGTTCGACCCTGGCTCGCCCTGGTCGCTGGAGCTGCTGGTGCGGCGCCAGACCGGACCTACCAGCGGTATGTTCAGCAGTTTCGAACTCGGCTATCAAATGCCCGAGGAATACCTCGAGCGGCCATTACCGACCGCAGCGGAACTGGCCGCCATCGACGAGGCCAATCGGCCGCTGTGGCTGAACATCTGGTACCAGAAAACTTTCCAGATCGGCGTGATCGGCGTGGCGCTGCTGCTGCTCACGGTGATCCTGTTCCTTCAGGACAAGTTCACCAAGCGCCCGCATTTTCTCCACTGGTTGCGCCGTGGCTACCTGATCTTCACCGTGGTGTTCATCGGCTGGTATGCCCTGGGTCAGTTGTCGGTGGTCAACGTGCTGACCTTCGTGCACGCCCTGGTGCAGGAGTTCCGTTGGGAGCTGTTCCTCACCGACCCGATCATCTTCATCCTCTGGACCTTCACCGCCGCCAGCATCCTGCTCTGGGGCCGCGGTGTGTTCTGCGGCTGGCTGTGCCCGTTCGGCGCCCTGCAAGAGCTGATCAACGAGGCCGCGCGCAAGCTGAAGATTCCTCAGTATGAGTTGCCCTTCGCGGTGCATGAGCGGCTGTGGGCGATCAAGTACATCATCCTCCTGCTGCTGTTTGGCATCTCCCTGGAGTCGTTGGCCACTGCCGAGCGCTTCGCCGAGGTGGAACCGTTCAAAACCGCCATCACTCTGAAGTTCGACCGCCAGTGGTGGTTCGTGCTCTACGCGGTGATTCTCCTGGTGATCAATATCTTTACCCGCAAGGTGTATTGCCGTTACGTCTGCCCGTTGGGGGCGGCGCTGGCCATCCCTACCAAGTTGCGTTTGTTCGACTGGCTGAAACGGCGCAAAGAGTGCGGCAGTCCGTGTCAACTGTGTGCCAAGGAGTGCGAAATCCAGGCAATCCACCCGGACGGTCACATCAATGCCAACGAGTGCCACTACTGCCTCGATTGCCAGATGACCTACCACAACGACGACAAGTGCCCGCCGCTGATCCTCAAACAAAAGAAACGCAGCAAAAAGGCTCCTGTCAGCGCCGAATTGATACCGGTAGTGCAGGTAGTAGCCCCTGCGCGAGTCCTATAACAGCGTAAGAGCAATAGTGTTTGTCTAGTCAAGGAGCAGGACCCATGAGTGATAAAGAACTGAAGAACAAGCCAGCAGTCGATGGCAAGCAGCAGGAGCAAATGCTGGAGAAGTCCGGCTTGAGCCGCCGCGGCTTCCTCGGTGCCAGCGCCATGACAGGTGCGGCGCTGGTCGGCGCGACAGCCTTGGGCAGCGCGGTAATGACCCGCGAATCCTGGGCAGCGGCGGCCAAGGAGGCCAAGCAGAAGTACCACGTCGCCCCTGGCGAACTGGACGACTACATCGGTTTCTGGAGCGGCGGTCACCAGGGTGAAGTACGTGTGCTGGGCATTCCGTCGATGCGCGAGCTGATGCGCATCCCGGTGTTCAACGTCGACTCCGCCACCGGCTGGGGCCTGACTAACGAAAGCCGCGCCATCATGGGTGACAGCGTCAAGTTCCTCAACGGCGACTGCCACCACCCGCACATCTCCATGGTTGACGGCAAGTACGACGGCAAGTACGTATTCATCAACGACAAGGCCAACACCCGGGTCGCACGTATCCGTCTGGATATCATGAAATGCGACAAGATGCTGACCGTGCCGAACTGCCAGTCCATCCACGGCCTGCGCCTGCAGAAGGTGCCGTACACCAAGTATGTGTACGCCAACGCCGAGTTCGTCATCCCCCATCCCAACGATGGCAAGATCTTCGATCTGCAGGATGAGAACAGCTACACCATGTACAACGTCATCGACGCCGAAACGATGGAGATGGCCTACCAGATCATCGTCGACGGCAACCTCGACAACACCGACGCCGACTACACCGGCCGCTTCACCGCGGCCACCTGCTACAACTCGGAGAAGGCCTACGACCTCGGCGGCATGATGCGCAACGAGCGCGACTGGGTCGTGGTGTTCGACATGCAGGCGGCGGAAAAGGCGGTCAAGGCCGGCAAGTTCATCACCCTGGGCGACTCCAAGGTGCCGGTGCTCGATGGCCGCAAGAAGGGCGACAAGGACAGCGAATTCACCCGCTACATTCCGGTGCCGAAGAACCCGCACGGCCTCAACACTTCGTCCGACGGCAAGTATTTCATCGCCAACGGCAAGCTGTCGCCGACCGTGTCGATGATCGAGATCGCCAAACTGCCCGACCTGTTCGCCGGCAAGCTGAAGGATCCACGCGACGCCATCGTCGCCGAGCCTGAGCTGGGCCTCGGCCCGCTGCACACCACCTTCGACGGTCGCGGCAACGCTTACACCACGCTGTTCATCGACAGCCAGGTGGTCAAGTGGAACATGGCCGACGCCGTGCGCGCCTACAAGGGCGAGAAGGTCGACTACATCAAGCAGAAGCTGGACGTGCAGTACCAGCCGGGTCATATCCACGCCTCGCTGTGTGAAACCAACGAAGCCGATGGCAAGTGGCTGGTTGCCCTGTGCAAGTTCTCCAAGGACCGCTTCCTGCAGGTTGGCCCACTGCATCCGGAGAACGATCAGTTGATCGACATCTCCGGCGATGAGATGAAGCTGGTGCACGACGGCCCGACCTTCGCCGAACCGCATGATTGCACCATGGCCCGTCGTGACCAGGTCAAGACCAAGAAGATCTGGGATCGCAACGATCCGTTCTTCGCCGGTACCACGGCCATGGCGAAAAAGGATGGCATCAACCTGGAGACCGACAACAAGGTCATCCGCGACGGCAACAAGGTTCGGGTGTACATGACCTCCATGGCGCCGTCGTACGGTGTGCAGGAGTTCACCGTCAAGCAGGGCGATGAAGTTACCGTGACCATCACCAACATCGACCAGATCGAAGACGTGTCCCACGGTTTCGTCATGGTCAACCATGGTGCGAGCATGGAAATCAGCCCGCAGCAGACCTCGTCGATCACCTTCATCGCCGACAAGCCGGGCCTGCACTGGTACTACTGCAGCTGGTTCTGCCATGCCCTGCACATGGAAATGGTCGGCCGCATGATGGTCGAACCGGTATAAAGGCGTAGCCCCGTAGCCTGATGCAATCCGCGAAGGCTCTTGTAAAGCTCGCGGATTGCATCCAGGCTACGGACCCCATTTATTTCTCCAGCCCTGTACGGCTCGAGGAACAAGGTAAACGCAGTGCTCAGACCCCAGGCAATTGCTTCGCTTCGCGCCAGTGCGCTGTGGCTGTTGCTCATTTTCTTCGGCGTGGCCCAGGCGGCGGCGCAATCCATCACCTCGCTACCGCTGCAGGCCGAGGGCGACAATCGCTGGCGGCTGCCTGCCGGCGACTATCAGGGTTCGTTCAGCGTCGATCAGCCGATGCACATCCGCTGCGAGCCAGGCGCCGTCTTGCACGGGCAAGGCCAGGGTAACGGTCTGCTTATCAGCGCGCCCGAGGTGACCATCGAGGGCTGCACGTTGCTCGATTGGGGGCGGGACATGACCGCCATGAACGCCGCGGTGTTCATCCAGCCCGGCGCGCGCGGCGCGGTGATCAAGGACAACCGCCTGCAAGGCCCGGGCTTCGGCATCTGGGTCGACGGCGCGGCGGATGTCAGCCTGCTCGGCAACAGCATCCAGGGCGATCCGAGTATCCGCTCCCAGGATCGCGGCAATGGCATCCACCTGTATGCGGTGCGCGGTGCCAAGGTCGTCGGCAACCAGGTGCGCGATGCCCGCGACGGTATCTACATCGATACCTCGAACGGTAACCTGCTCGAGGACAACACCCTGGAAGACCTGCGTTACGGCGTGCACTACATGTTCTCCAACGACAACCAGGTGTTCGCCAACACCACCCGCCGCACCCGCACCGGCTATGCGTTGATGCAGAGCCGCAAACTGACGGTGATCGGCAATCGCTCCGAACAGGACGAGAACTACGGCATCCTGATGAACTACATCACCTATTCGACCGTGCGCGACAATTTTGTCAGCGACGTGCGCAGTGGCTCGACCGGCGACAGCATGATCTCCGGTGCCGAAGGCAAGGCGCTGTTCATCTACAATTCGCTGTTCAACAGCATCGAGCACAACCACTTCGAACGCAGCGCCCTGGGTATCCACCTGACCGCGGGTTCCGAGGACAACCGCATCGCTGGCAACGCCTTCGTCGGCAATCGCCAGCAGGTCAAGTACGTCGCCAGCCGCACCCAGGAATGGTCGCTGGAGGGGCGCGGCAACTACTGGAGCGACTACCTGGGTTGGGATCGTAATGACGATGGCCTGGGCGATGTCGCCTACGAACCCAACGACAACGTCGACCGGCTGCTGTGGCTGTACCCGCAGGTGCGTCTATTGATGAACAGTCCGGGCATCGAATTGCTGCGCTGGGTGCAGCGTGCCTTTCCGGTAATGAAGTCTCCCGGAGTGCAGGACAGCCACCCGCTGATGCGCTTGCCCACCACCGATCTGCTGCCAACCCGCCAGGAGCCAACGCCATGAATGCCGTCGAGATAGAGGGCGTCAGCCAGCACTACGGCAACCTGACCGTGCTGCACGACCTGCATCTGAGCCTGGGCGAGGGCGAGGTACTGGGTCTGTTCGGCCACAACGGCGCCGGCAAGACCACCACCATGAAGCTGATTCTTGGCCTGTTGCAGGCCAGTCACGGCCGGGTGCAAGTGCTCGGGCGCACGCCCAGCGATCCCCATGTGCGCCAGCAACTCGGCTACCTGCCGGAGAACGTCACCTTCTATGCACAGCTCAGCGGCCGCGAAACCCTGCGCCATTTCGCCCGCCTCAAGGGCGCACCGATGAACCAGGTGGGCGAGTTGCTGGAGCAGGTCGGCCTGGCCGCAGCCATGGATCGACGGGTCAAGACCTATTCCAAGGGCATGCGCCAGCGTCTCGGTCTGGCCCAGGCACTGCTCGGCGTGCCACGCCTGTTGCTGCTCGACGAACCCACGGTCGGTCTCGACCCCATCGCCACCCAGGATCTTTACCAACTGGTCGACCGCCTGCGTCAGCAGGGCACCAGCATCATTCTCTGCTCCCACGTGCTGCCGGGGGTCGAGGCGCATATCAACCGCGCGGCGATCCTCGCCCATGGTCGCCTGCAGGCGGTCGGCAGCCTGGCCAGCCTGCGCGCAGATGCCGGCCTGCCGGCGGTGATCCGCGCCAGTGGGCTGAAACAGAGCGCGCAGTTGTTGCAGCGCTGGCACGCCGACGGGCATCAAGCCCGCTCGGTCGGCGTCGATGGCGTCGAAGTGGTCGCGATCAACGGCCACAAGCTCGGCCTGCTGCGCCAGTTGCTCGGCGAAGGGGGAGCCCAGGACATCGATATCCACCAGCCGTCGCTGGAGGATTTGTATCGCCACTACATGACCCACGCTCAGGGTGCTCAAGCAGAGGAGGGTGTGGCATGAACCAGGTCTGGAATATCGCCCGCAAGGAACTCAGCGACGGCCTGCGCAACCGCTGGCTGCTCGCCATCAGCCTGCTGTTCGCGGTGTTGGCGGTGGGTATCGCCTGGCTCGGCGCTGCGGCGTCCGGGCAGCTGGGCTTCACTTCGATCCCGGCGACCATCGCCAGCCTGGCCAGTCTGGCCACCTTCCTGGTGCCGCTGATCGCGCTGTTGCTGGCCTACGACGCCATAGTCGGCGAGGACGAGGGCGGCACCCTGATGCTGTTGCTGACCTATCCCCTGGGGCGTGGCCAGTTGCTGCTGGGCAAGTTCGTCGGCCATGGCCTGATCCTGGCGCTGGCCACCCTGATCGGATTCGGCTGCGCCGGCCTGGCCATTGCCGTGTTGGTCGAGGATATCGAACTGGGTCTGCTGGGCTGGGCGTTCGGCCGCTTCATGCTGTCGAGCACGCTGCTCGGTTGGGTGTTCCTGGCCATGGCCTATGTGCTGAGCAGCAAGGTTAGTGAAAAATCCAGCGCCGCCGGGCTGGCCCTGGGCGTGTGGTTCCTCTTCGTGCTGGTGTTCGACCTGGCCCTGCTGGCGCTGCTGGTGCTGAGTCAGGGCAAGTTCAGCCCAGATCTGCTGCCCTGGTTGCTGCTGCTCAACCCGGCCGATGTCTATCGCTTGATCAATCTGTCCGGTTTCGAGGGTAGCGGCAATGCTGCCGGTGTCATGGCCCTGGGCGGCGACCTGCCCGTTGACGGCATGCTGCTATGGTCGTGCCTGTTGCTGTGGGTTGGCGTGCCCTTGGTGTTGGCCTATTGGGTGTTTCTGCGCCGCCCGACCTGATGTTCTGAGCGTTGCTGGGGTCGGGCCGCGTAGGTCGGGGCGCGCGGGTCAACAATCCAAGCTGTGTTTTACAAGTAACGAGGTTCAATGATGGAAAACCTGTTCAAAAATACTACGCGAACCCTGCTGGCGCTATTGCTGGGGTTGGGGTTGCTGGCCTGCAGCGAGCCCGAAACCGAACAGAAAAGCCTCACCCCTGTGGCCTTTCACGACAGCGATGAGTGTCATGTCTGCGGCATGATCATCACCGACTTCCCCGGACCCAAGGGTCAGGCCGTGGGCAAGGGCGAGGTGAAGAAGTTCTGTTCCGCCGCGGAGATGCTCGGCTGGTGGTTGCAGCCGGAAAACCGCATTGGCGATGCCAGGCTCTACGTGCATGACATGGGTCGCAGCGATTGGGCTGCGCCCGACGATAGTCACCTGATCGATGCTACCCAGGCGTTCTACGTGGTCGACCTCGCCGGCAGCGGCCTGACCGGTGCGATGGGCGCAGTGCTGGCTCCCTTTGCCGATGAGCAGGCCGCGCGGCAACTGGCTGCCATCCACGGCGCCCGGGTGCTGGCTTTCGCCGAGATCGATCAGGCGGTTCTGCAACAAGCGGCGGCCATGCAGCATGGCCAGGCCCATCACTGAGAGGGTGTTTACAAATTACTGTGCACGGACGCGCATGGCTTCAACCGGTATTTGATTTCGCTCGTTAAACAAGGAGTACTCCATGGGTATCAGCATCTGGCAGCTTCTTATCGTTCTGCTGATAGTGGTCATGTTATTCGGCAGTAAGCGACTGCGCAGCCTGGGTTCCGACCTGGGGGGGGCAATCGGCGGTTTTCGTAAATCGATGAGCGGCAAAGATTCGCCTGAGCCGCACGACCGTTCGTAGGCAGGCCGAGCTGTAATCCTTCGGCTCGCCAACCCGGCTGGGCTGTTGGCTGGCGCGCCATTTATACCCTGGCAATATACAGGCGCCTCGCCGGCGGGCGCTCCTGGCATCGCCGACACCGCATGCCCCGCACTGCAGGCATTCTGTGCTGGGCGGCAAAGCTGATTGTGATCAAGTCGCCCACCCTCTCTCTCACGGTAAAAAGGTCCTGTCGCGAGCAGCGTTGCTGCTCCGAATTGGAAACCGGTTGCCCACAATATCTCTCTGGGTGACCCAGCCGCTCGGTATCGCCGGGCATCGGAGAGCATTGATGAGAAGCGAATTCCAGGATCGCCTGGCCGTGGTTACCGGCGCCAGTTCCGGTATCGGCTTGGCGCTGTGCGCGGCCTTGTTGCAGCGCGGCGCCAAGGTGCTGGCCATGTCCCGTACTCTCGGCGGCTTGCCGGCACTGCTGGAAACCTATGGTGAACGTTTGCACTGGCATGCCGGCGATGTGACCTGCCAGGAAGACCTGCACAGTCTCGCCCAGCAGGCTGCCTGTCTGGGGCCGGTGGATTACCTGGTGCCCAACGCCGGTATCGCAGAACTGGCTGACTGTCTCGACCTGAGCGCGTTCGACCGGCAATGGGCGGTCAATGGGGAGGGCGCCCTGAATACCCTGGCAGCGTTGCGCGACAAGCTGGCGAAGCCAGCTTCTGTAGTCTTCGTCAGCACCTTCCTGACCCATTCGACCTTTCCCGGGTTGGCCGCCTATATCGCCAGCAAAGCGGCTTTGACCGCGCAGGTGAAAACCATCGCGGTGGAGCTTGCAGCCTTGGATATGCGCATCAATATCGTCTCTCCAGGCCCTACAGCGACGGCGCTCTGGGGCACTCTGGGGTTGAGCGATGAACAGTTGGGCGATGTGGCCGATACGGTCACCAAGCGCCTGTTGCCTGGTCATTTTCTCGAGGCCGCGGCCGTGGCCAATGTCATTCTGTTCCAGCTGTCCCAAGGTGCCCGAGGCGTCTATGGCCAGGACTGGGTGGTGGACAACGGCTACACCCTGAGCTGACCCGGCTGGGCTGCAGTCATATGTTTCATGCTGGTTCTGATGCGCTTGTGCAGGCTTGAAACGGGGCCAGGGTGGTCTTTGTCCTGCAATTCCAAGCCCTTGAAACTCAAGGGCTTGGAAGCCTGGGCAAGTTGCGCGAACCGCGTGGGACGTGACCATGCGTATCGCGCCTGCTTCGGCTATGATAGGCGTTTTGTTTTGTCGGCCTCCCTGTGCCGCGCATCCGCATGATCAAGGACCCCATGAGCAAGCCAGAGATTGTTGCCGCTTCGAACTTCCTTCGTCCCATCGTCCAGGCCGATCTGGACGCCGGCAAGCACACGAAGATCATCACCCGCTTCCCGCCGGAACCCAACGGCTACCTGCATATCGGCCATGCCAAGTCTATCTGTCTGAACTTCGGCCTGGCCAAGGAGTTTGGCGGCGAGTGCAATCTGCGCTTCGACGACACCAACCCGGCCAAGGAAGACCAGGAATACATCGACGCGATCAAGAGCGACGTGCAGTGGCTGGGCTTCCAGTGGGCCGGCGAGGAGCGCTACGCCTCCAACTACTTCGACCAGTTGCATGACTGGGCCGTCGAGCTGATCAAGGCCGGCAAGGCCTACGTCTGCGACCTGTCGCCGGATGAGGCGCGGCAGTACCGCGGCAATCTGACCGAGCCGGGCAAGAACAGCCCGTTCCGTGAGCGTTCGGTGGCGGAGAACCTCGAGCTGTTCGCCCGCATGAAGGCCGGCGAGTTCGCCGATGGCGCGCGTGCCCTGCGGGCGAAAATCGACATGGCCTCGCCGAACATGAACCTGCGCGATCCGATTCTCTACCGCATTCGTCATGCCCATCACCATCAGACCGGCGACAAGTGGTGCATCTACCCCAGCTATGACTTCACCCATGGTCAGTCGGACGCCATCGAGGGCATTACCCACTCGATCTGCACCCTCGAGTTCGAGGATCATCGCCCGCTCTACGAGTGGTTTCTCGACAACCTGCCGGTGCCGAGCAAGCCGCGGCAGTACGAGTTCGCCCGGCTCAACCTGAACTACACCATCACCAGCAAGCGCCGGCTCAAGCAGCTGGTCGATGAAGGCCATGTGCAGGGTTGGGACGACCCGCGCATGTCGACCCTCAGTGGCTACCGCCGGCGCGGCTACACCCCGGGTTCGATCCGCACCTTCTGCGACATGGTCGGCGTCAACCGCGCCGGTGGCCTGGTGGATATCGGCATGCTCGAATTCGCCATTCGCGAAGACCTCGACGCCTCCGCCGCGCGGGCCATGTGCGTATTGCGGCCGTTGAAGGTCGTGATCACCAATTACCCCGAAGGTCAGGTGGAAAACCTCGAGCTGGCGCGCCATCCCAAGCAGGACATGGGCGTGCGCGTGCTGCCATTCGCCCGCGAGATCTACATCGATGCCGGCGACTTCGAGGAAGTCCCGCCTGCCGGCTTCAAGCGTCTGATCCCCGGTGGTGAGGCCCGCTTGCGTGGTAGCTACGTGATCCGTGCCGATGAGGCGATCAGGGATGCCGAGGGCAATATCGTCGAACTGCGGTGCAGCTACGACGAAAATACCCTGGGCAAGAATCCCGAGGGGCGCAAGGTCAAAGGCGTGATCCATTGGGTGCCGGCCGCTGCCAGCATCGAGTGCGAAGTACGCCTGTACGACCGTCTGTTCCGCTCGCCGACCCCGGAAAAGGCAGAAGAGGGCAGCAGCTTCCTCGACAACATCAACCCCGAGTCGCTGGTGGTGCTCAAAGGCTGTCGCGCCGAGCCGTCGCTGGCCCAGGCGCAGCCCGAGGAGCGCTTCCAGTTCGAGCGTGAAGGCTACTTTTGCGTCGACAGCAAGGACAGCAAGCCCGGTACCCCGGTGTTCAACCGTACCGTGACCCTGCGCGACTCCTGGGCTTAAAACCCAGGTGGTTGATTAGAATCGGGCCGCTACGCCGGCCCGTGGTTTCCAAGGAATTCCAATGCTCTCGATCTACAACACGCTGACCAAAAGCAAAGACGTCTTCAAACCGCTGGTGGACAACCAGGTGCGCATGTACGTGTGCGGCATGACGGTTTACGACTTCTGCCATATCGGTCACGCGCGGGTGATGGTGGCGTTCGACGTGGTCAGCCGCTGGCTGCGCCAGCGTGGCTATGAGGTGACCTATGTGCGCAATATCACCGACATCGACGACAAGATAATCAAGCGCGCCAACGACAACGGCGAGCCCTTCGAGGCGTTGGTCGAACGCATGATCGCCGCCATGCACGAGGACGAGGCACGCCTCAATGTCTTGCGTCCGGACCAGGAGCCGCGCGCCACCGGGCATATTGCCGGCATGCACCAGATGATCCAGACTCTGATCGACAAGGGCTTCGCCTACGCGCCGGGCAATGGCGACGTCTATTACCGGGTCGGCAAGTTCGTCGGCTACGGCAAGTTGTCGCGCAAGAAGATCGAAGACCTGAAAATCGGTGCGCGCATCGAAGTCGACGAGGCCAAGCAGGATCCGCTGGATTTCGTCCTGTGGAAGGGCGTCAAGCCTGACGAACCGAGCTGGCCGTCGCCCTGGGGCGCAGGCCGGCCGGGCTGGCACATCGAGTGCTCGGTGATGTCCACCTGCTGCCTGGGCGAAACCTTCGACATCCACGGCGGCGGCCCGGACCTGGTGTTCCCCCACCACGAGAACGAGATCGCGCAGAGCGAGGCAGCCACCGGCAAGCTTTACGCCAACGCCTGGATGCACGCTGGCGCGGTACGGGTGGATGGCGAAAAGATGTCCAAGTCCCTGGGCAACTTCTTCACCATCCGCGAAGTGCTGGAAAAGTATCACCCGGAAGTGGTGCGTTACCTGCTGGTGTCCAGCCACTACCGCAGCCCGATCAACTACTCCGAAGACAGCCTCAAGGAAGCCAAGGGTGCTTTGGAGCGATTTTACAATGCGCTCAAGGGCTTGCCGGATGCCGCGCCGGCCGGCGGCGAAGTCTTCGCCGAGCGTTTCGGTGCGGCCATGGACGACGACTTCAACTCGCCGGAAGCCTGCGCCGTGCTGTTCGAGCTGGCCCGCGAGATCAATCGTCTGCGCGAGAGCGATCTGCAGGCCGCGGCCGGTCTGGCGGCGCGCCTGAAGGAACTGGCCGGGGTGCTCGGCGTGCTGCAACTCGAGCCCGAGGCCTTTCTCCAGGCTGGCGCCGCCGGCAAGGTCGATTCCGCCGAGGTTGAGGCGCTGATCGCCGCGCGCCTGCAGGCCCGAAGCGAGAAGAACTGGGCCGAGTCCGACCGCATCCGCGACCAGCTCGGCGCCATGGGTGTGGTGCTGGAAGACGGCAAGGGTGGTACCACCTGGCGCTTGGCTGAATAGGCGGCGGGTGAATTGAAAAAGGCCGCATTGCGGCCTTTTCCATGTTCAGGATGTGGTAATCGACGGGCCTTACTCAACCCCCGCATACATCTCCATCGTGCCTTGCAGGTATTTCAGGACCGTGTCGAAAGCGTCGTCATTCGAGCGTGCCAGCAGGGTCCTGCTCTGCGGATGCAGCGACTCCGGTACGGCATAGCCCAGGGCGATTTGCGAAAGCACCAGGTCATCGTCGAGCTGGTTGCGCGAAGCGACGCGATGTTGCACCTGGGCAACCTCGGCATCGAACCAGTCGGAGCCGGTATCGGCCTGTACCAGCGGAGTCGAGGCGGCGGCAAGAAGGGCGCCTGCGGCGATGAGAATTCGCATGGAAAATTTCATCATGGCCTCCATTAGGTTGTATGGGCGGCATCGATAAAGCATTGATGACATCATTATAACTATAGGCTGCCGCAGAAGGATCACGAGGACCGCTCGGCGGAGTGGCGCGGCGCTCCGCAGACGCTGCCCGTCTCAGATGCTCGAAGATGTGGTCGGTCGGCCGGGAGTTTTTCCCGCAGGCTCGCAGGCGCGCGGCGATCAGGATTTCGCGCGCGGCAAGCCCGGCCTGAGGTTGCCGCGTTTTTCCTGGCCACGGAATCTCAAATCGCCCGCTGCGGAACCGTATGCGGGGTGGGGTGGCGGGTGGCAGCCTATGAAGGCCGCCACCCAAACCGAGTCGCACGCGTTACTTGTGCAGGTGTTCGGCCGCGTGCAAGGTGTTTTCCAACAGGCAGGCACGGGTCATGGGGCCGACGCCGCCCGGTACCGGGGTGATCCAGCCGGCGCGGGGCAGGGCGGTGTCATACTCCACGTCGCCGATCAGTTTGCCGTCGGCCTGGCGGTTGATGCCGACGTCGATGACGATGGCGCCTGGCTTGACCCACTCGCCCTTGACCAGGCCCGGCTTGCCGGCGGCGACAACCACTATGTCGCCCTGCGCCACATGGTTGGCCAGATCGGTGGTGAAACGATGGGTGATGGTCACGGTGCAGCCGGCCAGCAGCAGTTCCATAGCCATGGGCCGGCCGACGATATTCGACGCGCCTACCACCACGGCATGCAGGCCATACAGATCGACTCCGGTGCTGTGCAGCAGGGTCATGATGCCTTTCGGTGTGCAGGGGCGCAGCAGTGGCATGCGCTGAGCCAGGCGACCGATGTTGTACGGGTGGAAGCCGTCGACATCTTTGTCCGGGCGGATGTGCTCGAGCAACAAGGACGCATCCAGGTTTTCCGGCAGCGGTAGCTGCACCAGGATGCCGTCGATGCTCGGGTCGTCGTTCAGGCGTTCGATCAGCGCCAGAAGCCCATCTTGGCTGGTGCTGGCGGGAAGGTCGTAGGCCTGGGAAACGAAGCCGACTTCTTCGCAGTCCTTGCGCTTATGCGAAACGTAGACCTGAGAGGCAGGATCGCTGCCGACCAGTATCACTGCGAGGCCGGGTGCCCGCAGGCCTTGCTCACGCCTTTCGGCGACACGTTTGGCGATCTGCTGGCGGAGACTGGCGGCGATCGCTTTGCCATCGATCAGTTGTGCGGTCATTGCGCTTGGTTAACCATTGCAAAGGATTGAAAAAGGAGGCGCATTCTCGCATGGCGAACCCCCGGGGCAAAGGCGCGTGCGAGGGTTTTCGCGTAACTCCTTTATATAGCTGAATTTTTTTAGCTTTCCCTGTTGACGTGCTGTCGGCGCCTCTATAACATTCGCCCCGCTTGTCGAGCACAGCCAGTCGCTGGGTAAGACGGCAAACGTAGAGGTTGCGAGACTTCTGCTGAAGCCGAAAGCTTTAAATCTGCGTTTGCAGATGGATAGGCGCCCGTAGCTCAGCTGGATAGAGCATCCGCCTTCTAAGCGGATGGTCGCAGGTTCGAGTCCTGCCGGGCGTGCCATTTGGCAGCTTTGGCGCAAGTAAATGCAATATGGTGGGCGTAGCTCAGTTGGTAGAGCACAGGATTGTGACTCCTGTTGTCGTGGGTTCGATCCCCATCGTCCACCCCATATTTAAAAGGCGCCAGGTCAAAAGCCTGGCGTTTTTGTTTGAAAGCCTTACCACGCGGACGTGGTGGAATTGGTAGACACACTGGATTTAGGTTCCAGCGCCGCAAGGCGTGAGAGTTCGAGTCTCTCCGTCCGCACCATCTTTTAGCTCCCTCCCGTTTGCCGCTAGCATCTAGGGTGACTTCTGCAAATTGACCCTCTAGAATGCATGCCCTTGATTCGGGGCCGGTAAACGGCCGGCCTATGTCTATGCAACGAGGAATACCCATGCAAGTTTCTGTTGAAAGCACTTCTGCTCTTGAGCGTCGCATGACCGTGGGCGTTCCTGTCGAGCGCATCGAGACTGAAGTCAACAAGCGTCTGCAGCAGACTGCCCGCAAGGCTAAAGTTGCTGGCTTCCGTCCTGGCAAGGTGCCGATGAGCGTCATTCGTCAGCGCTACGAAGACGCCGCTCGTCAGGAAGCCCTGGGCGACCTGATTCAGGCTACCTTCTATGAGGCCGTGGTCGAGCAGAAGCTCAATCCGGCGGGTTCTCCGGCCGTCGAGCCGAAAGCCTTCGAGAAGGGCAAGGACCTGGAGTACGTCGCGACCTTCGAAGTCTTCCCGGAGTTCCAGGTGACTGGCCTCGAGACCATTGCCATCGAGCGCCTTCAAGCCGATGTGGCTGATGCCGATCTGGACAATATGCTGGAAATTCTGCGCAAGCAGAACACCCGTTTTGAAGTGGTCGAGCGTGCTGCCGAAAATGGCGACCAGCTGAATATCGATTTCGCTGGCAAGATCGACGGCGAAGCCTTCGCGGGTGGCTCGGCCACCGGCTCTCAGCTGGTGCTGGGCTCCGGCCGCATGATCCCTGGCTTCGAAGATGCCTTGGTCGGTGCCAAGGCCGGTGACGTGCGGGTGATCAAGCCGGTATTCCCGGAGGACTACCAGAACCTGGACTTGGCCGGCAAAACCGCCGAGTTCACGGTTACCGTGAACAGCGTTTCCGCGCCCCAGTTGCCTGAGCTCAATGACGAGTTCTTCGCTCAATTCGGCGTCAAGGAAGGCGGCCTGGAAGGCTTCCGCGCCGAAGTGCGCAAGAATATGGAGCGCGAACTGCGTCAGGCCATCAAGTCCAAGGTGAAAAATCAGGTGATGGACGGCTTGCTGGCTGCCAACCCGATCGAAGTGCCCAAGTCCCTGATCGGCAACGAAGTCAATCGTCTGCGCGTGCAGGCGGTGCAGCAGTTCGGTGGCAACATCAAGCCCGAGCAATTGCCTGCGGAGCTGTTCGAAGAGCAGGCCAAGCGTCGTGTGGTGCTGGGCTTGATCGTTGCAGAAGTGGTCAAGCAGTTCGAGCTCAAGCCTGACGATGCCCGCGTACGCGAAATGATTCAGGAAATGGCCTCGGCTTACCAGGAGCCTGAGCAGGTCGTGGCCTGGTATTACAAAAACGACCAGCAAATGAACGAAGTCCGTTCGGTTGTGCTGGAAGAGCAAGTTGTAGATACTGTTTTGCAGAAGGCTAATGTGACCGACAAATCGGTCTCTTACGAAGAAGCTGTCAAGCCGGTGGAAGCTCCGCAAGCCGCCTGATTTTCTTATCTCGTTCGAGCACACCATAAGCCAGCCACCGTGCTGGCTTATGCGTATTTGATACATGACTGTTTAGGGAGCGAGTGCAAGAAATGTCCCGCAATCCTTTTATGCAACAAATGCCAGACATCCAGGCCGCTGGCGGCTTGGTGCCCATGGTCATCGAACAAACGGCCCGCGGTGAGCGCGCCTATGACATCTACTCGCGCCTGCTCAAGGAGCGCGTGATCTTCCTGATTGGTCCGGTCGAAGACTACATGGCCAATCTGGTAGCCGCGCAACTGTTGTTCCTTGAGGCGGAAAACCCGGACAAGGACATCCATCTGTATATCAACTCGCCGGGTGGTTCGGTGACCGCCGGCATGTCGATCTACGACACCATGCAGTTCATTCGGCCCGATGTGTCGACTATCTGTATCGGTCAGGCGTGCAGCATGGGTGCCCTGTTGCTGACTGCTGGCGCTGCCGGCAAGCGTTTCTGCCTGCCGCATTCGCGGATGATGATCCATCAACCGTTGGGTGGCTTCCAGGGACAGGCCTCGGATATCGAGATCCATGCTCGCGAAATCCTGACCATCCGTGATCGCCTGAACAACGTGCTGG
Organism: Pseudomonas borbori; assembly: GCF_900115555.1. Lineage (GTDB taxonomy): Bacteria > Pseudomonadota > Gammaproteobacteria > Pseudomonadales > Pseudomonadaceae > Aquipseudomonas > Aquipseudomonas borbori. The sequence goes on from NZ_FOWX01000001.1 coordinate 104,136, forward strand.
CTGCTCACACTGGCCAGCCGTTGGATGTGATTGCCCGTGATACCGATCGCGATAACTTCATGAGCGGTGATACGGCGGTTGCCTATGGCCTTATCGATAAGGTTCTCGATAAACGCCTGGCTTCCAGCTAATTACGCCGGTCGTGCGCGACCGGCATGCAGTCGGTCGTATTGCGGGCTTGAAAATGCCCGCATTTGCCTCCATCTTGTTTTTCAAGCCTACCGTATTGGATTGATCGAATGACTGACACCCGCAATGGCGAGGACAACGGCAAGCTGCTTTATTGCTCCTTCTGCGGCAAAAGCCAGCATGAAGTGCGCAAATTGATTGCCGGCCCCTCGGTCTTTATCTGCGACGAGTGCGTCGACCTGTGCAATGACATCATCCGCGAGGAGGTGCAGGAAGCCCAGGCCGAAAGCAGCGCGCACAAGCTGCCTGCGCCAAAGGAAATCAGCGCCATCCTCGATCAGTATGTGATTGGTCAGGAGCGAGCCAAGAAGATCCTGGCGGTGGCAGTCTATAACCACTACAAGCGGCTTAATCAGCGCGAAAAGAAGGACGATGTCGAGCTGGGCAAGAGCAATATCTTGCTGATCGGTCCGACCGGTTCGGGTAAAACTCTGCTGGCCGAAACCCTGGCGCGCTTGCTCAATGTTCCCTTCACCATCGCCGACGCCACCACGCTGACCGAAGCCGGCTATGTGGGTGAGGATGTCGAGAACATCATCCAGAAGCTGCTGCAGAAGTGCGATTACGATGTGGAAAAGGCCCAGATGGGCATCGTCTATATCGACGAAATCGACAAGATCTCGCGCAAGTCCGACAACCCGTCGATCACTCGCGATGTGTCGGGTGAGGGTGTCCAGCAGGCCCTGTTGAAGCTGATCGAGGGCACCGTGGCCTCGGTTCCTCCGCAGGGTGGGCGCAAGCATCCGCAGCAGGAGTTCCTGCAGGTCGATACGCGCAATATCCTGTTCATCTGCGGCGGTGCTTTCTCTGGCTTGGAAAAAGTCATCCAGGGCCGCTCGACCAGGGGGGGGATAGGTTTCAATGCCGAGGTTCGCAGCAAGGATCTGGGTAAGAAGATCGGAGAGTCGCTGCGTGCGGTCGAGCCGGACGATCTGGTCAAGTTTGGCTTGATTCCGGAATTCGTTGGTCGTTTGCCGGTTATCGCAACCCTCGACGAGCTGGATGAAGCTGCGCTGATGCAGATTCTGACCGAGCCGAAGAATGCCCTGACCAAGCAATATGCCAAGCTTTTCGAGATGGAAGGTGTCGATCTGGAGTTCCGCTCTGACGCATTGCTATCCGTGGCGCGCAAGGCTTTGGAGCGTAAGACCGGTGCGCGTGGTTTGCGCTCGATCCTCGAGGGTATTTTGCTCGATACCATGTACGAGATTCCCTCGCAGTCGGAGGTCAGCAAGGTGGTTATCGATGAGAGCGTCGTCGATGGCACATCCAAGCCCCTGTTGATATACGAAAACAACGAGCCTGCTGCCAAAGCGGCGCCTGACGCTTGAGTCCGTCCGTAGCATGTTGAAAGCAAGGGGCCTGCGGGCCCCTTTGCTTTTGCAGTCGAAACGCTTGTTTTTTGCTGGGGCTACCCCCATCTTAGGGTGAAGGCTTATCCCATCTATCTAAGGCCTGACAGGCCGCTGTAGAGCCAGAAATCATGAAGACAACCATCGAATTGCCTCTCCTTCCGCTACGCGATGTCGTGGTCTATCCGCACATGGTCATCCCGCTGTTCGTCGGGCGCGAGAAATCCATCGAGGCCCTGGAGGCAGCGATGACAGGCGAAAAGCAGATTCTGCTCATCGCCCAGAAAAACCCTGCAGATGATGACCCTGGCGAAGATGGGCTCTACCGGGTTGGCACCGTTGCGACTGTCTTGCAATTATTGAAGCTGCCCGATGGCACGGTCAAAGTGCTGGTCGAGGGCGAGCAGCGCGGAGCAGTCGAACGGTTTATCGAGGTGGATGGCCACTGCCGTGCCGAAGTGCGGTTGATCGACGAGGTCGATGCGCCGGGGCGCGAGTCCGAGGTGTTTGTCCGCAGCCTGCTCAGCCAGTTCGAGCAGTACGTGCAACTGGGGAAAAAGGTTCCGCCGGAGGTGCTGTCTTCGCTCAACGGTATCGATGAACCGAGTCGTCTGGTCGATACCATGGCCGCGCATATGGCGCTGAAGATCGAGCAGAAGCAGGAGATTCTCGAAATCACCGAGTTGTCGGCGCGGGTCGAGCATGTGCTCGCCCTGCTGGATGCCGAGATCGATTTGTTGCAGGTCGAGAAACGCATCCGTGGCCGGGTCAAGAAGCAGATGGAGCGCAGTCAGCGCGAGTACTACCTGAATGAGCAGATGAAGGCCATTCAGAAAGAGCTCGGCGACAGCGAGGAAGGTCACAATGAACTCGATGACCTGAAGAAACGCATCGACAAAGGCGGATTGAGCAAAGAGGCCTACGACAAGGCTCACACTGAGCTGAACAAGCTCAAGCAAATGTCGCCGATGTCAGCGGAAGCCACAGTGGTGCGATCCTATATCGACTGGCTGGTGAATGTGCCTTGGACTGCCCGGAGCAAGGTGCGCCTGGATTTGGCGCGCGCCGAGGCGATCCTGGATGCCGATCACTACGGGCTCGATGAGGTCAAGGAGCGGATTCTTGAGTACCTCGCCGTGCAGAAGCGGGTGAAGAAGATCAAGGGCCCGGTACTCTGCCTGGTCGGGCCGCCAGGTGTGGGCAAGACTTCGCTGGCGGAGTCCATCGCGCACGCCACCAACCGCAAGTTCGTGCGCATGGCGCTGGGCGGTGTGCGTGACGAGGCCGAGATCCGTGGCCACCGGCGCACCTACATCGGCTCGATGCCGGGCCGTCTGATCCAGAAGATGACCAAGGTAGGCGTGCGTAACCCGCTGTTCCTGCTCGATGAAATCGACAAGATGGGCCAGGATATGCGCGGCGATCCGGCTTCCGCGCTGCTCGAGGTGCTCGATCCGGAGCAGAACCATAATTTCAATGATCACTACCTGGAGGTCGATTACGACCTCTCCGATGTGATGTTCCTCTGTACCGCCAACTCCATGAATATTCCGGCAGCTTTGCTCGATCGCATGGAGGTGATCCGCCTTCCCGGTTATACGGAAGACGAAAAGATCAACATTGCCATCAAGTACCTGGCGCCCAAGCAGATCCAGGCCAATGGCCTGAAAAAGGGTGAGCTCACGTTCGAGCGCGAAGCCATTCGCGACACCATTCGCTACTACACTCGAGAAGCGGGTGTGCGCAGTCTTGAGCGGCAGATTGCCAAGGTCTGCCGCAAGGCGGTGAAAGAGCACAGCCTTGAAAAGCGCTTTGAGGTGCTGGTGACAGCGGACTCGCTGGAGCATTTCCTCGGTGTGCACAAGCATCGTTACGGCTTGGCGGAACAGCAAGACCAGATCGGTCAGGTGACCGGGCTTGCCTGGACTCAGGTGGGGGGCGAGTTGCTGACCATCGAGGCCGCAGTGGTGCCAGGCAAGGGGCAACTGATCAAGACCGGTTCGCTGGGCGATGTGATGCTGGAGTCCATTACGGCAGCGCAGACCGTCGTGCGCAGCCGAGCGAAGAGCCTGGGAGTGCCTCTTGATTTCTACGAGAAGCGCGATATTCATATCCATATGCCAGAGGGTGCAACCCCGAAAGATGGCCCTAGCGCGGGTGTAGGGATGTGCACGGCGTTGGTCTCGGCCCTGACCCAGATTCCGGTTCGCGCAGACGTGGCCATGACCGGCGAAATCACTCTGCGTGGCCAGGTACTGGCCATCGGTGGCCTGAAAGAAAAGCTACTGGCTGCGCATCGGGGTGGAATCAAGACCGTGATCATTCCGGAAGAGAATGTGCGCGATTTGAAAGAGATACCGGAGAACATTAAGCAGGACTTGCAGATTAAACCGGTTAAATGGATTGACGAGGTCCTGCAAATTGCGCTGCAATACGCGCCGGAGCCCTTGCCTGATGCGGCTCCGGAGCTGGTTGCAAAGGATGACACGCGCGAGACTGATTCCAAGGAGCGAATTAGCACGCATTAGCAGGGGGGCTTCCTTGACACAATTTTAGAGCCCTTGTTATAAAGCGGCTCTTATTGTGCGGAAGACTTTTCAGCACTCGTTTTGCTTACACTAAAAATCAAGAAACAAACTCAACAGAAATTAAGGGGACTTAGAGTGAACAAGTCGGAACTGATCGATGCCATCGCTGCATCTGCTGATATCCCGAAAGCTGTTGCTGGCCGCGCGCTGGATGCAGTGATTGAATCCGTCACTGGCGCTTTGAAAGCTGGTGACTCCGTTGTACTGGTTGGTTTCGGTACCTTTGCTGTCAAGGAGCGCGCTGCGCGCACCGGCCGTAATCCGCAAACTGGCAAGCCGATCAGCATTGCTGCTGCCAAGATTCCAGGTTTCAAAGCCGGCAAGGCACTGAAAGACGCCGTCAACTAAGCGTCTTCAGGCGTTGTCCTAGGTCAGTCTAACCCCTGATCTGGCAGCGGAGCGGTAGTTCAGTCGGTTAGAATACCGGCCTGTCACGCCGGGGGTCGCGGGTTCGAGTCCCGTCCGCTCCGCCAGTTACGAGAAGGCGCATCCTCGGATGCGCCTTTCTTCTATCCGGATTTTACCCACACTGCACGGCTGCTTTTTTTGTACAGTCGTTCTGGGGGAAGCATGCTGCAGAATATCAGGGACAATTCACAGGGTTGGATTGCCAAAACCATCATCGGTCTCATCGTGGTGCTGCTCGCGCTGACCGGTGTCGAAGCCGTTTTCACCGGCACCAGCAACAGTCAGAACGCGGCTGAAGTCAACGGCGAGAAGGTCACACTCAACGCACTCAGCCAAGCCGTCGAGATGCAACGGCGTCAGTTGTTGCAACAGCTCGGGCGTGATTTTGATGCTTCCTTGCTGGACGAGAAATTGCTGCGCGAGGCTGCACTGAAGGGTCTGATCGAGCGCACTTTGTTGCTGCAGGTCGCAGCCGATGCCAAGTTTGGCTTTTCCCCGCAGGCACTCGATCAGCTGATTCTGCAAACGCCCGAATTTCTGGTGGATGGTCAGTTTGATGCCGATCGGTTCGATCAGGTCATCCGCCAGCTTGGTTACACGCGCATGCAGTTCCGCCAGATGCTCGAGCAAGAAATGCTGATCGGGCAGTTGCGCGCCGGCATCTCCGGCAGCGCCTTCGTTACCGATGCGCAGGTAATGGCGTTCGCGCGGTTGGAAAAGCAAACCCGTGACTTCGCGACCCTGACCCTGAAGGCCGATAGCAGCGCGGTTCAACTCAGTGATGACGACATCAAGGCCTACTATGATGCGCAGGCCAGTCAGTTCATGAGTCCTGAGCAGGTCGTGCTGGAATATGTCGAACTGAACAAGGATGCCTTCTTCGATCAGGTCGAAGTCAGCGATGAAGATCTGCAGAGCGCTTACGAAAACGAAATCGCCAACCTGGCCGAGCAGCGTCAGGCCGCGCATATCCTGGTCGAGGTAAGCGACGCGCTCGACGACAAGCAGGCCAAGGCCAAGATTGAGGAAGCGCAGAAGCGCCTGCAGCAAGGCGAAGACTTTGCCGTGCTGGCCAAGGAGTTTTCCGACGATCCGGGTTCCGCTGTCAATGGGGGCGACCTCGGTTACGCCGGTCCGGGTGTCTACGATCCGGCCTTTGAAGAGGCGCTGTATGCCTTGAGCGAAGGTCAGGTATCGGCGCCGGTACGCAGTGAGTTCGGTTGGCACCTGATCAAACTGTTGGCTGTTCAGGCGCCTGAGGTGCCAAGTTTTGCCAGCCTGCAGGAAAAACTGGTGCGTGATTTGAAGGCGCGCCAGTTGGAGCGGCGGTTCGTCGAAGCCAGCAAGCAGCTTGAGGATGCCGCGTTCGAAGCGTCGGATTTGGCTCAGCCTGCCCAGGAACTGGGGCTGGATATCAAAACCAGCGAAGCCTTCGGCCGTGAAGGTGGCGAGGGGCTGGCCGCTAACCGTCAGGTGGTTCAGGCTGCATTCAGTGCCGAGGTGCTGGAGGACGGCAGTAACAGCAGCGCCATCGAACTCGATCCGAATACCGTTGTGGTGTTGCGCGTCAAGGAGCACAAGAAGCCCGAACAACTGGCTCTCGAACAGGTTGCAGAGAGTATTCGTGAACAGTTGACCAGGGTTCGTGCCAGTGAGGCTGCCAAGGCTGAGGGTGAGGCGCTTCTGGCAGCTTTGAAGGAAGGCAAGACGCCGGTTGAGCAGGCTGAGTCGGGACAAGCCTGGGAGGTGGTTGAGGCGGCCACGCGCAGTCAGGAGGGGATTGATCCCATCGTACTGCAGGCGCTGTTCCGGTTGCCCAAGCCGAACGCCGCTGGTCAGTCGACCTTTACCGGAGTCACGCTGGAAAATGGTGATTTCGTGGTGGTGCGCTTGAATGGCGTGAGCGAGCCAGAGATGCCATTGGCGGCTGAAGAAAAGGCCATGTATAGCCGTTTCCTTGCCTCACGCAGTGGACAGCAGGACTTCGTGGCATTCCGCAAGCAATTGGAAGCTAAGGCGGATATCGAACGTTTCTGATGGCTGTCGAGTAGCGAAAAGCCGAACGTTATTGACTTAAGGATTGTTGATTAATCCTTGATCAGTGAAGAATCCGGAACCTTCATCAGGTTCCGGATTTTTTTTTGTGCACCCGGCAGGGCGCAATCTTGCGGGTGAAAGCCCGCAGCTGACCACAGCGAACGAAGTGAAGCGCAACTGCACCAAGGCCGGTTGCGTGTGGCGAGGCGCGTGGCGCGAAGCCGTACGAGAGCCGTTCAGGACGAGCCGCCGCTAGATGAAGGGGCGGATCGGTTTTCTGCTATCGAGCAGAGCCCACGCGGCCTCGGTCCCGATGCTCGGATCACGACCCGCTCGACAGCGCCCTTGCCAGGGGTTGAGAGCTTGTCATTGTTCCGCAGTGCCCTGGATCGCCCGACCCGGCCAGAAGCACGGATGGAAGCACATACAGCGACTCCCATCGTCAACCCGACAACGCCCATCGCAGTTCTGGCTGCTCCGAGGCCGGCTTGCGCAGCGGCAAGGCTCGCATTCGAGAGCGGCACAGTACTCTTGTCGCTAACCAATTGGTCTCCGACTTCATGCTCGGCATCGAAGAAGGATCGGCCGTCATGGCAAGGGCTACTGAAGCTGTTGTCCCAGTCCTGCGCGGAAAAAACTGACCTGGGTCAATGAGTGGTGCAATCCCCCGGAAAATGCGGGGTGCCTGTCATGAAATGAGAAAACGCTGTCGCCGAATGAAAGGTCGGCGCGGCCCCTCGCTCCTAAATTCCTCCTCACGGCCTGCCACGCGGAATCCGCTCCGTCCTGCTGCCGCATTACTCCGTTCGACGACCTACGTACCCCCTGAGGATAACAAGATGCGCGTAGAACCACTCTCCTGCAGTATTGGCGCCGAGCTGGTCGGCGTGAACCTGGCCGATGCCGTCCGCGACGACAGTCTGTTCAACGAGATCAAGGGCCTGCTGCTGCAGCACAAGGTACTGTTCCTGCGTGACCAGGATATCTCGCGCCCGGATCACGTGGCCTTCGCCCGTCGTTTTGGCCAGCTGGAAGACCACCCGATGGCGCCGAGCCATCCGGAGGCGCCGGGCCTGGTACAGATATACAAGCGTCCCGACCAGCCGATCGACCGCTACGAGAATGCCTGGCATGCCGACGGTACCTGGCGCCCGACCCCGGCCATGGGCTGCGTGTTGCGCTGCGTGGAGTGCCCAACCGTGGGCGGCGACACCATGTGGGCCAACATGGTGCTGGCCTACGAGCGCCTGCCGCAGGCGATCAAGCAGCAGATCGAGGACCTGCGCGCCAACCACAGCTTCGAGTCGTCCTTCGCCGCCGCCATGCCGATCGACAAGCGCCTGGCGATGAAGGCCGAGTACCCGGACTCCGAGCACCCGGTGGTGCGCACCCATCCGGAAACCGGCGAGAAGGTCCTGTTCGTCAACGCCTTCACCACCCACTTCACCAACTACCACACCAAGGATCGCGTGCGCTTCGGCCAGGACGCCAACCCCGGCGCCGCCGACCTGCTGCGCTATCTGGTGAGCCAGGCATTCATCCCCGAGTACCAGGTGCGCTGGCGCTGGCAGCCCAACAGCATCGCCATCTGGGACAACCGCAGCACCCAGCACTACGCGGTCATGGATTACCCGGCCTGCCATCGCAAGATGGAGCGCGCCGCGATCATCGGCGACAAGCCGTTCTGACTCCTGTCGAGCACAACCACCACCCATTTTATTTAGAGGAAAGTGCCATGAACTTCATCGATGGTTCGCTGTTTGTCGAAAACATGCAGAAACTGGTCATCACCGCCGCACCCTATGGTCCGGAATGGCAGCCGTCCGACTTCCCCGAGGACATCCCGGTCTCCCTGGATGCGCAGATCCAGAAGGCCGTCGACTGCTACAACGCCGGCGCCAGCGTGCTCCACGTGCATGGCCGCGAAGCCGACGGCAAGGGCTCCAAGCGCCTGTCCTTCACCAACCAGCTGGTGGCCGGCATCCGCGAGGCCTGCCCGGAGATGATCCTGCAGATCGGCGGTTCCATCTCCTTCGCCCCGGAAAGCGAAGGCGAAACAGCCAAGTGGCTGAGCGACGACACCCGTCACATGCTGGCCGAGATCGAGCCGACCCCGGACCAGGTGACCATTGCCATCAACACCAACCAGATGAACGTGGTCGAGCAGATGTGCGCCGCCGACGTCCGCGGCACCTCGCTGGACGTGGGCACCGCCGGCTACGAGGCCTACCGCGAGATGACCATCCCGGCCGGCCCGGCCTGGGTCGAGGAGCACATCAAGCGCCTGAGCGACAAGCGGATCCAGACCCACTTCCAGCTGGCCAACATCGCCCAGTTGGAGACGGTCGAGCGCATGATGCGCCGCGGCGTGTGCAACGTGCCGCTGATCCTCACCTGGGTAGCCATCGGCGGCGGCTTCGAGGCGCCGAACCTCTACAACCTGGCCAACTTCGTGCGCGCCTGCCCGGATGGCTCGGTGCTGACCCTGGAAACCTCCATGCTCAACACCCTGCCGCTGAACATGATGGCCATGGCCCTGGGCCTGCACGTGCGTTGCGGCATCGAGGACAACCTCTGGACCCAGGACCGTTCGCGCAAGATGTCCACCGTCGAACAGATCGAGCAGCTGGTACGCATTTCCCGCGAGTTCGGCCGCGACATCGCCAACGGCCAGGAAGCCCGCGAGATCTACAAGATCGGCACCTTCTACAAGGACGCCGACGAGACTCTGGCCAAGAACGGCTTCGCGCCCAACCGCAAGCCGGGCCAGAAGGGCTTCCTGCTGCACGGCTGATGCCTGGCGGGCGCCTCGCTTGCAGCTTGCAGGCAGAGGGGGCCGCTGGCGCTGTCATGCGCTGTACGCCGCCGCGCGCGGCCGGTTCTGTGGGTGATCCACGGGATCGGCCGCGGCGGCGGCTTTTTGCTTGGCCGGCGCAGCAGGTCGGTGTCATGAAATGAAAAGTCGCTGTCGTTTGATGAGAAGCGTCGGCTCAGCCGGCAGCCTAGAGTTCAATCAACGCAAATCGATGCAATTCGCCCAGATCGCAGATTGGAGAAAAGAAACATGGCCAAAGCCGTACGCTTCTATGAAACCGGTGGTCCCGAGGTTCTTCGCTACGAAGACGTCGAGGTCGGCGAACCCGGCCCGGGCGAGGTTCGGCTGCGTCATGTCGCCGTCGGCCTGAACTACGCCGACACCTATTTCCGCAACGGCACCTACCCGATTCCGTTGCCCAATGGCATGGGCGTGGAAGCCTCCGGCGTGGTCCAGGCGGTGGGCGAGGGCGTGACCAACGTGGCGGTCGGCGACCGCGTCACCTACACCGGCTTTCTCAATACCCTCGGCGCCTACAGCACCGAACGCCTGATCCCGGCCGCGCCGCTGATCAAGCTGCCGGAGACCATCGCCTTCGAGACCGCCGCGGCCATGACCATGCGCGGCCTGACCTCGTCCTACCTGATGCGCCGCATCTATGACTTCAAGCCAGGCGACAGCATCCTCCTGCACGCCGCCGCCGGTGGCGTCGGCCTGATCGTCTCGCAGTGGGCCAAGCTGCTCGGCCTGACCGTGATCGGCACCGTGTCCAGCGACGCCAAGGCCGAAGTGGCCCGCGCCCACGGCTGCGACCACACGATCAACTACAGTCACGAAGACGTCGCCAAGCGCGTGCGTGAGCTGACCGATGGCGTCGGCGTCAACGTGGTGTTCGACAGCGTCGGCAAGAACACCTTCATGGGCTCGCTCGATTCGCTCAAGCGCCGCGGCCTGCTGGTCTGCGTCGGCACCGCCTCCGGCCCGATCGAAGGCTTCAACCCGCAGCTGCTGGCCATGAAGGGCTCGCTGTACATGACCCGTCCGGCCCTGGCCGACTACATCGCCGACCCGGCGGAGAAGGCCGCCCTGGCCGGCGAGCTGTTCGACCACGTCGGCAGCGGCCGGATCAAGATCGAGATCAACCAGCACTACGCCCTGCAGGACGCCGTGCAGGCCCACCGCGATCTGGAAGCGCGCAAGACCACCGGCTCGTCGATCTTCGTCATCTGAGAAGGGCTATCGCCATGCAAGTCGAACAACTGACCTACAACATTGGCGCCGAGCTGATCGGCGTCAACCTCGCCGACGCCATCCATGATGACGGCCTGTTCGCGGCGATCCGCGGCCAGCTGCTTCAGCACCGCGTGCTGTTCCTGCGTGACCAGGACTTCAGCCGCGCCGAGCATGTGGCCTTCGCCCGCCGCTTCGGCGAGCTGGAGGACCATCCGGTGGCCGGCAGCGATCCGGAAAATCCGGGTCTGGTGCAGATCTACAAGCGCCCGGACCAGCCGATGGATCGCTACGAGAACGCCTGGCACACCGACGCCACCTGGCGCGAGGCGCCGCCGCTGGGCTGCGTGCTGCGCTGCATCGAGTGCCCGCCGGTGGGCGGCGACACCATGTGGGCGAACATGGTGGTGGCCTACGAGCGCCTGCCCGACGACGTCAAGGCGAAGATCGTCGACCTGCGCGCTCGCCACAGCATCGAGGCCAGCTTCGGTGCGGCCATGCCGATCGAAAAGCGCCTGGCGCTCAAGGCGCAGTTTCCGGACGCCGAGCACCCGGTGGTGCGCACCCACCCGGAAACCGGCGAGAAGGTACTGTTCGTCAATGCCTTCACCACCCATATCAGCAACTACCACACCCCGCAGCGGGTGCGCTTCGGCCAGGACGCCAACCCCGGTGCCGCCGACCTGCTGCGCTACCTGATCAGTCAGGCGTACATCCCCGAGTACCAGGTGCGCTGGCGCTGGCAGCCCAACAGCGTGGCGATCTGGGACAACCGCAGCACTCAGCACTACGCCGTCATGGATTACCCGCCTTGCCATCGCAAGATGGAACGTGCCGGGATCATCGGCGACAAGACCTACTGAGTCGGAACGCTCAAGTGGCACCACTCACTTTCAATTGTTTGAGGCAACAGAAATGAACTTCCTTGACGGTTCTCTCTTCCCTGAAAACCAGGACAAGCTCGTCATCACCGCTGCGCCCTATGGCCCGGAATGGTTCCCCTCCGACTATCCGGAAGACATTCCGGTGACCATGGAAGAACAGATCCAGAAGGCCGTTGATTGCTACGAAGCCGGCGCCTCTGTATTGCACCTGCACGTGCGTGAACTGGACGGCAAGGGCTCCAAGCGCCTGTCCAAGTTCAACGAACTGATTGCCGGTGTGCGCAAGGCCGTACCGGACATGGTCATCCAGGTCGGCGGCTCTATCTCCTTCGCCCCCCCGGAAGACGGCGCGGCCGCCAAGTGGCTGCATGACGACACCCGTCACATGCTCGCCGAACTCGATCCCAAGCCCGACCAGGTCACGGTGACGGTCAACACCACGCAGATGAACGTCATCGAGCAGATGGATGCGCGCGACTACGCCGGCACCTCCATGGGTGGCGATACCTACGAGGCCTACCGCGAGATGATCGTGCCCTCCGGCCCGAGCTTCATCGAGGAGCATGTGCGCCGCCTGAGTGCCGCCGGCATCCAGAGCGCCTTCCAGTTCTACAACATCAACAGCTACGAGTCGGTGGAGCGCCTGATCCGGCGCGGCGTCTACAAGGGGCCGCTGGTGTGCAACTGGGTGGCGATTGGCGGTGGCATGGACCAGCCGCATATCTACAGCATGGCCAACTTCCTGCGCGCCATCCCCGACGGCACCATGCTGACCGTGGAAAGCACCATGCTCAATACCCTGCCGATCAACCTGATGGGCATGGCGATGGGCCTGCATGTGCGCTGCGGTATCGAGGACAACCTCTGGACCCAGGACCGTTCGCGCAAGATGACCTCCGTCGAGCAGATTGAACAGTTGGTACGCCTCGCCAAAGAAATCGGCCGTCCTGTTGCCAACGGCAAGGAAGCCCGCGAGATCCTCAAGATCGGCGTTTTCTACAACACGGTCGAAGAAACCCTGGCCGCCAACGGCTTCGCCCCGAACCCGAAGGGTGGTCAGCAGGGTTTCTTGCGTAAGTGATTCACCCGCAGTTGCAGGGTGCCGTTCAAGCTGACGGCATTGCCCTGTCCCGCCGCCGGCGGGGCAGGGCAGCCCAGCCGAGTCGTTTGCGAAAAAGCTTCAGCCTGCAGGCCGGGACTTAGAGCGTCAGAGCGGTCTCTACAAGTGAGGCTGCTGAAGCTTTTTCACAAGCGGACTCACAACAAGAACAATCGGCAGTAGCACCAGGAGGCAGCATGGCCGCACACCACATCAGCAACGACGGTGAAGACACCTCGATCGGTATTCCGCGCACCTATGCCTGGATCGTCTTCGCCCTGACCTTCGGTCTGCTGATTTCCGACTACATGTCGCGCCAGGTACTCAATGCGGTGTTCCCGCTGCTCAAGGGCGAGTGGGCGCTGAGCGACAGCCAGCTGGGTCTGCTCAGCGGCATAGTCGCGTTGATGGTCGGCCTGCTGACCTTCCCGCTGTCGCTGCTGGCCGACCGCTTCGGCCGGATCAAGAGCCTGACCATCATGGCCGTGCTCTGGAGCCTGGCGACCATGGGTTGTGCGCTGGCCGAGAACTATCAGCAGATGTTCGTCGCGCGCTTCCTGGTCGGGGTCGGCGAGGCCGCCTATGGCAGCGTCGGCATCGCCGTGGTGGTGGCGGTGTTCCCGCGCGAGATGCGCGCCACCCTGTCCGGTGCCTTCATCTCCGGCGGCATGTTCGGTTCGGTGCTGGGCATGGCCGCCGGCGGCGTGCTGGCCGAGCACCTGGGCTGGCGCTGGGCGTTCGCCGGCATGGCCATCTTCGGCCTGGTGCTGGCGACGCTTTATCCGATCATCGTCAAGCAATCGCGTATCGCTCCGCAGCGCGCGACGACAGCCGCGAGCAAGGCCGCCGTGGCGCTGACCCGGCCACTGCGCACCCTGTACTCCAGCCGCTCGGTGATCAGCGCCTATGTCGGCAGCGGCCTGCAGCTGTTCGTCGGCGGCACCGTGATCGTGTGGATGCCCAGCTACCTCAACCGCTATTACGAGATGGGCACCGACAAGGCCGGCGCGGTGGCGGCGATCATCGTGCTGTGCAGCGGCGCCGGGATGATCCTCTGCGGCATGCTCAGCGACCGCATGTGCCGCAACCGTCCGGATCGCAAGATCAGCCTGGCCATCGCCTTCTGCCTGGGTAGCTGCCTGTTGCTGTCGCTGGCCTTCGCCCTGCCGGTGGGCATGCCCCAACTGGTGCTGATCTGCCTGGGCATGCTGATCGCCGCCGGCACCTCGGGACCGGCCGGGGCCATGGTCGCCAATCTCACCCACTACAGCGTGCACGGCACCGCCTTCGCCACCCTGACCCTGGCCAACAACCTGCTGGGCCTGGCGCCGGGGCCGTTCATCACTGGCAAGGTGTCCGACATCATCGGCCTGGACAACGCCTTCCAGTTGGTGCCGCTGATCAGCATCGCCGCCGCCGCGGTGTTCTTCTTCGCCAAGCGCCACTACCACAACGACATGGCCCGCCTGAACGACGCGGGCGTCGAGGAAAAGGCCATCGAGGCTGCCGCGGAGGCCCAGGCATGAACCCTGTATTGCGCATCGATGTGTTCTTCGACTTCATCTGCCCCTGGTGCCTGATCGGCAAGCGCCAGCTGGAGCGCGCGCTGGTTCAGCTGCGCGCCAGCCGGGCGGAGGTCAAGGTCGAGCTGGTCTGGCATGGTGTACAGTTGCTGCCCGACATGCCGGTGCAGGGCGAGCCCTTCGCCGAGTTCTATCGTCAGCGTCTGGGCAGCACCGAGGCCGTACGCCTGCGCCAGGCCCAGGTGCAACAGGCCGCCGCCGCAGCCGGGGTGGAAATCGACCTGACCCGTATCGCGCGCATGCCCAATACTGCCGATGCCCATCGCCTGTTGGCCTGCGCCGCCGGCCTGGGCAGTGCGGCGCAGCGGGAAGCCCTGCTCGAGCGCCTGTTCGCCGCCTACTTCCACAATGGCGAGGATCTTGGCGATACCGCCAGCCTGCTGGCCATCGCCGAAGCCTGTGGCTTTGAACCCGCGCAACTGGCCCCCAGCCTGCGCGGCGATGGCAGCCCCTTTGTCGGCGAAGCTGCTGGCATGGCCGGCAACGGCGTGCCTTATTTCGTCTTCGATCGGCGCCTGGCAGTCTCCGGCGCGCAGCCGGCCGAAGTGCTGCTCGGCGCCATGACCGAGGCCCTTGCCCATGCCGCGAGGCAGCCGGCATGAGCGTACGGCTGCAGGTGCCCGTCGACCAAGTTCCGGCCCCCGGCGGTCGCGCGCTGCTGGAGCAGGCGGGCAAGAGCCTGGCGCTGTTCAATGTCGCCGGCCAGTTTTACGCCATCGACGACAATTGTCCGCACCAGGGCTCGTCGCTGTGTGGCGGCAAACTCGAAGGCAAGGTGATCCAGTGCTGCGCCCACGGCCTGCGCTTCGATCTGGCCAGCGGCTACCTGCTCAACTCGACCGCACTCAAGGTCGCCAACTACCCGATAGCGGTAGAGGGCGACCAGGTATTCATTGTCATCGTCCCCGAGGAGTCCGCGCCATGAGCGCCATCGCTCTCGTCAGCATTCAAGACCGTGTGCGCGAACTGGCGCCGGGCTTCGTCGTCAGCCTGATCGTCGCGGCAGCGGCGACCTTCCTCTCCGAGCACTACGGTGCGCCGGTGATGCTGTTTGCCCTGTTGCTCGGTATGGCGTTGAACTTCCTCTCCGCCGACGGCAAGTGCAAGGCCGGCATCGAGTTCACCGCGCGCAGCGTGCTGCGCATTGGCGTGGCCCTGCTGGGCATGCGTATCACCCTGGAGCAGATCGCCGGCCTCGGCTGGAAGCCGGTGGCGCTGGTGGTGACCCTGGTGGTGGTGACTATCCTGGTCTCGGTAGTGGCGGCCAAGGCCCTGGGTTTCCAGCGCCTGTTCGGCATGCTCACCGGCGGCGCCACCGCCATCTGCGGCGCCTCGGCGGCCCTGGCGCTGGCCGCTGCACTGCCCAACCATCCGCAGAAGGAACGCGCCACCCTGTTCACTGTGATCGGCGTCTCGGCACTGTCGACCCTGGCGATGATCCTCTACCCGATGATCGCCAACTGGGCGGGCCTGTCGCCGCAGGAGGCCGGGGTGTTCCTCGGCGCCACCATCCACGACGTCGCCCAGGTGGTCGGCGCCGGTTACAGCATGTCGCCGGAGACCGGCGACACCGCCACCGTGGTCAAGCTGATGCGGGTGGCCATGCTGGTGCCGGTGATCGTCGTCGCCGCCATGATCACCCGCATGCAGGGCGCCGACCCCACCGGCAAGCGCCCGCCGCTGCTGCCGTGGTTCGCCGTCGGCTTCATCATCCTGGCCTGCGTCAATAGCACCGGCTGGGTGCCGAGCCTGGTGCAGGGCGGGGTCAACGAGCTGTCGCGCTGGTGCCTGGTGGTGTCGATCAGTGCCTTGGGCATGAAGACCCAGCTCAAGGAATTGGCCTCGGTCGGCATCAAGCCGATCCTGCTGATGATCGGCGAGACGGTCTTCCTGGTCGCCCTGGTTTTGCTCCTTCTGCATTGGGCCTGGTGATGATCCGAGTCTCACGCTTTCCGAAACCTCCAGCCCGAGAACCTTCATGAGTCTACCTCCCGAATCCACGCCGGCAACCCCGTTTGACGAACAGCCTGCGGTGTCTCCACGCAAGCCACGCCCCCCCCGTAGCAAGGCCTCCGGCGGGGTTGCGAGCAAGGGCGCGAACAAGCCCAAGAAAATCGTGAAGAAGGCCGAGAAACCTGCTGCAGAAAGCCCGAGCACCGAGCTGACGGCTGCCGCCGAGAGCAACACCCTGGCCATCACCCCGCTGATCGGCGTGCGCCCTCGCGATATGCTGGGAGCGGCCGGCACGCTGCTCAAGGCGGTGGGGCGTACCCCCATCAAGGCCGGCATGCACACCGGCAAGTACCTGCGCGAGCTGTATCGCATCGCCAGCGGCGAGTCGCAGTTGGCGCCGGCGCCGAAGGACAAGCGCTTCGCCGACCCGGCCTGGCAGAGCAATGTGTTCCTGCGCTCGCTGGTGCAGAGCTATCTGGCCGGCGAGCGCGAGCTCAACGCCTTCATCCAGGCGTCCGATCTGGATGCGCAGGACAAGGGCCGCGCGCGCTTCGTCGCCTCGCTGCTGGTCGATGCGCTGGCGCCTAGCAACCTGTTGCTGACCAACCCCACGGCCCTGCGCAAGGTGGTCGACACCGGCGGCATGAGCCTGCTGCAGGGCGCCCGGCAGATGTCCAGCGACCTGCTGCACAACCGCGGTATGCCGTCGCAGGTCGACAGCTCGTCGTTCAAGCTGGGCGAGAACATCGCCACCGCCAAGGGCGAGGTGGTGCTGCGCAACGAGATGTTCGAACTGCTGCAGTTCGCCCCGACCACGCCCGACGTGCATGCCCGGCCGCTGGTGATGTCGCCGCCGCAGATCAACAAGTACTACGCCGTCGACCTGTCGCCGGACAAGAGCCTGATCAAGTGGGTGCAGGACAGCGGCGTGCAGCTGTTCGTCATCAGCTGGCGCAACCCGACCGCCAAGCACCGCGACTGGGGCCTGTCCGACTACGTGCAGTGCCTGGACCAGGCGGTGGACGCGGCACGGCAGATCACCGGCAGCGCCGATGTGAACATGTGGGGCTCCTGCTCCGGCGGCATCACCCTGGCCGCCTACCTGGGCTGGCTGGCGGCGCGCGGCGAAAGTGCCAAGGTGGCCAACACCTGCTGGGCGGTGTGCGTGCTGGACATGCCGGCGGTGCTCGACGACACCGGCATCGGCGTACTGGCTACGCCGGCGGCGCTGGCCGCGGCCAAGGCCAGCTCCTGGCACAAGGGCGTGCTCAGTGGCCAGGAAATCGCACGCATGTTCGCCTGGCTGCGGCCCAACGACCTGATCTGGAACTACTGGGTCAACAACTACCTGCTCGGCAACAAGCCGCCGGCCTTCGACATCCTGGCCTGGAACAGCGACACCACGCGGCTGCCGGCGCAACTGCATGCCGACTACCTGGACCTGATCCAGCAGAACCCCTTCAGCAATCCGAACAAGCTGTGGATCGCCGGCCTGCCAATCGACATGAGCGAGGTGAAGGTCGGTGCCTACGTGGTCGGTGGCACCACCGACCACATCACGCCCTGGCAGGGTTGCTATGGCACCGCGCGGCTGTTCGGCGCGGACAGCACCTTCGTGCTGTCCAATGCCGGCCATCTGCAGAGCCTGGTCAATCCGCCGGGCAATCCGAAGTCGCATTTCTTCGCGGCGACTGCCGCCCAGGCCGACGCCGAGGACTGGCTGCAGGCTGCCGGCGAGCGCCAGCCGGGCAGCTGGTGGCCGCACTGGCGGCAGTGGATCCAGGCGCGCTCGGGCGACAGCCTGCCGGCGCCGAAGAAACTCGGTTCGCGCAAGTACCCGCCGCTGTGCGCCGCCCCCGGCACCTACGTGCTGGAGCGCTGAAACAGCCGGCCCCGATCAACCCAGAGGTATTCCATGAACAAGATCTATCCCGACGCCCACGCGGCCCTGGCCGACATCGTCCATGACGGCATCAGCATCGCCTCCGGCGGCTTCGGCCTGTGCGGCATCCCCGAGGCGCTGATCGAGGCGCTGCACGAGACCGGCAAGCGCGGCTTCACCATCATCAGCAACAACTGCGGGGTCGACGACTTCGGCCTCGGCCCGCTGCTCTACAGCCGGCAGATCAGCAAGATGATTTCCTCCTACGTCGGCGGCAACAAGGAGTTCGAGCGCCAGTACCTGGCCGGCGAGCTGACGCTTGAGTTCACCCCCCAGGGCACCCTGGCCGAGAAGCTGCGTGCCGGCGGCGCCGGCATCCCGGCGTTCTTCACCCGCACCGGCTACGGCACGCTGATCGCCGAGGGCAAGGAGACCCGCCAGTTCGACGGCGAGTGGTACGTCATGGAGCGCTCGCTGACCGCCGACGTGGCGCTGATCAAGGGTGCCAAGGCGGACAAGGCCGGCAACCTGATGTTCAACAAGACCGCGCGCAACTTCAATCCGCTGTGCGCCAAGGCCGGGCGGGTGTGCGTCGCCGAGGTGGAGGAGATCGTCGAAGTCGGCGAATTGTCGCCGGACGAGATCCACCTGCCGGGCATCTATGTGCAGCGTCTGGTGCTCAACGCCAGCCCGGAAAAACGTATCGAAGTGCGCACGGTGAGAAGCTGATCATGACCCTGCTAAACCTGGCGCAACGCGCCATCGACGAAAGCCGCGGCGACACCCATGTGCACCTCGGCATCGGCCTGTCCGCGCTGCGCGCCGGCTTCGTCCCCGACGGCATGGACGCCTGGTACCAGCGCAGCCAGCCGCACGCACCGAGCCAGCCCCACAGCGACGCTCGGCGCCTGGGCGCGCTCGCCCTGACGGATACCCGGGTGTTCACCGGCACCCTCGGCCTGGCCCTGTGCAATCCGCTGACCGACGGCATCCGCCCGCTGAACCACTGCGACGCCGAGACCGACGACGCCGACAACCTCCATCTGCCAGGCATCTACACCCAGAGCCTGGTAATCGACGCCAGCCCTGCGCGGCGCAACCCTGAGGGCAACTGAAAATGGCCTGGACCCGTGAAGAAATGGCGCAGCGCGCCGCCCAGGAGCTGCAGGACGGCTTCTACGTCAACCTCGGCATCGGCCTGCCGACCCTGGTCGCCAACTACATTCCCGCGGGCATGGAAGTCTGGCTGCAGAGCGAGAACGGCCTGCTCGGCATCGGTCCCTTCCCCGGCGAGGAGGAGATCGACGCCGACCTGATCAACGCCGGCAAGCAGACCATCACCACCCAGCCGGGCAGCAGCTTCTTCGACAGCGCCGAGAGCTTCGGCATGATCCGCGGCGGCCACATCAACCTGGCCCTGCTCGGCGCCATGCAGGTCTCGGCGCAGGGCGACCTGGCCAACTGGATGATCCCCGGCAAGATGGTCAAGGGCATGGGCGGCGCCATGGACCTGGTGGCCGGGGTCAAGCGCGTGGTGGTGCTGATGGAGCACTGCGCCAAGGGCGGTGCGCACAAGATCCTCGAGCGCTGCGAGCTGCCGCTGACCGGGGTCGGCGTGGTCGACCGGATCATCAGCGACCTGGCCGTGCTGGATATCGGCGCCGACGGCCTGCGTCTGGTGGAGATGGCGCCGGGCGTCAGCTTCGACGAATTGCAGGCGGCCACCGGCTGCACGATTCTGCGTTAAGCGCCTTACCCCGTTACTCCACAGGGCACTTTATCCGGGGAGCGGTCCCCGGATCCCTTTGCGGCGACTGCTTCGGCAGTCGACCGTTTTTTTAACGCTACTTGCCGTGACACCCTTTGCCCAGTGCCGGACCCTCCCATGGAAGTCAGATTGGCGCCCCGAATGCGTGACTTCTACCTCTTCGTCGTTCGGATCGTCAGTCTGGCTCCCATGGGCCAGTTCGCCAGCCGCACCTTGCCGCAGGTCTTCAGCGTCCTGATTTGGCTGAGCCGGGCAGATTCACCACAGGATTCGACATAACAACAAGAACCGAGGGAAGGGAAGATGCGAACGACAGCGCTGTTGTGCCTGCTGTACCTGATGAGTCCACCGGCCTGGGGCGACGGGCGCAGCGCCCAGCAACTGAGTGAGCTCGGCAGCCGCAGCCGGCTGCTGTGCGCCAGTGCCATGGTCTATTTCAACCCGCAGGATCGCAGCCCCGACCCGCGCAGCCTGAGCGCGGCGTTTTATCACCTCAATACCCTGGAAACCCACGTCGTGCAGCTTGGCCAGCCGGACCCGTTGGCGCAGCCGCTGCGTGCCATGAAGCGCCTGTTCACCGAACTGGACCGCTTGCCGCGGGCCCAGCGCGAGCGCTATCCCGAGCTGGTTCGGCAACTGCTGGTCGAGCATGTGCAGCTGCGCCAGGGCGCCGATGCCCACGCCCGCGCCCATCGGGATCTGCTCGCGACCGCGTCGTTGCAGCCGTTCAATGCCCAAAGCCAGGCCTTGGCCAGTCTGTTGCTGGACTACCAGTTGCACCGCTACCCGCTGCCGGACAAGGCCGACTTCGCCCTGACGCCCGCGCAACTGCAGGCCCTCGACGCTGCCATCGAACAGCGTTTCGACAGCCTGCTGGCCGCGTATTCGACACACGCCGAGGTGCTGGTCAAGGTCAGGGGCAACTACCGCTTCGTGCGCGCCGAACTGCAGCAGCGTAAGGGCCGCGCCCAGGGTGGCGCCGAATTTTATCTCAGTCGCGCGGTGCTTGATCTCGACGAGCTGGCGCTGACGTTGCTCGGGAAGCAGGGCTGAAAGCGCCGGGCGGCCATGTCATGAGCGTGTAAAGCCCCTGTGAGGGGGCAGTTACCCGGGGTGGTGAGTCCCGGTTTGGCGGCGGCTGTTTGCGCAGTCGGCCGCTTTTTTATTGTTTGCGGTCGCGGCGACGCTCCTCACGGACGGCCGGGGCCGTCCACGGAGAGCGGCGAGCGCCCCCAATGCGAAACTCCTACCTGTTTGTCCTGCTGGTCGCCAGCCTGGCCTCCATGGGCCAGTTCGCCATTGCCACCTACATGCCGGCGTTCGCCGCCATCGCCGAGGAGTTGGCGGCGACGCCCGTCCAGGTGCAACAGACGCTCACCGCCTATCTGCTGCCTTTTGCCCTGGCCCTGTTCTGGCACGGCGCGATTGCCGACGCCATCGGTCGCCGCGGCTTCCTCTTGTTCGGCCTTGGCCTGTTCTTCGGCGCCTCGCTGCTGTGCATGCTGGCGCCGAGCATCGAGTGGCTGTTCGCCGGGCGTGCCCTGCAGGGGCTCAGCGCGGGGATCGGCATGGTGGTCGGACGAGTGATGATCCGCGATCGTTTCGACGGCGTGCACGCGCAGCGGCAGATGGCGTTGGTGGCTATCGGGTTTTCCCTGGCTCCGGCAATTGCCCCGTTATGTGGCGGCTGGTTGCTGCCCTGGTTCGGCTGGCGCGGCATCTTCGCCTTTCTCGCCCTGCTCAGTGCGCTGCTGCTGTTTGGCTGCTGGCGCCACTTGGCCGAGACCCTGCCCTTCGACAAGCGCCAGTCGTTGCATCCGCTGGCGTTGAGCCGCGCGTTCGCCGAGCAACTGCGCGATGCTCCATTCGTGCTGATCTGCCTGACCAACGCCGGGGCCAATGCCGCGATCTACCTCTATGTGCTGAGTGCGCCGACCTTCGTCATCGAGCACCTGGGACTGGGTGCGCAATCCTTCGCCTGGTTGTTCCTGCCGATTGTCGGCGGCCTGCTGGCCGGCGCCTTCGCCGCCCATCGGGTGGCCGGCCGCATGAGTGCCGCACGCGGTGTGCTGCTTGGCAGCGCCGTGATGCTGTTCGCCACCTTGCTGAATATCGGCCTCTGCCTGTGGCTGCCGAGCCACGTGCCCTGGCCACTGCTGGCTCTGCCGATCTTCGCCCTGGGTCTGATGCTGACCCAACCGGGTCTGCAGTTGCTTGCCCTCGATCGTTTTCCCGAGCGCCGCGGCCTGGCCTCCAGTGGTTTCATCACCGTCCATCAACTCGTCACCGCGCTGTCCTCTGCGTTGCTGGTGCCGTTGCTGCAGGACAGCACGCTGAGTCTGGCGCTGGGTATGGCTGCCCTGCAGTACCTGGCCCTGCTGGCGTTCTGGCTTGCGCAGCGCAATGCAGTTGCACGTAGCGATACATCTCACCAGGAGCAGAACACATGAAGCCTTTCGTACTGATCACCGGCGCCTCTTCGGGCATTGGCCTGGACAGCGCCCGCCTGCTGATCGAACAGGGTTACCGGGTCATCGGCACGGTGCGCCGCGAGGAGGACGGGGAGCGTGCCCGCGCCATCCTCGGCGCGGCCTTCCTGCCGCTGCGCCTGGACGTGAGCGACAGCGCCGGCCTACCGCAGGCGGTGCGCCAGGTCGAGCAGTGGGTCGGCACCGAGGGCCTGGCCGCGCTGGTCAACAACGCCGGCATCGCCTCGCCCAGCGGCCCGCTGCTGCTGCAGCCGCTGGAGGAAATCCGCGGCATGTTCGAGGTCAATCTGTTCGGCCTGCTCGCGGTCACCCAGGCCTTCCTGCCGCTGCTCGGCGCGCGCCACGGCAGCGCGCGGCCGGGGCGGGTGATCAATATCGGCTCGGTATCCGGGCGGGTGGCGACGCCGCTGACCGGCTGCTACGCCGCCACCAAGCATGCGCTGGAAGCGGTCAGCGATGCGCTGCGGGTGGAGCTGGGCATCTACGGTATCGCGGTGGTGATCATCGAGCCGGGGCCGATCCGCACGCCGATCTGGAGCAAGGCGCAGCCCGACACGCGCTACCTGGACAGCGATTACGCCGGCGCCATGCAGGCGCTGTTCGGTCTGTTGGCGCACAACGGGGCCAAAGGGGCGCCGGTGGCGACGGTCAGCCGGGTCGTGCTCAAGGCCATCGAGGCGCCCCGGCCCAAGCCGCGCTACCCGCTCAACCCGATGTGGTATCTGGCCGCGCTGCTGCCGACCCGGCTGCTCGATCGGCTGCTGGCGAAGCGGATGGCGTTGCCGCGGCGCCCGGCTCGCTGACTCCACCGCTGCCGAGGGGTGTCTGCCTGCGCGTACTGCGCCAGGCGGCCGGCGGCATGCCGAACTGGGCGATGAACCAGCGAGTGAAGGAACTCGGCATGGAGTAGCCGAGCATGTCGGCAATGCGTCCCAGCGAATAGTCCGGGTTCTCCATGTAGCGCACCACCAGGTCGCGGCGCACGTCGTTGATCAGCTCGTTGAAGGTGCTGCCGCCTTCCTTCAGGCGGCGCTGCAGGGTGCGCACGTTCATGCCCATGGTCTGGGCGATCTGCTCGATGGTGGCCCGGCCCATCGGCAGCAGCAGGTAGATGGCCTTGCGCACCTCGAACAGCATCGATTCGCCGCTGCTGCTCTGCAGGGAGTCGAGGTAGCGCTGGGCATAGCGGGCCATGGCTGGATTGGCATGGGGGTTGGTCGCGTCCAGGTCGGCGTCGGGACAGACGATGCCGTTGAACTCGCTGCCGAACTCCAGCATGCAGCCGAACAGGCGTCGATGCAGTTGCAGGTTGCTCGGTGCCTGGTGGGTGAAGTTGACGCTGTAGGGGTGCCAGTGCGTGCCGAGCAGGGCGGCGCAGAGGCGGAACATCACGCCGATGGCCAGTTCGTTGGCCTGGCGACAGGGCAGGTGCGACTCGGTCACCACCTCTTCGCGAATGATCACCATCCTGCCGGCTTCTTCGACGAAGATCGCCAGTGAGTCGTTGAGCAGATGGCGGTACTGCACCACCACCTGCAGCGCCTCACGCAGCGTGCGCTGGTGGGTGAGCAGCAGGCTGACCGCGCCGAAGTCGGAGAGCTGGCGCGACTCGGCCATGCTCAGGCCGAAGTTCTGGCAGCCGCTGGCGGCGGCCGAGTCTTCGAGCAGGCGCACCGCGGCATCGACCGGGATACGGTGCTCGGGATCCTGCAGCATGGCCTTGTTCAGGCCGACTGCGGCCAGCAGGTTGTACGGATTCAAGCCGAGGTGCTGGGCCGTTTCCAGGTAGTTGGTGAGGACGGCGGCGCGAACCAGTTTTGTCATGTGCGAGCATTCCTCGGAGGGGGGCTTGCGCTGGGCAGCGGCCCCGACAGGAAAAAATGACATGGATCAAGTCTGGCCTGCAAGTCATGAAATGAAAAGTTTTTGACGTCGATTGTGCCGTGCACGACGGTTCGCTCTAGTACTTTTCGGACCCTTAGTTCCCCTCCACCCACCTTGCGCCGATGACCACCCCCGCGGCGTTCGGCTGCGTGGCCAGCCACTGGCGTGGGGGCGCGGACGAACCGAGCAACCCGAAGGAGCACCTATGCGAGCCAATACGCCGATCACCGACCGCGAGCGCAGTTTTCCAGCCGAGCAGCGGCTGATCTCCGCGACGGACGAGCAGGGCAACCTGACCTACTGCAACGACGAGTTCGTCGCGGTCAGCGGCTTCAGCCGCGAGCAATTGATCGGCAGCCCGCACAATATCGTGCGCCATCCCGATATGCCGCCGGCGCTGTTCGCGCACATGTGGAGCCACCTCAAGGCCGGCAAGAACTGGATGGGCATGGTCAAGAACCGCTGCCAGAACGGCGACTTCTACTGGGTCAGCGCCTATGTCACGCCCATCCGCCAGAATGGCCGGGTGGTGGGCTGCGAGTCGGTACAGGTCAGGCCCAGCGTCGAGCAGGTCGAGCGGGCCGCCGCGCTTTATGCGCGCCTGCGCAACGGGCAGCCGGCGGCCAGCGGCGGCGAGCGGTTGCGCACGCTCAGCCGCTTCCTGCTGCTGCCGCTGCTGGGCGCCCTGTCGGGGCCGCTGCTGCTGAGCCAGGGCCAGCCGGGGTGGGCGGTCGGCTGCCTGCTGGGCTTGTCGTTCGGGCAAACCTGGCTGTCGCTCTGGTACGTGCGGCGGGCGCTGGCAAAGGTCCACGAAGCGGCGCCGCTGGCCTTCGACAGCGAACTGGTGGCGCGCACCTACAGCAGCGAGTCGGGGGCGGTTGCCCGCCTGCAGATGGCGCTGATCAGCGAGGGCTCGCGCATTCGCACCGCGCTCGCGCGCCTGGGCGATTACGCCGACCAGACGGCGGTGCTGGCGACCCAGAACGGTCAGCTGGTCGGGCAGGCGCAAACCGCGCTGCAGGCGCAGCGTGTCGAGGCGGACATGGCCGCCACTGCCATGCACGAGATGGCGGCCTCGATCGCCCAGGTCTCGGTGCATATCCAGCAGACCGCCAATGGCGCGCGCGAGGTCAATCAGTTGTCGGCCAGTGGTACCCAGCAGGCGCAGCAGAGCCGTCGGGTGATCGAGAAACTGGCCGACACCGTGGACAACATCGGTGGCTCGGTGGACAACCTGGCCGCGCAGACGCAGTCGATCCAGCAGGCCGCCAACCTGATCCAGGCGATCGCCGAGCAGACCAACCTGCTGGCCCTGAATGCCGCCATCGAGGCGGCGCGGGCCGGCGAGCAGGGCCGCGGTTTCGCCGTGGTGGCCGACGAAGTACGGGCGCTGGCCTCCAAGACCCGCGACTCCACCGAGGCGATCCAGCAGATCATCGGTACCTTGCAGGACGTCGCCCGGCAGGCGGTGGCAATCGCCCGCCAGGGCAGCGACGAGGCACGCGCGGGAGTGGAGCGGGTGATCGACACCGAGCGCGCCCTGGACGGCATCACCAGCGCGGTCGGTGGTATCCATGAGATGGCCGAGCAGATGGCCGCCGCGGCCGAACAGCAGACCCAAGTCGCCGAGGACATTTCCCGGCAGATCACCACCATCTCCCAGGCGGCGGAACGCAACGCCGAGATCACCGGGCGCTCCTCGCTGCTCGGGCGCGATCTGGAGACCACCGCGCATTCGCTGCATGCACTGGTCGAGCGGTTCAACGTCTAGCGGCGATGGGCGAATAGGCCCCGACCTGTCGACGCCGACAGGCGGCTCCCCTCGAGGCGACGCAGCCGCGACTGGCCACCCATCTCCTGTTGTCGCTGCACGGTCGCCTTGTCATCAATAGAAAAGTGACTGACGTCAAATGAGAAGCGCAGGGGAGGGTGGCTCTTTATTGTCGACACTATGAAAGATTCTGGCGGGTCGGCTGCCCGAATCATCGAGAAGACGAGGGTGCTGAGGTGGACAAGAAACAAACTGCCGCAACCGTTCTGATCGTGCCGGGCCTGCGTGAGCATGTCGCCGAGCATTGGCAGACATTGCTCGAGGCCAGGTTGGCCAAGGTGCGCAGCGTGCCGCCCCTGGAAACCGACAAGCTCAGTTGCGCCGCCCGGGTCGAGGCCATCCAGCGTGAGCTGGAGCAGATCGACGGGCCGGTGATCCTGGTCGCGCACAGCGCCGGCGTGCTGATGGTGGTGCATTGGGCGGCGTGCTACGACCGTCCGATCAAGGGTGCCCTGCTGGTCGCACCGCCGGACCTCGAGGCCAGCTGGCCGGAAAACTACCCGACGCCGGACAGCCTGCGTGCCAACGGCTGGGATCCGCTGCCCAAGGGCAGGCTGCCGTTTCGCAGCATCCTCGCCGGCAGCTCCAACGATTACCTGGCCAGCCTGGACGCGGTTACCCGCATGGCCCAGGACTGGGGTAGCGCACTGGTCAACCTCGGCGCGGTCGGCCACCTCAATCCGGCTTCCGGCTACGGCGAATGGCCGCTGGCCGAGGATTTCATCGACGATCTGGATCACTAGTCGGGAACGCCGACGCACGCGTTCCGCGCAGCAAACAAGTTTGCATCCAGGAACAGACTGAACAAGTACAACTCGCATCGCTGCTATACCTGATGTGAGCCGTTGTTAGAGCAACAATCACAAAAAGCGGAGACAACGCAATGCACAACAATAAGAATCACAACCCCAGACCCTTGCGTCGCAGCCTGCTGGCCACCGCCATCCTGGCCGCCTCGATGCCGGCCGCCCAGGCCTTCGAGGTGGATACGGGCAGCGAAGACTGGGCAGTGCGCTTCGACAACACGGTCAAGTACAACTACGGCGTGCGTACCGAAAGTGCCGACAAGCGCATGCTGGCTACGCCGAACAACAACGACGGCGACTACAACTTCCGCAAGTCCGGCACCAATATCACCAACCGCGTCGACCTGCTGTCCGAGTTCGACGTGGTCTATCAGAATGCCATGGGCTTCCGCGTCAGCGCCGCGAGCTGGTACGACAAGGCCTACGACAATACCGGCTCGAACTCCAATCCGTTCGTCAACGGCAATGGCGCCGTCAGCGGCATGCTCGGCGAGCACCCCCTGGTCGGTGGCTTCACCGCTCTCGACAGCGTGGGCAACGGTAGCCGACATCTGAGCAACTATGCCCAGCGCTACTACAGTGGGCCGTCCGGCGAGATTCTCGACGCCTTCGTGTTCTACAGCACCGAGGTGGGCGAGGAGTCGCTGTTCAGCATCAAGGCCGGCCAGCACAACGTGTTCTGGGGCGAGACCATCCTCAACCCGGTGCATTCGGTCAGCTACGGCCAGTCCGGCCTGGACCTGGCCAAGCTGGCCGCGTCCCCGGGCACCGAGGCCAAGGAACTGTTCGTTCCGCGCAACCAGATTTCCACCACCTTCACCCTCAATCCAGAGCTGACCTTCGGCGCCCAGTATTTCCTCAAGTGGGACGAGGCACGCCTGCCCGAGGCGGGGACCTATTACGGCACCTCCGATGTGCTCGGCGAGGGCGCGCAGTCCTTCCTGCTCGGCCACACCGCCACGCCGCCGGGCTTCCTCGGCCAGGACGCGCTGACCAATGTGCGTCGCGGCGATGACAACACCCCCGATGATCGTGGCGACTGGGGTCTGATGGTCAAGTGGTCGCCTGAATGGCTGGACGGCACCCTGGGCGCCTACTACCGCAACACCTCGGACATCCTGCCGCAGGCCGTACTGGATGCCCGCTCGCTGACTGTCGTGGGTAATAGCTGCGGTTTTGGCGGTCCGGGTGGGGCGGTCTGTACTCTGGTCGAATCCCTGGCTGGCACCAGCTACAACCTCAGCTACGGCGACGATATCGACATCTACGGCCTGAGCCTGTCCAAGAGCTTCGGCGACGTCAGCGTCGGCAGCGACCTCAACTTCCGCCAGAACATGCCGCTGAGCAGCATTCCGGCCCTCCTCAGTGCGCCTGGTCCTTTCGGGCTTGCCTCTGGACTGGGCTTGTTGCCGGCGCGCACCCCGGGCACCGGCGTGGTTACTGCCGTGCCGGGCGAAGGCGACAGCATGGCAGCCACCGGCGATACCCTGCACTGGACCCTCAACGGTCTGGTCGCCATCGGCGACACCCCGCTGTTCGACTCGGCCACCCTGCTCGGCGAGCTGTACTACAGCAACCTGATCAGCCTCGATAGCGAGAACGAGGCGCTGTACAAGGGCAAGAGCACCTACCGTGGCATCGACAAGCCGACCCGCGACAACTGGGGCCTGGCAGTCAACTTCACCCCGACCTGGTACCAGGTGTTCCCGGGTGTCGACCTGAGTGCGCCTATGTCGATCAACGTCGGCCTCGATGGCGTCTCCCCGGTCGTCGCAGGCGGTGCCGAGGATACCGGCAACTATGCGGTAGGCGTGAGCGCGGCGATCTACAGCAAGTACTTCGTCGACCTCAAGTACGTCGACTCCTTCGGCGAGACGGAGAAGTGTAACGACGGCGCCACCGATGGGGCCACGCCGAACGCCCTGGATGGTCCCGAGCGTTACACCTGCTACGGCGGCGGCTACTCCTCGTTCTCCGGCGGCGGTGCCACCGGCGAAGACCGTGGCGCCGTATACCTGACCATGAAAACCACCTTCTGATCCGCGAATGACCTAGCCTCTAGGCAGGAGTACAACAAGATGAAATTCGTGACTACGCTGCTGGCCGCCTCTCTGGCCGCCGTGATTTCAAGTTCCGCCCTGGCAGCGGTATCGGCCGAGGAAGCGGCCAAGCTGGGCACCAGCCTGACTGCGGTCGGCGCCGAGCAAGCCGGTAACGCCGACGGCTCCATCCCGGCCTTCGACGGCGGCCTGAAAACCGCGCCGGCCGGGTTCAAGGCCGGCGACACCGTCCGTCCCGATCCCTTCGCCGGCGAGAAGCCGCTGCTGGTGATCGACGGCAAGAACCTCGACCAGTACAAGGACCAACTGACTGCGGTCACCGCCGAGCTGGTCAAGCGTTTCCCCAGCTTCCGCATCGATGTCTACCCGAGTCATCGCACGGCGACGCTACCCCAGGCCCTGCTGGACAACACCCTGAAGAACGCTACCGGCGCCAAGTCGCTGGAAGGTGGCAACGCCATCGACAACGTCCTGCCGGGCGTGCCCTTCCCGATTCCGCAGAGCGGGGCGGAAGCCATGTGGAACCACCTGCTGCGCTACCAGGGGGTCGCGTACTCCACCAAGTACGACTCCTGGAACGTCGACTCCGCCGGGGTGCCGACCCTGGCCACCACCGGCATGGCATACAACGGTTTCCCGATCTACGAAGACCTGAACAAGGTGATCGATGCCAAGGACATCTTCTTCCAGACCAAGTTGTACTACAGCGGTCCGGCCCGCCGCGCCGGCGAGTCGCTGATGCTCAAGGACGCCGCCAACCCCCTGGAACAACCGCGCCGTGCCTGGCAGTACCTGCCCGGCGTGCGTCGGGTGAAGCTGGCGCCGAACCTGGCTTACGACACGCCGAACCCTGGCACCGCCGGCTCCGGCACCTATGACGACATCTACGTGTTCAACGGTGCGCTGGACCGCTACGACTGGAAACTGGTCGGCAAGCAGGAAATGATCGTGCCGTACAACACCTACGCGCTGACCTACATCAAGGATCCCAAGCCGATGACCACGCCGAACCACCTGGCGCCGGAGTTCGTGCGCTGGGAGAAGCATCGCGTGTGGGTGGTCGAAGGTACCCTCAAGGGTGACGCCCGCCATATCTACCACAAGCGCCGCTTCTACCTGGACGAGGACACCTGGAACGCCCTGGCCTCTGACCAGTACGATGCCCGCGGTCAGCTGTATCGTGGTTCCTACAGCTTCTTCACCCAGAGCTACGACGTGGATACGCCCAACACCGCGCCACACGTCATCTACGATCTGGTCGGTGGCAGCTACAACATCAACGGTGTGGTCGGCCCTTACGGCGGCATCAAGTACATCGAACCCCTGTCGAAGGTGCAGTGGTCGCCGGAAGCCCTGGCTGGTGCCGGTATCCGCTAAACGCACGATGACAAGAGCCCTCGCCGGTCCGCTGCCATCCCCGGCAGCGTGAGCGGCGGCTGACCCGCTTAGCGATCAGTCAGCCGGGGCTGCTGATTCTGACGCCGGGGTTGTACCACGGGTGCACTCCGGCGCCCTTTTTCCAAGAGGACGCGTTATGTGTTCTGTCAGACAGTATGTACGGCTGGCGCTGTGCGCCACACTGGTACTGCTGCAGGCTGTCGCCCAGGCGGCCAGCTATGTCGATGTGCTGGACCTACCGGCCAAGCCGAGTGCCCTGGCCGTGCGCAGCCCCCTGCTGGACGTAACCCGTGCGGGTGAGCGTCTGGTTGCCGTTGGCCAACGTGGCCACATTCTCTATTCCGATGATGCCGGCCAGTCCTGGCAGCAGGCCGCCGTGCCGGTCAGCGCCGATCTGAATGCCGTGCATTTCCCCACCGCCGAGCAGGGCTGGGCGGTGGGCAACGATGGCGTGATCCTGCACAGCAGCGATGCCGGCCAGAGCTGGAGCAAGCAGCTCGATGGCCGTGCGATCGGCGAGCTGGTGCTCAAGCATTACAGTGCCCTGGCCAGTGCCG
Organism: Pseudomonas borbori; assembly: GCF_900115555.1. GTDB lineage: Bacteria > Pseudomonadota > Gammaproteobacteria > Pseudomonadales > Pseudomonadaceae > Aquipseudomonas > Aquipseudomonas borbori. The sequence goes on from NZ_FOWX01000001.1 coordinate 134,949, forward strand.
AGCCGGGCAACGAACACTGGCCACTGTTCGCCGCCGAAGGTCAACGGCTGATCGAAGAGGGCGCCGACAAGCCGTTCCTCGACGTCTGGTTCGCCGACGCCCAGCGCGGTTACGCGGTCGGCGTGTTCAACCTGATCCTCGCCACCCGCGATGGCGGCCAGAGCTGGACGCCGCTGCAGGACCGCACCGACAACCCCCAGGGCTTGCACCTGAATGCCATCGCCGCCACCGGCGCTGCACTGTACCTGGCCGGCGAGCAGGGCCTGCTGCGCAAGTGGGATGCCGGGCAGGAGCGCTTCGTCGCCGTTGACAGCCCCTACCAGGGCAGCTACTTCGGCCTGATCGGTAGCCCCGGCGAGCTGCTCGCCTACGGCCTGCGCGGTCATGTGTTTCACAGCCGCGATGCTGGTCAGAGCTGGCAGCAGCTCGACAGCGGCCTGCAGGTCAGCATCACCGCCGCCGCGCGGGATGCCCGGGGCGACTACCGGCTGTTCACCCAGGCCGGGCACATGCTCCGGGCCGGCGCCGGCGCCGACGCCGCCCTGCAGCTGCTACCGCAGGCCCAGCAGTCGCCGGTCGCCGGCGCCACCCAGGCCGCCAATGGCGCCCTGGTGCTGGTGGGTAGCCGTGGCGTGCGCGTGCTGCCCGTCGAATAACAGAACAACAAGAGCGAGTACCCTGACATGGGCACAATCCAACAAGACAGCATGCCGGTGATCCGTCACGTGCGCGACTTCGATCCGGCTACCGGCAACCTGCTGGAGCGCTCGGTGTTCAACCACCGTCCGCTGTTCGTCCTGTGCATGGCGCTGATTACCCTGCTGCTCGGCTACATGGCCGTGACCCGCCTGGAAATGCGCCCCAGCTTCGAGAAGATGATTCCGCAGAGCCAGCCCTACATCCAGAACTACCTGGAAAACCGCGCCTCGCTGCGCGGGCTGGGCAACTCGGTGCGGGTGGTGGTGGAGAACACCGAGGGCGATATCTTCGACCCCGAGTACCTGGAGGTGCTCAAGCAGGTCAACGACGAGTTGTTCCTCACCCCTGGGGTCGACCGCGCCTGGATGAAGTCGCTGTGGAGCCCGGCGGTACGCTGGACCGAGGTCACCGAAGAAGGCTTCCAGGGCGGGCCGGTGATGCCCGATACCTACAGCGGCACGCCGGCGGACATCGAGCTGCTGCGGCAGAACATCAACCGCGCCGGCATCGTCGGCAGCCTGGTGGCCAGCGATTTCAAGTCGAGCATGCTGATCGTGCCGCTGCTCGACAAGGACTCGGCCACCGGTCAGGGCATCGACTACCACCAGTTCTCCCAGGTGCTCGAGGAAAAACTGCGCGACCAGTACGAGTTCACCGGCGCCAGCGTTCGCCAGGGCGACGCGGAAGGCAGCGGCAAGATCAAGATCCGCGTGATCGGCTTCGCCAAGCTGATCGGCGACCTGATCGACGGCCTGATCCAGGTGATGATGTTCTTCGCCATCGCCGTACTCAGCGCCTTCTGCATCATCCTGCTGTACACCCGCTGCCTGCGCAGCACCCTGCTGGTGGTCGGCTGTTCGCTGATGGCGGTGGTCTGGCAGCTGGGCATCGTCTCCTGGCTGGGCTACGCCATCGATCCCTACTCGATCCTGGTGCCCTTCCTGATCTTTGCCATCGGCGTGTCCCACGCCTCGCAGAAGATGAACGGCATCATGCAGGACATCGCCCAGGGCACCCACAAGCTGGTGGCGGCGCGCTACACCTTCCGCCGCCTGTTCATCGCCGGGGTCACCGCACTGCTGTCCGATGCTGTGGGTTTCGCCGTGCTGATGCTGATCGACATTCCGGTGATCCAGGAGCTGGCGATCACCGCCAGCATCGGCGTCGCCGTGCTGATCTTCACCACCCTGCTGATGATGCCGGTGGCGCTGTCCTATGTCGGCGTCAGCGCCAAGGCCGCCGAGCGCGCGCTGATCATCGACGCCCACGCCACCCAGCATCGCGGCCTGGGCAAGCTGTGGGACCTGCTCGACCGCTTCACCACGGCCAAGTGGGCGACCGGCGCGGTGCTGGTGGCGCTGGCGCTGGGCATCGGCGGTTTCATGGTCAGCCTGCAGCTGAAGATCGGCGACCTCGACAGCGGTGCCCCGGAGCTGCGCGAGGACTCGCGCTACAACCGCGACAACGCCTACATCACCGGCCACTACGCGCTGTCCAGCGATATGTTCGCGGTGATGATCAAGACCGGCCCGGAAGGCTGCCTGAACTACCAGACCCTGGTTCTGGCCGACCGCCTGGCCTGGGAACTGCAGCAGCACCCGCAGGTGCAGACCACGGTGTCGCTGGTCAACGCGGTACGCCAGATCACCGCCGGCTCGTTCGAGGGCAACCCCAAGCTGAACAGCATCCAGCGCAACCAGGACATGCTCAACTACGCCGCGCAGCAGGCCTCGGTCAACGCGCCGGAGCTGTTCAACACCGACTGCTCGCTGATGCCGGTGATCGCCTACCTGGCCGACCACAAGGCCGAGACCCTCGATGCCGTGGTGGCCATCGCCGACAAGTTCGCCCAGGACAACAGCAGCGAGGATCGCCAGTTCCTCCTCGCCGCCGGCTCAGCCGGGATCGAGGCGGCGACCAACATCGTGGTGCGCGAGGCCAACCGCACCATGCTGCTCTACGTCTATACGGCGGTGATCATCTTCTGCCTGATCGCCTTCCGCAGCTGGCGCGCGGCCGTGGTGGCGGTGCTGCCGCTGGTGCTCACCTCGATCCTCTGCGAGGCGCTGATGGTGTACATGGGCATCGGCGTCAAGGTCGCGACCCTGCCGGTAATCGCCCTCGGCGTGGGCATCGGTATCGACTATGCGCTGTACCTGCTCAGCGTGCAGCTGCACTTCCAGCGCCAGGGCCTGCCGCTGTCGGCGGCCTACAAGAACGCGGTGGCCTTCACCGGGCGGGTGGTCGGCCTGGTCGGCATCACCCTGGCCGCCGGGGTGATCACCTGGGCCTGGTCGCCGATCAAGTTCCAGGCCGACATGGGCATCCTGCTGACCTTCATGTTCGTCTGGAACATGCTCGGCGCGCTGATCCTGATCCCGGCGCTGTCGCACTTCCTGCTGCGCAACCCAAGGCGGGCATAAGCCGGCTAGGCCCCGCCCGCCAGGGTGGGGTTTTACCGGGCGGCAAGAAATTGCCCTTGGCCTCTGCCTTGTTGGGCCGGGGTTGCGCTGTTCCTACCTGGATAGATACCTGACGTGAGTATGAATGGCTGCTTGGGCGTGACGCCTCGCCCTGTTGGGGACGAACCCCAGCGCGCCGGCGGGCATACTCTATTGCGCCTGTTGTGCCTGTTGGCCTGCCTGGTTGCCCCTGTTCAGGCGGCAACGCTGCTGGTCTGCGTCAGCGATGAGGCCTTTCCTCCCTTCACTTTTCCAAACCGCGAAGGGGATAGCCAGCGGCTGATCCGCTCGGCCGTCGAACGCCAGGACTGGCAGGTGGAGTTCATCGCCTTGCCCTGGCGCCGCTGCCTGGCGGGCGTGGAGCAGGGCTTGTTCGGTGCCATCGCCGGTGCTGCGGCTACCCCTGAATACCTGGGTTTCATGGTTTTTCCGCAACGTTCCGGGCAGCCGGATCCACGGCGTGCCCTGGGCATTACCCGGCTGGTGGTCTACCGGCCTGCCGGCGGGGCAGCCACTTGGGATGGTCAGGGTTTCAGCGGGCTGGCGCGGCCGGTGCTCTATCTGTCGGGGCGCACCACCCTCACGGTCCTGCTCGAGGGTTTGGGCGTTCCCGCGGTCGACACGGCGAGGACGTCCACGCAGTTGGCGCACATGTTGCTCAGGGGGCGTGGCAGCCTGGTGATCGACCATGACTACCAGGTCGAACTGCTGCTCGCCGAGCCGGAGTTCCGCGGGCGCTTCGAGGTGTTGCCGGTGCCGTTGGGCGAGGCGCCGATCTTTCTGGCGGTGGGGCGGCAGCTGTACCAGCGCCACAGCCGCCAGGTCGAGGCCATCTGGAGCGAGATTGGCGTGCTGCGTCGTGCGGCAGGACCATCGTTCAGACCGTTGCGCCAAGCCGGCTTGCCCCCGCAGGCGCTGGGCGAGGAGTGATGCAGCCGGCGCGGGAATGTTCGGCTACGCGCTGTTGCGTGCCTGTCGACCGCGCTAAGCGACCGCGGCATTGTGGGCAATCTGCTCGCCCTTGCTGATCCTGCCTGTCGGCAACCCGCGGCTGCGCCGCTTCCACGTTATAGCCCGGATGAAATCCGGGGAAATCTGGCGCCTGAACAACTGCTCCCGGATTGCATCCGGACTACGCGCTGGCCTGCAGGGCGGCCGGTGGAAAAGAAAAAGCCCCGCACGGGGGGCGGGGCTCTTCTGACGCGGGTAACGCTTAGGCTTGCACGACCGGGATGTTGGCGTTGGCTGCCGCTTCACGGAACTCGGCGATCTGGTCGAAGCTCAGGTAGCGGTAGACGTCCGCTGCCATGCTGTCGATTTCCTTGGCGTAGACCATGTACTCCTCGACGCTCGGCAGTTTGCCGAGAATTGACGCGACCGAGGCCAACTCGGCCGAAGCCAGGTAGACGTTGGCGCCATCGCCCAGACGGTTGGGGAAGTTGCGGGTCGAGGTCGACACCACGGTGGCGTTCGCCTCAACGCGTGCCTGGTTACCCATGCACAGCGAGCAGCCCGGCATTTCCAGACGCGCGCCGGCTTTGCCGAAGATACCGTAGTAGCCTTCCTCGGTGAGCTGATGCTGGTCCATCTTGGTCGGCGGCGACAGCCACAGACGAGTCGGCAGGGTGCCTTCGACTTTTTCCAGCAACTTGCCGGCCGCGCGGAAGTGACCGATGTTGGTCATGCACGAACCGATAAAGACTTCGTCGATCTTCTCGCCTTGAACGCTGGACAGCAGACGGGCATCGTCCGGGTCGTTCGGCGCGCAGAGGATCGGCTCGTTGATCTCGGCCAGGTCGATTTCGATGATCTCGGCGTACTCGGCGTCCTTGTCGGCTTCCATCAGCTTGGGATCGGCCAGCCAGGCTTCCATCGCCTGAGCACGGCGCTCCATGGTCCGCGCATCGCCGTAGCCTTCGCTGATCATCCAGCGCAGCAGGGTGATGTTGGATTGCAGGTACTCGGCGATGGCCTTTTCCGGCAGCTTGATGGTGCAACCGGCAGCGGAGCGCTCGGCGGAGGCGTCGGACAGCTCGAACGCCTGCTCGACGGTCAGCTCGTCCAGACCTTCGATCTCCAGGATGCGGCCGGAGAAGGCGTTGATCTTGCCCTTCTTCTCGACGGTCAGCAGGCCGGCCTTGATCGCGTAATAGGGGATGGCATGCACTAGGTCACGCAGGGTGATGCCCGGTTGCAGTTTGCCCTTGAAGCGCACCAGTACCGACTCCGGCATGTCCAGCGGCATTACGCCGGTGGCAGCGGCGAAGGCAACCAGGCCGGAACCGGCCGGGAAGGAGATGCCGAGCGGGAAGCGGGTGTGCGAGTCGCCACCGGTGCCGACGGTGTCGGGCAGCAGCATGCGGTTCAGCCAGCTGTGGATGATGCCGTCGCCCGGCTTCAGCGAGACCCCGCCGCGGTTGCGCATGAAGTCCGGCAGGGTGTGGTGGGTGACCACATCCACGGGCTTCGGGTAGGCGGCGGTGTGGCAGAACGACTGCATCACCAGATCAGCGGAGAAGCCCAGGCAAGCCAGGTCTTTCAGCTCGTCGCGGGTCATCGGGCCGGTGGTGTCCTGGGAGCCGACGGTGGTCATCTTCGGTTCGCAGTAAGTGCCGGGACGAACGCCCTCGACGCCACAAGCCTTGCCGACCATCTTCTGCGCCAGGGTGAAACCCTTGCTGCTGGCAGCCGGCTGCTCGGGCAGCTTGAACAGGTCGGTCGGGCCCAGGCCCAGTTCGGCGCGGGCCTTGTCGGTCAGGCCGCGGCCGATGATCAGCGGGATGCGGCCGCCGGCACGGACTTCGTCGAGCAGCACCGGGGTCTTCATTTCGAAGGTGGCCAGGACTTCTTCGCTGTCGTGCTTGCAGACCTTACCAGCGTAGGGATAGACATCGATCACGTCGCCCATGTTGAGGTTGGCGACATCGAATTCGATCGGAAGGGCGCCGGCGTCTTCCATGGTGTTGTAGAAAATCGGCGCGATCTTGTTGCCGAAGCAGAAACCACCGGCGCGCTTGTTCGGCACATTGGGGATGTCGTCGCCGAAGAACCACAGCACCGAGTTGGTGGCGGACTTGCGCGAGGAGCCAGTGCCGACCACGTCGCCGACGTAGGCAATCGGGAAGCCTTGGCCGCGCATGGCTTCGATCTGCTTCATCGGGCCGGTTACGCCTTGCTCGTCCGGCACGATGCCGTCACGGGCCATTTTCAGCATGGCCAGGGCGTGCAGCGGGATATCCGGGCGCGACCAGGCGTCTGGAGCCGGCGAGAGGTCGTCGGTGTTGGTTTCGCCGGTGACCTTGAACACGCTCAGGCTGATCTTGTCGGCCAGGGTCGGGCGGTTCTTGAACCACTCGCCGTCAGCCCAGGATTGCAGCACGCCTTTGGCGTGAACATTGCCGTTCTTGGCTTTTTCCGCGACGTCGTGGAAGGCGTCGAACATCAGCAGGGTGTGCTTCAGTTGCTCGGCAGTCACGCCGGCCAGTTCGCTGTCGTCGAGCAGTTCGACCAGGGTGGCGATATTGTAGCCACCCTGCATGGTGCCGAGCAGCTCGACGGCGTGTTGCTTGTCGATCAGCGGGGAGGTGGCTGCGCCTTTGGCGATGGCAGCAAGGAAACCGGCCTTGACGTAGGCGGCTTCGTCGACACCTGGCGGTACGCGGTTGGTGATCAGGTCGAGGAGAACGGCTTCGTCGTCAACCGGCGGGTTCTTCAGCAGCTCGATCAGGCCTGCGGTTTGTTCGGCGTTCAGCGCGAGGGGCGGCAGGCCTTGGGCGGCACGTTCTGCTACGTGTTTACGGTAGGTTTCAAGCACGGTATTTCCCCCGATAGGGCCCCGCGAAGGCGGAGTCTGTTTTGACGATCTGGGCAAGGTGAGGGCGGCGTGGCTTTCATCATCACCGGCCTGTTGAATTCGTTCTGTCGAAGCAAGTGGGGCGCAGGCTATGCGCCCACGGCTTATTTCTTGGCGGCGAACAGCGCGTCGAGGTGCTGCTCGAAGGCGTGGTAGTTGATGCGCTCGTAGAGCTCCATGCGGGTCTGCATGGTGTCGATCACATTCTTCTGGGTGCCGTCGCGGCGCAGCGCGGTGTAGACGTTCTCGGCCGCCTTGTTCATGGCGCGGAAGGCCGACAGCGGGTAGAGCACCAGGGACACGTCGACGCCGGCCAGCTCTTCGGTGGTGTACAACGGCGTGGCGCCGAACTCGGTGATGTTGGCCAGGATCGGCGCCTTGATACGCTCGGCGAAGGTCTTGTACATCGCCAGTTCGGTGATCGCTTCCGGGAAGATCATGTCGGCGCCGGCCTCGATGCAGGCGGCCGCGCGATCCAGCGCGGAGTTGAGGCCTTCCACGGCCAGGGCATCGGTGCGCGCCATGATCACGAAGCTGTCGTCGGTACGTGCATCCACCGCCGCCTTGATCCGGTCGACCATTTCCTGCTGGGTGACGATCTCCTTGTTCGGCCGGTGGCCGCAGCGCTTGGCGCCGACCTGGTCTTCAATATGAATCGCCGCGGCGCCGAACTTGATCATCGACTTGACCGTGCGCGCCACGTTGAACGCCGAGGAGCCGAAGCCGGTGTCGACATCCACCAACAACGGCAGATCGCACACATCGGTGATCCGCCGCACGTCGGTGAGTACGTCATCCAGCCCGGTGATACCCAGGTCCGGCAGACCGAGGGAGCCAGCCGCCACCCCGCCACCGGACAGGTAGATGGCCTTGAACCCGGCGCGCTGGGCCAGCAGCGCATGGTTGGCGTTGATCGCGCCGACTACCTGCAAGGGATGTTCGCTGGCGACCGCATCGCGGAAGCGCTGGCCGGGCGTGCTTGGCTTGGAAACGTGGTTCATGACTCAGCCTCTGAGGTTGTCTGGTGCTACACGCCTGGATGCAGGCGTTGGTTTATGGGGGGCCGCGGTGCGGCGCAAATGTCGTGCGGCCTCGGCTCGGGCTTTCCCGGTGGGCTAAGGCACATTTCCCCTGGCGCTGAAGACCATGCGCGTGGCACGCACTGTCAACACATCCAGGAATTTGGTCGAAAATTACCCAGTTAATGTCAGGTGGTCAATTGAAATTCTAAAAATTGTCGACAATATTGATGATCGGTATGTGCGGAGGGGGCAGGTATGTGACCGCGTCGGGCTGTTCGCGCTCAGGCGCGCCGGGCGTCGCTCGGGCTGACGGCGGGAGGGGCGGTTATCGGGGGCGAGTGCGGGGAATGAGGGGGACTGCCGAGCTGTCGACAATCTGTCGGCCGGCGAGGGTGGTTGCCTGGGTGCTGGTTAGGCGTTGCTGTGCCACTTCATCCGGTATTGCCCGGGGCTCTCGCCGGTCCATTGCTTGAACGCCCGGTGAAACGCACTGGCCTCGCAGAAGCCGGCCTTCTCGGCGATCGCGGTGATGCTCAGGTCGCTGTTGCGCAGGCACTCGAAGGCGATGGCGCGGCGTACCTCATCTTTCAGCTCCTGGAAGGAGAAGCCCTCGCGCTGCAGCTGGCGGCGGAAGCTGGCGATGCTCAGCGCACGTTCCTCGGCCATGTCGGCCAGGGTCGGCCAATGCTCGTAACTGCAGTTGCGCAACTCTTTGTATACCTGGGCGCTCAGCCCCTGGCGGTTGCTGAAACGCACGATCAGCCATTGCGGTGAGCTGCGCAGGAAGGTCTTCAGTGTTGCCAGATCCTGTACCACCGGCAGGTCGAGATAGCTGGCGGCGAATTCGATTTCGCTATGGGCGGCCTCGAAGGTCAGGTTCGGCCCCCAGAACAGGTGGTCGTCGCCATGCTCCGGTCGCGGATGGGCGAATTGCGAACGATCGATCGGGATGCGCCGACCCGCCAGCCAGCACAGCAGGCCGAGCACCACGGTCAGGTAGATTTCCTCGGCGACGCTGCGTGCCTGCGGGTCTGGCTGACGATTGTGCAGGTTGATCACGGCGCGGTCGCCGCGTACCGACAGGCTACCGCGGATATCCCGCAAGAACAGGCCGAGGCCGCTCAGGCACTGGCGCAGCGCCTGGCCGAGGTTGTCCGCCTGGATCAGGCCGCGGCAGATCAGGGCAAAGCTGCCCTGGGGCATGCCGTGCGAATCATGGCCGAGGAACTCGTCGTCCAGTTCCCCGGCGACCGCCAGCCACAACTTGGCCAGTTGCGCGGCGGCAACCCGCGCCTTGGGGTCTGCCAGCAGCGGCTCGGCAATGCCCGCCTGGGCGAGCAACTGTGCACTGCGTTGCGGGTTGTTGCGCAGCCCGTAGAGGGCGGCCCGGACGAAATACACGGCCACCGAGTCCTTCTTTTGCATAACGCTCGCTCGCTGCGGGTCAGTTGCCAGGGGTTGCAAAAAGTATCAGCCAAATCGGTAATTTTCGGCATAGGCCAGTGTTCATCGGCTGCCTAGACTACCTCACGCATGAGCAGTGCGCCGCCACAGCGTGCGCCGTTCACGCATCAGTTGGATCTCAATGCCACCGGAGTCTCCTATGTCTAACCCCGAAGTCTATATCGTCAGCGCTGTCAGAACCGCAATCGGTTCCTTCGGCGGCACGCTCAAGGACACCCCGCCCTGTGAACTGGCCACGACCGCGGTCAGCGCCGCCCTGCAGCGCAGTGGTTGTGCCGCCGAGCGGGTCGGCCATGTGGTGATGGGCAATGTCATCCCTACCGAGACGCGCGATGCCTACATTTCCCGGGTGGCCGCGATGAATGCCGGTATCCCCAAGGAAGTCCCCGCGTTCAACGTCAATCGCCTCTGCGGTTCCGGCCTGCAGGCCATCGTCTCGGCGGCGCAGAGCCTGCTGCTGGGCGACTGCGACATCGCCATCGGCGGCGGTGCCGAGTCCATGAGCCGCGGTCCATACCTGCTGCCGGGTGCTCGCTGGGGTGGCCGCATGGGCGACATGCAGGCCATCGACTACATGCTCGGCATCCTCCATGACCCGTTCCAGCGCATGCACATGGGCATCACCGCCGAGAACATCGCCGAATTGCATGGCATCAGCCGCGCCGAGCAGGACGCCCTGGCGCTGGTCAGTCAGCAACGTGCGGCGCAAGCGATTGCCGAAGGACGTTTCGCCGGTCAGATCGTGCCGGTTGAAATCAAGAGCCGCAAAGGCACCCAGCTGTTCGAGGTCGACGAGCATGTGCGCGGCGATACTTCGCTCGAGCAACTGGCGGGCATGCGCACCGCGTTCAAACAGGGCGGCACGGTCACCGCCGGCAACGCCTCGGGCCTCAACGATGGCGCGGCGGCGGTGGTCCTGGCCAGCGGCGCGGCAGTGCAGGCCGACAACCTGCGCCCGCTGGCCCGCCTGGTCAGCTACGCGCATGCCGGCGTCGAGCCCGAGCTGATGGGCCTGGGGCCGATCCCGGCAACCCGCCTGGCCCTGCAGCGGGCCGGCCTCAAGATCGCCGACCTGGATGTGATCGAGGCCAACGAAGCCTTCGCCGCCCAGGCCTGCGCCGTGGCCCGCGAACTCGACTTCGACCCGGCCAAGGTCAACCCGAATGGCTCGGGCATTTCCCTCGGCCACCCGGTCGGTGCCACCGGCGCGATCATCGTCACCAAGGCCATCCACGAGCTGCATCGTACCCAGGGACGTTTTGCCCTGGTGACCATGTGCATCGGTGGTGGCCAGGGTATTGCCGCGATCTTCGAGCGCGTTTGAGCAGGCGGGAGACGACCATGAGCGACGAGATCATCGGTGTCATTGGCGGCGGCATCATGGGCAGTGGTATTGCCCAGGTGTGTGCCCTTGCAGGTCTGTCGGTCGCGCTGGTGGACATATCCGAAGCCGCCCTGGTCAAGGCCGTGGCGAGCATCGAGCGCAACCTTGGCCGGCAGGTGGACAAGGGCGCGCTGAGCGAGCAGCAGCGCGCCGCCGCGCTGGGGCGCATCGGCACCAGTAGCGACTATGCCAGCCTGAGCGACGCCGGTCTGGTGATCGAGGCGGCTAGCGAGAACCTGGAGCTGAAGCTGCGCATCCTCAAGCAGATCAGCGAGCAGGTCGGCAGCGAGGCGATCATCGCCAGCAATACCTCGTCGCTGTCGATCAGCCAGTTGGCGGCCGTTGTCAGTCAGCCCGAGCGCTTTATCGGCCTGCATTTCTTCAACCCGGTAGCGCTCATGACCCTGGTGGAAGTGGTTCGCGGGCTGGAAACCGCCGAGGCTTGCCATGCCCGCACCCTGGCGTTCGCCGAGCGCATTGGCAAAACCGCGATCAGCGCCGGCAACCGTCCGGGTTTCGTGGTCAACCGGATTCTGGTGCCGATGCTCAACGAGGCCATCTTCACCCTGCAGGAGGGCCTGGCCACTGCCGAGGACATCGACACCGGCATGCAGCTGGGCTGCGGTCAGCCCATGGGGCCGCTGGCGCTGGCCGACTTGATCGGTCTGGATACCCTGCTGGCAATTCTGCAGTCCTTTCAGCAGGGTTTCGGCGATCCCAAATACCGTCCGGCCCCCTTGCTCAAGGAACTGGTGGCGGCCGGTCGTCTCGGGCGCAAGAGCGGTCATGGTTTTTATCGTTATGGCTGACCAGCCGGAGCCAGGGATGGCCCAGCGCTGGCGTTTTCCGGGAGTCATGTCGGCATGAATACCAAGCGATCGTGCCCTGACGAGTCAGGGGCAGCGCTCTCGCGACTCGAGCAGATCCGCCGCAAGGCGCTGGAGCTGTTCGCCGAGCGTGGCTTTGCCGAGGTGGGCATGCGTGAGCTGGCCCTGCACCTGGGGATGGGTGCCGGCTCGGTGTACCACCATTTCCAGAGCAAGGAACAACTGCTGTTCGAGCTGATCGAGGAACTCTATGAGGATCTGCTAGACGCGGTTCTGCTCACCGACAAGGGCGCTGCCCACGGCCGCCTGCAGGCGCTGCTGCGGGCACACGTAGCCCTGCACGAGCACCGCGGTCTGCATTTCCTGATGGCCGAGCGGGAGTATCGCTGTCTCTCGCCGCAGCACCAGGGTCAGATCCAGCAGCTGCGCAGGCGCTATGAGGAAAAGCTCCTGCTGCGCTTGCTGGAGGCCGGCGCTACAGGCTCGCTGCCGGTGCTCAAGGCCACCGTGCAAGCTGTCGTCGCCTGGCTCAACAACCTGCCGGCCTGGCTGGATCAGTCTGGTTTGTCCCCGGCACAGAGACAGGAGGTGATCGGCGGGATCGTCCTCGGTTCTCTGTCCGGCGTTTTCAAGCAGCCGACAGCGGCTGCAGATAGCGCAACCGTAGTTGCGTTGCGCGTCCCTGGTGCAAGCCCGCGCGGCTGACCTTTCTATTAATCGGGGCATGCGCAATGCCCGCACACTGTCCGAGTAATTCAATCATGTCTGACTATCAAGCTCCCCTGCGCGATATGCGCTTCGTGCTCAACGAGGTGTTCGAAGTGTCCAAGCTGTGGGCCCAGTTGCCGGCCCTGGCCGAAGTGGTGGACGAAGAAACCGCCAGCGCCATCCTCGAGGAAGCCGGCAAGGTCGCCGCCGAGGTGATAGCCCCGCTCAACCGCAGCGGTGATGAGGAAGGCTGCTCCTGGGACAACGGCGCGGTGAAGACCCCGGCCGGTTTCCCCGAGGCCTACAAGACCTTCGCCGAAGGCGGCTGGGGTGGCGTTGGCGGCGACCCGCAGTTCGGCGGCATGGGCATGCCCAAGGTGATCTCGGCCCAGGTCGAGGAGATGGTCAACGCCGCCAACCTGTCGTTCGGCCTCTACCCGATGCTCACCGCCGGCGCCTGCCTGTCGCTCAACGCCCATGCCAGCGAAGAGTTGAAAGACAAGTACCTGCCGAACATGTACGCCGGCACCTGGGCCGGTTCCATGTGCCTGACCGAGCCGCATGCCGGCACCGACCTGGGCATCATCCGCACCAAGGCCGAACCCCAGGCCGACGGCAGCTACAAGATTAGCGGCACCAAGATCTTCATCACCGGTGGCGAGCAGGACCTGAGCGAGAACATCATCCACCTGGTGCTGGCCAAGCTGCCGGACGCCCCGGCGGGTCCGAAAGGCATCTCGCTGTTCCTGGTGCCCAAGTTCCTGGTCAATGCCGACGGTTCGCTGGGCGAGCGCAACGCCGTATCCTGCGGCTCGATCGAGCACAAGATGGGTATCAAGGCCTCGGCCACCTGCGTGATGAACTTCGACGGCGCCAGCGGCTGGATCGTCGATGCGCCGAACAAGGGCCTGGCGGCCATGTTCACCATGATGAACTACGAGCGCCTGGGCGTCGGCATCCAGGGCCTGGCCCTGGGCGAACGCTCCTACCAGAACGCCATCGAGTACGCTCGCGAGCGCATCCAGAGCCGCGCGCCGAGCGGCCCGCAGGCCAAGGACAAGGCGGCCGACCCGATCATCGTGCATCCCGACGTACGCCGCATGCTGCTGACCATGAAGGCGCTGAACGAGGGCGGCCGCGCCTTCTCCAGCTACGTCGCCATGCAGCTCGACACCGCCAAGTTCAGCGAGGATGCCGCTACCCGCAAGCGCGCCGAAGAGCTGGTGGCACTGCTGACCCCGGTGGCCAAGGCCTTCCTCACCGACATGGGCCTGGAGACCACTATCCACGGTCAGCAGGTGTTCGGCGGCCACGGCTTCATCCGCGAGTGGGGCCAGGAGCAGCTGATCCGCGACTGCCGCATCACCCAGATCTACGAAGGCACCAACGGCATCCAGGCCCTCGACCTGGTCGGGCGCAAGGTGATCGGCAGCGGCGGCGCCTTCTACCGGCACTTCGCCGAGGAGATCAAGGCCTTTACCGACTCGGCCGATAGCAGCCTGGCCGAGTTCGTCGAGCCGCTCAAGGCCGCCATCGCCAACCTGGAGCAGATGACCAGTGATCTGCTGCAGCGGGCCAAGGTCAACCCCAACGAGATCGGCGCGGCCTCGGTCGAGTACCTGCAGGTGTTCGGCTACACCGCCTACGCCTACATGTGGGCCTTGATGGCACGCACCGCACAGGCCAAGCAAGAGCAGGACGACTTCTACGCCAGCAAGCTCGGCACCGCGCGCTTCTACTTCGCCCGCATCCTGCCGCGCATCCACTCCCTGACCGCCTCGGTCAAGGCCGGCAGCGAGAGCCTGTACCTGCTGGACGCCGCGCAGTTCTGATCGACCCAAGCCCGGGCCCACAGGCCCGGGCAAACTCCGGATTGCCGTTGTACGTACTGCGCGCCGATCCGTTACTCAAACGCTCAATAAGAACCAGGTAGACCTCACCATGGTGAAGACAAAAATAATTACCCCCGCACAAGGTGCCTACAACTATCCCTTGCTGATCAAGAGCCTGCTGCTGTCGGGCCAGCGCTACGAAGCCGAGCAGGAGATCGTCTATGCCGACAAGCTGCGCTTCAGCTATCGCACGCTCAACGAGCGTATCCACCGTTTGGCCAATGCCCTGACGGCTGCCGGGATCAAGGCCGGCGACACCGTGGCGATGCTGGATTGGGACAGCCACCGCTACCTGGAATGCTTCTTCGCCGTGCCGATGATTGGCGCGGTGCTGCATACGGTGAACATTCGCATGTCGCCGGAGCAGGTGCTCTACACCATGAACCACGCCGAGGATGACCTGGTGCTGGTGCATGATGACTTCCTGCCGCTGCTCGAGCAGATCCAGGGTGAGCTGACCACCGTCAAGGGTTTCATCCAGCTCAGCGACGAGGGTGCGCCCGCTACCGCGCTGCCGGTGCTTGGGGAATATGAGCAGCTGCTCGCCCAGGCGGCGGCGATCTACGACTTCCCCGACTTCGACGAGAACTCGGTGGCCACCACCTTCTACACCACCGGAACCACCGGCAACCCGAAAGGCGTGTATTTCAGCCACCGCCAGTTGGTGCTGCATACCCTGAATGCGGTCGGCACCCTGGGCGTGTACCAGGGCGCGCCGCTGCTGCGTTCCGACGACGTCTACATGCCCATCACGCCGATGTTCCATGTGCATGCCTGGGGCGTGCCCTATGTGGCGACCCTGATGGGGATCAAGCAGGTCTACCCGGGGCGCTACGAGCCGAACAGCCTGGTTCGCCTGTATCGTGAGGAAAAGGTGACCTTCTCCCACTGCGTGCCGACCATCTTGCAGATGATCCTGAGCTGCCCCGAAGCGGCGCACACCGATTTCAGTGGCTGGAAGATGCTTCTGGGCGGCAGCGCCCTGACCCTGGGCGTGGCTGGCCAGGCTGCCGCCAGAGGGATGCTGGTGCACAGCGGCTACGGCATGTCCGAGACCTGCCCGCTGCTCTGCGTCACCTACCTGCGGACGGCGGAACTGCAGCAGCCGATGGACGCGCAACTGGCCGTGCGGATCAAGACCGGGGTGCCGGTGCCGATGGTCGATCTGCGCATCATCGATGCCAGCGGCAACCGGGTGGCTCACGATGGTGTGGCGCAGGGCGAGGTCGTGGTGCGTGCGCCCTGGCTGACCCAGGGCTATCTGCATGAGCCCGAGAAGGGCGCCGAACTGTGGGAGGATGGCTGGTTGCATACGGGCGACATCGCCTCGATCGACCCCCGTGGCGGGGTGGAGATCAAGGACCGGATCAAGGACGTGATCAAGACTGGTGGCGAGTGGATCAGCTCGCTGGAGCTGGAGAGCCTGATCAGCAAGCACCCGGCCGTGGCTTCTGTCGCCGTAGTGGGTATTCCCGATGATCAGTGGGGCGAGCGGCCGATGGCCCTGGTGGTTTGTCAGCCGGGCCAGGCAGTCGAGCAGAAGACCATTGAGGTCCACCTGCAACAGTTCGTCGACAGCGGCCACATCAACAAGTGGGCGATCCCCAAGCAGATCAAGTTCGTTGCGGATATCCCGAAAACCAGCGTCGGCAAGATCAACAAGAAGCTCATCCGCGAGAATGAACTGGCGCAAGGGCGTGCCGAGTAAGCAGGTTGCAATCTCCTGGACAGCGCCCTGCGCCGAGTGATGGCAATCAGCCGTGACGCACCGCCGGCGACCGACCGGATCGATGCGAGGCCACGTCCGCTATCGATCCGGTCCTTGCCTGGGTAAGTGGTCAATCGCTGAGCTCGCCAGGCAATCGGCTGGGGCTTTGTGCGGTTGCAGCTACTTCCAAAGCACTATTGCCCTTCGCTTGCCTGGTGTTCGATGCTGAAATGCCGAAACCTGCCAGAGCCGAGTCTCGCTATGCCTGCCGCCTGCAACTTCCCTGCGCTCAATGTTGCGCAACCCGAGTCTCGGCAGTTGGCCAACGGGCTGCAGGTGGCGATGCTCAGCCTGCCGGGTACGGTCAAGGCGGCGCTCAGCGTGCGGGTCGCGGCGGGTAGTCATGACGAGCCGGACGATTACCCCGGCCTGGCGCATTTTCTCGAGCACCTGCTGTTTCTCGGCAGCAGTGGCTATGCCGTCGAACAGAGTTTGATGGCGTTCGTGCAGGCCTGTGGCGGGCAGGTCAATGCCTCGACCCAGGCACGCCATACCGATTACTTCTGCGAGGTGCCGGCGGATCGACTCGAAGAGGCTCTGGTCCGGTTGCTCGACATGCTGGCCAATCCGCTGCTGGACGAGGCCGCGCAGTTGCGCGAGCGCGAGGTGGTGCATGCCGAGTTTCTCGCCCGCGGCCGGGATCCGGACACCCTGGTGTCGGTGGCGCTGGGTCAGGCGTTGCCGGCCGGGCACAGGTTCGCGGCTTTCCAGGCCGGTAACCGTGACACCTTGGCCGTCGAGCAGGCCGGGTTCCAGCAGGCATTACAGGCGTTTCACCAGCGGTTCTACCAGGCCGGCCAACTGTCGCTGCTGGTGGTTGGGCCGCAGCCGCTCGATGAGTTGCATGCGCTGGTCCAGCGGCACGGCGCCGCGTTGCCGGGGCGGGGCAGGCAACAGCAGTCGCCTGCGGCAGCGTTATTGCCGTTGCGCCTGCAGCAGTTATGCATGACCCTGCCCGGCGGTGCGCCATCCTTGCAACTGGCGTTCGCCCTCGAATGGGTCCCTCCCGAGATGGACGAGGCGCTGGATTTTCTACAGACCTGGCTGCGCTCCGAGGCCCCGGGCGGTTTGCTCGCCGGTATGCGCGAGGCGGGTCTGTGCCAGGGGTTGCAGGTCCGGCTGGTGTATCGCTACGCCGATCAGGCCATGTTGCTGCTGAGCTGCGCGGGCGTCGATCAGGCGCCTGCAAGCCAGGCCGCGGTTGCGGCCGCCGTGCTGAGCTGGTTGGGCTTCTTTGCGAGTGCCGATCGGCGCGGGGCTTTGCATGAGCGCTATCGGACCATCCAGCGCTGTCGCCTGAACAGTTTGCCAGCCTTGGCTTTGGCCCGTCATTGGCAGGATTGCCTGGCGGCCGGTTGGAACCCGGCTGACGGCTTGAGCGGGGCAGGGCAGACGGCGCTGGCAGCGCTGCTGGAACAGATGCAAGACGCTCGGCGTCAGGTCAGGCTGTTCGGCGGCAGCGGACAAATGCCCGATTGGCCCGCCGCGGGCTTTGCCCTGCAGATGCAGGAGACGCCGCCGGTGTGCGCGGCGCCTCGCACCTGGGCGTGGCGGTTGCCGCCGGCCAATCCGTTTATTGCCCCCGCAGCTGGTCCAGTGCCTGCCCTTGACATCGCGGCCCGGGTGCGTTGGTTGCCGGCTCAAGCCGCGGGCGGACAAGGCGTGCTTTACTGGCGCTGCTGTCTGGCCGAGCGGGTCGACGTAGTCCTGTTGCAGGCACTGCTGGGGGTGGCGTTGCGTAGCCTTGTAGCTGATGCGGCGGAGGTCGGAGTCGCCTTGCACGTGGTCGCCCGGGATGAGGGCTGGCAACTGTCGCTGCACGGACCTGCCGCTTTGTTGCCTGCGGTCATGCAACAGGCGCTGCCAGTGTTGCTTCGCCCCGCGCCCGATGCCTGGCCGCAAGGGCGGCGCGAGGCCCGACAGGCTGCGGCCCAGGCGCAAGCCGAGATGCCATTTCGCCAGTTGCTCAAGCGCTTGCCCGAGTTGTTTGCGCCGCCCAGGCGCGAGTGTGCCGCCCTGACCCCGCAACGTTTGCACGAGTGCTACCGACAGGCGCGCTTCGATGGCCTGGGCATGGGGATCGACACGACCGAGCAACTCGCCATCGAGCGATTGTTCCACTCGGTGGCGGCGCTGCACTCGGCCGAAGCGCCGGTCATGGGGCCGGCCGGGCGTTACTGGCAGGACGCCGCCATCGACTGCAGTGACTCGGCGTTGCTGCTGTTCTGCCCGTTGCCGGCCGCAGATGCCGCGACCGAGGCTGCTTGGCGATTGCTCGCACAGCTCTGCCAGGGGGCCTTTTTCCAGCGTCTGCGTAGCGAACTGCAACTGGGCTATGCGGTGTTTTGCGGGTTCC
Organism: Pseudomonas borbori; assembly: GCF_900115555.1. Lineage (GTDB taxonomy): Bacteria > Pseudomonadota > Gammaproteobacteria > Pseudomonadales > Pseudomonadaceae > Aquipseudomonas > Aquipseudomonas borbori. The sequence continues at coordinate 153,384 of NZ_FOWX01000001.1, forward strand.
GCCAGGTGCAGGCGCATCGCGGCATCCTGTTCGCCGTGCAGTCGCCGCATGCGTCGGCGGAGCAAGTACTCGGCCATATCGAGGCGTTTCTCCAGGCCCAGGGCCAGCGCCTGGCGGCACTCGATGATCGGGCGCTCGCCCGGGTGGCCGACGAGCTACGCCGGCAGGCCCAGGCGGGCAGTCCGCAGGAGCTTGCCGAGCGGCACTGGCAAGCACACCTGGCTGGTTTGTCCGCACAGCATGAGATGGACGTGCTGCAGGCCTTGGCAAGGCTCGATCGGTCGCAGTTGCTGGGTGCTCATCGTCAACTGAGCGAGGCTCAGGGTGGTTGGCGGGTACTGGCCAATGCCGCCACGCCGGTATCGGGTTGGTCATCGCCAAGCTGATCCATTGCGCTATTTCTTCCTTCGATCCTCCACCTCGGGCATGTCGTCGATCCGGCGGCAGGCCTGCGTGCACTTTGGCGTAAAGGTCTACGACCTTTGGCTCGCTCCGTGGTCTGGCCAGGTCTTACGTCTTATTGTGCGAGCCGTCGCGTCCGGCCAAAGCAGCACTCAATTAGCGCCATAGCAGCGTATGGCTGATGGTGCTGCTTTTCGATAATCGCCTCCGAACCGACTGACCGACGGTCATTCCCTCAAGCGGAGAGCGTTATGAACAACAAGAAAATCGCCAATACCCGATTCCTGCCTCTGGCGCTGACTGCTGCCGTCGCCCTGGCAACAGCCCAGCAAGCGGCCGCGGAAATCGTCCTGTATGACAAGGACGACACCACGTTCTCCACCGATGGCTATATCAATGCCTTCTATGTGAACAGCGATGTGGATCGCGAAGGCGAGCAGTTCGACCGCCGTCAGTCGCGGGTGAAGATGGGCTTTCTGCCCAACTGGATCGGCTTCAACTTCGGCAAGCAGGTCGACGATCTCAAGCTCGGCGGTCGTTCCTCGTTCTGGGTGACCATCAACGACAGCGAGACCAACGGCACCGGCACCGCCATCGACGTGCGCCAGTTCTACGGCACCGTGGCCAACCCGGAGTGGGGCGAGGTGCTGGTGGGCAAGGACTTCGGCCTGTTCTCGCGCTCCAACATCTTCCTCGACGAACTGCTCGCCGGCTACGGCAACGTCAGCGATACCCTGGGCCTGGTCGATGGCACCGGCGTGTCCTTCGGCAACATCGGCACCGGCTACCCCTATCCGTTCCCGACCTCGCAGATCACCTACCGCAACAACAACCTGGCCGAGGGCCTGCGTTTCGCGGTCGGCATCATGGACCCGGTGGACACCAACGACGACAGCGCCGTTGGCAAGTCCTACCAGGAGGAGCCGCGTTTCGAGTCGGAAGTCAGCTACCAGTTCGATCTCGGCGGCGCGACCATCTACTCCTGGCTCAATGGTGCCTACCAGACCTCGGACAACACCGACGACACCGTCGACAGCGTCACTTCTCAGGGTGTGGGCTACGGCGTACAGGCCAAGATCGGCGGCCTGTCGCTGACCGGCTCCGGCTTCCAGGCCGAGGGCATCAACCCGTTCTTCACCAATAACGCCGGTGAAGCCACCCTGCGTGAAATCGACAGCGAAGGCTATCTGCTGCAGGGCTCCTACACCTTCGGCAAGAACCGCTTCGCCCTGTCCTACGGCAAGACCGAGGACGATGGCAACGGCCTGGGTACCGCCGCCGACTACGAGACCCGTGGCGTCGCCTACTTCCGCACCATCAACGACAACCTCAAGCTGGTTGCCGAATACAACCAGTACGAGATCGATGCGGCGACCGGCAGTGGCCTGGCCGAAGACACCGATACCTTCGCCGTCGGTGCCGTGCTGAGCTGGTAAACCCTGAGGTGAAACAACCGGACAGGGCAGCCTGTCCGGTTTTTATCTATGGGGGCGCCTAGAGGTGGAAATGCTGATCGATAGCCTGGATGTACTGCTGATCCTGCTGCCGGTAACCGGCTTGTTCCTCGTCCTGCCGATTGTGCTGATGCGCTGCATCTGACTGCAGCATACTTACCCAACACCCATGAAAGGATGCTCCGATGCTGGGTATATGGCATCTTTACGCGACGGATTACCTGCTGGTCCTGACAATCTCGACCACCCTGGTTTTCGCGTTGCCGATCTTTCTCGTTCCGCTGGCCTGGGCCCGACTGATGGGTTGGCGGATCCCCACGCACACTGACCTGGCGGTCTACTTCGGCCGCTGTCTGGGGGCGTTCATCCTGATCCTCGAAGCCATGATGCTGCGCGCGGCCTTGACTGGCGAAGCCATCCACACGGTCTTTGAACTGCTCGCCGCCACGGCGCTGATGATGATAGTGGTGCACGTCTATGGCGCCTTGCGGCGTATCCAGCCGCTCAGCGAGACCCTGGAAATCGGTTTCTACGCCGGCTTGTTGCTGCTGACCCTGCTGTTCTGGCCGTTGTCGGCCTGATGCTGTCGTATACCGCTACTTAGGGAGGAGGTCGACACGACTCAAGTTGCATGGGTGGCCTGTGCGGACCTTCGTAGAATCATCCCATGACAGGTGGGTTTTCTATTGGGGCACGTTATGCAGCAGGAACGGACAGAAGGGGTTGTCACCGCCACCTCATGTGCCACGGATGTAGAGCTGGTGGCGCAGGAGCTGGCACGGCAGCTGATTCATCCGCACCTGGGCTTCGTCCTGTTCTTCTGTTCCGCCGAATACGACTTGCAAGCACTGGGCGCGGCGCTGGAGCAGTATTTCGGCGGCATCGAGCTGGTCGGCTGCACCACGGCCGGCGAGATCACCCCGCAGGGCTATGGGCGCGGTTGCGTCAGTGCGGTGGGGTTCGATCACCGCAGTTTCTCCATCGCCAGCGCCCTGATTGACGAAATGGAACGCTTCAGCCTGATCGACGCCCAGCAACTGGTCGAGCGCCTGGTCAAGGACTGCCGCACCAACGAACTGGCCTCGATCAAGGGCCACAGCTTCGCCCTGACCCTGCTCGACGGCCTGTCCAGCCGCGAGGAGGTGGTGCTCGGTGCGCTCAGCGCGGCCCTGGGCAGCATCCCCCATTTTGGCGGCTCGGCGGGTGACGACAACCACCTGACCCACACCCACGTCTACCACGGCGGCCAGTTCCACACCGGTGCGGCGGTGGTGGTGCTGTTCAACACCTGGCTGGATTTCGAGGTGTTCAGCACCCATCACATCGAACCCTGTGCCGAGAAGCTGGTGGTCACCCGGGCCGACAGCGCTGGCCGGCGGGTCTATGAGTTGAACGCGGCACCGGCCGCGCAGGAATACGCCGAGTTGATCGGCGTGCCCCTGGAGGCGCTCGATCATCGGGTGTTCGCTGCCAACCCCCTGGCCGTGCGCATCAGCGAGCAGTACTACGTGCGCTCGATCCAGCAGGTCAACGACGACCTCAGCCTGACCTTCTACTGCGCGGTGGAGAACGGCATCGTGCTCACCGCGATGCGTCCCGGGCCACTATTGCCCAATCTGGAAAACCTGTTCGACGGCCTGCGCGAGCGCCTCGGGCCCTTGTTGCTGACTATCGGTTGCGATTGTTTTCTGCGTCGTTTGGAGATCGAAGGCCATGGTGGCGTCGACCCGGTTTCGGCCTTCCTGCGCCGCCAGCCGGTCATAGGCTTCAATACCTACGGAGAGCAGTTCAATGGCATGCACATCAACCAGACCTTTACCGGAGTCGCCATTGGCCGTCCCGGCCGAGGCTGATGTCGCCGAGCTGCAGGCCCGCTGTCAGGCCCTGGAAAAGGAGAACCACAAGCTCAAACGCATCAACACCGCGCTGATCGAACGGGTCGAGTCGATCCACTCGCGCGGCGACGATGCCTACGCGGCCTTCCAGCACTCGGTGGTGCTCGCCGAACAGGTGCGCGAGCGCACCGATGCGCTGAACCAGGCCATGGCCGAGCTGAAATCCAGCAACCAGTTGCTCAGCGACGCGCGCCTGCGCGCGGAAACCGCGCATCAGCATTTGATCGACGCCATCGAGAGCATCTCCGATGCCTTTGTGCTGTTCGACAGCGAGCAGCGCATCGTCCTGTTCAACAGCCGCTTCAAGTCCTTCTGGGCCCATAGCCGCGCGCGGATCAATGCCGGCACCCGGCTGGCGGAGATCAAACGCCTGAGCAAGAGCACCGGCCTGGTGGTCGAGGAGCAGCGCGGCAACCGCGACGAGCACATGCTCTACCGTCTGCGCGACGGACGTTGGGTGCAGGTCAGCGAACGGCCGACCCGTGAGGGCGGCCTGGTGATCCTCTACACCGACATTACCGAGGTCAAGCAGAACGAAACCCTGCGCCGCGAGCAGGCCCTGGCGCAGAAGTCGCGCCTGCTCCAGCGCGCGGTGGACAATCTGTCGCAAGGCATGGCCATGGTCAATGCCGAGGGCCAACTGGAGCTGTGGAACCACCGCTTTCTCGACCTCTGCGGCCTGGCACCGATCAACGCCCATCGGCCGTTCGCCGAGGTCATGGCCGACAGCGAGTTGCAACTGCTGACTCCCGACAGCCGCGATGCCAGCGGCAAACCCATCGAGGAACTGGAACTGCGCCTGTTCGACGGACGCATGCTCGAAGTGCGCACCCATCCACTGCCCACCGGCGGCTTCGTCAACACCTTCACCGACATCACCGAGCGCTACCGGCATGCCGAAGCGCTCAGCGAGAGCGAACGCTGGATCCGCCTGATCACCGACCACGTGCCGGCGCTGATCGCCTACCTCAACGCCGATCTGGTCTACGAGTTCACCAACAAGGTCTACGAAGAATGGTATTTCTGGCCGCGCGGCGCCATGCTCGGCCAGAGCCTGCGCGAGGTGCACAACGAAGAACACTGTCGGCGCCTGGAGCCCTATATCGAGCGGGCGCTATCCGGCGAGAGCGTGACCTTCGAGGTGGCGGAAACCAACCACAATGGCCAGGAGCGCTACATGCTGCGCTCCTACGTGCCCAATCGTCAGGCCAGTGGCGAGGTGGTTGGCATCTTCGTACTGATCCGCGACATCACCGAGCGCCGGCGCACCGCCGAGGCGCTGCATCAGGCCTATCAGCACCTGGAGCAGCGGGTGCGTGAACGTACCGCCGAACTCACCGACCTCAATGCCCAGCTGCGCTGCGAAATCGACGAACGCACGCAGATGGAAGCCCGCCTGCGCGAAGCCAAGGGCGAGGCCGAGCAGGCCAACCTGTCGAAAACCAAATTCCTCGCCGCGGTCAGCCACGACCTGCTGCAGCCCTTGAACGCCGCCCGCCTGTTCACCAGCGCGCTGCTGGAAAAACGCGAGCTGGCCGAAAGTGCGGCCCTGGTGCGCAACGTCAGCAATTCCCTGGAAGACGTGGAAAGCCTGCTCGGCACCCTGGTGGATATCTCCAAGCTGGATGCCGGGGTGATCAAACCGGATATCGCCCCGTTCGCCGTCAGCGAACTGCTGGAAAACCTCGCCGCCGAATACCACCAGATCGCCGGCAGCGAGGGCCTGCGCCTGGACTTCGTGGCCAGCTCGGCGCTGGTGCGCAGCGACATCCAATTGCTCGCGCGGATCTTGCGCAACCTGCTCAGCAACGCCATTCGCTACACCACCAGCGGGCGCATCCTGCTCGGTTGCCGCCGGCACCGGCAGAGCCTGTCGATCGAGGTCTGGGACACCGGCATCGGCATTGCCGAAGACAAACTCGGCGAAATCTTCCAGGAGTTCAAACGCGGCGACGTCACCCACCGCAAACAAGACCGCGGCCTGGGCCTGGGCCTGGCCATCGTCGACAAGATCGCGCGCATGCTCGGTCATCGCATCCGCGTGTCCTCGCAATTGGGCAAGGGCTCGATGTTCTCCATCGAAGTACCCCTGGCCACCCGCGCGCCCAGGGCCCGGGTGGTGCATGACACGCCCGATCTGCTGCTCGAGCGCCTCAGTGGGGCGCGCATCTGGGTGCTGGATAACGATGCGGCGATCTGCGCCGGCATGCGCACCCTGCTAGAAACCTGGGGCTGCCAGGTGGTCACGGCCTTGAGCGAAGAAGACCTGGCGCGTCAGGTCGACAACTACCACGCCGACGCCGACCTGCTGATCGCCGACTACCACCTCGACGACGGCCACAACGGCGTCGATGCCGTGGCCCTGATCAACTCCAGGCGCAGCACACCGCTGCCGGCGCTGATGATCACCGCCAACTACAGCAACGAACTCAAGCAACAGATGCGCGAACTCGGCCACACCTTGATGCACAAACCGGTACGGCCGATGAAGCTGAAGACGGCGATGAGCCATCTGTTGGACAGGGGCGCAGGCTGATGCGGTGTTGATTTTGTAGGATGGTGTTGAGCGCAACGATACCCAACATGCGGGTTATGTCCCCGGTTGTCGTGGCTGAAATCCATGATGGGTTACGGCGCGGTTGGTCTGCTGGCAGCGGGTCAATTTGCGCGCGCCTAACCCGACAGGATGATCGTTACGCTCAACCCATCCTGTGGGCTATCCGGAGCGGCGACCGTCGATCCGTAGGGTGTGCGGGGCCGCCTAGGCCGCGGACACCTGCTTGATCTGTCGCGGCCGGGTGCGCCTGTCTGGCGTCGGAGGAGCGTAAAGCAGAATGGATCATTCGACGGAAATTGCGGCCGCCTGAGGTGCGCACGGCGCACCCTACAGGCGCCATGCAGCGTCGCCTGGGGGCGGTTCAGCGACGCAAATAGGCAGCGAAATCGATATCACCGGCGGACAGGATCGCCTGCACCCGATTGTGCACGTTGAGCTTGCGCAGGATGGCGGAGACGTGGGCTTTGACCGTGGTTTCGGCGATGTCCAGGCTGTAGGCGATCTGTTTGTTCGACTCGCCTTTGGTCATGCGCTCCAGCACCAGCAACTGCTTGCGGGTCAGGGCTTGCAGCAGTTCCTGGGGGAAGCCGTGGTGCTCTGAATGGCTGCGGTGGGTGGTGTTCTTTTGCGAGCGGATGATGTCCGGCGGCAGGTAGACATTGCCGTTGAGTATCTGCTGGATGGCATCGGTCATCTGCGCGCGCGGCGAGGACTTGGTGATGAAACCGACGGCGCCATAGGTGATGGCCTGAAGGACGATCTGTTTGTCCTGCTCGGCGGAAACGATCACCACCGGGATGGTTGGCGCGTCGTTGCGCAGGTTGATCAAGCCGTTCAGCCCGTGCATGCCGGGCATGTTCAGGTCGAGCAGGATCAGGTCGAGGTCGTCGTTTTCCACGGTCATCGCCAGGGCGCTGTCGAGGTCGGCGGTTTCCATGATTTCGCTACCGGGGAAGCCGTCGCTGATGACGTTGTGGATGGCTTCGCGAAACAGCGGATGGTCGTCGGCAATCAGAATCTTGTACATGGCCTTTCACCTCATTGTTTTGATTATGGTGTGGCTGTAGCCGCAGGGAAATGCTTGCAGGGTTACGGCATGACGAGCGGTTGCGCGGGGATCAGGGACAGACCGGCCTGTTGCCAGCCGTCGATGCCGTCGCGATACCAGTGGAGGTCACGGTAACCAGGGGAGTGGGCGCGCTTGCTGGCATTCCAGACGAACCTGCAGTCGGCGCCGCAGTAGAACACCAGCGGCCGGCCTTTGTCGCCATGGCCGGCCTGTTGTTGCTGGCGGTTGAAGTGATTTTGCCTCGGACTGCTCAATTGGTCGTCGCCAGCATTGGCTAGCTCCGGGTTGCCGGGCGGGTTGATGTGTGCTCCTTGTTTGATGAACTGGCCATGCCGCCACTGACGAGGATGAGCGTCGGCCGGCGGTGTCTGCAGTGGTTCGTTCAGCAGGCGTTGTACGCTCAGGGAGTCGAAGGCGCGCGCGTGTTCGGCTTGGGAGGGTGTGGGGCTGAAGCGATAGCCTTCCGCGGAAAACAGGCTCGGCCCGGTCGGCAATGGGGCGGCCAGTAGTAGGCTTGGGATCAGTGAAAGACCCGTCGATAGGGCCAGGCAGTGCTTCATCGCCTTAAGTCTCGGTTCTTTTTGTGTGCGTATTACAGGGCAATACCCCTGCTTTGGAAATTCTACATTGGAAAGGGAAAGCAGTACCAAAGTAGTAGAAGTCCCCGCTGGAGCATGCGGTCTGCGTAGGAGCGGCGCATGGCCGCGAATGAGCTTGGCGCGGTTTGGCGGCAGAGCATGGATGGCTGGCATTGGCTCGGCAGGGCAAAGCCGCGTCTTGCTGGTGTGGGTGATAGCGGGGCGCAGTCTGGAAATTATCGCGGGGATGAAACTGGGCGCCACCCCGCGCTCCTGCGGGTATGTGACGTTCGTAGGAGCGGGTTTTAGCTGGCCCGACGCAGGGCGGCGTGTTGCGGGTTGAAGGTGGCTACGGCGAGCACGGCGAACAGCGCAGTCAGGCCCAGGCAGATCAGCAGGGCGCTGACGCTCAGGCGCTGGTAGAGGGCGAAGCGTACCAGCTCGACCGCGTGGGTGAAGGGGTTGAGCGCACAGAGCCAGTACAGCCATTCGCTGGCCTCGCGCATCTTCCACAGCGGGTAGAGCGCCGAGGAGAGGAAGAACAGCGGGAAGATCACGAAATTCATCACTCCGGCGAAGTTCTCCAGCTGGCGGATGCCGTTGGACAGCAGCAGGCCCAGGGCGCTGAGCAGCAGCGCCACCAGCAGCAGCGCGGGCAGGGCCGCGAGCAGGCCCCAGAGCGGCGGCTGCACGCCGTACAGCCAGGCGATGGCGAGGAAGGCATAGACCTGCAGCAGCGAGATCAGGGCGATCGCCAACAGTTTGCTGGCGAGCAGGAAGGCGCGCGGCAGCGGGCTGGTCAGCAGCACGCGCATGCTGCCCATCTCGCGGTCGTAGACCATCGACAGCGAGCCCTGCATGCCGTTGAACAGCAGGATCATGCAGGCCAGCCCCGGGACTATGTAGGTCTCGTAGGTGATGTAGGTGTCGTAGGGCGCGATGATGGCGATGCCCAGTGCCGCGCGGAAACCGGCGGCGAACACCAGCAGCCACAGCAGCGGGCGCACCAGGGCGCTGAAGAAGCGCGAGCGCTGCAGGACGAAGCGCAACCATTCGCGCTGCACGATGCCTTGCAGGCAGTACCAGTAGGCGTTCATGGCTGCGGCTCCTGGTATGAGCAATGAAAGAGCGACGCAGTCGAGACCGCTGCCGCGTTGCGAGGTGTCCGTAGGAGCGGGCCATGCCCGCGAATGGGTGTCGAATGCTCGAGTGGATCGCGGCCATGGGCCGCTCCTACGCGATTGCGCCATACCCGTGGATGTGTGCCGCTGGGCATTGGCCATAAAGCGTTCATACCCGTGCCTCGCTGGCGGTCAGGCGTTCGAAGGTGGCGGCCAGGCTGGCGTCGTCGGCGCCGATCTGGCTGGCCAGACCCTGGGCGACCAGGCGCCCGCGGTTGAGGATCAGCAGCTCGTCGCTGGCCTGCACCTCATCGAGCAGGTGGGTGGTCCAGAGCACCGCCAGACCATGATCGCGGCAGAGCTGGCGCACATGCCGGTTGAGCGCCAGGCGGCTGGCCGGGTCGAGGCCGACGCTGGCCTCGTCGAGCAGCAGCAGACGCGGCTGGTGCAGCAGGGCGCGGGCGATCTCCACACGGCGGCGATGGCCGCCGTTGAGGTCGCGGACCTTGTCATGCCGGCGTTCGTTCAGCTGCTGGCGCGCCAGTTCCTCGTCGATCCGGGCGCTGGCCACTGGCTTGGCCATGCCGTGCAGGGCGGCGTGGTAGCGCAGGTTTTGCTCCACGCTCAAATCCAGATCCAGGGTGCTCTGCTGGAACACCACGCCGAGTTGGCGCAATGCCTGACGCGGCTGCTGGCGCAGGCTGCAGCCCATCACCTGGATATCGCCCTGCTGCAGGTCGTAGAGGCGGGTGAGCAGGGCGATGAGGGTCGACTTGCCGGCACCGTTCGGTCCCAGCAGGGCGGCGAAGCTGCCGGGCGCGACGTTGAAGCCGACGCCCTGCAAGGCCTGGCGCGCGCCGTAGGCAAAACCCAGAGCGCTGACCTCGAGGGCGTTCACGGGGTGACGACCACGCCCCAGGGATAACGGCCGACCTTGATCGACTTGGTCACCTTGAGCGATTGCATGTCGATCACCGAGACGTCGCCGCTGACCCCGTTGGTGGTCAGCAGTTGACTCTGGTCCGGGGTGAAAGCCATGTGCCAGACGCGCCGGCCGACCAGCAGATAATCGAGTACCTCATAGGTCTTGGCGTCGACCACCGCCACGTGGTTGGCCGGACCGAGGGCGACGAAGGCCAGCTTGCCGTCGGCGCTGAGCTTGACCCCGACCGGCTGCACCTTGTCCGGGTGTACGCCCTTGATCTGGAAGGTCAGCACCTTCTCGATCTGCCGGTTGGCGACGTCGATCACGCTGACCGTGCCGCCGATTTCCGCCGAGGCCCACAGGCGCTTGCCGTCAGCGTCGAACTCGACATGCCGCGGGCGCTGGTCGACCAGGGTGTTGTCGACCAGGGTCTGGTTGCTGGTATCGATCCAGTGCAGCATGTTGGTGGTTTCGCTGGTGTTGACCGCCCACTTGCCATCGGGGCTGACGGCCATGCCTTCGGGTTCGACGCCAACGTCGATTTGCGCCAGCACCTCGTCGCTCTGAGTATCGACCACAGTCACCAGCGCATCGTCTTCGTTCGAGATATACAGCCAGCGGTCGTTGCGGTGCAGGGCGAACTGCTCGGGATCGGCGCCGGAGGGCAGCTCCTTGATGATTTTGCGGGTGGCCAGGTCCATCACCTGGACCCGATCCGAATCGCTGGCGCAGATGTACAGCAGCTTGTTGTCGCTGGACAGCAGCAGGCCGCGCGGACGCATGCCGACCTCCAGGGTGGCGCTGACCTCCATGCTGGCGAGGTCGATCACGCTGATGCTGTCGTCCTTCTCGTTGGACACATAGGCGGTGGCGGCGAGGCTCGAAGTGCTGGCCAGGGCCAGGCTGATGCTCGCGGCGAGCAGGGCGATACGCATGGGATTGTTCCTCTTGTTATTGAAGGGCATGAATCAAGGTGCTGCAGCGGCGAGGTTGCAACTGACCTCGGGCGCGTCGTAGCCGAGGCTGTCCAGCTCGCTGCTGGGATGGAGAAAACCGTCCTGCGGCGAGTTGCTGACCAGGGCGCGGGGCTGCACCAGGGGGATCGGTTGGCGCAGTTGGCCGTTCCAACTGCGGAAACTCAGCTTGCGGCCCTTGAAGCCGTCCAGCGGCAGCTGATCGCTGAGGGCCAGCGCGCGAATCGCCTTGGCGTCGCTCTGGCGCAGTTTGCTCACCGCGCTGGCGATGCTGCGTACGCCGAGCCAGGCGGCGAAATCGCGGTCGTTCATCCAGCGCTGGGCATGGGCCTCGAAGCGTTTCTGCAACTGTGCGGCGCCGTAGGTCTCGACCGTCTTGTGCCAGCCGGTGGGCGTCAGGCCCTGGGTGCCGGCGACGGGGCGCGGGTACCAAGTCTGGTAGGGCAGGTATTCGCCGAAGTCGCCGCGCTCGTCGGCCACCAGCACCACGTCGTATTCCTTGGTCTGGGTGAACAGCGGCATCTCCGCCTGGGCGCTGCGGCGCTGGTCGTTGTCGAAGCTCCAGGCCTTCTCTGCGACTATCTGGTGGCCGAAGCGCTTGGCCGCCCGGCGCAAGGCCGCGGCATAGGCCTGATCGTCCTCGGTCGGCCCTGTGATCAGCAGCCAGCGCGACCATTTGCGCACGGTGAGGAACTGCGCCAGGGCATCGGCGAGCATCGCCCGGCTCGGCAGGGTGTGCAGCACGTTGGCCAGGCATTCGCTCTGGCGCAGCTTGTCGTCGGCGCTGCCGGCGTTGATCAGCAGGCTGTCGCCGAGCGCCTGGCTGAGTTGGCGCAGGGTCGGCGCGGGGGCGTTGACCACGAACAGGCGCACGCCCTGGCCATGCAGCGCGGTGGCGGCAGCGAGCAGGCTGGCGCTGTCGTCATGCTCGGCGACGTCGAGGCTGTAGGCGTGCTTGAGGAAGCGCCCGGTGCTGTTGCTGTCGGTGATCGCCAGTTCGGCGCCGCGCCGGCCGGCGTCCGTGGGTTCGGGGATGACATTGGACAGCAGCGGCCCGGTGTCCGGGATATAGGCCAGGTAAGCGATGCGCACCTGCAACTCGGCTGCCGGGCTGTCGGCCTGGCTCATGGCCGCATAACCGAGGCTGACGGCGACCCAGAGCAAGAGGTGACGACTGATCTGGCGCATGGACAACTCCTGTGTAGGTGCCGTCAGCATAGGAACAGTGGGCGGGTGGGGGAATATGCATAAAGTACCAGGCGGCCCGTACCAAGGTAGTAAACCGGTGCGGGGCAAGGGGTTTTAGCATGGAGGCATCAACCCATAACAACAATCGGTGATGTCCATGCGTAACCTCAAGGCGCTGTTTCTTCCCCTGCTACTGGTTGGCAGCCTGATCGGCTTCGACAACCTGCATGCCGCCGGCGACCTGACCCGGCGTGGCACGGCATTGCCGGACCTGGTGCTGGGCAACGCAGAGAGCGACTACAGCATGTCGCAGAAGGAATACCAGCTGGAAACCGGCAAGGCCTATCAGTTGAAGGTCATCGCCAGCGGGCAGAAGGAATACGCGTTCCAGGCGCCGGAATTCGCCACCTCGATTTTCCTGCGCAAGGTCGAGGCCGGTGGCGTGGAGATCAAGGCGATCACCCTCACCGAGCTCGAGTTCGAGGATGCCGGCGAGGCGGAAATCTTCTTCGTGCCGATCAAGCCGGGCAAATTCCGTTTCTTCGCCAAGGGTCTGGAAGGCAAGGGCATGCTCGGCCACTTCGTGGTCAAGTAAGGCATGTCGGCGCTGCGCCGGGTCAACCTGCTGGTCAGCCTGTTCTTTGTCCTGGTGAGCGCCGCCGGCCTGGCGCTGCTGCTGCGCCAGGCCAGTTACGACGTGCAGCGTGAAATGCAGGCCGCCGAAGCGGTGGTCGAATACCTGCACGAGGCCGCATTGCGCGACCCCGCGAGCCTGCAGCAGGGGCTGACCGACAGCCTGCGCCATGTCCGCGTGCAGTGGCTGGAGGTCGGGCAGACGGCGCTCGAGAGCGAGCCCGGTTGGCTGGACCGCTGGCTGGGCCAGCATCTGCTCAGTGCCCGGCAACCTGCGTTGCTGTTGCAGATGGCTGACGGGCGTCAGGTGCAGATTGCCGTCGACCCCGCAGACGAGATCGACGAGGTCTGGGATTCCCTGTTGCAGCTTCTGCTGCTCAGTGTCACGGCGCTGATCTTGAGTCTGTTGAGCATTCGCTGGGCGGTTCGCCGCGGTTTGGCGGTGCTGGACGAGTTGCTCGGCGGCCTGCAGCGGGTGACCGACGGACAGCTCGATGCGCGCCTGCAAACACACAGCCTGCCCGAGGCCCGGCAATTGGCCGGGCATTTCAATTCCATGGCCACTACCTTGCAGCAGGTGCAGGTGGATAACGCCGAACTGACCCAGGCCCTGCTGGCGCTGCAAGAGCGCGAGCGCACCCGGCTGGGGCAAACCCTGCACGACGACCTGGGCCAGTACCTCAGCGGGATCCGCGCCCAGGCCTGTCTGCTGCGTGCCGTGGCCGATAGGCCGGAGGCGGTAAGGAGCACCGCGCAGTGCCTGGAGGACAACTGCCAGCAGTTACAGGAAGGTTTTCGTGCGCTGATTCGCGATCTCTATCCGGTCGTGCTCGAACGTCTCGAATTGGGCGAGGCGTTGCAGCAGCTAACGCAGGACTGGCAAGTCACCCAGGGTGTGCGTTGTCGCTTGCTAGTGAGCGACGCCTTGCCGCGACTGCCATTGCCGAGCAAGGCTCACCTGTATCGTCTGGTCCAGGAAGCCCTGACCAATGTGGCGCGGCATGCCCGGGCCAGCGAAGTGCGCGTGCGTCTGCAATACCAGGGCGGCCGCTTGCGCCTGCTGGTGCGTGACAACGGTATCGGCGCACAGATGCCGCAACGAGCGGGGATCGGCCTGCGTTCGATCGGCGAGCGGGCGCGTTGCCTCGGCGGTGTGTTGCACCTGAACAGTCGACCCGGTGCCGGTTGGGCGCTGTGCCTGAGTATTCCACTTGAAGGGGAATGACCCATGAAGATCCTGTTGGTCGACGATCACGCGGTGGTGCGCCAGGGCTATGCCAGCCTGTTGCGTGCCTTGCTGCCCGAGGTGCTGGTCCGCGAAGCCTGCGATGGCGAGCAGGCTCTGCAACGGGTGCAGGAAGAAATCCCCAATCTGGTGATCATGGACATCGGCCTGCCTGGCATCAGCGGCCTGGAAACCATGCGGCGTCTGCGCCAGCGCCTGCCGCAGCTGCGCGTATTGTTCTTCAGCATGCACGACGAACTGCCGCTGGTGCGCCAGGCGCTGGATGCCGGGGCGATCGGCTACCTGACCAAGAGCTCGGCGCCGGAAGTGCTGATCGAAGCAGTCAAGCGCACCCTGGCCGGGCATGCCTATATCGAGCAGCCGCTGGCCACCCACCTGGCCTGCAACCCGGTGCATCAGGGCAGCGCCGACCCGCGTTTGCGCGACATGACCCAGCGCGAATTCGAGATCTTCGTGATGTTGGCCAAAGGCATACCCACGCGCATGATCGCGGAAAAGCTGTGTATCAGCGGCAAGACGGTATCCAACTACATGACCCTGCTGAAGAACAAGCTGCAGGTCGGCTCGCAAGCCGAACTGGTGCACCTGGCCATCGATACCGGGGTGCTGCGGGTGGGGATGGAGAGCGCATAGGGCAGAGGGCTAAATATCGCGGTCAAGACCGTCCCACGGAATGCATGCGATGGGACGCCGAGTTCTTGGCCGCGGTGCTTTGCCGCGGTCAGGCATTGGCTTTCAATCCCAGCCCTGCGGGCATGCCTTGCAACCCTGCATATTCGCCCCCTGGAAGTTGCCGTAATGGGTGCGGGTGCCGCTCAGGTCGGCGTTTTCCAGGTTGGCGCCCGACAGCTTAACTTCCTGCAAGTTGGCGTCGATCAGGGACGCGCCCTTGAGGTCGGCCTTGCTCAGCCAGGTCATCTCCAGGTTGGCCGCTTGCAGCTTGACCTTGTGCAGTTTGGCGCCGGACAGGCGAGCGAACTCCAGGTTGGCGGCGCGCAGATCGGCGCCCTGGAACTGTGCGGCCTGGGCGAACAGTCCCCAGCCCTGGATGGCGATCAGGGTGCTATCGGTGAAGTCGGCCAGGCGCAGGTTGCTCTGTTGCAGGCTGGCGCGGGTGAGGTTGGCGCCTTGCAGGTTGGCCTTTTCCAGGTTAGCCAGGTCGAGGCGGGCGTGACGCAGGTTGGCGCCAGAGAGATCGGCGCCGGCCAGGTTCATCCGGCGCATGTCCTGGTTGCTCAGGTCGGCATTGCGCAGATTGGCATTCGGGCAGCGGCTGTCGGCTTCGATGCGACAGCCGTTGATGCTTAGCACCTCATCATCGGCGGCCAGCGCCTGGCAACCGATGACCAGCAAAATCAGAGGCAGAAACAGCGGCGGGTAGTTCATGGCGATTGCTCGGTAGGGGGTGCGGGGCCGCCTAGGCTGTGCGCACCGAGGTATACGGAGGCGGGTGTCCGGCAGGGCACCCGGACGAGGAGGGCCGGTGCGCACGGCGCACCCTGCGGGTACGCCGTGCGGCCTGGACTCAGCGCTTGGCCGTAGTCTTGTCCCAGCTCGGCAGCTTGAACACCCAGAACGAGCCGCCCTGGGCGACCGGCTTGGTCAGCTCGGCCATGTCGCCGCCCCACAGCGGTACCGCGCCGCCGTAACCGGAGGTCACACCGATGTACTGCTCGCCGTCCTGTTCCCAGGTGATGGGCGGGGAGATGATTCCGGTGCCGACCTGGAACTTCCACAGCTCCTTGCCGTTCTTGGCGTCGAAGGCCTTGAAGAAGCCGTCGCCGGTGCCGGTGAACACCAGATTGCCCTTGGTCGCCAGAACCCCGGCCCACAGCGGCAGTTTTTCCTTGTGCTCCCACTCCACCTTGCCGGTGGTGGGGTTCATGGCGCGCAGGATGCCGACGTGGTCGTCGTACAGGCGCTTGATCCGAAAGCCCATGCCAAGGTAGGCGGAACCCGGCTTGTAGTGTGCTTCCTCGGCCCAGTAGTCCTCCTTCCAATGGTTGGCCGGCACGTAGAACAGGCCGGTGTCCTGGCTGTAGGCCATGGGGTTCCAGTTCTTGCCGCCGAGGAAGGGTGGTGAGACTTCCACCACTTCGCCCTTGGTTTCGCCCGCCTTGGGCTTGGGCGGACGCTGGCCTTCATTCTCTACCGGGCGGCCGGTCTTCAGGTCGATATGGCTGGCCCAGGTGATCTTGTCGACGAAGGGGAAGGCGTTCTGCAGCTTGCCGTTGGCGCGGTCGACCACATAGAAGAAGCCGTTGCGGTCGGCGTGGGCGCTGGCCTTTACGGTCTTGCCGGCCTTGTCCTGGTAGTCGAACAGCACCAGTTCGTTGTTACCGGAGAAATCCCAGGCATCGTTGGGGGTGTGCTGGTAGAACCACTTCACTTCGCCAGTGGTGGCGTCGACGCCGACCTGGCCGGAAGTGTAGAGGCTGTCATAGTCCTTCGGCTCGCCGCCTTCGGCGGTGCGCGCCCAGCCGTTCCAGGGCGCCGGGTTGCCGGCGCCGACGATGATGGTGTTGGTCTCGGCATCGAAGCTGGCGCTCTGCCAGGGGGCACCGCCGCCCTGGCTCCAGGCGGCTTTCTTGCCGGTCGGCGAGTTCGGGTCATCCGGCCAGGACGGCGCCTTGACGTCACCGGTCGGGGTGCTGTCCTTGCCGTGCATGCGGCCCATGTGGCCTTCGACGAAGGGGCGCATCCAGACTTCCTCGCCGGTCTCCGGGTCGCGGGCGAACAGCCGGCCGACCACGCCGAATTCGTCGCCGGAGCTGCCGTGGATCAGCAGGGTCTTGCCGCTCTTTTGGTCTTTAACCAGGGTCGGCGCGCCGGTCATGGTGTAGCCGACCGCGTGATCGCCGAACTTCTTGTTCCACACCACCTTGCCGGTGTCCTTGTTCAAGGCCACCACGCGGGCGTCGAGGGTGCCGAAGTAGACCTTGTCGCCATAGATCGCCGCACCGCGGTTGACCACGTCGCAGCACGGCCGGATGTTGTCCGGCAGGCGGTGGTTGTAGGTCCACAGGCGCTTGCCGGTCTTGGCGTCGAGGGCGAACATGCGCGAATAGGAGCCGGTGACGTAGATCACCCCGTCGTGGATCAGCGCCTGTGACTCCTGGCCGCGCTGTTTCTCGTCGCCGAAGGAGAACGACCAGGCCGGGGTCAGCTTGAACACGTTGTCGGCATTGACCTGGGCCAGTGGGCTCCAGCGCTGGGCGTTGGTGCCCATGCCGTATTGCAGCACGTTGCTGGTGCTCAGGTGGTCGTTGGCGATGTCGTCCCAGGTGACGTTCTTGGCCAAGGCACTGCCACTCAGGGCCAGGCCGCCGGCCAGCAGCAGGCTGTGGAGGGCAAGGGCCACGGGGTGTGGTGTGCTGGGTAACGATCTTATTGTCATGGTTGTGGTTCCCATTGAGGTGGAGGTAAGGCCGCCGGTGAGCGACCTGGCGTAGCGATAGTGGAACCGCCGCCATTTGGCCGAAACGGAAAAGCTCCCGCTCGTGCCGGGAAAAATGCCCAAACCGCCCATGACTTGGCCTTGCTGCGAAAGCCCTGCCAGACGGCGGTCACAAGCGCTACTACCAAGGAACTAGATGCGAGCCACCAAAGCAGCATTCGATGCTTGCCGAGGTCTTTCTAAGATGGCTACAACCAAGCTCCATAAAGTCTGTGCTGCGTGTACTCGAAGAGGTCTCGATCATGAAAATCCAACAAAAAACCGCTGCCGCCCTGCTGCTAATGGCTTTTTCGGCCACTCTCTGGGCGCACGGCGATGTGGTGCCGCAGGATGTCAAGACCGAAGGATTGGAACCGCTGGGCGAAGAATGGCTGGAAGAGAACCCCTATCGGGGCAATGCCAAGGCGATCGAAATCGGCGCCTCGGCCTACAATCAGAACTGCGCGGCCTGCCATGGGCTGGAAGCCAAGTCCGGCGGCATCGCCCCGGATCTGCGTCTGCTCGAAGTCGGCGCCATGGGCGACGAGTGGTACAAGGAGCGGGTGATCAATGGTGCGGTGCGTGACGGCCGGGTGTACATGCCGAAAATGGCCGACTACCTCAGCCAGGAAGCGCTGTGGGCCGTGCGTTCCTACCTGGAGAGCGTGGCGATCGAGGAGTGACGGCTATGCGCCTGAGTGTCCTGCTGTTGCTTGCGTTGTTGAGTGTGCTGGCCCCGCAGGTCCAGGCGCAGGCGCCGGTGCGCAGCTACGACTCGATCATCGAGTCGGGTGTACTCAAGGTCGCCCTCTATAAGGATTTTCCGCCTTACAGCTTCCAGCAGGATGGCCAGCCGCGCGGGGTCGACTACGAAGTAGCCCGGGCCCTGGCCGGTGGCCTGGGCCTCAAGCTGGAGCTGATCTGGGCGCCGGCCGGGGAGAAACTCGACGACGATCTGCGCGACTATATCTGGCGCGGGCATTACCTGCGTCCGCAGGTGCTGGCCGACGTGATGCTGCGGGTGCCTTATGATCGCGAGTTTTCTCACATGAGCAACGAGTTCGGCGAGCTGGTCAACGAGCTGGTGGTGATGTTCGGCCCCTACCAGCGCGAGCGCTGGCAGGTCGCCTTCGATCGCCGTCGACTCGAGGCCGTGCCCAGTGTGGCGGTATTCCAGCGGCACCCGATTGGTGTCGAGGTCGACAGCGTGCCGTCCTTTTACCTGTCCTCGGTATTCGACGGCATGCTCAGTGGCAAGACCCGACACTTCACCAATCCGCAGGCGGCCTTCGCCGGAATGAAAAAGGGCGAGGTCGATGCGGTGATGGCCATGCGCGGCGAGATCGACTGGCAGGTCAAACAGGCCGCAGACAGCAATCTGGCCCTGGCCGAGAACGCCTATCCGAACATGGGCAGGCAGGTCTGGGACATCGGCATGGCGGTGCATGAAAGCAACCGGCAACTGGCCTACGCCCTGGAGGAGAAGCTCGAGGAGCTGATTCTTGCAGGCGATATCAAGCAGCTCTATGCCCGCTATGGTCTGCGCTACGAACTGCCCGGGTTGTATCAGGAGGTCGAATAACGCGCCGGCCGCCTTTGCTGCTGTTGACGTTCTGGCGCGGCACTGCTGCCCATCATCTGATGAGCCATGTCCTGCGCAGCGGTAATTCCCCGTGGTTGTGCAAAAACACCGGCCTAGCGCGAGCGCCTGGCGTCGACCTCGCTACGGCGCTCGATATTCTCACCGCTCTTCTATCGCAAACAGGCCGAGGGCAAGGGCGATACCCTGGCCGCGTTCGAGCTGTTCCCGCCTTACCGAGAGAGCCTGCCCCTCGCCCGGGAAGTGTCCGGGCTATGGCTGCGCGATAACCATGGCCGTGGGGACAGGCAATGTTCCGAGTCTCCAGGGACAATGCAGAACCTTCGCGGGTCGATCTGCTAGGCGCCACATTCTCGCTTCGGGTGGGGTCTGCCGCCGTGCATTGACCAGTCTCCACCGGTTGGCAGCCATCACCGGTTTATCCGTGCATGCTTGCTGCCGCGAGTGAGGTTATGAACCGCCTTTAGCGCGGTTTTTTTCCGGTCAGGTATCTGTGTTGAATGAAAATGCCGTAGCGCGGCAAGCGCCCAAGGCCTCCATCGTTGGGCCCTTTCTATAGGCTATGCGCGTCGCGCCCGGCATGCTGGACACTGGCCGCTTGGGCGTTCTAGAAATAGCGGGTTGTTCCGCCCTTAGCGTACGGCTAGCCGCGATCGATTCGCTTGCCGAACGGATCGAGTTGCAGTGCCGTCGCACCGACATCCGCAGGCTTACAGGTACCGCTTTCCCTCAGCAGAACCGAGGCGATGAGGGTGACGCCGCTGAGTGCGAGCAAGGCGATAAATAATTGCGTGTAGCGCTGCTGCGGGCTTTCGCCGCCATCGCCCTCCAGCAGCAGGCCGGTGGCCGCTTGCAGGATCGCCACCCCGAGCCAGGCAAAAACATTCACCAGGCCCATGGCCGTGCCCGATAGCTGCAGCGGAAAACTTTCCTTGGTCAGGGTGAAGCCGACTGCGGCTATGCCGTTGCCGAATATGCCCAATAGCAGATAGACCGCGTAGAGGGCCGGCAAGGGCAGGGACGTTTCGAATATCTGTAGCGTTGCAAACAGCGCGAGGATGAGCAAGGCGCCGAAGGTCATCAGCGGCTTTCTCCTGGCGCCGCACAGTCGATTCGACAGGGTGCTCAAGAGTACGCCGCCAAGCATGATGCCAACCGCGACCATCGACAGAACACTGCCGGCGTCCGCCTTGCCCAGGTGATGGATTTCTTCCAGATAGGGGCCGCCCCACAAGCCGGCAAAGGTGAAGAACAGGCCGTTGCCGAAGAAGAACCAGACGGCAAGGGGCCAGAACGCGGGCTGCCTCAGGATCGCCAGGAGGCTGTTCCAGACAGTGTCGGCGGGCTGTTCGTTCGGCAGTGGAGCTTTGGTTGCGGCGGTTGGCGCTGGCGGTTTTTCGACGATCAGCACGAAAGCCAGGATTGCTGTGACGAATGTGAAAAGGCCCGCGCCAACGAAGGACGTGCGCCAGCCCAGCCATTCGGTGAGGACCGCCAGGGGAGTGGTTGCCAGCAGGGCGCCCAGACCGCCGGAGGAGATAAACAGCCCGGTCACCAGCGCAAAATCCTTGCCTTGGAACCACAGCGAAAACAGCTTCATCGCCGGCACGAAAAGCATTGCCATACCGGCGCCGACGAGAAACCTGCCGAGCGCTGCAACAAGCATCGACTCCGCCAAGCCGAAGAGCACAGAGCCGAGCGCGGCAATGGCAAAGAAGGTGCCGATGGTGCGTTTCGCGCCCCATTTATCGGCAAGTACGCCCGCGGGCATTTGCATCAGCGCATGTGGATAAAAGTACGCCGCGCTGAGCACCCCCATCAGCGCTTCCTTGGTCTGTAGGTCGTTCATCACATCGGTTGCCACCGCCGCCAGCGCCATGCGTTGAAAGAAGGCCATGATGTAGGCCATGACCAGGATGGTGAACATCACCCAACGCAGCCGATTGGGTGTGAGACGAAGTGCTTGCATTGCTTGGCGTCCATTCATACCGCAAGGAAAGGTTCGGGGGCGACGCCCGCCATCTGCGGCATGGGAGCGGGCCAGGGGAGCCCGAGCCTGCTGCGCAGCGGTTGGCGTTGGCGCCGACGGCAGCAAGCGCTATGCGCTCGCTAGTCGTGCCGCCATTGCTCCAGAAACTGCAGATGGCTCTCCTGCGCGGTCTCCTGCAGCACCGGCGCCAGTTGCAATTCTTCACCGGGCAGGCATTGCGCCAGACGGGCCACGGCCTGTGGGGTGAGGGCGCCGAGGCGCGGGTAGCCGCCGATGGTTTGCCGGTCGTTGAGCAGGATGATCGGCTGGCCATCCGGTGGCACCTGTACAGCGCCCAGGGGAATGCCCTCGGAAATAGTCGTCGAACGCCGCGCCTGCAGGCGCGGGCCGAGTATGCGCATGCCCATGCGGTCGGCGCGCGTATCGATTTTCCAGGCGCTGTTGAACACATCGAACAGGCTCTGGCCGCTGAAATCGCCGATCTGCGCACCCATCACCAGTTCCAGACGCGGCGAGGGCGTGAACTGCGGAATCAGGCGTGCGTCCATGGGCCGTGGTGCCGCTACGGATTGCATCCACTGCAAATGGTCGCCCATCGCCAGCGGTTTGCCGTCGCCGTGCAGGCCGCCCAATTGCTCGCGGGCCATGCTCGAACAACTGCCGAGCACCGCGCTCGCGCTGAAACCGCCTGGCGCCGCCAGGTAGGCGCGGGCGCCCAGGCGTGGCTGGGCGAAACGCAACTGCTGACCGCGGCGCACGCCGAAGGTGCGCCAGGGCTGCAGGGGCTCGCCGTCCAGGGTGGCGCCGAGGTCGGCGCCGGCCAGGGCCAGGCAGCCGTCCTGCTCGCAGCGCAGGTCGAAATTGCCCAGGGTGATTTCCACCACCACGGCGTCCAGGGCGTTGCCCAGCAGCCAGTTGGCCCAGTACATGGAAATCCAGTCCAGCGCGCCGCTTTGGCTGACGCCGAGGTGGCGCACGCCGAAACGCCCGGCGTCCTGCAGTTGGATAAAGGGGCTGCTGCGCTCGACGCGCAGCCCGCCTGCGTCGCGGTTCATAGGGGTGTCTCCAGGGGGCTGTCGTCGCCGCCTAGGCGGATGAATTCGGCGTGATCGATGGGCGCGAAGCGCACCCGATCGCCCGGTTGCATCAGGCTGTAGCCGTCGATGGAATGGTCGAAGAGTTTCACCGGACTGCGTCCGAGCAGGTTCCAACCACCCGGCGAAACCACCGGGTAGACCGCGGTCTGGCGTTCGGCGATGCCCACGCTGCCTGCCGCGACCCGTTTGCGCGGGGTGCTCAGGCGCGGCGCCGCCAGGGCTTCCTCGACCAGGCCCATAAAGGCGAAGCCGGGGGCGAAACCTATGGCGAACACCTGATATTCATGGCGGCTGTGGCGCTCGATAACCTGGGCTTCGCTGAGCCCGCTGCGTTGCGCCAGCAGCGGCAGTTCGGGGCCGACGCTGCGGTCGTACCAGGTCGGCAATTCATGGCAGCGACCGCCCTCGGCGCTGGCCGGTTGCAGATCGACGAAGGCTTCGGCGATCAGTTCGCGTACGCGCATCCCGGCCATGCGTTTGAGGTCCATGCGTTCAAGGTCGTAGTGCAGCAGCAGGGTGGTGTAGGACGGCACCAGATCGATCAGCGCGTCGCCGAAGCTGGCGCGCAGGCGTTGGCTGGCGGCCAGCATCCAGGGCATGTTGCTTTCGTCGATGTTGTCGAACAGGCGCAGGGTCAGGCTGTCGATGCCGGCGACTTCGAGTTTCGGGACGGGGGCGCTCATGCGGGCCTCAGGGCGTCGAAGGCTTCGCGGATGCGCCGCACCGCCGCGACGGATTCGGCGTTATCGCCATGCACGCAGAGTGTGTGGGCTTGCAAGGACAACGAGCTGCCATCGCTGGCCAACAGCGCATGGCCCTTGGCCAGGCTGACCGCTTGATCGACGATCAGCTCGCGGTCGTGGTGCACCGCGCCGGGTTGGCCGCGCGCGACCAGGAAGCCCGCCGGGTCGTAGGCGCGGTCGGCGAAGGCTTCGAACCACAGGGTAAGGCCGAGTTCGGCGCCCATGGCTTGGCTCTGGCGATTGTCGCGGGTGGTCATCAGCATCAGCGGCAGGCTGCGGTCGTAGCTGGCCACGGCGCGCATCACCGCACGCAGGATCGGCGGCTTGCGCATCATGTCCTGGTACAGCGCGCCGTGGGGTTTGACGTAGCTGACCCGGCTGCCCTGGCTGCGGCAGATGGCTTCCAGCGCGCCGACCTGATAGAGCAGCAGGTCCTCGACTTCCTGGGGCGAGCAGTCCATCGAGCGGCGGCCGAAGCCGACCAGATCCGGATAGCCCGGGTGGGCGCCGATGCGCACGCCATGTTCGACCGCCAGGGCCACGGTCTTGCGCATGGTGCTGGGGTCGGAGGCATGGAAACCGCAGGCGATATTGGCGCAGTCGATATAGGGCATGACCTCGGCATCCAGACCCATGTGCCAGGCGCCGAAGCTCTCGCCGATATCGCAGTTCAGAAGCAGGCTGTTCAAGGGATGTTCCTCTGTGCGGGGCGCCTCGTCGGCATGCGCAGGCAGGGCGCTGGCGAACGAACGGCCGCGTGTTATGGAATGACCTGTGCGGCATTCTTGAGTGACGCGAGGCGGGCGTCCAACTAATAAAAATGAGCGGCGGGGATAGGAAAAGTTGATGGCGCTGATTGCAGCGCAGCCTTGCGCGATCCGTCTGCAAAAGGCCGTGGGGCATAAGCATTTTCGATCATGCGTCGATGTTTTTTCTCGTTGGACAGGGTCTCCGGCAAATCCGACAGTCGTGCTGTGGTTTGCTCCCATTCGCGCAGCAAACACCTTGCGCGCACCCCTGGTCGGTCCACCATCTCGGCCGGGGGTGTCCTTTCCATCGGCCGGGCGCCGTGGTTATTCCGGATAGATCGTTGGCCTGGCTCCCTGATGTCACGACTCATGGACACGCTAATGAGACCCTCTCTTTATTTGCAGTTCCCCGCGGTACTCGCCTCCCTGGTCAGCTCCGTGACGGTCGCTCAGGCGGGCGAGCACTGGAATATGTCGGCTGAGCAACCGACCAGCAACTTCATTACGCGCATCGCCCGCGACTTCGCCCGTCAGGTCACGCGCGAGAGCAAGGGCGAGCTGGATATCCGCGTCTCGCCCAACTCGAGGCTATTCAAGCGCGCCCAGGTGAAAGCCGCGGTGGCGCGCGAGGACATTCAACTCGGCGATCTGTTCATGTCCGTACTGAGCGAGGAAGATCCGCTGTATGCGCTCGATAGCCTGCCGTTTCTGGTCACCGACTACGACCAGGCGAAACGCCTCTGGCAGGCCAGCCGTCCGGCCATCGAGCAGCGCCTGCTGAAAGACGGCGTGCGTCTGCTGTATGCCGTGCCCTGGCCGCCGCAGAGTCTGTACAGCAACAAGCCGGTGACCCGGATGGCGGATTTCCAGGGTCTGAAATTCCGTTCCTACAACCCGACCAGCGCGCGCATGGCCGAACTGGTCGGCGCCGTGCCGACCACCATCGCCACCGAGGACGTGCCCCAGGCGTTCGGCAGCGGCGAGGTGCAGGCGATGCTGACCTCCTCGGCCACCGGCGTGGACCTGCGAGCATGGAGGTTCGCCAGTCATTTCTATGACATCAAGGCGTTCATCCCGAAAAACATCACCGTGGTCAACGAGGCGGCATTCCAGCGTTTGTCGGTCACCGCGCAGCAGGCGCTGCTGGCGGCGGCGCAACGCGCCGAGATGCAGGGCTGGGAACTGTCCTGGGCACTGAACGCCTACCAGATCAGAACCTTGCGCCGCCGCGGCCTGACCGTGGCCGATGAAGTGCCGCCGGCAATACGCACCGGCCTGGATGCCATCGGCCGGACGCTGGCCTGGGAGTGGCTGGGCACGGCGGGCGCGCAAGGCCGGCAAATAGTCGACCAGTACCGCGAAGGCTCCGCCAAGGGGCAGGCCGAATAGCCCTGCTGCTCAGTCATAATCGCAGTCGCAATGCCGCTCACTCAAGCCGGGGGGCGGCATTGTTTTGTTTATGCACCCATTGCCTGTTGCATGGAGCACTTGGGTAAGCGTGACGTTTGCTTGCAGCGGCCGCAAAGGTAGGGGGGGCCGCCTAGGCTGTGCGCATCAGCCTCGACGCGTATTTTTGGTGCGCACGGCGCACCCTACGAGGTCAGCCCCGACATTCAGCGAAGAACCATTTTTTGTAGCCTGGATAAGCGCAGCGCCATCTTGGATCGGCAGCCCCCCATCCCGGATTGCGCCAAGGCCTGCTCTATAAATTTAGGCGGGCTACCAGGCCGCGCTAACCGATCTGAAACTGCCGCGCACTCTGGCTCAGCACCTGGATCTGTTCGGACAGGCCGTGGGTCTGTTGTTCCAGGGTCAAGCGCAGGCCCTTAATCTGGCCGGTATGCAGGTTGATTTCCTCCATCTTCTCGGCGATATCGCCGGTGGTGCTGGAGATTTCTTCGATGGCCACCACCACCTGATTCATTTCCCCGCTGAGCTGCTCCATCGACAGGGTGATCGCCTCGATGGCCGTGGCCACTTGCCCGGCATGCTCCTCGCTTTGCGCGGCCAGCGACAGGCCGTTGCTCATCAAGCCGTCGATGCTCTGGGTCTGCTGGTTGAAGTCGCCGATGATGTGCGCGATATCGGTGGTGGCGGACACAGTTTTCTGCGCCAGCGAACGCACCTCATCGGCTACCACCGAGAAGCCGCGCCCGGCCTCGCCGGCGCGCGCCGCTTCGATGGCGGCATTCAAGGCCAGCAGGTTGGTCTGGTCGGCCAGGCTGTTGATCACATCGATGATGCCGCGCACCTTGCCGCTGGATTGGCTGAGCAGGGCGACCTGGGCGTGGGTCTGCTGGATCAGCTGCGACAGCCGGCGCATGTTGTCGACGCTGGCAGCGATCACCGTGCTGCCCAGGCGCGCCGACTCGTAGGCGCCGTGGGTGGCATTGCCCACGTCCGAGGTGCGCTGGGCCATTTCGTTGATGGTCGCGCAGATCTGCTGGGAGGCCGACGCGGCCTGTTCGGTTTGCATCTCCACCTGGCTGCTGTTGTCACCGAGATCGCGCATCGAGACGCCGAGGTAGGCGTGCAGCTCGGTCAGGGCGCGATTGGCCTCGACCACCTGGCAGAGAATTCGGCCGATGCCCTGGACCATGCGGTTGCAGGCCTCGCCCAACCGGTTGAATTCATCCTTGGGGTTGCCGCCAATGGCCAGCCTGCCGGTGAGGTCGCCGGACGCGACCTGGGTGAGCAGGCGGGTGACCTTGTGCAACTGGGCCATCAGCGTGCGCGATGCCTGGCTCAGGGTTACCAATAGAAATAGCGCGACGCAGAGTGAGGTCAGGCCCATCAGCCAGTTCGCCGAGTGCCTGGCCCGTTGCGCCTGCTGCGCGGTGCTGGCGAGGATGCCGTCCTGCAGCATGCGGTTTTGCTCAAGGATGCGCTGTTCGGTTTGCTCGCGCTGCTCGGCGAGCTGCGTCTCGAGGGCGCGCAGTTGCTGGATGGATGCCTCCGCTTGGGAGAAGGCCGCACTGAAGGCCGCGACCGTCTGGCCGATCTGGTTATCGCCCCAATCCAGCTCCTGAACCTTGGCCTGCAATTCGCCGATGGCACTATGGGCCTGCGCGGCGTAGTCGCTGTCGAAGCTCGACAGGTAGTTGCGCTGGTTGCTCAGGGCCGCAGCGATCAGCGGCTGGATCAGGCCGATGCTGATGGCTTCCAATTGCTTGGCGCTGACGGAAAGTGCCTGGCGTTGACCTTGAAAGGGAGTCAGGCCCAGTTGCCGGGAGAGCGTCCGCCAGCTTCTTTGTTGCTCTGTTTCGGCCAGGATCAGGGCTTCGATCTGCTCCGCGCTTTGGCCTATGGCGTTGTCGCCGAGGCCTTGCGCCTGGCTGACGAATTGCTCGGCACGTTGTTCCAGAGCGCCGATACGCGCGAGAAATTCCGCGCTATTGGCAGGTGTAAGTTCCCTGCGCAGGATGCCGAGCTTGAGCCAGTCGTTAACCAAGGCGGAGGAGGCGCCGGCGAATGCCGTGGCGTTTTCCCGGGCTTGCAGCGCCGCATCGACTTGGCGGTTGGCCCAGAACGAGGTTGCCGTGATCAGCCCCAGGCCGAGCAGGGTGATGACGATAAGCAGGCGGAATTTTTCTTGCCAGGACAGGAATATCTGCATGGGAGACTCCTCGCCCCCTTCCCGGTGATAGCCACGAAGGTGGGCCGGTCTTAGGTCAGTGTGGATTGCCAGGGGAGAGCAGTGGCCGGCGCCGGAGCGCCGGCCATGTACTTGCCGATTACCAGAGCGGCAGGCTGTAGCTGAGGATCAGGCGGTTCTCGTCGAGGTCGTTGCCGAAGTTGGAGCGCACCGTGGCGTTACGCCATTTCAGGCCGAGGTTCTTCAACGGGCCGCTTTGCACCACGTAGCCCAGGTCCATGTCGCGTTCCCATTCCTTGCCGCCGTTGCTGTTGCCGACCTGCACCTGGTCACCGGACATGTAGCGGGTCATGAAGGTCAGGCCGGGGATGCCCATGCTGGCGAAGTTGTAGTCGTAGCGGGCCTGCCAGGAACGTTCATCGGTGTTGGCGAAATCGTTGATCTGGACGAAGTTGACCAGATACGGGTCGCTGTTGGCGATATAGGGGAAGGGGTCGTCGCCGCTCATGCGCTGATAGCCGGCGCCGAACGCATGGCCGCCAAGGGTGTAGGTGAACATGGCGCCGAAGGCGGTGTTGTCGATGTTGCGGAAGTTGCCGTCTTCCCGGCTTTTGGCCATGCGCAGGTCGGTCTTGAACGACTGACCTTCGCCCAGCGGCTTGAGGTAGACCAGGGTGCCGTAGTGCTGCTGGTAGATGCCTTCCAGCTCACCGTAGTGCAGGCCCAGGCTCAGCTCGGGGGTCAGCTTGTAATCGCCGCCGGCGAAGGTGAAGGAGTCGCTGTTGCCGCCGATACGGTTGGCGCTCATCTCGGTGTAGTCGGTGGAGGCGTTGGCCTTGACCCGATCGATCTGGCCGCCTTGCAGGGTAAGCTTGTCGATCTCCTGCACGTTCAGCAGGGCGCCGCGAAACGAGGCCGGCAGCAGGCGCGAGTCGTTGGACGAGACGATAGGGCTGCGAAACGCCAGGGAGCCGATGCGCAAGGTGCTGTTGGAAGCCTTGAACTTGGCGGTGACATCGAGCTTGGCGTATTCGCTCTGCGAACCACCGGAGCGGTCTGCCGGCAGCAAGCCGCTGCCCGCGGTGCCCTCGCCGGAGTCGAGCTGGAGACCGAGCATGCCCAGCGCATCGATGCCGACGCCGACCCTGCCTTCGGTGTAGCCGGACTCCATGCGCAGCAAGAAGCCCTGCGCCCATTCTTCAGCCTTGTCGCGCGCATTGTCTTGGCGGAAATCGCGATTGAAGTAGAAGTTGCGCAGCTCGAGGCTGCCTTTGCTGTCGTTGATGAAATCGGCACTGGCCACGCCGGGCACACTGCTGATGGCGAGCAAAGCTGCCATGCGGTGGATCTGGTTCATGAGAAATCTCTCCTGTGAGGTAAGCGCGCACAGCGGTGGTTACCGTCTGCTTGGCAGGGCGCGATTTGCGGTCTGTTGTTATCGGGCTTGAGTTGCCGCGGGGAGATTCTTGTTAGCAGCGCGAGCCAGCGTCCAACGAGAAAAAGCAGGGGCCGCCGATCAGAAAATCCGATGCGCCCGGCGCGGCGTTTTACCAAGCGCTGGCATGTAACCTGCTTCGCATGTCACTGGCGAAATGCCGTTATCCGTTTATCGAACGAGGGTCGAACAGCCATGAATCTGAGATTTCTCGAGACCTTTGTCTGGGTCGCACGGCTGAAGAGCTTTCGTCTCACGGCGGAAAAGCTGTTCAGCACCCAGGCCTCGATTTCCAGCCGCATCGCCGCGCTGGAAGACGAGTTGGGGGTTCGTCTTTTTCTGCGCGATTCGAAGGGGGTTTCGCTGACGCCGGAGGGGCGCAAGGTGCTCGAATACGCCGAACGCATGCTCGACACCATGCAGGCGTTGAAACAGTCGATCAGCGAGACCGGCAGCATCCAGGGACGTATCCGCCTGGGCGTTATGGATACGGTGATCCACACGCTGCTGAGTCCTTTCGTAACGAAAGTCATGGAAGTCTATCCGGGGGTGGAGATCGAGCTCACCGCCGACACCGCGCGCAACCTCTGCGAGCAGTTGCAGAAAGGTTATCTCGACATCATTTTCCAGACCGACGTGCTGCGCGGCGATGGCGTGCGCAACCTGGAGGTGGCGCGTTATCCGGTGCAGTGGATCGTCCTGACCGGCTCGATCTACGACCGCGGCTACGCCTCGATAGATGAATTGGCCAAGGAGCGGATCATCACCTTCTCCAAGAATTCGCGCCCGCACCAAGACATTCTCAATCTGTTGCACGCCGGCAATGTCGCAGCACCGCGCATCAGTTGCGTAAACTCGGTGGCGGCCATGACGCGCCTGATCCGCGATGGTTTCGGCATTGGCGCGTTGCCTGCGGCCCTGGTCCACGAGGAGCTCAAGCAGGGTCTGCTCACCATCCTCGACGATGTGCCACAACCACCAGCCCTGGATATGGTGCTGACCTGGCGCACCGGGGTCGGTCTCGAACTGAGCGAGGACATAGTCGCGCTGGCCGGCGAAGTGTTGCAGGAGTACGCCAGGCAAATGGGCGACAGCATGATCACCCTGCTGCCATTCGCCAGCGATCAGGAAACGGCCTGATGGCGTACGGGCCGGCTCAGGTGCTCAACTCGGCCCGGCTCTGGCCCTTAGCGGCTCATATCCCGGTTATGCATGCGCGCGATTATTTCCCCTGCCCCTTCGGGCGCCCGGCTAGGGTGAGGGGCGATTGGCTCCTTTGCCCACATCGAAGGACCGAGCTGAAGGCCCGGCAATACGATGCCTGGCGCGAACATGACTATCTTTATCACCACAGTGCCCCGTTATTGCTCATAACGATTTCCGATCATGCACCCTTGGTTTTTCTAGTTGGACAGCCTTGCGGCCTCGCCCGAGACTCGAAATCAGGCCTTCCGGCAACTGTGGGTTCAGGCCATTCGCCTTCATCTCAATCTGGAGAAAATAATAATGAACAACCTCTCTCGCCTCGCCATGGCCGCCATGGCCTGCACCCTGGGTCTGCACGTGGTCAGTGCACAGGCCGCGGAACGCTGGAACATGACCACGGAGAACCCCGAGGGCAACTACATCACCGCGGTAGCCAAGGAGTTCTCGGCGGATGTCGAGAAAGCCACCGCAGGCGAACTGAGCATCCGCGTGCACGCCAACTCGGTGCTGTTCAAGCGCCCCGAGGTCAAGCGCGCGGTGCAGACCGGCCAGGTTCAGCTCGGTGACGTGCTGATGTCGGTGCTGGGCAACGAAGATCCCATCTATGAAGTCGACAGCGTGCCCTTCCTGGCGCGCAACTACGGCGATGCGCAGAAACTCTGGAAGGCCAGCCGCCCGGCGGTGGAAGCACGCCTGGCCAAGCAGGGCATCAAGCTGCTGTACGCCACCCCATGGCCGCCGCAAAGCATCTACAGCAAGACCCCGATCAGCGTCATGGAGGATTTCAAGGGCATGAAATTCCGCGCCTATAACCCGGCCACCTCGCGCATGGCCGAGCTGATGGGTGCGGTGCCCACGGTGATCAACGCCGGCGAAGTACCGCAGGCGTTCAGCACCGGGATCATCAGCGGCATGATCACCTCGCCGATGACTGGCGTGGACACCCAGGCCTGGGATTTCGCCAAGTACTACTACGACGTCAAGGCGTTCATTCCGAAGAACTTCGTCATCGTCAACGAGCGCAGTTTCAAGCGCTTGCCCGAGGCCTCGCAGCAGGCGGTGCTGGACGCAGCCGCACGTGCCGAGCAGCGCGGCTGGGAAATCGCCGAGGCGCAAACCAGCAAGCTGGTCGCCACCCTCGCCGAGAACGGCATGCAGGTTGATCCGGCCGCGCCGGCACCGGTCGAGGCGGGCTTTCAGAGCATTGGCCAGACCATGTCCGCCGAGTGGCTGAGCAAGGCCGGTGCGGACGGCCAGGCGATCATCGACGCCTACAAGAACTGAGATAACCATTGACGCTGAGGCCATGCCTAAAGGCGTGCGGCCTCGGCATCTCTAGTATCGGGAGCCTCAGACAATGAAACTCTTGCATAAGCTCTATACCCTCTGCGGGCTGCTCTCGGGCCTGTTCCTGGTGCTTATCTGCCTGCTGGTGATCGCCCAGGTCGTGGCGCGTCAGTTCGGTGGCATGGTGCCGTCGGCCGACGAGTTCGCCGCCTATGCCATGGCTGCGTCGGGCTTTCTCGCCTTGCCATACGCCCTGCAGCGCGGCGCGCACATCCGCGTCGAGTTGCTCTACCGCCTGCTGTCGACCCGCGGCCGCTTCGTCGCCGAGGTGCTGAGCAACCTGGTGGGCCTGGGCATCAGCCTTTACCTGGCCTGGTATTGCGCGCTGTTCGTCATCGAATCCTATGAATTCAAGGAAGTGTCGACTGGGCTGCTGCCCATTCCAATGTGGATTCCGCAACTACCGATGCTGCTGGGCACTTCGGTGCTGGCGGTGGCGATGGTTGAGCGGCTGATCGTGGTGTGCCAGGGACAGCGCTTCGAGAGCCTCGACGCTGGCACTGCGCTGAGCGAATAAGCAGCTCGCGAGCTTTATCCATTCTTGCGGCCTCGGCCGCACCGGATCAGTGAGTTAACCGTGGACTACACAATAATTACTATCACGCTGCTGGTGGCCTTGTTTACCTTGCTCGGCGGTGGCGTCTGGGTCGCCTTGTCGCTACTGGGTGTCGGCATCATCGCTATGGAACTGTTCGGCGGTGCGCCTGCCGGCTCGATCCTGGCCACCACCAGTTGGGCCTCTAGCGCCAGTTGGACGCTGACTGCGTTGCCGCTGTTCATCTGGATGGGCGAAATCCTCTACCGTACGCGCCTGTCCGAGGACATGTTCAACGGCCTGTCGCCCTGGTTGCGTGGCCTGCCGGGGCGTCTGCTGCACGTCAACGTGGTGGGCTGCGGGATCTTCGCTGCGGTCAGCGGCTCGTCCGCGGCGACGGCGGCGACCATCGGCCGCATCTCCTTGCCCGAGTTGAAGGCGCGTGGTTATCCGGAAAGCATCGCCATCGGCTCCTTGGCTGGCGCCGGCACCCTGGGCCTGCTGATCCCGCCGTCGATCATGATGATTGTCTATGGCGTGGCGGCGCAGGTGTCGATCTCGCGCCTGTTCATCGCCGGGATTCTGCCGGGCTTGATGCTGTTGCTGATCTTCAGCGGCTTTCTGATGGTCTGGTCGCTGATCAACCGCGAGCAGATGCCCGATGACCACGAAACCCTGCCGTTCATGAAAAAACTGCGCCGCGGCAAACTGCTGATTCCGGTGGTCACGCTGATAGTCGCGGTGATCGGCTCGATCTATGCGGGCTTCGCCACGGCGACCGAGGCCGCCGCGGTCGGGGTGGTCGGCGCGCTGCTGATCGCCTGGTATTCCGGCTCGCTGAACCGCGAAACCTTCATGGGCAGCCTGATGGGCGCGGTCTGCACCTCGTGCATGATCTTCTTCATCCTGCTCGGCGCGCACTACCTGACCTCGGCGATGAGCTTCACCGGGCTGCCGTCGGCGCTGGCCGACTGGATCATCGCCAAGCAGCTTTCGCCCTATGTGCTGCTGTTGGCGCTGACCCTACTGTTCATCATTCTGGGCTGCTTCCTCGACGGCATCTCGATCATCCTGCTGACCACCGCGGTGGTGCTGCCGGCGGTACAGGCGGCGGGCATCGACCTGCTGTGGTTCGGCATCTTCGTCATCCTGGTGGTGGAGATGGCGCAGATCACCCCGCCGGTGGGCTTCAACCTGTTCGTGGTGCAGAACCTCACGGGCTACGACATGTGGAAGGTGGCCAAGGCCAGCTTCCCGTTCTTCCTGCTGCTGGTGCTGGCGGCGATCCTGATCACGCTTTTTCCGCAGATCGTGCTGGGATTGCCGCAAGCGATGCGCGGGGCTTAGTTCGTCTAGTCGTGTCCCGCCCTTGATTGGCGGGGCAGGGCGAATATGTCGATTTACGCTGAATGCAGACCGCCACCAGGCGGGCAATCGGCGAGTTTTTTCCGGCACAGTATCTGCGGTGAAAGAAAATGTCGCAGCGTGGCAAGCGCGGCAAGGTGTTCCCTCGTTAAGCTCATGCGGCAAATGTGACCGGCGAGTCGCTGATGGCGGCACAGCTTTAGGGGCAAGCATTCTCAATGCAGCAATTGCCAGGTGAACTAATGTTGTGACGCAAGTTCAGGATTCGCGACTGCCCTAAGCCTGCTAATCGAATCACAAGCCAAATGGAGCTCAACCATGGCGTTCTTTACGGCGGCCAGCAAAGCCGACTTTCAGCATCAACTGCAAGCGGCCCTGGCGCAGCACGTCAGTGAACAAGCATTGCCACAAGTCGCGCTGTTCGCCGAGCAATTCTTCGGCATCATCGCGCTAGACGAACTTACCCAGCGCCGGCTTTCCGACCTGGTCGGGTGCACCCTGTCCTCCTGGCGCCTGTTGCAGCGCTTCGATCACAGCAAGACTGAAATTCGCGCCTTCAATCCCGACTACGAGAAGCACGGCTGGCAGTCGACGCATACCGCTGTGGAAATCCTGCGTAGCGATATTCCCTTCCTGGTCGACTCGGCGCGCATGGAGCTGAATCGCCGTGGTTACAGCATCCATACCCTGCAGAACAGCGTGTTCAGCGTGCGTCGCAACAAACAGGGCGAGCTGCTGGAAATCCTGCCCAAGGGCAGCCAGGGCGAGGGCGTGCTGCAGGAAGCGCTGATGTTCCTGGAGATCGACCGTTGCGCCAGCGCCGGCGAGCTGCGAACGTTGGAAAAAGCCCTGCATGAAATCTTTACCGAAGTGCGCCTGTGCGTCGCCGATTTTCAGCCGATGAAGGCCCGGGCCCAGGAACTGCTGGCCTGGCTGGGCAGTGCGAAACTCAATGTCGAGGCCGCCGAAGTCGAGGAAATCAAGGTTTTCCTGAGCTGGTTGCTGGATGACCATTTCACCTTCCTCGGTTATGAAGAGTTCACCGTGGTCGATGCCCCGGGTGGCGGCACCATCGTCTACGACGAGCAGTCCCTGCTGGGTATGTCCAAGCGTTTGCGCAGCGGCCTCAAGAGCGAGGACCTGAGCATCGAAGCGGAAGCCCTCAGCTACCTGCGCGAGCCGTTGCTGTTGTCCTTTGCCAAGGCTGCGGTGCCGAGCCGTGTGCACCGTCCGGCCTATCCCGATCTGGTGTCGGTGCGTGAACTGGACAGCAAGGGGCGGGTGATCAAGGAATGCCGCTTCATGGGTCTGTACACCTCGGCGGTGTATGCCGAGAGCGTGTGGAACATCCCCTACATTCGCCGCAAGGTGGCGGTGATCGAACAGCGTGCCGGTTTCGACAGCAAGGCGCACCTGGGCAAGGAACTGGCTCAGGTGCTGGAAGTGCTGCCGCGTGACGACCTGTTCCAGACCCCGGTCGACGACCTGTGCGATACCGCCATGGCCATCGTGCAGATTCAGGAGCGCAACAAGATCCGCGTGTTCCTGCGCCGCGATCCCTATGGCCGTTTCTGCTACTGCCTGGTCTATGTGCCGCGCGATGTCTACTCCACCGAGACCCGACTGAAGATCCAGCAGGTGCTGATGGAGCGCCTACAAGCCACCGACTGCGAATTCTGGACCTTCTTCTCCGAGTCGGTGCTGGCGCGGGTGCAGTTCATCCTGCGCGTCGACCCGAAGAACAAGGTGCAGATCGACCCTGTGCGCCTGGAGAAGGAAGTCATCCAGGCCTGCCGTTCGTGGAAGGACGATTACGTCAGCCTGATGGTGGAAAGCTTCGGCGAAGCCCAGGGCACCAATGTGCTGGCGGATTTCCCCAGCGGTTTCCCGGCCGGTTACCGCGAGCGTTTCGCCCCGCATTCGGCGGTGGTCGACATGCAGCACCTGCTCAGCCTGAGCAGCGAGCGGCCGTTGGTGATGAGTTTCTATCAGCCGCTGGCCCAGGCCGGCCAGCAGCTGCATTGCAAGCTGTACCACGCCGACACGCCGTTGCCGCTGTCGGACGTGCTGCCGATTCTGGAGAACCTTGGTCTGCGTGTGCTCGGTGAGTTCCCGTACCGCCTGCACCAGCAGAACGGTCGCGAGTTCTGGATCCACGATTTCGCCTTCACCTACGCCGAAGGCCTGGACGTCGACATCCAGCAGCTCAACGACACCCTGCAGGATGCCTTCGTCCACATCGTCGGTGGCGATGCGGAGAACGATGCCTTCAACCGTCTGGTGCTGACCGCGGCCATGCCGTGGCGGGATGTGGCCCTGTTGCGCGCCTATGCGCGTTATCTGAAGCAGATTCGCCTGGGCTTCGACCTTGGTTATATCGCCAGCACCCTGGTCAATCACGCCAACATCGCCAAGGAACTGGTACGCCTGTTCAGAACCCGCTTCTATCTGGCGCGCAAACTCGGCGGCGCAGACCTGGAGAGCAAGCAGCAGAAGCTCGAACAGGCCATTCTTGCCGCGCTGGACAACGTGGCGGTGCTCAACGAAGACCGCATCCTGCGGCGCTATCTGGATCTGATCAAGGCTACCCTGCGCACCAACTTCTACCAGACCGACGCGGCGGGGCAGAACAAGTCCTACTTCAGCTTCAAGCTCAACCCGCGGGCGATCCCGGACATTCCCAAGCCGACGCCCAAGTTCGAGATATTCGTCTATTCGCCGCGCGTCGAAGGCGTGCACCTGCGCTTCGGCGATGTCGCCCGCGGTGGCCTGCGCTGGTCGGATCGCGAAGAAGACTTCCGCACCGAAGTGCTGGGCCTGGTCAAGGCGCAGCAGGTGAAGAACGCCGTGATCGTGCCCATGGGGGCCAAGGGCGGCTTCCTGCCGCGACGCATGCCGCTGGGCGGCTCGCGTGACGAGATCATGGCCGAGGGCATCGCCTGCTACCGGATCTTCATCAGCGGCCTGCTCGACATCACCGACAACCTCAAGGAAGGCAAGGTGGTGCCGCCGGCCAACGTGGTACGCCACGATGCGGACGACCCCTACCTGGTGGTCGCCGCCGACAAGGGCACCGCGACCTTCTCCGATATTGCCAACGGCATCGCCGCCGAGTACGACTTCTGGCTGGGCGATGCCTTCGCCTCCGGCGGTTCGGCCGGCTACGACCACAAGGGCATGGGCATTACCGCCAAGGGCGCCTGGGTCAGCGTACAGCGCCACTTCCGCGAGCGCGGCATCGACGTGCAGAAGGATCCCGTGACGGTGATCGGCATCGGCGATATGGCCGGTGACGTGTTCGGCAACGGCCTGCTGCTGTCGGACAAGCTGCAACTGGTCGCGGCCTTCAACCACCTGCATATCTTCATCGATCCCAACCCGGATGCGGCCACGAGCTTCGTCGAGCGCCAGCGTCTGTTCGATTTGCCCCGTTCGAGCTGGGCCGATTACGACACTTCGCTGATTTCCGCAGGTGGTGGGCTGTTCCTGCGCAGCGCCAAGAGCATCGCCATCAGCGCACAAATGAAGGAGCGTTTCGATATCAGCGCCGACAAGCTGGCGCCGAACGAGCTGCTCAATGCGTTGCTCAAGGCGCCGGTGGATCTGATCTGGAACGGCGGCATCGGTACCTACGTCAAGTCGAGCAAGGAGAGCCACGCCGATGTCGGCGACAAGGCCAACGATGCGCTGCGTGTCGATGGTCGCGAGCTGCGCGCGAAAGTAATCGGCGAGGGCGGCAACCTCGGCATGACCCAGCTGGGCCGCGTCGAGTACGGCCTCAATGGCGGGGCAAGCTTTACCGACTTCATCGATAACGCCGCCGGGGTGGACTGCTCGGACCACGAGGTGAACATCAAGATCCTGCTCAACGAGATCGTCACAGCCGGCGACATGACCGGCAAGCAGCGCAACAAGCTGCTGGTCGAGATGACCGATGCGGTGGGCGGTCTGGTGTTGGCCAACAACTACAAGCAGACCCAGGCGCTGTCGCTGGCCGAGCGCCGTGCTCGCGAGCGGCTGGGCGAGTACAAGCGGGTCATGGCGGGCCTGGAAGCGGCCGGCAAGCTGGACCGTGGTCTGGAGTTCCTGCCTTCCGACGACGAGCTCAACGAGCGCGCCGCCAAAGGCCAGGGCCTGACCCGTCCGGAGCTGGCCGTGCTGATCTCTTACAGCAAGATCGATCTGAAGGAGTCGCTGCTCAAATCCCAGGTGCCGGACGATGACTACCTGGCGCGCGAGATGGAGACCGCCTTCCCACCGTTGCTGGCGAAGAAGTTTGGCGAGCAGATGCGCCGTCATCGCCTCAAGCGCGAGATCGTCAGCACGCAGATTGCCAACGACCTGGTCAACCACATGGGCATTACCTTCGTGCAGCGCTTGAAGGAATCCACCGGCATGAGTTCGGCCAACGTCGCCGGAGCCTACGTCATCGTGCGCGATGTGTTCCGCCTGCCGCATTGGTGGAAGCAGATCGAGGCGCTGGATTATCAGGTGCCGGCCGAACTGCAGCTGCAGATGATGGATGAGCTGATGCGCCTGGGCCGGCGGGCTACCCGCTGGTTCCTGCGTAGCCGGCGCAATGAGCTGGATGCGGCGCGCGATGTCGCGCATTTCGCTCCACGCATCGAAGCGCTGGCCATGAGTCTTGACGAGTTGCTCGAAGGTCCGGCGCGCGAGCAGTGGCTGGCGCGTTTCCAGGGCTACGTCGAGGCCGGCGTGCCCGAGGTGTTGGCACGTATGGTGGCTGGGACCAGCCATCTGTACACCCTGCTGCCGATCATCGAAGCCTCGGATGTCACCGCCCAGGATCCGGCGCGGGTTGCCGCGTCCTACTTCGCGGTCGGCGGCGCGCTGGAACTGTCCTGGTACCTGCAGCAAATCACCGGTCTGACGGTGGAAAACAACTGGCAGGCCCTGGCGCGGGAAGCCTTCCGCGACGATCTGGATTGGCAGCAGCGGGCGATCACCGTGTCGGTATTGCAGATGCCTGAGGGGCCGGCACAGATTGAGGAGCGGGTGGTGGGCTGGCTGGAGCAGCATCGTCGGCTGGTCGATCGCTGGAGGAGCATGCTCGCCGAGCTGCGTGCGGCGACAGGTACCGATTACGCCATGTACGCGGTCGCCAACCGCGAGTTGATGGATCTGGCCCAAAGCGCCTAGCACGGGGGCTGAGTGCCGCCAGAAGTACCGAGCCCCGCCCAGTGCGGGGCTTTTTACTGTGAGACTGGGAAAAACCGCTTGCCTTGCGACCACCGTCGACCCGCCATTTGGGCGGCGCTCAGTTCGGGGATGAAGCGGACCGTCCGGACCACTGCTCAAGAACGGCGCAAGCCATCACAGCGGTTGCCGTCGGGATACGCATCCAGCATCCGGCAGGCATGTCCGGGGCCCGTACCGCTATATCGGCTGCGGCGGGCACTCGCGCTGCGGCAGCTTGAAGTGATGCAGATTGCCGGGCAGCCAGCGGTAGTAGAAATAGAATTCAAAGAGCGCGGGGTGGCGGCAGGAGCAGAGGGTGAGGGCGCTCGTGTGCGTATCGGGACTGAAGTTCACATAGCCGATAGCCGAGAAGGGCTCGAAGATGGCACGTTCTTCCGCTTGCAGATGGATGATCTTGCCGCGCACCAGATCGGCGGCATGCAGGCATACTTGTGACAGGCAAACGGGCTTCATCCCTGAATCTCCTGGGGTGGGTCAAGGCGCTGGAGCAGCGCCTGCATATCGATCAGTCGGTGCCGGCCGAAACTGCGAGTGGGCAAAAGTCCCTCATCGCCCCATCGAGCCAGCAGTTTCTCCTGCTGCTGCAACCCTGCCAGTTCGGCGAATCGTCTTTGTGTGAGGTAGCGGGGGCAGCCAACGAACAGGTCGGGGGGCAGTTCTTCCACTTTCATGCGGCTTCCTGCACCATTACGGTCTCCGCGACCAGCCTGTTCCTGCCGGTGGTCTCTTTTATGTGTGGGCTGATTTACTAGCTGTTAGTAATTTAGTGATATCCGGGTTTTCCGTCAAGGCTGGATCAACGATGACCAAGAAGCGTTTTCTGTTCACTGCCGGTGAGCGTCTCCGAGGCTTGCGTGAGCTGATGGGGCTGAGTCGGCCGGCTTTCGCAGAAATCGTTGGAATAAAATCCAAGCGCCTGGAGAACATAGAGAACGGCTGGCAGAAGATGCACGACGAAGACTTCGAGAAGGTCTGCAGCGTGTTCGAGGAATTCAGTCGCTGGATTGCCTACGAAGGACCGGTCGATCGGCAGCCAATGGAACTCAAGGTGGCAGACTCCGCGCAGAAGGCGGCGGTTTACCTGGTCAAGTGCAATCCCGAGCTGCTCAACAACAGTGGTATTTCCCTGGCGGAGTGGCAGAGCCGCCACCAGGCGATGCTGGATGAGTTGAAGGACAGCGAAGACACGGCGAACTAAGCCTGTCGTGCCTTGCAACAGCCTGCGTACTTCGGCGTTTCCTTTGGCGGCCGCCCAGGATGGGTTAACCGCCACGCTAAATCCCTGGCAAGAGCACGGTTCAAGAGCGGCGTGCTGCGCAAGATCAGCACCGGAACCCGTAGCCTGGATGCAATCCGGGAGCGGTTCTGTCGGCGATGATGTTCCCCGGATTGCATCCGGCTACAAAAAATGCCGTTCACTTGGCTTAAATGAGCGGCATTGGGCTTGTGGGAAGCGACAGGTGATTGGTGTCGAGACACTAGCCCACGTGATCGCTGGACTCATGCGCCGCCAGCCCTTGCAGGTAGTGCACCACATCCGGCGCACCGGCCAGACACAGGCCTTCTCCCAGGGCTGTGGCTTCGGCTGAGTGCTTGGGCAGGAGGAGGAACTCTGGCGCGTCAGGGCTGCGCAGCAGCGACAGGCGGGCATACGGCAGGCCGGTATCGAGCAGTAGGCTCATGAACGCCGGGTCGCTCCAGGCGGCGCCGGGCATGGCCAGGACGTGATAGCGCCGCTGCAGTTCGCTCAGGCCGCTGCTGCTCAGGCGGTAACGGGACAGTTCGGCGGGTAAATTGATTTCCAGTTGGCGGCGGCGTGCATAGGCTACGGCGCAGGCGAAGGCTTCGCAGTGCTGCTCGCCGGCCCAGAACACCCGGTCGCCATGCCAGCTGGCCTGACGCAGGCTGATGCGTTCGCCGGCGAGAAAGCTCGGCAAGGCCAGGCTGATGGTTTTGACGAAGTCTTTGTAGCTGATGATGCGCACCTGGCGGCAGGCTGCGCTGGCGGCGTAATCCTCGAAGCTGGTGCAGTGGATCTGCTCGGGGTCGCAGTTGCTCAGCCCGTCGATCAGGCGCAGGTCGAACGAAGCCAGTTGTTGCTGTTGCACCTCGACGATTTGAATCAGTACGGCATGGGCCTGGGCTTTGTCTTCCTGTACCGGGCCGGACAGGGCGCCGCGTGGCAGTTCGACCAGGCGCTGCAGTGGCGGGCCTTCGAGCCAGCAGATGCTGTCGCGGGTCGCGGGCATGGCGTTGAACGGTAGGTGCAGGCGGCTGGCACGTTCCAGTATCAAGCGCGGCGCGCGACTGCTCAAACCCAGGCGCTCGATCAGGGCGGCAAGGCGTGAGCTGAGGGAGGAGGGTTGATCGAACAGGCTCATGAGCGGGTGCGAACTCCATGGACACCGGGGGCAAGTGTGGCAGAGCCGCAAGGCGGTTGCACAGGCTTTGCTGGGCAAAATCGCAGGTTCGGAGCGGAGCCTGGCTGTTGCTTGTGGCAAGATTGGCGCATTCATTTGCCCAGGTGTGTGCATGGCCAGTCTGTTGCTGGATCTCGCGTTATCTGCCGAGCGCCTGCGCGCGGTCTATCAGGGGCGGGCCAACCGCATCCTGGTACAGAGTCGTGACGGCAGGCGGGTCAGTGTGCCGGCCCATCATTTCAGGCCGTTTTTGACTCATGAAGGCATCTACGGCTGCTTCGAGCTGGAGTTCAACACGGCTGGCCAGTTGCTCAGCCTGCGCCGTCTGGACTGATGCGGCTTGCCGTTTCAGCTGGCGTTCGCTTGTGCCAGCTTCGCTCGCTAGCTGTTCTCCCGGCCTGTATAATCGCCGCCTTTGCGATTTCGCCATTATCGAGCTAAGCCTGCCCATGTATACCCTGGCCCGCCAGCTACTGTTCAAACTCTCCCCGGAGACTTCCCACGAGCTGACCATCGACCTGGTCGGGGCCGGCGGACGCCTGGGTCTCAATGGCCTGCTGTGCAAGGCGCCGGCGAGTTTGCCGGTCAAGCTGATGGGGTTGGAGTTCGCCAATCCGGTCGGTCTGGCGGCAGGTCTGGACAAGAACGGCGATGCCATCGACGGTTTCGCCCAGCTCGGTTTCGGTTTCGTCGAGATCGGTACCGTGACTCCGCGTCCGCAGCCGGGCAATCCCAAGCCGCGGCTGTTCCGTTTGCCGGAGGCCGAGGCGATCATCAATCGCATGGGCTTCAACAACCTCGGCGTCGACCATCTGCTGGCCAGGGTGCAGGCGGCCAAGTACCAAGGCGTGCTGGGCATCAATATCGGCAAGAACTTCGATACCCCGGTCGAGCGCGCGGTGGACGACTACCTGCTGTGCCTGGACAAGGTCTACGCCCACGCCAGCTACGTGACGGTCAACGTCAGCTCGCCGAATACCCCGGGCCTGCGCAGCCTGCAGTTCGGCGACTCGCTCAAGCAGCTGCTCGAAGCCTTGCGCCTGCGTCAGGAAGACCTGAC
Organism: Pseudomonas borbori; assembly: GCF_900115555.1. GTDB lineage: Bacteria > Pseudomonadota > Gammaproteobacteria > Pseudomonadales > Pseudomonadaceae > Aquipseudomonas > Aquipseudomonas borbori. The sequence continues at coordinate 195,224 of NZ_FOWX01000001.1, forward strand.
CCGGGAGCATGGCAAGCGCGTGCCACTGGCCATCAAGATCGCCCCGGACATGAGCGACGAAGAAACCGTCGAAGTGGCCAGGGCGCTGGTCGAGGCCGGTATGGACGCGGTGATCGCCACCAACACCACCCTGGGCCGGGAAGGTGTTCAGGGGCTGGAGTTCGGCGATGAGGCTGGCGGGCTGTCCGGCGCACCGGTGCGTGACAAGAGCACCCATATCGTCGAGGTTCTGGCTGCGGAGCTGGCCGGGCGTTTGCCGATCATTGCCGTCGGCGGCATCACCGAAGGCAAGCATGCCGGCGAGAAGATCGCCGCCGGGGCGAGCCTGGTACAGATTTATTCCGGGTTCATTTACAGGGGGCCGGCATTGATCCGCGAAGCGGTGGATGCGATTGCCGGCTTGCCGCGCAAGGGCTGAGCGATAAGGTTGTTACGGCGAATGGTTAAAACCCCTGGCGTGGCAGGCAATAAAAAGGGCTCCCTGAGGGAGCCCCTGGGCTCTCGCCCGCCGCCCGGATGGGGCGTGCTTGATGAAGTCGGTGGTTCCTTGAGTCAGTTAGCCGACTGCGTTGAGTTCGTTGAGTCGATGGATACCGGCGGTGCCGGTCAGTCCGTCCCAGTTGTCACCGCGACCTTCGCGCCAGCCGTTTAACCAGGCTTGACGAACGGAAGGAAGGGTAAAAGGACACATTTCGCGGGATTTGCCATGGATGCCGTACTGGTAGCCGCGCAAAAAAGCTCTTTCTAACGGATCACGCTTAAGTCTTCTCATAGGGTGTTGCCCTCAATGTTGACTGTTATGTCCCTTAGACCTCGGCGACCTCGTCGCGAGGTCAGGCAGAAAGATCTGCCGGAGGAGAAAGCCGCTGCCGGCGTGGCGGTTCTACCTCACGCCCTCGTCGTTGCAACGAAGGCCTGGGTAGATTTCTATCGAATGCTTGGGTGCCTGGGAATGATCGTTTTGTCATAAGGAAGTAACACTTTTGCTGCTCAAGCCATAAGGCGACACGCAAAAGGTTCTGTTTCCTGGGACTACCACCCATGGCGCGGGCGTTTGCAGCCTGCGTGCTGGTGTTTCGCCACTGCGAAGCAGTCGCGGCGGTATGTTCCGTTTATTCCGATGAAGGGTCGCCTTGCGACGTTTTGTCACTTATTTTGGCCGTGTTGACTCGTTCGCCTGCCGTTTACTGCCTTAGGCACTGGATATTCCCATGTCGGATCGTTACGAACTCTTTCTCACCTGTCCCAAGGGTCTGGAAGGCTTGCTGCTCGAAGAAGCCGGCAACCTCGGGCTGGAGGAGGCGCGCGAGCATACGTCCGCCATTCGGGGCGTCGCCGGGATGGAGACGGCTTATCGCCTGTGCCTGTGGTCGCGCCTGGCCAACCGGGTATTGCTGGTGCTCAGGCGCTTCCCGATCCAGGACGCCGAAAGCCTGTACGAAGGTGTGCTGGAGGTCGACTGGTTCGAGCATCTGGAACCCAACGGCAGCCTGGCCGTGGAGTTCAGCGGCAATGGTTCGGGCATCGACAACACCCACTTCGGTGCGTTGAAGGTCAAGGATGCCATCGTCGACAAGTTGCGGCAGAAGGACGGCACGCGGCCGTCGATCGATAAGCTCAACCCGGACATGCGCGTGCACCTGCGTCTGGATCGCGGCGAGGCGATTCTGTCCCTCGACCTGTCCGGGCATAGCCTGCACCAGCGCGGTTATCGCCTGCAGCAGGGCGCTGCGCCGCTCAAGGAAAACCTCGCCGCCGCCGTGCTGCTGCGTGCCGGCTGGCCGCGCATCGCCGCCGAGGGCGGCGCCCTGGCCGACCCCATGTGCGGGGTCGGTACCTTCCTGGTGGAGGCGGCCATGATCGCCGCCGACATCGCACCGAACCTCAGGCGTGAGCAGTGGGGCTTCAGTCATTGGCTGGGTCATGTGCCGGCCTTGTGGAAGAAACTGCACGCCGAGGCCGAGCAGCGCGCGAGCGAAGGGCTGGCCAAGCCGCCGTTGTGGATTCGCGGTTACGAAGCCGATCCGCGCCTGATCCAGCCGGCGCGCAACAATATCGAGCGGGCCGGGCTGAGCGACTGGATCAAGGTCTACCAGGGCGAGTTGGCGACCTTCGAGCCGCGCCCGGACCAGAACCAGAAAGGCCTGGTGATCTGTAACCCGCCCTATGGCGAGCGCCTGGGCGATGAGGCCAGCCTGCTGTATCTCTATCAGAACCTCGGCGAGCGCCTGCGCCAGGCCTGCATGGGCTGGGAGGCGGCGGTGTTCACCGGCGCGCCGGACCTGGGCAAGCGCATGGGTATCCGCAGCCACAAGCAGTACGCGTTCTGGAACGGCGCGCTGCCGTGCAAGTTGCTGCTGATCAAGGTGCAGCCGGAGCAGTTCGTCACCGGCGAACGGCGCACCCCCGAGCAGCGCGAACGCGAGCGCGAACAGGCTGAGGCCGACAAGGCTGTGCTTGCGCCGCAAGAGCGCCAGTACAACAAGAACGGCAACCCGCTCAAGCCTGCGCCGGCACCTGTGGTCGAGCAGGCGCGCCTGAGCGAAGGCGGGCAGATGTTCGCCAATCGCCTGCAAAAAAACCTCAAGCAGCTGGGTAAATGGGCACGCAAGGAAGGCGTCGACTGCTATCGCCTGTACGACGCCGATATGCCGGAATATTCCATGGCGGTGGATTTGTATGGTGATTGGGTGCATGTGCAGGAATATGCCGCACCCAAGTCAATTGATCCCGAGAAAGCCAAGGCTCGTATGTTTGACGCCATAGCCGCGCTTCCGCAAACGCTGGGCGTCGACAAGAGCAAGGTGGTGATCAAGCGCCGTGAGCGTCAGAGCGGCACCAAGCAGTACCAGCGCCAGGCCACCCAGGGCCAGTTCGTGGAGGTCGGCGAAGGCGGGGTGAAGCTGCTGGTCAACCTCACCGACTACCTGGATACCGGGCTGTTCCTCGATCACCGACCGTTGCGCCTGCGCATCCAGCGTGAGGCCGCCGGCAAGCGCTTCCTCAACCTGTATTGCTACACCGCCACCGCGACCGTGCATGCGGCCAAGGGCGGCGCGCGCAGCACCACCAGCGTCGATTTGTCGAAGACCTACCTGGACTGGGCGCGGCGCAACCTGTCGCTCAATGGCTTCTCGGACAAGAACAGGCTGGAGCAGGCCGATGTGATGAGCTGGCTGGAGGAGGATCGCGGCGAGTACGAGCTGATCTTCATCGACCCGCCGACCTTCTCCAACTCCAAGCGCATGGACGGCGTGTTCGACATCCAGCGCGACCATGTGCAGTTGCTCGACCTGGCCATGGCCCGTCTGGCGCCGGGCGGGGTGCTGTATTTCTCCAACAACTTCCGCAAGTTCCAGCTCGATGAAGGGCTGGCGGCACGCTACGGAGTGGAGGAAATCAGCGCCGCGACCCTGGATCCGGACTTCGCCCGCAACCCGAAAATCCACCGTGCCTGGCGTTTGACCGCGCAAGGCTGAGAGCGGCTGGCGGGCATCTTGACGTGACGCGCTAGGCGCTGCCTCGATGCTTCGGGCACCTCGCGATCAGGGTGTATATGGACTCAGGCAGTGCACCGATGGTTCGTCTGGCGGGCTGTCGCTGTGCTGCGCTGCGAGCGGACGGCGCCCAGGCCGCCCTACGACCTAGGTTGCAAACCAGAAGCGCATCACGCCCGAACGGGCTGATGCGCCTGTCACTCGTAGAGCGCTTGCAGCCACTCCTTGGGTACGTCGCGCTTCAGGGCCAACTGGCATTGCTGGCTTTGCGGGTCGAAGACGATGACCGCCTCGCCTTGGTCGAGGGCGCGGCGCACCCGTTGGACGCGGGTCTGCAGTGGGGTTTCATCGCCGTTGTCGGTGCCCTCGCGGGTGACGAAGTCTTCGATCAGGTGGGTGAGGGTGTCGGCTTCGAGCAGGGATGCGGGGATCAGCACGGTTCGTTTCTCCAGAACGCAGCGGCGATGCTAACGCGCCCTGGGCGTGCTGGCCATGGCTGCTGGTCTGTTGAGAATGGCTAGGCCTCAGTTAGCTGTTCGTTCAGAAGAGCAACAGAGTCCGAGTGGTGGGGCACCGGCCGCCTTCGCGGTTCGCAGTTGTGCGCAGCGACTCTTGTAGGCGCGGATTTATCCGCGAAGCTTGGAGGGCTTGCCTCCCACAGAAGTTTGCGGCGGGTGCGATTGGTTGCTTGCCTCGGTCTGGGTGGGGTGCGACTATTTTCGCTGCTGAAACTGCCCTCATGGGGGGTGAGTGGGTGCTGTTGGGGCGTGTTCCTTAGTTATCGAGTGTCTGCCCGAGCAGATAACGCTCGAGGGTGGCGTAGAGCTGGGCGCTGTCCAGTGGCTTGCCGAGAAAGTCGTCCATACCGACATCCATGCCATGCTGGCGGTGTTCGTCGAGGGTGTGCGCGGTCAGGGCGAGGATGGGCACCGCCGCGAGCTTCTGCTGCCGCTCCAGCTGGCGAATTTTATCGGTCGCTGCGAAGCCGTCCATGACCGGCATTTCACAGTCCATCAGGATCAGTTGTATCGCCGCCGGGTCGCGCTGGTATTCGTTGAGTGCGGCCAGTCCATTGGTCACCAGGCGCACGTTATAGTCGCGTTTCTTCAGCAAGCCTTGCACCACCAGCTGGTTAACCGGGTTGTCTTCGGCGACCAGGATGCATGGGGCTGCCTCCGGGCCGGGGCGTGCGGCACGCGGCAGGCTGCGCACTTCGGCGCGGGGTTCTGCATAGAGTTCGACCAGCGTGGCACGCAGGGCGCTGACCGTCAGCGGTTGCGCCAGGCTGAGCAGGCGCAGGCTGGTGCTGGTTGGCAGTTGCTGGCATTGCTGCGGCGGGCAGAGCAGCAAGATGCGCTGGCCGGGTTGCAGGTACGGGGCCAGCGAGTCCAGCCAGTGGCTGGCGCTGCCGGGCCAGGGCGACATCAGCACCAGCAGTGGCGCGACGGCGAAGTCTTCCAGGTAGATGTGCAACTTGTCCGGGTTTTGGCAGTGTTCGGTACGCATGCCCCAGCGTCCGAGCAGGCGGCTCAGGGCGCCCAGGCCGAGGCTGTCGAGCGAGCAGAGCAGGGCGGCGCGGCCCTTGAGCAGCAGGCCCAGGGCATCGGCTTCGCCTGCCTGGTCGTCGAGAGGGATGTCGAAGGCGAAGCACGTGCCCTGGCCTGGCGTGCTCTGAACTTCGATGCGGCCGTGCATCATTTCCACCAGTTCCTTGCTGATGGCCAGGCCCAGGCCGCTGCCGCCATAGCGCCGGGTGGTGCTGGAGTCGCCCTGGGAGAAGGACTCGAAGAGCCTGGCTTGATTCTGCGGGTCAATGCCGGCGCCGCTGTCGCTTACCGAGAACAGCAGATGAGCCTGGCCGAGCGAGTCGCTGCGGCGGCAGATATTTACCGCGACATGACCCGTGTCGGTGAACTTCAGGGCGTTGCTCAGCAGGTTCATCAGCACCTGCTTGACCCGGGTCGGATCGCCGCGGATGCAGCGCGGCACGCCCGCATCCAGGCTGATGTAGAGGCGCAACTGTTTGTCCAGCGCTTGCCCGGTGAACAGGCTGAGGGTGTCGGAGGTCAGCTGTTCGAGGTCGAAGTCGATGTGTTCCAGGCTGAGCTTGCCGGATTCGATCCGTGCGTAGTCGAGGATGTCGTTGATCACCGCCATCAAGGAGCTGCCGGAGCTGGAGATGGTGTCGACATAGAAGCGTTGGCTGCGATCCAGCGAGGTTTCGCGCAGCAGTTGCAGCATGCCCAGCACGCCGTTGAGCGGAGTGCGGATCTCGTGGCTCATCATGGCCAGGAAGCGGCTCTTGGCCTGGTTTTCGATCTCCGCCTGTTCGGCGGCGCGACGCGAGCGGAAGCCTTCCTCCTTGAGGCTGTTGATGCGATCGGCCAGACCGATGGACAGGGTGATCAGTTCGATGGTCACGCCGACTTTGACCACCGCGGCGCCGTACAGGCCGAACAGTTCGACCCCCAGCGAACCCGAGGTGGCGATGATGAACGAGGCCAGCAGAATGCCCCAGGCGAGGATGTAGTAGGAGCCGTAACGCAAGCCCCGGCGCCAGACATGGGCGCCGCTGAGCAGCAGCACCAGGGAGACCGCCAGCACGGTCAGGCTGGCCAGGATATTCCAGGCCTGCAGGCCGATCAGCGGCAGCGACAGCAGGCAGCCGAGGGTGGCCAGCATGAACAGGCGCAGGCCCAGGTCGAGGCGTGGGAAGTGCTGCCGGGTATGCAGGAAATGGCGGCTGAACTGGCTGGCGCTCAGGCAGTGGAGGAACATCAGGATGTAGATGCCGATCGACTGCAGGCCGACGTAGTGCGGCAGCAATTTGAACAGCATGCCGTCGAAGCTGGCGCTGAACAGGCCGATATTCAGGCTGTAGACCAGGTACCAGAAATAGGCCGATTCGCGTAGCGAGATAAACAGGAACAGGTTGTAGCAGAACATCGCGAACAGCACGCCGTAGAAGGCACCGTTGATGCCCATGAGGTTTTCCTGGGCGGCCGCGCTGGCGTTGTGGGTGCTGAAGTATAGCGGCACGAATACCGTGCTGCTGGTATCCACGCGTACCAGCAGGCTGTTGTCGCCCGGGGGCAGGGTTACCGGAAACCAGAAGTTGCGCACCTGCACCGGACGCTGGGTGAAGGGGTAGCGGTCGCCACTCTCCTGCATGCGCCAATTACCGTCGCTGCCGCTCAGGTAGATCCGGATATGATCGAGCAGCGGGTAATTGGCTTCCAGATAGCCGCTCAGATCCTGCGTCAGGCTGTTGTGCAGGCGCACCTTGAACCACCAGACCGAAGGGTTCTTGCCGAGGTTGGCGTGGTCGCCCTGAATCCGTTCGAAGCGTTCGTCGTCCAGGGCGCTGACCTGTTCGAGGGTCAGGTTGCCCTGTGGGTCTTGCAGGTAGCCCATGCTGGCGCCGAGGGACAGGCGCAGTTCCGGCCTGTCCAGCTCCGCGGGTAATAACGCCCAGGTTGGGCCACAAAGACAGAGCAACAGCAGCGCCAGGCACATCCGCGGCATCCCGCGCCCCCCCATTATCGTGATTGGGGCGCGTGAAACAGGCCGCGCCAACATCCCCAGTCGGCCACTTTGCCCGGATGTGGGCGGGCCTTCAAGCGTCCTTGTCGCGCTGGCCGAGCAGGCTGTCGACGGTCGGCACGCGGGTATCGCTTGCCATCTGCGCATCGTGTTCCAGCTGATGGCTGAAGCGCTCCAGCGAACCCTGGGCCGGTTGCGCGTCGCTGGCGAACACCGGCGGGCTGAGCAGGTAGGCGCCGAGCAGCCGGGTGAGTGCCGCCAGGCTGTCGATATGGGTGCGTTCGTAGCCGTGGGTGGCATCGCAACCGAAGGCCAGCAAGGCGGTACGGATGTCATGGCCGGCGGTGACGGCCGACTGCGTGTCGCTGTGGTAGTAGCGGAACAGATCGCGGCGCACCGGGATCTCGTTGGCGCCGGCCAGGTGCAGCAGGTGCCTGGACAGGTGATAGTCGTAGGGACCGCCGGAGTCCTGCATGGCCACGCTGACCGTGTGCTCGCTGGACTGCTGGCCGGACGCGACCGGGGCGATGTCGATGCCGACGAACTCGCTGACATCCCAGGGCAGCACGGCGGCGGCGCCGGAGCCGACTTCCTCGGTGATGGTGAACAGCGGATGGCAGTCGATTTCCGCTTCCAGGCCACTTTCCTTGATGGCCTTGAGCGCCGTGAGCAGGGCGGCGACGCCGGCCTTGTCATCCAGGTGGCGGGCGCTGATGTGGCCGCTGTCGGTGAACTCCGGCAATGGATCGAAGGCCACGAAATCGCCCACCGAGAGGCCCAGTGACTCGCAGTCGGCGCGGGTGCTGGCGTAGGCGTCCAGGCGCAGTTCGACGTGATCCCAACTGATCGGCAGTTGATCCACCTCGGTATTGAAGGCATGTCCCGAGGCCAGCAGCGGCAGCACGCTGCCGCGGATCACCCCGTGATCGGTGAATACGCTGACCCGGCTGCCTTCGGCGAAGCGGCTCGACCAGCAGCCCACCGGGGCCAGACCCAGGCGACCGCTGTCTTTCAGCTCGCGGACAATCGCACCTATGGTGTCTAGGTGGGCCGACACCGCGCGATCCGGGCTGCTTTGCTTGCCTTTCAAGGTGCCGCGGATGGTGCCGCGGCGGGTCATCTCGAAGGGGATGCCGATCTCTTCCAGACGCTCGGCGACGTAGCGCACTATGGTGTCGGTGAAACCTGTAGGGCTGGGAATGGCGAGCATTTCCAGGAGGATCCTCTGCAGGTAAGCGAGATCCGGTTCGGGGAGTTTCTGCATTAACGTCTCCTTGCGAAATTGGTCGGAGCGGCCTGCCGCATGCACCTGATCCGCTATCTACCCGCTCCGGACTGCGCCGTACAACTCAACCGAGGCTCAATCCACCTGGCTGAGCGGGAACAGCAGGTCGATAAAGCGCTCGGCGGTCGGTTGCGGCTGGTGGTTGGCCAGGCCGGCGCGCTCGTTGGCTTCGATGAACACGTGGTCGGGCTGGTCGGCTGCCGGCACCAGCAGGTCGAGGCCGACCACCGGGATGTCCAGGGCGCGCGCGGCCTTGACCGCCGCGTCGGCCAGCGCCGGGTGGAGAATCGCGGTGACGTCCTCGAGGCAGCCGCCGGTGTGCAGGTTGGCGGTCTTGCGCACGGCCAGGCGCTGGCCCTGGGGCAGCACGCTGGCATAGTCGACGCCGGCGGCATGAAGGGTGCGCAGAGTCTCGGCGTCCTTGGGGATGCGGCTCTCGCCGCCGGTGGCGGCCTGGCGGCGGCGGCTCTGGGCGTCGATCAGGTCGCCGATGCAGTGACGGCCGTCGCCGATGACTTCGGCCGGGCGGCGGATGGCGGCGGCGACCACCTCGAAGCCGATCACCAGGATGCGCAGGTCGAGACCCTCGTGGAAGCTTTCCAGCAGCACCCGGCTGTCGAAGACCTGGGCGCGCTCGATGGCGTCCTGCACCTCGGCCGGGCTGCGCAGATCGACCGCCACGCCCTGGCCCTGTTCGCCGTCCACCGGCTTGACCACCAGGCTGCCATGCTCGACGAGGAAGGCCGCGTTCTCTTCGGCGCTGCCGGCCAGGCGCTGGGCCGGCAGGCTCAGGCCGGCGCGGCTGAGGGCGCGGTGGGTCAGACGCTTGTCCTGGCACAGGGTCATGCTCACCGCGCTGGTCAGGTCGCTCAGCGATTCGCGGCAGCGGATGCGCCGGCCGCCGTGGCTGAGGGTGAACAGTCCTGCTTCAGCATCGTCCACCTGCACTTCGATGCCGCGGCGCAGGGCTTCGTCGACGATGATCCGCGCGTAGGGATTGAGGTCCGCCTCGGGACCGGGACCGAGGAACAGCGGCTGGTTGATGCTGTTCTTGCGCTTGATGCTGAAGGTCTGCAGCTCGCGAAAGCCCAGCTTGGCGTAGAGTCCCTTGGCCTGGCGATTGTCGTGCAGCACCGACAGGTCGAGGTAGCTCAGGCCGCGGCTCATGAAGTGTTCGACCAAGTGGCGCACCAGCACTTCGCCGACCCCGGGCCTGCTGCTGCGCGGGTCGACTGCCAGGCACCAGAGGCTGCTACCGTGTTCCGGGTCGCGATAGGCCTTGTGGTGGTTGAGGCCCATGACGCTGCCGATCACCGTGCCGCTGTCCTCGTCCTCGGCCAGCCAGTACACCGGCCCGCCCTGATGGCGTGGGGTGAGTTTGCCCGGGTCGAGCGGCAGCATGCCGCGCATCTGGTACAGGCAGTTGATCGCCTGCCAGTCCTCGGGATTCTGCGCGCGGCGGATGCGGTAGCCGCGAAAGCCGCTGTGCGCCGGGCGGTAGTCGCTGAACCACAGGCGCAGGGTGTCCGAGGGATCGAGGAATAATTGCTGCGGCGCCTGCGCCAGCACCTGCTGCGGGGCGGCGACGTACAGGGCGATATCGCGCTCGCCCGCTCGCTCGGCCAGCAGTTCGTGCGCCAGTTCGGCGGCATCGGGGTAGGTATGGCCGATCAGCAGGCGGCCCCAGCCGCAATGCACGGCCAGGGGTTGGCAGGGTTCGGTCCCGTGATCCTCGGCGAAGCGGGCTTGCAGGCGCTCGTAGGAGGGCGACTGGCCGCGTAGAAGACGTTGATTGAAGGCAGTGGCGCGCATTGGCGAAGTGTCCTTTGCTATCTGCAGCGCCCGGATTGGTTCCGGGTCGTGAATGGGGTCGTGACATCCCCGGATGGCGTCCGGGCTACGGCGACGGCACGCGCTCCACAGGGGAGCTCTGTAGGGTGGATGTCGCTTTTTACATCCACCCTACGCGTTACAGGCCTTGCTCGCTCAGCCACAGGTTGAGCGCCGCCAGCTGCCACAGCTTGGAACCGCGCAACGGCGTGAGCTGGCCGTGCGGGTCGGTCAGCAGGCGGTCGAGCATGGCCGGGTTGAACAGCCCGCGATCCTGGCTCGGGTCGACCAGCAGCTCGCGCACCCAGCCCAGCGTTGCGCCTTCCAGGTGCTTGAGGCCGGGCACCGGGAAGTAGCCTTTCTGACGGTCGATCACCTCGGCGGGAATCACCTGGCGCGCCGCTTCCTTGAGCACGTGCTTGCCGCTGTTGGGCAGTTTGAAACGTGCGGGAATGCGCGCGGACAGCTCGGCCAGGCGGTAGTCGAGGAACGGCGTGCGCGCCTCCAGACCCCAGGCCATGGTCATGTTGTCGACCCGCTTGACCGGATCGTCGACCAGCATCACCGTGCTGTCCAGGCGTAACGCCTTGTCCACCGCGGCAATGGCGCCGGGCTGGGCAAAGTGCTGGCGAACGAACTCGCCGGCACAGTCGTCGGTCAGCCATGCGGGCTGCACGCAGGCGGCGTACTCGTCGTGGTCGCGGTCGAAGAATGCCTGGCGGTAGGCGGCGAAGGCATCTGCGGCACCGTCCACCAGCGGATACCAATGATAGCCGGCGAACAGTTCGTCGGCGCCCTGGCCGCTTTGCACCACCTTGCAGTGCTTGGCCACCTCGCGCGACAGCAGGTAGAAGGCGATGCAGTCGTGGCTGACCATCGGCTCGCTCATGGCGCGGAAGGCGGCGGGCAGTTGTTCGAGGATCTCGTTCTCGCCGATGCGCAGCTGGTGGTGGCGGGTCGTGAAGCGCTCGGCGATCAGGTCGGAATACTGGAACTCGTCGCCGCGCTCGCCGCCGCCATCCTCGAAGCCGATGGAGAAGGTCGACAGCTGTTCCACTCCGGCCTCGCGCAGCAGGCCGACCAGCAGGCTGGAGTCGACCCCGCCGGACAGCAGCACGCCGACTTCCACCGCCGCACGCTGGCGGATCGACACCGCCTCGCGCATGCCGTCGAGCACGCGTTCGCACCAGTCCTCCAGGTCGAAGGCGATTTCATCGCGGCGCGGGCCGAACTCCAGGTTCCACCAGGTCTGCTGTTCGCAGTTGCCCTGGGCGTCGATGCGCATCCAGCTGGCTGCCGGCAGTTTCTCCACGCCGGCGAGGATGGTGCGTGGCGCCGGCACCACGGCATGAAAATTCAGGTAGTGGTTGAGCGCGATGGGATCGAGGGTCTTGCCGATATCGCCGCCTTGCAGCAGGGCCGGCAGGGTTGAGGCGAAGCGCAGGCGCTGGCCGGTGCGCGACAGGTACAAGGGTTTGACCCCAAGACGATCCCTGGCGATGAACAGTTGCTGGCTGTCACGTTCCCACACGGCGAAGGCGAACATGCCGTTGAGCCTGGGCAGCAGGTCCGTGCCCCAGGCGTGATAACCCTTGAGCAGCACCTCGGTGTCGCCACCGGAGAAGAAACGGTAGCCGAGGCCTTGCAGCTCGGCACGCAGTTCCGGGTAGTTGTAGATGGCGCCATTGAATACCATCGACAGGCCGAGCTCGCTGTCGACCATCGGTTGGCCGGAGGCTTCGGCCAGATCCATGATTTTCAGCCGGCGGTGGCCGAGGGCGATCGGCCCCTGACTGTGAAAGCCGTGGGCATCGGGGCCCCGGGGGGCCAGGTGGTGGGTGATTCGCTCGACCGCAGCCAAATCGGCCGGGCGTTGATCAAAACGCAGTTCTCCAGCTATTCCGCACATATGTTCCTTACCGGTTTGTCCGTTGGGGAGTGGTCCGGGCTTGCCGAACCTTTTACAGGGAAACAAATAAATGATTTCATGTCAAAGCGATAACTCGGTTTAAAGGCATATATGACAGATAAAATAGTTTCTACTGAAATAGATTTGTCATCTGTGGTGGCCCTCGATCTGCCGATTTTCCAGGCGCTCAGGCGCCTGCAGCAGGCCGGCGAGGTGCATGCCAAGCGCCTGGCCCGTTTCGGCGGGCTGACGCCCATGCAGCTGATGATCCTGCAGGTGTTGGCCGGTGAGGCGCGCTTGACCGCCAGCGACCTGAGTGGGCGGGTCAGTCTGACCGCGGCGACTCTCTCGGGCATGCTCGATCGTCTCGAGGAGCGCGGCCTGTTGCAGCGCCAGCGCGACGACCAGGATCGCCGGCGCCAGTGGTTGCTGCTCAGCGAGGCCGGCCGCGAACTGGTTCAGCAGGCGCCGACCCTGCTGCCACCGGAGTTTCGCCAGCGCTTGGCCGTGCTCAAGGAGTGGGAGCGGCACAGCCTGACCGCCGCGCTGCTGCGGGCGGCGGAACTGTGCGGCGAGATGGAGTGAGTGCCATTTGCTCGCGTCAATTGGCCGGAACGCCGTTTTGCCCCACCGTGTATTTCCCCTAAGATCATCCGCTGTCGGTGTCTTTGAGGTGGTTATGGTCTTTTCCGAGTTGCTCCAGGCGGTTCGCACCAACCCGCAGGCCGTGGTAATTCCGCCCGCCTGGGCGCAGGGGCGGGCCAGTTTCGGTGGCTTGATGGCCGCGCTGGTGTATGAGTCCATGCGTGCTCAGGTTCCGGCAGGACGGCCACCGCGTTCGCTGGCGATCACTTTCGTCGGCCCGGCCGAGCCGGATGTGCCGGTGAGTTTCCAGGTCGAGCTGCTGCGTGAGGGCAAGGCGGTCAGCCAGGTGTTGGGCCGTGCAGTGCAGAACGGTCAGGTGGTGACCCTGGTGCAAGGCAGTTTCGGTGCGCCACGCCAGTCGGCGATAGAGGTCGTCGCCGACCCCGCTCCACAGATCAAACCGGTCGAGGATTGCCCGGAACTCACCTATGTGCGCAATGTGACACCGGCGTTCACTCGTTTCCTGGCCATGCGCTGGGGCATCGGCGGTATGCCCTTCAGCAACAATCCCTCGCGGGAAATGGGTGGCTGGGTGCGCTTGCGCGAGGAGGGCGAGGCTCAGGCTGTCAGCGAGGCGCACCTGCTGGCCCTGGTCGATGCCTGGCCGCCGGCAGTGCTGGCGCACTTGAGCAAACCGGCGCCGGGTAGTTCGTTGACCTGGACCATCGAGTTCATCCAGCCCGTCGCTGCGTTGAATAGCCGCGACTGGTGCCTCTACCGCGCACAGATCGAACACGCCCGCGACGGCTATGGGCATATCGCCGCCGCCTTGTGGGGGCCGCGTGGGGAGTTGCTGGCGATCAGCCGGCAGACGGTCGCGGTGTTCGGTTAAACAGGGCAAAAAACACCATAACCCGCCCAAGCTCCAGCGCAATCCGCAGCCGATTCCCGGATTGCACCGCGTGCCACGTTTTATCCATGTTCCTGCTGCTACAGCTTGAGCTGGCGGATGGCCTTGTTCAGTTCCCCGGCCAAGGCCGCCAGCTCGGAGCTGGTGGTGGCGGAGCCTGTGGTTTGCTGGACGGTTTGTTCGGTGACGTCGCGAATGCTCACGATGGAGCGGTTCATTTCTTCGGCCACCTGGCTCTGCTGCTCGGCGGCCACTGCAATCTGGGTGTTGCTCTCGCGCATCTGCGCCACCGAGCCGGTGATGGCGAGCAGTGCCTGGCCTGCTTCGTGGGCCTGTTGCACGCAGTCGTCGGCCTTGAGCGAGCTTTCCTGCATGAACTCGACGGCATCGCGGGTGCCGCTTTGCAGGGAGGTGATCATCAGGGTGATTTCATCGGTTGAGACCTGCACGCGTTTGGCCAGATTGCGTACCTCGTCGGCCACCACCGCAAAGCCGCGGCCCATCTCGCCGGCGCGCGCAGCCTCGATGGCGGCATTGAGGGCGAGCAGGTTGGTCTGTTCGGCAATGCCATGAATCTCGCTGACGACGCCACTGATTTTCTGACTGTCGACGGCCAGTTGCTGGATCATTTGCGCGGTCTGTTGCACGCCGCTGGACAGCCCGGCAATCGACTGACCAACCCGGTCGACCACTTGCTGGCCGCTGCCGGCCAGCTGCTCGGCGTTTTTTGACTGGTCGCGGGTGTCCGCCGTGTGCTGAGCGATATGGTGCACGGTGGTGGACATCTCGTTGATCGCGGTGGCGGCCTGTTCCGTCTCGCTTTGCTGGTCGAGCATGCCCTGGCGCACGTCGCGCATGCTTACCGCCATGCGCTCGGCGCCTTCGTCCAGGCGTGCAGCGGTCTGCGCAACGATCCCGACTACACGTTGGTAACCGGCCTGCATGGCATTGAAGGCCGTGGCCATCTGGCCGACTTCGTCACGGCAGTCGAGCGGCACGCGGGCCGCCAGGTCGCCGCTTTTTTCTACCTGCAGCATCACATCCTTGAGGGTGTTGAGATGGCTCAGCAGGAAGTGGATCAGCAGTTGCGAGGCGGCCAGCAGGGCCAGCATCAACAGGGCGACAACCAGCGCGTAACTCAGCGCGCGCTCGGCGATCACCTGCGTCAGGCTGGGCGCATGGGCCAGTACGGCGAGGCGTTGGCCCTGGCCCAGATCGATGACCTCGGCGCCGATCAGGCTGTCATGCGTCGACAGCGGGTCCTGCTGCATGTCTACCCAGCCGCGCGCCCGGCTCAGACTGGCACCCTGGTTGTTGGCCAGCGGCGGCGTCTGGCCATCGGCAAATTGCAGCAGTTGCGTTCCGCCAGGCAGCGGCTGACCCGCCGGCCAGGCACTCAGGAGTCTGGCCTGCGTCTGCGCGGCACTCTTGGCCGCGTCGACGCGTACCTGTTGTTCGAGTTGCAGGGCGTACAGCACCAGCAGCAGGGTGGTGAAGAAGGCCACGGCGTTGACGGCCCAGAATTTGTATTTGAGAGAGAGGTCGCGAACCCAAGTGCCCATAGATGTCTTCTTCTGATAGCGGTGAAAGCAGTTTGGCAAAGTGCCACTACTGTCTCGCGAAACTGCCCTGCGCCTGTTGATCTCTATCAACAGGACGCTCCGTCCATGTTAACGACCGATTCTGTGTGGACTTTAACGAAGGCGCTGCTCGTGTTTCGCGAGGCTGTAGGCGTTGAGTATGGGGCTGCTGTCATGCAGCAGGCCGTTCAGCGCTGCTCTCGCTCGGTGATTGTGTCGACAATGCTCGGCAGGTTGAAGAATTGCCGGGCACAGGCGCTGCTGTGTGCCGCCAGGCTTTCCAGGCTTTCGTTGCGGTGCAGCGCCACCTCCCTGAGCACTTCGGTCAGGAAGGCCGGTTCGTTGCGACCGCTTTTCGGCTTCGGGCGCAGGCTGCGCGGCAGCAGAAAGGGTGAGTCGGTTTCCAGCATCAGCCGGCCGGCCGGGATTTCCCTGACCAGCGGGTGCAGGTGGGTGCCGCGGCGCTCGTCGCAAATCCAGCCGGTAATGCCGATGTGCAGGTCGAGGTCGAGGTAGTTGAACAGGGCGCGCTTGTCTCCGGTGAAGCAGTGCACTACCGCCGCCGGCAAGCGATCGCGGTAGTCGCGCAGGATCTGCAGCAGGCGCTGGTCGGCGTCGCGCTCATGGAGAAAGACCGGCAGCTGCAGATCGACGGCCAGGGCCAGGTGCTCTTCGAGTACTTTTTCCTGTTGTGGCCGCGGCGAAAAATCACGGTTGAAGTCGAGCCCGCATTCACCCACGGCGCGCACCTGCGGCTCGCGCAGCAAGGCCCGCAGTTGGCTGGCGCTGTCGGCGTTCCAGCTGCCGGCGTCGTGCGGGTGGATGCCGGCGGTGCTGAACAGGCGCTGGCCGCTCCCATCCAGCCGGCGGCACAGTTCCAGGGCCTGTTCGCTTTGCTCCAGACTGGTGCCGGTCAGCAGCAACTGGCAGACACCGGCCGCATAGGCCCGGGCGAGCAGAGCCTCACGCTGTCCGGCGAGGCTGGGATGAGTCAGGTTGACGCCTATGTCGATGAGTTGCATGGTGTGACCTATGGGCTGGGGATGGCAGCATAACAGAGCTTTTTTATTTTAAAAAAATCGATAAATTACAGTGTCTTATGATTGCTTTGTAATGTTGAGTAAATCATCGGGCTGGTATCCGAAAGCGAGCTGTGCGAATCTGCGCGGCCCACGCATTCCTGGAACTTGGCGAGCGCTGCGGTAGTCTCACTCGGCCAATGAGGCCTGGCTACGCGCCCTTGCCGTGGAAACTCGATGTCGCGCCCGCTGCTTTTATTCTGCCTTCTGCTGTTGCTGCCGTTGTCGGCCGCCGCGCGTGTGGCTGGGCCGCCGGAAGTGCGGCAGCCGAGCCAGGCGCGTGATCTGGCGAGTATTCGCAGCAGCGGTGAACTGCGTGTGCTGGTCAACCAGAGTCGTAATAGTTCGGGTGAAGTCAAAGGCCAGAGCATCGGGGTGGAATACCACCGCCTGCGTGCATTCGAGCAGTACCTCAATCGCAATGCCCGCGATGGCCGTGCCCTCAAACTGAAGATCATTCCCAAGGCCAAGGACCAATTGCTCGCGGCCTTGCAGCGCGGCGAGGGCGATCTGGTCGCGCCGGGGGAGTTGCTCAACCTGCGCGGTAGCGGCAGTGTCAGCGCCAGTGCGGCGATCAGCAGCAATGTCCCCTTGATCGTAGTGGCGCGCCAGGGCGATCGACGCTATCAGAGCCTCGAACAGATGTCCGGGCGCAGCCTGGCCTTGGCGTCAGGTAGTGCCGCGGGTGCCGCCGTGCAGGCGTTCAACCAGAAACTGCTGCAAAACAAGCGGCCGCCGATCATCATCGAGTGGGTCGACCCCAGTCTGGCCGTCGAAGATGTGCTGGAGATGGTGCAGGCCGGTATCTACAGCGTCACCGCGGTGGAGCAGCCGATTGCCGAGCGTTGGGCCAAGGTCATGCCCAAGCTGCGCCTGGAGCCGCATCTGGTGTTGGCCAGGAACGGCGACATGCGTTGGTACCTGCGCCGTGAAACACCGATGCTGGGCGCCAGTATCGACCGCTTCCTGGCGAGCTATCGCGCCCCGGCCGATCTGGATGGCGCGTTTCAACGGGTCTATCGGCGCCTGTACAAGGTGCATTACCCGCTTGGGCGAACCGAGCGCCAACGCCTGGAGAAGGTGCGTCCGGTACTGCAACGGCATGCCGCGCAGCAGGGTTTCGATTGGCTGACCCTGGCGGCGCTGGCGTTCAAGGAGTCCACCCTCGATCCGGCTGCGCGGGGTGTCGGCGGTGCCACCGGCTTGATGCAGATAACCCCGGCCGCCGCGCGCAGTGTCGGGGTCGGCAATATCGGCGTGCTGGAGAACAACGTGCAGGCCAGTGCCAAGTACCTGGCGATGATTCGGCGCAATTTCTTCAACAGCCCGCAGCTCAACGAGCGCGAGCGCATGGCCTTCGTCCTGGCCGGTTACAACATGGGGCCGCAGCGGGTGCAGAGCATGCGCGCCGAGGCGCGCCGGCGTGGCCTGAATGCCAATCAGTGGTTCTTCCAGGTCGAGCGGATCGCCATGGAGCAGGTTGGCATGGGGGTGGTCAGTTATGTAAATAGCGTGAACAAGTACTACCTCGCCTATGACCGCGAGCGCTATCTGCTGGAACCGCAGGAAGCAGTGATTAGTGCACGAGAGTGATCTATTTATACGATATTAATTAGCGGTTTTATCGGCTTTTAATATCGGTTAATTGGTTTAGTCTTGGCTCCATCAACCCACACACAAGGATTGCAAGCCATGAACACTCTGATCAAATCTGTCGTTGCCACTCAAGCCGGTTACGGCCTGGCCATTGTGCGCATCATCGCTGGCCTGACCTTCGCTGCACATGGTTCGCAGAAGTTGTTCGGCTGGTTCGGCGGGCATGGCCTGGCGGGCGTGGCCCAGTGGATGGAGAGTATCGGTCTGGCGCCGGGCTATCTGATGGCCTTGCTGGCCGGCAGCGCCGAGTTCTTCGGCGGCCTGGCGCTGATAATCGGTCTGCTGGCGCGTCCGGCGGCGGCACTGTTGGCGGTGACCATGCTGGTGGCGATTGTCACCGTGCATTTGAGCAACGGCTTTTTCATGAGCAACAATGGCTATGAATTCGCTTTGGCCCTGCTGGCCATTAGCCTGGCCATACTGGTCGAGGGGGCAGGCAAACTGTCGCTGGACAGGCAAATCGCCTCCTAGGAAGGAGGAGCTGGGATCAGGTTCAGAAGAATGCCGCTTCCTGCCAAGGGAATGCGGCATTTTTCTTGAGTAGCCAGACACCAGGTGCGGCTCACCAGGGACGCTGTGAAAGGTCAGTCCAGGTCGCCGTGCCGCAATGGCCAGGTGTGCAACGGCCGATAATGGGTGCCGCGCGTGTTCTGCTCGGAGGCGAACAGGGAAAACCGGCTCACCGGCCAAGCGAAAGAGGGAGGGGCGTCGATTGGGAGCTGGGGGCAATGGCGCAGCAGGCTGAGGTGGGCGCGAAAAGGTCGGCTTTCCAGCTGAATCGCGGCGCTGCGCAGGTTGTTGTTCAGCTGCTCGACCAACTCCAGCAATGCCTCGGGCGTGTGGCTCGGGGCCAGGTACAGCAAGCCGTTGCGATGCCGCCCGAGGCGATCCAGATGCAGCTCGAAGGCCTTGGCGCGCAAACCGTCCGCCAGGCCTTGCAGCTGCGCAACGCGGGCGCGCGGCTGCTGGCCGAGAAAGGCCAGGGTCAGGTGCAGGTTGGCCGCGGCGACTGGACGGCCGTGCACGTTCAGGCTGCTGCGCCAGGTGGCGATGGCCTCGGTCAGTTCAGGCGGGCAACCCAGGGCGAAGAACAGGCGCAGAACATCGTCTTTCATGCTGTCCGGTTTCCATGCGGGGCGCTGTCTTGACAGTATTGCGCAGGCTTCTCTAGGATGCCGACCCATGCGCCGATTTAAACAGCTACTTGCGGGGCGCCGAGTCACTTGCAGATTGCAAGGCTCTGAGAAGTACTCTGCGGAGGCTTCGAAATACCGCTAAAGCGCTGGTTCGGTGTCGCCTCTCACCTGCCCGGCGGGATTTCTGAGGCGGAGACATGAGCATGAGTTGCCCCCAACCGCTGATTCGTTTGGCCCCGATCACTTCCGGGCTGAGCCAGCGCAACCCGAAAATTCTCCTCGGCGGCAGTCACCAGCCGACCCTGCTGCGCTATCTCGACGGCTGGCCCAAGCGTTGGGGCGGGCCGCGGGCCTTCCTGATCCACTTCGTCGATGACCATCAGGCGTTGGCGCGTTTCGCCAGCGACAGCTTCGATATGGCGGTGCTGCAAGCACCCAGCGCCGAGCATCTGCACGACGCCATCCGTGAGTTGACGCGGGTCGCCAGGCAGGGCTTGATTACCCGGCGTTGAGCGGCGTCCGCAGTTACGGGTAATCGATGGCGATCACATACCAGGTCTTCTCGCCGGTCGGGGTTGCCACCCGGACTTCGGCGTCCAGGGCTTTGCCGATCAGGGCGCGGGCCAGGGGCGAGTCGATGCTGATCAGGTTGAGTTTCAGCTCCAGCTCGTCCGGACCGACGATGCGATAGCGTGACTCGTTGCCGTCCTCGTCTTCGAGGGTGACCCAGGCGCCGAAATACACCTTGTCGGCATCGCCGGGGCGGCTGCTGACCACTTTCAAGCTTTCCAGGCGTTTAGTGAGAAAGCGCACACGACTGTCGATCTCGCGCAGCATTTTCTTGCCATAGGTGTATTCGGCGTTCTCCGAGCGATCGCCTTGCGCCGCCGCTTCACTGACCGATTGGGTGACCTGGGGCCGGCGAACGTGCCAGAGCTCGTGCAGCTCGGCGCGCAGGCGCGCCTCGCCTTCGGGGGTGATCAGTGGCGTGCCGGCGGAGCGGGGTGGACGATAGCGACTCATGGGGCTGCTGACTGGCGAATGAATGGCGAGTCTATCAGCCCTCGCGCAGCACCGTCAGCGGGCTGACATTCAACGCTCGGCGAGTACCGAGCACGCCAGCGCCACCCACCAGCAGCGCGCCTATCGCGGGCAGGAGCAACAGCCAGGGGTGGGCGTGCCAGGCCAGATCGAAGGCGTAGCGGTAGAGCAGGAAGCTGATCAGTTCGCAACCGATGGCTGCCAGCAGGCCGCTGATTGCCCCAAGCAGGGCGAACTCGGCCCGCCGCGCCTGGACCAGCAATTTGCGCTCGGCACCCAGCGCGCGGAGCAAGGCGCCCTGGCGGATGCGCTCGTCCAGGGTGGCCTGCAAGCCGGCGAACAGCACGGCCAGACCGGCGGCGAGGACGAACAGCAAGACGAATTCGATGGCCAGAGTGACCTGGGCCAGGATGCTGCGCAGCTGCGCGAGCAAGGCTTCGACCTGCAGCAGGGTGACCGCGGGAAAGGCCCGCGACAGTTCGACCAGGCGTCGTTCCTGTTGGGGGGGGAGGTAGAAGCTGGTCAGGTAGGTGACCGGCAGATCCTGCAGGGTGCCGGGTTCGAAGATCATGTAGAAGTTGGGCTGGAAGCTGTTCCAGTCAACTTCGCGCAGGTTGCTGACCCGGGCGTCGCGGTCGAGGCCGCCGACATTGAAACGCAAGCGGTCGCCGAGCTTGAGCTGCAGACTTTCGGCCAGCTCCGACTCGACCGAGACCCCTGGCAAGTCGTCGCTGGACGCACTCCACCAGTCGCCGGCGAGCAACTGATTGCCCTCGGGCAGATCGGCCGCCCAGGTCAGGCTGAGATCGCGGCGAATGGCGCGCTCGCCCTGGGATTCCTTGCTGACGATCTGCCGCACCGGCTCGCCGTTGATCAGGGTCAGGCGTCCGGGTACAACCGGGTAGAGCGGGGCCGGATGGGGCGAGAGTTCGGCCAGGCGCGCGGCGAACGCATCCTTGTCGGCCGGTAAGACATTCAGGGCGAAATGATTGGGTGCCTGCTCGGGCAACTGGTCCTGCCAGGTGTCGAGCAGTTCGCCGCGCAGCAGGGCGATCAAGGCCATGGCCAGCAGGATCAGGCCGAATGCCAGGGCTTGCCCGGCGGCGGCCAAGGGGTGGCGGAGCAGCTGGCCGAGCCCCAGGCGCCAGTGCAGCGAGGAACGGGCCAGCAGGCGGCGCAGGCTTTGCAGGCCGAGCAGGAGCAGGCCGCCGAGCAGCAGGGCGGTAATCAGGCCGCCGCCGAGCAGGACGAAGGTCAGTTGCAGGTCCAGACTCAGGCGCCACATGATCAGGCCGAGGGCGAACAGGGCGGCGCCATACACCAGCCAGGAGCTGGCGGGCACGGGCAGCAGGTCGCGGCGCAGCACGCGTAGCGGCGGCACCCGGCCGAGGGCGGCCAGTGGCGGCAGGGCGAAGCCGGCGAGAGCGACCAGGCCGGTGGCGATGCCAGCCAGTGCGGGCCATAAACCGCCAGCCGGGATCTGCGCCGGTAGCAGGCCCTGCAACAGGTAGAACAGGCCATGCTGGGCCAGCCAACCGAGCAGGGCGCCGATCAGGCTGGTGCCGAGCCCGAGCAGGGCCAGTTGCAGGCCGAACAGGCCCAGTGCCTGGTTGCGCGACAGTCCCAGGCAACGCAGCAAGGCACTGGTATCGAAGCGTCGGGCGGCGAAGCGCGCGGCCGAAAGGGCCACCGCTACCCCGGCGAGCAGCACGGCCGCCAGGCTGGCGAGGTTCAGGTAGCGTTCGGCGCGACCCAGGGCGCTGCCGATTTGCCGATTGCCGTCGCGGGCATCCTCGAGGCGCTGGTTGGCCGCCAGCTTCGTGCCGATTACCTGTCGGTAAGCGCCCAGAGCCTGCGGCGTACCACGCCAGAGTTCGCGGTAGCGTACCCGGCTGCCAGGCTGCACCACTCCGGTGGCGGCCAGGTCATCCAGGTGCATCAGTACGCGCGGGGTCAGGCTGTAGAAGTCGCCGGCACGATCCGGCTCGTAGGTCAGGACCCGGCGCAGGGTCAGGGGTTTCGAGCCGACTTCGATGGTGTCGCCGACGCTCAACTCCAGCGCGGCGAACAGGCGTGCCTCGGCCCAGGCCTCGCCGGGTTGCGGGCCAGGACCGGTTTGCTCGGCTGCGTAGGGTTCAGCGGCGCTTTTCAGCTGGCCGCGCAGTGGGTAGGCACTGTCGGCGGCTTTGACGCTGGCCAGTTGGATGCCGGCATCGCTGGCGATCACGCTGGAGAACTCGACCACCTGGGAGTGCTCCAGACCCAACTGTTTGCCCTGACTGACCTGTTCCGGAGCGGCGGGCGTACTGCCGCTGAGCAGCAGGTCGGCGCCGAGGAACTCGGTCGCCCGCATCAGCATGCCGTCGTTCAACCGCGCGCTGAAGTAGCCGATCGCGGTGCTGGCGGCGACTGCGACCAGCAGGGCGAAGAACAGCACGCGCAACTCGCCGGCGCGGGCGTCGCGCAACAGTTGGCGGGTCGCCAGGGAGAGCAGTCGGGCCAACGGCAAGTGGGTCATCAGGGTTCCACGTGGTCGACCAGGTGGCCGCCTTCGAGGCGGATCAGGCGCTGACAACGATGGGCCAGGCGCTCGTCGTGGGTGACCAGCACCAGGGTCGCCCCGCGCTCGCGGTTAAGCTCAAAGAGCAGGTCGCTGATGCGTTCACCGGTGTGGCTGTCGAGGTTGCCGGTGGGCTCGTCGGCGAACAGCACGTCGGGTTCGGCGACGAAGGCGCGGGCAATCGCCACGCGCTGCTGTTCGCCGCCGGAGAGCTGGCGCGGATAGTGGGTCAAACGCTGGCCCAGGCCGACCCGCTCGAGCAGGGCATGGGCGCGCTGGCGGGCATCGGCATGGCCTTCCAGCTCGAGCGGCAGCATGACGTTTTCCAGGGCATTGAGGCTGTCGAGCAACTGGAACGATTGAAACACGAAGCCGACATGCTCGGCGCGTATCCGCGCGCGCTGGTCTTCATCCAGTGCGGCCAGGTCGTGGCCGGCCAAGGCGACAGTGCCGTTGCTCGGCAGATCGAGGCCGGCGAGCAGGCCGAGCAGGGTGGATTTGCCCGAACCGGAGCTGCCGACAATGGCCAGGCTATCGCCCCTGTTCAGCGCCAGGGACAGGTCATGGAGTATGGTCAACTCGCCTTCCGCGCTGGCAACCACTTTGCTAAGGTTGCGGGCGGTAAGAATGCTTGAGCTCATGGAGAATCCAATGCGTGCAGGGTTAATGAGTGCGATTTTTACCCTGTTGTGCTGGGGGCAGCTCGCGCTGGCGGACACCGTGCTGGTCGTTGGCGATAGTATCAGCGCGGCTTTCGGCCTGGATACCCGGCAGGGCTGGGTCGCATTGCTGGAAAAACGCCTGGCCGAGCAGGGTTATCAACACCAGGTGGTGAATGCCTCGATCAGTGGCGACACCAGTGCAGGCGGCGCCGCGCGGCTGCCTGGACTGCTTGCCGAGCATCGGCCGAGCCTGGTGATTCTGGAACTGGGCGGCAACGATGGCCTGCGTGGCCAGCCCCCCGCGCAATTGCAACAGAATCTTGCGTCCATGGTTCAGCAGTCGCAGAAGGCGGGGGCCGAGGTGCTGATTTTGGGGATGAAACTGCCGCCCAATTACGGGCAGCGCTATACGACTGCTTTTGCCGAAGTGTTCCCCAGGGTGGCCAGTGAGACCGGTGCGACCTTGGTGCCTTTTCTGCTGGAGGGCATAGGGGGCGTGCCTTCGATGATGCAGAGCGATGGTATTCACCCAACTGTCGAAGCCCAGTCTCGGATACTGGAAAACGTTTGGCCGACACTCAAGCCGCTGCTCTGAAGCAACCTCTGAAGAGCAAGGCACGCTACGCGAAAGTAAGGGAGTTTAGTGAGCTAAATGACCCTGCTTTTCACGTAGCGTAACGCCACGGCGGGCGTTTGGAGGCGGTCGCAGTAGGCGGGAGTTTTTTCACAAACTCCTACCTTGCCGGTGCAAACGCAGGCGAAGCAGACAGAAGGGCTAGGCACCCCGGCGAAAACAGCCGAGAAACGTAGCGTAGCGAAGCAGCAGCCAACGGCTGCTAGCGAGATCGCCGCGCCCCAAACCTCACCGATGGAGCCCTAGTGCTGTGACACCAGCTCCTCCAGGTGGGCGATGATGTCGTCGGGTTTGAGCACCAGGACGTCGCAGTCCAGCGCGTCGAGGATGACCTCAGCAGTATTGCCGATCAGCGCCCCGGACAGGCCGGTGCGAGCCACTGTGCCGATCACGGTCACGGCGGCATTCAGTTGATGAGCGACCTGGGGGATCAGTACGTCGGCCGGGCCTTCGGCAACATGCAGGCGCTCCTCGGCGATGTCGTATTCGGCCTGGAAGGCCTTGCACTCATTGCGGTAGCGCGCCTCGATGGTCTCTTTCAACTGAAAGGTCGGGTCTGCGGCCGACAGCATCGGCGCGGGGTGGGCGCTGATTACGTGCAGGTCGGCCTTGGCCAGCGCGGCGATGTCGTAGCCGTGGTTGATGATGCTGTTGTGCAGGGTGCGGTGCTCACCGTCGGCGTTACCGACATCGACCGCAGCCAGTATGGTGCCGCCAGTCCAGGGTTTGTCGGTTTTCACCATCAGCACCGGGGCCGGGCAATAGCGCAAGAGTTTCCAGTCGTCCGGGGTGAGCAGGGCTTTTTTCAGCGGATTGTCGGGAAAGTGCTGCTTGATCACCAAACCACAGCCTTCGGCCTGCTGCACGGTGATGATGGTCTGGTGCAGGTTCTCATGCCAGGCCTGCTGGCTGGAGGTACTGTAACCTTCCTTGTCGAGCGTGGCGCACAGGTCGCTAAGATAGGCCGAGTGCTCATGCTTCTTGCTGCAGACCAGCAAGTGCAGGTGCGATTGCGTCACGCCAGCGATCAATTTGGCCCGCTTGAGTGCCAAGCCTTCGGGTCGTTCTGGTTCCATGACCACTAAAATATTGCGAATGGCTTGCATGCTCGTCTCCGTCCGATGTGTTTGTGACTCGTGACTGCTGTCCTAGCTACTACTGTAAC
This sequence comes from Pseudomonas borbori, assembly GCF_900115555.1. Taxonomy (GTDB): domain Bacteria; phylum Pseudomonadota; class Gammaproteobacteria; order Pseudomonadales; family Pseudomonadaceae; genus Aquipseudomonas; species Aquipseudomonas borbori. Next base: position 220,296 of record NZ_FOWX01000001.1, read on the forward strand.
TACTATAAGTGCAGCATAGATGCAGCAACAGCAGCGTGTTGTTGACCGGTATCAACGGCGTGGCTGGCTGTTCGCGCCGCCATTCGTATAATGGCCGGCCCTGCCTGCCCGCCCGCCGAGGCGGCCATCGAATTTCGTGAGCCTATGCAACTGTTACCTGAAATTGAAGCGTTTCTGCTCTGCCCAACGCCTGACGCCTGGATCGCCCAGGCCTTGCAAAATCAGGACGTAATGCTGATAGATCACGCCAATTGCGAGAAGAAGGCGGCATCAACTGCCTTGACCCTGCTTTTTCGCTATATCGAAAAGGCTGATTTGCAATATAACTTGTCGCGTTTGGCCCGTGAGGAGTTACGCCATTTCGAGCAGGTCGCGGCGTTGATGAAAAAGCGCGGCATTGCCTATCGCCCGGTCAGTGCCGCCCTGTATGCCCAGCGCCTGCACAAACACATGCGCAGCAGCGAGCCGCATAAATTGGTGGACACCCTGATCGTCGGGGCTTTTATCGAAGCGCGCTCCTGTGAGCGATTCTTTCGCCTGGCGCCACATCTGGACGAGGAACTGGGGCAGTTCTATCGCTCGCTGCTCAAGTCCGAGGCGCGGCACTACCAGGGTTACCTGAAAATGGCGCGCGACTATTCGGCAGAGCCTATCGATGAGCGGGTGGCGTACTTCGCCGAGATCGAGCGCGAGGCGATCCTCACGCCCGATAAGGAATTCCGCTTTCACAGCGGCGCAGCCGCTTAGGGCAAGCGCCGCCCTTGTCGCAAATCAACAGGCCTCGGCAGCTGCCAGCTTTGCCGCCAGCGCTGCCTGGCGGTCGCCGCGCAAGATGACGATTGCCAATGCCACCAGGAGCAAGGACGCTCCGGTTAGCACGAAGAAAATGCCTTGCAATGAGCCGGTCGTTTCGCGGATGTACCCGGCCAACAAGTTGCCCAGGGTGCCGCCCAGGCCGAAGGTCACCATGCAGATGCCGCTGATCTGCATGGTGGCGGTCGATGAATAGTGCTGGTTGACCCAGCCGGCGACGATGCCCCACATCGGGAAGTACATCAGGCCATAGCCGAAGCCGGCGACCAGGGCAAACTTGCCCGGGTCCGCGACGAATGCCAGCAAGCCCAGGGCGAAGCCGCTGAAGATCACCAGCAGGGCCGTGCCATGGCCCTTGTGGTCGGCCAGCTTGCCGGTGACGAAACCGGCCACCATGCCGGTGCCGCCGACCGTCGCCCAGGTGTAGCCGCCCAGCGCCGCCGGCAGGCTGAGTTCATCCAGGTAGCTGTTGAGCCAGTAGGAAAACGGCATGGTGGTGAAGCCGACCAGCAGGCAGATCAGGCAGGCGAACAGGGCGGTGCGCTCGCCGATGATGGTGGCGAACAGCCGGGAAGTCGGGATCACCGAGTCGACCGGACCGGCGCTGGCGGTCGGACTGACGGGCGCCGGCTTGAGGTCGCGCAGCATGTGCCAGGTCAGGGTTACGACCAGCAGGCCGAACAGCCCGGCGACCTGCCAACTGGCCTGCCAGCCAAGCAGCGGCACCACGACAAGGATCAGCAGACCATTGATGGCATAGCCCCAGGCCGTGCCGCTGGAGGCGCAGGACAGGTAGGTCGAGCGCGACTCGGCACGGGCGCAGCGGCTGACGATCTCGACGATGCAGCCCCAGCTGATTGCCGCGCTGGCGGCCAGGCAAGTCAGGGTCAGCGTGATCAGCAAGGGATCACGCAGCTGCGACATGGTGAGCAGCAGGGTGCTGGAGGTAATGCCGGTGATCAGGGCTAGGCGGCCGGTGCCCAGGCGATGGCCGAGCAGGCCCAGGAGCATGGCGCCGCCGAGATAGGCCAATTGGGTCAGGGCGCCGATGGTCGCCAGCTGCCAGGCGCTGATCTCGATGGATTCGCGCATAAACGGCATCAGGGCGGCAAACAGGAACATGCCGAAACCATGGCTGACGATCTGGTTCATGCCGAACGTGGTGGGCATTCGCATCATTCGGACTCCGTGATGGCGCTGGGCGCATGGGGCTGGCTGGATGCCGGCTAAGATATCCGCTTGCCAGAATTCGTAAAAACGATAAATATTGATCGTGACCTTCAATAAAGTTGAATTCTGCCATGCGCGACCTGCCAATTGTCTTGCTGCGTACCTTCGTCATGGTCGCCGAGACGCTGAATCTGACCACCGCGGCCCTGCGTCTGCATCGCGCGCCCTCGACCATCAGCATGCAGCTCACGCGACTGGAGGAGCTGGTAGCGGCCGAACTGCTACAGCGCGGCCAGTACGGGGTCAGGCTGACCCCCGCCGGAGAACAGCTGAAGTCCTGCGCACAGGAGCTGCTTAACCTGCATGACCGCATCCTCGGCACCTTCCGGCACGCCGATGTAGGCGGGCAGGTGCGCCTTGGTACCCATGACCAATACGCCACGCGTAACCTCGCGCCTCTGCTGGAGATATTCGTGCTGAGCTACCCGGAGGCCAATCTGGAGGTGGTCTGTGATCATCGGCCCGATTACCTGGCGTCGCTGGTGGCCGAGGGCAAGTTGGACCTGGCCCTGGTTGAGATGCCGGCCTTGTCGGATGGCGGGCAGCGCTTGTTTCGCGATGAGCTGGTCTGGGTGTGCAACGAGGCACATTCGACGCACCAGCGCGAACCGCTGCCGCTGGCGGTCTTTGCCGAGGGCTGCTATCACCGTGATTCGGCGCGCAAGGCCCTGGCCAGCGCGCAGATCCCGTACCGGATTGCCTTCACCAGTCAGAGTCGGGCGGGCGTCCTGGCGGCCGTACGTGCAGGGATCGGTGTGGGGATCATTCCCCGTTCGACCCTGGAGCCTGGTCTACAGGTGATCGAGCAAGGACTGCCGTCCCTGCCGGGTACGGATATCACCCTGTTCGTCGCCGAACAGGTCAACGAGGCGACTCAGCGCCTGGCGCAAACCATTGAGGCAAGCCCGCAATACCGACACCAGGCCGTCGCTCCTGCAGCGTTAAGCCTGTAGCGGCGCTGATCAACTGAGAGAGAAGGGGGCCAGCTGCCAGTTTTGCTCGTCGACCTGTAAGGCCCAGCCCTGACTGTCCCAGTCACCCAGGACAATCCGCCGGGCGGGCTGGCCGGCCACCTCCAGTTGGTGCACCGCGGGGCGATGGGTGTGGCCGTGAATCAACGTGCGCACGCCGTGGGCGGCCATGATGCGCGGCACTTCTGTCGGGGTGACATCGACAATGTCGCTGGCTTTCATGCGGGTTTGCGCGCGGCTTTCCTTGCGCAGCTTGCGCGCCAGCTTGCGGCGAGTGGCCAGCGGCAGGTTGCGCAGGATGAACAGTGCCAGCGGGTTGCGTAGCCAGCGGCGCAGGCGCATGTAGGCCTCATCCTGGGTACAGAGGCTGTCGCCGTGCATCAACAGGACTTTCTCCCCCGCGAGTTCGACCAGGCTGGGGTCGCGCAGCAGGCTGCAGCCAGCTTCCCGGCAAAAGGCCTGGCCAATCATGAAGTCGCGATTGCCGTGCATCAGGTAGATGCGCGTACCGCTGTCACTGAGCTGACGCAGGGCCTGGGCAATACTGTGTTGAAAGGGGCTGATGGCGTCGTCGCCGATCCATACCTCGAAGAAGTCGCCAAGGATATACAGCGCCTCGGCTTCGCTGGCGCGGTGCTTTAGAAAATGCAGAAACGCCCGGCTGATGTCCGGGCGCTCCTGTTCGAGATGCAGGTCGGAGATCAGCAGGATCACTCGACGATCTCGGCCTTCTCGATGATTACGTCGTCGACCGGCACGTCCTGGTGACCGGATTTCATGGTGGTGGCAACGCCCTTGATCTTCTCGACCACGTCCATGCCTTCGACCACTTCACCGAATACCGCATAGCCCCAGCCTTGCACGGTTGGTGCGCTGTGGTTGAGGAAGCTGTTGTCGGCGACGTTGATGAAGAACTGTGCGGAGGCCGAATGCGGCTCCATGGTGCGGGCCATGGCTACGGTGCCGATCTTGTTGGCCAGGCCGTTGTTGGCTTCGTTCTTGATGGTCGCGCGGGTGGCTTTCTGCTTCATGCCTGGCTCGAAACCGCCGCCCTGAACCATGAAGTTGCTGATCACGCGGTGGAAGATAGTGTTGTCGTAATGACCTTCCTTCACGTATTGCTTGAAGTTGGCCACGGTTTCCGGGGCTTTGTCTTCGAACAGATTGAGGGTGATGACGCCATGGTTGGTGTGCAGCTTGATCATGTAGGTAATCGCTCTGTCGGGAAATCCAGCGGCCTGCTCAATATTGATACTGCGTTAGTGATGCGCGGTGGATAGAGAACGGGTTCGTGGAGTGTCGGTGGGTTGAGTCGGGTGACCCCGAACCATAACCGGCGCGGAGTCCCGAAGAGCCGTACATGCGCTTTTTGGCACATATGGCTCAAGCCTTTTCAATGCCCTTTTGGGGCGTTAAACCACGTACGTGGAACTGTAGGTGGCAGCCGGGATGCAATAATACCCGGTTTTTAAAAAGTCGTTGCCGCCTTGTGAACGGTGCCAAGTGTGGCGGCCATGTCTGCTCGTCTCAATGGGTATGACGTGCTTGCACAAGCAGAGTCCCTTCGGCTTGGCTGCAAGCATTGTGATGCTGCGGCTTTTCAGCCTTGGTTTAATGCGTGAATGCTTGTGTGCGCTCCATTGGCGGATCGGCAGTCGAGCGCGGCAGATGTTATTCCCGTGCCTGCGGGTTACGCCGGCTCTTGCAGAGGATCAAGCGGAGCCCGAGGTTGTTCGTGAATAATCCCGGCTAGGTGTATTTAGTGAAGATCGCGCGGACCCGGGCCAGGGTTTCGCCGGGGGCATGCTCGGGGTCGAGTACGGCCTCTTCCAGCAGGCAGGCGAGCAGCTCCTGATAGGCCTTGTCCAGCGCCTTGCGGGCGGCGGCGAATTGCTGGGCGATGGCTTCGCAGTCCTCGCTGCGGCGGATCATCGCCTGGATGCCGCGGATCTGCCCTTCGACCCGGGCCAGGCGCTTGAGCATGGCGTCTTGATGGGCGGCGCGGGTTTGTTCGCTCATGGTGTTGCCTCTGCCAGCGTGCGGCGCAGGGTGAAGGCGCCACGCAGTTCGCCCAGGCTAAAGCCGCTGGCCCGGTCGTCGGGATAGTGTTGCTCGATCTGCGTCGCCACCTCGGCCTTGATCGCTTGGCCATGGCAGGCCAGGCACGGCTCGCCGGTGGCGATGGCCTGCATATAACGGAATTCGCCGTCGACGACCGCCGATGCGCTCATCTGCGTCAGCGCTTCGCCGGCGCTTTGCCGTTGCAAGAAGTCTTCCAGTACCTGACGTTCCCAGGCATCCGGCTGATTGTCCGGGTTGCGCAGGCGCAGGGCGGTGCGTCCGACTGTCCAGGGCTGCTGGCTGTGCTCGGCAGCGATAGTCGGCGCGAGCAGGTGGCAGGCTTGCACGGCCTGTACCGGGCCGCCCTCGGCGACCGCCTGTTTTACCGTCTGCATCAGCTGTTGCTGGAAGGCTGGGATAAGGCCGGCGGCTTCGCGTTCGAGGCTGGCCAGGTCAGCAGCGGGTGCGGCCCAGACCAGTGTCGGCAGGGCGGCAAGTACGAGGATCAGGCGCATGCGGTATCACTCCAGGTCTGTATACCCCGTAGGGTATTTATGCGGGGTGATGCACGCAAGCGCCGCTCCTTGGGATGCGACTATTGGCCGCGTATCAGCAGGCGCAGGGCGAAGCGGTTGGGGTGGCAGGCCTCGGCGACATCGCGGGGCACGGGCAGCGGTTCGGCATCCAGCCAGGCGGCAATCAGTTCGCCGGACAAGGGCGCGGTGATCAGCCCCCGTGAACCGTGGCCGCTGTTGATATACAGGCCGTCGAGCCAGGGGCAGGGGGTATCCGGCACCTGGCGGGCATCCTTGGTCAGCACCGCATAGGCCTCGAGAAAGGCCGGACGATCGGCCAGGGGGCCGACGATGGGCAGGTAGTCCGGGCTGGTGCAGCGAAAGGCGGCGCGGCCCTCGAGCTGTGCCGGGTCGAGCCGGGCGCTGTGCAGGCGCTCGGCCAGGTCGTTGGAGATTTCTTCGAGCAGGCCAAGGTTGTCCGCATGATCGGCACTGTTGAGCGCCAGGTCGTCGCTCTTGAAATCGAAACTGGCACCCAGGCAGTGTTCGCCGAGGCGCGCCGGGGCGATATAACCCGAGGCACAGACCACGCTGCGCAGTGCCGCGCTCTGTGTGGTAGCCGGTATCCGGCTGATCTGCCCGCGAATGCGTTTGAGCGGCAGTTCGGCGCTGCAGGGGAAGCGCTTGATCTCGGCGGCGCCGGCCAGCACCACCACGGCGGCACTGGCAAGCAGCCGGGTGCCGTTCCAGGCCTGCCAGGTTTGGCCGTCGCGGCGCAATTCCAGTGCTTCCTGGTGCAGTTGCAGGCGAATATTCGGCTGCTCGGCGAGCAACCGACACAGCGCCGGCGGATGCACCCAGCCGGCTTGCGGGTAGAACAGCCCGCCGGCCGGCAGCTGGATGCCGGCTTTGGCTTCGGCACTGGCCTGGTCGAGCTTGACCAGCAGGTCGTCGGGGAAGGCGGCGGCCAATTGCGTCTGGCGTTGCGCCTCCTTGGCGTCGAGGGCCAGTTGCAGCACTCCACAGTTGTCCCAGTCGCGGCCAATCTGCAGGCGTTCGAGCAGACGGCGGGTGTAGCCGAAGCCACTGACGATCAAACGCGACAAAGCCGTGCCGTGGGCCGACAGTTTGAGGTAGAGCACACCTTGCGGGTTGCCCGAGGCTTCCTCGGCGATAGCCGCGTGGCGTTCCAGCAGGGTCACCTGCCAGCCACGTGTCGCCAGGCTGGCCGCGGTGGCGCAACCGGCCATTCCCGCGCCTATGACCAGGGCCCGGCGTTCGCGCTGGCGTAGCGCTGGACGGGCGAACCAGGGTTTGCCGGCGCATGTAGCGCTGCCGACGAACTGGCCTTTGAGGACTTCCCACTTATGGCCCAGGCCAGGCACCCGCTGCATCTTGAAACCGGCGTCATTCAGGCGCCGGCGCACGTAGCCGGTGCTGGTGAAGGTGCCGATGCTGGTGCCGGGGGCGCTTAGCCTGGCCAGCTCGGCGAAGAGTTTCGCAGTCCACATCTGTGGATTTTTCGCCGGGGCGAAACCGTCGAGAAACCAGGCGTCGATGCGCGCATCGAGTTGCGGCAGCATCTGCAGGGCATCGCCGATCAGCAGGGTCAGGATGACCCGTCCGCCGGCGAACGTCAGGCGCTGAAAACCCGGATGGACGGCGATGTACTGGCTCAGCAGCTCTTGGGCAAAGGGCGCCAGCTCCGGCCACAAGGCCAGGGCGCGCTGCAGGTCGGCGTAGTCGAGCGGGTATTTCTCGACACTGACGAAGTGCAGCCGTGCGCCGGCGGGCGCCTGCTGCTCGAACAACTGCCAGGCGCAGAGAAAATTCAATCCGCTGCCGAAGCCGGTTTCGCCTATCGCCAGTTGCTCGTCGTCACCCAGGGCACTGAAACGCGCCGGCAGATCGTTATTGGCGAGAAACACATGGCGGGTTTCGGCCAGGCCGTTCTGCTTGGAGAAATAGACGTCGCCGAATAGCCGCGATAACGGTTGCCCCTGAGCATCCCAATCGAGTTGCGCGGGTTGGCTGTCGGGTAGGTCGAGCGGGGAGTCGGGCATGGCAAGGGCACCAGATTTAGCAGGCGGGCATTATGTGGGAGGGGCTTCAGCCGCGAAAGGGTGTCTGCTTGGTGTTATCGCGGCTAAAGCCCCCCACAGGGCCTGTGGGGTGTTTGCGATTGGTTGCTTGCCTCGGTCGGGGCAGCGAACTTCGGTTGTGTCGACTGATTGTGTCGGCGAGGCGGCCCCGGCGCGCTGCGGGTTGCTTTGCCGAATGAATCTGCTGGGTAATGGCACATGGCCCAGCCCGTCGCGCGCGCGATCCGCTAGGCTCTATTGATCACACCAGGGAGCTAGTCATGTTCGAGTCCGCCGAGATTGGTCATTCCATCGACAAGGCCACGTTCGACGCCGCCGTACCGGCGTTGCGCGAAGCATTGCTGGAGGCACAGTACGAGTTGCGCCAGCAGGCGCGTTTTCCAGTGATCATCCTGCTCTGCGGGATCGAGGGGGCCGGTAAGGGTGAGACGGTCAAGTTGCTCAACGAGTGGATGGATCCGCGTCTGATCCAGGTCAGCACCTTCGATCAGCAGACCGACGAGGAGCTGGCCCGCCCGCCGGCCTGGCGCTATTGGCGGCAGCTGCCAGCCAAGGGGCGCATGGGGGTTTTCTTCGGCAACTGGTACAGCCAGATGTTGCAGGGGCGGGTGCACGGGCGCTTCAAGAATGCCGTGCTGGATCAGGCTATCGAGGCCGCCTTGGCCCTGGAGCGTATGCTCTGTGACGAGGGCGCGCTGATCTTCAAGTTCTGGTTCCATCTGTCCAAGAAGCAGATGAAGGCGCGCCTCAAGTCGCTGCAGGACGATCCCTTGCACAGCTGGCGCATCAGCCCGCTGGACTGGCAGCAGTCGAAAACCTATGACAAGTATGTGCGGGTCGGTGAGCGGGTGCTGCGCCGCGCCAGCCGTGACTATGCGCCCTGGTATGTGGTCGAGGGGGTGGATGAGTATTACCGCAGTCTGACGGTGGGGCAGATTCTTCTCGATGGCTTGCAGGCCGCGCTCAAGACCAAGAGCCGGCAGGAGCCTCAGCCCCATGCGGCGCCGCTGACCTCCAGCCTGGATAACCGTGGCTTGCTCGACAGCCTGGACATGAGCCAGGCGCTGGACAAGGCTGACTACAACGAACAACTGATCGCCGAGCAGGCGCGGCTCTCGGGTTTGTTGCGCGACAAGCGCATGCGCAAGCATGCCCTGGTGGCGGTGTTCGAGGGCAACGATGCGGCCGGCAAGGGCGGCGCGATTCGCCGGGTGACGGCGGCGCTCGATCCGCGCCTGTACCGCATCGTGCAGGTGGCGGCGCCGACCGACGAGGAGAGTGCGCAGCCGTACCTGTGGCGTTTCTGGCGGCATATCCCGGCGCGCGGCAAGTTCACTATGTTCGATCGCTCCTGGTATGGCCGGGTGCTGGTGGAACGGGTCGAGGGGTATTGCAGTCCCGCCGACTGGCTGCGCGCCTATGGTGAGATCAACGACTTCGAGGAGCAACTGACTGACGCCGGCGTGGTGCTGGTCAAGTTTTGGCTGGCGATCGACCAGCAAACCCAGTTGCAGCGCTTCAAGGAGCGTGAACAGACTCCCTTCAAGCGTTTCAAGATCACCGAGGACGACTGGCGCAATCGCGACAAGTGGCCGCTGTACCGCGATGCCGTGGGCGACATGGTCGACCGCACCAGTACCGAGATCGCGCCCTGGACCCTGGTCGAAGCCAATGACAAGCGCTTCGCCCGGGTCAAGGTGCTGCGCACCCTCAATGAGGCGCTGGAGGCGGCGTTTGCCAAGGATTGAAGCTTGCCGCGGCACCAATAGGAGTTGGCGAAAGATGGTCGCGCATATGGCTGGTGAATGATCGTCGCAGGCTGAGATTGTTCAGCCTTATTCTCGCGACCTATCCAACGTCAACAACAATGAGGTGCATCATGCGTGAAGTGGTGATTGTCGATAGCGTGCGGACTGGCCTGGCCAAATCCTTCCGTGGCAAGTTCAACCAGACCCGTCCGGACGATATGGCGGCTCATTGCGTGAATGCGCTGCTGGCGCGCAGCGACCTGGATCCGGCGCTGGTCGAGGATTGCATCGTCGGTGCCGGCTCCAACGAGGGCGCCCAGGGCATGAACATCGGCCGCAATGTGGCGGTGCTCTCCGGTCTGGGCACCCAGGTCGCCGGCATGACCCTCAACCGCTTCTGTTCTTCGGGGCTGCAGGCCATCGCCATCGCCGCCAACCAGATCGCCTCGGGTTGCAGCGAGATCATCGTCGCCGGCGGCGTCGAGTCGATCACCATGACCCTGAAAAGCATGAATACCGACAACCTGTTCAACCCCACCCTGCAAAAGGATCTGCCGGGGATTTACTACCCGATGGGGCAGACCGCCGAGATCGTCGCGCGGCGCTACAACGTCAGCCGCGAAGCCCAGGACGCCTACGCCCTGCAGAGCCAGCAGCGCACCGCGCGGGCCCAGGCCGAAGGCCTGTTCGACGACGAAATCGTGCCGATGAGCGTCAAGTACCTGGTCGAAGACAAGGCCAGCGGCGAGAAGAGCATCGTCGAAGGCGTGGTCGAGCGCGACGACTGCAACCGTGCCGACACCACCCTGCAAAGCCTGGCCGCGCTCAAGCCGGTGTTTGCCGATGACGGTTCGGTAACGGCCGGCAACGCCTCGCAGTTGTCCGATGGCGCCTCCATGACCCTGGTCATGAGTCTGGACAAAGCCCTGGAATTGGGCCTCGAACCCAAGGCCTATTTCCGCGGTTTCGTCGTCGCCGGCTGCGAGCCGGACGAAATGGGCATCGGCCCGGTGTTCTCGGTGCCGAAGCTGCTCAAGGCCAAGGGCTTGAGCGTTGCCGATATCGACCTGTGGGAGCTCAACGAAGCCTTTGCCTCGCAGTGCCTGTATGCCCGCGATTGCCTGGGTATCGACAACCACAAGTACAACGTCAATGGCGGGTCGATCTCGATCGGTCACCCGTTCGGCATGACCGGCTCGCGTCAGGTCGGTCATCTGGTGCGCGAGCTGCAGCGGCGCAACCTGCGTTACGGCATCGTCACCATGTGTGTGGGTGGCGGCATGGGCGCGACCGGCCTGTTCGAGGCCTATCGCTGAAGCGCAGCCAGGTAAGCCTGGGTTGAGCATAAAAAAACCGCGTCGATCCAGGCGCGGTTTTTATGGGCGGCGGGCGGCACAACCTGGCTCAGAATGCTCGACTCTCGATGATGTCGCTGGCTTGAATCATGCGGCGGACATAGAAGGCAATCTCCCGCTCCGCGTCGATGCGAGTGAAGTAGGGGCCTTCGAGGGTGCCTTCGCGGGTGGCGAAGAAATACTGGCCGTTTACCGCAGTGACCCGCTCACTGCGGTAGTGCGTGCCGGGGCTGGGGTCGATGGTGCGTTGACCGAACATGACGGGAACCTCATGCAATAAGCCGAACAGTTTGAGTCTAATCCTCGCGGGTCAAGTTGCTCGACTTGACGACCAATGGTTGGTTTTTTGACTTTAGTTGCATGATTTTCGCTGATTTATGCGCTTTTGACGTCAAGCCTGTGACTGTATGTTATTCCAAGCAGTACAGTTGCGGTACGCAAGCCGACTTAACTGTGACTGTGTCGGTAGGCTTGGGCGGCATAAACTAGCGGTTTACGTCGTCAGCTTGGGTTCGAGGCAGTCATGCATATTTCTTCCGGCCGTTGGCTCTACGGCATGTTTCTGGCGCTGCTCACCGCTCTGCTCTGGGGCGTGCTGCCGATCAAGCTCAAGGAAGTGCTGCAGGTGATGGACCCGGTTACGGTCACCTGGTATCGACTGCTGGTTTCCGGTTCGATTCTGCTGGCGTACCTGGCTGCAGTCCAGCGCTTGCCGCGTTTCCGTCCTCTGGGCCGTAAGGGCGCCTGGCTTCTTGCCCTGGCGATTGCCGGGTTAAGCGCCAACTATGTGCTCTATCTGGCCGGCTTGAACCTGCTCAGCCCCGGTACTACGCAGCTGGTGATCCAGGTCGCGCCCATCTTGCTGCTGATCAGCAGTCTGTTTGTCTTCCGTGAGCGTTTCAGTCTCGGTCAGGGCGTTGGTCTGGTCGTGCTGCTGCTCGGTTTTGTGCTGTTTTTCAATCAGCGCCTGGGCGAATTGCTGACTTCCTTGACCGATTACACCGCCGGGGTCCTGATCGTGCTGCTGGCGGCGATTGTCTGGGTGTTCTACGGGCTGGCGCAAAAGCAGTTGCTGACGGTGTGGAATTCGCTGCAGGTGATGATGGTGATCTACCTGGCCTGTGCACTGCTGCTGACGCCCTGGGCACAACCGCAGCAGGTCTTCGAGCTGAGTGCGCTACAGGGTTGGCTGTTGTTCGCCTGCTGCCTGAACACCCTGGTGGCCTACGGCGCGTTTGCCGAGGCGCTGGCGCACTGGGAGGCCTCGCGGGTCAGTGCGACCCTGGCGATCACGCCGCTGGTGACGTTCGGCTCGGTAGCGCTGGCAGCGACCTGGTGGCCGGATCATGTCCGGCCCGAGCAGATCAACTGGCTCGCCTACGGCGGTGCGGCGCTGGTGGTGCTGGGCTCGGTCTTGACGGCTCTCGGTCCATCGCTGATGGCCAACTTGCGTGCCCGGCGTGCCCGGCGTGCGCGGTTGGCGGCGCAACTGTAGCCGCGCATCCGCAGTTCTCAGGCACGGCTGCCGAGCGTTTCGGCGCGGCGTAGCCAGCTCTGGCGCTGTTCCTCGGAGGAGGGCCGCACCGGGGCGAATTCGGCCAGGCGACGGGTCTTGATGCCGCTGAAACCGAGGATGGTGCGGGTCATCTGCCGGTGTGCCGGCGCGCCATAGATCCAGCGGAAGTACCAGGGCGGAGTGTCCATGGTCACCAGCAGATCGGCGGTACGGCCGCTGAGCAATTTATCCCAGAGTTGCGAGCGATTGCGGTACTTGAAGGCGAAACCAGGCAGGAAGGTGCGATCGAAGAAGCCCTTGAGCAGGGCCGGAATGCCACCCCACCAGACTGGATAGACGAACACCAGGTGCTCGGCCCAATGGATTTGCCGCTGTGCCTCGAGCAGATCCGGCTCGAGGTTCTGGTTCTGCTCGTAGCCGCCGCGCAGAATCGGATCGAAAGTCATTTCCCCCAGCCTCAGCTGTCGCACCACGTGGCCTTTTTCGCGTGCGCCCTGGGCATAGGCTTCGCCGAGTGCGTTGCACAGGCTGGTATTTTTCGGTGTGCCGAGAATCATCAGGATGCGTTTGCCGTCACCTTCGATTGGCGTCGCGCCGCTTTTGCTTTCAGTCATCCTTATCTGGCTCCTAGCATGCTTTCCGGGCGTACCCAGAGGTCGAATTGTTCGTCGCTCACATAACCCAGGGCCAGTGCGGCGGCGCGTAGGGTGAGGCCTTCCGTGTAGGCTTTCTTGGCAATCTCCGCAGCCTTGTCATAACCAATATGCGGGTTCAATGCCGTGACCAGCATCAGGCCGCGTTCCAGGTGCGCGGCCATCATCTGGCTGTCGGGCTGCATGTCGGCGATGCAGTGCTGCTGGAAATTGCGACAGCCATCGGCGAGCAGGCGAATCGATTGCAGAAGGTTGTGGATGATCACCGGTTTGAACACGTTGAGCTGCAGATGCCCTTGGCTGGCGGCAAAGCCGATGGTGACATCGTTGCCCAGTACCTGGCACGCCAGCATCGACAGCGCTTCGCACTGGGTCGGGTTGACCTTGCCCGGCATGATCGAGCTGCCAGGCTCGTTGGCCGGCAGTTTGACCTCGGCAAATCCCGCGCGTGGGCCGGAGCCGAGCAGGCGCAAATCGTTGGCGATTTTCATCAGGGCCACGGCAAGGGTTTTCAGCGCGCCGGACAGACTGGTCAGGGGTTCGTGGCCGGCCAGGGCGGCAAACTTGTTGGGCGCGCTGACCAGCGGCAGGCCGCTCAAGGCCGCGAGTTCGGCGGCGATGGCTACGGCAAAGCCCTGGGGGGAATTGAGCCCGGTGCCGACGGCGGTACCGCCCTGGGCCAGTTCGCAAACCGCCGGCAGGGTGGTACGGATCGCCCGTTCGGCATGCTCGAGCTGGGCGACGAAGGCTGAGAGTTCCTGGCCGAAAGTGATCGGCGTGGCATCCATCATGTGGGTGCGGCCGGTCTTCAGCAGTTTACCGTGGCGAGCGGCTTGCTCGGCGAGCCCGCCGGACAGTTCGGCCAGGGCCGGCAGCAAGTCATGCTGCACGGCGCCGGCCGCGGCGATGTGCATGGCCGTGGGGAAGCTGTCGTTGGAGCTTTGCGCGCGGTTGACGTGGTCATTCGGGTGTACCGGGCTTTTGCCGCCACGTGGGCCACCGGCCAGTTCGTTGGCGCGGCCGGCGATCACTTCGTTGACGTTCATATTGCTCTGGGTACCACTGCCGGTTTGCCAGACCGCCAGGGGGAATTGCGCGTCATGCTGGCCAGCCAGCACTTCGTCGGCGGCTTGTTCGATCAGGCGGGCGATGTCCAGCGGCAGGTCGCCGATGCGGGCATTGACCCGCGCAGCGGCTTTCTTGATCAAGGCCAGGGCATGTAGCACGGCCAGCGGCATGCGCTCCTCGCCGATGGCGAAATTGATCAGTGAACGTTGGGTTTGCGCGCCCCAGTAGGCTGTTGCAGGTACTTCGATGGGGCCGAGGCTGTCGGTTTCGGTGCGGTTCATGGAGTTCTCCGGAAAACGCTTCAGCCAGTTTAGGCTGTGGAAACCGTTCGCGGGTTCCCTTGCCGACGGCGGGTCTGTGCATGCGCTCCTGGTCGGGTTACCAGCGCGCATGGGTCGCGCCCAGCCAGCCCAGCGCTGCGTTCACCGGCACGCATGCGCCATTGGGTCCACGCAGCATGCCGTCAAAATGGCCAAACCACTGTCGGGTATCGGCGTAGAAGGGGCCCAGGCGTGGATAAGCTCGATGCAGTTGCTGCGGGGTGAAAGTCAGGTCGACCCGTTCGTCATGGCTGTTCAGGTGCCACGGGGCCATCGGGGCCTGGTTCTTTTGCTGGATCAATACCGGGGTGTCGAGATGCAGCAGTGCACCGCCAAACCACAAGGCGTTTTCCGACAGCGCGCTGTGATCGGTCCAGCCTGCGCCGAAATTGCCGGCAATGCCGCCCGGCGCGGCAAAGGCGGCGCGCGTCCAATGACTGTGCAGTGGCCAGACGCCGCGGCCAAAGTCCATGGCGGCAAAGCTTTGGCCGGGGGCGCAGTCGTAGTGGCGGTTGCCGAGCTGCACGCTGCCGCCGACTGGCAGCCCCATCTGCCGACAGGTGGCATGGAAGTGCCGCGGGCCGAGCGGGGCGACCAGGTTGACCGAGTCGAGATGGGCGGGGCGCTGGATATCCAGGGCAACCTGCAGTGGTTGGCCGCCGATGTCGGGTGCCGCGACGGTCAGGCGCAGGCGGCCCGGCTGTTCGATGACGCGCAGCTGCAGGCGCGGGTGGCAGAACTCATGGCTTTGCTCGGGCTGATCCGGTAGCCCGCAATCGCGCGCCAGCAGGCGCAGCTGGCTATGCGCGAGTGCCTGGCCACTGCTCAGGTCGTGAAAGAAGGCGGCGCCGTAGCCGACATAGTCGAGGTCGGCCTGAGTCAGCGAGAGCATCCAGTGCGGGGTGGTGATGCACCAGTGGTTCCAGCGCTTGCGGCGGCCGAGGTGCCCGGGTAGGGCACAGTCGACTCGCGGTCGGGGCGACCAGCCGATGGCCTGCGGATTGAGTTGGCCGCGAGAATCGCACAGGGCTATGGCGCAAGTGGCAGGTGGCTGGGCGAAGCTGTTCATCGGGCACGTCCATGTGTGTTGCGAAACGCGGTGCAGTGAATCCGCCGTCCTGCAAGAGCCTAGGAGGATTGCAGGCATAAGTCGAGCTTGCCCGCACCTTCAGGCCTGGGTGAGTACAGGCATTCTGATCTGTTGCCTGACAAGCGGGGCGTCGCTTGAGTGCAGGGCCGACTTGGGCACAAAATGCCCGCTCATGGGTCGTACATGAGTCGTCCCATCAAATCCGGAGCATTCAATGTCGCGTTTATCTGCCCTCTGTGCCGTTGCCATATTGACCTGCGGCAGCGCCCAGGCGTTTGCCGATGCCAGCAGTCATGCTGCCGATGCGGAGCGCTTCCTGCAGTTGGCCCAGGCCGACAAACTGGTGGTGCCGGTCTATGCCCAGGTGCAGCAGATGTTCGCCCAGCGTTTCGCCGAGAATGGCGCGCCGGCGTCTAAAAAGGCTCTGCTGGAAACCTACCAGGCCAAGGCCAATACCGAGCTGGATCGGGCCGTCGCCTGGGACAAGCTCGAGCCGGATATGGTCAAACTCTACACCAGCAATTTCAACGAGCAGGAAATGCAGGAATTGGTTAGCTTCTACCAATCGCCGTTGGGCCAGAAGGTCTTGCAGAAGATGCCGATGTTGACCGAGAAATCGGCGCAACTGACCCAGGGCAAGCTGGAAACCGCAGTACCGAAAGTGAATAAACTGCTGGCGGACATGACCGCCGAGCTGGGGCCGAAACAACCGTGAATGGAGTTTTAATATGTCGAAACTAGCTCAACTGCAGGCTGCCTTGGCTGCACTTGACCCCGAGCACCTCGAGGTGCTGGACGAAAGTCACATGCACAGCCGGGGGCTGGAAACCCATTACAAGGCGGTGATTGTCAGCCCTGGATTTGCCGGCTTGAATGCGGTGAAGCGGCACCAGAAGGTTTACGCCAGCCTGGGCGAGCTGATGAACGAAGTGCATGCCCTGGCGTTGCATACCTATACACCCGAGGAATGGGCGCAACAGGGGGCTGCGCCGAAATCGCCGACCTGCCAGGGTGGGCATTGAAGCCGAGCGGTCTGCCGGCGACCTTCTCTACTCTACGGTCGAGCGCCTAGCGCACCGACAAAAAGCAACCTGTCCGGGGCGCCGGATCAATCCGCCCCTACACGGCAGGCAGCAAGAAAAGTAAACTACCCAGCGCGCCGGCTCACGCCGGCGCGTTCGTTTGCAGACCCAGTCCGCCCTTTACGTGGGCGACTACTGAAGGAAAAGATTCGATGAGTGACAAGATAGTCGTGGCCGCGCTGTACAAGTTCGTCTCCCTGCCGGATTACCAGGCATTGCGTGAGCCCCTGCTGCACAGCATGCTGGCCAACGGGATCAAGGGCACCTTGCTGCTCGCCGAAGAAGGCATCAATGGCACCGTTTCCGCTTCGCGCGCCGGCATCGACGGCTTGCTCGCCTGGTTTGCCCTGGACCCGCGCCTGGCCGATGTCGACCACAAAGAGTCGTACTGCGACGAGCAGCCGTTCTACCGCACCAAGGTCAAGCTGAAGAAGGAGATCGTCACCCTGGGCGTGCCGGGCGTCGATCCCAACCAGCAGGTCGGCACCTATGTCGAGGCCCACGACTGGAATGCGCTGATCAGCGATCCCGAGGTGCTGCTGATCGACACGCGCAACGACTATGAAGTGGCGATCGGCACTTTCGAGGGCGCAGTCGACCCCAAGACCAAGTCGTTTCGCGAGTTTCCCGAGTACATCAAGGCGCACTTCGACCCGGCCCGGCACAAGAAGGTGGCGATGTTCTGCACCGGCGGCATTCGCTGCGAGAAGGCGTCCAGCTATATGCTCGGTGCCGGCTTCGAACAGGTGTTCCATCTCAAGGGCGGGATCCTCAAATACCTGGAGCAAGTGCCCGAGGAACAGACCAGGTGGCGGGGTGACTGCTTCGTCTTCGACAACCGGGTCACCGTTCGACATGACCTGACTGCGGGCGATTATGACCAGTGCCATGCCTGCCGCACGCCGATATCCGTGGAAGATCGCCAGTCCGAGTACTACAGCGCAGGCGTAAGCTGTCCGCATTGCTGGGATTCGCTGCCCGAGAAAACCCGCGCCGGCGCCCGCGAACGGCAAAAACAGATCGAACTGGCCAAGGCCCGCAACCAGCCGCATCCATTGGGTTACAACCCACGCCAAGCCAACGAGGGCTAGATCATGCACGCACGCCTGCTCTACGTGATGGACCCGATGTGTTCCTGGTGCTGGGGGTTTGCCCCGGTACTCGAGTCCCTCGCCGAGCAGGCGGCTGCGGCCGGCGTGCCCCTGCACCTGGTGCTCGGCGGCCTGCGCCGTGATGCTGTGGCCATCGATGCGGCGGCGCGGGTGCGCTACCTGGGCTACTGGCAGGCGGTCAATGCCAGTACCGGCCAGCTGTTCAATTTCGTCGATGGCCTGCCCGAGGGCCTGGTCTACGACACCGAGCCGGCCTGCCGGGCGCTGGTTACCGCGCGTAGTCTCGATGTGCAAAGCGTCTGGCCGCTGACCCAGTTGATCCAGCGCGCTTTCTATACCAAGGGCGAGGATGTCACCCGGGCCAGCGTATTGCTCGGGCTGGCCGAGCGTGCCGGGATTCCGCGGATCGAGTTCGCCGCCGCGTTCGACAGTGCCGAGCAGCGTGAAGCCACCAGTGCCGATTTCAGCTGGGTGCAGGACCTGGGCATCTCCGGCTTTCCCACCTTGCTGGCCGAACGCAACGGTCAATTGGCCCTGCTGACCAATGGTTATCAGCCGCTCGAGGTGCTGGCGCCCTTGCTCGGCCGCTGGCTGGAGCGCGCGGCTTATGCCTGATCGGTTGAGCTGGGCGGAGATCCGCCGTCTGGCCCTGCAGCACAAGCAAGCCCTGATCCTGGCTAATCTGGTGGCGCTGTTCGCCACCCTGTGCAGCGTGCCCATCCCGCTGCTCCTGCCGCTGCTGGTCGACGAAGTACTGCTCCACGATGGCGATGCCGCGCTCAAGGTGATGGATCGCTTCCTCCCGGCCGGCTGGGAAGTCGCGGCCGGCTATATCGGTCTGATGCTGGTGCTGACCCTGCTGCTGCGCGGCTCGGCACTGATCTTCAACGTGTTGCAGGCACGCCTGTTCGCCCGCCTGTCGAAAGACATCGTCTACCGCATTCGCGTCCGCCTGATCGAGCGACTCAAACGCATTTCCCTCGGTGAATACGAGAGCCTCGGCGGCGGCACCGTGACCACCCACCTGGTCACCGATCTGGAAACCCTGGACAAGTTCGTCGGCGAAACCCTCAGCCGCTTTCTGGTGGCAGTGCTGACCCTGGTCGGCACCTCGGCGATTCTGTTGTGGATGCACTGGCAACTGGCTCTGTTGATCCTGTTGTTCAACCCATTGGTGATCTACGCCACGGTGCTGCTGGGCAAGAAGGTCAAACACCTGAAAAGGCTGGAGAACGACAGCACTTCGCGCTTTACCCAGGCCCTCAGCGAAACCCTCGAGGCGATCCAGGAGATCCGCGCCGGCAATCGCCAGGGCTATTTTCTCAGCCGCCTCGGCGAGCGGGCCCGGGAGGTGCGCGACTACGCGGTGGCCTCGCAGTGGCGGACCGATGCCTCGAACCGCGCCAGCGGCCTATTGTTCCAGTTCGGTGTCGACGTATTCCGCGCCGCTGCCATGCTCACCGTGCTGTTTTCCGACCTGTCGATCGGCCAGATGCTCGCGGTGTTCAGCTACCTGTGGTTCATGATCGGGCCGGTCGAGCAACTGCTCAACCTGCAGTACGCCTTCTACGCCGCCGGGGGCGCGCTGGCGCGGATCAACGAGTTGCTCGCGCGTCGCGACGAACCGCAGTACCCGGGCGGTGTCGATCCGTTCAAGGGCCGCGACACCGTCGGTATCGAGGTGCGCGGACTCACGTTCGCCTACGGCGACGAGCCGGTGCTGGACAACCTCGACCTGAGCATTGCCCCGGGCGAGAAGGTGGCCATCGTCGGCGCCAGCGGCGGCGGCAAGAGTACCCTGGTGCAGCTGTTGCTCGGCCTCTATACGCCGCAGGCGGGGATCATTCGTTTCGGCGGCTGCAGCCAGCAGGAGATCGGCCTGGAAACCGTGCGCGAACAGGTTGCGGTGGTGCTGCAACACCCGGCGCTGTTCAACGACACGGTGCGCGCCAACCTGTGCATGGGCCGTTTACGCAGCGACGAAGCCTGCTGGCGCGCCCTGGACATCGCCCAGTTGGCCGGCACCATCCGCGCCTTGCCAAGCGGGCTGGAAAGCATCGTCGGTCGCTCCGGGGTGCGCCTGTCCGGCGGCCAGCGCCAGCGCCTGGCCATCGCCCGCATGGTGCTGGCCGAGCCCAAGGTGGTGATTCTCGACGAGGCCACCTCGGCCCTCGATGCCGCCACCGAGTACGCCCTGCATCAGGCCCTGGGCCAGTTCCTCAACGGCCGCACCACCCTGATCATCGCCCATCGCCTGTCGGCGGTGAAACAGGCCGATCGGGTGCTGGTATTCGATGGCGGCAGCGTCGCCGAGGATGGCGATCACCAGCAGTTGATCGCCGATGGTGGGCTGTACGCCAAGCTGTATGGGCATTTGCAGCATTGATCGGTTAGGGCGCCGCTGGCGAATCGCTCGAGTCGCTGGCCCACTGCTGCAAGTGTTGCGCGCGCGTCTGGCTTGCGCTCACTTGCCTGTCCAGCGCCTCCTGGTAGTCGCTCAGCCAGCTGCGTGACCCCGCGATCATGCCGGCGAGGTCGCGCATGCCGTTTTTCAGGGCGCCGAGGCTATGCTGGAAACTCTGTTCCTGACCGATCAGGGTTTGTGCGACCTGTTGCTGCACGGGGCGGTTGTCGCCGCTGCTCAGCGGCGTCGCCGGTTTGCTGCTTTGCAGGGCACTCAACTGCTGGCCCTGCTGGGCCACGTGCTGTTCGAGCACGGCGAGCTGTTTTTGCAGGGCGGTTGCCTGTTTTTGCAAGCTCTGGATCCGCTCGGCGTCGCCGTTTTCTTCCTGCCCGCCAGGCTGGCGGAGCAAGCCGATGGTCAGCCAGCTGGTGAGGGTCATGGCCAGCACTGCGGCGAGGACAAAGAGCAGGATGCGGTCGAGTCGGCGGCCTTTCTCCAGCGATTCCAGGCGTCGCTCTGCGCTGATGGGTTCGCCGCTGCTTTCTTGTAGGTCATTGCTCATGGCTTTTCCGTCGCGTGGTTGTGCGGGTCGAAGTGGCAGGTCCTTAAATGGCAGTGTGCCACTATTCGAGTATGGCTGGCACTTTGGGTAATCGCCGGTTCCTGTCTGGGCGTTTATGCCGCAGCTATCGGCCGAGTCCGCGCTTGTTTGGCAGTTAAACGCGCCGCTTTGTAAATAAATCGTTACGATATTCCTGGGCTTTTACCCTGCGCTAGCTACTTTGCCTGATGCTCATCAGGCTGTAAGGTTTTGTTGCCAATGGGCGGGCAGGGTGCTGCCGCACAGCGCCTGCTCCGTCTTGTCGGGCGTGCTTGCCTCGGTTGTCATGGAGCTATCGACGTCGTCCCGCCTGCTGGCGAGGGCGCCGAATCCACAACAATAACGAGGAGGCGTAATGACCGCCGTGAACAAGATCGAACAGCACAACCCCATCGGTACCGACGGTTTCGAATTTGTCGAGTACACCGCGCCGACCCCCGAAGGCATTCAGCAGCTGCGTGCACTGTTCACCGCCATGGGCTTTACCGAAACCGCCAAGCACCGTTCCAAGGAAGTCTGGTTGTTCCAGCAGAACGACATCAACTTCGTGCTCAACGGCAGCCCCACCGGACATGTCCACGAGTTCGGCCTGAAGCACGGGCCCAGCGCCTGCGCCATGGCTTTCCGAGTGAAGAATGCGGCCCAGGCGGCGGCCTATGTCGAGTCGCAGGGGGCCAAGCTGGTGGGCAGCCACGCCAACTTCGGCGAGTTGAATATCCCCTGCGTCGAAGGTATCGGCGGCTCCTTGCTGTACCTGGTCGACCGCTACGGTGACAAGAGCATCTATGACGTCGATTTCGAGTACATCGAAGGACGTACGGCTAACGACAACGCGGTCGGCCTCAAGCAGATCGACCACCTGACCCACAACGTCAAGCGCGGGCAGATGGATGTCTGGTCGGGCTTCTACGAGCGTATCGCCAACTTCCGCGAGATCCGCTACTTCGACATCGAGGGCAAGCTCACCGGTCTGGTTTCGCGGGCCATGACTTCGCCGTGCGGCAAGATCCGCATCCCGATCAA
This sequence comes from Pseudomonas borbori, assembly GCF_900115555.1. Lineage (GTDB taxonomy): Bacteria > Pseudomonadota > Gammaproteobacteria > Pseudomonadales > Pseudomonadaceae > Aquipseudomonas > Aquipseudomonas borbori. The sequence continues at coordinate 241,960 of NZ_FOWX01000001.1, forward strand.
CGAGTCGGCCGACGACAGGTCGCAGATCGAGGAGTTCATCCGCGAATACCACGGCGAAGGCATTCAGCACATTGCCCTGAGCACCGATGACATCTATGCCTCCGTGCGCCAGTTGCGCGCCAGCGGCGTGGACTTCATGAAAACCCCGGGCACCTATTATGACAAGGTGGACACCCGCGTCGCCGGCCATGGAGAACCGACCGAGCTGCTGCGCGAGCTGAATATCCTGATCGACGGGGCGCCGGGGGACGACGGCATTCTGCTGCAGATATTCACCAATACGGTGATCGGCCCGATCTTCTTCGAGATCATCCAGCGCAAGGGCAACCAGGGCTTCGGCGAGGGCAACTTCAAGGCGCTGTTCGAGTCCATCGAGGAAGACCAGATCAAGCGCGGCGTGCTCAAGGACGAATGAGCCTTGACCCTGTGCGCCTATGCTTAATGGTGCGCAAGGCGCACCCTACGATGGAGTTCTGTCATGAGCCGTAAATGGATCAGCTTCCCCCTGCGCGAAGGCGACTGCTCGCGCCAGGCACATTGCGACTTTCCCGAAGGCACCTACGAGCGTGAGATGGGCCGTGAGGGTTTTTTCGGTCCCACTGCGCACCTGCACCACAAGCATCCGCCGACTGGCTGGATCGACTGGCAGGGACCGCTACGCCCGCATGCGTTCGATTTCAACGACATCGCCAGCGAGCGCGACTGTCCGCTGGAGGCGCCGCTGACCCTGCACAACGCCGAGATGAAGCTGCGCGTATGGAAGACCCACGGCGCCATGCGCCATCTGGTGCGCAACGCCGATGGCGATGACCTGCTGTTCATCCATGAGGGAGCAGGGGAGTTTTTCTGCGATTTCGGTCACCTGAGCTACCGCGATGGCGACTACCTGGTGATCCCGCGTGGCACCGCCTGGCGTATCGAGGCCCGCGAGCCGACCTTCATGCTGCTGATCGAGAGCAGCGATGGCGCCTACCAGCTGCCGGACAAGGGCCTGCTCGGACCCCAGGCGATCTTCGATCCAGCGGTGCTCGAACATCCGCGCCTGGACGAGGCGTTCAAGGCCCAGCAGGACGAAAGCACCTGGCAGCTGCGGATCAAGCGGCGCAACCAGGTCAGCACCGTGACTTACCCCTACAACCCGCTGGATGTGGTCGGCTGGCATGGCGACAACTGCGTGGTGCGGCTCAACTGGCGCGATATCCGTCCGCTGATGAGCCATCGCTATCACCTGCCGCCCTCGGCGCACACCACCTTCGTCGCCAATGGTTTCGTGGTCTGCACCTTCACCCCGCGGCCGGTGGAGAGCGATCCGGGTGCGCTCAAGGTGCCCTTCTATCACAACAACGACGACTACGACGAAGTGCTGTTCTACCACCGCGGCAACTTCTTCAGTCGCGACAATATCGAGCAGGGCATGGTCACCTTGCACCCCTGCGGCTTCCCCCACGGTCCGCACCCCAAGGCGCTGCAGAAGAGCCTGGAGAACCCGGCGACCTTCGTCGAGGAGGTGGCGGTGATGATCGATACCCGTCGCGCCCTGGAGATCGACCCGGCGGCCGCGCAGGTCGATGTGCCCGAATACGTCAACTCCTGGCGCGCGCCTGGCTTGACCTAGGCCGCGCGCACCAACCTGACAGATATCTGTGGTGCGCAGGGCGCACCCTACGAGGATTGAGCATGAAACTCGCATCACTGAAGCACGGCCGTGACGGTCTGCTGGTCGTGGTCTCCCGCGACCTGACCCGTGCGCTGAAAGTCCCGGCCATCGCCGCCACCCTGCAGGCCGCGCTGGACGACTGGGCCGTGGCCCGTCCCAAGCTGGACGCGGTCTACCGGCGCCTCAACGAGGGGCTGGAAGCGGACGCCTTCGCCTTCGACCAGGCAGCCTGCCACAGCCCCTTGCCGCGCGCCTACCATTGGGCCGACGGCAGCGCCTACGTCAACCACGTCGAGCTGGTGCGCAAGGCCCGCGGCGCCGAGATGCCGGAGAGTTTCTGGCACGACCCGCTGATGTACCAGGGCGGCGCCGACTGCTTTATCGCGCCGCAGGCGCCGATCCAGATGGCCGACGAGGCCTGGGGCATCGACCTGGAGGCGGAGATCGCGGTGATCAGCGACGACGTGCCGATGGGCGTCAGCGCGGCCGAGGCCGCGCAGCACATCCAGTTGCTGATGCTGGTCAACGACGTATCCCTGCGCAACCTGATCCCCGGCGAGCTGGCCAAGGGCTTCGGCTTCTATCAGAGCAAGCCGTCGTCGAGCTTCTCGCCGGTGGCGATCACCCCGGACGAGCTGGGCGATTGCTGGAAAGACGGCAAGGTGCACCGGCCACTGGTCTCGCACCTCAACGGCGTGCTGTTCGGCCAGCCGGATGCCGGCACCGACATGACCTTCAACTTCCCGACCCTGCTGGCCCATGCCGCCAAGACCCGGCCGCTGGGCACGGGGACCATCATCGGCTCGGGCACCGTGTCCAACTACGATCGCAGCGCCGGTTCGTCCTGCCTGGCGGAGAAACGCATGCTGGAGATCATCGAGCAGGGCGAGGCCAGCACGCCGTTCCTCAAATTTGGCGACCGGGTGCGCATCGAGATGTTCGATGCCGCCGGCCAGAGCATCTTCGGCGCCATCGACCAGGTGGTGGAAAAGTACAGGTCGTGAATTGGTAGATCGTAGGATGGGTCGAGGAGCGTAGCGACGATACCCATCGGGAGCAGTGATGGGTATCGCTGCGCTCAACCCATCCTACGTTTCGCTCTTGGTTACGTCGCCAAAGGAGCTCGCATGCTGACTCTATATTCCTACTGGCGCTCCAGCGCCGCCTACCGGGTGCGTATCGCCTTGAACCTCAAGGGCCTGACCTATGAGCAGGTGCCGGTGCATCTGGTCAAGAACGGCGGCCAGCAGCACGCGGCCGAGTACCAGGCGCTCAACCCGCAGCAGCTGGTGCCGCTGCTGGTCGATGGCGAGGTCAGGATCGCCCAGTCCCTGGCGATCCTCGAATACCTGGATGAGGTCTACCCGGTGCCGGCGTTGCTGCCGGCAGATCCGGCGCAACGGGCCCAGGTGCGCGCGCTGGCGTTGCACATCGCCTGCGAGATCCATCCGCTGAACAACCTGCGCGTGCTGCAGTACCTGAGCGATCGGCTCGGCGTGGACGAGGAGGCGAAAAATGCCTGGTATCGGCACTGGGTGGATACCGGCCTGACGGCAGTGGAGCAGGGGCTGGCGGGTTTCGAGGGGCGCCTGTCGCTGGGCCAGCGCCCCGGCTACCTGGAGGCCTGTCTGCTGCCGCAGCTGTACAACGCCCGCCGTTTCAACTGTGCGCTGGATGCCTACCCGCGCATCCTCGCCATGGCGGCCCGTTGCGAATCCCTCGAGGCCTTCAGGCAGGCCGCTCCCGAGGTGCAGCCCGACGCCCCGTGAGGCTGGCCGCGGTTGCCTGGTCCGACTGTCTGACTGCGCATGGCTGGATGCGGTGCGCCGGAGGATGGGCCTGCTGCTGTCATACCAAAAAAGGCGCCCGGCCTTGTGTCGCGCGCCTCTTTTTGTGCGCACCTGATCGAGGCGGACGAGTCTCTGGTGATCGGCAGATCGGCGAATAGCCGCCACTTGTCGGTTTTGCTCGGCGGAAAGTCGCCGATACCGGCCCGGGCAAGAGGCGGGGCGCAATCATGGCCCGATTGGCCGTGCATGCCTGGCCGCCTCTGCCCTAACGGTTCGCGGCAAGCGGTCGACTATAAAAGGTGATAGAGGCAAAAGCTGGCACAAGGGTTGCGATGCTCCAGGCCTGAAAAATCGATGCCGTGCACCTGCATGCCAGCCAACCCGCTCCCCGCAGGGCGGTCGGCGTGTCGAATAACAATAATGGAGTTGTGCTTATGTCCTCTGCCACCCGCCTGTTCACCAACCTGGCTGTCAGCAAGAAGCTGCTCTGCGGCTTTGCCCTGGTGCTGCTGCTGACCATCGCCGTGACCGCCAGCGGTTTCATCGCGGTCCAGAGCATCCTGCAAGGGCATAAGCTGACCGGACAGCTGACGGCGGTGAATATGGAAATTCTCCAGGCGCGGCGTCTGGAGCGTACTTTTGCCATCGAACCAAGCGCCGAGCGTGCCGCGCGGGTGCGCGAGAGCCTGGCGCGCGTGCAGGTGTTGCTGACCCAACTGGAGCAGGGCGCCTCGGCGGCGCAAGCCAGGCACTATCAGACCATGCGCCAGGCGCTTGTCGATTACCTGAGCCAGTTCGACAGTTATGTCGACTTGCAGGACAGGGCGCGTCAGGCGCGCCAGGACATGGGCGCTGCCGCGGTCGAGACGCGCGCTCAGTTCGAGACGCTGGAACTGCAGATGTACGATGCCGTGCGCGAGTTGCGCCTGCAGGGTGACCGGCTGCGCGGCAGCGATCCGCTGACCCTGGCGGAAACCGCGTCCGGCATGAGTAAGCGCATGCTCGACCTGCGTGGCCATGAGAGCCTGTACATCATCGACGGTTCGGCCGAGGCGCTGGAGGAGTGGGCCTACATCGGCGAGGACCTGCACAGTGTTGCCCGCAGCCTGCTGCTGTGGTTGAGCGATGAGCAGAAGGCCGCGATCGAAACGGCCTTGCAGGCGTTGACCACCTACCAGCGCTCCTTCGGCTATTACCAGCAGGTGCGCGAGCAGAGCCGTACCACTGAAACCGCGATGGTCGAGCGGGCGCGGGCGGTACTCGCTCTGGCCGAAGCGGCGAAAGTCGGCGAAGAGCAACGCATGGCGGCCGGCAGCCGCCAAGCCATGCTGCTGCTCGCGGCCATGGGCGTGGCGGCGGTAATTCTCGGCTTGCTGGCCGCCTGGTTGATCACCCGTTCGATCGTCATCCCCTTGCGCCAGAGCGTGGCCTTTGCCCAGCGCATCGCCCAGGGCGACCTCAGCCATGACTTGCCGCTCGATCGCCACGACGAACTCGGCCAGTTGCTGGCGGCCATGCAGGGCATGACTGCCAGCCTGCGCAACCTGGTCGGGCGGATTGGTGGCGGCGTCAGCCAGATCGCCGCGGCGGCCGAGCAGCTGTCGGCGATCACCGCGCAAACCAGCGCCGGGGTGCACAAGCAGCGCCAGGAAACCGAACAGACCGCCACCGCCATGCACCAGATGGCCGCCACCGTGCAGGAAGTGGCGCAGAACGCCGAGCAGGCGTCCATGGCCGCCCGCGAGGCCGACCGCGAGGCGCAGCAGGGCAATCGGGTGGTGCAGCAGGCGGTGAGCCAGATCGGCAGTCTGGCGCTGGAGGTCGATCAATCGGCCGCCGCAATCCAGGCGCTGAATCAGGAAAGCGCCCGCATCGGCAGCGTATTGGAGGTGATCCGGGCGGTCGCTGAGCAGACCAACCTGCTGGCGCTGAATGCGGCCATCGAGGCGGCCCGGGCCGGCGATCAGGGCCGCGGCTTCGCCGTGGTCGCCGACGAGGTGCGGGCGCTGGCGCGGCGCACTCACGATTCGACGGAAGAAATCGAAGGCCTGATCGGCAGCCTGCAGCGCATGGCGGCCGGAGCGGTGGATCAGATGGAAAGCAGCCGTAGCCTGACCCAGGGCACCGTCAGCCTGGCCGATCAGGCGGGCGCTGCCCTGGGTCGCATCACCCAGGCGGTGAGCACCATCGAACAGATGAACCAGCAGATCGCCGCCGCCGCCGAAGAGCAGAGCGCCGTGGCGGATACCATCAGCGAAAGCATCACCCGGGTGCGCGACATTGGCGAGCAGAGCGCCACCGCCAGCGAGCAAACCGCCGCCTCCAGCGCCGAACTGGCGCGCCTGGGTGTCGAGTTGCAGGGTCTGGTGGCGCAGTTCCGTACCTGAGGGCCTGGCGCGATCCGGGGCGGCAGTCCCACTCGGATTGCGCTGCGCTTATCCGGGCTACGAGTGCTGGAGCCTGGGTGCAGTCGCAGAGCCGTAGCCTGGATGAGCCCCGGCGTAATCTGGGGGCGGCCGCCAACCGACCCTGGCTACGCTCCGCCACACGCCGTCAGCACTCGTCGCGCTCCGCATTGCAGGGCTGCCGGGCGGCGCTGAGCAGGGGCTTGCCCAGTTCGTTGGCCCAGACCGTCAGGGGCACCTGCAGATCCGGCTGCCAGATGCGCCGCCACAGCACCTGCAAGCGTGTCAGATCGACCAGGCCCGACGGCCAGCGATCGATCCGCTCGTGAACCCGCCATTCGCCGTCGTGCTTGATGGCGAAGTCGAAGCGGAACGGGTGCACGCCGGTCATGCCCAGGCGTATATCGGTGACCACCAGGTGCTCGCCGATCTGGTCGTAGCGCAGCACCCCGTCGGTGAACCAGGCCAGGCGCTGGTGCGCGGCCGAGTCCGCGAGTACCTCGGCCAGCGCAGTGCCGCGCGGCAGGCGGCTGAGTTGCGGTGGTTGCTGGTCGAACCAGCCGACCAGGGCCTCGTGATAATACGCGCCATCCAGCACTATCACGCGCCAGAGCAGGCTGTTGAGTGGCGTCGGGGTGCTGAACAGCGCCTCGGCCTGGATGCCCTGGCGAGCCAGTTGCGCCTCGACGCGCTGCTCGGCCATGGACTTGCCGGCCAGGGTCGAACCCAGATACAGGGTCGACAGGGCCAGGGCGATGAGCGGCGCCTTGGCCGCTTTGTCGCGCAGGCCGAAGGCCAGCCCAAGCAGCACCGCGATGGCCAGGGGGGCGGTGTAGAGCGGGTCGATGATGAAGATGCTCGACCAAGCCGTGGGCGTCGGCATCAGCGGCCAGAACAGCTGGGTGCCGTAACTGGTGAAGCTGTCCAGCAGCGGGTGGGTCAGTAGTATCAGGGCCAGGGTGGCGAACAGGCGTCGCGACGAGTAGCCCGGATGCGGGTGCAGGCGCCGCACCAGCCAGGTCAGCAGCAGCGTCACGCCGAAGAGAACGAACAGCGAATGGGTGAAGCCGCGGTGGTAGGTCATCTCAGCCACGGCATCGCCGTAATCGATCACCACATCGAGATCGGGCAGGGTGCCAAGCATGGCGCCATACAGCAGCGCCTTGCGCCCCTGCCAGCGGCCGAGCAATGCGCCCTGGATGCTGGCGCCGAGCACTGCCTGGGTGATGGAGTCCATCGTTTAGTCGTCCGTCTTGTCGAGATGCTTAGGTTACATCGCCAGCAGTTGCCGCTGTTGTGCGGAAATCCCAAGCAACGATTTTGCCTGGGATGGGCCTGGGGCTAAGTCGGCAGAGGCTGTGAAACTATCGATGGTCATTGCGAGGCTGCCTCCTGGCGTGCCTGGGTATATCCTGACTGCCCTTTGTGCCGAAGCCCTTTGCCATGCTGGTTATTTCCAACAGCGTTCACCTGCCCGACGCTGAAATCGAGTTGACCGCCATCCGTGCGCAAGGCGCCGGTGGGCAGAACGTCAACAAGGTCTCCAGCGCCGTGCACCTGCGTTTCGACAGCCAGGCCTCATCCTTGCCGCCGTTCTACAAGGAGCGTCTGCTGGCGCTACGCGACAGTCGCATCACCGCCGAGGGGGTGGTGATCATCAAGGCCCAGCAATACCGCACCCAGGAGCAGAACCGCGCCGATGCCCTGGAGCGCCTGGCCGAGTTGATCCGCAATGCCGGCAAGACCGAGAAGGCCCGGCGGCCGACCAAACCAACCCTGGGCTCGAAGAAGCGCCGCCTGGAAGGCAAGAGCAAGCGCGGGACGATCAAGGCGGGACGCGGCAAGGTGGATTTTTAGCGGGCGACCTTTTCTGGCTAATACTCGGCGGTCCGGCGGTCCGGCGGTCCGGCGGCCGCGGTAGACGAGCGTTTTTTCACAAACGCTCACCGGCCAGTTGGAGAGGTATCGCGCAGCCGCTCAAGTCACGGCCTTGGCCTCGGCTTCCTCGGCCAGCTCCTGGCGCGCATGGCGCATCACCTGATAGGACGCAGTGACCGCCAGGCCGGCCATGAGGCTGGCCACCAGCAGGTCCGGCCAGGCGCTGCCGGTGCCGAATACGCCGAGGGCGGCCAGCAGCACGGCGATATTGCCGAGGGCGTCGTTGCGCGAGCACAGCCAGACACTGCGCATATTGCTGTCGCCCTCGCGGTAGGCGTAGAGCAGGGCGGCCACGCCGACGTTGGCGAGCAGGGCCAGGCTGCCGACCAGTCCCATGGTGGGGGCGTCGGGCACCTGGCCGCTGAGCAGGTGCCAGATCGCTGCGATCAGCACGCCGACGCCGAATACCAGCATGCACAGGGCCTTGAACAGCGAGGCTCTGGCGCGCAGGGTCAGGCTCATGCCCAGCACCGCCAGGCTGATGCCGTAGTTGGCGGCATCGCCGAGAAAGTCCAGCGAATCCGCCAGCAGCGACACCGAATCGGCGCGTATGCCGGCAATGATTTCCACGCCGAACATGCCCAGGTTGACTACCAGCGCGGCCCAGAGAATCTTGCGGTAGCGCTTGCTGAGACGGGTGGTTGCACGGCTCGATGCGGGGTTGCAGCAATTGGCGCCCATGTAGGCTTCTCCTGGAAGGGTATGGGCAGTACGCTAAATCCTGTAGTCACTACGGAGTCAAGCTATGAGTAAGCCGCTGACCATCAGTGGGTTGAGCCGCGCGAGCGGGGTCAACCTGGAGACCATTCGCTTCTACGAACGCAGTGAACTGCTGCCGCCGCCCAGGCGCAGCGCCTCAGGCTATCGGCATTACCAAGAGGCCGATATCCGCCTGCTGCGCTTTATCCGCCGCGGCCGCGAACTGGGTTTCAGCCTGGAGGAGATTCGCACCTTGCTCGGCCTGGCCGCCCAGCCCCACAGCCCCTGCGCGGAAGCCGACCAGTTGGTGCAAGCGCATTTGCTGACCATCGAGGCGCGGATTCGCGACCTGCAGAAGATGAAAACGGAGCTGAGCAAACTCGCCGGCTGTACCAGCGCCGAGGCCGAGCACTGCCGCTTGCTGGAGGCGCTGGACAGCCGCGATTGCTGTGCCGGCGGGGGCACTCAGGCGGGCTGAGCGCTGGCCCGGTTTGCCCACCCGTGCCGCAGAGCGCATCCGCATCGTCGGGCGCTTGTCAGGCCAGCAGGGCAATGGCCATGGCGGGGACACTGAGGTGCGCAGTGTCGTCTGGCTACTCATGCGCAAAATCAGAGTTTAGGCGCCAAGATATTTGACTAATATGCACGAATGAAAACGACCCTCGATGAATTGCTGGCCTTTGTCAGCGTGGTGGACAGCGGCTCTATCAGCGCCGCGGCCGAACACCTGGCGCAGACCGCTTCCGGTGTCAGTCGCGCCTTGAGCCGGCTGGAAGACAAGCTGGATGTCACCCTGTTGCGCCGTACCACCCGGCGTCTGGAGCTGACCGAGGAGGGCCAGGCCTTTCTCGCCCAGGCGCGCAAGATCCTCGATGCGGTCGAGGACGCCGAAGAGCAGATGAAGGTGCGTCGGCAGAAGCCCGCCGGGCGTCTGCGGGTGAATGCCGCCGCGCCTTTCATGCTGCATGCCGTGGTGCCGCTGATCGCAGGCTTTCGCAAGCAATACCCGCAGATCCAGCTGGAGCTGCACAGCAGCGATCAGATCATCGATCTGCTCGAGCAGCGTACCGATGTCGCCATCCGCATCGGTGCGTTGCGCGATTCGACCCTGCATGCGCGCGCGCTGGGCAGCAACCGCCTGCGCATCCTCGCCAGCCCGGCCTACCTCGAGGCTCATGGCACGCCGCAAAGCGTCGAATCGTTGCGCGAGCACAGTCTGCTCGGTTTCACCCAGCCGGACAGCCTCAACCAGTGGCCGCTGCGCCATCCGCTCGGCGATGCCCTGGCGATCAGCCCGAGCCTGCAGGCTTCCAGCGGTGAAACCCTGCGCCAGTTGGCCCTGGCCGGTGCCGGCATCGTCTGTCTGGCCGACTTCATGACCCGCGCCGACCGCGCCCGCGGCGAGCTGGTGCAGATCCTGACGCCGCACACGGTCGAGGTGCGCCAGCCGATTCATGCGGTCTATTACCGCAACACCGCGCTGACTTCGCGCATCACCTGCTTTCTCGATTATCTGAATGACCGCTTGGGCGACCAGGCGGATCAGCCGGTGTAGCCATAGCGCCGGGCAATCAGCCGGTCGATGGCCAGCAGCCCCGGGCCCTTGGCCACCAACAGCAGCAACACGGCCGCCCAGACCCCGTGGGTCGGGTAGGCATCCGGGTAGACGAACAGCTGAATGACCAGGGTCATGCCGAACAGGGCCAGGGCGGAGAAGCGGGTGGCCAGGCCGAGCAGGATCAGCAGCGGGAACAGGTGCTCGCTGAAGGCGGCCAGCTGCGCGGCCAGTGCCGGCGCCAGCAGCGGCAGCTGGTACTCATATTCGAACAACGGCACGGCCGAGGCGGAGAGCCTGGGCAGGCCGAACTCGAAAGTCCCGGTGACGATATCGATGGCCAGGCCTTCGATCTTGGTCTGCCCGGACTTCCAGAAGGTCGCGGCAATCGAGAAGCGTGCGAGCAAGGCGATCAGGCTGTAGGGGATCAGCTGGCACAGGTCGATCGCGCGGGCGATCAGGCGAGCGGGGGTGGTCAGGGCATGGGTGGTCATGGCAGTGGCCTTTGCGTGTCGTATGCACAATGGGTGATGGCACCTGCGCGCAGCAAGTGGGCCAGGCAGGCGCCGAGGTCGAACGCCGGATCGCACGCCAGCGCCAGCTGCGTGGCGGCGCCCAGCGGCCGGCCTTGGAGTAGAGCCTGGATCAACACCGCGTCGCCTGAGCGGATGCCGAGCACTTCGACTTCCAGGCCGTTGCGCAGCACCAGGGCGCATTGCGCCTGGTCGAGGTCGACCTCGGCCAGCGTCAGCGCGCCCTGGTGGGCGGCCCACAGCGAGACCACCGCGAAGGCCGAATCGAGCAGGCCGAGCGCCGGCTGCAGGCGCAGCAGCAGGCTGGCGAGGCGCTCCGGTGCCGCCAGGGCCGTGGCCAGCGCATCCGCGTCCAGGGGCGCGGCGTCGGCCGCGTGGTAGGCGCGGATGCGCAGTAGTTCGAGACGCGCCACGTCCGCCAGGTAGGGCAGGCTGGCGGCCGGGGCGAAGCCCTGGATAAACGCCGGGAAGTCGGCGCCGTAGTCGGCGAGGATGCGCGTGCGCGGCGGCGAGTGACGCACGTAGACGGCCGCCATGGCGCGGAAGAACGTCTCGCCCACCAGTTGCTGCACCACCGGAAAACTGGCGGCCAGGGCGTCGATCAGTGAACTCAGGACGTTGTTGCGGTAGACGGCGAAGCGCGCCGCCGGGTCCGAGCCGTTCCAGGTTTTCAAATCTGCCGGGCAGTCACGCTCGGGATCGAGCAGGGCCGCGACAAACTCCGCTTGGCTGTTCATGCCAGAGCCTGCGGTCGAGTCGCACGAGCGCCTTCGAGCAGCGTCTGCGCGTGCTGCGCTTCCTCCAGCCATACCTGCAGGGGCGGGATGGCGTTGTCCCGCTCAAGCAGGGTCGGGGTGGCGCCGATCAGCTGCAGCACCTCGGCGTAGAGCTGCCATACGGCGGCGTCGACGGGCGCACCGTGGTTGTCGATCAGCAGGCGCTCGCCCGCCGCGTCGCGGTCTTCGGCGAAGCCGGCGAGGTGGATTTCGCCGACTGCGTGCAGCGGCAGGGCGCGCAGGTAGGCCTGCACGTCCCAGTGATGGTTGACGCTGGAAACGTAGGCGTTGTTGACGTCGAGCAGCAGGCCGCAGCCGGTGCGGCGGACCACCTCGCCGATGAAGGTGGCCTCGTCCATGCTCGAGCTGGCGAATTCGACATAGGTCGCCGGGTTCTCCAGCAACAGCTGGCGCTGCAAGCGGCTTTGCACCTGATCGACATGTTCGCAGACCCGGGTCAGGGTCGCGGCGTCGTAGGCCAGCGGCAGCAGGTCATTGAGAAACACCTCGCCATGGCTCGACCAGGCCAGGTGTTCGGAAAAGGCCTGCGGCTGATAGCGTTCGAGCAACGTGGCCAGGCGCTCGAGGTGCTCCCGGTCGAGCGCCTGCTGCCCACCGATCGACAGGCCGACGCCGTGGATCGACAGCGGGTAGCGCTCGCGGATCAGGCCCAGGTAGTGGTGGAAGGGCCCGCCCGCCACCAGGTAGTTTTCGGCATGTACCTCGAAGAAGCCGACCGCTGGGTCGGTCTCGAGGATCTGCTGGTAATGCTGCGATTTCAGGCCGATGCCGGCCTGGCAAGGCAGCTCGGGCAGGCGTGCAGGAGCGCTGTTGGTAACGTGGATTGGCGAGGCGATCATCATCGGCGCTCCGGCACGTGGGGCGGTCAGGAGTTTTTCACTTCCTCGAAGGCCTCGAGCTGGCCGAAGCCGGTCGGCGAGGTCGGTGAAGCGGTCTGTTCGCAGGTGCCCTTGGGGACGAGTTTCCAGGCATTGCCCTGGTAGTCGATCTTGGAGGTGCCGGCGCAGGTGGTGCCGGGGCCGGCGGCGCAATCGTTCTTGCCCTGCAGGGCGACGCCAAAACATTTCTCGCTGTCCGCTGCCTGGGCGGTGAGCGGCGCGCTGGAAATCGCCAGGGCGGCGCCCAGGGCGAGGGCGAGCGCGGCGGCCGAAACAACGGTATGGGAAGCGGTGGTGTTCATCTGGGTGGCTCCGATTCAGCGATTGATTGGTGCGCTAGGGGAACGGCAGTCGCATCGGGCGTCTCGCCTTGGCCGCGTTTGCTGTTCTTGCTTCTAGAGACGGAGCGGGCCTGGTTTTGTTACAGACACGCTTGAACAAAAACGCAGGCATGCCGGCGCGCGCGGGTGCGGGCGACTTGCGGCAAGTGGGGGCTAGGTAGCGGGCAGGACACGGCTGCCTGCCGACGCCGCAGGACATGCAGCGTCGGGGGGCGGTGTCGGTGCTGACGCGGCGGTGTGCGCCAGTTAGCTGCGGGCGGCGAGGTAGGTGCTGTAGTCGGGAATGCGGTAGTCGTGGGCCTGATCCAGCAACACGCTGCCGAGCATGTAGTCGGCACTGCTTTCGTTGCAGGCCACCGGGATGTTCCACACCGCGGCGACCCGCAGCAGCGCCTTGATGTCCGGGTCGTGGGGCTGCTGCTCGAAGGGGTCCCAGAAGAACACCAGCATGTCCACCCGCCGCTCGGCGATGCGCGCGCCCAGTTGCTGGTCGCCGCCGAGCGGGCCGCTGATCATGCATTCGATCGGCAGCTCGAGGCGCCGGCCGAGCAGCAGGCCGGTGGTGCCGGTGGCCAGCAGGTGGTGCCTGGCCAGTTTGTCGCGCTGGCGTTCGCTCCAGTCGAGGAGAAATTCCTTGCAGTGGTCGTGGGCGACCAGGGCGATGCGTTTGCGCTCGGGCAGGGTGGCGGTGGTAAAGCTGATACGGCTCATATTCGAGTCCTGGATTTGACTGGGTAGCCCGGATTGCATCCGGGCCACGGTATCAGTACGCATCGTAGGAGATCCCCCGTCGTCCAGACGCCGCGCTGTCGCGCAGCAAACTGGGTGCTCAAGGCTCACGACCGTAGGATGGGTTAGGCGCCCACAAATTGACCGGCTGCCAGCAGATAACCGCGCCGTAACCCATCATGGATTTCAGCCACGACAACCGGATACAGGCATAAACCACCCGATGGGTATCGCTGCGCTCAACGCCATCCTACAGTTACTGGCTCCGACAAGATTTCGTACAGATTTCTATATATAAAACAATGAGTTATTTATTGTTTGATAAGAGGGGTCATGCCCGCGATCCGTAGTCTGGCAGGCGCTATCGCGGCCATGGAGCTCAGCGTCCCCTCGCTCCTACGGACTTGCAGTGCAACAGCCTTCACGCGGCGCGGCACAGGGCCAGGCAGGTATCCAGCATCCTGTTGGAGAAGCCCCATTCGTTGTCGTACCAGGCCATGACTTTCACCAGTTTGCCGCTGACCTTGGTGTGGTTGGCGTCGAAGATCGACGACAGCGGGTTGTGGTTGAAGTCGCAGGAGACCAGCGGCAGGCTGTTGTAGCCCAGCACCGGGGAGGTGCGGCTGGCGCTCAACAGCAGCTGATTGATTTCCTCGGCGCTGGTTTCGCGTTTGACCTGCAGGGTCAGGTCGACCAGCGAGACGTTGATTACCGGCACGCGCACGGCCATGCCGGTCAGCTTGCCGGCCAGTTCCGGCAGCACCAGGCCGACCGCTTCGGCGGCGCCGGTCTTGGTCGGGATCATCGACTGGGTGGCCGAGCGGGCGCGGTAGGGGTCGCTGTGGTAGACGTCGGAGAGGTTCTGGTCGTTGGTGTAGGCGTGGATGGTGGTCATCAGGCCGTGCTCGATGCCCAGCTCGCGCTGCAGTACCTGGGCCACCGGGGCCAGGCAGTTGGTGGTGCAGGAGGCGTTGGAGATTATCTGCATGGATTGGCGCAGAATGTCGTGATTGACGCCATAGACGATGGTGGCGTCGGCGCCCTTGGCCGGCGCCGAGATGATCACCTTGCGCGCACCGGCGGCGAGGTGGGCGGCGGCCTTGTCGCGCTCGGTGAACAGCCCGGTGCACTCGAAGACCACATCGACCTTGTGCGCCTGCCACGGCAGCTCGGCCGGGTTGCGAATGGCGCTGACGGCGATACGATCACCGTTGACCGTGAGGCTTTCGCCATCGCTGTCGACGCTGCCGGCGAATATCCCGTGCACGCTGTCGTATTTGAGCAGGTGGGCATTCATCGCGCTGTCGCCGAGGTCATTGATGGCGACCACCTGCAGCTGCTGGCGGTAGTTCTGGCTGGGGTAGTCTTGGCTATAGAGCGCGCGGAGCACGTTGCGGCCGATGCGGCCAAAACCGTTGATTGCGATGCGGATAGTCATGGATGAGGTCTCGACCTGGTTTTGTTGTTTGAATTACAAGATTATGCTCGTAAGTATAGAAATCAAGTGTTTTAAGTGGCAGTATTTTTGTATTAAGTACAAAATATCGCTAACCGCCAGCCTGGAGTCAACCACATGCATCCCCGCGTACTTGAGGTAACCGACCGCCTGATCGCCCGCAGCCGCGCCACGCGCGAGCCCTATTTGGCGATGATTCGCGCGGCGGCCAGCGAAGGCCCGCAGCGCGGCAAGCTGCAATGTGCCAATTTCGCCCATGGCGTGGCCGGCTGCGGCAGTGAAGACAAGCAGACCCTGCGCCTGATGAACGCGGCCAACGTAGCGATTATTTCTGCTTATAACGACATGCTCTCGGCTCACCAGCCCTATGAAAACTATCCCGAGCGGATCAAGCAGGCCCTGCGCGAAATCGGCTCGGTCGGCCAGTTCGCCGGCGGTGTGCCGGCCATGTGCGACGGCGTGACCCAGGGCGAGCCGGGCATGGAGCTGGGCATCGCCAGCCGCGAGGTGATCGCCATGGCCACCGCGGTGGCGCTGTCGCACAACATGTTCGATGCCGCGCTGTACCTGGGCATCTGCGACAAGATCGTCCCCGGCCTGCTGATGGGCGCCCTGCGTTTCGGTCATCTGCCGAGCCTGTTCGTACCGGCCGGTCCCATGCCGTCCGGCTTGTCGAACAAGGAAAAGGCCGACGTGCGTCAGCGCTATGCCGAGGGCAAGGCGACGCGCGACGAGCTGCTGGCCGCCGAGATGGCCGCCTACCACAGCCCCGGCACCTGCACCTTCTACGGCACCGCCAATACCAACCAGCTGCTGATGGAAGTGATGGGTCTGCACCTGCCGGGCGCCTCCTTCGTCAATCCCAACACGCCGCTGCGCGAGGCCCTAACTTGCGAGGCGGCGCAGCAGGTCACCCGCCTGACCAAGCAGAGCGGGCAATTCATGCCGCTCGGCGAGATCGTCGACGAGCGCTGCCTGGTCAATTCCATCGTCGCCCTGAGTGCCACCGGCGGTTCGACCAACCACACCCTGCATATGCCGGCCATCGCCCAGGCCGCGGGGATCCAGTTGACCTGGCAGGACATGGCCGATCTCTCGGCGGTGACGCCGACCCTGGCCCACGTCTATCCCAACGGCAAGGACGATATCAACCATTTCCAGGCCGCCGGCGGCATGGCCTTCCTGATTCGCGAGCTGCTGGATGCCGGGCTGCTGCATGAAAACGTCAACACCGTGGCCGGTCACGGCCTCAGTCGTTACACCCGCGAGCCCTTCCTCGACAATGGCCAGCTGGTCTGGCGCGACGGCCCGAGCAAGAGCCACGACGAAAACGTGCTGCGCCCGGTGGCCAAGCCCTTCTCCGCCGAGGGCGGTCTGCGCCTGATGCAGGGCAACCTCGGGCGCGGGGTGATGAAGGTCTCCGCCGTGGCCCTGGAACACCAGCTGGTCGAGGCCCCGGCGTTGGTGTTCGAGGATCAGCAGCAGCTGGCCGATGCCTTCAAGGCCGGCGAGCTGGAGCGCGACTTCGTCGCGGTGATGCGCTTCCAGGGGCCGCGCAGCAACGGCATGCCGGAACTGCACAAGATGACCCCGTTCCTCGGCGTGCTGCAGGATCGCGGCTTCAAGGTGGCGCTGGTCACCGACGGGCGCATGTCCGGCGCCTCGGGCAAGATCCCGGCGGCCATCCATGTCTGTCCCGAGGCTTACGGTGGCGGGCCGCTGGCGCTGGTGCGCGACGGTGACCTGATTCGGCTCGACGGTCACACCGGCGAACTGCAGCTGCTGGTCGATGCCGCCGAGCTGGCGGCGCGCGAGCCGGCGGTTGGCACCCTGGACAATGCCGTGGGCTGCGGCCGCGAGCTGTTCGCCTTCATGCGCCAGGCCTTCAGCTCGGCGGAGCAGGGCGCCAGCGCCTTCACCGCCAGCCTGGAGTCGCTGAAGTGAAACTGGCCCTGGTCGGTGACATTGGTGGCACCAATGCGCGCTTCGCCCTGTGGCGCGACGAACAGCTGGAGTCGGTGCGGGTGCTGGCCACCGCCGACTATCCGGGGCCGGAACAGGCGATCCGTGCCTACCTGAGTGAACTGGGCCTGGCGCCCGGCGCGGTGGGTTCGGTGTGCCTGGCCTGCGCCGGCCCGGTCGACGGCGACCTGTTCCGCTTCACCAACAACCACTGGCGCCTCAGCCGCTCGGCCTTCTGCCGCGAGCTGCAGGTGCGCGAGTTGCTGTTGATCAACGATTTTTCCGCCATGGCCCTGGGCATGACCCGCTTGCGCGATGACGAGCGGCTGCCGGTCTGTCCCGGCACGGCCGAGATCGAGCGGCCCTGCGTGGTGATCGGTCCGGGCACCGGCCTCGGCGTCGGCACGCTGCTGGCCCTGGCCGATGGCAGTTGGCTGGCCTTGCCCGGCGAGGGCGGCCATGTCGACTTGCCGATTGGCAGCCCGCGCGAGGCCGAATTGTGGCAGCAGCTGTATCGCCAGCTCGGCCATGTGCGCGCCGAGGATGTGCTCAGCGGCAGCGGCCTGCTGCTGCTCTATCGCACGGTCTGCGCGCTGGATGGGCATGAGCCACGCTTGAGTTCGCCGGCCGAGGTCACGGCGGCGGCGCTGGCCGGCGATGCGGTGGCGGTGGCGGTGCTGGAGCAGTTCTGCTGCTGGCTGGGGCGCGCCGCCGGCAACAACGTGCTGAGCCTGGGCGCGCGCGGCGGCGTGTATATTGTCGGCGGCGTGGTGCCGCGCTTCGCCGAGCTGTTCCTGGCCAGCGGTTTTACCCGCTGCCTGCGCGACAAGGGCCGCATGAGCGACTACTTCGAGGGTATCCCGGTATGGCTGGTGACGGCCGAATACCCGGGGTTGATGGGCGCGGGCGTGGCCTTGCAGCAGGCGCTGGGCCGGTCTTAGGTATTCCTTGTAGGAGCGGGCCATGCCCGCGATTCGCGGCCATGGGCCGCTCCTACAGAGTGCTATCTACATGCCATTTTGGCGAGTGCATGACAATAAGGACGGCGGACCATGAGCCAGCCCGGAAAGTCGATTCTGCTGGTCGATGACGACCAGGAAATTCGCGAACTGCTGCACACCTACCTGAGTCGTGCCGGCTTTCAGGTGCGTACCGTCGGCGATGGCGCGGGCTTTCGCCAGGCCCTGTGTGCCGAATCGGCGGATCTGGTGATTCTCGATGTGATGCTGCCCGACGAGGATGGTTTCAGCCTCTGTCGCTGGGTCCGCGAGCATCAGCATTTTGCCCAGGTACCGATCATCATGCTCACTGCCAGCTCGGATGAGACCGACCGGGTCATCGGCCTGGAACTGGGCGCAGACGATTACCTGGGCAAGCCGTTCAGTCCGCGCGAGCTGTTGGCGCGGATCAAGGCCCTGTTGCGCCGGGTGCACTTCACCCAGGAGCGCGGCAGCGAGGTGCTGGCCTTCGACGACTGGCGCCTGGACATGGTCAGTCACCGCCTGTTTCACCGCGATGGCGAGGAGGTGATCCTCTCCGGCGCCGACTTCGCCCTGCTCAAGTTGTTTCTCGACCACCCGCAGCAGATCCTCGACCGCGACACCATCGGCAACGCCACCCGCGGCCGCGAGGTGATGCCGTTGGAGCGTATCGTCGACATGGCGGTCAGTCGCCTGCGTCAGCGCCTGCGCGATACCGGCAAGCCGGCGCGACTGATCCGCACCGTGCGCGGTAGTGGTTACCAGTTGGCGGCGACGGTCACGCCGCATAACCATGTTTAGCCTGCGCAAACTGCTGTCGGCCCCGCGCTCGCTGCTCGGGCGCATGCTGCTGCTGACCCTGCTGGTGGTGTTGCTGGCGCAGGCGCTGTCCAGCGTGATCTGGGTGTCGCAGTTGCGCGCCAGCCAGATGGAGGGCCTGCTCACCAGCGCGCGCAGCCTGGCGCAGTCGATGGCTGCCAGCGTCGGCTACTTCCGCTCGCTGCCGCTGGGCTATCGGCCCATGGTGCTCGATCAACTGCGCAATATGGGCGGCACGCGCTTCTTCGTCTCGCTCAATGACAAGCCGCTGCAGATGCAGGTGCTGCCGGAAACCCCGCGCAAGCGCGCGGTGCTCGATGCGGTCGACGCCACCCTGCGCGAGCGTCTGGGCCAGGACCTGGATGTGTCGGCGCAGTTCGTCAGCCCGGATGACCTGCGCATCTTCAATAACGCGCTGAAGCTGGACGAGTTGCCACGCTCCTGGGCGCATTACGCCCTGAGTCTGGAACCGCTCAACCCGCCGGTGCTGGTGACGCAGATCCAGATCGCCCCGGGCGAATGGCTGTACCTCGCCTCTTTGATGCCCGAACCCTATGTCAGCCTGGAACAGCAGGGGCTGCCGGCCCAGCAGCTGTGGTTCATCATCCTTACCAGCAGCTTCCTGCTGCTGTTCATCGGCATTCTGGTGCACTGGCAGAGCCGGCCGCTCAAGCGCCTGGCGCTGGCGGCGCGGGAAATGTCGCTGGGCAGCGAGGTCGAGCCGCTGCCGGAGGCGGGCGGTAGCGAGGTGGTCGAGGTCAGTCGCGCGTTCAACGCCATGCGCGAGCGTATCGGTCGTTACCTGCGCGAACGCAGCCAGCTGTTCAGCGCCATCTCTCACGATCTGCGTACGCCCATTACCCGCCTGCGTCTGCGCGTCGAATTGCTCGACGACGAAGTCGTGCAGGCCAAGTTCAGTCGTGATCTGGACGAGCTGGAGATGCTGGTCAAGGGCGCCCTGCAGTGCGTCAAGGACACCGATATTCACGAGAACATCGAGCCGGTCGACCTCAATCAGCTGCTCAATTACGTGGTCGAGCCTTACCTGGCGCCGGCCGGCAATGGTCGGGTGACCCTGGATGGCCAGGCGTGCGCGGCCTATCCCGGCAAACCCCTGGCGCTCAAGCGCTGCATCGGCAACCTGGTGGACAACGCGCTGAAGTACGGGCAGAACGCCCACCTGCATATCGAGGATGATGGCCAGGCCTTCGTCCTGCATGTCGACGACGAGGGGCCTGGGGTGCCCGAGCAGCGCCTGGAACAGGTGTTCGAACCGCATTTCCGCCTGGCCGGACAGCAGCAGGGCTATGGCCTGGGCCTGGGCATCGCGCGCAACATCGCCCACAGCCATGGCGGCGAGCTGAGTCTGCGCAACCTGCGCGAAGGCGGGTTGCGGGTGACCCTGAGCCTGCCGCGTTGATGGGGGCCTGTATCCGGGGGGTGTGTGGGTGGATGACGCCTTTTTCATCCATCATTGCAGTTGGTGGATGGGTGAAGCGTCAGCTACGCGCCCCGATCCACTCTACGAGCTCGCAGCTCTTGCAAATGAACCTAGGGTCTACGGGGTGCGTGCTGGTGCCCTGCTTTGTAACCATCCTGTGACCTTTGCGCATCCCTTCGTTACCCGCGGCGGCGCCGACCCTGGTTAGACTCGATTCCAGCGCAAGCACCAGACTTGCCGGTGAATAACAACAAGAAAGGAACCTGCTCATATGAATGCGATTTCTCGTCTGTCCACCGCTGTTTCCCTCGCTGCCCTGATGCCGCTGACCGCCCTCGCCGGCGAAGTCGAAGTGCTGCACTGGTGGACCTCCGGTGGCGAAAAGCGCGCCGCCGATACCCTGCAGAAGCTGGTCGAAGACCAGGGCCACAGCTGGAAAGACTTCGCCGTCGCCGGTGGTGGTGGTGAA
Organism: Pseudomonas borbori; assembly: GCF_900115555.1. Classification (GTDB taxonomy): domain Bacteria; phylum Pseudomonadota; class Gammaproteobacteria; order Pseudomonadales; family Pseudomonadaceae; genus Aquipseudomonas; species Aquipseudomonas borbori. Next base: position 262,409 of record NZ_FOWX01000001.1, read on the forward strand.
GCGGCCATGACCGTGCTGAAAACCCGCGCCGTCTCCGGCAATCCGCCGGCCGCCGCGCAGATCAAGGGCCCGGACATCCAGGAGTGGGGCGAACTGGGCCTGCTCGCCGACCTCAATCAGGTGGCCGAGCAGAACGGCTGGAACGAGCTGTTGCCACCCCAGGTGATCGAGGTGATGCAGTTCGGCGGCGACTACGTGGCGGTGCCGGTCAACGTGCACCGGGTCAACTGGCTGTGGATCAACCCCGAGGTGTTCGCCAAGGCCGGCGCTACGCCACCAACCACCCTCGATGAATTCTTCGCCGCCGCGGAAAAGCTCAAGGCCGCCGGCTTCATGCCCCTGGCCCATGGCGGCCAGCCCTGGCAGGACAGCACCGTGTTCGAAGACCTGGCCCTGGCGGTGCTGGGCCCGGACGACTTCCACAAGGCCTTCGTCGAACTGGACGAGTCCGTGCTGACCAGCGCCAAGATGGTCGAGGTGTTCGCCGCCCTGCAGAAACTGCGCGGTTATGTCGATGCCAATGCCGCCGGACGCGACTGGAACAGCGCCACCGCCATGGTCATGAACGGCAAGGCTGGCATGCAGATCATGGGCGACTGGGCCAAGAGCGAATGGAGCGCCGCCGGCAAGGTCGCCGGCAGCGATTACGAGTGCCTGCCGTTCCCCGGCACCCAGGGCAGCTTCGCCTACAACATCGATTCGCTGGCCATGTTCAAGCTGAGCGATGCGGACAACCGCAAGGCCCAAGAGGATCTGGCGCGCACCGTGCTGGAGCCGGAGTTCCAGCAGTTCTTCAACCAGAACAAGGGCTCGATCCCGGTGCGTATGGATCAGGACATGAGCAGCTTCGATGCCTGCGCGCAGAAGTCCATGGTCGACTTCAAGGCCGCTGCCGCCAGCGGTGGCCTGCAGCCGAGCCTGGCCCACGGCATGGCTGCCTCCAGCTATGTGCAGGGCGCGGTGTTCGATGTGGTGACCAACTTCTTCAACGACCCCAAGGCCGATCCGCAGAAGGCTGCCCAGCAACTGGCCGCGGCTATCCAGGCCGTGCAGTAGAGCCAGTCCGGCCGCCGGTGCGCCGGCGGTAACCCACTACGTTTGACCTGCTTATCCCAGGCGCATGCCCTCCGGCACGTGCCACGGGATCGGCCGTGCCGGATTTCTGCAGGAGCCAGGCGCCCCCTGGCTCCTGCAGGCGGCGCAACACGCAACGGAGTCACCCATGAGTTCAATCGCAGTTTTCACCAAGGCCTCACCGCTGGATGCGCTGCAACGCTGGCTGCCCAAGCTGGTGTTGGCGCCGAGCATGCTGATCATCCTGGTCGGCTTCTATGGCTACATCCTCTGGACTTTTCTGCTCTCGTTCACCAGCTCGCGTTTCATGCCCAACTATTCCTGGGTTGGCCTGCAGCAGTACGCCCGCTTGTGGGACAACGACCGCTGGTGGGTGGCGAGCCAGAACCTGCTGGCCTTCGGCGGCCTGTTCATCGGCATCAGCCTGGTGATCGGCGTGCTGCTGGCGGTGCTGCTGGATCAGCGCATTCGCCGCGAAGGTTTTATCCGCACCATTTTTCTCTACCCCATGGCACTGTCGATGATCGTCACTGGCACCGCCTGGAAGTGGCTGCTCAACCCCGGCCTGGGCATCGACAAGATGCTCCGCGACTGGGGCTGGGAAGGCTTTCGGTTCGACTGGCTGGTGGACCCGGATCGGGTGGTCTACTGCCTGGTGATCGCCGCGGTCTGGCAGTCCTCGGGCTTCGTCATGGCGCTGTTTCTCGCCGGTTTGCGCGGGGTCGATCAGTCGATCATCCGCGCCGCCCAGGTCGATGGCGCCAGCCTGCCGAACATCTACCTGCGCATTGTCCTGCCGAGCCTGGGCCCGGTGTTCTTCAGCGCCCTGATGATCCTCTCGCACATCGCGATCAAGAGCTTCGACCTGGTCGCCTCGATGACCGCTGGCGGCCCCGGCTACGCCTCCGATCTGCCGGCGATGTTCATGTATGCCCACACCTTCACCCGTGGCCAGATGGGCCTCGGCGCCGCCAGTGCGATCCTCATGCTCGGCGCGGTGCTGGCGATCCTGGTGCCCTACCTGTACTCCGAACTGCGAGGCAAACGTCATGACTAAGCCCGTCAGCCTGAGCCGCATGGCGATCTACGCCACTCTGTTGGCCGCCTGCGCGGTCTACCTGATCCCGCTGCTGATCATGCTGTTGACCAGCTTCAAGAGCCCGGAAGACATCCGCACCGGCAACCTGCTGTCCTGGCCCGAGGTATTCACCGCCATCGGCTGGCTGAAGGCCTGGGACGGGGTCGGCGGCTATTTCTGGAACTCGGTGAAGATCACCATTCCGGCGGTGCTGATCTCCACCGTGATCGGCGCGTTGAACGGTTACGTGCTGGCCATGTGGCGTTTCCGCGGTTCGCAGCTGTTCTTCGGCCTGCTGCTGTTCGGCTGCTTTCTGCCGTTCCAGGTGGTGCTGCTGCCGGCGTCCTTCACCATCGGCCAGCTCGGCCTGGCCAACACCACCGGCGGCCTGGTGCTGATCCATGTGGTCTACGGCATGGCCTTCACCACGCTGTTCTTCCGCAACTACTACGTGAGCATTCCGGATGCCCTGGTGCGGGCCGCAAGGCTGGATGGCGCGGGTTTCTTCACCATCTTCGGGCGCATCCTGCTGCCCATGTCGACCCCGATCATCATGGTCTGCCTGATCTGGCAGTTCACCCAGATCTGGAACGATTTCCTGTTCGGCGTGGTGTTCGCCAGCGGCGATACCCAGCCGATCACCGTGGCCCTGAACAACCTGGTCAACACCAGCACCGGGGCCAAGGAATACAACGTCGACATGGCCGCGGCGATGATCGCCGGCCTGCCGACCCTGGTGGTCTATGTGCTGGCCGGCAAGTACTTCCTGCGTGGGCTGACTGCCGGCGCGGTCAAAGGTTAGGAGAACGATATGGCAACCCTCGAACTGCGCAACGTCAACAAGTCCTACGGCAGCGGCCTGGTGGACACCCTGAAAAACATCGAGATCTCGATCGACTCCGGCGAGTTCCTGATCCTGGTCGGTCCTTCCGGTTGCGGCAAATCGACCCTGATGAACTGCATCGCCGGCCTGGAGAACATCAGCGGCGGCGCGATCCTGGTCGACGATCAGGACATCAGCGGCATGAGCCCCAAGGATCGCGACATCGCCATGGTCTTCCAGTCCTATGCGCTGTACCCGACCATGACCGTGAAGGACAACATCGCCTTCGGCCTGAAGATGCGCAAGATGGCTCCGGCCGACATCGACACGGAAGTGGCGCGAGTGGCCAAGCTGCTGCAGATCGAGCACCTGCTCGGGCGCAAGCCCGGCCAGCTGTCCGGCGGCCAGCAGCAGCGCGTGGCGATGGGGCGGGCGCTGGCGCGGCGGCCGAAGATCTACCTGTTCGACGAGCCGCTGTCGAACCTCGACGCCAAGCTGCGGGTGGAGATGCGCACCGAGATCAAGCTGATGCACCAGCGCCTAAAGACCACCACGGTCTACGTCACCCACGACCAGATCGAGGCCATGACCCTGGGCGACAAGGTGGCGGTGATGAAGGACGGCATCATCCAGCAGTTCGGCACCCCCAAGCAGATCTACAACGACCCGGCCAACCTGTTCGTCGCCAGCTTTATCGGCTCGCCGCCGATGAACTTCATTCCCCTGCGCCTGCAGCGCCGCGACGGCCAGTTGCTGGCCCTGCTCGACTCGGGCCAGGCCCGTTGCGAGCTGCCGCTGGGGGCGATGGAGGCGGGCTTCGAGGATCGCGAGGTGATCCTCGGCATTCGTCCCGAGCAGATCCTCCTGGCCACGGCCGAGAGCCGCAACCAGTCGTCGATTCGCGCCGAGGTCGAGGTCATCGAGCCCACCGGGCCGGACACCCTGGTGTTCGTCGAACTCAACCAGACCAAGGTCTGCTGCCGCATGGCCCCGGACGATGCGCCGCAGGTGGGGCAAACCCTGGAGCTGCAGTTCGATCCGGGCAAGGTGCTGCTGTTCGACGCCAAAACCGGCGAGCGCCTGCTGCCGGGCAAGTCCCGGGCGACCGAGGACAAGGTCGCCCGGTTGAAGATTGGTTGAGTAGGGTGCACGCAGCGCTGCCAGGGTCGCTTCGGCGGTTGCTAAAGACAATCGGCAGCCTCGGCCCCTGGTGCGCACGGCGCACCCTACGCTGCACCTCGTTCCCGTAGGGTGCGCCGTGCGCACCGCTGGATTTCACCGAATCCGTCGCTTCGGCGGTTATCCGAAGCAGTTCACACAATAAAAACAATCAGGAGCAGTCATGACTATCAGTCTCACCCCTCAGTCATCGCGTATCGCCCGTGGTGCGCGTGGCGCGCCCTACCTGTTGGCCCTGGCATTGGTATTGCCCCAGGCCCAGGCGCTGGAGTTCAGCGGCTACGTCCGTAGCGGCGCCGGCAGTGCCGACGGTAATGGCAGCCAGTCGTGCTTCCAGTTGCCAGGCGCGCAGTCGAAATACCGCCTGGGCAACGAGTGCGAACACTATATCGAGCTGGATCTGCGTCAGGACCTGCTGACCCTGGACGACGGCTCGGTACTCAGCGTCGAGGGCATGGCGCAGCTGTACAACGAGTACGGCCACACACCCGAGTTCACCGGCGAGTACGGTTTCGCCCGGATGAACCAGATGTACGCCGAGTGGAGCAAGGTGCCGGCGCTCAATGGCGGTTCGCTGTGGGCCGGGCGACGCTTCTACAAGCGTAACGACATCCATATCAGCGACTTCTACTACTGGAACCAGAGCGCCACCGGCGCCGGTATCGAGAACTACGAACTGGGCGGGCTGAAATACAGCTACGCCTTCTCGCGCAAGGACAGTTACTTCCAGGAACCCTATATCAACCGTCACGATTTCAACGTCGCCGGCTTCAAGACCAATCCCGGCGGCGAGCTGGAGTTCGGCCTGAGCTACATCGACAAGCCCGACAGCACCGATGCCAACAGTGGTTGGGCGCTCACCGCGCAGCATGTGCAGAGCGATTTCCTCGGCGGCAAGAACAAGTTCGCCCTGCAGTACGGCCGCGGCCCGGGTACCGGCCTGGGTTACACCGGCGACGTCAGCCTGGACCGCGACAACAAAAGTTACCGCCTGGTCGAGTTCTTCGACTGGCAGATCACCCCGCGCCTGGGCGGCCAGGTGCAGTTCGTCTACCAGAAAGACGTGCGCCCGGATGGCAGCGACCAGGACTGGCTGTCGGTCGGTGGGCGTACCAGCTATGCCTTCACCGAACAGTTCAAACTGGTCGGCGAGGTCGGTCACGATCAGGTCGATGCGGTCGATGGTACGCGCAAGCTGAGCAAGTTCACCGTGGCGCCGACCTGGTCGCCGGCCGGTCCGGGGTTCTGGGCGCGTCCGGAAGTGCGTCTGTACTACACCTATGCCAGCTGGAACGCAGCAGCGCAGCGTGCGGCCAGCGCATTGGCGGCGGGCTCGGCGCTGTCCGACAGCGGTGCCTTCGATAACGCCCGGCACGGCTCGAACTTCGGCGTGCAGGTGGAATACTGGTGGTGATCGCCAGGTACGGGCAGGGCGATGCTGCCGGCTAAGCCGCGGCGTTCGCCCGGCGTGCCGACAACCCGGCCGGGGGCTGCTGCAGAGCATCCCCTGGCCGGGTTGTTTGTGCCGTCCGCCGGGCCCGCCTTGCGCTGGGTGACCCGTCAGGAGCGCGAGTTGCTGCTGGTCGAGCATCCGCGTTTCCAGGCCGTATTCAGTCGTCAGGGCGGCCAACTGCTGCACTTCCAGCCGCGCGGTCAGCGCCCCTGGCTGTGGTGCGCCAGCCATTGGCCGCGGGTTGGGGCGATTCGCGGCGGCGTGCCGGTGTGCTGGCCCTGGTTCGGCCGTCACCCCAGCGAGAGCGGTTGGCCGTCCCACGGCTGGGCGCGGCTGAGCGACTGGCAGTTGCTCGGCAGCGAGGTGGACGAGCAGGGCATGCACCTGACCTGGCAGTTGCAGCTATGCGACTGGACGGTAACCCTGGAGGCCGAACTGGGCGAGCAGATGAGGTTGCGCCTGCGCACCTCGCACCAGGACAGCGAACCCTGCCGGCTCAGCCATGCCTTGCACGCCTACTGGCAGGTCAGCGATGTCGCGCGGGTGGCGTTGCTCGGCCTGGATGGCGCCCAGGGCTACGACCTGCTGACGCGCGACGACTGTCAACAGCACGGCGAACTGCGCGTCGAGGAGGGTTGCCACCGGATCTTCCGTCCTGGCGCGCTCGTGCAGGTGCAGGATCTGGCCTGGCAGCGGCGCCTGCTGGTCGACACCCGTGGCGGCGCTAACAGCGTGGTCTGGCATCCGGGCAGCCGGCCCTTGACCGATGTGCGCTGGCGCGAGGCGCTGGGTTTTGTCTGTGTCGAGGCCGCCAGTTGCGGACCCGACAGCCTGTCCCTCGAACCGGGCGCGGAGGCCGTGCTGGAGTTGCAGGCCCGCCTGGGCTGAGTCCGTAGCCATTGCCGGGTATGACCAGGGTCGCGTACGACGCATCGGCGATTACCCCTTCAACCGGCTTCGTCCATGAGGTCGGTGGCTGGTCGGGCTTTCTGACGTGGATGGATTTCAGTTCGCGCCACGGATCGGGAACGATCAAAAGTAAATGTTGTAATAAAACAACATTTACCCTTGATGATTGGTGTTGTGTCGGATAACAATGGCATTGTTTGGTAAAGCAACTACGAATGTGGCTGCTTTCCGGGTGCTGGCGCAGTGAGCGGGTTGCCTGTTGTGCTCGCCGCCAGTGCCTTTGCCTATCCCTGTCCAAACCGTCGTTGAGGAGTCTGAGCTATGCGCCGAAGAACCAAGATCGTGGCCACCCTGGGGCCGGCTACCGAGAGTCCCGAGGCGATCGAGGCGCTGGTTCAGGCCGGCGTCGATGTGGTGCGGTTGAACTTTTCCCACGGCAGCGCCCAGGAGCACATCGCTCGCGCTGTGCTGGTGCGGGAGATGGCGCGCAAGCATGGGCGCTTCGTCGCGGTGCTGGCCGATCTGCAGGGGCCGAAGATCCGCATCGCCCGCTTCGCCGAGGGCAAGGTGCAGCTGTGCAAGGGCCAGGCCTTCGTCCTCGACGCCGGGCTGGACAAGAACGCCGGCGATGCCCAGGCGGTGGGCATCGACTACGAGGCGCTGATCAGCGATAGCCGCCCCGGTGACATCCTGCTGCTGGACGACGGCCGCATCGAACTGGTGGTGCGCCAGGTCGAATCCAGTCAGTTGCTCTGCGAGGTGCTGGTCGGTGGCCCCCTGTCCAACAACAAGGGCATCAACCGCAAGGGTGGCGGCCTGTCGGCGACGGCCCTGACCGACAAGGATCGCCTCGATATTTGCACCGCGGCCGAGATGCAGGTCGACTACCTGGCGGTGTCCTTTCCCCGTGATGCCGCCGATATCCAGCTGGCGCGCCGCCTGCTGCATGAGGCCGGTGGCGAGGCCGGGCTGATCGCCAAGATCGAGCGGGCCGAGACGGTCAACGACCTCGCGGTGCTGGACGCCATTATCGAGGCCTCCGACGGGGTCATGGTGGCGCGTGGCGACCTCGGCGTGGAGATCGGTGATGCCGAGCTGGTCGCGGTGCAGAAGATGATCATCGAGCGCGCGCGCACGCTCAATCGGCTGGTGATCACCGCGACCCAGATGATGGAGTCGATGATCACCCAGTCGATGCCGACCCGCGCCGAGGTGTTTGATGTGGCCAACGCCGTGCTCGACGGCACCGATGCGGTGATGCTGTCGGCCGAGACCGCGGCCGGGGCCTATCCGGTGGAAACCGTCGAGGCCATGTGTCGGGTGATCGTCGGTGCGGAGAAGCACCCGCTGGCGCATCGCTCCAAGCACCGCATGGACGAAGTGTTCCACAAGATCGACGAGTCGATCGCCATGTCGGCGATGTACGCGGCCAACCACCTGCACGGGGTCAAGGCGATCATCTGCATGACCGAGAGTGGCGACACGCCGCGGCTGATGTCGCGGATTCGCTCGCACCTGCCGATCTATGCCTTTTCCCGCAACCCGCGCACCCAGAGCCGGGTCGCGCTGTTCCGCGGGGTGCAGACCATTCCATTCGACAGCGACAGCTACCCGATCGCCGAGGTCAACGGCCGCGCAGTCGACGAGTTGCTGCGTTGCGGGGTGGTGGTCGAGGGCGATCACGTATTGATTTCGCGCGGCGATCACGCCAATGCCCAGGGTGGCACCAACTGCCTGCGGGTGATCCGCGTGGGCGATCGCATTTGTTAATCGAGGAGCTGCCTGTGAACCGATCCAGTACCCACAACGACCGCACGACGGTCATCGCGGCGGTCGACGCTGAGTGGCCGCGCGACTTCGATTTTCGCGAAGCCTACGCCGAGCAGCGTGAATTGCTCGACCAGGCGCCCCTGTGTCGCGAGACCTCAACCCACGTCCAAGGTACCGAGCGCAATGACTGACATGACCCTGATCCAGCAAGTGGCCGCCCGTGAAATCCTCGATTCGCGCGGCAACCCGACCGTGGAGGCCGTGGTGACCCTGGCCGGCGGCGCCGTGGGCGTCGCCAGCGTGCCGTCCGGCGCCTCGACCGGCAGCCGCGAGGCGCTGGAGTTGCGCGACGGCGGCGAGCGCTACCAGGGCAAGGGCGTGCTGCGCGCCGTGGCCAATGTCAACGGGCCGCTTGGCGATCGGGTGCGCGGGCTGGATGCGCTGGATCAGCCTGCGGTCGATGCGGCGATGATCGCGCTGGACGGCAGCGAGGACAAAAGCGTGCTGGGCGCCAACGCGATTCTCGCGATTTCGCTGGCCACCGCCAAGGCCGCCGCGGCGGCGCAGCAGCTGCCACTGTACGAGCACCTGGCGACGCTCTATGGCCAGCCGGGCCGCTTCAGCCTGCCGGTGCCGATGATGAACATCATCAATGGCGGTGAGCACGCCGACAACAACGTCGACATCCAGGAGTTCATGATCCAGCCGATCGGCGCCAGCTCCTTTAGCGAGGCGCTGCGCATGGGCGCGGAGATCTTCCATACCCTCAAGCAGGTGCTTGGCGAGCGCGGCCTGAGTACGGCGGTGGGCGACGAGGGCGGCTTCGCGCCATCGCTGGCGTCCAACGAGGAGGCGCTGGTGGTGATCGCCGAGGCGGTGCGCCGCTCCGGCTATGAGCTGGGCAAGGACATCAGCCTGGCGCTGGATTGCGCCGCCTCGGAATTCTATCGCGACGGCCGCTATGTGCTGGCTGGCGAGGGCAAGAGCTTCGACTCCGCCGGTTTCGCCGATTACCTGGCCGGGTTGTGCCAGCGCTACCCGATCGCCTCGATCGAGGATGGCATGGACGAAAGCGACTGGGATGGCTGGGCCTACCTGACCGAGCGCCTGGGTAAGCAGGTGCAGTTGGTCGGCGACGACCTGTTCGTCACCAACAGCAAGATCCTGCGCGAAGGTATCGAGCGCGGCATCGGCAACTCGATCCTGATCAAGTTCAACCAGATCGGCAGCCTCAGCGAAACCTTCGACGCCATTCGCATGGCCCAGGATGCCGGCTATACCGCGGTGATCTCGCACCGTTCCGGGGAAACCGAGGACACCAGCATCGCCGACCTGGCGGTGGCGACCTGTGCCGGGCAGATCAAAACCGGCTCGCTGTGCCGTTCCGACCGGGTCGGCAAGTACAACCAGCTGCTGCGCATCGAGCAGGCACTGCAGGGTCGCGCGGCCTATAGCAGCGCTGCGATCTTCCCCCAGAGGAGTTAACGCCATGACTACCAACCGCCTTGATAACCTGTTTCCGAGCCTGGCCGAGATTCCCGAGCAGTACCGTTTCGGCGCACCCATCGAGCAGCGCGACTACCTGGTCGATGGCCAGTTGCGCACCTGGGAGGGGCCGCTGGCCAGCGTACGCAGCCCGGTGTTCCTCAAGTCCGAGCAGGGCGAGCAGCAGGTAATCCTCGGCAGCACGCCGTTGCTCGACGCCGAGACTGCGCTGGTCGCTCTGGATGCCGCGGTGCGCGCTTATGCCAATGGCCAGGGCGCCTGGCCGAGCCTGCGCGTGGCCGAGCGCATCCAGCACGTCGAGACCTTCCTGGCACGCATGCGCGAGCAGCGCGAGCGGGTGGTCAAGCTGCTGATGTGGGAGATCGGCAAGAACCTCAAGGATTCGCAGAAGGAGTTCGACCGTACCTGCGACTACATCGTCGACACCATCGAGGCGCTCAAGGAGCTGGACCGCCGCTCCAGCCGCTTCGAGCTGGAGCAGGATACCCTCGGCCAGATTCGTCGCGTGCCGCTGGGCGTGACCCTGTGCATGGGGCCCTACAACTACCCGCTGAACGAGACCTTCACCACCCTGATCCCGGCGCTGATCATGGGCAACACCGTGGTGTTCAAACCGGCCAAGTTCGGCGTGCTGCTGATTCGTCCGCTGCTCGAGGCGTTCCGCGACAGCTTTCCGGCCGGGGTGATCAACGTGATCTACGGCAGCGGCCGGGAGACCGTCAGTGCGCTGATGGCCAGCGGCAAGATCGATGTGTTCGCCTTTATCGGCACCCACAAGGGCGCCAGCGACCTGAAGAAGCTGCACCCGCGCCCGCACCGGCTGCGCGCGGCCCTGGGCCTGGATGCGAAGAACCCGGGGATCGTCCTGCCCGAGGTCGACCTGGATAACGCGGTCAGCGAGGCGGTCACCGGCGCGCTGTCGTTCAATGGCCAGCGCTGCACGGCGCTGAAGATCCTGTTCGTGCATGAGGATGTGGTCGAGCGCTTTCTCGAGCAGTTCGCCGCCAAGGTCGCCGCGCTCAAGCCGGGCATGCCCTGGGAGGAGGGCGTGAGCCTGACGCCGCTGCCCGAGCCGGGCAAGGTCGAGTACCTCGGCGGCCTGCTGGCCGATGCGCTGGAGCAGGGCGCGCAGGTAGTGAACGCCGGCGGCGGCGAAAGCCGCGGATCGTTCTTCTACCCGGCGCTGCTCTACCCGGTGAACCCGGCCATGCGCATCTACCAGGAGGAGCAGTTCGGCCCGCTGGTACCGGTGGTGCCCTATCGCGACCTGCAGGCGGTGATCGACTACGTGCTCGATTCCGATTTCGGCCAGCAGCTGAGCATCTTCGGCAGCGACTCGGCCCAGGTAGGCCGGCTGGTCGACGCCTTCGCCAACCAGGTGGGGCGGATCAACATCAACGCCCAGTGCCAGCGCGGCCCGGACAGCTTCCCGTTCAACGGGCGCAAGAACTCGGCCGAGGGCACCCTGTCGGTGCATGACGCGCTGCGGGTGTTTTCCATCCGCACCCTGGTGGCGACCAAATTCCAGGAGAGCAACAAGGCGCTGGTCAGCGAGATCATTCGCAACCGCGAGTCGAGCTTCCTGACCACCGACTACATCTTCTGAGTGCGCATACATGACCACCCGAACCCTGATTATTCTGGATGGCGTCGGTTTGCGTCAGGAGGCCGAGGCCAATGCCCTGGCCGCGGCGCGCACGCCGACCCTGGACGGCCTGCTGCAGTGCTTTCCGCATAGCCGGATCGCCACTTCCGGGTTGGCCGTTGGCCTGCCCGAGGGGCAGATGGGCAACTCCGAAGTGGGCCACATGAACCTCGGCGCCGGCCGCGTGGTGTACCAGAACCTCACGCGTATCGACAAGGCCATCGCCAGCGGCGAGTTCGCCGCCAATCCGCCGTTGCTCGACCTGGTCGATGGCGCCCGGCGCCGCGGTGGCGCGGTGCACCTGCTCGGCCTGCTGTCGCCGGGCGGCGTGCACAGTCACAGCGAGCAGATACTCGCCGCCTGCCGGGTGCTGGCCGAGCGCGGTATCGAGCGGTTCTACGTGCACGCCTTTCTCGATGGTCGCGACACCCCGCCAAAGAGCGCGCAGGCCTCGCTCGACGCGCTGCAGGCGGAGCTGGCGGGGCTGGGGCGCGGACGTGTCGCCTCGCTGATCGGTCGCTACTACGCGATGGATCGCGACAACCGCTGGCAGCGGATCAAGGCGGCCTATCGGCTGATCGTCGAGGGCCGCGCCGAGTTTCATGCGGCCAGTCCCGGCGAGGCACTGGGTGCGGCCTACGCGCGCGGCGAGTCGGACGAATTCGTCCGTGCCAGCGCCATCGGCGAGCCGGTGCAGGTGGCGGAGGAGGACGCGCTGATCTTCATGAATTTCCGTCCCGACCGGGCGCGCCAGCTCTGCCAGGCCCTGGTCGACCCCGGGTTCGACGGCTTCGCCCGGGCGAAGCCGATCGACAAGCAGCGCCTGCTGACCCTGACCCGCTATTCGGACCGACTCGATGGGCCTTGCGCCTATGCGCCGCAGGCTATCGCCAACAGCCTGGGCGAGTACCTGGCGGCGCTGGGCAAGACCCAGCTGCGCATCGCCGAGACGGAGAAATATGCCCACGTCACCTTCTTCTTCAATGGTGGGCGCGAGCAGCCGTTTGCCGGCGAGCAGCGGATTCTGATCCCCTCGCCGAGCGTCGCGTCCTACGATCTGCAGCCACAGATGAGCGCCCCGCAGCTGACCGAGCAGCTGGTGCAGGCGATCCGCAGTCAGGCCTTCGACCTGATCGTGTGCAACTACGCCAACGGCGACATGGTCGGGCACACCGGCAACTTCGCCGCCGCGGTGCAGGCGGTCGAGGCGCTGGATGCCTGCCTGGCCGAGGTGGTCGAGGCGACTCTGGCGGCGGGCGGCGAGTGCCTGATCAGCGCCGATCACGGCAATGTCGAGCAGATGTGTGACGCCGCGTCGGGCCAGGTGCACACCGCGCACACCCTCAATCCGGTGCCGCTGATCCTGGTCAGCGGCCGCGCCGGGCAGTTCGCCCTGCGCGATGGCCGGCTGTGCGACATCGCCCCGACGCTGCTGGAGTTGATGGGCCTGCCGGTGCCGGCGGAGATGGATGGACGGTCGCTGCTGGTGGTCGGTTAGTTACCTGCCAGCCAGCTCGGTGACGTGCGTAGGGTGCGCCGTGCGCACCGCTGGGGCTTGTCGCTTGGTGCGCATGGTGCACCCTACGGGATGGTGGGCTTGTCGGTGGGGATGGGTAGGCAATCGCTGCATCGCAGTAAGGTGCACCGTGCGCACCGCTGGCGCTGGGTGCCTGGAGTGCATAACGCGCCCTGCGGGCTTTGATTCCGGGTCAGCTCGGTTCCTCGTCCAGCGGATAGCGGCTGGCGTTGAGGCTTTCCTTGATCTTGCGCAGGTGCGGCTGGAAGTCCACGCCGCGGCGCAGAGTCATGCCGGTGGCGAGTACGTCGAGCACGGTGAGCTGGATGATCCGCGAGGTCATCGGCATGTAGATGTCGGTGTCTTCCGGCAGCGGGATGTCCAGGCTCAGGGTGCTGGCCTGGGCCAGGGGCGAGCCGGCGGCGGTCAGGCCGAGTACCGAGGCGCCGTTTTCCCGGGCCAGGCGCGCCACCTCGACCAATTCGCGGGTGCGCCCGGTGTAGGAGATGATCACGAACAGGTCGCCGGTGTGGGCCACCGAGGCGAGCATGCGTTGCATCAGCACGTCGGCGTGGGCCGATACCGCCAGGTTGAAGCGGAAGAACTTGTGCTGTGCATCCAGTGCCACCGGGGCCGAGGCGCCGAGGCCGAAGAAGTGGATCTGCCGGGCCTGGATCAGTAGGTCGACCGCGCGGCTGATCAGCTGCGGATCGAGGGACTGGCAGGCGCTGTCCAATGAGGCGATGGCGCTGCCGAAGATCTTGCGGGTATAGGCTTCGGGGGCGTCGTCGGCTTCCACTGCGCGGCTGACATAGGCGGCGCCGCTGGCCAGGCTTTGCGCCAGCTGCATCTTCAGCTCGGGGTAGCCGCTGACGCCGAACGAACGGCAGAAGCGGTTGACCGTCGGTTCGCTGACCAGTGCGGCTTGGGCCAGGGCGGCGATACTCAGGCGGGTGGCTTGCTGCGGGTTGCGCAGAATCACCTCGGCGACTTTGCGCTCGGCCTTGTTCAGGCTGTCGAGTCGGCTCTGGATCTGCTCCAGAAGGTTGCGCACGCGGTCCATTGTCATTCCTTAGCCAGGGCTGAAATTGCTGGCCTATCGTACTGATGGGGCCAGGGAGCTACCATCGGAAAGTGTTTTTTAGCAAAATGTTGTTTTTATTACTACATCTGGCCTTGATAAAATCCCGGCTACAGGGTATTTCTAGCTTAACTTGATAAAAGAACAAACATCATGCCTTCGATAACCGTTGAATCCTGTACTTTTGCCTTGTTCGGCGCGCTGGGCGATCTGGCCCTGCGCAAACTGTTTCCGGCACTCTACCAACTCGACCGCGCGGGCCTGCTGCATGCCGATACGCGGATTTTCGCCCTGGCGCGCGAGAATGGCGAGGCGCAACAGCATCTGGCCTGCATCGGCGAGCACCTGCTGCGCCACGTGCCGGCCAACGAGGTCGACAAGGCGGTGCTGCAGCGCTTCCAGGCACGCCTCAGCTACCTGACCATGGACTTCCTCCAGGCCGATGACTACGACGCGCTGGCCGAGCAGGTTGGCAGTGGCGAACGGCTGATCGCCTATTTCGCCACGCCGGCTGCGGTCTACGGTGGCATCTGCGCCAACCTGGCGCGGGTCGGTCTGGCCGAGCGGGCGCGGGTGGTGCTGGAAAAGCCCATCGGCCATGATCTGGAGTCCTCGCGGGCGGTCAACGACGCGGTCGCGCAGTATTTCCCGGAAACCCGTATCTACCGCATCGACCATTACCTGGGCAAGGAGACGGTGCAGAACCTGATTGCCCTGCGTTTCGCCAACAGCCTGTTCGAAACCCAGTGGAACCAGAACCACATCTCCCACGTGGAAATCACCGTGGCGGAGAAGGTCGGCATCGAAGGCCGTTGGGGCTACTTCGACCAGGCCGGTCAGCTGCGCGACATGATCCAGAATCACCTGCTGCAACTGCTCTGCCTGATCGCCATGGACCCGCCCAGCGACCTGTCCGCCGACAGCATTCGCGACGAGAAGGTCAAGGTACTCAAGGCCCTGGCGCCGATGACCGGTGAGCAACTCAGCCAGCAGGTGGTGCGCGGCCAGTACGTGGCCGGCAGCAGCGATGGCAAGGCGGTGCCGGGTTATCTGGAAGAAGAGAATTCCAACACCCGCAGCGACACCGAAACCTTTGTCGCCCTGCGTGCGGACATTCGCAACTGGCGCTGGGCCGGTGTGCCGTTCTACCTGCGCACCGGCAAGCGCATGGCGGAGAAGATGTCGCAGATCGTCATCCACTTCAAAGCGCCGCCGCACTACATCTTCGACCCTGAGCAGCGCCAGCTGATCGGCAACAAACTGATCATCCGCCTGCAACCGGACGAGGGCATCGCCCTGCAGGTGATGACCAAGGATCAGGGCCTGGACAAGGGCATGCAGTTGCGCAGCGGCCCGCTGCAACTGAATTTTTCCGATACCTACCGCAGTGCCCGGGTGCCCGATGCCTACGAACGGCTGCTGCTGGAAGTGATGCGTGGCAACCAGAACCTGTTCGTGCGCAAGGATGAAATCGAACACGCCTGGCAGTGGTGCGATCAGCTGATCGCCGGCTGGAAGCGCCTGGGTGACTCGCCGAAACCCTATGCGGCCGGCACCTGGGGGCCGATGGGCTCGATTGCCCTGATCACCCGCGACGGGAGGTCCTGGTATGGCGATCTCTGATCTCGATTTACCGCTGGGCGTGGTGGCGCGCAGCCTGAGCAATCCGGCGCAACTGGCCAAGGCCCTGGCCCAGGCGGTTGGCGAGGCGCTGCGCGTGGCGATCGACAGCCATGGTGTCGCGACCCTGGTGGTTTCCGGCGGGCGCAGTCCGATCGCCTTCTTCGAACACCTGGCGCAGCAGTCACTGGACTGGGCGCAGGTAGTGATCAGCCTGGCGGACGAGCGCTGGGTGCCGGTCGCCCACCCCGACAGCAACGAAGGCCTGGTGCGCCGCCATTTGCTCCGGGGCCCGACTGCTGCGGCACGCTTTGTCGGCCTGTACCAGCCAGCTGCCAACCTGGAGCAAGCGGCGCTGCAAGCCGATCAGGCCCTGGCCGAGCTGCCGCCGATCGACGTGCTGGTACTGGGCATGGGCGATGACGGCCATACCGCTTCGCTGTTCCCCAATAGCCCGAATCTGCACGACGCCTTGCAGACCGACTGCCCGCGCCGCTGTCTGCCGATGCTGGCGCCCAGCGTGCCGCATCAGCGCCTGAGCATGACCTTGCCGTTACTGCGCTCGGCCCGTATGCCGCTGCTGGCCCTGCAGGGTCAAGGCAAGCTCGAGACCCTGGCCGCCGCCCTGGCTGCGGGCGAGGAGGCAAACATGCCGGTGCGCGCGCTCCTACATTCCCCCCTTGAGATTTACTGGTGCCCCTAGGGCCGAAGGACCAGCCGATATGACGACCAACGACAATCGCCAGCACACCCGCATGGCCGAAAAAATCGCCCAGATCGACAGCCTCTGCGCCCGTGCGCGGATCATGCCGGTGATTACCATTGCCCGCGAGGCGGACATCCTGCCGTTGGCCGATGCCCTGGCGGCCGGTGGCCTGAGCGTGCTGGAAATCACCCTGCGCTCGGCCCATGGCCTGACCGCCATTCGCCTGCTACGCGAGCAACGGCCCGAACTCTGCGTCGGCGCCGGCACCGTGCTCGACCTGCAGATGCTCGCCGCCGCCGAGGAGGCCGGTGCGCAGTTCATCGTCACCCCCGGCTCGACCGCCGAGCTGCTCAAGGCCAGCCTGGACAGCGAGGTGCCAATGCTGCCCGGCACCAGCAGCGCCTCGGACATCATGCTCGGCTATGCCCTCGGCTACCGCCGCTTCAAACTGTTCCCTGCGGAAGTCTGCGGCGGCACCGCGGCGCTCAAGGCTCTTGGTGGTCCCTTCGGCGATGTGCGGTTCTGCCCCACCGGCGGCATCAACCCCGACAACCTGCAGCGCTACATGGCCCTGCCCAACGTGATGTGCGTCGGCGGCACCTGGATGTTCGACAGCCAGTGGGTCAAGAACGGCGACTGGGCACGCATTCAGCAGTGCAGTGCCGAGGCCTTGCAACTGCTGGCCTGAGCCGCCGGCGCCCGAGCGTAGGGTGCGCCGTGCGCACCAATATAGGACGCGTCGCCTTCCTGCGATGGTGCGCGCGGCCTGGGCGGCACAGCACACCCTACGGGCGTTCGCCCGACTCCTTATTGGAATCCGCCAGCATGAATCAACCACCGATCGAGCAGCCCTTGCTGCTCGGCATGATGCGCCTGCTCGATTATCCCGAGTTGGCAACCCCGCAGGCCCTGCTGGGCTTTGTCGAACGCTGCGTCGAGCTGGGCTTGAATGCTTTCGATCACGCCAATATCTACGGCATGGGCCAGTGCGAAGCGCATTTCGGCGCGGCCTTGCGCCTGCGCCCGCAGTTGCGCGGCCAGCTGCAACTGATCAGCAAGGCCGATATCGTGCCGGCGGCGCTGGACAGCTCGCGCTGGAAGGTCAAGCACTACAACAGCGGGGCGGCCTACCTGACGCAGGCGGTCGATGATTCCCTGCAGCGCCTGGGTGTCGAGCGCCTGGATGGCTTTCTCATGCATCGTCCCGATCCGCTGCTGTGCGCCGACGAAGTAGTGCGCGCCCTGCAGGGCCTGGTCGAGAGCGGCAAGGTCGGCTGGCTCGGGTTGTCCAACGCCGCGCCGCTGCACTGGCAAAGCCTGGGCCGCGAGTTGCCGCTGCGCTGTAACCAGATCGAACTGTCGCTGCAGGCTCAGCAACCAGTCTGGGACGGTCAGTTGCAGGCCATGCAGGCCGACGGCTTGCAGGTCCTGGCCTGGTCGCCGCTGGCCGGCGGCGCTTTTCCTCCGGCCTTGCAGCAGGCCCTGGCCGAGGTGGCTGGGGTGTTACAGGCAACCCCCAACCAGGTTGCCCTGGCCTGGTTGCGCCGTTTGCCGGGCAGCCCGCGGCCGATCCTCGGCAGCCTGCGCTGGTCGCGGATCGAGGAGGCCTTGAGCGGCGCTGCGTTGCACCTGGACGCCCCGACCTGGTTTTACCTGGCCGAAGCGGCGCGCGGGCACAGGGTTCCCTGAGCGGATCTGCTAGCGGAACAGCCGGCGCGGCAGCCAGTTCAGATAGCCCAGCATGCCGAACAGTTCGACCAGCGACTGCACGACAATCACCACTGCCGCCACTTCCCAGCCGTGCGGCAGGCTCAGGGCAAAGGGCAGCACGACGAAGGAGTTGCGCGTGCCCAGGCTGAAGGCGAGGGTGCGACCGTGGCTGGCGGGCAGTCGCCAGGCCAGCGCCAGCAGCTTGGCGATCAGTGCCGCCAGCAGCAGGTAGGCGATAAACACCGGCACCAGCACCGGCAGCAGCTCCAGTGCATCCCGCACCGCCGCGACCTGGGCGCCGGCGATCAGCAACAACACCAGACCCAGCAGCGGCACCGGCCACCAGGCCAGGCGCTGGCGCAGGGCGTCGCGTTCGGCCCGCGCCGCGAACCAGCGCTCGCTGAGGGCGGCGAGCAGCAGGGGCAGCAGCACGACCAGCAGCGCCGGCAACAGATCCCCGGGCGCCAGTGCACTGGCCAGTTGCGCGTCCGCCAGCAGCCACAGATAGAGCGGCAGAAGCAGCAATTGCAGGAGCAGGTTGAGCGGCGTCACGGCCACCGCGCGCGGCACATCGCCGTGGCCCAGCTGGGTGAAGGTGATGAACCAGTCGGTGCAGGGCACCAGCAACACCAGCAGCACCCCGACACGTAGCACCGGATCATCCGGCAGCCAGTGCAGCAGGCCCCAGACCAGCACGGGGACCAGCAGGAAGTTGCCGACCAGCAAGGCGCTGATGAAGCGTCGATCGGCGCAGGCTTCACGCAGGTGCAGCAGCGGCACCTGCACGAAGGTCGCATAGAGCAACAGCAGCAGCGTCGGCCAGAGCAGGGCTTGCAGGGTCGCGGCGAGGCCCGGCCACCGGCTGCCGAGCAGCAGTCCGGCGATGATGGCCGTCAGGTAAACCCAGACTTGCCGGCGTTCCAGGGTCAGACGATTCAATGCGCTGCTTCCGTAGGTCCATGTGCGCGCGTGCAGCCAGCCGTCAGCCAGGCGCCCGCGGTTTGGCCGCGCATCATAGACGGGCTCTTGGGTTAAATCACGACGCCCCGGTCGCTTATTCGACAGTCGTGTCCGCCTGCTGACGGTGGATCTCCTGGCGTTTCATCGTCAGGTACTGTTCGCGCTCGAGTTCGTGCAGTTGCGTCGGGTATTGCTCGACAGCGCTGTGCCAGAGGTTCAGGCGTTTTTCCAGGCGCGCCGCTGGCGGCTCCGCCAGGGCGCTGAGGTAGGCCTCGATCGCCAGGTAGTAGCGCATGGTGTTGCGTTCGATCAGGCCGCGCATGCCGCCGATGTAGACGGGCTGGCCCGCGGCATCGCGGGCGACGATGCTGAAACCCACCTTGTTGCGCCCCAGGGTCGCCAGGTAGGCCTGCGTGGCCACGCGCGCCGCCATGCCGTAAGCATAGGAGTAGGACAGGTGCAGGAAGCTGCGCCGCTCATCGAGCGCCACCGCTTCGAGCTTGATGCGGTAGCGGCTGGTGCCCAGCGGTCCATCCTCGGCATCCAGCCGCACCTGGAGAAACTCGGGCGTAGCCGTGGCGACCCGGTAGGTGAATTCGAACGGATAGGCATCGGCCAGCGCCTGCTCGAACTTGCGGCCGATATGCAGGTGCAGAACCTCAGCAGACGGACTCGATGAGGCGCGGCAGCTTTTCACATTCAGGTGCAGGATGAGGATGTCGCACCAGTGCGTGCTGCCTTGCAACGCCGTGCCGACCAGGGCATAGGGCTGCTCGATCACGGCGTAGATATCGCCTTGCAAGGTGTCTTCTGTTTGCCGGGACTCGAGATGCAACGGGCGTTGGAACGGGGTGTCGCTCAGCTGTTCAGCCAGGGCGGCATGCCGGGCCTTGAGCGACTGCGGGTCCTGGGCGTAGGCCGGTGCCATGAGCAGCAGCGCCAACAACAGGGTTGCGCCTAGCCACTGCAAACCGCCTGCTGGCAGCGAACGCCTCATAGCCAGTACGCCCACAGGCGCCCGAGCAATTCCTTGATTCTCGCGTCGAGGGGGCGACGGCGCCATTGTTCGAGGGTGATCGGCTCCGATCTATCCCGGTCGGCGAGAAAGGCCGCGCGCATCTTGCCGCCGAAATCCGGGCCGAGCACCACCGCATTGACCTCCTGGTTGTGCAGAAAACTGCGCCAGTCGAGGTTGGTCGAGCCGACGGTCGACCAGACTCCGTCGATCACCGCGGTCTTCACGTGCAGCAAGGCATCGCGGCGCTGGTACAGCTTGACCCCGGCCCGCAGCAACTCGCCGTAATAGGCGCGGCCGGCATGCAGAACCAGCCAGGAATCGCTGCTGCCGGGCAGGATCAGCTGCACGTCGACGCCGCGCGCCGCCGCCTGCTTGAGCGCGTCGAGCAGCTGCGGGTCGGGCACGAAGTAGGCATTGGTCAGCCAGATCTCGCTTTGTGCGCTGCGCAGTGCCGAGATCAGGGTGACGTAGATCAGGCTGTAGGGATCGTCCGGCGAGCTGCCGACTGCGCGTACCACGTCGTTACCCTGGTGTTCGCTGAGCGGGAAGTAATCGCGTGGTGCGAGGGGGTTGCCTTGCTGCTTTTCCCAAGTATCGATGAACAGCTTTTGCAGCTCGCCGACCACCGGGCCCTCGAGCTGCAGGTGGGTGTCGCGCCAGGGCAGCGCCGCGCCGGGGCGTTGCTGCGACTGCTGGCTGAAGGAGCTGCCGGAATAGACGCTGCTGATGTTGACGCCACCGAGGAAGGCGATGCGCCCATCGATGATCAGCAGCTTGCGGTGGTCGCGCTGGTTCACCGTCCAGCCGGCCTTGGCGGTCAGCGGGTTGACCGGGTTGAACTCCAGCACCTGGATACCGACCGCGCTGAGGCGGGTGAAGAACTGGCCCGGGGTAGCACGGGTGCCGACGCTGTCGCGGATCAGGTTGACCTGCACACCGGCCAGCTGCTTGGCGATCAACGCATCGGCGAAGCGCTGGCCGACTTCGTCGTCTTCGAGAATGTAGGTTTCCAGGTTGATGTGGTCTTGAGCGGCGTCGATCGCATCGATCATCGCCCGATAGGTAGCGGGACCGTCCTGCAGCAGTTCGACCTTGTTGCCGGTGGTCAGGGGGCTGCCGACGATGGCTTCTTCGACTGCCAGGTGCAGGTCGAAGATATTGGTCTCGGCGCCGCGCGCCTGCAGCCGATCGAGAATGGCCTTGCTGCGCGTGGCCGAGAGTGGCCCATGGGGGCCGTCGAGCTGCACCGGCGGCGCATCGGGGCGCGCCATATCCGGCGTGAGAGTCGGCAACGAACTACAGGCGTTCAGCGCCAGAAACAGGATTGCCATGCTGGCCGGCAGCCACCAATCAGGCGCTTGCATCAGGCGTCCTCCCGGGGAGGCACGACAGCTGGCTTGCTGTCGAACCGTTGCATTGCCTGAATGTAGACGCAAACGGACTAACACGACGGCCTATTCAGTAGGCTGCTGGATGCCTGTTAGGCTATGGCTTTGTCCACACAGTCAGGGAGACTCGTTTGAACTCACGCATCCATCCATTGGCCGGCAAGCCGGCGCCCGCAGAGCTGCTGGTCGATATCGAACAACTGCTGGCCGCGTACTTCGATCTGCAGCCCGATCCGGGCGTGGCCGCGCAGCGTGTGGCCTTCGGCACCTCGGGGCATCGCGGCAGTTCATTGGCCGCCAGCTTCAACCAGTGGCACGTGCTCGCCATCAGTCAGGCGATCTGCGATTACCGCAACGCCCAGGGCATCGCTGGCCCGCTGTATATCGGCGCGGACAGCCATGCCCTGTCGCAACCGGCGCTGGACACCGCGCTGCAGGTGCTGGCCGCCAATGGCGTGCAGACGATGATTTCCGCTGGCGGCGAGTTCACCCCGACCCCGGCGATATCCCACGCCATTCTGGTGCACAACCGCGGCCGTAGCACCGGCCTGGCCGACGGTATCGTGATCACCCCGTCGCACAACCCGCCGGACAGCGGCGGCTTCAAATACAACCCGTGCAATGGCGGCCCGGCCGACAGCGACATCACCAACTGGGTGCAGAACCGCGCCAATGCCTTGCTCGAAGACGGCCTCAAGGCGGTCAAGCGTATGCCGCTGGCCCAGGCGCGCCAGGCAGCCAGCACCCATACGCACGATTACCTGGCGGCCTATGTCGGCGACCTGGGCAGCGTGATCGACTTTGACATTATTCGCGCAGCCGGCCTGCGCCTGGGCGTCGATCCGCTGGGTGGCGCGGGCGTGCATTACTGGTCGCGCATCGCCGAGCGCTACGGGCTCGATCTGCAGGTGGTCAGCCAGGTCATTGACCCGCAGTTCGCCTTCATGAGCCTGGACTGGGACGGCCAGATCCGCATGGATCCCTCGTCCAGCCATGCCATGCAACGGCTGATCGGCCTCAAGGATGGCTATGACATCGCCTTTGCCTGCGACACCGATTACGACCGCCACGGCATAGTCGCGCCCAGTGTCGGCCTGCTGCCGGCCAACCACTTTCTCAGCGTGGCCATCGATTACCTGTTCCAGCATCGCCCGCAGTGGAGCGCCAGCGCGGCGGTGGGCAAGACCCTGGTCAGCAGCGCCATGATCGATCGGGTCAGTGCGCGCCTCGGGCGGCCCCTGCTGGAAGTGCCGGTCGGCTTCAAGTGGTTTGCCGGCGGCCTGTTCGACGGCTCCCTGGGCTTCGCCGGTGAGGAAAGCGCCGGCGCCACCTTTCTGCGCCGCGATGGCAGCGTCTGGACCACCGACAAGGACGGCATGGTGCTGGCCCTGCTGGCGGCGGAAATGACCGCCAGTCGTGGTCGCGATCCCGGTGAACTGTATCGTGGCCTGACCGAGGAGTTCGGCGAGATAGTGGCCGACCGCATCGATGCGCCGGCCACCCCAGTGCAGAAGAAAGCCCTCAGCCAACTCACGCCTGGGCAGGTGCGCAGCACCCAGTTGGCCGGCGATACGATCACCCGGGTGCTCGACAAGGCGCCGGGCAACGGCGCGGCGATTGGCGGGATCAAGGTGGTCAGCGACGGTGGCTGGTTCGCCGCGCGGCCATCGGGCACCGAGGACATCTACAAGATCTACGCCGAGAGCTACCGCGACCAGGCCCACCTGCAGCGGATTCTCGGCGAGGCGCAGCAGATCGTCGATGTGGCGCTGACGGCGGGCTGAGTCAGGCCTCTGCAAGCACGGCTACGGGCTCCCGCTTGTAGCCTGGATAAGCCGGGGCGGGTGTGGTGTTCGCCACCAGCCTCGCCAGAATGCCCCGGCGAAGCCCAGGTGCAGGCCCTACTGGATAGGCCGAGAGCATGCAGGTTCGATTTGAAAAGCGACGACCTGCCTGTCGTGCCGGGCCAAGCGGTACTAGCCTATCCACAGACCTGTCAGCAAGGGAGCGCTGCGCGCATGAACATCATGAGGCTGTCAGGCGAGTTCAATGCCGCTAAGGCAGGCTGAAGTGGAGTACGCCAATGGCCAATCGTGAAAACCCCGAGATTTCCCTGGAAGTCCTGACGCTCGAACCTATCGCCGAGCCGGCCGTCGAGACGCCGACGTCCAAGGGGCGGGCCAAGTTCCAGATCGATACGCGCGGTGGCGGCGAACGTCGCAAGACTCAGGATCGGCGCGCCGAAATCCGTTTTCAGGAAGACCGCCGCAGTGGCACGAGTCGGCGTGTCGGCAGCAACCCCTGGGCGCCGGGCGCGGATCTCTGAGCGGCGCTGAAAAACGCTCGCCTACAGCTACCACCGCCAAGCGTTCGCCACCGAGATTGCGCGATATCTTTACAGCCTCTCAGCAGAAGTCGCGCACGGCTTCGGCCAGATCCTTGGCCAGCAGGGCGGTGGGCGCCTTGGTCTCGTCGCCGCAGCGGTATTTGCCGGTTTGTACCAGGCAAGCCTGTAACCCGGCGCGCTGCGCACCCAGCACATCGCTCTCGACATCGTCGCCGATCATCAAGGTCGCGTCTGCAGCCACACCGAGTTCGTCCAGGGCTGCGCGGAAAAACTCTGCCGAGGGTTTGCCGAGGATCAGCGCCTGGACCCCGGCGGCATACTCCAGGGCGCGGACGAAGGGGCCGGCGTCCAGGCGCAGGGCGCCGCGGCTGTGGAAATAGCGGTTGTCGCCCATGGCCAGCAGCGGCGCGCCGGCCAGCAGCAGGTGGAAGGCGCGCTCGAGATGGGCGTAGTCGAAGCGCTCCTCGGCGTCGCCGAGCACCACCGCATTGGGCGCGGGTTGCTCGAGCAGGTCGGCGAACTCCTCCTCCAGGTTGCGGTGGATCAGGCAGTAGGGGCGTAGTTCATGGGCCTCGAGGTAGTGGCGCATGGCGCGCGGCGCGCTATAGATCTGTTCGGGCTGCAGAGCGTAGCCCATGCCGCTCAGTTGCCGGTGGATCTCGGCGCCGGTCAGGCGCGAGGTGTTGGTCAGCAGGCGCAAGGGGTAGCCCTTGGCTTGCAGCGCCTTGACCGCTCCGACTGACCCCGGCAGGGGCTGGCCATCCTGGTAGAGCACTCCGCTGATATCGAGTAGCACGGCCTTTGGCATGGCTTGGCCCTCCGTGTGGTTGTCGCGTTGTGGCACCCGTTGGGTTCGCACCTGTCCAGCCAGAGCGTCATCCACGGGCTCGATGTGCCGAGCATAGCCAGCCCGGCACCCTCCCGCGCGTCCCGCTCGTCTCCCCGGCGCCGAGGAACGCACGCCGAGCCTGGTATGCGCTACGGCGCAGCCGCAGGGGGGCGTCGCTTAGGTTCGAGTTGTCCTGGATCATTATCGCTTACGGCTGCTCGGCTATATTCTGCGGTACCGAATACGGCAAGGTCTTGTCCCGGCACACTCAGGCAGTTGATGTCGTTATCCACGTCTACGGAGTCATGGCGATGCCCGCTCTGACGATCGCCGATCAGGTACCGACGGCCGGTGACATAGGGGCCTCTCTGCAAGCCCGCAAACGCTGGCGTTAGCGCAGATCGAGCAGGCTAAAGTCATCAATCAGCTGGGGAGGCGAGCCATTGGAATTCAAGGATTACTACCAGGTTCTCGGCCTGGACAAGAACGCCAGCGAGGCTGAAATCAAGAAGTCCTACCGCAAACTGGCGCGCAAATATCATCCGGATGTGAGCAAGGAGGCGGATGCCGAACTGCGCATGAAGGAGGTCAACGAGGCCTACGCGGTGCTCGGCGATCTGGAAAAACGCGCGGCCTACGATCAGCTCGGCGGCCGCTACCGGGACGGTCAGGAGTTCCAGCCGCCACCGAACTGGGACGCCGGTTTCGAGTTTTCCGGCGCTGGCTTCTCCGCTGCCGACATGGGCGACTTCAGCGAGTTTTTCGCCAATCTGTTCGGTCAGGCTGCTGCAGGCCAGGCAGGCCGCGGCGGACGTGCCGGGCCACGGCCAAGGCGCGGCGAGGATCACCATGCCAAGATCGTCATCGACCTGCGCGATGCCTATCAGGGCGCGCCGCGCACCGTCACCCTGCGTGCTGCGCGGACCGATGCCGAGGGCCGCGTGAGCATGCAGGAATACAGCCTCAGCGTGCAGATCCCCAAGGGCATCAAGGAGGGCCAGCACATCCGTTTGGCCGGCCAGGGCGGCCCGGGTAGCGGTGGTAGTGCCGCGGGGGATTTGTTCCTCGAGGTGCATTTCAAGCAGGATCCACACTACCGCGTGGACGGTCGCGATGTTTACCTGAGCTTGCCGGTAACGCCCTGGGAAGCTGCCCTGGGCGCCAGTGTCGAGGCGCCCACACCCTCCGGCAAGGTGCAGGTGAAAATCCCCGCCAATTCGCAAAGTGGCCGCAAATTGCGCCTCAAGGGCCGCGGCATTCCCGGCGAGCCGGCGGGCGATCTGTATCTGCTGCTGGAGATCGCGCTGCCGCCTGCCGACACTGACAAGGCGCGGCAGCTCTATGAAATGATGGCGCGGGAGATGGCCTTCAACCCGCGTCTGGCCATGGGAGTCTGAGCCATGCCACAGATTGAAATTGTCACCGGCGTTGTGCTGGATGAGGTCGCCCTCGACCTCGATGAGCTGGCCCGGGCCTGCTCGGTCGATGCCCTGTGGGTCGTTGAACGGGTCGAGGCGGGGCTGCTCTGCGAGGCAGCCCCGCAGCAGCGTTTCAGCAGTGCCGAATTGCTCCGCGCCCGGCGCCTGCTGGCGATCGAGCGGGATTTCGACGCCAACCCCGAACTGGCTGCCCTGGTGGTGGATTTGATCGAGGAAGTAGGGCGGCTCAAGGGCCGACTCAGGGCGGCGGGCATCGACGAAAAGTAGCAGCAGTTCGCCGCGCCGCGCAGTTCATCGAGTTGATCGGCGCATGGCGTGATATAACGCCGGCCGCAAGCATCCAGGCCGGTGCTGAATTCTAGTCACTGGGGAGTCAACATGAAGGCCGTTCACCTATGCGATCCCGCACCCTGCGCAGCGACCCCACTGCTCAAGCACGCGCCGATGGGCATCCACAACCTGCGTGCGCTGACGCAAAGAGAAGGGGTCTGGGCATGAGTGCCAGCCAGTCCATCGGTTTTTTCGAGCGCTACCTGTCGGTCTGGGTCGCGCTCTGTATCGTTGCCGGCGTTGGTCTGGGCAGCCTGTTGCCGCGCTTGTTCCAGACCATGGCCGGTTATGAATACGGCTCGGTCAATTTCATAGTCGCGGTGCTGATCTGGCTGATGGTCTACCCGATGATGGTGTCGGTGGACTTTTCCAGCCTCAAGCGTATTCATGAGCGGCCCAAGGGTCTGATCATCACCCTGGCGGTCAATTGGCTGATCAAGCCGTTCACCATGGCGGGCCTAGGGGTGTTGTTCTTCCATTATTTCTTCATCGGCCTGATCGATCCGGCCGATGCCAGCCAGTACATCGCCGGCTTGATCCTGCTCGGTGCCGCGCCCTGTACCGCCATGGTCTTCGTCTGGTCGCAACTGACCCGTGGCGATGCCACCTACACCCTGGCCCAGGTGGCGTTGAACGACGTGATCATGGTCTTCGCCTTCGCGCCCCTGGTCGCCTTGCTGCTCGGGGTCACCGACATCGCGGTGCCCTGGGCAACCTTGATCCTCTCGGTCGGGCTCTACGTGTTGATCCCGCTGCTGGCCGGCGTGTTCACCCGCCTCAAACTCAGTGCCGGCGCCCGTAGCGCGGTCGAGGCCGAACAGGCGGTCACTCGCTTCAATGCCCGGGTGAAACCCCTGTCGGTGCTCGGACTGTTGGGCACGGTGGTGCTGCTGTTCGGCTTTCAGGGGCAGATCATTCTCGACAAGCCGCTGCTGATTGCCCTGATTGCAGTGCCCTTGCTGATTCAGTCCTACGGCATTTTCGCCATCGCCTATGCGGCGGCACGGCTATGGAAAGTGCCCTTCAATGTGGCGGCGCCCTGCGCCCTGATCGGCACCTCGAATTTCTTCGAGCTGGCGGTGGCGGTGGCGATCGGTTTGTTCGGTCTCAACTCCGGCGCCGCCCTGGTCACCGTGGTCGGCGTACTGGTGGAGGTGCCGGTGATGTTGTCGTTGGTGGCTTTCGCCAACCGCACCCGGAGCTGGTTCCCGGCAGCGGCTCCAGGTTGCGTTGGGTCAACTGCATCTCGATCTGCAGAACCTCAAGCAGGGGAGCAGTTGCACCCCGCGGCACCTGTCAGCCCTCCAGCCCCGCGGGAATTGATATGAGCAAGCCGCTGCTACCCCCGTGTGCAAACGACACGACCTATCTCTCGACGGCTAGCGCTGCGGCAGCCCTGGCCGGGGTTTCGATCGAGACGCTGAACAGCCGCTGCTTCTGCATCAGCCTGGATGCCGCGGCGCTGCGCGATGCCCTGGAATCGACCCTGGGCCAGCCGGGGCTGTTCGAGCTGGTGCAACAGCGTTGCCCCTATCTGTTCGCGGCGTATCCGGTGTTTATCGCCCCGGCGCACTTGCAGCGCATGGCCGAGGTGATCCGCGCCGTCGACTCGGTGGTGGCGCTGCCGGCCTATCGCGAGCAGGTGCTGGCGCGTTCGCCGGCCATCGCGGCGCATGATCCGGGTGGCGCCAAGGGGGTGTTCTTCGGCTACGACTTTCATGTCACCGAAGGCGCTTTCGGCCTGATCGAGATCAACAGCAATGCCGGCGGGGCGATGCTCAACGCGGTGTTGGCGCGGGCGCAACGGGCCTGCTGCCCGGCCATCGAACAGCTGTTGCCGCCGGCACTGCGGGCCGAGACCCTGGAGGCCGGGGTCATCGTCATGTTCCGGCAGGAATGGGCCTTGGCCGGGCATACGCGGCCGCTACGCAGTATAGCCATCGTCGACGAGGCGCCCGAGCAGCAGTACCTCTATCCGGAGTTTCTGCTGTTTCAGCAGTTGTTTCAGCGCCATGGCCTGCAGGCGGTGATCGCCGACCCGGCCGAGTTGAGCTTGAAGGATGGTCTGCTCTGGCATGGCGAACTGGCCATCGACCTGGTCTACAACCGCCTGACCGACTTCGCCCTGGACGAGCCCGCCAATGCC
The DNA here is from genome assembly GCF_900115555.1 of Pseudomonas borbori. Classification (GTDB taxonomy): domain Bacteria; phylum Pseudomonadota; class Gammaproteobacteria; order Pseudomonadales; family Pseudomonadaceae; genus Aquipseudomonas; species Aquipseudomonas borbori. The sequence continues at coordinate 290,936 of NZ_FOWX01000001.1, forward strand.
ACCCTGCGCCAGGCCTATCTGCAGCAGGCAACCGTGCTCACGCCGCACCCGCAGGCCCACGCCCTGTATGCCGACAAGCGCAACCTGGCGCTGCTCAGCGATGCCGATCAGCTACAGGCGCTCGGCGTGCCCGAGGAGATTCAGCAGCTGCTGCTGGCGGCCATTCCGCATACCGAGGTGGTCGGGCCGGCCAATGCCGAGCGCCTGTGGCGCCAGCGCAAGCGGCTGTTCTTCAAGCCCTGCGCCGGTTACGGCAGCCGCGCCGCCTACCGCGGCGACAAACTGACCCAGCGTGTGTGGCAGGAGATTCTCGCCGGCGATTACGTCGCCCAGGCCCTGGTGCTGCCGGGGCAACGGGTGATGGCCAGTAACACCCCGGCGTTGAAGTACGACCTGCGCGATTACGCCTACGACGGCGCGGTGCAATGGGTGGCGGCGCGCCTGTACCAGGGGCAGACCACCAACTTCCGCACCCCCGGCGGTGGCTTCGCGCCGGTCTATCCGGGACCGGATATGGGGGCGAGCCGTAGCTGATGTGGTCGATTTCATCCGTGCCTGGCGAAGGGTTGCCAACCTGCGCGAATCGCTGCAGCAGGCTGTGAGTTTCAGGGGCTGCTGCATGACTGGCGATTGACCTCGATCAATCTGGCGGTGTTGTCAAAGACTAGACTGAGACGCTATGCAAAGCCTCGTCTGCGGCTAACGCAGATACCTGCACAAGCCTGCGTGGTCGCCATACAGTTGCTGACTGCCAGGAACTCTGTTCATGCCCGACACCCCTGATACCGCGACTAACCAGGCATCCATGGCCCAGCATCTGCGCAGTTTCTGGCGCGGCCACCCTACAGAAGTCAAAGTGCTGCTGGGGAGCTGTGCAGGGTTTCTGCTGATTTTCTTTCTGCCCATGGGCCAGCCGCGCTTCGAGAATGCCGTGCTGGAAGGCCTGCGCCTGACCCAATGGTACGCCCGTGAACATGTGATTCTCTGCCTGCTGCCGGCCTTCGTGATTGCCGGGGCCATGGCGGCGTATATCAGCCAGGGCGCGGTAATGCGCCACCTCGGCCCACAGGCTCCGAAGCCGGTGGCCTTCGGCGTGGCTTCGATCGCCGGCACTCTGCTGGCGGTTTGTTCTTGCACCGTGCTGCCGCTGTTTGGCGGCATCTATAAACGCGGTGCTGGCCTGGGTGCGGCCATCGCCTTTCTCTATTCGGGGCCGGCGATCAACGTCATGGCCATAGTCGTTACTGCCAAGGTGCTGGGGGCCGAGCTGGGTATAGCCCGGGCGGTAGGCGCCATTCTGTTCTCCCTGGTGATTGGCGCCATCATGCACCTGCTGTATCGCCGTGAAGAGGCTGCGCGAGCGATCAAGGGTGCGCGTGGCTTCGCCGGTGAGGAAGAGGGGCATCCGCTGCGCGACGTGGTCGCACTGTTCAGCCTGATGATCGGCATTCTGGTATTCGCCAACTGGGCCCGTGCCGACAGCGCTGCCTGGATGGCCATTTATGCCTGGAAATGGCCGATCACCGCTTTGCTGGCCGCACTCCTGGGCTGGTTGCTGGTACGCCGCTGGCAATGGTCGGCCAAGCCGTTGCTTGCCACTGCCGCGCTGGTCGCTGCCGTGGCCGCATTCAGACCCGAGTGGCCGGAGTTGGCCATGGTTATCGGCATCGCCGGCCTGATGCTGCAGGCCAGCCGGGAGAATGCCGCGGGCCAGGAGTGGGTCGGCCAGAGTTGGGACTTCACCAAGCAGATTGTGCCGTTGCTGCTCGGTGGCGTGCTGATCGCCGGTATGTTGCTCGGTCGTCCCGGCCACGAGGGGCTGATCCCGAGTAACTGGGTGGTCTGGGCGGTGGGCGACAACAGCTTCGGCTCGACCCTGTTGGCGGCGGTACTCGGCGCCTTTATGTACTTCTCCACCCTGACCGAGGTACCTATAGTCGAGGGGCTGCTGGGCGCGGGAATGGGCAAGGGCCCGGCACTGGCGATCCTGCTGGCCGGCCCGGCCCTGTCACTGCCCAATATGCTGGTGATTCGCACCGTGCTGGGCACCGAGAAAACCCTGGTTTACTGCGCGCTGGTGGTGGTGATGGCCACCCTCAGCGGTAACCTCTACGGCCAACTGATGTGAGTGATGCGATGAAACTGACGATCTATGGTTCCGGCTGCGCCAAGTGCCAGCAATTGACCACCAATGCCGAGACCGCCGCGCGCCGGCTTGGCCTCAGGTTCGAGGTGGAAAAAGTCACCGACGTGAATGCCATTATCGATGCCGGCATCCTGCGCACCCCGGCCCTGGCCGTGGATGAAGACATCGTTGTCGAAGGCAAAGTACCCAGCAGCAACGAACTGGAGGCGCTGCTGGGTAGTTAAACGGCTGAATGAGGCGCCTGATGTCGCGGCAGGCCGATGGAAATCAAGGCGGCCAACAACACGAACGCCGAGGAAATCCACAGGCAGGCCTCCAGGCCATAAGCCTGATAGACCCAGCCGGAAAGCAGGGTGCCGAGCAGCCGGCCCATGGCGTTGGACATGTAGTAGAACCCCACGTCCAGCGACACGCCGTCTTCCTTGGCGTAGCTGACGATCAGGTAGCTGTGCAGCGAGGAGTTGACCGCGAACAGCGCACCGAACAGCAGCAGCCCGCCGAGCAATACCCCGTGCGCCGACAAGTCGCTATACAAACCCAGGGCAATGGCCGCCGGTAGCCCCGCCAGCAGCGCCGCCCAGACGCAGGCGGCGCGGCCATCGGGCACCTGGCCGCGGGCCTTGCCGGTAAGCGCCGGGGCAAAGGACTGGACGATGCCATAGCCGATCACCCAGGCCGCGAGAAAGCCGCCGACCATCCAGAAATCCCAGCCGAACACGCTGGACAGGTACACCGGCAGCGCCACCACGAACCAGACATCGCGGGCGCCGAACAGGAACAGGCGCGCGGCGGAGAGGATGTTGATCGCCCGGCTCTTCGACAGGATGTCGCGAAACCGCGGTTTGGCCTTGGCCTTGCCCAGATCCTTCTTCAGCAGCAACAGGCTGGCCAGCCAGATCAGCGCCAGCAGCGCAGCCATCAGCATTAGCGCTCCGCGAAAACCGAGCAGGGCGAGCAGGGCACCGCCGAGGAAAAAGCCCACGCCCTTGAGCGCATTCTTCGAGCCGGTGAGGAGCGCCACCCACTTGTACAGCGTGCCCTGCTGGCTGTCCGGCACCAGCAGCTTGATCGAGCTCTTGGCGCTCATCTTGTTCAGGTCTTTGGCGATGCCCGACAGCGCCTGCGCGCCCATCACCCAGGGGATGCTCAGCCAGGCGGCCGGTACCGTGAGCATCAGCAAGGCGGCCACCTGCAGGCCCAGGCCGATATTCATGGTGCGATTGAGGCCCAGGCGGGCGCCCAGGTAGCCGCCGACCAGGTTGGTGATCACACCGAAGATTTCATAGAACAGAAACAGTGCGGCGATCTGCAGCGGCGTGTAACCCAGGCTGTGGAAATGCAGCACCACCAGCATGCGCAGGGCGCCGTCGGTGAGGGTGAAGGCCCAGTAGTTGCCGGTCACCAGCAGGTATTGGCGGACTCCGGGCGAGAGCGTGGAGAGGGCAGGCATGGTGTTATCCAGTGAGCGGGCTTCGGGTCGTAGGGTGCGCCGTGCGCACCATGTTGCGGGTGCGGCGCACCCTACGAGGCGGGCATGGCCCGGCCTGGGTATCAGCCCGCCAAACCGACCAGCCGCGCCAGTTCCACGGTGCGGTTGGCGTAGGCCCATTCGTTGTCGTACCAGGCGTACAGCTTGACCTGGGTACCGTTGATCACCATGGTGGAGAGCGCATCGATGATCGAGGAGCGCGGGTCACTGCGGTAGTCGATCGACACCAGCGGACGCTCCTCGTAACCGAGGATGCCCTTCAGCGGGCCATCGGCCGCGGCCTTGAGCAACTGGTTGACCTCGTCCACCGTGGTGGCGCGCTCGACTTCGAACACGCAATCGGTCAGCGAGGCGTTGGCCAGCGGCACGCGCACGGCATGGCCGTTCAGGCGGCCCCTGAGGTCGGGGAAGATCTCGGCAATCGCGGTGGCCGAACCGGTGCTGGTGGGGATCAGACTCATGCCCGCAGCACGGGCGCGGCGCAGGTCCTTGTGCGGCTGGTCGAGGATGCTCTGGGTGTTGGTCAGGTCGTGGATGGTGGTGATCGAACCGTGGCGGATGCCCAGGTGCTGGTGGATCACCTTGACCACCGGCGCCAGGCAGTTGGTGGTGCAGGAGGCGGCGGTGACGATGCGGTGCAGGGCCGGGTCGAACAGGTCCTGGTTGACGCCCATGACGATATTCAGCGCGCCGGCTTCCTTCACCGGGGCGCTGACCACCACACGCTTGACCCCCTGCTCCAGGTAACCCGAAAGTACCGCGACCGTTTTCATCTTGCCGCTGGCCTCGATCACCAGGTCGCAGCCCGACCAGTCGGTGTCGGCGATGGCCTTGTTGGCGCTGACCCTGACCCGCTTGCCGTCGATCAGGATGCAGTCGCCCGCGCTGCTCGCCTCATGCTGCCAGCGGCCGTGCACCGAGTCGAAATTCAGCAGGTGGGCATGGGTCGCCGCGTCGCCGGCCGGATCGTTGATCTGCACGAACTCGAACTCCGGCCAGCCCCAGGCGGCGCGTAGTGCCAGGCGGCCGATGCGGCCGAAACCGTTGATGCCTACTTTGATGGTCATGATGGCCTCCTTATGCAGTGAATTTGACGATGCGATGAATTTGACTGCGCAATCAATTTAAAGAGCGCGCTGGTTGACGCGCCTGGACAAGGCTTCGGCGGATTCCTTGCGCTCGGAATAGCGGTCCACCAGGTAATCCTGGCGCTCGCGCAGCAGCAGGGTGAACTTGACCAGCTCTTCCATCACGTCCACCAGCCGGTCATAGAAAGATGACGGTTTCATCCGCCCTTCGGCGTCGAACTCGAGAAAGGCCTTGGGCACCGAGGACTGGTTGGGGATGGTGAACATGCGCATCCAGCGGCCCAGCACACGCAACTGGTTGACCACGTTGAACGACTGCGAGCCGCCGCACACCTGCAGCACCGCCAGGGTCTTGCCCTGGGTCGGGCGTAGCGCGCCGATGGCCAGCGGTACCCAGTCGATCTGCGCCTTGAATACCGCGCTCATCGAGCCGTGGCGCTCCGGCGAACACCACACCTGACCTTCCGACCACTGCATCAGTTCGCGCAGTTCCTGCACCTTGGGATGGCTGTCCGGTGCGTCATCCGGCAGGGGCAAGCCGGATGGGTCGAACACTCGCGTCTCGGCACCGAAGCGTTGCAGCAGGCGCGCCGCTTCTTCAACCAGCAGGCGGCTGAACGAGCGCTCGCGGTTTGAGCCGTAGAGCAGCAGGATGCGCGGCGGGTGGCCGAGCGCCGGCTGGCAGCCGAGTCTTTCCAGGGTCGGCAGTTCGACCAACTGGTCATCCAGATTGGGCAGGTGATCGTGATCCATCAATTCACTCCAGTGGCGTGGCGTTTCAGCAGCAGGCGGCGGCGAGGCGTGCGGGCCGCTCGCCCATGCCGTCGAGGCGCTTGGCGTCGGGGCTGAGCCAGTGCCGGTTGGCGCCCAGGGTGGCGTCCAGCACGGCAGTCACCCAGTGCGGCAGGTTGGGGTGCAGGCGGTAATACACCCATTGGCCCTGGCGTCGATCCGCCAGCAGCCCGCAGGTGCGCAATTGCGCCAGGTGACGGGAGACCTTGGGCTGGCTTTCGCCCAGCGCGCAGGTCAGCTCGCAGACGCACAGCTCTTGCTCGGCCGTGATCAACAGCATCAGGCGTACCCGGGTTTCGTCGGCCAGGCATTTGAAGACGCTGGTCGGGGTCAGCTGTTCTGCCATTGCGCTGCTCATCGTTTGGTTTTTACCAACACGAACATCTTGATCCGTTCATGGATCTCATGCAGGCAGTGGCGGAAGGCGTCCGGTTTGTCGCTGGTCACCGGATCGGCGAAATTCCAGGTGAGCTGCTCGCCGCTGAACTCGAGGTGCTGGCATTCCTGGGCCGATTTATCGCACAGGCTGATGACGTATTCGAATTCATCGCCGCGCACTTCGTCGAGCGACTTGCTGCGCAAATCCTGGGTGTCGACGCCCAGGTGCTGCAAGGCATCGAGGGTGCGCGGGTCGACTGCAGTGGGTGCGCTGCCAGCGCTGAAGGCGGCGAAGTTATCCGGATCGGTATGCCTGAGCAACGCCTCGGCCAGTTGCGAGCGGGCGGCATTGGCGACGCAGACGAACAGCACGCGGGTTTGGTAGGCCATTGCAGGGTCTCATTTTATATATGGCTGGCCGAATATACGTCTTATCGTATGCATCGTAAAGCCGGGCGGGCATGCGCCAGGGTGTTCGCCTGGGCAGGTATAGTGCTGGCTGTGAGCGCTTTCTCCCCACCATTGAATGCAAGAACCCTATGCACAGACTCGACCTGAAGATTCGCCTGCATTGTGGCGCCGATATCGCCATCGGCCCCGGCAAGGCCGACTTGCTCGAAGCCATCCGGCAAACCGGCTCGATCAGCGCGGCCGCGCGCAGTTTGGGCATGTCCTACCGGCGTGCCTGGCTGTTGGTCGAAACCATGAACCGCTGTTTCAAGGAACCCCTGGTGACCACCCTGGCGGGCGGACGCCATGGCGGTGGCACCCAATTGACGGAGGTGGGCGTGCACGTGCTGCGGCGCTACCGTGATCTCTGTGACCAGGCCCTGGCCGCCGTGCAGGATGGCCTGGATGATCTGGGCGCCTTGTTGGCCGATCCCACCCGCTAACCAGTTGGGACGGTGGTGTGTCTGGAGCCAGGGGGGGAACAAAAAAAGGCGGCCAGTGGCCGCTAATGCCAGTCAGTTAAGCTGACTGGCATTTTTCTTTCTGATCGGATACTTCGAGGATTTGAGCCTGATCGCCCGGGGATAAACACGCTCTTCTCGTCGATGCGGCAGGACATTGTGCAAGGCTGAAGCATGAAGCTCGGCCAGGTACTTGGGTATGTTCCCGGAGCGGTCCGCGGAAACGCTGTTGATAAAACCTAAAATCGCCCAGGTACACGCGGTAAAGCTCATTTCGCACGGGTAAATACCTGGGCAATGGCGGCTCATCTCCACCATCTGATAGCGCAGCAGGTTGTAGCCCAATAACACGCCCCACAGTTCCTGCTCGATCATCTCGGGCGTCTTGCTGCGTAACGTGT
>NZ_FOWX01000045.1 GCF_900115555.1 Pseudomonas borbori
GAACTGCCGACAGACGCCGCGGATTGCCTTGCCGTTATCCTTGCGGAAACTGGCGATGGTCTTGAAGTCCGGCATCAACCGTCCGGTCAGCCACATCAACTCAACGTTGCGCTGAGCCTCGCGTTCGAGACGGCGACTGGACTGGATGCGATTGAGGTAACCGTAGATGTAGATCTTCAGCAGGTCGGCAGGATGGTAGGCCGGCCTGCCGGTTTCCGCTGGGACGACACCCTCGAAACCCAGTTGGCCAAGGTCGAGTTCATCGACGAAAACATCGACCACCCGCACCGGGTTCGTGTCCGACACGTAGTCATCCAAGCTCTCGGGAAGCAGTGTGCTTTGCCCTCGGTACTCTCCCTGGATAAAACGCTTCATTGGCGTCCCCCACTAATTTCGAATCCATCAAATCATAGCAAGGTCGATGCCAACGTTTTTACACAGTCTGGGCCGCTTTCTGCCGGTCACCTCGTCGACATGAATCATGTTCTGCCTCATCGAACACGCCCCTGGAGACCCGCCATCATCACCGGATCTGGAGTCCATAAGTTCAAAGGCGATTCCCAACGCCCACTGGCCAGCCACTTATCCCGCGCGAGCGGTCACAGGTCCAAGCCCTGCGCCAAGAAACTCACCAGATCGAGCGGACTCCGACTGTCGACCACCTTGTAAATCAGGTCGCGCTTGCCGCGCGGCAGCAATTTCACACAGCGCTTCGCCGTCGCCCTGACCGCAGCGTCGGTTCCGTGTATCCGTGCCGCCAACAGCAGCGCGAGCGTAGCATCAGTGAGAGTCATGAAATCGCTTACGGGAAATGACGTCAGCAGTTTACCGCCTCTCCCACCCCCGATGCACCACAGACAGCCCCGGCCGCTTAAACCGTCGCGTGGCGTATCGTTTTCCTGCTTGGCGCGCAAAGGGGTACAAGCCAAAAGGTCACAAGGGCCGGAAAGGAAGGGGGCATCAAGGGTAAGAGGCCTACCCGAAAAGGCTAAAAGGCCACCAGAAACGGGCTCTTCCGGAGAACAACGATGCTCGGCCTATTTCGACTCAAACAACAAAAGACTATCTCTCCTCCGCGTGAGCCTACCCCAGAAAGCTACACCCCCGTGGAATCAGCCCATACTCTGCTCCAGCCCGATCATCGCCGCCAACTGCTGGCGCGCATCTGGGAACTCACGGCCCTGTCCCAGCCCCAGTTCAATCAGCTCTACCTGAAGCCGATCCAACGCTATGCCCAACGGGTGCAGCAACTCCCGGCCAGCGAGACCCATCACCACGCCTACCTCGGCGGCATGCTGGACCATGGCCTGGAGTTGGTTGCCTACAGCCTGAAGCTGCGCCAGTCCTACCTGTTGCCCACGGGCGCAGCCCCCGAAGACCAGGCGGCGCAGGCCGATGCCTGGTCTGCCGGCATCGCCTACGGCGCCCTGCTCCACGATGTCGGTAAGATCGCCGTGGACCTGCGGATCGAACGCCAGGACGGCAGCCTCTGGCATCCCTGGCACGGCCCCCTCGATCAGCCCTATCGCTTTCGTTATGCCAAAGGGCGTGACTACAAGCTGCATGGCGCCGCAGCGGGCCTGCTCTACACCCAGGTTCTTGAGCGAGACGTCCTCGACTGGCTCAGCACCTTCCCTGCCCTCTGGGGAAACCTGCTGCACCTGCTGGCGGGGCAGTATGAGCATGCCGGTGTGCTGGGCGAACTAGTCATCCAGGCCGACCGCGCCTCCACCGCGCAGAATCTGGGCGGCAACCCCGACAAGGCGCTGCAGGCCCCGCTTCACTCCTTGCAGCATCACCTGATCCGCGGACTGCGCCACCTGGTGCAGCACGAACTCAAGCTCAATCAGCCAGGCGCCGCCGGCTGGCTGACCCAGGACGCGCTGTGGCTGGTCAGCAAGAGCGTCACCGACAAGCTGCGCGCCCACCTGCTGTCACAGGCCATCGACGGCATCCCCGCCTCCAACACCGCGTTGTTCGATGAACTGCAGTCCCACGGATTGGTCGAACCCACGCCCGAAGGCAAGGCCATCTGGACAGCCAGTGTCGAGATGGAAAACTGGCGGCAAACTTTTACCTTTCTACGCGTTCAACCCGCCTTGATCTGGGGCAGCGATGACCGGCCGGAGCTTTTCAGAGGAACCGTCAACATCGCCGCCGACGAAGCAACGCATCAGTCCCAACCACGGCCGATACCCGAAGGAATCACGGCCGAAGCGGATGGCACCAACATGCCGTCCTGCGCCCCAAGCGACGATGACTTCATCGAGTCATTGCTGAATATATTCGAACATAAGGAGCCGGCCTTATCCGAAGCATCGCTGCAGCCCAGCCCGGAAAACCAATTGCCCACATCCAACGATCCCGGCCAGATATTCTTGAACTGGATCAGAGAGGGCATTCGCAGCCACAAACTGATCATCAACGACAGCAAGGCCAAGGTGCACACAGTGAGCGGCACCGCCTTCCTCGTCACACCAGGGCTCTTCCAGCGTTATGTGCAGGAGTTTCCCGACATCGCTCATGGCGCCGAGCATGAAGGCGAAGCATGGCGCTGTGTCCAGCGCCAGTTCGAGAGACTGAAGGTTCACAGAAAGCGTGCCAATGGGCTGAACATCTGGACCTGCAAGGTCAAAGGGCCGCGGAAGAACGGCAGGCTACAAGGCTACCTGCTGGAAAATCCCGAGCTGCTTTTCAACCTATCGCCCCCCGACAATCCCTTCCTGAGCGTAGTGGAGCACTAAGCTGCAACCCACTCATGCGAAGTGAATCGCACCTAGTTTCGTAGATATTCTTGAGCGTCCGGATTAAATATAGCCGGTCGTGACAGGCCGGAGTCGTGAAGCTGCCGGTGGCGACCGGCAGAGAACGGCCCGTAGTGTGTAAAAACGTGCTCACCACCCTTTGATGGAGGCAAAAATGGCGCAGAAGATGGGACTCGAACTGATTTGTGCTATTTGCTGCGCGCGATGACGACAATTGGTCGAAAAATCTTGTGGGGGTAAATGTGGGGGTATTTTTCAATACATGAAAAAGCCCAACCTTTTCAGATTGGGCTAAGTCATTGAAAAATATGGTCGGGACGGAGTGATTCGAACACTCGACCCCTAGCACCCCATGCTAGTGCGCTACCGGACTGCGCTACGCCCCGACTAGGCGTGAAACTGTTTCCGTGCATCTGGAAACGGTGCGAATCATACAATAAGTCCCTGAAACATGGAAACTTTTTTGAGTTGCTTCGCTATTTTTTGAGCAACTGCAGCACATCTTCCAGCTCAGCAATCGTTTGCCTGATGAGTTGCTTGTACTGAGTGGTGTCATCCCTGGCCTCATCGCCGGAAAGGCGCTGGCGCGCCCCCCCTATGGTGAAACCCTGGTCATATAACAACGCGCGGATTTGACGAATCATCAACACGTCCTGACGTTGATAATATCGCCGGTTACCGCGACGCTTTACTGGGTTGAGCTGAGGAAACTCCTGCTCCCAATACCGCAAAACATGCGGTTTGACGGCACAGAGTTCGCTTACCTCGCCGATCGTGAAATACCGCTTGCCTGGTATGGCGGGTAATTCGTCGTTATGACTTGGTTCCAGCATACGCCTCAACCCTGGCTTTAAGTTTCTGGCCCGGGCGGAAAGTCACCACACGGCGCGCCGTTATGGGGATTTCCTCTCCCGTTTTTGGATTACGACCGGGGCGCTGACGCTTATCGCGCAGATCAAAATTGCCGAACCCCGAGAGTTTGACCTGCTCATTGAGCTCCAAAGCCTGGCGGATCTCTTCGAAGAACAGCTCCACCAACTCTTTGGCTTCCCGTTTATTCAGGCCCAGCTCTTCATTCAGACGTTCCGCCATTTCAGCTTTCGTCAGAGCCCCCATACGCTACTTCCTTAACGTGGCGTTAAACCTTTGTTCCAGGGAGGTGAGGACATTTTGTGCAGCACTACTCACCTCATCGTCATTAAGAGTGCGCGATGGATGCTGCCAGGTCAAGCCGACGGCGAGACTTTTTCTATGCGGATCAATACCTTTACCGTGATATACGTCAAATAGCTTGAGGTCAGTCAACCACTCGCCTGCGGCTTCACGGATAACCGCCAACAATGTCGCCGCTGGCACGTCACGATCCACCAGCAGAGCCAAGTCGCGGCGCACCTCGGGGAAGCGCGACAGCTCGCGGAACTTCGGCATGCGACCCTGAGCGATTTCCGCCAATAACAACTCGAACAGATACACCGGCTGATCGAAGCCGAGCGCCTTGCCCAGCTCTGGGTGCATGGCCCCCAGGAAGCCGACCAAGCGGCCATCGCGCTCGATCTGCGCGGTTTGCCCAGGGTGCAAAGCCGGATGCTCGGCAGCAACGAAATTGAACTGGTCGCCTGCTCCGGCACTGGCCAGCAGCGCCTCGACGTCAGCCTTCACATCGTAGAAGTCGACATCGTCGCGGCCATGCGTCCAGTTTTCCGACAGCCGACTACCGCAAATCACCCCGGCCAGCATCGGCTCCTGCTTCAACCCTTCCAGTTGACCAACGAAACGCAGGCCGCTTTCAAACAGACGCACACGCGACTGCTGACGATTGAGGTTGTGCTCCAGCGCCTTGACCAGGCCCGGCCATAGCGATGAACGCATGGCGGCCATATCGGCCGATATCGGATTGGCCAGCATCAGCGGCTCAACGCCAGGGTGGAACAACTCGAACAGCTTGGGATCGATAAAGCTGTAGGTAATCACCTCCTGGTAACCGCGCGCCACCAACAGACGACGCAGCGCCGGCAACTCGACAGCGGCCTCTGTTTTGGGCTGTGGCGCCAGCCGCGCCTGCGGGTAACGCACCGGTAAACGATTGTAGCCGTACAGGCGCGCCAACTCCTCGATCAAATCGACCTCGATGCTGATATCGAAGCGGTGACTGGGAACCGTCACTTGCCATTGCCCTTCACCGTCGGCGCTGACACCCAGCCCCAACGCAGCCAGCAAGCGGACGATCTCTGCATCGTCCATTTTCAGACCGAGCATTTGCTCGATGCGCTCGGCGCGCAGAGTCACAAGGGCGGTGCTCGGCAACTGCTGCCGATCGACCGCTTCGATGATCGGGCCAGCCTCACCGCCGACGATCTCCAGCAACAAGCCAGTGGCCCGCTCCATGGCCTCACGCGCGAGCTGCCAGTCCACGCCACGCTCGAAGCGGTGCGAGGAGTCGGTGTGCAGGCCGTAGGAGCGAGCCTTGCCGGCAATGGCGATGGTGTCGAAGAAGGCACTCTCGAGAAACAGGTCGCAGGTCTTGGCACTTACGCCGCTGTGCTCACCACCCATCACGCCGGCGATCGCCAGGGCGCGCTGGTGGTCGGCGATCACCAGGGTGTCGGCGCGCAGGCTGACTTCCTGGCCGTCGAGCAGCACCAGCTTCTCGCCCTCCTCGGCCATGCGCACGCGGATACCGCCATTGATCTCGGCCAAGTCGAAGGCATGCATCGGCTGACCCAGTTCGAGCATCACGTAGTTGGTGATATCCACCGCAGCATCGATGCTGCGCACATCGGCGCGGCGCAGGCGCTCGACCATCCACAACGGCGTCGGCCTGGACAAATCGACCTTACGCACCACTCGGCCGAGATAGCGCGGACAAGCCTGGGGCGCCAACACTTCGACGGGGCGCACTTCATCATGGCCCGGCGCAACCGCCGCAATCTGCGGACGGGTCACGGGCGCGTCGTACAGGGCGCCGACTTCACGAGCCAGGCCGGCCAGGGACAGGCAGTCGCCGCGGTTCGGCGTCAGGTCGACTTCGATGCTGGCATCATCCAGATCGAGATAAGCCCGGATATCCTGGCCCACCGGTGCATCGGCAGGCAGCTCCATCAGGCCGTCGTTCTCTTCGCTGATCTGCAGCTCGGAGGCCGAGCAGAGCATGCCGTTGGACTCGACGCCGCGCAGCTTGGCTTTCTTGATCTTGAAATCGCCCGGTAACTCGGCGCCGAGCATGGCGAAGGGAATCTTCAGGCCGGGGCGCACATTCGGCGCGCCGCACACCACCTGAAAGGCCTCCGCGCCATTGCTGACCTGACACACCCGCAACTTGTCGGCATCCGGGTGCTGCTCGGTGCTCAGCACCTGGCCCACTACCACGCCACTGAATACCCCGGCAGCCGGGGTCACGCTATCCACTTCCAGGCCCGCCATGGACAGGCGCGCCACCAGCTCGTCACGGGAAACCTGCGGGCTTACCCAGGTACGCAGCCACTGTTCACTGAACTTCATCCTGCTCTCCTAAAACTGATCGGTTACGGTCATGCGCTTCTAGCGAAATTGCGCCAGGAATCGCAGGTCGTTATCGAAGAACAGACGCAAGTCGTTGACGCCGTAACGCAGCATCGCCAGACGTTCGACGCCCATACCGAAGGCAAAGCCGGAATACTTCTCGGGGTCGATGCCGGACATGCGCAGCACGTCCGGATGGACCATGCCGCAGCCCATCACTTCCAGCCAACCGGTCTGCTTGCACACCCGGCAACCCTTGCCGCTGCACATCACGCACTGCATATCGACTTCAGCCGAGGGCTCGGTGAAGGGGAAGAAGGATGGGCGGAAACGCACGCCCAGGGGCTTCTCGAAAAACACCCGGAGAAATTCTTCGATGGTGCCCTTGAGGTCGGCAAAGCTCACGTTCTCGTCGACCAGCAGGCCTTCGACCTGGTGGAACATCGGCGAGTGGGTGATATCGGAATCGCAGCGGTACACGCGGCCGGGGCAGACGATGCGGATCGGCGGTTGCTGCGACTCCATGGTGCGCACCTGAACCGGCGAGGTGTGGGTGCGCAGCAACATGTTCGCGTTGAAATAGAAGGTGTCATGCATCGCCCGCGCCGGGTGGTGACCAGGGATATTGAGCGCCTCGAAGTTGTGGTAGTCGTCTTCCACTTCGGGGCCTTCGGCGATGCCGTAGCCAATCCGAGTGAAAAACTGCTCGACGCGCTCCAGGGTGCGGGTTACCGGATGCAGACCACCCGAGGTCTGGCCGCGCCCCGGCAAGGTCACATCGATGCGCTCGGCCGCCAGTTTGGCACTCAACGCAGCCCCTTCAAGAGTGGTCTTGCGGCTGTTCAGGGCGTCCTGAACCTTGTCCTTGGCGGCATTGATCAAGGCACCGGCTTGCGGACGCTCCTCCGCCGACAGGCTGCCCAGGGTCTTCATCACCTGAGTCAACTCGCCTTTCTTGCCCAGATAGTGAACCCGCAGTTGCTCCAGGGCATTCACATCGTCGGTGTGGCTAACGGCCTCAAGCGCTTGCGAGACCAGCACATCCAGATTTTCCATTTACAGACTCCAGATACGAAATAGGGGAAGAGCTTGAAGGCTCTTCCCCTATTGGTGACGTTCAACACCGGGCGAACCCGGTGATTGTCGGGGACTTAAGCCAGTACGGCTTTCGCTTTCTCGACAATCGCAGCAAACGCCGCTTTTTCGTTCACTGCCAGATCAGCCAAAACCTTACGATCGATCTCGATGGACGCTTTTTTCAGGCCGGCGATGAAACGGCTGTAGGACAGACCGTTGACACGAGCACCAGCATTGATACGAGCGATCCACAGGGCGCGGAACTGACGCTTCCTCTGGCGGCGGTCGCGGTAGGCGTATTGGCCTGCCTTGATCACTGCCTGCTTGGCAACGCGGAATACGCGCGAACGCGCACCGTAGTAGCCTTTAGCGAGTTTCAGAATCTTTTTGTGACGCTTGCGAGCGATAACGCCGCGCTTAACACGAGCCATGAGTAATTTCCTCTATCTTGACCGATTAACGAACGCGCAGCATGCGCGCCACTTTTGCCACGTCGGACGGATGCACCATGGTGCTACCGCGAAGTTGACGCTTACGCTTAGTGGACATCTTGGTCAGGATGTGGCTCTTGAAAGCGTGCTTGTGCTTGAAGCCGTTAGCGGTTTTAAGAAAACGCTTGGCTGCACCACTCTTGGTTTTCATCTTTGGCATGTTCGGTACTCCGCATTCAGTTGATAAACATAACCGCAAGGCCTGCCGTGCCCTGGTGGTTACTTCTTCTTTTTGGGGGCGATGACCATTATCAGTTGGCGTCCTTCCATCTTTGGATGCTGTTCAACCGAGCCATATTCAAGCAGGTCAGCTTCAACCCGCTTCAACAGCTCCATTCCCAGCTCCTGATGCGCCATCTCACGGCCACGGAATCGCAAAGATACCTTGGCCCTGTCCCCTTCACTCAGGAAACGTACCAGGTTGCGCAGTTTTACCTGGTAATCCCCTTCCTCCGTCCCTGGACGAAACTTGATTTCTTTAACCTGGACCTGCTTCTGGTTTTTCTTCGCCGCAGCGATCTGCTTCTTCTTTTCGAAGATCGACTTGCCGTAGTCCATGACTCGGCAAACCGGAGGAATCGCATCGGCAGAAATCTCCACCAGATCCAGCTTGGATTCTTCGGCGATTCTAAGCGCTTCATCAATCGAGACGATGCCAATTTGCTCGCCTTCAGCGCCAATTAACCGAACCTCGCGTGCCGAGATATTCTCGTTGATCGGGGCTTTCGGGGCAGCTCGTTTATCTTGTCTCATTTCACGCTTAATAATGATTACTCCACATCTTGGCGACCACGCCGGGAAACCGCCTGCGCGAGAAATTCAGCGAATTGAGCGACGGGCATCGAGCCCAGATCAGCACCTTCACGGGTACGCACGGCGACAGTTTGCATCTCTACCTCCCGATCTCCGATAACCAAGAGATAGGGGACCTTGAGCAAAGTATGCTCGCGGATTTTAAAGCCAATTTTTTCGTTTCTCAAGTCGGACTTGGCACGAAAACCGCTTTGGCCGAGTGTTTTTTCCACTTCCAAAGCAAATTCAGCCTGCTTGTCGGTGATATTCATCACCACCGCCTGAGTCGGCGCCAGCCAGGCCGGGAACGCGCCCTCATAGTGCTCGATCAAAATCCCGATAAAGCGCTCGAAGGAACCGAGGATCGCGCGGTGCAACATCACCGGATGCTTACGGCTGTTGTCCTCGCTGACGTATTCGGCACCCAAGCGCACAGGCAAGTTGAAATCGAGCTGCAGAGTACCACACTGCCACACCCGCCCCAGACAATCCTTCAGCGAGAACTCGATTTTCGGCCCGTAAAAGGCGCCTTCTCCCGGCTGCAAATCGTAAGACAGGCCCGCACTATCCAATGCCGAGGCCAGCGCCGCTTCGGCACGGCCCCACAACTCATCGGAACCCACGCGCTTTTCCGGGCGAGTCGAGAGCTTGAGCTGGATGTCGGTAAAGCCGAAATCGGCATAGACCGCCAGGGTCAGCTTGATGAAATCCGCCGACTCGGCCTGCATCTGCTCTTCGGTGCAGAAGATGTGCGCATCGTCCTGGGTAAAGCCGCGCACACGCATGATGCCATGCAGGGCGCCGGACGGCTCGTTGCGGTGGCAGGCGCCGAACTCGGCCAGACGCATCGGCAGCTCGCGGTAGCTCTTCAAGCCCTGATTGAACACCTGCACATGGCACGGGCAGTTCATCGGCTTGATCGCGTAGTCGCGGCTTTCCGACTCGGTGGTGAACATGTTCTCGGCGTAGTTGGCCCAATGCCCGGATTTCTCCCACAGCGAGCGGTCGACCACCTGCGGCGTCTTGATTTCCAGGTAGCCATGCTCGTGCTGCACTTTGCGCATGTACTGCTCGAGCACCTGGTACAGGGTCCAGCCATTGGGATGCCAGAACACCATGCCCGGCGCTTCTTCCTGGGTGTGGAACAGGTTCAGGCGCTTGCCGATCTTGCGATGATCGCGCTTCTCGGCCTCTTCGATACGCTGGATATAGGCCGCCAGCTGCTTCTTGTCGGCCCAGGCGGTGCCATAGACCCGCTGCAACTGCTCGTTCTTGGCATCGCCGCGCCAGTAGGCACCGGACAGCTTGGTCAACTTGAAGGCCTTGAGGAAGCGCGTGTTCGGCACGTGCGGACCACGGCACATGTCGACATACTCTTCGTGGTAGTACAGGCCCATGGCCTGCTCGCCCGGCATATCTTCGACCAGACGCAGCTTGTAATCCTCGCCACGGGAAGCGAACAGCTCGATTACCTCCGCCCGCGGCGTCACCTTCTTGATCACGTCGTAGTCTTTCTCGATCAGCTGCTGCATGCGCTGCTCGATCGCCGCCACGTCATCCAGAGTAAACGGACGCTCGCTGGCAATGTCGTAATAGAAACCTTCTTCAATGACCGGGCCGATCACCATCTTGGCGCTTGGAAACAGCTGCTTGACCGCATGACCGATCAAGTGCGCACAGGAGTGGCGGATAATCTCAAGCCCCTCCTGGTCTTTCGGCGTGATGATCTGCAGGGTCGCATCGCTGTCGATCAGGTCGCAGGCATCGACCAGCTTGCCATTGACCTTGCCGGCCAGCGTCGCCTTGGCCAGGCCGGCGCCAATGGACTGGGCCACCTCGAGTACGGATACCGGATGATCGAACGAACGCTGACTGCCGTCGGGAAGAGTAATGATGGGCATGGCGCCTCCTCTCCTAGTGGTGACCTCTACCAAAGGCCACATGGGTTGGGATGAGCCAGTAAGCGATTCGACGGTATGCCTGCCATACGGCGGCAGGAGCCTGTTAAGCCAACCAAAACCGAACCGGGGTCACTGGAGGTTTTATACGTATCAAGCAACGGCCGGATGCTTCCAGAAAGGCCGAGCTCTGGCAAGCCGCCCAATAAAAAAGGGTCGCCTGGGCGACCCTTTTCATCGAATTGGTAGGCACAATTGGATTCGAACCAACGACCCCCACCATGTCAAGGTGGTGCTCTAACCAACTGAGCTATGTGCCTTCGATGGGTGGGCATTCTACGGAGGCGCTAAAAAGAGTCAACACTTTTTTCGCTAACTGCCTGAATAAATGAATTTTTTACTGTTCGGCGCGGCGTTTAATATTTCGCACGGGCACTAGCCGGGCATTTTCAACTCGGGTAGCATCACTGCATCCGTAAAATATAAAGAACAGAGGTTGCAATATGGCGCACACGGCTTATCCACAATCCTACTATGCCGCTTCAGCCAACCCGGCGCCGCCACGCCCGGAACTGCATGGCGAAGTGGCAACCGACGTCTGCATTGTCGGTGCGGGCTACACCGGCTTGTCCACGGCCATAGCCCTGCTGGAAAGCGGCTTCAAGGTGAGCATTGTCGAGGCTGCCAAAGTCGGTTTCGGCGCCTCTGGTCGTAACGGCGGTCAAATCGTCAACAGTTACAGCCGCGACATCGACACCATAGAGCGCAGCGTCGGCCCCAAGCATGCGCAACTGCTGGGCCAGATGGCGTTCGAAGGCGGCCGGATCATTCGCGAGCGGGTAGCGAAGTACAACATCCAGTGCGACCTCAAGGATGGCGGCGTGTTTGCCGCGATCACGCCCAAGCAGATGGGACACCTGGAAGCACAGAAGAAGTTGTGGGAGCGCTATGGCCATACCCAACTAGAGCTGCTCGACGCCAAACGCATCCGCGAAGTGGTGGCGACCGGCAACTATATAGGCGGCATGCTCGACATGAGTGGCGGCCATATCCACCCGCTCAACCTGGCGCTCGGCGAGGCGGCTGCCGTTGAATCCCTGGGTGGGGTGATTTATGAACAATCGCCGGCCATTCGCATCGAGCGCGGCGCCAACCCGGTGGTGCATACCCCCAACGGCCGAATCAAGGCCAAGTTCGTGGTAGTGGCGGGCAATGCCTACCTGGGTAATCTGATCCCCGAACTGTCGGCCAAGTCGATGCCTTGCGGCACCCAGGTGATCACCACCGAACCCTTGTCCGATGAACTGGCGAAGAGCCTGCTGCCGCAGGACTACTGCGTCGAAGACTGCAACTACCTGCTCGACTACTACCGCCTGAGCGGTGACAAGCGCCTGATCTTCGGCGGCGGCGTGGTCTATGGCGCGCGCGATCCGGCCAACATCGAGGCGATCATCCGGCCGAACATGCTCAAGACCTTCCCGCAACTGAAGGACGTGAAGATCGATTACGCCTGGACCGGCAACTTCCTGTTGACCCTGTCGCGCCTACCCCAGGTCGGCCGCCTCGGTGACAATGTCTACTACTCGCAGGGCTGTAGCGGCCATGGCGTGACCTACACCCACCTGGCCGGCAAGGTGCTGGCCGAGGCTCTGCGCGGCCAGGCCGAGCGTTTCGACGCCTTCGCCGAACTGCCGCACTACCCCTTCCCGGGTGGCCAGCTGTTGCGCATCCCCTTCACCGCTATGGGTGCCTGGTACTACAGCCTGCGCGACAGGCTCGGATTCTAACCACTCGCCCGGACAAACCAACGGCGCCTACTGGCGCCGTCGGTTTTCCAACTCGTTCAGTTCTGCGGGCAGGCAGGAGGAGGCAGGCACTGTTGCGCCGATCCGCCGGCCGCGGGCTTTACGATTGCGCCAAATCGCCGATCATCCGGGGCCAGGCGCTGGGCACAGAGCCTCGCTTGTTCGGCGGTCTGCTGACAGCCGCGACCGGACAATACCTGAGAAAGATTGAACCAGCCCGCGGCGAAGTCGGGCTGCTGCGCCAGGCTTTCACGTAAAGCCGCTTCCGCCCCCAGCGCATCGCCACCGGCATAGCGGCTGTTGGCCAAGGCAAACCAAGCCAATGATTCATTCGGCCAATGTTGAGTGGCAGTGCGATAGGCGCGCTGCGCCGCAGCGACCCGCCCGGTTTCCTCAAGATCGCTCGCGGCCTTGAGCCAGGGCCGCAGTTCTGCCTGCGCCGGCAGCGTATCTGCCGGCAGGGTCAAAACAGCCCAACGCCCACCGCGCGCCCAGGTCTTGTCGAAACTGCTGAAGTCGGTCAGCCAACGGCGCGTGGTGCCCGAGCGCAAAATCAAGGTACGTTCACGCAGGTCATAACCGACCACCACCGCGAAGTGCCAGCGCGGGTACCAGTCGAAGGCCAGGTTCTGCAAGACCAACACCGGATTCCCCGCCGCCACTTCGGCAAGCAACGCCTCCAGACGCGGTTGCAACGGATACACCAGCATGTCGTGGGCGCGCGCGGTCGCCACCATCTCTACTTGCAGGCTGCCGTCACGTGCAGGAATGAACACCCGATCCTTGAGCAGGCTGGGGCTAGTCATTACGCCGCGCTGGTTGAGCATGGTCGCCAGCGCGGCCGGCCCGCATTGATAGGCGCTCTGCGGGAAAAACGGTACATCGCTCAGTTCCACCCGCTCAGGCAAACGCGAAGTTTCCGGTGGCAACAGCGGAGACTTCGCGCACGCAGCCAGCAGGACGATCAAAGCGAAGGGAAGGAAACGCCAGGCACTCAACGATTTATGCATTTGATGAAACTGAAGATGTCGGTAGCGCAGAGCATATCGGTGATGATGAAGATCACCAAGAACAGGACGATGATGCCGAGGATGCCGCCCGCCGGTGCGTCTTGCAGCTGTTGATTGAATTGCGCCAGTTCGGCACTGGTCAGGTTGCCGATGCGCGCCTCGACTTGCGAGCGCTCAACGCCCATGGCCTGCAGCTTATCTTGCACGCCCTGATCATCGAGCATGCTCAACAGCTGCTGGCGATCGACCTGTTGTTGCTGTTGCGCCAACACCTCGACGGTACCGATCATTGCCGCGCTGGCCAGCGGAACCTGCACAACCATGAGCACATGAAACACTGCCAATACGGCTGCCAAACGACGGAACAGCGAGAGCTTGCTCATTGTGGTTATCTCCATAGTCAACCAAGGCTTTGTAGGCCCGAACGATACACAAAGGTTCTTATCCAGCATAGACAATCAGCGCTTGGCCAACTGCGCCGTAGTGCGCAGCTTGACGCTACGGTTGTTGCGACAACTGGCGCGGTTGCATCCGCAGCCCTTCAACCCAGCGAGGACTCGCGTAGCATCTGACTGACTACTGCGCGCAATTTGCCGGGCTTGACCGGTTTGTTCAGCAGCGGCATGCCCATGCGCTGCAATTCGCGACGACATTGGTCGCTACGATCCGCGGTGATCATCACCGCTGGAAGCGGCGAGCCGAAGTACTGCCGCAAGTACGCCACCACCGCGCAACCCAGCACGTCATGGTCGAGGTGGAAATCCGCAAGAATCAAATCCGGCGCCTGCCCCTCAAGCACGCGCACGGCGTCTTCCTGATCGACCGCAGTCACCACGACGCAGCCCCACTGCTCAAGCAGCGCCGCCATGCTATGGAGGATACTCAACTCGTTATCCAGTACCAATAGGCGCCGCCCTGGCAATGGATCACCGACTAACGAGCGAACCGATGAAGTAACGGGTGCCTCATTAATAACCCGCTGCGTCAACGGCACCCGAATGGAGAACACCGAGCCGCGCCCAGGCTGCGAGCGCACCGCGACCGGGTAGCCCAGCATCCGCGCGATCCGCTCGACGATCGCCAGGCCCAGACCAACCCCTCGGCGTTCTGCCGCGCGGCCGACATTCAGCTGATTGAATTCCAGAAAGATGTTTTCCAGTTGATCCTCGGATATACCGCGACCGGTGTCCCACACTTGCAGTTCGAGGAACTCACCGCGTTTTCGTCCCCCCAAGAGAATGCGCCCCTGCTCGGTATAGCGACAGGCATTAGTCAAAAAGTTGCGCAGGATGCGCGTCAGCAGACGGAAATCCGTACTGATCGTATAGTCGGGAATGCGTGCCTTGAACTGCAAACCCTCGGCGGCGGCCACCGACTGGAACTCGGACGCCAAAGGCGCCAGCAGATCCTGCAAACGGTACACATCGACATCCGGCTTGATCGCCGCCTGGTCGAGTTTGGAGATATCGAGCAAGTCAGTGAGCAGATCCTCGGCCCCCTCCAACGCCTGATGGCTGCGTTCAACCAGATTGTGCTCGGCCGCCGGCAAATTGCGCTCGCGCAGTGTGGAAATCAATAGGCGCGCGGCGTTGAGTGGCTGTAACAGGTCATGGCTAGCCGTCGCCAGGTACTTATCCTTGCTGTGGTTGGCTTCTTGCGCGGCATCGCGCGCCTCACGCAATTCCTGCTCGATGCGCTTGCGCTCGACGATCTGCTGCAACAGGTTGCGGTTGACCTCCTGCAACTCGCCGGTACGGGCCTGGACTCGCTGCTCCAGCTCATCATTGAGCAATTGCAGGCGCTGCTGCGCCAGCTTGCGCTCAGTGATGTCGGCGACGAACCCCTCGATGAGACCATCCTCACCCGGCTTGAGCAGCAGGTTCATCAATACATAGACGGTACTGCCATCCTTGCGTCGTAGCTGGGTCTCATAGCCAAACAAACCAGGCGCATGCTCCAGCACCTGACGAATATGCTGCAACTCCTCGCTACCACCGACGAACAGGTAGCTAGCCAGGTCGGCCGGCGACCACAGCACCTCCCGCGGGTCGTCATAACCGAGCATTCGCGCCAAGGCCGGATTGGCCGAGTGCAGACCCTCCTGCAGGCTGGCCTGGAAGATGCCGTGTACCGCGTGTTCGAACAGCCACTTGTAGCGATTCCGCTCCGTTTCCAGCTCTTCCAGGCGCGCCAACAACTCCGGGTAATGGCTCTTGCGCACCGAATGGCCGCCTAGCCCGAGCAGTTCGGTGAGTACCTGGCGCTGCTGGTCAGAGGGCTTCGGCATAAACGACCTCTACATCGCCTTGAGTCGAATCCCTTGGGTTGGTGAGGATGCATGGATCCTGCATGGCATTGCGCGACAGGAATGGGATGTCGGAACAACCAACCCCGTGCAATCCCAGGGTTTCATGGAAGCCGACCGCCCGCTTGAACTGGATCAGGTGCCCGACCAGGCGCTGGCGGATCTGCGAGTGATTGAGGCCACGGGTGTCGATACCGAGGGTTTCGGCGACCATCTTGAAGCGCTCCGGCGCGGCTTTGTAGTTGAACGCCACCACATGCTCGATCAGCACTGCATTGCACAGACCATGCGGCAGGTCGAGAAAGCCGCCGAGGCTGTGCGACATCGCATGCACCGCGCCTAGGATGGCATTGGAAAAGGCCAGGCCGGCCTGCATGCTGCCGAGCATGATCTTCTCGCGCAGGGCGATGTCATTGGGGTTGGCGATCATCGCCACCAGGTTGCCGCTGATCAGACGCATGGCTTCCAGTGCATGGGAATCGGTCAAGGGCCCCGAGCCGGTGGAGACGAAGGCCTCGATGGCGTGCACCAGCGCATCGATGCCGGTACAGGCGGAGAGGAACGGGTCCATGCTCAGGGTGGTTTCCGGATCGATCAGCGAGACGTCGGGTACCGCGCCCTTGCTGACGATGGAAAACTTCATCCGCGCGTCCTGATTGGAGATGATCACGAATTGCGATACGTCCGCCGAAGTGCCGGCAGTGGTTGGAATCAGGATCAGTGGCGGACTTGGCACGCGCAGGGTATCGACCCCCTCGAACTCGATGATGTTGCGACCATGGGCCACGGCAATGCCGATGCCCTTGGCACAGTCCATCGGGCTGCCGCCGCCCACCGCGACTATCACGTTGCAGCCCTGGCTGCGATAAAGCTCGGCGCCGAGCATCACCTCTTCACTGCGCGGATTTGGCGATACCTGGGTGTACAGGCAGTGCGCGATGCCCTGGCGCAGCAGACTGGCTTGCACGTCGGCCACCCAGCCGGCGGCCTCCACCCCCGGATCCGACACCAGCAGCACCTTGCGTGCACCGAAGTTACTGGCGTAATTGCCCACGCTATGCCGGCAACCCGCACCAAAGACGATTTCCGGCGAGACGAATTTACGATGAAGACTGATATCGGCACTCATGTAACGGCCTACCGCTTGCTGATCTGACTACCGCCCAGCGTACTTGATTCACCTGTCAATGCAATGCCGCCAGCGTAGCCATGCACGCTAGCCGGACATGCTTGTAGACGGGGCTGTCGTTGCCTGCGGTCACGAGGCGCTCAACAGGTTGCAATAGAAGCGCCACTCATGCTCCAGGGCATGAGCCAGGTTCTTCGCCTGGCGAAAACCGTGACGCTCTTGCGGATACAGGTGGTATTCCACCGGTACGCCACGCAGCCGTAGCGCGGCGACCATCTGTTCGGTCTGCGCCGGCAGCACCACCGCATCCTGGCCGCCCTGGAAGAAGATCACCGGCGTGGCGATCCGCTCGGCATGCAACAGCGGCGTGCGCGACCGATAGCGCTGGGCATCGCGCAGCGGGTCGCCAATCAGCCAGTCCAGGTAGTCGGCCTCGAACTTGTGCGTCACCTGGCGCAGGGCCAGCGGATCGCTGACCCCGTAGAGACTGGCACCACCGCGAAACACCCGACTGAAGGCCAGAGCGCATAACGCCGTGTAGCCGCCGGCACTGGCGCCGCGGATAAACGCCCGCGCCGGGTCGATCAGGCCGCTGGCCGCCAGGTGCGCCACCGCGGCCTGGACGTCCGCCACCTCGATATGTCCCCACTCCCCCGCCAGGCGCAGGCGATAGGCCCGGCCGTACCCGCTGCTGCCGCGGTAGTTGAGGTCGAGCACGGCGTAGCCGCGCAGCGTCCAGAACGGGATGCGCGGGTCGAACACCGGATAGCAGGCCGAAGTGGGCCCGCCGTGCAGGAACACCAGCAGCGGCGGTTTCTCCACTTGTTCCACGGGCGCATAGAAGAAACCCTGACTGCATTCACCCTCACCGACCGAACAGCTGAAGGGCTGCGGCCTGGGCAGGTGCTGGCTCCCCAGGGGCTGCTCACCACCGACGATAATGCGCACCACACCGCTATCACGGGTGATGGCCAGAACCGCCGGCAAGCGATCCGGTGCCCCGGCGATACAGTAATAGTGCTCGGCATCCGCAGCCAGGCCGCGAAAGCGGCTGAAGCCCGAGGCCAGACGTCGCTCGCAGGGCGACGCGGGGTCTACGGCTCGTTCCAGCAGCACACCGAAGCCCTGCTCGAAACGGCTCAGCAGCATACCGCCCGCCTCCAGCGGCAAGTAGGTACAGCCGCCCAGCTGCCAGGGCGCCGGCGCATGATCGTAGGGGGCATACGCACCTTCGGCTGTTTCGGAATCACTGGTGACGCGCACCGGCTGCCACCAGCCGTGAAGATCGGAGAGCGCCCAGAGCTGGCCGTCGACGCTGAAACGCGGCTGCTGCAGGGACTGGTCGTGATCTGCGCCGGCCAGAACCCGCCCGGGCTCCTCACCCTCACGCAGACACAAGCGGGTGGCGATCCAGGGCTGACAGGGTCTGTCCCACTCGATCCAGGCCAACTGGCGGCCGTCAGCACTGGCAACCGGATCGGCATAGAAGTTGGCACCCTCGACCAGCACTTGACGGCCGCCATCCAGGTCGATGCACACCAGGCGATGGATCACCCCGGCCGCTTCGTGGCTTTCCTCCACGGCCAACAGTGCCTGCCAGCCCGGGACGAAGGACAGGCCGCCATAACGGCACTCCGGGCGGGCGGTCAGCTTGCACGCTGCACTCGCCGCATCACTGGTGCGCGTGGCGCACTCCACCAGGTAGATCTGCTGATCGGCTTCGTTGACGAACGCCGCACCCCGGTCGGTGGCGCAGCAGGCGCCGCCACCGTACTCGTAGACCCGGCTGCGCACGGAGAAACCCGCCGGGGTCAGCTCGCACAGCTCGCCCTCACGCCAGAAAAACAGGCCGCAACGCGCCTGCTGCGGATCGAAAGCCACCCATAACAGGCCACCATGAACAGCGTGCAGTTCGGCGAAATCGCCACTAGCGGTCGCGGCTTGGGCGGCATTCCAGATGCCGTCGGCCTCATCGGCTCGTATCACGCACCTACGCCTTGCAGATCAGTTTGGAAGTCTTCTCGTTGCGGAACATCAGGTTCTCCAGCGCTCCCGGTACCCGCTCGGCCTCTTCGCGCGCGGACAGGATGATGCCGTGGTGCGCTGACTTGCTGCACACCGGGTCGGCGTTGCTGGCATCGCCCGTGAGCATGAAGGCCTGGCAGCGGCAGCCGCCGAAATCCTTAGCCTTTTCGTCACAGGAGCGGCACGGCTCTGGCATCCAGTCGTCGCCGCGAAAGCGGTTGAAACCGAAGGAGTCGCGCCAGATGTGCTCGATGCTGTGCTCGCGCACGTTGGGGAACTGCACCGGCAACTGGCGGGCGCTGTGGCATGGCAGCGCGGTACCGTCCGGGGTGATATCGAGGAACAGGTTGCCCCAGCCGTTCATGCAGGCCTTGGGCCGTTCCTCATAGTAATCCGGGGTGACGAAGATCAGCTTGCACGGGTGGTTCTCGGCCGCCAGCTTGGCACGCCACTCGTTAGTGATGCGCTCGGCATGCTCGAGCTGGGCGCGGGTCGGCAACAGGCCGGCGCGATTGAGTTCGGCCCAGCCGTAGAACTGGCAGGTGGCCAACTCGACGAAATCCGCCTCCAGCTCCAGGCACAGCTGGATGATCCGCTCGATGTTGTCGATGTTGTGCCGGTGGGTGACGAAGTTCAGCACCATGGGGTAACCTGCCGCCTTGACCGCCCGGGCCATGGCCAACTTCTGGGCGAAGGCCTTCTTCGAGCCGGCCAGCAGATTGTTGACCTCCTCGTCGGCGGCCTGGAAGCTGATCTGGATATGATCCAGGCCGGCATCGCTGAAACTGGCAATGCGCTCTTCGCTCAAGCCGATGCCGGAGGTGATCAGGTTGGTGTAGTAGCCCAGATCCCGCGCCGCCTTGATCAGCTCGGCCAGATCCTGACGCACCAGCGGTTCGCCCCCGGAAAAGCCCAGTTGCGCCGCGCCCAGCGCGCGCGCCTGGCGAAACACCTCGATCCACTCGGCGGTGCTCAGTTCCTCGCCTTGCTGGGAGAAATCCAGCGGATTGGAGCAATACGGGCATTGCAGCGGGCAACGGTAAGTCAGCTCGGCCAGTAACCAGAGGGGTGGGCCCGGCTCATGACCGGGTTTACTGCAACTCGATCCAGAACTGAGCATTGGCTACCTCCATAAAGGCCAGGATGTCTTCATCGAGCCCCGGCACGTCCGGAAAGCGTTCACTCAAGGTGTCGATGATCTGGCCGACACTGTGCGCACCATTGACCTGCAGGAGAATTTCCCCGGCACTGTCATTGAGCTTGATCATGCCTTCCGGGTAAAGCAGCACATGGCAGTTTTGCACAGGTTCGAACTGCAGGCGAAAGCCGCGGCGCAGCTTGGGGATCTTGCTGACAAGGGGCTGGTTCATACAATCGACTCCGCGGTGATGCGCGCGGCGCCCCCTAGGAGGGATACGCCGGTCGTAGGGTGCGCCATGCGCACCAATTGATTGCGGCTCACAGCGCGATCCCCCGATGCCAGACCCGCTCAGCCGTCACTGTGTGATAAGGCGCGCGCTCCAGCTCGTAGGCCATGCTCATGGCATCGAGCATACTCCAGAGCACGTCCAGCTTGAATTGCAGGATTTCCAGCATGCGCTGCTGACCCTCGTAGGTCGTGTAGTGCTGCAAGGTGATGCGCAGGCCGTGTTCGACATCGCGGCGCGCCTCTTTCAGGCGTTTGCGGAAGTAGTCGTAACCGCTGGCATCGATCCAGGGGTAATGCTGCGGCCAGGCATCCAGGCGCGACTGGTGAATGGTGGGGGCGAACAGCTCGGTCAGCGAGCTGCTGGCCGCCTCCTGCCAGCAGGCGCGGCGGGCGAAGTTGACGTAGGCATCGACGGCGAAACGCACTCCCGGCAATACCAGCTCCTGGGACAGCACCTGCTCGCGGTCCAGCCCCACGGCCTCGGCCAGGCGCAGCCAGGCTTCGATGCCGCCCTCCTCGCCAGGCGCGCCGTCGTGGTCGAGGATGCGCTGCACCCACTCGCGACGGGTGTCGCGATCCGGGCAGTTGGCCATGATCGCCGCATCCTTCACTGGGATACACACCTGGTAGTAGAAGCGGTTGGCCACCCAGCCCTGGATCTGCTCGCGGCTGGATTGACCGGCGTACATCGCCTGATGGAAAGGATGATGAATGTGGTAATAGGCGCCCTTGGCGCGCAGCGCCTGCTCGAATTCGGCAGGGCTCATGGCGGTCTTGCTCATCGAGGCTCTCCAATTCACGCTGCCGCTTGCCCGGGGTGCGCCCTGCGCACAGCTGGCGGCAGCGTCGTTCTCGTGATGCGCGCGGCCTCGGCGGCCCCGCGCACCTTACAAAGTGATGCTCAGGCCGTCCCAGGCGACGTCAATACCGTGGGCGCACAGCTCGGCACGCTCCGGCGAATCGACATCGAGGATCGGATTGGTGTTGTTGATATGGATCAAAATCTTCTGCTTGCCCGGCAGGCCGTCGAGCACCTCGATCATGCCGCCGGGGCCGCTTTGCGGCAGATGGCCCATTTCGCTGCCGAGCTTGTCGCCGACCTCGCACTGACGCATTTCGTCGTCGCTCCACAGGGTGCCATCGACCAGCAGGCAATCGGCGCGGCGCATCCAGCCCAGCAGCTGATCATCCACCTGCCCCAGGCCGGGCGCGTAGAACAGGGTGCCACCGGTGCGCAAGTCTTCGACGAACAGGCCGATATTGTCACCCGGGTGCGGATTGCCACGGTGCGGCGAGTACGGCGGCGCACTGCTGCGCAGGGCAATCGCGGTGATCTGCAGGTCCGGGCAGGCAGGGATGCTGAACGGCACGCCATCCAGCTCGATCAGGTTGTGCTGCAAGCCACCGTTCCAGTGGTCGAGCATATTGAACAGCGGAAAGCCGCTGGTCAGGTCCTGATGCACCATCTCGGTACACCAGACCTGATGCGGACAACCCTCGCGCAGGGTCAGCAGGCCGGTGCAGTGGTCGATCTGGCTGTCGATCAGAATGACCCCGCCAATCGCCGTGTCACGCGGTTTGCGCGCCGGCTGCAAGGCCGGGAACGACTCGATCTGCGCGCGGATATCCGGTGAAGCGTTGCACAGGATCCAGTCCTTGCCATTGTCGCTCAGGGCGATCGAGGACTGGGTACGCGGCTGCGCACGCAGGCTGCCGTCGCGCACGCCACGGCAGTTGCGACAATTGCAGTTCCACTGGGGGAAACCACCACCGGCGGCGGAACCGAGAATCTGGATATGCATGGCGAATTCCGGTGAGATGCCCCGACGCTGCCGGGGCAAGGTCAATCAACGATTGGCGAAGTACATGGTGACTTCAAAACCAATGCGCATATCGGTGAAGGCGGGTTTAGTCCACATAGCGCGGTCCTCTTCTTATCAAAACCGGCGAATTCCGGTAGTGCTAGTTATGCACCCAGAAAGCTCGCGACAGAATGGTACTTTGGGAGGAGGTCCGGCTGGCTTTGGTAGGCCTGACTAGAAGGACCGCCTGGATCAGACCCCTGGGGACTTTTTGCTACCGAGGTTCGTCTTTGGGCGTGGATATATCAACGACACGCACGCCTTGCGGCTGATATTTACCGGCTAAGGCCCGATTATAGTGAGGTTCGCCAAGACGTTTCACGTAGCCAGCAAGTCATGTCTAGGTGCCCAGCCGTCGCACTTTTACTCAGGCTGAGGAACCGAGAGCATGGCTCATCGGTTCGATTGTTGGCCAAGTGAGTAGTTTTCCAGCGCATCCTTAGGTTAGACGGCAGTCTCTAGTGTTCTGTCCCGGTAATACGTGAACAAAGTCGATGTAGCTTTGCGAGTATCTCATCTGCGGTGGCGGTCCAGCGGAAGGGCTTGCAGTTGCTGTTGTATGAGGTGACGAAGTGATCGATGCGCTGCACGAGTTGTTTGACGCTGGTGAATGAACTGCGACGGATCGTTTTGTCGGCGATCAGTGCGAAGAAGCGCTCGACCTGATTCAGCCAGGCACTGTAGGTCGGGATGAAGTGCATACGCCAGCGCGGCCGAGCTGCCAGCCACGCCTTGACCTTGGGGTGAGTGTGGGTGGCGTAATTGTCGACAATGCAGTGGATATCAAGATCAAGCGGCACTGATTTATCGATCTCGCGCAGAAACGCCCGGAACTCTTGATGGCGGTGGCGCGACTTGCAGGATGCCAGCACTTCACCACTGAGCACGTTCAGCGCAGCAAACAGTGTGGTCGTGACGTGACGCTTGTAGTCGTGGGTAACGCCTTCGGCGTAACCGAAGCCCATGGGTAACATCGGCTGCGTGCGCTCCAGAGCCTGGCACTGGCTCTTCTCGTCGACACAAAGCACCAGGGCATTCTCGGGCGGACTCAGATACAGCCCACGACGTCACGCAGCTTTTCGATGAAGAACGGGTCGTTGGACAGCTTGAACCCTTCGGTGCTATGTGGCTGCAGCCCGAAGAGCCGAAAGTAGCGCTGTACGCTGCCCTTGGAGATGCCAGTTTCAGCGGCTACCGTGCGAACGCTCCAGTGCGTCGAGCCATCTGCCGGTTTGGTGTGCAGGGTCGTGTTGATCAACTGTGTCACGCGTTCGTCGTCGATCGTGCGCGGTGCACCGGGGCGCTGATTCAACGCCTGCCGGACCTGAACGCGCTACTTTACGGTCAGACTGGCGACTTGAGAAAACCATGACTGGAATGCCTTGCTCTCCATCATCCACCCCTCCCGCTGGCTGTATTGACTTCAGTCTAGCCAACCCACGACGAACGCGAACAGAGCCTTGCATTAAAGACCCATGCAGAATCGTATTGAAATAGTCGCGCAAGTCCCTATCCACGACATCTCTTAGCCCGATTTTCGCGGTGTAGTAATGAACCTGCCTCACTGCTGCCTTGGCATCACGGCGCGGCCTGAAACCATGTTGCGATGGCTGCATATCCGCTTCGAATACCGGTTGTGGCAGGAGGTTGACGGCGATTTGCACAACACGATCGCGGATGCAGGGAATGCCCAAGGGGCGGAGTATACCGTTCCTCTTGGGAATCCATACCCGCCGTAGGGACTGCGGTTGGTATCCGCGTCCGACTTCAGCTCCTCACGTAGCTGAGCCAGCCACTCCATAACTCCTGCGTTTTCAATGTCCGCGAAACGCTGGCCGTCGACGCCGTGACTGCCACGATTGGGTGAGTCGGCGACGTCTTCCTCAAGGTGGCTACTCGAACATCTGCTGCAACAGGAACATGCAGATCGCGCCATGCGCTCGGTGAGCCATCAAATGAACATGGCCAAGCTGCCGATGCACCGTGGTCTGGCCGGCTTCGACTTCAGCGCCTCCAGCGCCGACGAACGCCTGGTCAGAGAACTGGCCAGCCCGACCTTTACCGACACGGCGCAGAACATCATGCTGATCGGTGGGCCGGGCCACCTGACCACCGCGCTGGCCGTGTCCGGCATCACCCAACACGGCCAGCGTGTGCGCTTCTACTCCATGGTTGACCTGGTCAATCTGCTGGAACGCGAGAAGCACGACGGCAAAGCCGGGCGCATCGCCCAAGCACTGCTGCGCATGGACGCGGTCATCCTCGATCGTTCAGTCAGGCCGGTGGCGCGCTGCTGTTTCACCTGCTGTCCAAGCTGTACGAGCACACCAGCGTCGTGACCACCACCAACCTGAGCTTCGCCGAATGGTCGAGCGTGTTCGGCGACGCCAAGATGACCACCGCCCTGCTGGATCGGCTGGCCCACCACTGCCACATCGTCGAAACGGGCAACGACTCCTACCGCCTGCAACACAGCAGCTTGGCGGCTCAGGAAAAGATCAAATCACGGGAACGAAAACGCAAGT
This sequence comes from Pseudomonas borbori, assembly GCF_900115555.1. Taxonomy (GTDB): domain Bacteria; phylum Pseudomonadota; class Gammaproteobacteria; order Pseudomonadales; family Pseudomonadaceae; genus Aquipseudomonas; species Aquipseudomonas borbori. The sequence goes on from NZ_FOWX01000045.1 coordinate 24,612, forward strand.
ACGATCAGAAGCAGGTGGACAACGAACCATTTTGATTTTGGGGAAGGATGGCCTGCTGCATGAAGGCATGTGGCAGGTCTTTACAACTGAGCCGGGCTATTGATGGAGCAAGAGCAACTGCGCTGGTAGACTTATCCACAGTTGCTGCTGCTTAAATCAGCAATCCCCCTGGGTCAAATTTCAATCGGCAGGGTGGGTCAATTTTCCATCAGCGCCAACATTCCTGGGCTTTACACACTGCTGTAGTACCAACAGCAGTGGTGGTTTTCAAATACTGCGACTGACGGTCAAGAAACGAGCGCTTCGCCCGAATGAAAACACCCATCTTGAAGAAGCCTTAGTAATGGCAACATGCTGATCTCACTGAGCGACAAGGCATGCATGATAACGGC
>NZ_FOWX01000071.1 GCF_900115555.1 Pseudomonas borbori
CGCAGTTCATTCATCACCAGCGAGCCGCTGACTACACCGCACTCGAGCGCTAACTCGCAGGCCACTTGCAGCGGCTCCAGGCCCACATCGCGGGCGATCAGCAGCAACTCAACGAAGGCGCGGTCACCACGTGGCTGTTTGAGCAGCCGTTCACGCACCTGCTGGATCGGCAACGGCAAATCCCACGCCACGAAGGGCGCGCCGTTGCGCAGCGCACCAGGTTTCTTCTCCAGCACCGACAGGTAATGCCAGGGGTCGCAGATCAGCTGGTCACGACCAAAGCGCCGCAGATGCTCGGCGATTACCTGGCCACCCGCGACGATGCGCACGTCTGTCCACCTTTCGATTTGTTCGCGTCAGCGATTGCTGCTTACCGCGAAGATCGCGACGTTGAAGTCATCAGGAGCGAACGCCCCAAAAAAAACTTGGGCAAGCTGGTGATCAAGAAGGGGCTTCGCGCCGACCGGTCCGGCCCTGCACTAGAAGAGCTCTCAGTCATTCCACAGCGAGCCAGCCATATAGCCCTGATGCGACCAGTGGAGCTGGTCGTGAAGTACGTCGAGGGGAATCCGTTTGCTGACTCCCGATTCGAATGGGCGGGAGTCTTTGTTTGCTCCGATGAGGATGAAGTGGAAGCAGCCTTTGCCATGTCCGAACCTCCAGCTCATGACAACTGGATTCCGGACAATCTTCCTGATCGCATTGCAAAGACGTTCGTACGAGTTGCGCTCAAACGCATCGAGTGCGCCGCCGGAAGCTATGCGACACCCATGTTGCCATCCAGATCAGGAAGTGGCGATCGCGGCCCATCTCTGGCAAGCACAGCCACACGCCTGGGTCGCCTGCTTGACTCTGTTTCAGGGAAAGGCCCAGGTAGGCCTAGACCAACGGCGAGAGCTCCGGTCAGGAAGAAAGAACTTTCCATATCTTCGCCGCGGTTCATTCGACTAGATATTGACGAAAAGAATCGACGTTGCGCCATCTTCGAAGCAAATCTTCAGAACGACGAAGCAGACGACACGCTTAAGCTGCTAGCTGAACCACATCTGGTTGCCGATGGCGCAATTGCTAATGGCGAGGATCTACCTGTCAGCTACGAAACGAAAGTGCTCAGCATATCTCTCGAAGACACTGGTGAATTTACCACTGACCCGATCATCAGGGTTGGCAAAGAGAGCGGCACTATAAGGATCTCGGTCCTAAGCCCACCAGAAGCAGCCATTGGAATACGGCTGCGCTTTTTGAACGAGGGTCGAGAATGAGCCGGATAGCCCTCCCCTTCCTAGTGCTACCAAACGAAGTGGTCAACTTCGGTGGTTGGATGATCGGCACGCCCGATGAACCACTCTATCCAGCTTCGGACATTTTGGAGAACTGGGATTACGAGCAAGACATCCAAATCAACGTTCATCTCGATATTGACTTCGCAGCAGCAGCAACACAGCTGGGGATTGATCCCGCAGACCTAAAACTTGCAGCCGTACTTGTCGCAGGAACCGGTGTTGGCAACTTGCCGCGTCGCACGGATCGGCTGGAAACTGAAGTCATCGATGCCTCCAACACTGCCGTTACACTTGAGGCGGTCATACCTGGCAGGACTCTTTCAGGGCAGCTTCAACTCAGCCTCCGCATCGTCCTCGAGTCTCCCATTGGCTCCGGAAGCCTGCTGTCGCCGAAACAACGCGGTGCCCGTCTCTGGCAAAGTCAAAAATACATACTGATCGAGGATGGTGGCGATTCGAGATTCCCAATCGAGCTGACAAGCTTCTCCGAGAGCTTCAAGGGCAGGCTGGAGCAATATGCGCCTTGGCTAGTCGAGTGGAATCCAACAACTCTGGGTGCAGACTTTAGCGGAAACGTGAGGCTTTATATCAATTCAGACATCGAAAATATTACAGAAAGGTTTGTGAAGGGAGATCCACTGACACTCCAAGCGATGGTCGCAGATGTCATGACTCAAATAATCGAAGCCGCTATAGAGGCCGAAGACGAAGATGAGCTAGCCCGATTCGAAGAGGGATCTATAGGCCACCAAGCGAGAGCATGGATGGACATGTCGTTCCCTGGACAGGGTCTGGAGAGTATTCGGCAAACCTACACCTACTCACCCGGGAAATTCAGGGCCTTGATCCTTGCCACAGCCGACTTCGGGGAAAACGACTGATGCGAGTTCCACTTTTACCTCGCTTGAAAGCTCATGGTATCGCAACCATTCTTGAAGGGATCAAAGACTTAGATACAACGGCCAAAAATGGCATCGATATTCTAAAGGAGTATTCAGCCATTAAGTCGAGCGCCGCTAGTGGCGGAACCAGAGCTGACGCCGTTGCCGTCGACATTACTGGCGAGCTGAAAAAAATTGCCCATAGAGCCAGCTCCTCATCAGCCGGCCCCCAATCTGCAAAGGCTCTTTTCGACCAAGAAGCAGCAATCTATCTTGGGCAGTTAGAAGAGCTGAAAACCGGGGAGGCACTTCGCGATGATGTGTGGGCATTTATGACCACAGTGCTTGCAGCAGACATCGTGGAGTGGCGGTTTCCAGACAATTCACGTGAGCGGTTAGCGAGATTTTCTGGAGGAGTTCGCAACACTTTTCAAAGGCTGTGGACACGAGGCTCGACCTTGGATCGCGGAGAGGGTCACCCTGAGCGCTGGGAGCTTGTAAAGCAGCTGACCGAAGATGCGATGGTCCAAATCTTCGAGCGAGCGTCTATCGGAGGTAACCCACCATTGGCTAAAGCAGTAGCTGAAGGTTGGCTTAGAGCATCCACAAAGTTCGGGCGCGGCTCAATGGAAACGATCATGCGCTCCGCTACCAAAATTTTGCGTCTGAAGAACCAAATCATCGATCTTGCCTACTTGCCACCTAACGAGCTGGAACAAATCGTGTCGGAGGCGTTCGATACAGCTGGCACCGCGCAGCAGGCCCCTATTACACCAGAGCCACCTTATATTTAGCTCGGCAGCTCCACTAGTGGACTGCTCCCAAGAAAACTTTCACCTCCATATTTCTACTGAGGAGGTCGTTTATACATTTGAGCAATGAGGTTTATCAACAAAGGCTCAGCTTTTTCCGAAACCAATTTCGAATCATTTACGGTGAGAATGTGTTCACCAATAGATGCGTGTGCAATAGCGCATCTAAATCGGTAGACTATGTAAGCGGTTGCGCGCTGCAAGTGATCTAGTGTCCAGCCAAAGCCGGCTTGCTTAATGCTTGCCTTATCAAATGAGTGTTTTGAATGAATTATAAAATCACTACGCTTTTGAAGGTTGTCTTTAAAACTCCAAGGAAATCCATCTTTATCGTAAGCGTAGAGCAATTCGTCTATTACAGAGTCGTGTGAGGATGTGCGAAAAAAATCTCTCAGACTTGACCCTAACGAATTCTCATCTTTCCAATATTTTTGTATTAGACGCAGTAATCGCTGATATTCAGTATTGTTGTATGTTGCCAGTAGCTTCCCAATGCCTTTCAAGTCCGCACCAAGTCTCTTTATGTCCTCTACCAAGTCATAATCGAAGCTGAGTTCAATTAGGTGAAACAGAGCGAGATAATGACCAAGCGGAGTTGAATCGTAGATAGCTCGCAATGTAGCAGTTTGATGATCTACTGTTGGTAATTGCAATCCAGCTATGGCTCGAACAGAACTTACCCCAGTAATTTTTTCATTAATATTCAATGCTGCCTCATGAGAAAACCCACCCCAGACCGCGCTTGAATTTTGATAATCAGCTGCATAGCTTTCATAGTATTGGCTCTCTAATACAACATAGTCGTATTTGAATAGATAATCAAAAGACTGTGTCTCCTGCAGATCACCAAGACTTGTATCTCGAAGATAAGCTGCTGCAAGTATCGCTGGAGCTTCTCCATACGTAAAAACTTCACCCTTACATGATACAAGGTAGCATTCTGCCTGCGAATGAGAGTCAAGGTTGATTTGGAATGTTTCACTCCTTTGATATCGCGCAGACAAATGCAAAATAGGAATTGCTATGTAGCCATCTACAGAGCATTGGCCTCCGAAGTCAGTTATCTCCAAGCTGACATCGATTCTTAGATCTTCAAGAGAGATTTTTTCTACCAGTTCTGTATATGTATAATTCATTACTCTGCCTCACGCTCCCATATATCGCGCAGAGGGGTTTGCCCTTCGTCCCGGAAGAACTCTTTGAATGAAACAAATATTAACTTTCGCGTTGCATATCCAATATTTGTCTTGCGACTAGGAAAACCTGAGATTATCTCTTGGAACAGGTTTAGCCCCAAGGACTCTTCTGAGCTCTCAGTTACGATATCGGAAGTTATTTTTTTAAGAGCTATTTTAATACGCTCCTGCCTATCGGGTGTTGAACCAAAATCTGCAGCTGCAGCAAAGAAACCATTAATGGTATTTTCATTTCCCAGCCAATTCGTTGCTGTAAGACCACCGTTAACTGGCTGAGTGTTTTCTACAGCGTCATCAAGGCCACAGTAAAATCTGAAGAAATTTACGAAATCTCCAAATTGGATACCGAATTGCTCTACATCTTGCTGAAGAACTGCTTGCTCACTTAGTCGTTGAGCAACCACATTTTGCTTATCTACTTCAGGTGATTTTAATAAATAAGCCTGGTAGCCGCTTGAAATTTTATCTAGTGAATATCTACGCGATCTAGTTCTGCGACCACCTTCTACTTCTGGCACTAACTCCAGCCCATCGATCTCTTTCATCAAGGTAGCCCGCAAGCTCAGTGATAAGATCTCAATTTGATGCCGCATAGACATGGGCTTTTGCCCAGCATTCAAAACGATTATTCGATAAATAAGGTGATCAAGATCTGGTTCTGCTCTTATTTCTAGGTGAATAAGTTGCTCCGGTGGGAAAACATGCCCGCTTTCTAGAATTTCTTTTAGTATGAAAGTTCGCTGCAACCCATCAAGAATATTTAGTGGGGCCGAGTCCAGCAACAACTGCTTTAATTTTTCTTGATCTCCTGACGCAACAGCTTGCTTCGCTTTCCCTGAAAGCTCTATTGGAAGCGCGAGGGTGATAGTTGGTAAAAGCGTACCATTGATAATATCTGCTTTTAACCGAGCATACGCAGCGAATTTTTCTCGTTTTCTTTGAATTGAGAACGATGAAAATTCATCTCCGACTAGCGAAATATAATTCGGGATGTCACATTACGCATAAATTACCGGGGTTAATGTTCGTAGGTCTTGTGCGGTGCCTAGTACGCTGAGTTCCATATCTACGTCCAATCTCGTTAAATAATTTCGCTGTGATGAAACCCACTTTACCTTTACTTTCCTAACATTGGAAAGCCATCTTAAAGCTTAAAGATCTATCGCAGAAGCGATTTAGTGCGATTCCCCTTCCCGGCTGCGCGAGAGAATCTTGGTCGCCACTTCATAACGCCTGACCCGCTTTTGGCCCAAGCTGTATACAAACTCCCGTTGAGATTGGCGTTGCTACGCGAAATCTTTGAAATCTGCCCGGATTGGGATGCTCAGATTTCGTTAGGAAACGCCGAAATTGATCATCAAACGATCAGTACTCGGCGCTCAAACGTAATGAGATGGTCACCCCCACACCCCGCGAGGGCTATGCTCTCGCTGGGTTTATCTCGGAGGCCATCGCCATGAACAAAGTTGCACTGGTGGGTATCGATCTCGGCAAGCACAGCTTCCATCTGCATGGTCAGGATGGGGCAGGCCGGGCGGTCTTTCGCAAGAAATTCTCGCGACTGCAGATGATGCGGCTCTTCGGCAATCTGCCAGCCTGCACGGTGGTCATGGAGGCCTGTGCCGGAGCCCACTTCACGGCGCGGGAGCTCAACAAGCTCGGACACGTCGCCAAACTGATCTCACCGCAATTTGTCAGACCGTTCGTGAAGAGCAACAAGAA
>NZ_FOWX01000006.1 GCF_900115555.1 Pseudomonas borbori
TCGCTTCGCTCAACCACGCTACGCTCATCCTACAAAAACCCTGCAGTCCCGTAGGATGGCGTTGAGCGAAGCGATACCCATCACAGCGATCTGCGACAAGCCAATGAACCCTGCGGCTGCCCATCGGTTGGCTGTAAACCATCAATCCTTCCATTGCTGTTCGCCATATTCGCTGTCCGCCTCATCGTCTCCGGCCCAATCTTCGGGCAACAAACCCGCCCGTACATAGCGGTGAAAGGACGACCAAGGCCAATCGGCTACTCGTTGTACGTGGCCGTGTTTGCGTGGGTTGTGGTGGATATAGTCGACATGCCGGGCGAAGTCCTGGTCATCGCGGATGCGGTGCTCCCAATAACGCCGCTGCCAGATGCTGCGCTCGCCTCTGCCCCGACGGCTGGCGCAAATCCTTTCACCGCCAGGCAATGCGCGGGAGAAGCCGGTTTTGATCAGCCGCCAGCGCACGGCAAAGTCGGCATCGCCGGGCGGCAGGGTACAGAGGGCGTGCAGGTGATCGGGAAGGATGACGATGGCCTCGATACGCCAGGGATGCTGGCGCATTACCCTGACGAAGCTGGCCCGCAGCAGGTCGACCTGGGCGGTAAGCAAAGCGCGTTGGCGGTCGGCCAGGTTGAGGGTGAAGAACCAGGTGGCGCCCGGCGTGTTATCGCGGCGGTAAGCGGTCATGGGCTGCAGTCCGTTGCAGGGTAGGGCTGGATCAGTGTAGTTGATGCAAATGGATTGACTGAATGATGACGATCGCGGCGGCTGGGCAACCGCTCGACGGGTATCGCTGCGCTCATCCTACAGAAGCCAGCCCGTAGGATGGTGCGATCACCGTAGGATGGCGTTGAGCGCAGCGATACCCATCACAGCGATCTGCGGCATATCAACAAAATACGGCGGCTGTGCAACCGCTCGATGGGTATCGCTGCGCTCAACCGCATCCTACGAGAGCCGCCGCGATCCGCCGCCTGATTCGCCAGGGCGCTTGCTCCTGCTCTACAATTGTTGCCCTGTTTTTGGCCAACGAGAGCCGCACGCGAAGATGAAACCCTGGATTCTTGGCCTCACGGGCGGTATCGGCAGCGGTAAAAGCGCGGTCGCCCATTACTTTATCGATCAGGGCGTGCATCTGGTCGATGCCGATCATGCGGCGCGCTGGGTGGTCGAACCGGGCACGCCGGCGCTGGCCAAGATCGTCGAGCACTTCGGTGAAGGGGTGTTGCAGTCTGACGGCCAACTGGATCGCGCGGCATTACGCAGCCTGATTTTCCAGAACCCCGAGCAACGGCTCTGGCTGGAGACCCTGCTGCACCCGCTGATCGGCCAGGAAATCAGCCAATATCTGGCGCGTGCCGAGTCGCCTTACGCGATCCTGGTGTCGCCGCTGCTGGTCGAATCCGGTCAGCACCGCTTGGCCCAGCGCGTGCTGGTGATCGATGCGCCCGAACACTTGCAGGTGCAGCGCGCCATGCAGCGCGACCAGACCTCGGCCGAACAGGTGCAGGCGATTCTCAAGGCCCAGGCCAGTCGCGAACAACGCCTGCAGCATGCCGATGACGTGCTGCTCAATGATCGCAACCTGGCCTGGCTGAAAAGCGAAGTCGAACGCCTGCACAACTTTTACCTGACCCTGCGCGGAGGCCAGCCATGAGCCAACCCACCATCGTGAAATGCCCCACCTGCAAGGCCCCGGTCGAATGGGGGCCGCAAAGCCCGCAACGGCCCTTCTGCTCGGAACGCTGCAAACTGATCGACCTCGGCGCCTGGGCCGCGGAAGAGCACGCCATCCCCGGTGACAACCTGGAAGACGAACTGTTCTCCAGCGATCTGGATCAGCCGCCGCGCCGGCACTGAGGACTCGAGCTGCGCCAACAAACCCATGCCGAGAGTCCGACAGCTGGTGCGCACGGCGCACCCTACGGGCGGTGACAGGATGCGGAAGTGGTGCAGCGGGAATCAATTTGCTGAAGCCTGCGCCATCAATGCGGCAGGTTGTCGTCCTTCCAGGGCGCCGCCAGGTAGCGCGAGCGGTTGAAGGTTTCCAGCCAGTCGGGGTAGAACACCACCAGTGCGGTGACGATCATTCCGTTGATGAAGGCCTCGGGGAAGATCACCAGCCACAGGAAGCCGACGAAGTCGCCGAGCCAGGGTGGCATCGGGAACAAGCCGTCGACCCACAACACGCCCAGCCCGGCGAGAATGCACAGCAAGACGGCCAGGGCCGCGGGGAAGAAGCCGCTGAAAAAGATGTAGACGAACAGATTGCGTGGTTGCGCGCGCTCGACCCGCAGCGCGCAGAGTTCGGTGACCAGCACCGGAATCAGCACCAGCAGCACGCCGTTCACGCCCAGTGCAGCCATATCCTGCCGGCCCAGCAGGAGCATGCCGAGCTGGGCGACAAACCCGGCGAGGATCGCCAGCGGCCAATCGAGCAGCAGGGTCACCGCCGTCATGCCGATGATGTGATAGGACAGCCCCGAGGCGAAATCGCGGCGCACCAGCCACAGCACGAAGAGTACGAACACCGTGGCGAAGACCAGGTGCTGACGCCGCAGGTCGCTGAACAACTCCAGCCACGGCGCCCGCCATATGGCCCAGAGCAGCATTGGCAGATAGAGCGTCCAGCCGATGACCTGGCTGGCTGGTGAGAGTAATTCGGCGGCGATCATAGGTAAGCACCCAACCCCTGAATGATGAACGCCGCCAGTCTACACCGGTGTTTAGACGACAAAAAAAGCTTCGCGAGCGAAGCGTATCTACGGGCAGACCACAGAATCTGGAACAACCAGCGATCCGCAGGGTGTCACTCGCCGAAGGCAGTGCACCATGGCGGGTTGTCGCTGCGCTCCGAACGGACGGCGCCCCGGCCGCCCTACATCTGAACGGAACGCCACCCAAGCTGTCGCTGCGCTCCGGACAGAACGACCCAGGGGCTACCAACCCCCCACGTCTGCGGGCTAAGCTGTAGGCATGGATGATTCAGACTACCTGCGCCTGCTCACGCACCAGGCTGAGCAGGCGAATGCGTTCCTGTCCAATGCCCGCAAGTGGGAGCGTGAGCGTTGGGTGTGTCAGCGCCTGCTGCAAGCCTTGAACGTCAGCCATCGGCTCGAGGAGTTCAGCGCGGCCGGGCAGGAACCGCCGGATGTGCTGTTTCGCGAGGCCAGTTTCGAGGTGTTTTTCGTGCTGGACGAAGGCCGGCGCCTCAACGATGAATGGCGCATCGAGCTGGAACGTCGGCGCAGTGCCTTCTCGCTCAGCCAGTTGGTGCGGCGCGAGGCCAAACCTCGGCGCATTGGCGCCGCCGAGCTGCAGGCACGCCTGGCTCCGACCCTGCGCAAGAAAGCGCACAACTACAGCGAACGCGGCCTCGATCCCGGCGAGCTGGATATGCTGGCGTTCGTCAGTCTGAAACGCGTGGTACCCGACTTCAACAGCCACTTCCCGCCGCCCACCGAGTTCCTGCGCCAGGGCTGGCGTTCGCTATCGCTGGTCGGCCCGACCTTCGCCCGGGTATTGTTCGCCCACCCCGAAGCCCCGGACTTTCTGCGCGGCAACCTCGGCCGCTGCGTACTGTTCGATGTCGGCATCAGCCTGTGATGAACTGAGACACTGCATCACCAATCCGGCCCACTTTGCGCCACACAGCGCCCGGGTGCGGCGGCATTATTCGTCTGAATGACGACCTGTGCGTTGAGCCCTTGTGAATGCCGCGGCTAGAATAGCCACCACCCACAGGCCAGCCGAGAACCGCGGGGTTTTCCCACGGTCTGATCCCTCGAGGTTCCCATGTCAAGCCGCCTGAGTCCCGACGATCAAAAACGCGTCGACCAGTACCTGAGTGCCCCGCAGCATCAAGTCGAACGTCAACCCTTCAAGGTGTGGCGCTTGTTGCTGATCATTCTCGTCGCGGTGATCGCCTTGGGCCTGCTGAGCCGTCTTCTGAGTCGCCTGGTGCTATGAGCTGCTTCGCGCTCGCCCAGCAAGACTCGCCGATTTTTTTCCAAGCCTTGTGAGAGTGATCCATGTCCCATCGAATCCTGATCGTCGGCGGCGGCGCCGGCGGCCTGGAGCTTGCTACCCGCCTGGGTAGAACTCTGGGTAAACGCGGCAGAGCCAAAGTCACCCTGGTCGACGCCAACCTGACGCACATCTGGAAACCGCTGCTGCATGAGGTGGCCGCCGGCTCGCTGAACTCCTCGGAAGACGAGCTGAACTACGTGGCCCAGGCCAAGTGGAATCACTTCGAGTTCCAGCTCGGACGCATGAGCGGGCTCGACCGCGCCGGACAGCGCATCACCCTCAGCGCGACGCTCGACGAGCAGGGCGAAGTGCTGGTGCCGGAGCGGCAACTGGATTACGACAGCCTGGTGATCGCGGTCGGCAGCACCACCAACGACTTCGGCACCGCCGGCGCCGCCGAACACTGCCTGTTTCTCGACACCCGCGAGCAGGCCGAGCGCTTCCATGGCCAGTTGCTCAGCCACTATTTGCGTGCCCACGCCAGCCAGAGCGATACCACCGAACAGATCAGCGTGGCCATCGTCGGCGCCGGCGCCACGGGTGTGGAACTGGCCGCCGAACTGCACCATGCGGCGCATCAACTGGCGGCCTATGGCCTGGACAGCATTCGCCCGGAAAACATGCGCATCACCCTGATCGAAGCCGGACCGCGGGTGTTGCCGGCATTGCCGGAGCGGATCGGCAAGCCGGTGCACAAGACCCTGGAAAGCCTCGGCGTGACGGTCATGACCAATGCAGCGGTCAGCCAGGTGACCCGCGATGCCTTGCTCACCACCCAGGGCGACACCATCACCGCCAGTCTCAAGGTCTGGGCCGCGGGCATTCGCGCACCCGGCTTCCTCAAGGACCTCGACGGCCTGGAGACCAACCGGATCAACCAGCTGCAGGTGCGCCCTACCCTGCAAACCACCCGCGACGACAATATCTTCGCCTTCGGCGACTGCGCCGCCTGCCCGCAACCCGGCAGCGAAGGCCGCAACGTGCCGCCGCGCGCCCAGGCCGCTCACCAGCAAGCCTCGCTACTGGCCAAGTCGCTGAAACTGCGCATCGACGGCCAGGGCCAGACCCTGCCGGAATACCGCTATCGCGATTACGGCTCGTTGATCTCGCTGTCGAGTTTTTCGGCGATCGGCAACCTGATGGGCAACCTCACCGGCAGTGTGATGCTCGAAGGCTGGCTGGCGCGGGTGTTTTATGTGTCGCTCTACCGCATGCACCAGATGGCGCTGTACGGCTCGCTGCGCACCCTGCTGCTGATGCTCAGCGACCGCATCGGCCGCAGCACCGAGCCACGCCTGAAGCTGCACTGAGAGGCAGGACACGGACTACGGAAGTGATGGGTATCGCTTCGCTCAAGCCTACGCGGCCCGCACCATCCTACGGGTGGTGGCCGCAGCTTTTTGTAGGATGAGCGTAGCGCGGTTGAGCGCAGCGATACCCATCACAGCGACCTGGATGATATCCGGGAAATTTCGGCGCCTGCACAACTGCCCTGAATTTCGCCTTCGGCTAATCCAGGCTCCGAACGGATCGCCACTTCAAGCCAGCTGTCGTCGCGGAGCCCATGACAAATCGCACGCATAAAAAAAGCGCCCCTAAGGGCGCTTTTTTTATGGTTGCCGATGAACATCTCATCTCAACCTTAAGATTCAACGCTGCAAACAGCTGCAGGTGAAAATGGTGGGTCGTGTGGGATTCGAACCTACGACCAATTGGTTAAAAGCCAACTGCTCTACCAACTGAGCTAACGACCCAAAAATGGTCGGGGTAGGGGGATTCGAACTCCCGACATCCTGCTCCCAAAGCAGGCGCGCTACCGGACTGCGCTATACCCCGATTGAAAGATTGGCTCCGCGACCAGGACTCGAACCTGGGACCCAATGATTAACAGTCATTTGCTCTACCGACTGAGCTATCGCGGAACTTCGTGCTTTCAAATCTCTTCCACCAGGCTTCGGTGTGAACCGATTCCCGTGTCTGAGGCGCGCCATTTTACGTTTCCGCAGCGGCCTGTCAACCCCCTAAAATGCTTTTATGACAATGCTTTGCACGTGGCTGATGGCCTGCTATATCTTCTTGGAGCGTGATCAGCGCAGGATACGTTAGTCGCAATGCTTCAATCAGGAAAGTCCATGAGCAACCAGGACATACCTCCAAGCACGCAAAAACCAGCGCCAACCCTCGCCAGCCGTGGCATCCAGCCACGCTTTGGCGAGCTGGTGCAAAGCTGTCGCAAGCTGGTGATGAACCGGCTGGCGGAACAACTGACGGGCGTGTTTTCCCAGGTCGATGACACTCTGTTCGAGTGCGCGGAAAAAGCCGAGAACAATCAGGCACAAACCCTGTTCTTCGACAGCATGCGCGAGATTCGCAAGCAGCGACCGCAGATCGAGCGCACCTACCACCAGAAAATCGCGCAGAACTTCTCCGACTTTTTCGATGGCAAGCTCAAGCCTGTGCCCAGTACCGCTGAACTGGATGCCGAGCAACTCACCCTGGTACAGAACGAGGAGTACGAGGAAAGCCTGCTGATCAGCACCATGGTCAGCCAGGTCAAATCACGCTGCGCGCCGCAGCTATTTGCTCTGGAGCAGCGTTTGGCCCTGCTCAACAACGGGCAACAACTGGGCGAGGACAACAACCCCTTCGACCCACAGCAGATTGCCCTGGCCTTTCGTCAGGCCCTGGCACCCAGCCCACTTCAACTGCAGATCAAGGCCGTTCTCTACGCTTTGTTCGACAAGCATGTGATGCTCAGCCTGGACACTATATATAGCGCCCTGAACCAGCGCCTGATCGATGCCGGTGTACTGCCCACCCTCAAGCACAGCGCCAAGCGTGCCGACAACCCCGAGCGGCCAAGCAGCCCCGGGAGCCCTCCCGCCCCTCGCAAGGAACTGCCGGAGGGCAGTGATCCCCGGGCAGGCGCCAGTACCGCGACCGCTCCGGCGCTCGACCTCGACGGCCCGCCTCCCGGCAATCCGACAGCGCTGCTGCAGGGCTTGACCGCCCTGCTGGGCGAACATCGCCAGCGCGATATCGACGCCCCGCTACTCGGTGGCACCCGCAGTATTGCCAGCCATGCCCCGCGCAACGCCACCAGCACTTACAGCGCCAACGATCTGCTCGGCGCCCTGGACCGCATGCAACGCCAGTCCGCCGATGAACTGGCGCAGCGCCTGCAACGTCCGCAGCAGGTCGACGATTTGAAAACCGATTTGCAGCGACAACTGGAAGCCTTCAGTCAGCGCCCGGGGCAACAGAAACTGTCGGATCAGGAAGCCGACGTGATCGACCTGGTCGGCATGCTGTTCGACTTCATCCTCGACGACAACTGCCTGATCGACAGCTACAAGACCCTGCTCTCCCACCTGCACACGCCCTACCTGAAGGTGGCGTTGCAGGACAAGGCGCTGTTCACCCAGCACACGCACCCGGCACGCCGCCTGCTCAACAGCATGGCCCAGGCGGGCGTGCTCTATGGCGGCGAAACCAATGAGCGCGCCCTGCTGGCCAAGATGCAGTGGGTGGTGGAGCAGGTAGTCAGCGCAGGCAACAACGATCCATTGCTGTTCGAGGGGCTTCTCGAACAGTTCGACGAATACACCGCCACCCTCAAGCACAAGGTCGAACTGCGCGAGCACCGCGCCGTGGCAGCGGCCAAGGGTCGCGACAAACTGCTGGGCGCCCGTCAGCAGGCTCTCGAGGTGATTGCCCGCTGCCTGAAGCAACGCCAGACGCCGGGGATCATTCGCAACTTCCTCGAACTGACCTGGAGCGACGTTCTGGTGTTCATCCTGCTCCGTCATGGCGAGAACAGCAGCGAGTGGCAACGCGCCTGTGAGGTAGCCGAGCAACTGGCCTGGAGCGGCACCCCACTCGATGAAAGCGGCCACCAGCAATTGCAGGCGCTACGCATGACACTGCTGGATGATTTACGCAAAGGCCTGCAACTGCTCGGCGGCTACCATGAAGACGGTATTCGCCGCTTGCTGCAGGACCTGGTCGCCTGCCAGTACGCCGCACAAGCCAAACAACCGCAACTGGCCGACACCTTCACCCCGCAACTGGCGGCGGGCACACTCGGCGCCATGCTCGGCGAGGACGCCATGCTCGCCTCTCTGGCGCCGCGCGAATCCGGCCTGTCGGCACGCGCGCAGACATTCGCCCGGGAGCTGATGCACATCGAGTTCGGCACCTGGTTCGAATTCCTCACGGACAACCAGCCCCACCTGCTCAAGCTCTCCTGGTTCAGCCCGACCACGCGCAATTACATGTTTGTCGATCACAGCGGCCAACGGGCGGCGATCAAACCCTTGACCCTGCTGGCCACAGAGATGGAACGGGGCCTGGCCCGCATCGTGCCACCCGAACAGGATGCACCGCTGGTGGACCGTGCCCTCAACGCCATTTATCGTGTGCTGCAACGATTTAGCGGGCGCACGAGCAAAACTCGCTGATCCCCCACAAGGAGATTCCATGGAAGATCGTCGTCAGCACAGCCGTCACCACACCGAGCTGCAGCTGGAAGTCTTCGACCTGCATAGCGGCCAGTGCCTCGGCCGTGTGGCAGACCTCTCTGCCGACGGCTTCATGCTGTTCAGCGACAAGCCGCACCGCGCGGACACCGTGGTCGAATGCCGCCTGGTCAGCGAACAGGTGATCGACGGGGTCGGCGAAATCCAGCTACGCGCCGACTGCCTGTGGAGCCGCCCCGGCGCCAACGGCCAGCACTGCTGGGCCGGCTTTCATATCATCGACATAGAACAAGACCAGGCCGCGGCGCTGGACGTGTTGCTCAAGCATCTTTGAGCACCGGCCGGGGATCCAATGATCCGTAGGATGGTGCGCCCCCGTAGGATGGTGTTGAGCGCAGCGATACCCATCACCGCAGCCGGCAGGCAAGCCGGGAAGTTTCGGCACCCACCCAACCGCCCCCGGATTGCACCGGGGCTTATGCGGGCTACGTCGCCGAGTGCGCGTTGCTACATGTGACCGCCGATGGGTATCGCTTCGCTCAACGCCATCCTACAAGAGCTCTGACCGCCGCAAGCCCATAAAAAACGCCCCGCACGGCGCTGACCGTGACGAGGCGTTGTTAGTGCAGCAGGGACTTAGACGAAGACGATTTCGTCGTTTTCGACCGTGCCGGTGACGGTGCTGCCGGGGCTGAACTTGCCGGCGAGAATCAACTGCGCCAGCGGGTTTTCGATCCAGCGCTGGATCGCCCGCTTCAGCGGCCGTGCGCCGTAGACCGGGTCGTAGCCGATGGCGACCAGCTTGTCCAAGGCCTCGTCGCTCAGCTCCAGGCTTAGCTCGCGCTCGGCCAGGCGCTGGCGCAGGCGGCCCAACTGGATCTGCGCGATGCCGGCGATCTGCTCGCGGGCCAGCGGCTCGAACACCACCACTTCGTCGATACGGTTGACGAATTCCGGACGGAAATGGCTGCTCACCGCATCCATCACCGCCGCCCGTTGCGCCTCGCGATCACCGACCAGTTCCTGGATCTGCGCGGAGCCGAGGTTGGAGGTCATCACGATCACGGTATTCCTGAAGTCGACGGTGCGCCCGTGGCTGTCGGTCAGGCGGCCGTCTTCCATGACCTGCAGGAGGATGTTGAACACATCCGGGTGGGCCTTCTCCACCTCATCCATCAACACCACCGAGTAGGGCTTGCGGCGCACCGCCTCAGTCAGGTAACCGCCCTCTTCGTAGCCGATGTAGCCGGGCGGCGCGCCGATCAGCCGCGACACGGAATGCTTCTCCATGAACTCGGACATGTCGATGCGCACCAGCGCCTCCTCGGTGTCGAAGAGGAACTCGGCCAGGGCCTTGCACAGCTCGGTCTTACCCACCCCGGTCGGGCCGAGGAAGAGGAAGGAGCCGCTTGGCCGATTGGGATCGGACAGCCCGGCGCGCGAACGCCGCACGGCGCTGGCCACCGCGACCACCGCTTCATTCTGGCCGATCACCCGCTGGTGCAGCAGGCCTTCCATCTTCAGCAGCTTGTCGCGCTCGCCTTCGAGCATCTTCGAGACCGGAATGCCGGTCCACTTGGACACCACTTCGGCAATTTCTTCCTCGGTGACCTTGCTGCGCAGCAGCTGGTTCTCGCTCTTGCCGTGCTGGTCGACCATCTGCAGGCTGCGCTCCAGATCCGGAATGATGCCGTACTGCAGTTCGGCCATGCGGCTGAGATCGCCCTTGCGCCGCGCCGCTTCCAGCTCCTGACGCGATTGCTCGATCTTCTGCTGGATCTGCGCGGAGCCTTGCACCTCGGCCTTTTCCGCCTTCCAGATGTCTTCCAGATCGGCGTACTCGCGCTCCAGCCGGGCGATGTCTTCCTTGAGTTTTTCCAGGCGCTTGATCGCCGCCTCGTCGTCCTCCTTCTTCAGCGCCTGGGCCTCGACCTTGAGCTGGATCATGCGCCGCTCCAGGCGGTCGAGCACCTCCGGCTTGGAGTCGATCTCCATGCGGATGCGACTGGCCGCCTCGTCGATCAGGTCGATAGCCTTGTCCGGCAGCTGGCGGTCGGTGATGTAGCGGTGGCTGAGCTTGGCCGCGGCGATGATCGCGCCATCGGTGATCGCCACCTTGTGGTGCACCTCGTAGCGCTCCTTGAGGCCACGGAGGATGGCGATGGTGTCTTCCTCGCTCGGCTCGTCGACCAGCACCTTCTGGAAGCGCCGCTCCAGGGCGGCGTCCTTCTCGATGTACTGGCGGTACTCGTCGAGGGTGGTGGCGCCGACGCAGTGCAGCTCGCCACGCGCCAGGGCCGGCTTGAGCATGTTGCCGGCATCCATGGCGCCCTCGGCCTTGCCGGCGCCGACCATGGTGTGCAGCTCGTCGATGAACAGGATGATCCGCCCTTCCTGCTTGCCCAGTTCGTTGAGCACCGCCTTCAGACGTTCCTCGAACTCACCACGGAACTTGGCCCCAGCGATCAGCGCGCCCATGTCCAGCGACAGCACGCGCTTGTCTTTCAGGCCGTCCGGCACTTCGCCGTTGACGATGCGCTGGGCCAGGCCTTCGACGATCGCGGTCTTGCCCACGCCCGGCTCGCCGATCAGCACCGGGTTGTTCTTGGTGCGGCGCTGCAACACCTGAATGGTGCGGCGAATCTCGTCGTCGCGGCCGATCACCGGATCCAGCTTGCCCTCTTCGGCGCGCTTGGTCAGGTCGATGGTGTATTTGTCCAGGGCCTGGCGCGATTCCTCGGCATTCGGGTCGTTCACCGCGTCGCCGCCGCGCAGGTTGCTGATGGCGTTTTCCAGGGCTTTCTTGCTCACGCCCTGGGCCAGCAGCAGCTTGCCCAGCCTGGTGCCTTCGTCCAGCGCGGCGAGCAGCACCAGTTCGCTGGAGATGAACTGGTCGCCCTTCTGCTGGGACAGGCGGTCGGCCTGATTGAGCAGGCGCGCCAGGTCCTGGGACAGGTTGACATCGCCGGTCGGGTTCTGGATCTTGCCCAGGTGATCGAGTTCCTTGCTCAGCGCCTGGCGCAGGCTGCCCACGTCGAAGCCGACCTGCATCAGCAGCGGCTTGATCGAACCACCCTGCTGGTCGAGCAACGCCTGCATCAGGTGCAGCGGTTCGATGGCGGCATGGTCGAGGCCGACGGCCAGGGACTGGGCGTCGGATAGCGCAAGTTGCAACTTGCTGGTCAATCGGTCGATTCGCATTGCGTCATCCTTCCTTATTAAGAGCAGGCCGGCGCGATGGACACCCCTGTATTGAAAGCCTGCCGAGATGAAAACTAGATGAGGACGATTGTGCGAGTTTCAAGCGCGGCGACGTTGATCTGGGTCATACCGGGCAGAGGGTGGGGGTTGTGGGAGGGCCGGGCGGCGTTCCGATTTAGCCGCGATTGACCTTGACGGCGCTGAAAGCATCGCGGCTAAAGCCCCTCCCACGCACCCGTGTCGCGGCACTAGATTCACGATGCTTTCGGCGAAAACTCCCGGATGAGCAAAAGCTTCGCGGGCATGGCCCGCACCTACAAAAACCTTCTCGCGCAACGCGGTTCGCGACAAAACGGCAAAACAGACCCTAGCTGAGCATGAACAGTGCGGCGCCGCTGAACTGGGCGGCGAACTGGTGGGCAGGCATGGGCCGGCCGAGCAGGTAGCCCTGGACTTCGTCGCAATCGTGGATGCGCAGGAAGTCCAGCTGCGCCTGGGTCTCCACGCCTTCGGCGATTACCGAAAGGTTCAGGCTGTGGGCCATGGCAATGATGGCGCGGGCGATTTGCGCGTCCTGTTCGCCTTGCGGCAGGCCGTCGACGAAGCTGCGGTCGATCTTCAGCACGTCGATGGGAAATTGCTTGAGGTAGTTGAGCGACGAGTAGCCGGTGCCGAAGTCGTCGATGGCGATGCACAGGCCCAGGCTTTTCAGGTCGTTGAGGGTGCGCAGGGCGCTCGCCACATCCTGCATCAGGATGCTTTCGGTCAACTCCAGCTCCAGGCAGGCCGGGGCGACCCCGCTGTCCTCGAGAATCGCGGCGATGCGCTGAGCCAGCGCGCCCTCGGTGAACTGCCGGGCCGACAGGTTGACCGAGATCTTCGGTACGCGGATCTTCGCCGCGTGCCAGCTCTTCAGCTGGCGGCAGGACTCGGCCAGGACCCAGTCGCCGACCTGTACCACCAGGCCGAGTTCTTCCAGCACCGGGATGAAGTCATCCGGCGGCACCAGGCCGCGTACCGGGTGCTGCCAGCGCAACAGGGCTTCGACGCCGGCCAGACGCTGGCCGTTGCCGGAGAACTGCGGCTGATAGTAGAGCACGAACTCCTGCTGTTCGAGGGCGTGGCGCAGGTCCCGCTCCAGCTCCAGGCGTTCCAGGGCGCTGGCGTTCATGTCCGCCTGATAGAACTGGAAGTTGTTCTTGCCATGCTCCTTGGCGTGGTACATCGCCGTGTCGGCGTTCTTCATCAGTTGGCTGAGTTCGTTGCCGTCCTGCGGACTCAGCGCGATGCCGATGCTGGCGGTAACGAAGAATTCGCGGCCTTCGAGCATGAACGGCCGGGCCAGGCTGGCGAGAATCTGCTCGGCGACATGGATCGCCCGGTTCAGCGCGCCCTCGCGAGTGGCACACGACTGCAGCAACAGGGTGAACTCGTCGCCGCCCATGCGCGCCACTGTGTCGTCGCTGTCGACGCAGGCCTCCAGGCGCACTGCGACGTCCTTGAGCATGCGGTCGCCGGCGGCGTGGCCGAGCGAGTCGTTGATCGGCTTGAAACGATCGAGGTCGAGGAACATCAGCACCACCCACTCCTGATGCCGGGCTCCATGTTGCAGCGCCGTGTGCAGGCGATCCTGGAACAGCGTGCGGTTGGGCAGCAGGGTCAGGGCGTCGTAGTAGGCCAGGCGATGGATGCGCTGTTCGCTGGCCTTGCGCTCGCTGATGTCGCTGAAGAAGCACACATAACTGACCAGGTCGCCTTCTTCGTCCTGCACCGCGGTGATTCCGACCCAGGCCGGGAAGCTCTCGCCGTCGCGACGCTTGAGCCAGATTTCGCCTTCCCAGCTGCCGCGCTGATCGAGCTGGTTGAGCACGTAGTGCAGGTGACTGGCCTGCTGGCGGTCGGCGGTGAGCATGCCCGGCAGCTGGTCGAGGACCTGGGCCGAGGAGTAACCGCTGACCCGGCTGAAGGCCTTGTTGACCTGGACGATGTAGCCGGCCGGATCGGTGACCAGGATCGCCGCGGTGGAGTGTTCGAACACCGTGGCGGCCATGCGCAGGTCTTTTTCCGAGCGGCGCTGCTGGCTGATGTCGCGGCCCACGCCGAGCAGGCCCTCGAAGTGGCTGTTGTCATCCCACATCGGCACCAGACGCAATTCGACCGGAATTTTTCGGCCATCGGCGCGCAGGCAGTCGAGGATGAACAGTTGCGGCTGGAACTGTGCGCGCAGCTCGCTCATGCGCAGGGGGCTGCCAAGCGCCGCGCGCACCCGCTCGAGCAATATCGTCAGGCCGGCCAGTTGCTGCGGGTTGGCGGCCAGGCTGTGGAAGTTGTGGGCCAGGAACCATTGCGGCGGATGACCGAGCACCGTTGCCACCGAAGGGCTGACGTAGTTGAGGTGCAGGTTGTTGTCCGTGGAGAAGATCACGTCGCTGGTGCTCTCGGCCAGCAGCCGGTAACGCTGCTCGCTGTTGCGCAGCGATTCGCTGCTGCCGATCTGCTCGGTGATGTCCTTGGCCACTCCGATCAGGCGACTGACACGCCCACGGGCATCGCGCGCCAGGGCCTGTTCGCGGATGCTGAACCAGCGCCAGGTACCGTTGCGATGGCGCCAGCGCAGTTGTGATTCGAGCAGCACGCCGTCGCCGACCACCTGTTGCAGGTTGCGGATGCGCCAGTAATAGTCGCTGTCATCGGGGTGCAGGATGCGCTCCCAGAAGCGTTCGCCCAGGGCGTGCAGTTCGGCCGTGCTGTAACCCAGCTGCAGGCCCAGGTGATGGTTGCTGAACAGCACGCGCTTATTCAACATGTCATGCACATAGAGGGTGTCCGGCACGGTGCGCACCACATCCGACCAGAAGCGCTCACGCTCGATCAACGACAGTTCGATGCGCTTGCGGCTGGTGATGTCGCTGATGCTCAGGGTCACCGCATTCAGTTCTTGCGCGCTGTCCGGCAGGCGCAGTACCAGCCACAGGTGACGCTCGTGACCCTGCGGGGTGCTGATCCGCCGCTCCAGTTCAAGCTGGCCGACGCCTTCGAGCAGGGCCGTGAGCAGGTGCACGCGAAAGCCCTCGGGGTGCAGTGGGCCACTGTCGATCAGGTGTCGCCAGGCGTGCTCGGTGGAGTCGACGCCGAGCAGTTGCAAGGCCACCTGGTTGGTCTCGGTGAAACGCATCAGTTGCAGCAGTTCGCCATGCCGCTGCGGATGGGCGAGCAGCCAGCGCTTCAGGCTCGCGCCGTCATGCACCTGCAGCTGCTGCAGGTACTCCGGCAGCGCGGCCAGATCCAGGACGCAGAGCGCGGTGCCGGTGCCTTCGAAGATGTCCTGGTAGCGCCGGCGGGTTTCCTGCAGGACGTGGGTGGCGTGCTGCTGCTCGGTGACGTCGCGCAGCACCCAGACGAAGCCCAGGCGCCGCGCCGGATCGCCGAGGTCGCTGCGGCTTATCGTGAACAGGCGGGGCACACCGTCCTGGCGGATCTCCACCAGATCGGTATCAAGGTCGCCAGGCCTGCTGGAGTCGTGCAACAGCTGCGGATCGAGATGGGGCAGCAGTTGCAGCAGGTGCCAGCTGTGCGCGTCCTTGCTGCGCAAACCGAACAGTTCCTCGGCCTGGGGGTTGAGGTAGCTCAGTTGGCCATCGCTGGCGGTGACCAGCACGCGCTCCTCGATGGCCCCCAACGCACTGGCCGCCTGGCGCAGCGAGCGCCGCGACGCCGCATTGAGTTCATGCAGACTGCGCTGTTCGCGCTGCAGGCGGTACAGAGCCAGCAAGGTCAATAGGGAGCAGAGGGTAAATAGCAGGAGCTTGCCGGACAGTGCGGGCAACAATTGTGCGCGCGCACTGCGCTCGTCGAACAGGGCGCGCAGCTGCCAGTCGCTGCCTTTGAGCGGCGCCAGGAGAATGCTCTGCTGCGGATCGTCTGCGCTTATCGGCTGCAGGACCGCGCCGTTGTCCGCAAGGCCGCCATGCTGGCTGGCAATCGTGCGTTGCATCTGGCGGTCTTCCAGCTGCCAGCGATAGCGGCTCTGGTGGTGTTCGTGCAACCAGCTGCGCAGTGCCTCGGCAGTCAGGCGCAAGACCCAGTAGCCGCTCGGGCTGCCGCCTTCGTCCTGACGCAGCAGCAGGTGGATCAGTCCACCATCGTCGGCGCTGAACGCATAGTGATAAGCCGCACCGTTGCTGCGCTCGATCAGGCTGGCCAGATAGCGGCTGTCATCCGCCCGGGGCTGGGTGTCTGTCAGGATGTTGCCGCGAGAGTCGAGCGAGGCCAGGCTGCGCAGGCTGGCAAAGACCCCGCGCAGGCTGTTTTGCAGTTTCTCATCGACCTCACCCTGGCCTGGCGCCGGGGTGCTGTGCTGGCGCAGTATCGCCACGCCGGCCTGAGCCTTCAGCTCCATGCTCAGGCTGAGGTGATTGGCCAGTTGCGCGCTGAACTCATGGTTGAGCTGGCGCTGGTTGTCGAGCAATTGCCGCGATTCCACCTGCAGTTGCCACAGCAGCAACGCCAGCATGCCCAGCACCAGCACCACCAGGGCACCCTTGATCGAGCCACGCCAAGCAGGCGACGAGGGTTCGCCCGGAGCATGGGGTAACGATGGTGAGGTGTGGCTTGGCACTTGATGAGGATCCTGCAATTACGGCTCGATGAACGCGGGACGCGCCCATGCCTTCTGACAATGGCGCGCGCGGGGCGCTAGCATGCCATAACCGTGGCGAAGTGCCAGTGCCGCCGACGAGCGTGGTTTGCCCTGCACGGCGCATTCCGGTAGCTTTGCCGCACGCGCGCGGGAGCTGTGCACAGCGATTTTCGACAAACGGTCCGGTGCATCGCCTGGCAGATGCCGTCACCCATGACCTTGCGTTTGCCACGCGACCCGCAGCCATTTTTCAGTTTTCCGTCTTAGAACCAAGGTTATTCATGGCCCAATACGTCTACACCATGCACCGGCTGAGCAAAGTAGTGCCGCCGAAGCGGGAAATCCTCAAGAACATCTCCCTGTCGTTCTTCCCCGGCGCCAAGATCGGCGTGCTCGGCCTCAACGGTTCGGGCAAGTCCACCCTGTTGAAAATCATGGCGGGTGTCGACAGCGAGTTCGATGGCGAAGCCCGGCCGATGCCCGAGCTGAATGTCGGCTACCTGCCCCAGGAACCGCAGCTCGACCCGAACAAGACCGTGCGCGAGGTGGTGGAAGAAGCCGTCAGCCATATCAAGGACGCCCAGGCGCGCCTCGATCAGGTCTACGCCGCCTACGCCGAGCCGGATGCCGACTTCGACAAGCTGGCCGCCGAGCAGGCCAAGCTCGAAGCCATCCTCCAGGCCAGCGACGGTCACAACCTCGAGCGCCAGCTGGAAGTCGCCGCCGACGCCCTGCGTCTGCCGGCCTGGGACGCCAAGGTCGCCGTACTCTCCGGCGGCGAGAAGCGCCGGGTGGCGCTGTGCCGCCTGCTGCTGTCGGCGCCCGACATGCTCCTGCTGGACGAACCGACCAACCACCTGGACGCCGACTCGGTGGCCTGGCTGGAGCACTTCCTCCACGACTTCCCCGGCACCGTGGTGGCGATCACCCACGACCGTTACTTCCTGGATAACGTCGCCGGCTGGATTCTCGAACTGGACCGCGGCGCCGGCATTCCCTACGAGGGCAACTACTCCGGCTGGCTGGAAGCCAAGTCCAACCGCCTGGCCCAGGAATCCAAGCAGCAGTCGGCCCATGAGAAGGCCATGAAGGAAGAACTGGAGTGGGTGCGCAAAGGCGCCAAGGCCCGCCAGGCCAAGTCCAAGGCGCGCCTGCAACGCTTCGAGGAACTGCAGTCGCAGGAATTCCAGAAGCGCAGCGAAACCAACGAGATCTACATCCCGGCCGGCCCGCGCCTGGGCGACAAGGTCATCGACTTCGTCAACGTCAGCAAGGGTTACGGCGACCGTGCGCTGATCGACAACCTGTCGTTCAGCATGCCCAAGGGCGCCATAGTCGGGGTGATCGGCGGCAACGGCGCCGGCAAGTCGACCCTGTTCCGCATGCTGATGGGCAAGGAGCAGCCGGACTCGGGCAGCATTGAGATCGGCGAGACCGTGCAGCTGGCTTGCGTGGATCAGAGCCGCGACGACCTCGACGGCAGCAAGTCGGTGTTCGAGATGATTTCCAACGGTTCCGACCAGATCCGCATCGGCAACTACGAGATTCCCTCGCGCACCTACGTCGGCCGTTTCAACTTCAAGGGCGGCGACCAGCAGAAGTTCGTCAAGGACCTGTCCGGCGGTGAGCGTGGCCGCCTGCACCTGGCCCTGACCCTCAAGGAAGGCGCCAACGTCCTGCTGCTCGACGAACCGTCCAACGACCTCGACGTGGAAACCCTGCGTTCGCTGGAGGAGGCCTTGCTCGACTTCCCCGGCGCGGCCATCGTCATCTCCCACGATCGCTGGTTCCTCGACCGTGTTGCCACCCACATCCTGGCGTACGAGGACGACTCGCACATCGAGTTCTTCGAAGGCAACTACACCGAGTACGAGGCCGACCGCAAGAAGCGCCTCGGCGATGCCGCCTCCCAGCCGCACCGCGTGCGCCACAAGAAACTGGCGCAATAAGTGCCACGCTGGTGACATGCAACGGAGCCTTCGGGCTCCGTTTTTTGTTCGAGGACTCCCGCGCGGTGTCGGTTGCTCTTGTGGGAGGGTCCGGGCGGCGTTCCGTGCCCCGGCGCGATACTTTGGCTCAGCCCTTGACGCAGACCACCTGACGCAAGGTGTGCAGCACTTCCACCAGCTCGCTCTGGGCGGCCATTACCGCGTCGATGTCCTTGTAGGCCATGGGGATCTCGTCGATCACCGCCTTGTCCTTGCGGCATTCGACATGGGCCGTGGCGCGCACCTGATCCGCGACCGTGAACTGCTTCTTGGCCTGGGTGCGGCTCATGATCCGCCCGGCGCCGTGGCTGCAGGAGCAGAATGCCTGCGGGTTGCCCAGGCCGCGGACGATAAAGCTCTTGGCGCCCATGGAGCCGGGGATGATGCCCAGCTGGTCTTGCCGCGCCGATAACGCGCCCTTGCGGGTGACCAGCACCTCCCGACCGAAGTGCTGCTCGCGCTGCACGTAGTTGTGGTGGCAGTTCACCGCCTCCAGGCTGGCCGCGAAGGATTTGCCGAGCACCCGCTGCGCCGCGGCGATCACCGCCTGCATCATCAGCGCGCGGTTCTGCCGGGCGAAGTCCTGGGCCCAGCCGACTGCCTCCAGGTAGTCGGCGAAGTGCCGGCTGCCCTCCTCGAAGTAGGCCAGGTCCTTGTTCGGCAGGTTGGCCAGGTGCTGGCGCATGTCGGCCTGGGCCAGCTCGATGAACAGCGTGCCGATGGCGTTGCCCACCCCGCGCGAGCCGCTGTGCAGCATGAACCACACCTGGTCATGCTCGTCCAGGCAGACCTCGATGAAGTGGTTGCCGCCGCCCAGGGTACCCAGGTGCACGCGGTTGTTGGTCTTTTCCAGGCGCGGATACTTGTCGCTGATCGCCTTGAAACGCCCGGCCAGCGCCTTCCAGGCCTGGTCCGCGGCGACCGGCACGCGCTCCCAGGCGCCCTGGTCGTGCCGGCCGAAGGTCTTGCCATGGGGCACGGCCTGCTCGATGGCGCTGCGCAGGCCATGCAGGTTGTCCGGCAGGTCGCCGGCCTGCAGCGAGGTGCGCACGGCGATCATGCCGCAGCCGATGTCCACGCCCACGGCGGCCGGGATGATGGCGCCGACGGTGGGGATCACGCTGCCGATGGTCGAGCCCTTGCCCAGGTGCACGTCCGGCATCACCGCCAGGTGCTTGAAGATGAACGGCAGTTGCGCCGTCTCGAGCAGTTGCTGGCGGGCCTGGGCTTCGACCGGCACGCCCTGGGTCCAGAGCTTGATCGGCTTGCCATTGGCGGCCTGAAGAATCTGCGGCGAGCTGTGTTTCATAGGATTTGCGGCCTTGCCCATTGTTCTGGCGCTACTGAATCAGCATGCACCCAATCGCCGCCCCGGCCAACGGGTGCATGCCGTGGCCAGCAAGGCGCCGGCTCCGGGCACAAGTTTTCGCTGGCGATTATGCAGACCGCGCGACAGCGTCCACACTAACTAGACAGTTGAAACCTTTCGGGCCGGCCGGCGGTAGTTGCAACGTTTGGCTTTGTGCCCCGCGGGGAGTGGCCATGCCCGCGCATTGCTTCATCGTTGACCACCGAGGAGTATGTCCATGCCTGCTTTCGATCCCCAAGCGGCACTCGATGCCCTGTTCGCCGAATACAGCGCGCGGGCCAGTGCGATTAGTCAGGACTTGGCCCGCAGCCACTCGCCGGACTTCGCCGAGCAGGCCCTGCAACGGCAAAACGACGAAGTGCTCGAAGCCCTGCTGGCCGAGGCCAAGAAAGGCATGCGCCAGGTGGGAATGGCCAAGCTGCGGTTGGCCGACGGCACCTATGGCGACTGCCTGCGTTGTGGCGAACCGATCGAGCCGGCGCGCTTGCAGGTGTTGCCGGCCACCGAATACTGCCTGCGCTGTGCCGATCTGCAATAAAGTCCCGCCCCCCCCTGCAAGCCATGGCCGGAATAGGGTCAAAAAAAACCCACACGGTCAGGTGTGGGTGCTGGTGAAAGCCGTGCATGCACGGGAACCGGAGTAGACCCTAGCGGAGCAGGCCATGGAGGAGCGGACCATGGCGGAGCGGGTCTTTGCCACCAAAAAACAGGAGAGCATCACGAGCCCTGGTGTTGCACGGGCCGCAAGGCAGGTAGATGGGTGCCTTCACGAGTGGTCGCGTGGAGTGGGACGGTAGCCGGCGCCCCACTCGGGCATGGCAGCGGTCAGAGGTTGTGGAAAATCGAGCACCCGTCTCCAGGTGCTCGCAGCGCGCGTTGCCGCGGGCGTCTGGGGGCGCTCGCAGCAGGCGGGAGTCTTTTCACAGCCTCTTAGTGTTCGGGCCGGGCGAGCCGGTTGCCGCGGATGCTTACCAACTCACCCGCCTTGAAGCGTGCGTTGGGTGAGCGCACGACGCGTTGCGTGCCGTCATCGGTCTTGACCAGATAGGCCGTGTCGCTGAGCCCCAGCGCGTTCTGGGTGCCCGAGCCGCCCCAGGCTCCCACGGCGGCGCCGACCAGCGCGCCGATGGGGCCGCCAGCGGCGCCGCCGAGGATTACCCCGCCCAGGCCGCCGAATACCTTGCCGGCAGTATGGTCAGGTTTCTCGGCGAGCACTTCGATGGCGAAGGCCGATTGAGCAGAGAGCAGGAACAAGCTGAGAGTAAGCGCGGAGAGTCGTTTCATGGTTCTTCCCTTGCGTGATAGTTTATCGACACATGAACATAGTCATTTTCCGTGCCATAAAAAATATTCATATAAATCAGATAGTTATTATTTTAACGAGTCATAGTGACAAGAGCGTGCGCGTGTCACTATGACTAAAACGGAGTCGTTATGACCAACCCGCTGCTGCTGGCCCTGGTTCCCCTGGTCGCCGACCTGTCGCGCGATCTGCCCGACGAGGAGCGTTATCGACGCCTGCTGTGCGCACTGCGTCAACTCATGCCGTGCGAGGCCGTGGCCCTGCTCAAGCTGGAGGGCGATACCCTCATTCCGCTTTCGGTCGAGGGCCTGAGCCCGGACACCCTGGGGCGCCGCTTCAAGGTCGAGCACCACCCGCGTCTGCGCATGCTCCTCGAGCGGCGCGGGCCGACGCGCTTCGCCATCGACTGCGGCTTGCCCGACCCCTATGACGGCCTGGTCGATGGTCACCAGGGGCACCTGGCGATTCACGACTGCCTCGGCTGTCCGCTTTACCTGCAGGACAAGCCCTGGGGCCTGCTGACCCTAGACGCGCTCGATCCGGCCAGTTTCGGCAGCGTCGACCTGGACAACCTGGCCGCCTTCGCCAGCCTGGCCGCCGCCACCGTGATGGCCAGCGAACGCATCAGCCTGCTGGCGCGCAATGCCGAGGAACAGCGGCAACTGGCGGCCGTCTACAAACGCGCCGCCGACGGTCGCCGACCGCGCGAACTGGTCGGCCAAAGCGCCCGTCACAAACAGTTGCAGGAAGAGGTCCAGCTGGTCGGCAACAGCGCGCTGACCGTGCTGATCACCGGCGAAACCGGGGTGGGCAAGGAACTGGTCGCCGAAGCCATCCACCTGAGCTCGCCACGTGCGCAGAAGCCGCTGATCAGCCTGAACTGCGCGGCACTGCCCGACACCCTGGTCGAGAGTGAACTGTTCGGCCACGTCAAGGGGGCCTTCTCCGGCGCCGTCGGCGAGCGTAGCGGCAAGTTCGAACTGGCCGATGGCGGCTCGATCTTCCTCGACGAGATAGGTGAGCTGGCGCTGCCGATCCAGGCCAAGCTGCTGCGTGTCCTGCAGAGCGGCCAGTTGCAGCGGGTCGGCTCGGATCGCGAGCATCACGTCGATGTACGCATCATCGCGGCGACCAACCGCGACCTGGCCGAAGAGGTGCGCAGCGGGCGCTTTCGCGCGGACCTCTATCACCGCCTCAGCGTCTACCCGTTGCTGGTGCCGCCGTTGCGCGAGCGCGGCCGCGACATCCTGTTGCTGGCCGGCTACTTCCTCGAAGAGAACCGCGCTCGGCTCGGCCTGCGCAGCCTGCGCCTGAGCGCCAGTACGCAGAGCGCCCTGCTCGGTTACAGCTGGCCGGGCAACGTACGCGAGCTCGAACACCTGATCGGCCGCGCCGTGCTCAAGGCCATGGCCGGGCACAAGGAGCGTCCGCGCATCCTCACCCTCGAACCGCACAACCTGGATCTCGAGGAACAGGCGCTCGAACCATTGCCGAGCGTGCCGGCGCACGAGGCTCCCCCGCCCCGCCCCGGGGCCAACATGAAGACGCTGATGGGCGAGTACCAGAAGCGCTTGATCAACGAATCGCTGGCCCGCAATCAGAACAAGTGGGCGGACGCCGCCCGGGACCTGGGTATCGACCGGGCCAACCTGAACCGTCTGGGCAAACGCCTGGGTCTTCTCTGAGTGCTTGTGAAAGACGCTCGCTACGACCTTCGATATTTCCCCAGCCTCTGAGCGTTTTTTCACAAGCGCTCAAGGCTTTTTGCGTGCCCGCGACCTACCAAACGGCTTGTGGATGGCCGTCGATGCGGCCATGATTTCACCAGCCCTCCGTTCAAGGATTTCCAATGCCAGACTCCGTTGCAGCCCATTTGCGGCTGGCACCTGAAGCACTCACCCGCCCGTTCTCGCCCGAGCAGTTCAACTTCACCAGCACCGATGACCTGGAGCCGTTCCGTGGCGTGCTCGGTCAGGAGCGTGCGGTCGAGGCCCTGCAGTTCGGCGTGGCCATGCCGCGCCCCGGTTACAACGTGTTCGTCATGGGCGAGCCCGGCACCGGCCGCTTCTCGTTCGTCAAACGCTAC
Organism: Pseudomonas borbori; assembly: GCF_900115555.1. Taxonomy (GTDB): domain Bacteria; phylum Pseudomonadota; class Gammaproteobacteria; order Pseudomonadales; family Pseudomonadaceae; genus Aquipseudomonas; species Aquipseudomonas borbori. The sequence goes on from NZ_FOWX01000006.1 coordinate 23,091, forward strand.
CTCAAGGCCGAGGCCAAGCGCCTGGCGACCCCGGCGGACCACGTCTACGTCAATCACTTCGACGAGCCACGCGAGCCGCGTGCACTGGAGTTGCCGGCGGGCAGTGCCGGGGCATTCATCGCCGACATCAACCTGCTGATCGACAACCTGCTGGCGACCTTCCCGGCGGTATTCGAGCACCCGTCCTATCAGCAGAAGAAGAGCGCCATCGACCGCGCCTTCAACAAGCGCTACGACCAGGCGCTCGATGTGATCGAGAAGCTGTCCCTGGAAAAGAACGTGGCGCTGTACCGCGACAGCAGCAACATCGCCTTCACCCCGATGCTCGAGGGCAAGGCGCTGGACGAGGCCGAGTTCGCCCAGTTGCCGGAAGCCGAGCGCGAGCGCTTCCACGTCGATATCTCCAGTCTGGAAGAACGGCTCAACGAAGAACTGGCCAGCCTGCCGCAGTGGAAGCGCGAGTCGAGCAACCAGCTGCGCCAGCTCAATGAAGAAACCATCACCGTGGCGCTGCAGCCGTTGCTGGCGCCCTTGTCGGAAAAGTACGCGGAAAACGCCGGCGTCTGCGCCTACCTGCAGGCGGTGCAGGTCAACCTGCTGAAGACCGTGGTCGACCAGCTGGTCGAGGTGGAAAAGGCCGATGCGCAAACGCGCAAGCTGCTCGAGGAGCAGTACTGCCCGTCCCTGGTGGTCGGCCATCACGCCCAGGGCGGCGCGCCCGTGGTGTTCGAGTCGCATCCGACCTACGACAACCTGTTCGGCCGCATCGAATACAACGCCGACCAGGGTGCGCTCTACACCAGTTACCGGCAGCTGCGCCCCGGCGCCCTGCACCGCGCCAACGGCGGCTTCCTGATCCTCGAAGCGGAGAAGATGCTCGGCGAACCCTTCGTCTGGGATGCGCTCAAGCGCGCCCTGCATTCACGCCAGCTGAAGATGGAGTCGCCGCTCGGCGACCTCGGCCGCATCGCCACTGTGACCCTCAATCCGCAGGTCATCCCCTTGCAGGTCAAGGTCATCATCATAGGTGCGCGCCAGCTGTACTACGCGTTGCAGGACCATGATCCGGACTTCCAGGAAATGTTCCGCGTGCTGGTCGACTTCGACGAGGACATTCCCCTGGCCGACGAGAGCCTGGAGCAGTTCGCCCAGTTGATGAAGACCCGCACCATGGAAGAAGGCATGGCGCCGCTGACCGCCGCCGCGGTAGCGCGCCTGGCGACCTTCAGCGCGCGCTTGGCCGAGCACCAGGGGCGCCTGTCGGCGCGCATTGGCGACCTGTTCCAGCTGGTCAGCGAGGCCGACTTCATCCGCCAGCTGGCCAGTGAGACGGTCACCGACGTCGGTCATATCGAACGCGCCCTGAAGGCCAAGGCGACCCGTACCGGCCGGGTGTCGGCGCGGATCATCGACGACATGCTGGCCGGCATCATCCTGATCGACACCGCCGGTGCCGCGGTCGGCAAGTGCAACGGCCTGACCGTGCTGGAAGTCGGCGATTCGGCGTTCGGCGTGCCGGCGCGGATTTCCGCCACCGTCTACCCCGGCGGTTCGGGCATCGTCGACATCGAGCGCGAGGTCAACCTCGGCCAGCCGATCCACTCCAAGGGCGTGATGATCCTCACCGGTTACCTGGGTAGCCGCTACGCCCAGGAATTTCCCCTGGAGATTTCCGCGAGCATCGCCCTGGAGCAATCCTATGGCTATGTCGACGGCGACAGCGCCTCGCTGGGCGAGGTTTGCACGCTGATTTCCGCCCTGTCGCGCCGGCCGCTCAAGCAGTGTTTCGCCATCACCGGCTCGATCAACCAGTTCGGCGAGGTGCAGGCGGTCGGCGGGGCCAACGAGAAGATCGAAGGCTTCTTTCGCCTGTGCGAGGCCCGCGGCCTGACCGGCGAACAGGGCGCGATCATCCCGCACTCCAACATCGCCACCCTGATGCTCGACGAGCGCGTGCTGCAGGCGGTGCGGGCCGGGCAGTTCCATGTCTATGCGGTGCGCCAGGTCGACGAGGCGTTGAGCCTGCTGGTCGGCGAAGATGCCGGTACGCCCAATGCCGAAGGTCAGTTTCCGCCTGGCAGCGTCAATGCACGGGTAGTCGAGCGGCTGCGCGAGATCGCCGAAATCGGCATGGCCGAGGATGACAAGGAGGTGAAGACCGAAGTGCTGGTGGCGCTGGCCAAGGAGAAAAAGCCACGGGCGAAGAAACCGGCCGCCTGAGGACCTGGGAAAAGGCGCCAGCGGCGCTGCGTTTTAGCGGTGGATATTGGCCCGCTTTGTGGAAGGGCCTGTTAGCCGCGATTGGCCTTGAAGGCGCTGAAAGCATCGCGGCTGAAGCCCCTTCCACGCTTGCCTGCGCAAGTGCATGTGATCCGCGGCGGCGTTGCGCTGGAAATTTACCTGCCTGCTGCCCCCTGCCTGCTGCCTACGGCCAAGCCGGTGGCGGGCGCAACTGGCGGATGGGGTAAAGCTTCGGCGCCGCCTTGGACTCAGGCACCGGAGGATTTCATCCACACAGTTATCCACAGATTGCCGAGCTGACTGGCGGCTTCCCTGCCTCGCCTATGCGGGTGTAGGCTGAAGGCCTGATCACATGAGGGTCGCCGCCATGCCGCGCTGCCTCTGTCTCACCCGTCAATGCCTGGGTTTGATTACCCGCATCGAATGCGTGGTATTGCCACTGGCCGGCGACAAGGGCCTCTGGACATTGATCTGTGCCGCCGGCCTGTCCGGCTCCCAACCCTCTGCCATCAAGGCACAAGGCCCGTTCTGCGGGCCTGTCGTGGCCGAAGGGGTGCTGGCCGGGATTGCCGAAAGCCTGCTGGTCCAGGGCTACGACGAATGCGCCGAACTGCCGATCTGGCGCTTGCATATCCAGGCCGAGTTGCGCCGCTTGAATGGCGACCGCCATGGCCGTCAGGGCTATTACCAATTCCAGCCGGATAGCTGAGCGCGGCCCGGTCGTCTTTTGAGCAGCCTGCAGCAAGGCCGGTCGCAGTTGGCCTGACGGCGTTAATCCCGAACCTGTCCACAAGGTTATCCACAGTTGCTGGGGATAAGCGCAATCGATCTTTCCAGTGTCACCGATGCCTTTGTCTGCGAGGGAGCGCTGGGTATACTCGCCGGCAGTTTTTCCCCCTACCTGCGAGACCCCATGGAACGCTTTATCGAAAACGCGATGTATGCCTCCCGTTGGCTGTTAGCGCCTATCTACTTCGGTTTGTCGCTTGGCTTGTTGGCGCTGGCGCTAAAGTTCTTTCAGGAGATCTTCCATATCATTCCCGGCGTATTCGCCATGGCTGAGGCCGACCTGATTCTGGTGATCCTGTCGTTGATCGACATGGCCCTGGTCGGTGGCCTGCTGGTGATGGTGATGATCTCCGGTTACGAAAACTTCGTTTCGCAACTGGATATCGACGAGGGCAAGGAAAAGCTCAGCTGGCTGGGCAAGATGGACTCCGGCTCGCTGAAGATGAAGGTCGCGGCCTCCATTGTGGCGATTTCCTCGATCCACCTGCTCAAGGTGTTTATGAACGCGGAGAACATCGGAACGGACTACCTGATGTGGTACGTGATTATCCACATGGCCTTTGTGGTTTCGGCATTTGCCATGGGCTACCTGGACAAGCTGACCAAACACGACCACTGAGCCGTTGCTCGGGCTTCAATCCATGCGACAGCTAGTGTCTCGACACGAATCAGCTGTCGCTTTGAGTGAGAGGGGCCGGGCGGTTGCGGTTCTGTCTTGTGCTTCCCGGCTCTTCCACAGCGACTATTCTTATGGAGTCCGTACGAGTCGTTTGCGCGAGGTGGCCTCATGAACCTGCACGACCTTTCCAGTCATGCCCGCGCCGGGCATGTCGATGGGTTGAACCTCATCTCCCTCGAAGGGGGCAACTATTACCTGCTGGAAGCACGCGTGAGCGGTCAGCCATTCACGCTGGAAGACGGCCACGGCCATATCCTCCACCTGCGCTCGCTGGAGCATGCCCGCGAGGTGCTGCAGCCCTTGCCGCAACTGCCGGCGCTCCACCTGGTACAGACGCAGGTGCATGACGAAATGTGCGGCATGCCCGATGAGCCAGGGATGAAACCGGGGCCGACCTCATCGCACTGAGAGCTGGACATGGCAGCGGTAGGGCGGCCGGCACAGCTGTGCTAGGCTGGTCGCCCTTTTTCAGCCCCAGCGGAGCCTTTGCATGTCCGAACTCAATCTTTCCACTGACGAAACCCGCGTCAGCTACGGCATCGGTCGTCAGCTTGGCGGCCAGCTGCGCGACAATCCGCCGCCGGGCGTGAGCCTGGAAGCCATCATCGCCGGTTTGGCCGATGCCTTCCTCGGTCAGCCGAGCCGCGTCAGCGAGGCCGAGCTGTCGGCCAGTTTCAAGGTCATCCGCGATGTGATGCAGGCCGAAGCCCAAGCCAAGGCCGAAGCGGCCGCCGGTGCTGGCCTGGCCTTCCTCGCCGAGAACGCCAAGCGCGCCGGCATCACCGTACTGGCTTCCGGCCTGCAATACGAAGTGCTGACCAGCGGCGAAGGCGCCAAGCCGTCCCGCGAGGACACCGTGCGCACCCATTACCACGGCACCCTGATCGACGGCAGCGTGTTCGACAGCTCCTACGAGCGCGGCCAGCCGGCCGAGTTCCCGGTGGGCGGCGTCATCGCCGGCTGGACCGAGGCCCTGCAACTGATGAACGCCGGCAGCAAATGGCGTCTCTATGTGCCGAGCGAACTGGCTTACGGCGAACAAGGCGTAGGCAGCATCCCGCCGCACAGCGTGCTGGTGTTCGACGTTGAACTGCTGGAAGTCCTCTAGCATTTCAGATCGCGCCAACTTTCGCGGGCATGGCCCGCTCCTACACCAGAGCCCCTGGAACCCGTAGGAGCCGGCCATGCCCGCGATGCATTTATGCTGCAGGCTTCAGGGGCGCAATGCCCGCGCATAGCAGTAAAGAAACAGGTTGCGCACCAACTCCTTGAGCACCAGCGGCTCGCTGGAGTTCAGCTCATGCAAATCCAGGTCGCCCTGGTCGCGCAGTTCGTCCAGCGCCTGCTCTTCCAGTACCGCGCAGACTTCTCCGGTATTGCGGTTGAGTATGCGCAGGTAAGGCTGTGGCCGGTCCAGCCAGGCATCGATCAAGTAGGTCATGGCTCATCTTCCTTTTAAGTGACTTGATGAGAATAATTCTTATTTCATGAATGGCAAGTATTAAATGCTCCCGCCTGAGCGATGGCCGTGTGCGCTGTTCTGGCCGGGCCGCCAGCGTTCCCGGATGGCGCTGACGCCTATCCGGGCTGGCAGAGTGTCGACGCTCGGCCCCACCCCCGCCTACCGCCTTGGACTGCCGCCAAAATGAACCCCACTTGTCCGCCACATGACTGCACTGCATACCCCTGCTCGTCCGAGTTGAGGTAGAATTCGCCCCCTCTTTCTACCGCCCAGCTGGTTTTCTCAGGGGATTTGCCATGTTCAGCCGTGATTTGAATCTTGCCCGTTTTGACGCCGACCTGTTTGCCGCGATGGAGCAAGAAGCCCAGCGCCAGGAAGAACATATCGAGCTGATCGCCTCGGAAAACTACTGCAGCCCAGCGGTGATGGAAGCCCAGGGCAGCGTGCTGACCAACAAGTACGCCGAAGGCTATCCGGGCAAGCGCTACTACGGCGGCTGCGAATACGTCGACGTGGTCGAGCAGTTGGCCATCGACCGCGCCAAAGAGCTGTTTGGCGCCGATTACGCCAACGTCCAGCCGCACTCCGGCAGCCAGGCCAACGCCGCCGTGTACATGGCCCTGCTCAACCCGGGCGACACCGTGCTGGGCATGAGCCTGGCCCACGGCGGCCACCTGACTCACGGCGCCAGCGTCAGCTTCTCCGGCAAGATCTACCACGCCGTGCAGTACGGCATCGACGACAACGGCCTGATCGACTACGACGAAGTCGAGCGTCTGGCCGTAGAAAACAAGCCGAAGATGATCATCGCCGGCTTCAGCGCCTACTCCCAGATCCTCGATTTCCCGCGCTTCCGCGCCATCGCCGACAAGGTCGGCGCCTACCTGTTCGTCGACATGGCCCATGTGGCCGGCCTGGTCGCTGCCGGCGTCTACCCCAATCCGGTGCCGTTCGTCGACGTGGTCACCACCACCACCCACAAGACCCTGCGCGGCCCGCGCGGCGGCCTGATCCTGGCCCGTGCCAACGAAGCACTGGAGAAGAAGTTCAACTCCGCGGTGTTCCCTGGTGGCCAGGGCGGCCCGCTGGAGCATGTGATCGCGGCCAAGGCCGTATGCTTCAAGGAAGCCCTGCAACCCGAGTTCAAGGCCTACCAGCAGCAAGTGGTGAAGAACGCCCAGGCCATGGCCGGCGTGTTTATCGACAACGGCTACGACGTGGTCTCCGGCGGCACCGAGAACCACCTGTTCCTGCTCAGCCTGATCAAGCAGGAAATCACCGGCAAAGACGCCGACGCCGCCCTGGGCCGCGCCTTCATCACCGTGAACAAGAACAGCGTGCCCAACGATCCGCGCTCGCCCTTCGTTACCTCGGGCCTGCGCATCGGCACCCCGGCCGTGACCACCCGCGGCTTCAAGGAAGACGAATGCCGCCAACTGGCCGGCTGGATCTGCGAGATCCTCGCCAACCTGGGCGACGACTCGGTCGAAGCACGCATCCGCGAGCAGGTCAAAGCGCTCTGCGCCCAGTTCCCGGTGTACGGCAACTAAGCTCAACCGCAGCACACAGAGGCCCGCCATTTGGCGGGCTTTTTTGTGACGCAGCAACAAGCGACTGGCTGCTAACGATCGATAATCAGCCTGGTCTCCCGGCCAGACATCGGGCCCGGTGCCCCGGCGCGCCGCATAAAGCCGAGCCGGCCGCATCAGCCTTGGCTATAGTGGACAAAACCGCGCAGGAGTTTTTGCATGAGCGACACGAGCAACGAGCGTAGGCGCTTTCAGCGCATCGCTTTCGATGCCCCCACCGAGATCATTCAGGGTGAGCGGCGCTGGGCGGTCGAACTGCATGACGTCTCGCTCAAGGGGCTGCTGATCAAACGGCCGCAGCAGTGGAATGGTGACCCCAATCACCCTTTCATCGCCAGCATCCAGCTCGCCGAGGACGCCGTCGTGCAGATGGAAGTGGTTCTGACCCGCACCCATGACGGGCTGCTCGGCTTCGTCTGCCGGCATATCGACCTCGACTCGGTCAGCCACCTGCGACGCCTGGTGGAGCTCAATCTCGGCGATGAAACCCTGCTGGAACGCGAACTGGCGGCGCTGGGCGAGGGGGACTGAGCTTGGGGGATGGGGGATCAAGCTCCGACATCGAGGCTGGCACAACCCTATCCCTCATTCCGCTCAAACCTTAGCCGATCCGGCCCGCTCTTCTGCCTGCTCGTCCAGCCTTCCAGACCGTAGACCGTAGACCGTAGACCGTAGGATGGGTTAGGCACCCACGAATTGACCTGCTGTCAGCAGAAGAACACGCCGTAACCCATCATCGATATTCTCCCTGCCAACGGGCGCAGGCATAAACCGCCCGATGGGTATCGCTACGCTCATCCTGCGCGCCCCCCAGCGAGGACTCACCGCCCCACAGTTTCACTCGAACAACGCATCCAGCGCCTGTTCCAGGCGGGTTACCGCGATCACTTGCAAGCCTGCCGGCGCCTCTTTGGGTGCGTTGCCCTTGGGCACTATGGCGCGCTTGAAGCCGTGCTTGGCGGCTTCCTTCAGGCGCTCCTGACCGCTCGGCACCGGCCGCACCTCGCCGGACAGGCCCACTTCGCCGAACACCAGCAAGTCATGGGCCAGCGGCCTGTTGCGCAGACTGGAGATCACCGCGGCCATCAGTGCCAGGTCGGAGGCGGTTTCCAGCACCTTGACCCCGCCGACCACGTTGAGGAACACGTCCTGGTCATGGGTGGGGATGCCGCCATGGCGGTGCAGCACGGCCAGCAGCATGGCCAGGCGGTTCTGATCCAGGCCCAGGGTGACGCGGCGCGGGTTGGCCATATGGCTGCTGTCGACCAGCGCCTGCACCTCCACCAGCATCGGCCGGGTGCCCTCCCAGGTGGCCATCACCACACTGCCCGGCACCTCTTCCTGGGCGCGGGTGAGGAAGATCGCCGACGGATTGGTGACCTCCTTGAGGCCCTTGTCGGTCATGCCGAACACGCCCAGTTCGTTGATCGCGCCGAAGCGGTTCTTCACCGCGCGCAGCAGGCGCAGGCGGCCATCGGACTCGCCCTCGAAATACAGCACGGTATCGACCATGTGCTCGAGCACCCGCGGGCCGGCCAGCGCGCCATCCTTGGTCACGTGGCCGACCAGGAAGATCGCCGTACCGCTCTGCTTGGCGTAACGCACCAGCAGGGCCGCACTCTCGCGCACCTGGGACACACCGCCGGGAGCCGACTGCAATTGTTCGGTGAAGATGGTCTGGATCGAGTCGATCACCATCACCTTGGGCTTTTCCAGGCGCGCGGTGGCGATGATGCTTTCGATGCAGGTTTCGGTCATGACCTTGAGCTGGTCTTCCGGCAGGCCCAGGCGACGGGCGCGCATGGCCACCTGCTGCTGGGATTCCTCGCCGGTGACATAGAGCGCGGGAAAGCGCGTGGCGATATTGCACAGGGTCTGCAGCAGAATGGTCGACTTGCCGATACCCGGATCGCCGCCGATCAGCACCACCGAGCCATCGACCAGACCGCCACCGAGCACCCGGTCCAGTTCACCGGAGGCGGTGGAAAAGCGCGGCATCTCCTCGACACTGACTTCCGCCAGGGTTTTCAGCTGCGCCTGCTGCCCGGTCCAGCCGCTGCGTCCGCTGGGCGCAACAGCATGGGCTTCGATCAGGGTTTCGGTCAGGGTGTTCCAGGTGCCGCATTCGCCGCATTGCCCGGCCCACTTGGGAAAGGTGGCGCCACACTCGGTGCAGCCGTACATGCGCTTGGCCTTGGCCATCAAGCGGACTCCGTCAGACGAAAGTCCGCATCATAGCCTTTACCAGCCGCTCAACGGCAGCCCGATCAGCCTTGGCAGCAACCGCAGCAGGTGGTCGCCGGCTTGAGCCGGCTGGCCACCCGATCCTTGAGCTCGACCCGCTGCTGTTTCAAGGCGGTCAAGGCATCGTCGGCCAACAGTTCGATGCCCTCTTCGACGCGGCAAATGCGCTTATCCAACGCCTCGTAGTCATCGGCCAGGCGCGCGAAGTCCGGGTCGTTTTGCCGCAACTCGTGCAACTCGGCACGCTGCTCGGGAAAATCATGAACCAGGGGGTGATGTTCGATATGCATGCTGATACTCCAGAAAATGACCAGGATCAGCATATCCCCCTGCGCCGGCCCGCCCCTTGACCCGGATCAACCGACCGTACCGCCGCGCAACAGGGTTTCGATTTCGTCCTTGAGGGTGACCCGCTGCATTTTCAGGCCCTGCAGTTGCAGCTCGTCCATCGCCACCCGGCCATCCACCACTTCATAGATGCGTTTATCCAGCTGTTCGTACTCCTCGGCCAAGCGGGCGAAATGGCCGTCGACCTGCAACAAGGTGCGCATCTGTGTTTCAAACTGGGGAAATTCGCGGTTGAGTGGATGATATTGCAATGGCATGGCGGCACCCTCCGAATGTATGTATCAGACTAGCTCAGCCCGATGCTTCACACCGAAATCCTAGACTACTGGCGAACAAGCAGGACAGGCGCGGCATTTTTTGCTTAGCTGGTTGCATGGTCCACGCGCGAGAGGGCGCCTGAATGCGTCTTCAGACTGTGCTGCCGCCTGGCAAGTACAGCGCACTGCATTACACTCTGCACATCATCCAAATCAGGGAGTGACACATGAGCATCATCAGCGAATTCAAGGCCTTCGCCGTCAAGGGCAACGTGGTCGACATGGCCGTGGGCATCATCATCGGGGCGGCTTTCGGCAAGATCGTCTCGTCCTTCGTCGGCGACGTGATCATGCCGCCTATCGGCCTGCTGATCGGTGGCGTCGATTTCACCGACCTGGCGATTACCCTCAAGGCTGCCGAGGGCGACCTGCCGGCGGTGATCCTCAGCTACGGCAAGTTTATCCAGACCTTGCTGGACTTCCTGATCGTTGCCTTCGCCATCTTCATGGCCGTCAAGGTGATCAACCAGCTCAAGCGCGAGGAAGCCGTGGCGCCTACCCTGCCACCGGCACCAAGCGCGGAAGAAACCCTGCTGACCGAGATTCGCGACCTGCTCAAGGCCCAGCAAAGCAAGGAGTAGCCTGTAACACCGCCGAGGCTGGTGTCTCACTCGCCGAAGGCAGTGCAGCAGTGGCTCATCGCGCGTTACCAAACTGGCGGGTTGTCGCTGTGCCCGGCGGATCGCCGCCCGGACCGCACTCCGCTCCACCTCATCATTACCAGTAATTTTCCACCGCCACCTGCCCCGGCCGGCGGGTCAGGCTCAGTTGCAGATCGCGCTGTTTCAGCAGCGTGCGCGTGTCGTCGATCATCTGCGGATTGCCGCAGAGCATCAGCCGCGAGCGCTCGGGCTTCAGGCTCAGGCCGGCGGCGCGTTCCAGTTCGCCGCTGGTCAGCAGCCTGGTGATGCGCCCGTGCAGACAGTTCGGCGCCTGTTCGCGGGTCACCAGCGGCAGATAGGTCAGCTTGCCGGCATACTCGACCAGGTGTTCCAGCTTCTCGAGTCCGTGAATCAGCGGCTGATAGGCCAGTTCGCCGGCGGTGCGCGCACTGTAGACCAGGACGATGCGCTCGAAGCGCTGCCAGACCTCGAAGTCCTGGAGGATCGACAGAAAGGGCGCCAGGCCGGTGCCGCTGGCCAGCAGCCAGAGATCGCGGCCATCGACGAAACGATCGAGGGTGAGAAAGCCGAACGCCTGCTTGTCCACCAGCAGGCTGTCGCCGGCCTTGAGCCGGCTCAGCTCGGAGGTGAACTCGCCGCCGGGCACGACTATGGAGAAGAACTCGAGAAACTCGTCGTGCGGCGCCGACACCATCGAATAGGCGCGCCAAACCACGGAACCGTCGGCCTTCTGCACGCCAAGACGGGCGAACTGCCCGGCGCGGAATCGGAACCCGGGGTCCCGCGAACAACGCAGACTGAACAGGCTCGGCGACCACACATGCACGTCGCTCAATATCTGCCGGGTGAACTTGTCTTCGCTGGCGGTCATACTTCACTCCCTCTGCTGTGCCGAAGATCTGGCGGGCCGTTAAAAAACGTAGCGAGCGAAGGCTAGACGGGGACGCCCAGTCAAGGCGCAATAGTTTTTCAACGGCCGGTCACAGTGTCGCGCAAAGCGTCCTTAACAAACACCAGCAGTCTATATGCCTATATTCGTTACGCCTTTTGCCCGACTCGACCTGATCCGCCAGCCCGAACAGCAGGCCGAACCCCTGCAGGCCTTCGACGCCGCCGACGAGTACCTGCTCAACCATCTGCATGCACAGGGCTTGCCCGCGGCTGCACGCGTGCTGGTGCTCAACGACAACTTCGGCGCCCTGGCGGCCAGTCTGGCCGGGCATGCCCGGGTCACCAGCAGTGGCGACTCGCACCTGGGCCTGCTGGGTTTGCAGGCTAATCTGGCGCGCAATCACTTGCCGGCAGACGCGGTCAGTTTCGTGCCGGCCAGCGCAACGGCCCTGGGTCCGTTCGACCGGGTACTGATCCGTGTACCCAAGACCCTGGCATTGCTGGAGGAACAACTGATCCGCCTGCACGGGCAACTGGCGCCCGATGCCCGGGTCATCGCCGCCGGCATGGTCAAACACCTGCCGCGCGCCGCCGGCGATCTGCTGGAAAAATACATCGGCCCGGTGCAGGCCTCGCTGGCGGTGAAAAAGGCCCGTCTGCTGCTGGCCACGCCCGCAGACAAGCCCGCGCCGGTATCGCCCTACCCTACGCGCTACCGCCTGGACCAGCCGGCCATCGAACTGCTCAACCACGCCAACGTGTTTTGCCGCGAAGACCTCGACATCGGCACCCGCGCCTTCCTGCCTCATCTGCCCAAACACCTCAGCCGCATGCACGTGGCGGATCTCGGCTGCGGCAATGGCGTGCTCGCCATCGTCTACGCCCTGGGCAGTCCGCAGGCCGAACTGACCCTGGTCGACGAGTCTTATATGGCGGTGCAATCGGCCCGGGAGAACTGGCGCGCGGCCCTCGGCGAACGGCCGGTGCAGATCCGCGCCGGCGACGGCCTGGCCGAGCAGCCGGCGGACTCGCTGGACCTGGTGCTGTGCAACCCGCCGTTCCACCAGCAGCAGGTGGTCGGCGACTTCCTCGCCTGGCGCATGTTCCAGCAGGCCCGCGCCGCGCTGGTCAAAGGCGGCGAACTGTGGCTGGTCGGCAACCGCCACCTGGGCTACCACGGCAAACTCAAACGCCTGTTCCGCGGCGTCGAGCAGGTCGCGGCCACGCCCAAGTTCGTGGTGCTGAAAGCGATCAAATAGGCTTGGCACGCCGCTAAACCGTAGGGTGCGCCATGCGCACCGAGAACACTGGTGCGCACGGCGCACCCTACCTACCGGCCCTGCAACACCTAACAGGTACATGGCCTTACGGCGTGCCCATCCCTGCCGCCTGCATAAACAGGCGCAACAGCCCGGCCACCAGCCCCAGCGCCAGCACGCTGGCGGACCAGATCAATAGCAGCCAGCCGAGGCGCTGCCACAGCGGTTTCTTCTCCTGTTGGTCCGGCATGGCGGGCACCTCAATGATAGCCGTCTTCCTCGGTCACCTTGCCGCGAAACACGTAGTAGCTCCAGGCGGTGTACATCAGGATGAAGGGGATGATGAACAGCGCGCCGACCAGGATGAAACCCTGGCTCTGCGGCGGTGCGGCGGCCTCCCAGATGCTCACCGACGGCGGGATGATGTGCGGCCACAGGCTGATGCCCAGGCCGCTGTAGCCGAGGAAGATCAGCGCCAGGGTCAGCAGGAACGGCGAATAGTGGGCGTTGCCGGCCACCGCGCGCAGCAGTGCCCAGGTGCACAGCAGCACCAGCAGCGGTACCGGGATGAACCAGAACAGGTTGGGCAGGCTGAACCAGCGCGCGGCGATCTCGGCATGGGCCAGCGGCGTCCACAGGCTGACGATGCCGGTCACCGCCAGCACCACGAACACCAGCGGCCTGGCCATATCGTGCATCTGCTGTTGCAGACGACCCTCGGTCTTCATGATCAGCCAGGTGCAGCCGAGCAAGGCGTAGGCGACGATCAGCGCCAGGCCGCAGAACAGCGAGAACGGCGTCAGCCAATCGAAGGCCCCACCGACATAGACCCGCTCCACCACCTCGAAGCCGTCGATATAGGCGCCCAGAGCCACGCCCTGGAAGAAGGTCGCGGTCAGCGAGCCGCCGATAAAGGCCTTGTCCCACAGGTGGCGCTTGGCCGCCTTGGCCTTGAAGCGGAACTCGAAGGCCACGCCACGGAAGATCAGCCCCAGCAGCATCAGGATCAACGGCAGGTAGAGCGCACTCAAGACCACCGCATAGGCCAGCGGGAAGGCGCCGAACAGCGCCGCGCCGCCGAGCACCAGCCAGGTCTCGTTGCCGTCCCACACCGGCGCCACTGTGTTCATCATCACATCGCGCTCGCCCTTGCTCTTGACCAGGGGAAAGAGGATGCCGATGCCCAGATCGAAACCGTCCATGACCACGTACATCATCACGCCGAAGGCGATGATCACGGCCCAGATCAGCGAAAGGTCGATACCCATGGTCAAGTCCTCTCAGTCAGGCTGTCGTTATCGTCCAGACCTTCTTCGGCGGCGGACAACGGTCGCGACGGCGTGCGCCTCTGGCCTGGTCCGCCCTCGGCGGCCTGCTTGCCTTCGTCGGTAATCGGCCCCTTGCGCACCAACCGCATCATGTAGCCGAGCCCGGCACCGAACAGGGCGAAGTACACCACCACGAACAGCGCCAGGGTCAGGCTCATCTGCGCGAAGCTGTGCCCCGAGGACGCATCGGCGGTGCGCATCAGGCCCTGGATGATCCACGGCTGGCGGCCGATCTCGGTGGTGTACCAGCCGGCGAGCATGGCGACGATGCCCGAAGGCCCCATCCACACCGCCAGGTGGAGGAACGCCCGCGACTGGTAGAGGCGACCGCGCACGCGCAACCACAGGCCCCAGAGACCGGTGAGGATCATCAGCAGGCCGAGGCCGACCATGACCCGGAAGGTCCAGAACACTATGGTCGAGTTGGGCCGATCCTCGGCAGCGAACTCCTTCAGCGCCGGCACCTGCTGGTCCAGGCTGTGGGTCAGGATCAGGCTGCCGAGCGCGGGAATCTCCAGCTTGAAGCGGGTTTCCTCGCGCTGCATGTCCGGCCAGCCGAACAGGATCAGCGGGGTCGGCTCGCCGTTGCTGTTGTCCCAGTGGCCCTCCATCGCCGCGATCTTCGCCGGCTGGTATTTCAGGGTATTAAGGCCGTGCAGGTCGCCGATCACGGCCTGCACAGGCGCAACGATCAGCGCCATCCACAGGGCCATCGAGAGCATCTTGCGCAGCGCCGGGTTGTCGCGGCCGCGCAGCAGGTGCCAGGCCGCCGAGGCGCCGACGAAGAAGGCCGTGGCGAGGAAGGCCGCGGTGGCCATATGGGCCAGGCGATAGGGGAAGGAGGGATTGAACACCACGGCGAACCAGTCCACCGGAATCACCCGACCGTCGATGATCTCGAAACCCTGCGGCGTGTGCATCCAGCTGTTGGAGGCGAGGATCCAGAAGGTCGAGATCAGGGTGCCGATGGCCACCATCAGGGTGGAGAAGAAGTGCAGGCCGGGACCGACCCGCTGCCAACCGAACAGCATGACGCCGAGAAAGCCGGCCTCGAGGAAGAACGCGGTGAGCACCTCGTAGGTCAGCAGCGGCCCGGTGACCGCCCCGGCAAAATCGGAAAAGGCGCTCCAGTTGGTGCCGAACTGGTAGGCCATGACCAGGCCCGAAACCACGCCCATGCCGAAGTTGACCGCGAAGATCTTCGCCCAGAAGTGGTACAGATCGCGGTACACCTCTTGCCGGGTCTTCAGCCACAAGCCCTCCAGCACCGCCAGATAGCTGGCCAGGCCGATGGTGATGGCCGGGAAGATGATGTGGAAGGAAATGGTGAAGCCGAACTGGATTCGCGCCAGGTCGAGCGCCTCTATGCCGAACATGCAGCATCCTCACTCAGGTTATTCGGGGTACGGCCCTGGGCGCGCGCCTGTCGATCACGCCCCCATCAATAGAAAGGCGCAAAGGGTGCGATTGTTCTTGTCATAGCCGGGGCGATGCGGCGGATCCGATCGAGGTGACCCCAGAAAAACCAGGATAAATCTTGATCTGGATCAATTATGGATTAGAGAGTAGCGTCTCCTCCGGCGCTTGCCGCTGTGGTCATTTGTCGCGCCGCAGGCTTGTGCGGGCCGCCAGCCATGCTAGGCTGGCGCATCTTCAGTAGCTAGCTACCTAAATAATCCATGAGCGTCCACACCAAGCTGCTCCTGCGCCACCAGCGCCCCTTCATCGCCTTCTGGCTGGCCCGGGTGGGCACCGCCAGCGGCTTCCAGATGCTCACCGTGGCCATCGGCTGGCAGCTGTACACGCTGACCGGCAACGTGCTCGACCTGGGCCTGGTCGGCCTGGTCGAGTTTCTCCCGCGAATCCTGTTCATCCTCCTCACCGGCCATGTGGCGGACCGCTTCGATCGGCGCAAGGTCGCCGCGCTGTGCCAGGGCGCTCAGGGCCTGGTCGCCCTGGCCCTGCTGATCGGCACCACGCTGGGCGGCCTCAGCCGCGAGATGATCTTCCTCATCGCCTTTCTGCTCGGCAGCGCCCGCGCCTTCGAGATGCCCACCACCCAGGCGCTGCTGCCCAACATAGTGCCGCCCGGACTGTTTCCCGCCGCCGTGGCCGCCTCCGCCTCGGCGATGCAGACCGCGACCATAGTCGCACCGGCACTCGGTGGCCTGCTCTTTGCGTTGGATGCGGGTTGGGTCTACGGTCCCGCCGCGCTGCTGTATGGCGCCGCCCTGAGCCTGATGCTGAGCCTGCCGGCGCGCCAGTTGCCGCTGAAACAGAAGGCTTCGCTGGACTCGCTGCTGGCCGGCTTCCGTTTTATCCGCAGCCGCCCCGAGGTGCTCGGCGCTATCTCCATGGACATGTTCGCGGTGCTGCTCGGCGGCGCCACCGCGCTGCTGCCGGTATTCGCCAAGGACATCCTGCTCACCGGCCCCTGGGGCCTCGGCCTGCTGCGCTCGGCGCCGGCGCTGGGCGCGCTGCTGATGTCGCTGTGGCTGGCGTACTTCCCCATCGAGCGCCGGGTCGGCCCGGTGATCTTCATCTCGGTGGCGATCTTCGGCGTGGCGACCATCGGCTTCGGCCTGTCCACCTCGCTCTGGTTCAGCCTGGCGACCCTGGTGCTGCTGGGCGCGGCGGACATGGTCAGCATGGTCATCCGCGGCGCCTTCGTGCAGCTGCAGACGCCGGACGAGATGCGCGGCCGGGTCGGCGCGGTGAACGGCCTGTTCATCGGCGCCTCGAACCAGCTCGGCGAGTTCCGTGCCGGGGTCAGCGCCGCCTGGTTCGGCAGCGTGCCGGCGGTGCTGATCGGCGGGGTCGGCGCCCTGCTGGTCAGCGGCGCCTGGCTCAAGCTGTTCCCGGAACTGGCCAAGCGCGACCGTATGCATGAGCCACAGGATGCTGCCGAGGCGATGGCGACGGCCGGAACCGGGCCGGTGAGCCGGTAAGGCTCAGAACCGTAGGGTGGGTTAGCGGCGCAGGTAAAGATCGTCAATTCGACACCGTTTCTTGCGCGCCGCGTAACCCACCAAACAGTAGTCCGAGGCGCGGCCATGGTGGGTTACGGCGCACCATAAACGGCGGCGATCGCCCTATCGGAACAAGCGCCTGACCCACCCTACGGTTCTGCGCGAGTGCGCCCTCCGTGCGGATAGACGAGTGAAGCCCGCGTCACTGCACCAGCATCGCCTCGGCCACCTGCTTGCGCGTGCCCTTGCCACGCAGGTGTTCGACCAGGGTCAGGGCAAATTCCATCGCGGTGCCCGGCCCCTGGCTGGTGATGCAGTTGCCGTCGACCACCACCGGCTGATCGACGAAGGTGCAACCGCTGAGACGCTCGCTGAAGCTCGGGTAGCAGGTCATGCGCCGCTGCTTGAGCACACCGAACGCCTGCAAGGCCAGCGCCGGCGCTGCGCAGATTCCCGCGAACAACTTGCCGGCCTTGGCCTGCCGGCGCACCCGTTCGGCCAGCGGCTCATGCTCGGCCAGGCGCTGGGCCCCGGGCATGCCGCCAGGCAGCACGATCAGGTCGAACTCCTGGGCCAGCACGTCGACCAGCATGGCGTCGCCGGTGAGGCGAGTACCGCGGGCGCAGGTAACCATGCGCCGACCTTCGATGCTGGCGACCACCACTTCGACCTCGGAACGGCGCAGCACGTCGATCAAGGTCACGCATTCGATGTCTTCGACGCCATCGGCAATGGCGACAAGGGCACGTGAAGTCATGTTTGCCTCCTCGAAAAGCACAACGAAAAGCGTCCGCAGGGCCATGCCTGCACCGCTTGCGGACGAGCTGTTATGATGCGCGCCTTTTTCCAGATCGCCAGCAAAATCGTGCAGCCGCCGGCGGATGTGCTTTGCTTGCGGTTTACACATTCACGCCGCCGTGGCGTCACAGGGAGCCCCGCATGCTGGAACGCCTCTTCCACCTCGAAGCGCATCACACCACGGTACGCCGCGAGATCCTCGCCGGTCTCACCACCTTCCTGACCATGGCCTACATCCTCTTCGTCAACCCCAACATGCTCGCCGAAACCGGCATGGACAAGGGCGCGGTGTTCGTCGCCACCTGCTTGGCGGCGGCCATCGGCTCGGCGATCATGGGCCTGCTGGCCAACTACCCGATCGCCCTGGCGCCGGGCATGGGCCTCAACGCCTTCTTCACCTACACCGTGGTCCTGACCATGGGCCACACCTGGCAGGTGGCGCTGGGCGCGGTGTTTCTCTCCGGGGTGATCTTCTTCGCGCTGTCGATCTTCAGGATCCGCGAGTGGATCATCAACAGCATCCCCCTGGCCCTGCGCGCCGGCATCGCCGCCGGCATCGGCCTGTTCCTGGCGATCATCGCGCTGAAGAACGCCGGTATCGTGGTCGACCATCCGGCCACCCTGGTCAGCCTCGGCGACATGAGCCAGGGCGGCGTGCTGCTGGCCTGCCTGGGTTTCTTCGTGATCGCCGCCCTGGCCTACCGCAGGGTCACCGGCGCGGTGATGATCGGCATCCTGCTGATCACCGGCCTGTCGATCCTGCTCGGCCTGTCGCAACTGACTGGCGTGGTGTCGATGCCGCCGTCGCTGCTGCCGACCCTGCTGCAACTGGACATCCCCGGCGCCCTGGACATCGGCCTGCTCAGCGTGATCTTCGCCTTTCTCTTCGTCGACCTGTTCGATACTTCCGGCACCCTGGTCGGCGTGGCGCAGAAGGCCGACCTGCTGGACAAGGACGGCAAGATGCCGCGCCTGGGTCGCGCCCTGCTGGCCGACAGCACGGCGACCATGGCCGGCGCCGCCCTGGGCACCTCGACCACCACCAGCTACATCGAATCCGCCGCCGGCATCGCCGCCGGCGGGCGCACCGGCCTGACCGCCTGCGTGGTCGCCCTGCTGTTCCTGCTCAGCCTGTTCTTCGCCCCCCTGGCCGGCGCCGTGCCGGCCTTCGCCACCGCGCCGGCGCTGCTGTTCGTCGCCGTGCTGATGATGAGCAGCCTGGCGCAGATAGACTGGGACGACCTCACAGTCGCCGCCCCGGTGGTGGTCGCCGCCCTGGCCATGCCGCTGACCTTCTCGATCGCCAACGGCATCGCCTTCGGCTTCATCGCCTGGACCCTGATCAAGCTGCTGGCCGGCCGCTGGCGCGACCTCAACCCGGCGCTGGTGGTCTTGTCGCTATTGTTCGTGATCAAGCTGGGCTGGTTCGCCTGACTCCGCCCTGTAGGAGCGGGCCATGCCCGCGATCATGGTTCGCGGGCATGGGCTAGACGCCCCCGCCGCTCCTACAAGTAACGTAATTCATAGAATTTCCGAGTAACCCATGAGCCGTTCCCAATTCGATCCCGCCCGCTACGCCGCCCAACTCGCCGAAAAGAAAGCCCGCCTGGTCGAGCTGCTGGCGCCCTTCACTGCCCCCGAACCCGAGGTGTTCGAGTCGCCGCGCGAGCACTACCGCCTGCGCGCCGAGTTCCGCCTGTGGCGCGAAGACGGCAACCGTCATTACGCGATGTTCGCGGCCGGCGACAAGCACACGCCGATCTTCTTCGACGACTTCCCCATCGCCAGCGCCCGGATCAACGCGCTGATGCCGCGCCTGAAAGCAGCCTGGCAGGCCAGTGCGACGCTGAGTTTCAAGCTGTTTCAGGTCGAATTCCTCACCACCCTGAGTGGCGAAGCGCTGATCACCCTGTGCTACCACCGCCCGCTGGACGCCGCCTGGCAGGCCGAGGCGGAGAAGCTCGCCGCCGACCTGCAGGTGAATATCGTCGGCCGCTCGCGCGGCAAGCGCATCGTCATCGGCAAGGATTATGTGGAGGAACAACTGCAGGTGGCCGGCCGTAGCTACCGCTATCGCCAGCCGGAAGGCGCCTTCACCCAGCCCAACGGCGAGGTCAACCAGAAGATGCTCGGCTGGGCCCACGAGGTGCTGGGCGAGCGCGACGACGACCTGCTGGAACTGTATTGCGGCAACGGCAACTTCACCCTGCCGCTGGCCAGCCGGGTGCGCAAGGTGCTGGCCACCGAGATCAGCAAATCCTCGGTCAACGCCGCCCTGGCCAACCTGGAAGACAACGGCGTGGACAACGTCAGCCTGGTGCGCCTGTCCGCCGAAGAACTGACCGAGGCACTGAACGAGGTGCGGCCGTTCCGCCGCTTGGCCGGCATCGACCTGAAAAGCTACGAGTTCGGCAGCGTGTTCGTCGACCCGCCGCGCGCCGGCATGGATCCGGACACCTGCGAGCTGACCCGGCGCTTCGAGCGCATCCTCTACATCTCCTGCAACCCCGAGACCCTGGCCGCCAACATCGCCCAGCTCAGCGACACTCACCAGGTCACCCGTTGCGCGCTGTTCGACCAGTTCCCCTACACCCACCACATGGAAGCCGGGGTGCTGCTGAGCAGGCGATAGGCGCACTCCTGCGCATGGCTGCCCGCGCCACACGCGGTCAGCGAGCCTAGCGGCGCTGGCGAAGTGTCTGCGGGGCGGCCCCGGCGCAACGCTTGAAGAAGCGCGAGAAGTAAGCCGGCCCGGACAAACCGAGCTATCGGCCACCTGGTTGATGGTCATGGTGGTGTACACCAGGTTGCGCTTGGCCTCCAGCAGCACCCGCTGGTTGATCACCTGCAGGGCCGAGAGCCCAGCCAGGCTGCGGCGCAGGGCATTCAGGTGGGCGGCGCCGAGCCCCAGCTCCGTGGCGTAGCGCTCGATGGACCAGTGCGCGCGGTAGTGCTCTTCCAGCAGGCGGGTGAAGCGCTGCAGGTGGACCCGCCCCTTGTCCAGTGCTGCGCCGCCAGGCAGCGCCAGCCAATCCACACCAGCAGCATGCTGATCAGCGACTGCAACATCAGCTCGCACCCAGCGACCAGCTGCAGTACTCCTGGGCAATCGACTCGAACAGGGCATCCAGCCGCGGCTTCTCGCCGCCCACGGTACGCCCGCTCGCAGCGGCGAGCGGGGCCAGCGGCAAGCCCGTCTCCAGTTGCTCGACCAGCGGCAGCGCCAGGCTCAGCACATGGCCCTGGATATCCCGGGAAAAGCGAAAGCCGTAGACACTCAGCGCGGGCACCACCTGCAGCGAGGCTTGCGCGATCCGCTGCAGCGTCCCCTCGACCTCCAGCTCGGCGCAACCGCCTGCACCAGCGCCTGACCGCTAATGTCCGCCTCGCTGTGGCGGCAGGTTCGTTCCTGGTGGTCGGCAGAAACCCGAAACGGCCTCCTTCACCCCATGCTTGGAGGCGGTTCAGGGCTCGATCGGATGTGCAGGCGATCAGCCGCCGTCTTCGGCGGAGTCCTGTCGCCGAGCACGCCGGATTATTGCCTGCCACGCTTGCGAATATCGCCGGTGAGGTTCTACCACCGCTGGCGCCTGGATAACGGTCGTTATCAAGGGTGTGCGATGTCACGCCGCGGATATTTCTCCCTTGTGTGTCATTTACTTCGCGCTACCATCGGAACCGTTTTGCACCAACAGTAGAGCGGACGTATTTTGGGCGGGCGACGAGGCCAGGCCGGCGCGATGCTGAATCTGGTCAGGCGGCGGGTAGCATCGGTGGCCTCGACCTGGTCATGGCCGAGATCGCCCTGCTGCTTGAAGTCGTCGCTGAAGGGATAGGCCGGGCGCAGCCGATAAAACCGGCAGCAGCCCCGGATTACCTCAAGGTCATGAGATCGCGGGCGGAGCCGCCTGGACGCGCCGTAGCGGACAGTGCCGCGGTGAATGGCCGGGCGCTGCGCCGATTACTGACCGAGTTGGCGGGGAATACGGTAGAGGTAGAACAGGACGACGCTGGACAGCGCCAGGAGCGTCAGCGGAATCGCCTCAAGCCCGGCGAACACCGCGATGGCGGCAATCCAGGCCGGCAGGCCGGCGCCGAGCAGAGCCAGCCGACGCCGAGCGGCCAAGGCCAGCCAGGCGGACGGTTCTTGCGGGGTATCGAGGTGCTTTTCAGTGGCGATCAAGGCGTGCTTGTAGGCATGGAACAGCGGCAGGCTGACGAACATCGATGCCATCCCCGCGATGAACAAGGGCATGGCCAACACAGTCAGCTGCCGATCGGCAGCAAACAGCAAGTCAAGCACCAACAGCGGCGCCAGGGTTAGCGCCAGCTGCGACCACCAGGCCAGCGCCAGGCGACGGCGCACGTTGGCGCGGGTCACAGGCTTTCCTCAACCTCGCCCTGATGCAGACTGCCGAGCATATGCCCGAGCTTGCCAGCCTTGGTCGCCAGGTACTTCTTGTTGTGCGGATTGTGGTCGATCTGCAGTGGCACGCGAGTGGCTACGTTGATGCCCATATCGCCCAGCGCCTTGACCTTGCGCGGGTTGTTGGTCATCAGTTTGAGCGCCTTGATGTGCAGGTGTTCAAGCATCGGCAGGCAGATCGCGTATTCACGCTGATCGGCACCAAAGCCGAGGCGCTCGTTGGCCTCCACCGTATCGGCGCCGCCATCCTGCAGTTCGTAAGCGCGAATCTTGTTCAGCAGGCCAATGCCGCGGCCCTCCTGGCGCAGATAGAGCAGGACGCCACGTCCTTCGGCGGCAATCGCACGCATCGCGGCTTCGAGCTGGAAGCCGCAGTCACAGCGCAGGCTGAACAGCGCATCGCCGGTCAGGCACTCGGAATGCAGGCGCCCCAGCACCGGCTCGCCATCGGCCACATCGCCAAAGGTCAGCGCGACGTGCTCCTTGCCCGTGGCCGTTTCGAGAAAGCCATGCATGGTAAACACCCCGAACGGGGTAGGCAGCTGGGAGGCGGCGACGAACACGACAGACACCGGATGCTCCTAAATAGATAAGGGCTGGAAATTTGCGAGGGCGCATTGTAACAGCAGCCCTTGCCAGCGGGTCAGCTTGAATTACCGATGATAAGGATCGGATAAGCCGCAACGAGGGGATAGCAGGCCGGGCTTATGGCGTATGTCTGCTGTCAGTGCTTGGACTCCAGCACCAGCAGATCCTGCTCCACCCGCCAGCCGACCCGACTGAGAAAGCTCATGCCGAGCAGCGCATCGCTGGGCGAGCCACCCTCCAGCACCACCGCCTCGACGCCCAGCACCTCCAGAGTGCCGACCTTGACGCTGTTGAGATTGACCCGCCAGCCGCGCACCGTGCCGCTGGCGGTACTGACCTGCAATGGCCGGCCGACCACGCGATAGTCGATGCCGAGGCGGCGAGCGTGGCCATCGTTGAGGGCGACCGAGGTGGCGCCGGTGTCGACCAGGAACTGCAGCGGGTGGCCGTTCACCGAACCGGCGACCCAATAGTGCCCGCCAATGCCCTTGGCGATGCTCAACTGACGCGTGCTCGGCTCGGCAAAGCCTTCACTGTATTCGCGACTCAGGGAATAGGCGCGCTCCACGCCATCCACCCGCAGCACGGCGCCACGGCTATCGGCACTGACCACCACCACCCCGCCGGGACCGGTCTGGCCGACTCTCACCAGCTTGCGCTGGCCGTCGACATTGAGCACCGCGGCACCGGGGAACAGGCCGACCACCAGCACCTGGGCCGCCGCCCAACTCGTCGCGCAAGCCAACAGCAGCGCCCCGGCGCAGAGTACTTTCAGCCTGTTACGCAAAGCTCTCACTCCTCATTCGAAGGGATAGGGCTGCCGCCAGCGCTCGAACAGTGGGCGCAAGCTGCCCTGCTCGACCAGCTGCGCCATGCGTCGATCATACAACTGGGCCAACGCCCGCCCACGCGGGTTATCGGCAAACCCCAGGTACATCGGCAACCGGGTCAACCGGGTGACCCGGTAGCGGGCCCGGTCGGCGGCACCTTCAAGCACCTCATCGATCTCGGTCTGCGCATCGATGTAGAAATCCGCATGGCCGTAATCGAGCATGGGCAGGATACCGTTGCGGCGTTGAATTTCCCGGTAGTGCTTCAGGTTTGGCAAATAACGCTGGTATTCATAGCCACGCACCCACACCAGGCGGAACTCGCCGAGCGTCGCCTGGGTGGGTACCGCTTGCTCGATCAAGCCCAGTGCACTGATCTGATCGGCGTCGTAGTGCCAGCGCGGATAAAACACGCCCTCGTCCACCTCATTGCGGTAGGAGCCGACCCAGGCATCGGCCTCGCCGCGCTGCACCAGGCCGATGGAGCGGGTATAGGGTACGCTCTGGATCACCAGTTCGACGCCTTCGGGCTCGAACACCTGACGCAGGATATCCCAGGCCAGACCACTGCCGTCGGCATGGCTGTAGCCTTGCCAGACCTCGCTGGCCAGGCGAATTTCCCGCGGCGCAGCCGGCTCGGCATAGGCGCATGAACAGCCCAGCGCCCCCAGCAGCAACCCCAACTTCCATCGCACGGCTAGAAGCCCAACCCTGCCGCCAGTCCATTGACCCAGCCCCACACCAGCACCTGCATGGCCAGCCAGGCGAATACCCCGGCCAGCACGTCGTCGAGCATGATGCCGACGCCGCCATGCACGTGCCGGTCGATCCAGCTGATCGGCCAGGGCTTGAGGATGTCGAACAGGCGGAACATCAAAAAACCCGCCAGCAGCCAGCCCCAGCCTTCCGGCACCAGCCACAGGGTGATCCACATGCCGACCATTTCGTCCCAAACGATGCCTTCATGGTCATGCACACGCAGGTCTTCCGCCACCTTGCCGCACAGCCAGAAGCCGAACAGCATGGTAATGCCGAGCATCAGCCAGTAGCCCCAGTCCGGCAGCATCTGCCACAGCGGGATGAACGGCAGCGCCACCAGCGAACCCCAGGTGCCCGGTGCTTTGGGCAAGGTGCCCGAGCCGAAGCCGAAGGCGATGAAATGCCACGGATTGCGCCATACCGACGGCGGCACGCTTAGCGGTTCAGTCACCGTCACTCCCGAAATGCTGATAGCCCCGCGCCTGCGGCGTGATGCCTTGACCCTGCTGATCCAGCAACTGCACGCCTGCCCCGGCCTCGACGCGGCCGACCACATGCACCGGCCAACCCTGCGCCTGCAAGCCGGCGAGATGCTCGGCCGGCAGGGTAAAGGCCAATAGGTAATCGTCGCCACCGCTCAGCGCGCAGTTCCGCGCGCCACTGGCACCGAGCAAGGCCAGCAATGCCGGCGACAGCGGCAGGCGCGCCTGCTCGATCAGCAGCGCCACGCCCGAGGCGGCGGCGATATGCCCGCAATCGGCCAGCAGGCCGTCGGAAATATCCAGCGCCGCCGTGGCCTTGCCGCGCAGCGCCACGCCCAAGCCAAGCTGCGGGCGCGGCGACCAATAGCGCGCCAGCAAGGGTTCGGCAATCTCGGCTGGCGCCTGGCGCTGGCCGAGCACCAGGGCCAAGGCACCGGCGCCATCGCCCAGCTCGCCGCCGACGCAGAGCAGATCGCCGACCCGCGCACCGGCGCGGGTCAACGCCAGGCCATGGGGCACCCGGCCAAACACGGTCAGGGTCAGGCTCAGCGGCCCGCGCGAGGTATCGCCGCCGATCAGGCGCACGGCGCAGTCTTGCGCCATCCGGTCGAGACCGCCGGCGAAGGCTTGCAGCCAAGCCGCTTCGGCGCCAGGCAGAGTCAAGGCCAGGGTGAAGCCGATGGGGCTCGCGCCCATGGCGGCCAGGTCACTGACCGACACGCCCAGCGCACGCTGGGCGAGCAGAAAGGGATCGGCTGCAGCGGGAAAATGCACCCCGGCCACCAGGGTGTCGGTGGATACCGCCAGCTGTTCGCCAGCCGGCAGCTCCAGCAGCGCGCAGTCGTCGCCGATGCCCAGCGCCACGCCTGCGCCAGCCTGCGCACAGGCCGCCGCGGCGAAGTAACGGCGAATCAGCTCGAACTCACCCACGGACGACACCGCCGGCCAGCGGCGCCGCGACCAGGCGGGTCTGGCCTGGCGCACGCAAGCCGCAGTCGCTGTTCAAGAGGCTGTCAGCGCCGGTTGGCACGGACTTCGTCGGCCCGCAGACGCGGCGCCAATTTGTCCAGCACGCCGTTGACGAACTTGTGCCCGTCGGTGGCGCCGAACACCTTGGCCAACTCGATGCCTTCGTTGATCACCACCCGATAGGGCACATCGAGGCGGTTCTTCAGCTCGTAGGTGGACAGCCGCAGAATCGACAGCTCGACCGGGTCGATCTCGGCGATAGGGCGATCCAGGAGGATCTCGAAGGCGCCGTCGATCTCGCTCTTCTGCCGCGGCACGCCGTGCAGGATCTCGTGGAAGTAGGCGCCGTCGACCGTGCTGAAATCGTTATCGACGCGAAACTGCGCCTCGATCTCGTTCAGTTGCTGACCGGCCATGTGCCAGGAGTACAGCGCCTGCATGGCCAGGGTGCGCGCCTGACGGCGCGCCAGGGTCTTGCCGCTGGGAGCCTTGGAACCTTTCGGCGCTTGCGGCTTGTCGTTCTGGCTCACTTGGCCTCCAACTGCGCCAGCAGGCTGACCATTTCCAGGGCGGACAGTGCAGCTTCCGCGCCCTTGTTGCCGGCCTTGGTGCCGGAACGCTCGATGGCTTGCTCGATGGAGTCGACGGTCAGTACGCCAAAGGCCACCGGCACGCCGAACTCCATGGACACCTGGGCCAGGCCCTTGGTGCATTCGCCGGCGACGTATTCGAAATGCGGCGTACCGCCACGGATCACCGCACCGAGGGCGATAATCGCGTCGAACTCGCTACGCTGGGCGATTTTCTGCGCCACCAGGGGGATCTCGAAGGCGCCCGGTGCACGGATCAGGGTGATGTCGCTTTCGCTCACGCCGTGGCGAACCAGGGTGTCAACGGCGCCGCTTACCAGGCTTTCGACAACGAAGCTGTTGAAGCGGCCGACCACCAGGGCGAAGCGGCCCTTGGGGGCGATGAAAGTACCTTCGATGGTCTTCAGGGTCATAGCGAGTCTCGTCTATTTAAAGAGCCGGGCCGCGATTGGCGGCCCTTGGGATTATTCAGAGGGCAGGTATTCTACAACTTCCAGGTCGAAACCGGATATCGCATTGAACTTCATCGGCGAGCTCATCAGGCGCATCTGGCGCACGCCGAGGTCACGGAGGATCTGCGAGCCGGCGCCGACGGTGCTGTAGGTGGTCGGATTGGCTAGCACTTTCGCCTCGCCGCCCAACTGCCGCTCCAAATGCGCGAGCAAATCCGGGCCGGTCAGCGGGTTGCCCAGCAGCAGCACCACGCCGCTGCCGTCCCTGGCCACCTCGGCCATGGCCGCGCGCAGGCTCCAGCGCCCCGGCTGCTTGACCATGAACAGGTCGCGTAGCGGGTCCATGTTGTGCACCCGCACCAGGGTCGGCTGATCGGCGCAGATGGTGCCCAGAGTCAGCGCCATGTGCACGTCGTTCTCCACCGAATCGCGGTAGGTCACCAGGTTGAACTGGCCCAGCTCGCTATCGAGGATCTGCTCGCTGACACGCTCGACGGTGCGCTCGTGGATCAGCCGGTAATGGATCAGGTCGGCGATGGTACCGATCTTGATGCCGTGTTCGGCGGCGAACTCTTCCAGCTCGGGACGCCGGGCCATGGTGCCGTCGTCGTTCATGATCTCGCAGATCACCCCGCTCGGCTCGAAGCCGCCCATGCGCGCCAGGTCGCAGGCCGCTTCGGTGTGGCCGGCGCGGGCCAGGACGCCGCCGGGCTGGGCCATCAGCGGGAAGATATGGCCGGGGCTGACGATGTCGTCGGCCACCGCGTGCTTGGCTGCCGCGGCCTGCACGGTACGCGCGCGGTCGGCGGCGGAGATGCCGGTGGTGACGCCCTCGGCGGCCTCGATCGAGACGGTGAACTTGGTGCCGAAACCGGAGCCATTGCGCGGCGCCATCAGCGGCAGCTTGAGCAGCTCGCAGCGTTCACGGGTCATCGGCATGCAGATCAGGCCGCGGGCGAAACGCGCCATGAAGTTGATGTGTTCGGCCTTGACGCACTCGGAGGCGATGATCAGGTCGCCTTCGTTTTCGCGATCCTCGTCGTCCATGAGGATGACCATCTTGCCGGCGCGGATGTCTTCGATCAGTTCTTCGATGCTGTTGAGAGCCATGCTGGCGATTCCTTAATTCTTCAGGTAGCCGTGTTCGGCCAGAAAACTTTCCGTCATGCCCGAGGCGTTTGGCTCGGCGGCTTTGTCGCCGAGGAGCAGGCGCTCCAGGTAACGCGCCAGCAGATCCACTTCCAGGTTGACCTGACGCCCCGGGCGATAGTCGACCATGATGGTCTCGGCCAGGGTGTGCGGCACTATGGTCAGCTCGAATTCGGCGCCATTCACCGCGTTGACGGTCAGGCTGGTGCCGTCGACCGTGATCGAGCCCTTGTGGGCGATGTATTTGGCCAGTTCGCGCGGCGCGCGGATGGTGAACTGCACGGCGCGGGCGTTGTCGGCGCGGGCGATGACCTCACCGACACCGTCGACATGGCCGCTGACCAGATGGCCGCCGAGGCGACTGGAGGGCGTCAGCGCCTTTTCCAGATTGACCTTGCTGCCGGGCTTCAAGTCGATGAAGGCGGTGCGTGCCAGGGTCTCGCGGCTGACGTCGGCCCAGAAACCGTCGCCGGGCAGCGCCACCGCGGTCAGGCAGACGCCGTTGACCGCGATGCTGTCGCCCAGTTTGACGTCGCCCAGATCGAGCTTGCCGGTGGCCACATGGACACGCACGTCGCCGCCCTTGGGCGTCAGTGCACGGATGCTGCCGATGGATTCGATTATGCCGGTGAACATGGGTCCTCCGGTGCCTGGATGATGTTGAACAGCATGGATGAACTCCTGTTTTAGTCAAAACAGGGCAATGCCGATCGATAGGGATTTCACGGGTGCGCACAGGGCGCCCGAGGAGGGAATCCCGCTCTCTCTTTATCCGGACTATACCGTCGGCCCTGGAATCGCACCGGGTCTGCTGACCTTGCCGCCGCCTGTAACAGGTGGTAACAAGCGCTCGCGGGCTAGGCGCATGGCGCCATTACCGCCGGTGGGGAATCACACCCCGCCCTGAGAACGTTGCGGCCACCGCAGTGGCCGAGACGCGTTTTACCACAATTGTGGCAATGAAGCAGCTGCAAGCTGCAAAGCGGATGGCCGCCCCCTGCAAGCGCATCAGTGTGCGGGCTCGAGTTCAGCCAGCGTCAAGCTCTTACTTGCAGCTTGTGGCTTGCCGCTTATGCCTGCCTCTGCTCCGGCACTGCGATGATCCGCCAGTCGTCGCCGACTGCGCGCATCTCGACGATCTTCAGCGCCTGCGCCTCGGCCATCCGCGCCAACGGCAGTTCGAGCAGCGGCCGCGCGCTGGAGCCGAGAAACTTCGCTGCGACGAACAACTGGTATTCATCGACCAGGCCCTCGCGGGCGAAGGCCCCGGCCAGGCGCGGCCCGGCCTCGACCAGCACCTCGTTGGCGCCGCGCCCGGCCAGTTCGGCCAGCAGTTTGTGCAGATCGACATGACCGCTACTGCCCGGTACGGCCAGCAATTCGTGCCCCGCCTCCAGGTAGCGATCACGCGCCGTGGCCGCCGCGCAGGTCGCCACCAGCGTCGCGCCGGCTTGAAAGAAGGGCGCATCCAGCGGCACCCGCAGGCGGCCGTCGACCAGCACCCGCAACGGCGGGCGGGTCATCGCCAGCGCCGTCAGCTCGCCATCCAGGCCCAGTTCCTCCGGGCGCACGGTCAGGCGGGCATCGTCCGCCAACACCGTGTCGGCGCCGGTCAGCACCACGCTGGCGCGGGCACGCAGGCGCTGCACCGCGGCGCGGGCGGCCGGTCCGGTGATCCACTGACTCTCGCCGCTGGCCATGGCAGTGCGGCCGTCCAGGCTCATCGCCAGCTTGACCCGCACGAAGGGCAGGCCCTGTTCCATGCGCTTGATGAAGCCGGCATTGAGCGCCCGCGCCTCGGCTTCCAGCACGCCAGTCTGGACCTCGATCCCGGCCTGCCTCAGCCGCGCCAGGCCATTGCCGGCGACCTCTGGATTGGGATCCTGCATGGCCACCACCACCCGCGCCACACCGGCGGCGACCAGCGCATCGGCGCACGGCGGGGTACGGCCGTGATGGCTGCAGGGCTCCAGAGTCACATAGGCGGTGGCGCCCCGCGCCTGCTCGCCGGCCTGGCGTAGCGCATGCACCTCGGCGTGCGGCTCACCGGCGCGCACATGCCAGCCTTCGCCGACAATCTGTCCGTCGCGGGCGATGACGCAGCCGACCCGCGGGTTCGGGTGGGTGGAATACAGACCCTTGCGGGCCAGCTGCAGGGCGCGGGCCATGCAAGCATGATCGAAGCCCATCATGGCTGTTTCGCGGGTTCGCGGGACAGCCGGTCGATTTCCTCGCGGAATTCGTTGAGATCCTGGAAGCGCCGATAGACCGAGGCGAAGCGGATGTAGGCGACCTCATCGAGCTTCTGCAGCTCGCTCATCACCAGTTCGCCGAGCACCAGCGACTTGATCTCGCGCTCGCCGGTGGCGCGCAGCTGGTGCTTGATATGGGCAATCGCCGCCTCCAGACGCTCGATGCTCACCGGGCGTTTCTCCAGGGCGCGCTGCATGCCGGCACGCAGCTTGTCTTCGTCGAACGGCTGGCGGCTGCCGTCCTGCTTGATCAGCCGCGGCATCACCAGCTCGGCGGTTTCGAAGGTGGTAAAACGCTCTTCGCAGGCCAGGCATTCGCGCCGACGGCGCACTTGCCCGCCCTCGGCGACCAGGCGTGAATCGATGACCTTGGTGTCGTTGGCACCGCAGAAGGGACAGTGCATAGGATGGCAGCCGCCTTGAACAGGAAAGCGCCATGGTAGCGCATCCCGCGGGCAAGACAAGCCGAGGAGTTTGCGCTATACAGACGCCCGTTCCCACCACTCTTCCCGGCACCCACTTCGATGGCCACTTGCACGATGCGACTGCTCGCTCCGCTTGCCCTGACCGGGCTGCTGGCGGCCTGCGCCAGCGAACCCGCCATGCCGCCCCAGCCAGCGGCGCAAGCACCGGCTGACGCGGCCCCCGCCGCCCTGCCGGCCCATCTGCGCGAACTCAGCGGCAACCTGCTCGGCGTACCCCGCAATGCCGAAGTCGAACTGGCCCTGCTGCTGATCGATGCGCGCGGCTTGCCGCAGGTTCTGCTGGGCACCATCCAACTGACCGGCAGCGGCGCGGCGCTGCCCTTTCGCCTGCCCTTCGACCCCCAGGCCTTTATCCCCGGCACTCGGGTCGAGCTGCGCGGGCGGGTCAATCAGGCCGGCCGACTGATCCTGCGCCTGCCACCCCAGCCGATTCGCCACAACGACAGCCAGCAACTCGGCGCACTGCAACTGGTACCCGCGCCATGAATGCACCGGCTCGCCTGCACAGGGCGCTGCACGAACTACTCGGCGATGCGCAACTGACCGCCACCACCGTGCCCGGCACCGCGCTGAAACTCTGGCTGATCGATGCGACCAATATGGATCGAGCCTTCAATCCTGAGGAAACCCGGCGCATTCTCGAGGGGCCGCCCTATTGGTGCTTCTGCTGGGCCAGCGGCCTGGTGCTGGCGCGCTGGCTGGCTGAGCACCCGCAGTGGGTGCGCGGTAAGCGTGTACTGGACTTCGGCAGCGGCTCCGGCGTCGCGGCGATTGCCGCGGCCAAGGCGGGCGCCCTCGAAGTGGTGGCCTGCGACCTCGACCCACTGGCCCTTGCGGCCTGCCGGGCCAATGCCGCCCTCAATCAGGTGGAACTGGGCTATTCGGCGGACTTCTTCCGGGAAGCCGACCGTTTCGACCTGATCCTGGTCGCCGACGTGCTCTACGACCGCGCCAACCTGCCGCTGCTCGACCAGTTCCTCAGCCGCGGACGCCAGGCACTGGTAGCCGATTCACGGGTGCGCGACTTCCAGCACCCGCTGTATCGGCGCCTTGGCGTGATGGACGCCTGCACCTGGCCGGACCTGGCTGAGCCGGAAGAGTTTCGCCAGGTTAGCCTGTATTACGCGCAGCGGGCTTGAATGGGGAATTCACTGTGGTGATCGCGCCAGCCAACGCAGCTTTCCCTCATCTCCGCCCCGAAACTTGCAGCCTGCGCCCTTCAGCCTGAAACTATGCCTTTCTCATCATTGAAGCCGAGCCCATGAGCGACAGCCCCTATATTTTCGACGTGTCCGGTAGTGCCCAGTTCGAGCAACTGGTGATCGAGAACTCCTTCCACAAGCCGGTGTTGGTGGACTTCTGGGCTGAGTGGTGTGCGCCCTGCAAGGCGCTGATGCCACTGCTGGCGCAAATCACCGAGGGCTATCAGGGCGAACTGCTGCTGGCCAAGGTCAACTGCGACATCGAACAGGACATAGTCGCGCGCTTCGGCATTCGCAGCCTGCCCACCGTGGTGCTGTTCAGGGACGGCCAGCCGGTCGATGGCTTTACCGGCGCGCAACCGGAATCGGCGATCCGCGAACTACTCAAGCCCCACGTGGCCGAGCCGGCACCCGCCGCTGCCGACCCCATGCAGGCGGCCCAGGCCTTGTTCGCCGAGGGCCGCATCGGCGATGCCGAAGCCCTGCTCAAAGAAGTGCTGGCGGAAAATAACCAGCACGCCGCGGCGCTGATCCTCTACGCCCGCTGCCTGGCCGAACGCGGCGAGCTGGACGAGGCGCAAAGCGTGCTCGATGCGGTCAAGGGCGACGAGCACAAACAGGCCCTGGCCGGCGCCCGCGCACAGCTGACCTTCCTCCGCCAGGCCGCCGATATGCCCGAAGTCGCCGACCTGAAAACCCGCCTGGCGCAAAACGCCGAAGACGACGAAGCCAGCTACCAACTGGCGCTCCAGCAACTGGCGCGCCAGCACTACGAACCGGCGCTCGACGCCCTGCTCAAACTGTTTATCCGCAACCGCAACTACGCCGACGGCCTGCCGCACAAAACCCTGCTGCAAGTCTTCGACCTGCTCGGCAACGAGCACCCGCTGGTGACCGCTTACCGACGCAAGCTGTATCAGGCGATTTACTAGGCAGGCCTGGGCCTGTCGGGCTTCGCGGCCAAAGCCCCTTCCACGAGCGCAGTTAGCCCTGCGGGAGGACTGGGCGGCACTCCGCTTTAGCCGCGACA
Source organism: Pseudomonas borbori (assembly GCF_900115555.1). Taxonomy (GTDB): domain Bacteria; phylum Pseudomonadota; class Gammaproteobacteria; order Pseudomonadales; family Pseudomonadaceae; genus Aquipseudomonas; species Aquipseudomonas borbori. The sequence continues at coordinate 55,842 of NZ_FOWX01000006.1, forward strand.
GGTCAGAGATGGATAACCTGTCGCTGTGCAGTTATTCATCGGTACTTATCAACCAACCCAGTGATAGATAGGCGCATCCGCGCCCGTCTCCATCCGCACTTGACCGCAGTGCCGCAGCCGTACCAACAAGCGCTTGCCCGCGGCCTCGCCACCGGCCAGCGCGGCCAATTGCCCGAGCAACTGTGGCCCTTCGATCTGCCCGGCGTTACGCAGCAGCTCCAGCGTGGTTTGCCATAAGGCGTCGGCCGGGACGTGCGTAGCGGCGGGCGCGGCAACGGGCAACGGCTCGACCGGCGCACTCGGCGCAACGTGCTGCGTCAACTGCGCCCAATCCTCGGCGTCCAGTTCCACCGTCAGGTCCACCGGCCAGTCGCCGACCCGCCCACGAATGCGCACCATATCTTTATCCTCAAATGATCTGCGGGCATGCTCCCACGCCACCCGCATGCCGCCAAGGGACACTGGCCAGAGGACGCACAAAGTTGTTATAACATAACGCGAATTAGCAGCCATCACCGGAGACACCCATGCGCCGCCTCTTGCTCGCCTTGCCTTTCGCCCTTTTACCGCTGGCCGCCGCCCAGGCCAGCGATCACGAACACGAACATGACCACGCCGAACACGGCAGCCTGGATGCCCACGAGCATGGCGCCGCCCGCCTCAATGTGGTGCTCGACGGCCAAGCCCTGGAGCTGGAGCTGGAAAGCCCGGCCATGAATCTGGTGGGTTTCGAACATGCCGCCACGAGCGACGCCGACAAGGCCAAGGTCGCCGCCGCACGCAGCCAACTACAAGGCCCGCAGGCCCTGTTCGGCCTGGGTGCAGGCGCTTGCACCCTGAGCGAAACCGAGCTCGAAAGCGCATTGTTCGAAGATGATGAGCATGAGGAACATCACAACCACGATGAAGACAGCGAGCACAGCGAAATCCATGCGCACTACCAGCTCGACTGCAAAAAGCCTGGCGAATTGAAACAATTGAACCTGAGCGAACTGTTCAAGCGCTTCCCCGCCACCGAGAAAATTCAGGTACAACTGATCGGCCCAAGCGGCCAGCAAGGCGTCGAGCTGACACCCGCCAAGCCGTCCCTCGGTTTCTAAATTTTCGGAGCGCAGCGTGGCCGGGGCAACCCGGCCGCTTACTTTATGAGCAATGCCCTGATCAGCCTGTCCAACCTCGGTTTCGCCTGGCCCGGCCAGGCGCAGCTGCTGGACATCCCCAGTTTCACCCTGGAGCGCGGCGAAAGCCTGTTTCTCAAGGGTCCCAGCGGCAGCGGCAAGACCACCCTGCTCGGCCTGCTCGGCGGCGTGCAGACGCCCGGTCGCGGCAGCATCCGCCTGCTCGACCAGGAACTCCGCACCCTCTCGGCCAGCGCCCGCGACCGCTTTCGCGTCGACCACACCGGCTACATCTTCCAGCAGTTCAACCTGCTGCCGTTTCTCTCGGTGCGCGAGAACGTCGAGTTGCCCTGTCACTTCTCCAGGCTGCGCGCCAGCCGCGCCATCCAGCGCCACGGCAGCATCGACCAGGCCGCCGCCACCCTGCTCGCCCACCTCGGTCTGAAAGAGACCAGGCTGCTCGAGCGCCGCGCCGACGAACTGTCCATCGGCCAGCAACAGCGGGTCGCTGCCGCCCGCGCCCTGATCGGCCAGCCCGAGCTGGTGATCGCCGACGAGCCGACTTCGGCCCTGGACTTTGATGCCCGCGAGGCCTTCCTCCAGTTGTTGTTCGCCGAGTGCCGCGAGGCCGGCGCCAGCCTGCTGTTTGTCAGTCACGACCAGAGCCTGGCGCGCCTGTTCGACCGCAGCCTGTCGCTGGCCGAACTCAACCGCGCCGCCACCCCGACGGAGGTCTGAAGGTGTACCTATTACGTCTGGCCCTGGCCAGCCTGGGCAACCGCCGCTTCACCGCGCTGCTCACGGTATTCGCCATCGCCCTCTCCGTTTGCCTGTTGCTGGCCGTCGAACGGGTGCGCAGCGAAGCGCGCGCCAGCTTCGCCAATACCATCAGCGGCACCGACCTGATCGTCGGCGCGCGCTCGGGCAGCGTCAACCTGCTGCTGTATTCGGTGTTCCGCATCGGCAATGCGACCAACAACATTCGCTGGGACAGCTTCGAGCGCTTCGCCGAACACCGTCAGGTCAAGTGGGCGATTCCGATTTCCCTCGGCGACTCGCACCGCGGCTACCGGGTGATGGGCACCAGCCAGGCGTATTTCGAGCACTTCCGCTATGCCCGCAGCCAGCCACTGAAGATCGAGCAGGGCCGGCCCTTCGCCAGCGATCCGTTCGAGGTGGTGCTGGGGGCGGAAGTGGCCAGGGCGCTGGACTACAGTCTCGGCGAAGAGCTGGTGCTGGCCCATGGCGTAGCGACCATCAGCCTGGTCAAGCACGACGACAAGCCCTTCACCGTGGTCGGCATTCTCGAACGCACCGGCACCCCGGTGGATCGCACCCTGCATATTTCCCTCGGCGGCATGGAAGCGCTGCACGTCGACTGGCAGAACGGCATGCCGGCACGTGGCGCTGGCGTGGTCAGCGCCGAGCAAGCCAGAAATATGGATCTACAGCCGAAGCAGATCACCGCCTTCCTGCTCGGCCTCAATAGCAAGATCGCCACCTTCAGTTTGCAGCGCGAAATCAACGAGTTCCGTGGCGAGCCGCTGCTGGCAATTCTGCCCGGCGTAGCCCTGCAAGAGTTGTGGAGCCTGATGGGCACGGCGGAAAAGGCGCTGTTCGTGGTCTCGCTGTTCGTCGTGCTGACCGGTTTGATCGGCATGCTCACGGCGATCCTCACCAGCCTCAACGAACGCCGCCGGGAGATGGCGATCCTCCGTTCGGTGGGCGCGCGGCCCTGGCATATCGCCGGCCTGCTGATCCTGGAAGCCTTCGCCCTGGCCTTAGCCGGCGTGCTGCTGGGCCTGTTGCTGCTGTACCTGGGCATCGCCGGCGCACAAAGTCATGTGCAGGCCAACTACGGCCTGTATCTGCCGCTTGACCTGCCAACGGCCTATGAGTGGACGCTGCTCGGCGCTATCCTGAGCGCCGCCCTGCTGATGGGCTGCGTACCCGCCTGGCGCGCCTATCGGCAGTCGCTGGCCGATGGGTTATCGATTCGTTTGTGAGGCCTGACCATGCACCGCCCCCTGCTCGCCACCTTGTTGCTCGCCCTGACCCTGCCGTTATCGGCCGCCGAGGTGCGCGAGCTGAACTGGTCGGAGATGGTCCCGGCCGATGCGCCAGCGCAAGCGGTCGAGCCCGCGCCCATCCATGACCTGTCGCAACTGGCCGACGCTTTGTCCGAAGCCGGCCCGGCCGCCGCGCAGCAATCGCCCGCCGCGCCGGTGGTCGAGGAACTGCACGGTCAGAGGGTGAAATTGCCGGGCTATATAGTGCCGCTGGATGTCACCGACGAAGGCCGGGTCACCGAGTTCCTGCTGGTGCCCTACTTCGGCGCCTGCATCCATGTACCGCCACCGCCCTCCAACCAGATCGTGCACGTCACCGCCGAACTGGGCGTGCTGCTGGATGCGCTGTACCAGCCATTCTGGATCGAGGGGCCGCTGAAGGTCGAGCAGAGCAGCAGCGAACTGGCCGAAGCCGGCTACCAGATGCAGGCGGACAAGATCTACGCTTACGAATTGCCGGATAGCTGAACGGATCCGCAGCCGAGCACCACCTCGCCCCCTCGAATCCGGCAGGACGGGCCTTGACCCGTCGCGCCAGGCGCTGCACAAGCCCGGATTGCGCCGCTGCGGCTAGCGGAGCGGCAGGCGGCTATTCATCTGCCGCTGCCGGATACTCAAGCCAGGTGCCATAGCGAGACCCTCTCCAGGCAGGGCGCGCAACCCGCGCCCCAGTAGCCTGCCGCAGCCTCCCTGCATGCGGCATCGGCAGTCTGGCACGGGCGTGAGAACTACTCCCGGCTCAACCCGCGCAGGGCCCAGAAGGCCAACCCGGCGGCAACCACCTCGAGCAGCAAGGCCAGCAGGTTGAAGGTCTGCTGGGCGCCGCCGTCCAGCCACAGGCCGCCGATGCGCGCCAGGGCCAGGGCGCTGTACAGCAGCACCAGCAGGGTCAAGGCGGCGCGGGTCAGGTCGAGGCGAGTCAGGGCCAGGCCGAGAAAGGCCGCCAGACCGAGCTGCAGGCCACCGTAATAGGCGCGCACATCGGTCGCCGCGGCAGGCGCCATCAGCAGCATGCCGCTGAGGTTGCTCATCTCATGGGGCCGAACGAAGTAGGCCAGGCCCAAACCGGCCAGCGCCAGCATCTGCAGGACCAGAATCACGCGTGCAAACAACATCGACAGCTCCCTTGTTCCGATAATCGTCCAGGCAGCATAGGCTGCCTGCGACCTATCCGGATACAGCCGCTGATTTGGCTCCCGGGCGGGACAGCGCTATGCTCGGCCAACGATCCACAATGGAGTTCCAGCATGCGTCCGTTAATTCTTATCGCCGGTCTCTGCGCCGGCCTCGCCCAGGCTGCCGAGCCGATCAGCATCGACGTGCACCGGGACGCCAATTGCGGCTGCTGCAAGGCCTGGATCAGCCATCTGCAGGACAACGGCTTCAGGGTCAACGACCATGTCGAAAGCGACATGAGTGCGGTCAAACAGCGCCTCGGCGTGCCGCCGCGCCTGGCCTCCTGTCACACCGGGGTGATCGACGGCAAGTTCGTCGAGGGCCACGTGCCGGCGGCCGACATCCTCAAGTTGCGCCAGCAGCCGGACCTGCTCGGTGCCGCGGTGCCGGGCATGCCGGCCGGCTCGCCGGGGATGGAGATGGGCGATCGCCAGCAGCCCTACCAGGTCATCGGTCTGGACCAGCAGGGCAAGGAGCGCGTGCTCGGCGACTACCCGGGCAACTGATCCAACTTACTGGCGCCCGCCCCGGAGGGCGACGACACTGCAGTCTAGGAACTGACGAAGGGAGCCGGGCAATGCGCTGGAAACGGGCAAGACGCAGCGACAACGTGGTGGATGCGCGCGGACGCAATGGCGCGAGGCGCTTTGGCGGGACCAAGGGGTTGAGCCTCGGCGGTGTCGCCGCGGTGGTGATCATCGGCTTGCTGATGGGCCAGGATCCGCTGCAGATCCTCGGCCAACTGGCCGGCCAGGCCACCCAGACCAGTTCGTTCGACTCGCGGCAGAGTGCGCCACCGGCGGCCAACGATGAACAGGCGGAGTTCGTTCGCGCCATCCTCGGCGACACCGAGGACACTTGGCGCGCACTCTTCCAGAGCGCCGACCGCTCATACCGCGACCCGACCCTGGTGCTGTTCCGCGGCGGAGTCGACTCGGCCTGTGGCTTCGCCGACTCGGCGGTCGGCCCCTTCTACTGCCCCGGCGATCAGCGGGTCTACCTGGATCTGCAATTCTTCCGCGAACTGGAACAGCGCTTTGCCGCCGCCGGCGACTTCGCCCAGGCCTATGTGATCGCCCATGAGGTCGGTCACCATGTGCAGACCCTGCTCGGCGTCTCGGCCAGGGTGCAGGCCGCACGCCGGCGCGGCGAACGCATGGAGGGCGGCAACGGCCTGCTGGTGCGTCAGGAGTTGCAGGCCGATTGCCTGGCCGGGATCTGGGCCCACCACGCCCAGCGCCGTCTCGACTGGCTGGAGCCGGGCGATTTGGAGGAAGCACTGAACGCCGCCAATGCCATCGGCGACGACCGTTTGCAGAAACAGACGCGCGGCCAGGTGGTGCCGGACTCCTTCACCCACGGCACCTCGGCGCAGCGCATGCGCTGGTTCAAGCTCGGCTTCGAGCACGGCCAGGTCGGCCGCTGCGATACCTTCCAGGTGGCGCGGCTGTAAAACCAACCCGACCGTGGGCTGACGGCAAGCAGGGCTGCAACGGCTCGCCCAGCGTGCTGTCGGCTATTGTGCCCAGGGCGGTGGCGGCTCTTCGCCGACGGGGGCATCCTCGGCATTCAGCAGGGCCTGGCGGCGCGCTTCTTCGGCCAGGGTGGCCTTGATCTCGCGCATCACCGCATCGATATCGGCGGCCTCTTCAGGATCGTCGAACTCGCCGGTCAGCGGGCTGTCCGGGGTCAGTTCGCCGGCCTCGTACAGCGCCCACATTTCCTTGGCGTACTTGCTGAACTTGAGTTCCGGGGCGAACTGGCCGAAATAGGCGGCCATATTGCCGACATCGCGCTCGAGCATGCTGAAAGCATGGCTGTTGGCAGCGGCATCGACCGCTTGCGGCAGGTCGATGATCACCGGGCCTTCAGGCCCCAGCAGCACGTTGAACTCGGACAAGTCGCCATGCACCAGGCCGGCGCAGAGCATCTTGACCACCTCACCGATCATGAAGGCATGGAATTCGCGGGCATCTTGCGGGTGCAGGTCGACATCGTTGAGGCGCGGCGCAACGTTGCCCTCATCGTCGAGGACCAGTTCCATCAGCAACACGCCCTCGAGGAAGTCGTAGGGCTTGGGCACCCGCACCCCGGCGCCAGCCAGATGGAACAAGGCAGCCACTTCGGCGTTCTGCCAGGCATCTTCCTGGCCCTTGCGGCCATACTTGGTGCCCTTGCTCATGGCCCGCATATCGCGGCTGCTGCGCACCTTGCGCCCCTCCTGATACTGCGCCGCCTGACGGAAACTGCGCTTGTTGGCCTCCTTGTAGACCTTGGCGCAGCGCAGTTCATCACCGCAGCGCACCACGTACACCGCGGCTTCCTTGCCACTCATCAGCGGGCGCATCACTTCGTCGACCAGACCAGCCTCGACCAGGGGTTCAATACGTTTTGGCGTCTTCATTAGCTTTAATCGTGGGTCCTGTGTTGCCCTATTCGCGTATACCGCCCCGTTATACGGCAATCCTCGGGCAGAACCCAGCCCACGGGTCATCATGTGTCCATTAGCGGGTCAATAAATAGTTGCCGACTGACCACGAGCTGCAGATTTGAAAGCGCGATTGGCATTGGCGCAGCCGGCGCAAGGGTCGACAATCGACTCATCATTTCCTGGAGCCGCGCCATGCTCGATCCCGACCGCTGCTGGCAAGCCGTCTGCGCCCGCGACGCCGCGCGCGACAACCAGTTCGTCTTCGCCGTGCGCTCCACCGGCATCTATTGCCGGCCGAGCTGCCCGGCGCGGCGGCCACGACGCGACAACGTCAGCTTCCACGCCGATGCGCAGAGCGCCGAAGCCGCCGGTTTCCGTCCGTGCCGGCGCTGCTCGCCGCAGGGCGCCAGCCCGGCCGAACAGCTCGATCAACTGGTCGCCGCCGCCTGTCGCCTGCTGGTCGAGCAGGACAAGACACCGGCCCTCGAACAACTCGCCGCGCGCATTGGCCTGTCCGCCTCGCACCTGGCGCGCGCATTCAAGGCGCGCACCGGGCTGACGCCGAAGGCCTGGGCCAACGCCCAACGCCGCGCACAGCTTGAAGCCGGCTTGCCACAGGCCGAGTCGGTGCTGCAGGCGGCGCTGGCCGCCGGCTATTCCGGGACCCGTGCGCTGTACGCCCAGGGCGACGCTTTGAGCCCGGCACAACGGCGCCGGCGCGGCGCCGGTGAAGCCCTGCGCTACGCCATCGCCGCCTGCCCGCTCGGCCAGTTGCTGCTGGCCAGCAGTGCCAAGGGCGTCTGCGCCCTGCTGTTCGGTGACACCGACGAGGCGCTGGAAAGCGAGCTGCGTCAGCGCTTCGCCGCCGCCCGCCTGCAACGCGACGATGCCGGCCTGGGCGACTGGCTGCAGCAGGTCATCGGCCAGATCGAGGAACCGCAACGCGCCGCGCAGTTGCCCCTGGACTTGCGCGGCACGGTCTTTCAGCAACAGGTGTGGCACGCCCTGCAGCAAATCCCGGTGGGGCAAACGCGACGCTATGGCGAACTGGCCGCCAGTATCGGCAGCCACCCGCGCGCGGTGGCGCAGGCCTGCGCGAGTAATCCTCTGGGCCTGCTGGTGCCCTGCCATCGGCTGATCGGCGCCAATGGCGCGCTGAGCGGCTACCGCTGGGGGCTGGCGCGCAAGGCGGCGCTGCTGCAGGGCGAAGCCCAGGCGCCGGATGAGGGATGAGTACGCCGACTGTACGCAACAACGATCTGGCGCATACAGCTGGCTGCTGGCTGCCAGCCCAACCCCGTGAAACAATGCGCTTTCCCCCAGCGCACCCCCGCGGAGCCGCATGAACCTGACCGAACTCACCGCCCGCCTGCACGCCATCCGCGACCGCAACGACTGGCGGCCATTCCACAGCCCGAAGAACCTGGCCATGGCCGCCAGCGTGGAAATGGCCGAACTGGTGGAGATCTTCCAGTGGCTGAGCGAGGCACAATCGCGCCAGCTCGCCCCCGAGCAACTGCATCACGCCGGCCAGGAGGTGGGCGATATCGTGCTCTACCTGCTGTTGCTGTGCAGCGAACTGGGGATCGACATGGAGCAGGCGGTGCGCGCCAAGCTGGCCGACAGCGAACGGCGGTTCGCGCCATGAGCGACCGCCATTTCGACGAACTGGCGACGCGCTTCGCCGAGAAGATCTATGGCGGTGCCAAGGGTGCGATTCGCCTGGCGGTGCTCCAGGCCGACCTCGCCGAAGCCCTGCCGGATCGACCGCTGCGGGTGCTGGATATCGGCGCCGGCCTCGGCCATATGGCGCTGTGGCTGGCCGAACGCGGCCACCTGGTGACCCTCGCCGAACCCGCCGAACCCATGCTCGCCGGGGCCCGCGCGCGCTTCGCCGGGGCCGGCCAGGCGGCGACCTTTATCCAGGCGCCCTGGCAGGAGCTGCTCGGCCAGCTCGAGCAACCCTACGACCTGGTGGTCTGCCATGCGGTGCTCGAATGGCTGGCCCAGCCGCAGGCTATCCTGCCAGTACTGCGCCAGCTCTGCGCCCCGGGCGGCTGGCTGTCGCTGGCCTTCTACAACAAGGACGCGCTGATCTACCGCAACCTGCTCAAGGGCCATTTCCGCAAGCTGCGCAAGGCCGAATTCGCCGGCGAGAAGCAGAGCCTGACGCCGCAGCGACCGATCGATCCGCGCGAGCTGGCGGCGCAACTTGGCGCGCGCTGGCAGGTCGAAAGTCAGAGTGGCATCAGGGTTTTCCATGACTATATGCCCCATGAGTTCCAGGCCAAGGCCGAGTTGATCGACCTGCTGGAAATGGAGCTGGCCTATCGCCGCCACCCAAGCTTTGCCGGCCTGGGCCGCTATCTGCACTGGATCTGTCGACCGCGCTGAGGGGAGGCATCGATGAACCGCGTAGCGCTGCTGTTGCTCGGTCTGGGCCTGGTCGCCTGCCAGAGCCAGAACCCTTATACGGCGCAGTCCAAACCGCTGCCGCCGGCCCCGGCGCATGCCGGCAGTCAGCTGGACCTCAGCGCCTACCCGGCCCCCGCGCGCGATTATGCGCACTACCGCAACTGGACTTGGCGCGAACCACCGGCAGGCAGTGCCTGGGCCAGTTCGGCCCTGGTGCAGGAGGCGCTGAGCAACGCCCTCGACCAGCGCGGCCTGCGCCCGGCACCGCCCGGCAGCGCCGCCGACCTCGAAGTCAGCAGCGAGATGCGCCTGGAGCGGCGCATTCGTCAGGTCGCCGATCGCTACGGCAGCTACTACGGCCATAATTATTATGGTGATCACCTCGGTCTGTGGGGCAGTGCACCGCTGGTGCGCACCTATGAGGAAGAAGTGTTGGTGGTACGCATCGACCTGTTCGACGCCCGGGACGGCCAACTCCTGTGGAGCGGCAGCGCCGAAATGCTCAGCGACGGCAGCCAGGCCGAACGCAGCAGGGCGCTGCGGGCGGCCCTGCAACGCGCCCTGGAGAATTACCCGCCAACCTGATACATAACGATCATTGGCTCTTGCCGCGCGTACCGGCGGACGCGCAACCAAGGACCCGGAGGTTCGACCATGCGTTTGCACCTGCTGCTGATCCCCGCGCTGCTCTTGCTCGGCGCCTGCCAAACCACCCAACTCGATCGCGACTTCGACCCCAGCCGCGACTTCGCCGCCTTCCGCAGCTGGAGCTGGCAGGAGCCGGCCGTGCAGTACCGCCCCGACGACCCGCGCCTGAAAAGCGACCTGACCGAACAGCGCCTGCGCGCCGCAATCGTCGAGCAACTCGATCAGCGCGGCCTGCGCCTGGCGCCGGCAGGCAGCGCCGGCGACCTCAAGGTCCAGGCCTGGCTGATCGTCGACCAACGGCAGAACCAGGTCACCACCCATTACGGCGGTTTCTGGGGCGGCCCCTGGCACGGCTACTGGGGCGGTCCGGGTTACAGCGAAACCCGCGTGACGGACTACCAGACCGGCACCCTGCAGATCGACCTGTACAACGGCAAGGACGGCCAGTTGGTGTGGCGCGGCAGCGGCCGGCAGATCCTGCGCGACAACCAGCAGAGTCCGAGCGAACGCAGCGCACAGATTCGCGAAACCGTGGCCAAGGTACTCAGCCAATACCCGCCGCACTAAGCCTCACCCAGAATAGCGCGAGCGCTTGGCCGGCCGCTCCCCTGGCGCGGCGACTGCGCACCTTAGCCGGGATAAGCGCCAGCGCATCCAGGGGCTCCCGGATTGCGCCCAGACGGCTACGCAGCCGCGCCTTCACCTAACAGGCCGTTGAAAAACTACCTGCGTTGGCAATACTGCGTTAAAAACAGGCTCGGGTGCGAGCACAGTCGGAATGCTCATTTACAGCTCGTAAACTCGCGTGCGAGCCCAGTCCGCTTCCTCGCCTGTTTGCGGGGACGCCTAGTCCTTGTTTTGCCTGCCTCGCCTACGTTTTTCAACGGCCTGCTAATGCCATGAACCGCCCACCAGGATGCCCGATGAATCAACCCGCACTGTTTACCCACCGCCCGGCCAGCGCCGCCGACCTGAGCGCCATAGTCGGATTCCCGCAGAACGCCCAGGAGCTGTTTTTCAGCTACCCGAAGGCGGACTGGCCGCTGAGCGTCGCTCAACTGGCCGCGGCCATGGCCGAGCGGCGCGACAGCAGCGTGGTGCTGCTGAATGACCGGGTGGCCGGCTTCGCCAATTTCTACCAGTGGCAACACGGCGACTTCTGCGCCCTGGGCAACCTGATGGTCGCGCCCTGGGCGCGTGGCCAGGGCGTGGCGCAGCATCTGGTAGCGGTGATGGAGCAACTGGCGCGCGAGCACTACAAGGCCAGGCGCATGCAGGTGTCCTGCTTCAACGCCAACAGCGCCGGGCTGCTGCTCTACCCCAAGCTCGGCTATCGGCTCAGCGCAGTGCTTGAGCGCCGCGATCCGCAAGGCGTGCGGGTGGCGCTGATCCAGTTCGACAAGGCGCTGTAAGACCGCCCTGGCCGCACCGTAGCCTGGATGAAATCCGGGGAAAAAAAGCGTGCGGCGGACAGCGCTCCCCGGATCGCATCCAGGCCACGAGCGGGGGTTTGTGCGCAGCATTTACCACCCGCTCGCATTGCCGCGCTATTGGCGCTCGAAGCGGTAGAACAGGTTCGGCTCGCTGACCAGGTAGAGGTTGCCGCGATCGTCGAAGGTCATGCCTTCGCCCTGGGCCACGCTGTCCTGCAGACCGGCGAAGCCGCCGAGCAGCGAACGGAAGCTGATCAGCTTGCCCTTGCCGTCCAGCTCCATCAGCACCTTCGACTCGTCGCTGAGCAAGGCCAGATGGCCGGTCTGCTGGTCGTAATGCACCGAGGACAGATCGGTGGCGAAGACGTTCTGGATCCATGCCTCGCGGTCGATCACTTCGAGGTTGAAGTCGCCCTCGATGCTCGCTTTCAGCCCGCGGATTTCATAGAGCTTGCGCGGCGAATGCTCCTTGACCACGAACAGCCGGTCGCCGGCCCGGTCGTAGCCGGCACCTTCGAAGCCCTGGTTGCCGCCCAAACCGAGGCCCAGGGTCAGCGCCCGGTAATCCTCGCGGAACAGGGCGCCGGGCTGCGCCGGCACCTCGACCGCCACCAGCGCCTGGTTGCGCTCCTCGGCCAGCAGCAACAGGTTGTCGCCCAGGTAGGTGATGCCCTCCACGTCGCTGAAGCCACTCAGCGGATAGCGTGCCAGCACCTCGCCCTCGGTGCTCAGGGCGAGCAACTCTTCCGGGTTGTTGACCACCGCCCAGAGCTGGTCGCGATGCTCGTCATAGGTCAAGCCGGAGAGGTTGTCGCCGACCCTCGGCACAGCCTTGGCGTCGATCCGCACCCGGTATTCAGGCAGCCACAGGCTGCGTTCCTGCCACTCGGTTTGATGCCAGGAGGTCTGGATCCAGAAATACAGGCGGTCATCCAGGTGCAGGCTGCGCACTTGATAAACCAGGGTCAGCAGGATCAACAACAGCGCCCATGTCCATGGACTTGAAACAGGCAGCCGTCCTAGCATCCCCTTGGCAGTTGACGTCATCGACGGTCACTCTCGCGTGCAGATGGGCAAAGGCAGTCTGCTCCGCGATTGTTGCAATCCGCGCAGCTCAGCAGCGTTCGGCACGCGAGCGCACAGAACCGAAAGCCTGCGCCAGTTCGGCGCAGGTGTTCGATCATGCGTCGCCGGGCAAGTTCCACCGCGCGCCCGCACGGGCTGCGCACCCCGCCCGACTGTGTTAAGGTGCGCGGCCTTTTTGCTTGTATGGACAGAGACAGGTCGTCATGACACTGGCCCACCCATTGCGCTGGCTGCCTAAGCCGCCTTAGCGTCAAGTTCCCTCCCGCATAGCCTCGCCGGTTCTCCCGGCCATTCTGCTGTGCGCCCTTGCATAGCCGAACGCCGTTCGCTCATGCGCCTGCGTTATTTTTCAATCTGCCATTCACCCCGTCCGCCCGGCGCTTGCGCGCGGCAGTGGAACCCAGCCCTTTTGGAATACGCCATGCTGCAAAGCCTGAAAAACACCTGGTTGTTCAACATTCGCGGCGACGTGCTCGCCGGTCTGGTGGTCGCCCTGGCGCTGATCCCCGAGGCCATCGCCTTCTCGATCATCGCCGGGGTCGACCCCAAGGTCGGCCTCTACGCCTCCTTCTGCATCGCCGTGGTAATCGCCTTCGTCGGCGGCCGTCCGGGGATGATCAGCGCCGCCACCGGGGCCATGGCCCTGGTCATGGTGACCCTGGTCAAGGAGCACGGCCTGCAGTACCTGCTGGCCGCCACCCTGCTCACCGGCGTGCTGCAGATCGGCGCCGGCTACCTCAGGCTGGGCAGCCTGATGCGCTTCGTCTCGCGCTCGGTGGTCACCGGCTTCGTCAACGCCCTGGCGATCCTGATCTTCATGGCCCAGCTGCCGGAGCTGACCAACGTGACCTGGCATGTCTACGCCATGACGGCGGCCGGGCTGGGGATCATCTACCTGTTCCCCTATGTGCCCAAGATCGGCCGGGTCATCCCCTCGCCGCTGGTGTGCATCCTGGCGATGACCGCCGCGGCCATGGTCCTCGGTCTGGATATCCGCACGGTCGGCGACATGGGCGAGCTGCCGGACACCCTGCCGATCTTCCTCTGGCCCGACGTGCCTTTGAACTTCGAGACCCTGGCGATCATCTTCCCCTATGCCGCCGCCCTGGCCGTGGTCGGCCTGCTGGAGTCGATGATGACTGCGACCATCGTCGACGACCTGACCGATACGACCAGCGACAAGAACCGCGAATGCAAGGGCCAGGGTGTGGCCAATATCGCCTCCGGCCTGCTCGGCGGCATGGCTGGCTGCGCGATGATCGGCCAGTCGGTGATCAACGTGAAGTCCGGCGGCCGCGGCCGTCTGTCCTGCCTGGTGGCCGGCGTGGTATTGCTGCTGATGGTGGTGTTCCTCAGCGACTGGGTCAGGCAGATCCCCATGGCCGCACTGGTCGCGGTGATGATCATGGTGTCGATCGGCACCTTCAGCTGGGACTCGCTGCGCAACCTCAGGCAGTTCCCGCTGTCGACCAATATCGTCATGTTCGCCACCGTGGCGGTCACCGTCTACACCCACAACCTGGCCTACGGCGTGTTCGTCGGCGTGCTGCTGGCGGCGCTGTTCTTCGCCAACAAGATCGGCCACTTCCTCTATATTGACTCCGCAGCCGACAGCGACGGTACTCGGCGCAGCTACCAGGTGGTCGGCCAGGTGTTCTTCAGCTCCGCCGACAAATTCGTCGCCGCCTTCGATTTCAAGGAGGCCGTCGACAAGGTGAGCATCGATCTGTCCCGCGCGCATTTCTGGGACATCACCGCGGTCGCCGCCCTGGACAAGGTGGTGCTCAAACTGCGCCGCGAAGGCACCGAAGTCGAAGTGCTGGGCCTCAACCAGGCCAGCGCCACCATCGTCGACCGCTTTGGCGTACACGACAAATCGGGCCCCGCCGGGTCCGATGCCGTCGACCAACTGATGGGCCACTAATAAGGAGCAGCGCATGACCCATGTAATGGCTTGTATCGATGGTTCGCACTCCGCCACCGGCGTCTGCGACTATGCCGCCTGGGCCAGCCAGCGCCTCGGCGCAGCGCTGTGCTTCCTGCATGTGCTGGATCAGGTGCAGTACCCGCAGCCAAGCGATTTGTCCGGCAATATCGGCCTGGGCAGCCGCGAGCACCTGCTGGAAGAACTGGCGGCGCTCGACGAAAAGCGCAGCAAGCTGGCCCTGGAACAGGGTCATCACCTGCTCGAAGCGGCCAAGGCCCGCGCCATCGCCGATGGCGTGGCCAACCCGCAACTGCGTCAACGGCATGGCGACCTGGTCGAGAGCCTCGCCGAACTGCAGCAGGACATCCGCCTGCTGGTGATCGGCCGCCAGGGCGAAACCAGCGACAACCTCAGCCAGCTGGTCGGCAGCCATCTGGAGAACGTGATCCGCACCCTGCAGCGGCCGATCCTGGTCAGTTGCGGCGAATTCAAGGCGCCGCAGAGCTATATGTTCGCCTACGACGGCAGCGCCACCGCGCGCAAAGGCATCGAGCTGATCGCCGCCAGCCCGCTGCTCAAGGGCCTGCCATGTCACCTGCTGATGGTCGGCGCCGACACCAGCGACGCCTGGGAGCAGCTCAAGTCCGCCGAGCGGGTGCTGCAGGATTCGGCCAGCGCGGTGCACCTGGCGATCCGCGCCGGCGAAGTCGAGCCGACCCTGCACGCCTACCAGGCCGAGCACGCCATCGACCTGCTGGCCATGGGCGCCTACGGCCACTCGCGGATTCGTCAGTTCCTGGTCGGCAGCACCACCAGCCAGCTGCTACGCTCCAGCACCGGCCCGCTGCTGATCCTGCGCTAGGGGGTACATGTGTGATGATGGCAAAGTGGTGTTCCAGACCTGACTGACGCACTATGGCCGGGCCCAGCAGTTTTTGTGATCACACACTATGAGCAACGCCGAAGTACCCCGCGACCCGCAGACCTTCGTGCTTTGGCGCGAAGCCCAGGACACCCGCGTGCGCACGCGCCTGGGCGGTATCTATTACCTGCTGGCCTGGTTGCTGACCTGGCTGTTCAGCGCCAACCCGACCGAGTTGCTGGCCTGGGGCCTGGTCGGAGCCGGACTTTTCGCCCTGCTGCTGGCGCTGCGCCTGCTCCATCGCCTGCCCGCGCAGGAGACCCCGCAAGCGCTGCGCACCTGGCTCGACCGCCATTGGGGCCTGGTTCTGCTCACCGCACTGGCCTGGGGTCTGGTGCATGCCTGGAGCCTGAACGACCCGGCATTCGCCAGTTCCCGGCTGATCGCCACCCTCAGCACCATCGCCTTCAGCACGGCGATGGCCTTCAACTTCTCGATGCGCAAGGGCCGCGCCAGCGTCGCCCTGCTCCTGCTCTATCTACCCGGCCTGGTCGCACTGGCCATGAATTGGCGCGAACAACAGGCGATCCTGATCACCCTGGCCTGCTACCTGAGCTACCTGCTGCTGGCGCTCAACCGCAGCCACCGCGAGTATCACAACACCCTGACGCTCGAACTCAAGCTGCTGGAACAACAGCAACGCCTGGACCTGCTCAGCCGCACCGACAGCCTGACCCAACTGGGCAATCGTTATCAGTTCAACAACCTGTTCCCGGCGCTGGTCGCCAGCGCCCAACGCCAGCGCGAGCCGATGTCGCTGGTGCTGCTGGATATCGACTTCTTCAAGCGCATCAACGACCAGCACGGCCATGCCTGCGGCGACGCCTGCCTCAGCGCCTTCGCCGAACGCATGCGCCAGGTGTTCCGCCGCGGC
Organism: Pseudomonas borbori; assembly: GCF_900115555.1. Classification (GTDB taxonomy): domain Bacteria; phylum Pseudomonadota; class Gammaproteobacteria; order Pseudomonadales; family Pseudomonadaceae; genus Aquipseudomonas; species Aquipseudomonas borbori. The sequence continues at coordinate 71,941 of NZ_FOWX01000006.1, forward strand.
AGCGATGCCCTGCTGCGCCTGGGCGGCGAAGAGTTCGGCGTGCTGATGCCCAACACCCCGCTGGAACAGGCCTGCCTGCTGGCGGAGAGCTTTCGCCAGGAACTGACCCGCGAAGACTTCCACGTACAGGGCAACAGCCTGCCACTGACCGCCAGCCTCGGCGTCGGCTGCTTCGATCCGCAGCGCGACGACAGCACCGAAGCCTTCTACAAGCGCGTCGACGCGGCTCTTTACCAGGCCAAGGGGGCGGGCCGCAATTGCCTGGTCCGGGCCTGAGCATGAGAGCTTGTAAAAACTCTCGCCTACTGCGACCGATGCAACGAGCGCGGGCTCGGCAAAGGCAAAGGCAAAGGCAAATGGCCATCGTTCGACTAGGCTGAAACTGTAGCTCTCCGAGTACGACGCCGATGAAGTCTGAGTCTGCGGCCTCCAGCACCAGCCTCAGCTTGTGGCGGGAGGCAAGCGACACCCATGTCCGCTCCAGGTTTGCCGGCTACTACTACCTGCTCGCCTGGGGGCTGCTCTGGTTCACCAGCAGCGAGCCCTGGGAGAACCTCTGGGCCTGGGGTGGCGGCAGCCTGCTGTTGCTGCTGTTCTTCGCCCTGCGCAGCCACCATCGCCCATCGGCACAGCTCGACCCGGCGCAACTGCAGCGCTGGCTGGATTTGCACTGGCTGGCCATTCTCCTTCAGTCGATGACCTGGGGCCTGATGCTGGCAGGCATTCAGCTGCACCCCGAGATAGTCGCCTCGCACCTGCTGATCATGCTCAGCGTGGTGGTATTCGGCACATCCCTGGCGTTTACCTACCCGATGCGCATGGGCCGTTGCGCGCTGGCTATCCTGCTGACCTACCTGCCCAGCACGGCGATCAAGTTCCATCTGGGCATCGGCGATATCGGCGAATCCGTGGCCCTGGTGATCTACCTGGGCTATCTGGGCCTGTTCCTCTATCGCTGGAACCGCGAATACCGCATCGGCCTCGAGCGCGAACTGCGCCTGCTGCTGCACGGCGAGCAACTGGACCGCCTGAGCCGCACCGACGCCCTGACCGGCCTGGGCAATCGATATCAGTTCAACGCCCTGCTACCCGCCTGGCTGGCCAACGCACGCCGGCAAAACGGCCAGCTGACCCTGGTGTTGCTGGATATCGATTACTTCAAGGCGGTCAACGACCAGTACGGCCACCGCACCGGCGACCTCGGCCTGCAGGCCTTCGCCGAACGCATGCGCCAGGTGTTCCGCCGCGACAGCGATATCCTGCTGCGCCTGGGCGGCGAGGAGTTCGCCGTGCTGATGCCCGACACCATGCTGGAGCAGGCCATCCCACTGGCCGAACGCTTTCGCGCTGATTTGGCCGCACAACCGCTGCGCGTAGAGGCGCAAGTGGAGGAGCTGCCACTGACCTGCAGCCTCGGCATCGGCCACTTCCTGCCGCTGTGTGACGACTCGGCGGAAACCTTCTACAAAAGGGTCGACGACGCCCTCTATCGGGCCAAGGCCAGGGGCCGCAACCGGCTCGAACTGGCCTGACCGCTAGAGCCTGAAACTACCCATCTGCCTGCTCAGATCAGCGGCCAGGCCGCTCAGGGTCTGGCAGTCCGCACGGCAACTGCGTACCTCGCCGGCGGTGGCATGCGCCAGGTCGGCGATGCCCTGGACGTTGCGGTTGATGTCCTCGGTGACCGCCGACTGCTCCTCGGTCGCCGCCGCCACCTGGGTGTTCATGTCGCTGATCTTTTCCACCTGCGCGGTGATGGCGCCGAGCGACTGACCGGTGCGCTGGCTGGCGACGACGCCGGTGCCGGTCGCTACCTGCCCGGCGTGCATCGAACTGACCGCCTTTTCCGCGCCCTGCTTGAGACGCTGGATCATCTGCCGGATCTCATCGGTCGAACTCTGGGTGCGACTGGCCAGGCTGCGCACCTCGTCGGCGACCACGGCAAAGCCGCGGCCCATCTCGCCGGCGCGCGCCGCCTCGATGGCGGCATTCAGCGCCAGCAGGTTGGTCTGCTCGGAAATCCCGCGGATCACCGCCAGCACCTGGTCGATGGACCCTACCTGTTGCGCCAACTCGCTCACCGCAGCAGTCGCACTGCCGATTTCGGCGGACATCTGCTCGATATGCCCGATCGACTGACCGACCACCTGACGCGCCTGCTGCGCTTCGTCACGCGCGCTGTGCGACGCCTGCGCGGCACTGCTCGCATTGCCTGCGATCTCCTGCACGGTCAGGCCCATTTCATGCACCGCGGTGGCGACCATGTCGGTCATCTCCTGCTGCTGGCCCGCCCGCTCGGCGGTGTTCTCCACCACCTGCGCAACCTGGCCGACCGCACTGTGCAGCCGCTCGCTGGTGGCCAGCACCGCAGCGATCAGTTCGCGCTGGCTACCGACAAAACGGTTGAAGCCGCGGGCCAGATTGCCCAGTTCATCGGCGCGCGACTCGTCCAGACGGCGGGTCAGATCGCCGCCGCCACTGCCGATTTCCAGCAGCGCCGCAGTGACCTGACGAATCGGCCGCACCAGACCCCGCGCCAGCAGCACCACCAGGCCGAGGAACAACAGGGCCACGCCGATGCCGATCAGACTGGTCGTCCACAGCGCCTGCCGCGCCTCGGCGTAGATCTCCGCCTCCGGCACCTCGCTGACCAGCCACCAGTCCAGGCTGGCGAGTTTTTGCGCCACGCCCAGGTAGGTTTGCCCGTCACGCTCGAAGCGCACCGCCTGGCCAGCGCTGCCGAGCAGTTCCTGCGCCGGGCCGTCGCCAAACAGCTCGCGCAGCTGTGCGCGACCATTAAGCTCGGCCTGTGGATGAATCCTGATAGCGCCCTGGCCATCGACCAGGAACACCTGGCCGTTGGCGCCGAAACGAAAGTCGCCGATCATCTGCGACATGGCCGCAAGGCTGTAACCCAGCCCCGAAACGCCCAGGGTCTGGCCATCGCGCTCGATCCGCTGATTGATGAACAGGGTTGGCTGGCGGCTAGTCTTGTCGATATCGATTTCCAGCACCCGGTCGCGGTCGCTGTCGACCAGCGTATAGAACCACTGACTTTCCGCTTGATTACGCTTGAGGGTGCGCAGCAGTCCGTCGCCGGTGGTGTAGTGGCCGCTGTGCAACGCGGCAATCGAGGTGGTCAAGGCATTTTGCTGGGCGCGCACGCCTTCCAGGTAACGGGCGAACTCCCCGCGGCGGGCGTCGTCCTCCCCCGCGGCCAGCCAATCCTCAACCAGGCTGTTTGCGGCGATCCCGGCATTGGCGGTGATCGGTGCGCCTAGCACCCGCTCCAGGTCGTTGCGGATCGACAGCACCCGTGCCGGCAACGCCTCCTCCACCAGATAACGCTCGGTCAGGCGATTGACCACCGCCGAATAGATACCCACCACGATCAGGATGCTGGCGAGCAACGCCGCGCCCATGCTGAGGATCAATTGCCATTGGACGCTGCGCTGCCAGAGATGCATGGAAAGCCTGCCGTGGTTATTGTTGTGAGTAGACGACTTAACTGGATACAGCATTGTGCACAATTATTCAGATTGTGACAGCCAATAACAGTTATCGAGCACCCGTCACTACAGCCGGATGAACAGCCGACTCACGACGCATACAGCACCACCCCCTGCTTGCCACTGCGCTTGCGCTGGTACATGGCCTGATCGGCCTGGCGCAGCAGGGTCTCGCTATCCGGCGCGATACCGTCGCTGAAGCTGATGCCGATGCTGGCGCCAACGCTGACACTTTCATCCTTGAGCGCCACCGGCAAACTGATGGCCTGCAACAGGCGCTCGGCCAGCACCAGGACTTCCTGCCGGTTGTGGATACCTTCGCTGAGCAGAATGAATTCATCGCCACCCAGCCGGGCGACCAGATCGCTACCCCGGGCAAACGCCTGCAGCCGCCCGGCGATCTCGATCAGCACGCGGTCCCCCGCCGCATGCCCCCACTCGTCGTTGATGTCCTTGAAGCCGTCCAGATCGATCAACACCAGCGCCAGCAACTCGCCGCGCCGCCTGGTGCGCAACATGGCCTGCTGCATATGGCTGGCCAGGGCGGTCCGGTTGGCCAGCCCGGTCAGCGGATCCTGCATGGCCTGCGCTGCCAGCCGGGCATTGGCTTCGGCCAGCGCCTCGGTGCGCTCGGCAACCCGCTGTTCCAGTACTTTCTCCTGCTGCAGCGCGGCGGCCAGCGCCTGCTTCTGCGCCTCTTCCTGGAGCCGCTTGAGCTTGTTGAAGCGCGCCGCCAAGCCCAGCGAGAGTAGGAGCATCTCCATGGCCGAGCCAATCTGCATGGCGTTGATCGTGATGAAACTGGACGGGATCAGCGCGAAATTACGCAGCGCCAGCAGGCTGCCGCCGATCAGCAACGCCAGCCAGGCCAGCACGAAGATCCGCGCACCGGGTACTCGCCTGGCCACGCAGATGACCCCGGTGAGCAGCAGCACCACCGCGCTGACCAGGCCGACGATGGACATCAGTTGCAGGGCCAGCTGCACCTCGATCAACAGGGTGGCCAGGGTCGCCAGTGCCGCCAGACCGGCCCATACGCGCAGGTAACGGTCGAGCCTGGGCGTGCGCCGCGCGGTACACAAGAACGCCTGGGCAAACAGCACCCCGAGCGTGGCCGCCAAACTGATGCCCAGCGGCAGCAGCCGATTGCCCAGCGTGCCCAGGTTGGGCCACAGGTACTGGGCGCCCAGGCCGTTGATGGCCAGTACGCCAACCCCGAAGCTGGCGACAAAACACACATACAGAATGAACGAGCGCTCACGCAACACCGCGAACAGCAGCAGGTTATAGCTGCCCAGTGCCAGCAACGCGCCGAAGTACAGGGCCAGCAGCACATAGCCCTTTTGGCTGTATTGCTGAAAGCCCGCCGCCGGCCATAGCCGACTATCCAGGGTCAGGCTGCCTGCGGAGTGCGCGCGAATGAACAGCCTGCGCTGCTCGCCCGGCGCCAGGCGCAGGGCAAAGACCGGATTGCGATGGCCGATGCTGCGCTCGCCGTAGGCCAGGGTGTCGCCAGAGTGCTGAACCTTGATGCCATCCGCGCCGACACTGTAGAGGCTGACCCGGTCGAGCGAGGCGTAGCGCATCTCGATCAGCCAATCGCTGAGCTGGTCGGCCGTGGAGACCAGGTCGAGGCTCAGCCAGAGATGATCGTGGGTATAGCCGAAATTCAGATCGCGCCGTTCACTGGCCGGGCGGAACTGCCCGGTCTGCTGCACAACCTGTTCGATCTGCAGACTGCCCGTCGGGTCGCGCAGATAGCTTATGTAGGGCTGCAGAGCGATGGCCGATTGCGCGCCGTCGACAATCAGCACCGGCTGCTCGGCAACGGCCCTTGCGCTGGTCAGCAGCAGGCACACCAGGAGCAGGATTCCGGCAACCCGGCCTGCTGGCCGTCGGCCCGTGAGCCGACCGCAACGCACGGGCAGCGACCCCATGGCCAGTGCCCCCAGGGTCGAAGCCCGCGCAGATAGACAGGCGAATACAACAGCCACCGAAAACTTATCCCGCACACCCAACGCCTCATAGCCATAGGCCTGCAATAGCATTGCGCCAGCCGCCCCTGGGTATTGACGATAGCGCAGCAGAGGGTTGTGCGCTGCAACAACAGGCCGGCCGGCAGCAAACGCCAGCGCCTGCACTTGGCTAATCGCCGATCCCGAACTCCAGCCGCGCGGTCTGCCCGCTCTCGTCCAGCACGCTGAGCTGGTAGCGGCCGCTGCGGCTGAAAGCGTGGTTGAAGTCGGCCTCGGCGGTGGTTTCACCGAGCGGCTGGCCATCGACGAACCACCAGCGCCGACCGCTGCCACCCAGGGCCGAGAGACGCAGACGCAGCGGCTCGGCGCTCGCAGCCGGGCGGCGCAGGCGGTCGCCCTGACGCACGCCGACGATCGACAGCGGCGCAGCAACTGGCGCACGTAGTGGCGGGCAGCTCGCATCGACAGCCGGCAAGCGTGCACTGCGCCGCTCGCGACGCGGCAGCCAGGGCTCCAGGGGCGCGGGCCACAAGGCGATGGGGCGAGACTCGGCGCCGGGACAGCTGGCATCGACGCGCAATCCCCCGGCACCGACCCAGACATTCTCCAGCAAGCCCAACCCCAGCGGCTGATCCAGCGCCTGCAGGGTCGGCGGCGTGGTGCCGGTCAGGGTCCAGGCGAAGCGCTGGCGCCGGCAATTGGGGTCGTCCTTGGCCATGGGCTGGCCCAGCGGCCAGCAGATCGCCGCGACGCCGACTTCGGCCGGTTGCGGCTCGGCCGACAAGGCGATGCCGCGCTGGCTGTCGCGGTTGACCAACAGATCGTGCACCTGCAGCAGCAAGGGCGCGGCCGAAGCCAGGCCGAACTGGCCGGCTACCGGGGTGCCGTCCGGCCGACCGATCCACACGCCGATGACATGCCGCGGCGCCACGCCGATCGCCCAGGCATCGCGAAAGCCGTAGCTGGTGCCGGTCTTCCAGGCCAGGGTCGGGCGCGGCACCAACTGCGCGCGCGGGTCGCGGTCCGGGCGCGCCTGGCCGCTGAGGATGCGCCGAATGATCCAGGCCGCCCCCGGCGACAGCAGGCGCCGCTCGTACAGCGCATCCTGCGGCTGAAAACGCAGACGCGCGGCCTTGCCGCCACGGGCGAAGGCGCTGTAGCCGCCGACCAGCTCCTCCAGGCGGCTGCCGGCGCCGCCGAGGATCAGCGCCAGATTCGGCTCGGCCAGCGGCGGCAGGGCCAGCGGCACGCCGGCGCTGCGCAGTTCGCCGGCGAAGCGCTTGGGCCCGTAGGCCTCCAGCAGCTGCACCGCCGGCAGGTTGAGCGAGTTGGCCAGGGCCTCGCTGGCCGCCACCGCGCCACTGAAACCGGCGGCGAAGTTGCCCGGCCGGTAATCGCCGTAGCGCCGCGGCACGTCCTGCAACAAGGACTCGGAATGGATCAGGCCGGCATCCAGGGCCATGCCGTAGAGAAAGGGCTTGAGGGTCGAACCGGGCGAGCGCTGGGCGGCGATCATGTCGACATGGCCGAAGCGCTTGGCGTCGCCGAGATCCAGCGAGCCGAGGTAGGCGCGTACCGCCATGCTCGGCTGCTCGACCACCAGGATCGCCGCCGAGGTGCGCTCCGGCAGGCGCGCGCGCCAACCCAGCAGCAGCTCTTCCAGGCGCCGCTGCAGGGCGGCGTCGAGGGTGGTGCGGATCAGCGGCGGGCTGCCGGCCTTGTTCAGCCGCCGCGCCAGCAGGGGCGCGAGCCGCGGCTCTTGACGCGGCGCCAGGAGCACCGGTTCCTCCAGGGCATCCGCGATCGCCGCGTGCGGCCACACCGCGAAACTGTCCAGGCGCTTGAGCACCTTGTCCCGCGCCGCCCGGGCGCGCTCGGGGTGGCGATCCGGACGCAGGCGGCTGGGCGCCTGCGGCAGCACCGCGAGCAAGGCCGCCTCGGCGCGGGTCAGATTGGCCGGCGACTTGCCCAGGTAACTCCAACTGGCGGCAGCGACGCCCTGCAGGGTGCCGCCGAAGGGCGCGCGGTTCAAATACAGGCCGAGGATTTCCTCCTTGGACAGGTGCCACTCCAGCTGCGCGGTGCGCCACAGCTGCTTGAGCTTGCCGGCGTAACTGCGCCCATGCGGATCGAGCAGACGCGCCACCTGCATCGACAGGGTGCTGCCGCCGGAAACCAGCCGTCCGCCGGACAGGTTCTGCCAGGCCGCGCGGCCCAGGGCCAACGGATTGACCCCCGGATGGCGGTAGAACCAGCGATCCTCGTAGGTCAGCAGCGCCTCCAGGTAATAGGGCGAAACCTCGTCTGGGCTGACCGGGTAGCGCCACACGCCGTCACCATCGGCGAAACGCCACAGCGGCGTGCCGTCCTCGGCCAGCACCACCCGCGCCAGATCGTCATCCGGCAGCGGCAGCGGGAACAGGCGGTCGGCAGCGAGCAGCACCAGCATCAGGCACAGGGGCGCAGCCAGCCATGGGCAGCGCGGCACAGGCCATAGCCCGGTTCCCCGGCCGGTCGACTTAAGCACACGAAACTCCTTGTATAGTGAATCCAGCGACAGCCCTTGTGGCCCAGGGACGCCCATTGGCCAGCGATACCACCAAATGACTGGCACACTGGCGCCCGGCAACAACTACACCAGACAAACTGGAACAGAAAAAATATGAGTGTTGAAGGTTTTTTTGAATCCCTCGGCCAGGCGTTCGGCGCGGTCATCCGCTTCATCGTCGAAGGCCTGAGCGGATTCCTCGGCCTATTGGGCGATGCGATCGGCGGTTTTATCGATGGCATGTCCAAGGCGCTCGGCATTACTCCGTCACTGCTCGGCATGGTGGTGCTGGTAATTGGCCTGCTACTGCTCTACACCGCCGTGCGCGCCTTCTTGCGCCGCTCGATCATCGCCGGATTGATCTGGCTGTTTTTCGGTCTGTGGCTGCTCGGCGGGCTGATTAGCTGAACATCCTGCCAGGCAAAGCTCGCCTCGCACATCGCACGCAGGCCAGGCGTCATATGCGACACCCTGGTTGAAGGCGCGCCACAACCCCGTGGGAGCGGATTTATCCGCGAAGCTTCGCGGCTGAAGCGGAGTGCCGCCCAGCCGCTCCCACGGGTAGCACGCCGCCTGTTACTAACGCTCCTTGACCACCAGCCGTCCCGGCGCCTCCCCCAGCGCCTGCCAGTTCGGCCGGTACATGGACTCCACCTGTGGCGGCGGTACGCGGTAGCTGCCGGGAGTGACGGCGCGGGCCAGGTAGAGCAGGTGGCTGCTGTCGTAGCCACTGACATCCAGGGCCGCGACATAGCGGTTGCCACGGAACTCCTGGTGCTTGATCCGTGCGTTGCTCATCGACTTCTGCCAGTCCTGCACCGCGCTGCCGGCGTCCGCCAGGCTGGCGGCGCTCTGCGCCAGGTTCTGGTTCTCCAGTTCCAGGCCGGCCGGCAGCAGGTCGACCACCAGGGCGTCCGGCACCCGCTGCTTGGCCGCCACCACCAGGTGCACCAGCACCAGTTCGCCGCTACGCAGGGCGCCGAGGTCCAGCGGCCGGCCGTCCATGCCCAGGTATTCGCGGTAGATGCTGAGGTTCTCGCCACCGGCGGTTGGCGCCTTGACCGGGTAGCCGGACAGGGTCAATTGCTGGTACAGCGCTGTGTCGCCCGGGTTGCTGATGGTCAGGGGCGCGGCCAGCTCGCTGCCATCCAGCTTGAGGCCAGGCTGGGCACCGCTCAGCTCGAAGGCGAAGGCACCGCTGTTGAGCGCAGCAGTCCAGGCCGGCTCGGGCTTGGCCAGCAGGCTGCGCCCGGCCAGGTACAGCGCGTTGCGCTCCTGGGTCGACAGCCACTGCTGGCTGGCGACCTCGTCGGCCAGGGCGAACAGGCGCTGTTCGCGACTGCCGGCGGCCAGGTCATGCTCCTCGAGCAGGGCGAGGATCAGCGCCTGGTCGCGCAGCGCGCTGCCGTAGTCGCCCAGCCAGCGCCGATTGTCGCGGCTGCGCGCCAGGCCGGCGGCCAGGGCATCGTCGGCGCGCGGCTGATCGCCCATTTTCTGCAAGGCCACAGCCAGGTGCACCAGCGGCAGGCCGGACTGCGCGTCGCTGCGGCGCTCATACAGGCTGCGCAGGGCGCCGAGCGGTGCCTGTTGGCTGCGCGCCAGTACGTAAGCGGCATAGGCCTGCACGGCGAAGCGGCTGTGCTCGGCGTCGTCGCTGTAGTCAGCCTCGATCAGGTTGCGCTCCTGCACATAGCGCAGCAGCCGCTCGCTGGCCTTGTTCAACGCCTCGGCCGGCACGCCGAAGCCCTGCTCACGGGCGCGCAGGAGGAAGTCGCTGACATAGGCGCTCAGCCAGTATTCCTCGTCGCCATCGGCACCCCACAGGGCGAAACCGCCGTTGTGCCGCTGCATGCCGAGCAGGCGCTCGATGCCCAGTTCGATGGCGCGCCGACGCTGCGCGTCCGGTTCGGCTTCCAGGCCCAGCTTCTGCAGTGACGCGGCATCGGCATACAGCGACGGATAGAGGCCGCTGGCGGTCTGCTCCAGGCAGCCATAGGGGTAGGCCTTGAGCGCGCGGATCTGCTCACCGAGGTTGAGCGGCGGCCGGCTGGACAGTTCCAGGCGCGCCTCCAGCCCGGCCGCTTCGAAGGCCTCCAGGGCGCCGGCCGGCAGGCTCCAGGTGTCGCCCTTGAGCACCGCGCGGAAGTGCTGCAGCTGCGCCGGATAGGCCGGGCGCACGCCCAGGCTCCATTCGCGGCGCAGCGGCGGCAAATCCTCGCCGGGCAGGTGCAGCCCCAGCACCTCGACCTTGATCCGACCCTGGCCATAGCCGCCGAGGGCGTGCACCGGGATGCGCAGGATGTGGCGCTGGCCGGCGGCCAGATCGAGCGACTGCTGCGCCTTGGCGGGTTCGACCAGGCTCAGCTGGCCCTCGGCGTGCAGCTGCACCTGTAGTTGCTGGGCCTGGCCGGACAGGTTGTTCAAATCCAGGGCCAGGCTGGTCTGGTCGCCACCGGCGAGGAAACGCGGCGCCGACAGCTCGGCGATCAACGGTGCGGCGACCCGCGTCTTGGCCTCGGCCATGCCGTAGCGCTCGTCGGTCCAGGCCTGGGCCATCAGGCGCAGTTCGCCGTTGAAGTCGGGGATGTCCAGGCTGACTTCGCCCTCGCCCTGCGCGTCCAGCAGCAGCGGCTGGCTCTGCAGGGCGACGATCAGCACGCTGGTGTCCGGGCGCTTGCCGCCGCCGGCCAACGCCGCGTCGCCGCCGAAGGCCAGCTTGGCTACGCGGCCCTGGCCCGCTTCGATCAGTTGCCCGTAGACATCCAGCTGATCGGCGCCGTAGGCCTTGCGGCCGAACAGGCTGGCGAACGGGTCGGGGGTGGCGTAGTCGGTGATGTTGAGGATGCCGACGTCCACCGCAGCGAGCAGCACCCGCACTTGCTCAGGCACGCTGCCGTCGGCGTTGCGCGCCTGCAGCTTGACCTTGAGCGGCTGGTTCGGGCGCATCTGTTCGGTTGCCGTCAGGCTCAGCGCCAACTGGCGCGGCGCCCGCTGCAGCGGCAGATGCAGTAGGCCGACCGCGCGCTTGGGCGTGGCATTGCTCTTGCGCTCGCCGGGGCGAATCACCAGGGCGCTGACGTACAGGTCATGCCGCGCCCAGTCCCTGGCAAGCGGAATGTCGAAGGTCTTGCCCTCGGCCGGCACCGCGATCTCCTGCCACCACAGCGGGCCGTCGCTGGACTCGACCAGCAGGTAGCCGCTGCCGGCGGCCGGCGGGGTGACCGTGACCCTGGCGGTGTCGCCGTCGCCGTAGGCCGGCTGGTCCAGCGCCAGCTTGACCTGGTCCGGGCGCACCGCGCCGCCGTCGGCGTTGTCCTGCCAGCGGTAGCCGGCCCAGAAACGCAAGCTGCTGAGCAGGCCGGTCTGGGCGTCGATCACCTCGATGCGATAGGGGCCCCACTCCACCGGGAAAGCGATCTTGGCCGTGCCGCCGGCGGCGACCTTGAGGCTTTCCTCGTTGAGGGTGAGGAACTTCTCGGTGTAGTTGTGGCTCCAGCCGTCGCTGGCGGAGAAGTTCCAGTAGTAGTCGCGGCGTTCGCGGACCAGGCGCACGCTGAGTTGCTCGGCGGCCAGCTTGTTGCCGGCGGCATCGGCCACCAGCACCTCGAACTCGGCCAGGCTGCCTGAGTCGACCTGCTCGCCGTCGAACAGCCCGCGCACGCCCGGCAGGCGCTCGGCCGGCCACACCGGCTGGACCAGGCGGCGGGTGATCGGCCGGCCGCCGGACTCCTGCAGGCTGGCCTGGAGGATCAGCTGCAGCGGCGACTTGGCCTGCGCCCAGCGGCTGTCGATGGCCAGGCTGGCCTGACCCTGCTGGTCCAGGCTGGTTTCGTCCAGTTCGATGTCCTGGCTCAGCTCCTCTTCGGTGACCGAACCGAACTGGTAGCCCGGCAGACTGGCCAGCGCCTCGCGCAGCGGGCGCACGTAGAGCTGGCCGCTGAGGCGGTTGCCAGCGGCTGGCGCGCCATACAGGTAGCGCCCTTCGACCTGGAAGCGGGCGCTGTCGGCCGGTTTGAACGGTGCCTCGCTGCCCTTGAGTTCCAGCGCCAGGCGCTCGGGCAGGAAGTCCTCGACGGCGAACTCATAGAGCTGCGGCTTGCCGTCGCCCAGGTCGAACAGCAGCTGCCAGCGCCCGGTCGGCGCCTCCTCGGCCAATGCCAGTTGGTACTGGTAGAGACCAGAGGCGTCGGCCTGCCAGACGAACTTGCGGCTGACCTGCTCGTCCGGCCGGCGCACCTCGACGCTCACCGGCTGCGCCTTGACCGCGCGGCCGTCGGCATCGCGCAGCAGGGCGTTGAGCAGCACGGTTTCGCCGGGACGATAGAGGTCGCGCGGGCCGAACACGAAGAACTGCAGGGGGTGCGCCTGGGGGCCGGCGATGTCGAACTCGGCCAGATCCAGCGCCGGGCCGTTCAGGCGCAGCAGGCTGGTCTGCTCGCCCAGCTGCGCCAGCAGCACCTCGGCCTTGGCCGCCAGCGCCAGCTCGGCGTGGCCGGCGGCGTCGGTCTTGCCCGCGGCGAGCAAGCGGCCCCGATCGTCGAGCAACTGCAGTTCGACCTCGGCCAGCGCCGCGCCGCCGGCCAGGGCCTGGGTGAACACGTCCAGACGGTTGCGGTAACGGTGGGCGGACAGGCCGATGTCGCTCAAGCTGAACAGGGTGGCCGGCTGCGAATAGCCGTAGCTGCCGGCGGCGCGCATCACCGCCAGGTACACCCCGGGCTGCTGCAACGGTTCGAGGCCGGCGATCGGCAAGAGCAGGGTCTCGCGGGTGTTGCGCGCCGGGTCGAGGTCGAAGCGCCCGCCGTAGACCAGCTCGGCCATCGGCAGCAGCTGTTGCGCCTCCCAGGTGTCGAGGTTGCTGCTGCGCCCCCACTGGCCGAGAAAGGCCGGCAGCGCCTGCGGCTTGATGCGGAAGAACTCGACGTTGACCGCATCGACGTTCAGCGCGATCACCGGCAGGCCCTCGGCCAGGCGGGTCGGCAGCAGAGAGCCGCGGCTGGCGAAGCCGACGCTGGCCTGCAGGTCGCGGGTCTGCAGGCGGCTGAGGTGCTCTGTGGCCAGTTGCGTGCCGGTCAGCGCCTGCAGCCCGGCATCCACCGTCAGCACCAGCTTGCGTCGCGGTTCCAGGTGACGCAGACGCAGCTCCATCAGGTTGTCGCTCAGCTCCCAGGCGCCGTCGACCTTGCCGCTCTTGCTGTCGACCAGGTGCAGGCGCCCGGCAAAATCCTGCTCGGGCTCGAGCGGCACGGAAAAGCTCACCGCCAGCGCGCTGGCGCCATCCACCTGCACTTCGGAGACGTCCACCACGTTCAGCTCGCGGCCGGCATAGCGTGCGGCCACCGCCGCGCGCTCGCTGAGCGGTCTGGGCGCCCCGCCGCTGGTCACGGCGGCGTCCGGTTTGACTTTGGCGGGTTCGGGGGTGGAGGAATCACAGGCGCTGAGCAGGCTCAGGACAAGTGCCAGAAGCAGTCCTTTGTTCGGCATTGCAGGCTCCAACGAAATGGCGGGTGCAGGAGCCAGTCACTATAGCCGAGCCGCCCTGCAGCGATGAGAACGGCACGGCAAAGCCGCACATGACGCCCGGTCAGCTGGCGGCAACCGCGTCATATGCCTCAACTCAGGCGCAGAGGTCGCAAACCTCGGCGTTGGGCGCCAGTTTGAAAAACTCGTCGACCGGCATGTGCACCAGGCTTTCGTGATCCCCGGCTTCCAGGTAGATGTCCTGCTGGCGCACCAGCATCGGATCGATCAACATGTCGAGGCCATAGACCTCGCCCAGCGCCGGTACCGCGCCGCGCTCGCAATCCTTGAACAAAGCCGCCAGCGCTTGCTCGCCACTGAGCTGCCAGCGCTGCGTGCCCTTGTGTACCTTGTTCAGATCCAGTTGCCGATTGGCCGGTAACACGGCCATCAGATAGTGCCCGCGACGATCGTCGAGAATCACCGACTTGGCCATTCGTGAAGCGGGGATTCCGGCCTTGCGCGCCGACTCCAGGCTGGTGGCCGAGGGCATGTGCTCGACCAGTTTGAACTGACAATGCGCCCGCCGCAGGCTGCGCTCCAGGGTTTGTGCCATGTGCATGAGCCACCTCCTCGACCGTTTCGATTCGCGGTCATCGCCGATTGCCTGCTTCAAGTCTAGTCAGGCGACGGCGCGGCCAAGAAACGCTTGCTGCTATAGCGCGGCAGGCATAGTCGAAACAGCACTATCGAACCCGCCCTTGTCTATAATCGGCGTTTTCCCGGAGTCGCCATGTCCGCACTGCTCGCTGCCTGGCAGCACGCGCCGACCCACAAACGGGTCTGGGCGCTGGCTGCGCCGATGATCTTGTCCAACCTGTCGGTGCCGCTGGTGGCCCTGGTCGACAGCACGGTGATCGGTCATCTGCCCCATGCCCAGCAACTGGCGGCAGTGGCGATCGGCGGCAGCCTGTACACCTTGCTGACCTGGGCCGTGGGTTTCCTGCGCATGGGCACCACCGGCTTCGCCGCCCAGGCCGCCGGCCGGCAAGACGGCAGCGCATTGCGCCAGGTGTTGCTGCAGGGCCTGCTGCTCGGCGGGCTGCTGGCACTGGCCTTGATCCTCCTGGCGCTACCGTTCAGCGCCGCGGCGCTGAGCCTGATGCAGCCCTCGGCGCAGCTCGATGCGCTGGCCCGCGGTTACCTGCAGATCCGTCTGCTCGGCCTGCCCGCGACGCTGGCCAGCTATGCCCTGATCGGCTGGCTGCTCGGCACCCAGAATGCCCGCGGGCCGCTGGCGATCCTGCTGACCACCAACCTGCTCAATGTGGCGCTGGATTTGCTGTTCGTCCTCGGCTTGCACTGGGGCGTGGCCGGGGCGGCCTGGGCTTCGGTGATCGCCGAATGGAGTGGCGCGCTGCTGGGGCTGTGGCTGGCGCGCAGCGCCCTGCAGCGTTATGCCGGGCGGATCGACTGGCCGGCGCTGCGCCGCTGGCCGAGCTGGCGGCCGCTGCTGGCGGTCAATCGCGACATCTTCATCCGCACCCTGGCCCTGCAGTTGGTGTTCTTCCTGATCACAGTGCAGGGCACCCGCCTGGGCGATGCTACGGTGGCGGCCAACGCCCTGTTGCTCAATGGCCTGCTGCTCAGCGCCCATGCCCTCGATGGCCTGGCCCATGCGGTCGAGGCGCTGTGCGGCCATGCCCTCGGCGCCCGCGACCGCAACGCGCTGCGCCGCAGCCTGATCGTCGCCGGTGGCTGGTCACTGCTGGCCAGCCTCGGCTTCGCCCTGTTGTTCGGGTTCGGCGGACACTGGTTCATCTACCTGCAAACCGACATCGCAGCGGTGCGCGCCCTGGCCCTCGACTACCTGCCCTACCTGGCGCTGCTGCCCCTGATCGCGGTGTGGAGCTACCTGCTCGACGGCCTGTTCATCGGCGCCACCCGCGCGCGCGAGATGCGCGATGCCATGCTGCTTGCCCTGCTGCCGGGGCTGGCACTGGGCTGGTGGCTGCAACCCCTGGGCAATCATGGCCTGTGGCTGGCCTTCCTGGGTTTCATGTTGCTGCGCAGCCTGAGTCTCGGTGCCTATGCTTACCGCCTGACCCGCGCTGATCGCTGGTTCGCCGCCATGCCCGCGCGCTGCGCCGACTGAGAGGAATCCGCCATGGCCGAAGCCATTGCCGCCTACCTGCATTACCTGTCGATCTTTCTGCTGTTCGCCCTGCTGACCCTCGAACACGGCCTGTTCAAGCAACCGTTGGACCTGCAGCGGGCGCGCCGCCTGCTGCGCATCGACGCCGCCTACGGGGCGAGCGCCGGGCTGGTGCTGGTCAGCGGCGCCGTCCGCGCGGTCTGGTTCGGCAAGGGCCTGGACTACTACCTGCACAACGGCCTGTTCCACGCCAAGCTCGGCCTGTTCGTGCTGATCGGCCTGCTGTCGATCCTGCCGACCAAACTGTTCCTCGGCTGGCGCGGCGCCCTCAAGGCCGGCCAGCTGCCGCAGCTCAGCGCCCCCCGGGGCCGGCTGGTGACCCTGGTGATCCGCCTGGAGCTGCTGTTGCTGCTGATCCTGCCGTTGCTGGCGGCATTGCTGGCGCGCGGCTTCGGGGTGATCGGCTGAGCATGAACAGCTGTCCACACGCAGCCTAAGCAGCACTGCCCCGGTGCGCATGGCGCACCTTTCGGGCCGGTGGCAGCGAAACAATAATTCCGAGACAGCACACCAGCTGCCCAGCAACCACTAGCTGCGCAACAACAGCGCGCCTTCGATCGGCACATAGCGACTGGCCGCCCGCACCAGCGATTGCGCGGTCAGCCCCGGCACGCCATAAGCCACGGCCTCGACCCCGTAGCTGCGGACCTTCTCCAGCAGCAGATCGAAATCGCCATCGCCGGAGGCCAGCACCACCTCGTCGACCCGCGGGGCGCTGTCCATGATGTCGATGCAGATGCCCACGTCCCAGTCGCCCTTGGCCGAGCCGTCGCTGCGCTGGATATAGGGCTTGAGCTTCACGGTGAAACCGAGGTTGCGCAGGATCTGCTGGAACTGCTGCTGCTTGGCGTCGCCACGGTCGATGGCGTAGGCATAGGCCTCGACGATCTGCCCGTGCTGGCTGATGTCGGCCCACAGTGCGGCGTAGTCGAAGTGGCAGCCATAGGCCTGGCGCACGGTGTAATAGAGGTTCTGTACATCGGCGAATACGGCGATTTTCTTCACCGGCAATCCTCTTGGGGTAACGAACGCCGGCCAGTATGCCAGATCCACCCGGCACGCTTGCCCGCCTGCATAACCCGTGCGTCGCGAATTTGGAGCGCCTGCCGCGATCGGCTAGAGTGGCGCCCTGCTCACTCGACCGCGACCCCTGCCCATGAATGCGTTCCACGTCCTGCGCGATGCCTGGTATTTCTTCAGCCACAACCTGGCGGCGATCGCCCGCCTGTGCTTGCCCCTGGTGGTGCTCGAAGCGCTGGTGCAGCAGATCGTCAGCGCTCGGGTCGGGGGCGAAGCCGCTGCGGCTTACGGCATTCTGGTGGGCCTGCTGTTCTATCCGCTGTACACCGCGGCGCTGATCCTGTTCCTCGATGCGCGCAGCCGGGGCGAGGCGCCGGCCAACCGCGACCTGCTCGCCGCCAGCCTGCGCCTATGGCCGGGCTTTGCCCTGCTGGCGGGTCTGAGTACCCTGGCGATCATGCTCGGCGCTTCGCTGTTCGTGCTGCCAGGCCTGTGGATCATGATCAAGCTGGCATTCGCCGAGTACCTGCTGGTGCTGCGCGGGCTGAGCCCGATCAAGGCGCTGCATGAGAGCTTCGAGCTGACCAGCGGCTACTTCTGGCAGATTCTGACCTGCGTGCTGTGCGTCATGCTGCCGTTGTGGCTGCTGTCCTGGGCCAGCCAACCGGCCGAGGGCGCGCAAGCGGACGTGCTGCTCAGTCTGCTGCTCGACAGCGCCAACGGCTTTCTCCAGCTGTTCGCCAGCGTGGTGCTGTTTCGCCTGTTCATGCTGCGCGCTACGCTGCCGGCAGAGGAATGAATTCGGGCTAGGCTGTTAGGGGTCAATTACCAAGGAGAACTGCCCAATGGCCGACGCCAACCCCAGCAGCCTGTCGCATGTCTCGCTCGGCACCAATAGGTTCGACCAGGCCGTGGCCTTCTACGATCGGGTGCTGCCGACCCTGGGCTGCAAACGCATTCTCGCCCACCCCGGGGCGGTGGCCTATGGTCGCCAATACCCGGAGTTCTGGGTGCAGACGCCATTCGATGGTCAACCGGCTACTGTCGGCAACGGCACTCACTTCGGTTTCGTCGCGCCGGACAAGGCCGCCGTGCATGCCTTCTACCAGGCAGCCCTGGACGCCGGCGCGGTCGGCGAAGGTGAACCCGGTCCGCGCGCCGAATACGGCGAGCCCTATTACGGCTGCTTCGTCCGCGACCTCGACGGGCACAAGATCGAAGCGACGTTCTGGGATCTGGAACAGGTCTATGAGCTGTATATCGCGCCGGTCGAAGACTGAGAGCCTCGCCTGCTGCGGCAGTCTGCAGGCGGCCCAGAACCTGGAGTAACCCGCGATACGTAGGGTGTCACTCGCCGCAGGCAGTGCACCGCGGTTCGCCGACGCGGCAGAAAAGCTGGCAGGTTGTCGCTTCGCTCCGCAGCCGCCCTACGGAACGTCGCCGCCTGCACCGCCTGTCAAGCGCGGCCCGTGCGTTGCGGCTTCATGCCGGACAGGCGCGGCAGTAGCAGCCGCTCGAACAGGCGCGGGAAGAAGCGCGCCAGCACCCGCGCCCGCCAACCGACGTTGGACAGGATCAACAGCCGCTTGCGCTTGAGCGCCGCCCGGTAGATGGCTTCGGCGACGTCCTGCGGCGAGGCGACCTTGCCCATCGCCAGTGGCGGCTGTGGGGCCACCGAACCGTCACCGACCAGGGCGTTCTTGCGCAGGTCGGTGGCGGTAAAGCCGGGGCAGACCAACATGACATTGACCCCGCTGTCCTTGAGTTCGTAGCGCAGGGTCTCGAACAGGCCGTGCAGGGCATGCTTGCTGGCGTTGTAGGCGCTGCGATAAAGCAGCGGGGCGAAGCCGGCCAGCGAACTGAGTACGATGATCTGCCCAGAGCGGGCAGTCAGGCTGGGCAGCGCCGCCTTGGTGCAATGCAGGGCGCCGAAGTAGTTGATCGCCATGACCCGCTGGAACACCGCCAGCTCGGTCTCGGCGAAGCTGCTGCGGTGGGTGATCCCGGCGTTGTTGACCAGCACGTCGATCCCACCGAAACGCTCGACGGCCAGGGCGACGGCACGCTGCACCGCCTCGGCATCGGCGACGTCGCAGACCAGCCCCAGCGCCTCGGCGTTGTGATGATCGGCCAGGTGTTGCACCAGGCTGTCCAGCGCCTGCTGCTGCAGATCCAGAATCACCAGGCGCGCGCCGGCCTGGGCCAGGCGCACTGCCAGGGCACGGCCGATACCGGCGCAGCCGCCGGTGATCAACACCACCTTGCGATCGAATACTTTACTGGCGAAGACCTTGCGATACATGGTGTGCCCCCCGGCTTTGCTGGCTGCTTGGACTACAGCTTGTTATGGCTACCGTCGCAACAGGGCGGTGTGCGGGTATGCTTGCAACCGCAAAAATACAGGGTATCGCTCTGTTCGACGTGGTATTTCAGCGGCGTGATGCCGGTGCCCTTATGGCTGCCGTCGCAAAACGGCTGGCTGGCGCTACGCCCGCAACGGCACCAGAAATAGTCGTTGCCGGCCTGTACCTCGACCGCAAAGGGACCTCGTTGGGCAATCAACGGTTCGCTCATACCGACTCCTCACGCCACACGATGAATCGACCTCCACAACGTCGGCAGTGCCATAGCCGTGGAGATTCTTGCCCTCGGGAGCTGTGAAATCGCAACACCGCCGCGGGCATTTACTGGTGGCCACAGCAGACGAGCGTTTTTTCATAGCCGCCCAAGGCTTTGTTCAGCATAGACCAGTCCCCTGCGGCAAATCCCTGCGCATGAACTGCCCGCACCTCTGCGGGCCGATGCGAACGACGTATTCACCGAAACCCTGCGCGATGCGCTGGATCGGGCCTATCTGGAGCTGCGGGCCGCCGGCGAGGATCTGCGCCTGGATTGATCGGGGGGGCACGCAGCCCGAGACGCTCCGCGTCACGGCACAGCGGACGCAGAGCGTCCTGGGCCGGATTACCATGCAGAGCGTGCGCAATTCCCCTGAGCGGGCCATGCCCGCGATGCGTTTCGCGGGCATGGCCCGCTCCTACAGAAAACCTAATAACCAATAAAATCAATAATATATATGCTGCTTGATAAGCAGATTTATCCGCGAAGCTCTTGCTCTGCCCGCGCCGCCGAGGCGACGCCAGACTTATTTGCGCGGCTTGGCCCGTGCCGTGGGTTCGGCGATCAGCGGGTCGTCCGGCCAGTAGTACGCGGTATCAACTTACGCTCCCTCCATTGACACCGCCGAATCGCCCGTAATCCCTACCTATGATGCTATTTCGGCGATTTCCTATTGACCGTCAAACACAAGCCCTTTGTTTGACACAAACCTCCCCTAATTAAGAGCTGGTTTGACAGGTCTGCCAGAGCAAGCCAGCTCCATTCCGAAGAAAGATTGACACCCTCACTCAGATGCGATGTTGCAGCCTGTTTTTATTTTCTCTTCAAACCAGGCTGGACAAAGAAACCACTTCAAGTCACAGTCGTCCCAGATTCATCGGCGCCCGCCGCAGACGCAACGACTAAAAAAAGGCTCTGCTACACCCTACTGCACGCAACCTCTTGAGTTGATGCGGGAAATCGTTGCCATCGAACACAGATGTCCCACTATCAATAATCTAGAGGTTCCTCCGATGAGCAGTTTTCTCTCTACTCCCGTCTATCACGCACACCAGCAGGCCCAATCCAAAGGTTTGAGCTTTCTCTCGCGCTCCGAATACCTCGAAGTCACGGCCGCCTTGTTTGGCTATGAGCATTACCGGCTGATGAAGCCGATGCTCCGTAATTTGGAGGCTGCACTAAGGCAGCCGGACGCGGCAATTATTTTCGCTGAGTGGTCTGCCGCCCGCCGTGCAGCGCATTTGCTTGCTGTAAATGGCGCTCCCAAAGATACGGCGCGACAATACGTCTCCCTGCTCATTGACCACCTGGCACCACTCACTCCGGGCCGGGCCTATACAGACCAAGGGGCGTTTTGGGCAGATCACCTCGACCCATATGTTGCGCAGCATTTTTTGCGTGAGCTAGATGAGAATCCAGAAGTGCGCAGAATCCATGAGAAAGTGAGAGCGCGGTGCCAGGTTGTTACAGAAGAAGATACTGATGAAGTGGCGAGCGTATGGCAGTCACGTGAAGTGTGGGAGGTGTGGTCAGCTGTAGCAATTTATGCGCGCCGAGCAGATGGGCAGCCAGACATGACGGGAGAATATCTCCTTGCCCAGTCTATGGTCGCCTATAGAAAGCTGGAGCGTGCCGTCGTTTCTACTCGCCCTATATTTTCACCTGCCAGGGCTTCTGCAAACCGATATCACGCAGGCATGGGCGGAGAGGCAATTAGATAATTGCCAGCTGCAGTGCGATCACCGGATGCATAGGCGTCATCGGTAATCGCATTGCAGTTCTGTCTTTAAGCCAAGCGCTAAGTACAACCGGTGAGGCGTGAGTAAATCAGCCTGCTCGGCTTGAGTATTTACGCGATAAATTACCAGCGATACCCTGCGGGCTGCTCGCACAATAGGGCGCGCGGTAGAGACAGTGGTTACACCCTGCACCGATCCGCATGTGCAGCATTACTGAATGTCCCCTAACTGGAGTTATCTAATGCGCCGAGGCATACACACCCGAGTTACGCTCCGGGTAACTCTCATACACATGCTCAAACACCGCTGAGCATTTCAGGTTGTAGAGTTCAGGTGTATAGGCGCGAGGCAGGCCGAGGTCCAGAGTGTCTTCGATGGCTAACTTCAATTGTGAGCGTGCTGTGGATTTCTGTCGCCAGTTGATGACGAGCAACTCCTTGAGGCGGGCCAGCAGTTCGCGGGCGGCCTTCTTGACCGCAGTACGCTCTTCCGGGCTGAGGTCTGGGGCAGGACGAGTGAGGATGTCGAAGATGACCAGCTCTTCCTCAGTCACGTTCTCGCGGACATGCCGCTCCTGCTCCTGATTCAAGTTGTTACTTAGGTCTAGCAGCTCCTGATAAAGCTCTTCAATACTGCGACTGCCAGCGTTGTAGCTCTCAATCAGCGCTTCAAATTTCTCGGCAAAGTCGGCGCGAGTGCGGTTCAGCTGAATCATTTTTTCAAGCTTGGCACGAATCGCCGCCTTTAGTTGCTCAAGGTCGGTGTTCTTGTGCTTGGCTTCTTTGAAGCGCTTGGCCAATGCTTCGAAGTTTATCTTTGATAGGTCCAGCGCTGGTGGCCCTTCCTCGCGGATGGCATGCCCGGTGATGGAGTCATCCAGCAAACTGTTGATGTTATTAATTACCAGCGAAATGTCAGGCGGGTTCGGGCTCAGACTGGTGCGGATACAATCAGCCAGCGTGGATATGCAGGCAACACGACTGGCAAACTCCAGCGCAGACGGATCAGGTTTGACTGCCTGGTACAGCGTGCTGACCAGCCTTTCATGCGCAAAGAAGTCACGGCGCAATGAATCAGGTGAGATCAGTTCGTTCATTGCGTCAGCGATGCACTGCAAGCGTTCCAAGCCACCAACGGGTGTAGCCTCGATCTCATCCAATATCACGCCATGAGCGGCGCAGAATGTGGTCGCTTCAGCCACAGTCTTACGCAAGTCTTCAACCAGCTGCTGCTTGTCTTTGACCGGCTTCTTGCCATTTTTGCCCGCGCCGTAGATGGCCAACGCCTTTTCCAGGGAGGCGAACACATTGGCGTAATCGACGATGACACCACTGTGCTTGCCAGGGAAAACTCGGTTGGCACGCGCAATGGTCTGCATCAACGAATGGTTTCGCATCGGCTTGTCGAGGTAGATCGTCGAGCAGCTTGGTGCGTCGAAGCCGGTCAGCCACATGGCACAAACGAAGGCGATGCGCAGCGGGTCTTCGGTGTCCTTGAACTTCTCATCCAAGCCCGGATTCGACTCGTACATTCGTTTGCGATGCGGCTCGATATCCAACCCAAGGCTCTGCATTTGCTGAATTTCGTTTTGCCCTGGTGAAACAATCAGCGCCATGTCGGTACTGGTCAGCACCTCTAGGCGCTGTTTCAGTTCGGCTGCGCGCACATCGCGTCTTGCCTGGTCTGGGGTCATTCCGCCGTTATGTGATTGGTATGCGAGTTCCCCCAGTTCTTTCCGCACCTGCGCGGTTTCAGCAGCCCAGTGCTGTTTAACCTTGTCGTGCATGCGCAGCGCGGTGGCTTTGTCGATGCACACCACCATCGCCTTGCCAACGAAGCCACGGCCTAAGAAGTGCCGCACGATGTCGGCCGCCACGGTGTCCAGCCGGTCATCACGGGTGATCAGATGATATTGCCGGCCCAGTTCGCGCTCCAGCTTGGCTTCTTGGTCCGGGTCGAGTTCGGCATCTTCGATCAGCTGGTAGATATCCTCGTTCAGGTCCGGGTTAATAAGCTGTAATTCTGGCGTGCGGTTCTCGTAGAACAGCGGCACGGTGGCGCCGTCTTCGATGGACTGCTGAAAGTCATAGATAGAAACGTAGTCGCCGAATATTTCCTTGGTGCGCTCTTCGCCGGCAATCAGCGGCGTGCCGGTAAAGGCCAGAAACATCGCTTTGGGCAATGCCGCACGCATGTTCAGCGCCAGCGTGTCGTATTGGCTGCGATGCGCCTCGTCGGTGAGTACGATCACATCCGAGCGGTCACAGAGCATCTCCGGCGTCTGAAATTTATGCACCAGGGTGAACACATAGCGGTGGTTGCCGCGTAGCAGTTCGCGCAGGTGAGCACCACTGGCGGCATGGCACTCATCACCTTCAGCCTCGCTCACCGCTCCAGTGGCCTTGAAGGTCTTGGCAATCTGCTCATCCAGCTCCACGCGGTCGGTTACGACCACAAAGCTCCAGTTGCCGACCAGCTTGCGCAGCACTTTTTGGGCGAAGAACACCATCGAAAAACTCTTGCCGCTGCCCTGAGTCTGCCAGAACACTCCACCGCGCCCATGGCCCAGCTTGCGCGCTTCCAGCATCGAGGCAATGGCATTGTTCACCCCTAGGAACTGGTGGTTCTGCCCAATAATTTTGACCAGCCCGGCCTTGTGTTCAGAAAACAGCGTGAAGTTCTCCACCAAATCCAGCAGGCGGTAGGGGTCGCATGTACCCCGCAGCATCACTTCCAGCGACACTCGGCGCGGCTCATCTTCGCGCTCGATGCGCTTCCATCTGACCCAACGCTCCCAGTCGGCGGTCAGCGAGCCTACTAAGCTGTCCGTGCCGTTGGAGGCAATCATCAATGCGTTAAACCAAAACAGCCCAGGAATCTGCTGTTTGTAGTGTGTCAGGTTCTCGTCGAATGCCGCGCGTGCAGGTACGCCGGGTTTCTTCAGTTCGATCACCACCCAGGGCAACCCATTGACGAAGCCCACTAAGTCGGGGCGGCAGGTATAGAGAGCGCCGGTCACGCTGAATTGGCTGACCAGCAGGAAGTCGTTGTTCTGCGGCCACTCCCAGTCCACTACACGCAAGCGCTCAATCTTCTGGCCACCATGTTCATGGTCAGGCACGGACACCGTGATACCTTCCTTGAGCAGTTGATAGGTCTCGCGATTGGCTGCTTCCGCAAGCATGGCGGAGCGGTCGCGAGTCAGCTCGTCGATGGCGGTGGTGATAGCCTCAGCAGGCAGCGTTGGGTTGAGCTTGCACAGAGCCGCGCGCAGGCGGGCGGCCAGAACGACCTCGCTCTTGGTTTCGCGTCCCAGAGTGCCGCTGGCGCCGAAGGTTTCTTCCATTGCCGACAGCGTCTGCCAGCCAAGATCGGCAAACAATCCAATGGCAGGTTGCTCGACGAGCTGGTCTTCACTGTAGGCGTAAGCGCTCATTTCTCGGTGTCCTTGAGATCAATCTAACCAAAGGGCTAGCGCGGTAGGAGATGAATTGGCCTCATGCTTCCAAGCCTCGCGTAACGGCACGCGCTCCAGCTTACTCAGGTTCTTTTTCATGCTCATGCGGATCAATCTACATTGATCTGGCCGGAGAGCAGGCGCGGCAGCAGGAGATCGCGTTGTTTCTTCAGGTTCGATAATTGATCCCGATGCATCTCTATTTGCCTCCAGATTGGCTCGATCGAATTCGCAAATTTGCTCAGAATATCCATTGTCGGCAGAACGAGTGGGTACTTCTGAACGCTACCCACGGAAACATTGGGCTGTGCCGCACCATTGTTCAACTCCGTCGCCATCCGCTTGCCAACTTCTCCAGCAAGTGTGTAATAGAGAAACGCTTCGTTCGCACGTTCAGTTGGCCGGATAATCACAAGCGATGACGCGATTGCACCACAACAAAGTTTCGCCGTCCTTGCGGTCCGTCCCGGAGATCCTCTCAAGCAAAAAAGAAGATCGCCTTTGCGAATCTTCCCGCTGCGTAGCTGCTCAAACTTTTCTTCCAAAATGTAGTTCATGCCTGAGAGATCGACTGCGCCATCCACAAGATGCCCTGCATTAATGAACGGAATGCCAGATCCAATAAAGTCGCTACCGCTTGGATAGTTCTTTCCTCGATCACCATTCTCAAAGACTGCGGCTTGCGCGAAAGTTGCTCGCTCCCACCCCTGCGGAATTTCGCCGTAGGGGGACGGTACGAGGGGGTGGTTCTCGTGGTCGGGGAAGCGGAAGTGAACGAACCATTCGCGGTAGAGGGCGCGAGCCATCGATTCCAGAATACTGATGCGTCGCTGGTTGTTCTCAATCAGTTCGTCGTAAGCCGACAGGATGCCCGCGATGCGTTGTTGGACAGGAAGTGCGGGAACTTCAACCTCTAGGGAGTCAAGGTGGTTGCGGTTGAGCGTAGGCACTCCGGCACCGGCATTGAATCGGGCGAAGTCCATACCCTGCATGCAGTAATAGACGAACTTCGGATCGTTGCCCTTGAAGTCTTTCACCCAAAGTGATGTGTTATGCGGCCAATATTTTTCTGAGACGTACTGCACAATGCCTAGAGAGCCACTTCGCCCTGTGACTACGCCAGGCGGTGCAATCTTGAATTCGTCGTGATAACCGATAATCGATGTTGATCCGACTACGGGATAAGGGCCTTCCCGCATTCCTGTTTTGGTGAGGTCGAACCCCCGCTGAAGCGTTACAAAATCAGAGAACCGCATTACGCCTCCAGAATCCTTGCTACGTTCGCAGCAATGGTTTGCTCCAGTTGTCGCGCTTGAGCATTTAGCGAAACCAGTTCCTCGTTCAGGGTTTCCAGCTGCTCCCTGAATTCCTCATCACTCACCTCTTCGCCGGGTGCTACGCCGACGTAGCGGCTGGCATTGAGCGACCAGCCTTGGGCCTCGATCTCTTGCAACGTGGCGGCCTTGCACAGGCCCTGCACGTCGGCGTAGACGGGCTGATCGCCGAAGATTTCTTTGAGTTTGACTGCGGCATCCGCACCGCCAAGGGTGAGGTCGAGTGCTTCGCCGCGATACAGGCGCACCAGATTGGCAATAAAGCCGATCTGGGCGGCCGTCCAGTCGCGGTGAGCACGGTCAATCTGGCGGTAGATATGGCGGGCGTCGATAAACAGTACGGTATCTGCCCGTGAAGTCTTGGCCTTGCCCTTGTCGAGGAACCACAAGGTAACGGGTAGAGTGACGGTGTAGAACATATTGGTGCCGACGGCGACCATCACGTCCACGGCCCGCGCTTCAATCAGCTGCTGCCGCAGTTCTTGCTCGGAGGAGCGCGCGTCGGAGGCCGAGTTGGCCATAACGAAGCCGGCACGGCCTTGGGCGTTCAGCGACGAGTAGAAGAGCTGAATCCACAGGTAGTTGCCGTTGTCGGTGCGCGGCAGGCCGAAGGGAAAGCGGCGACCAGGGCCAACCATGTCGGTCAGGCGCTCTTTGTCTACGGCATTGACATTGAACGGCGGATTGGCCAGCACGAAGTCGAACTGGCCGACGGCATTGTGCGGATCGTCGTAGTAACTGTTTATGTTACCGCCATGGCTTATCTGGCCTTCCAGCCCATGTACTGCCAGGTTGAGGCGACACAGCCGGCCGGTCTCATCGGTTTTCTCGACGCCGCTGATGGAGAGTTCGGCGGCAGGATTTTTCTGGTGTTCAGCCACAAAGCGCGCCGACTGTACGAACATGCCACCCGACCCGCAGGCGGGGTCAAGAATCCGACCGTGGAAGGGCTCAATCACTTCGGTGAGCAGGCGCACGATGCTGCTTGGGGTATAGAACTCGCCACCGCCCTGGCCCTCGCTCATGGCGAAAGCACCGAGGAAGTATTCGTAAATGCGGCCAAAGGCGTCGTAGTCGAGGGTGGCCGGTATCTCGGAGACCTTCTTCAACAGCTCCTTGAGCAAGGTGCTGGTGAACAAGTTGTAGGTCTTGGGCAGCACGCCAGCAAGCTTGGGGTTGTGCTTCTCGATCTCGCGCATGGCAGCGTTGACTGCACCGCCGATGTCGGATGCCTCGGGAAGGGTTAGCAGGTGATCGAAGCGCGCTTCCTGACTTAGGTACAGCGTGCTTTCCGCATGGTAGGCCTCAGGTACATCTACCCGACTAGCTCTGCGCGCTGAAGCACCTTCCGCTTCAAGCTTGGTGCGCAGCAATGCAAAACGCACCTCTGCAAAGCGCAGGAAGATCAAACCAAGGATAGGGCCGGAGTATTCCTGCGCCTTCAAACCCGAGTTGGCGCGGAACTGGTCAGCGGCATCCCATAGGCGTTTTTCAAGCGAGTTGGCACCCCAGCACGACAAGCTTCGATCTTAGCGAGTATTGGTAAATGCGCTTTACGCGACTTCTTCAAGTAGCCACGGTCAAATCCAGCTTCCAGACTGACTATGCTGGCAGTAAGCTTCGACAGGTCTAAGCCCACATGCTCGGGCACAACAGGCTTTTCAACCAGGAGGCGCTGCAAGGCTTCCTCGCAAGCGCCCAGCCCCTTGCCTGCTCCGTCACCAGACTTCATCGTTAAACCTCCACTGAGTCGATCAGGCGGGCTTTGAAGGCGACTAGGCGATCAAGCTCGGCCTTGACGATCTGATATTCGCCCGAGTCTTCTGAGTAATTGGACAACTCGCACCGAGCGTCCTCAATGGCAGCAATCAGCTTCTTACGCTCGATAATGGCGCCATCGCAGCTCGTACATACTGTGTAGTCACCGAGCATAAAAGCGTCGCAGCGGCCCACCTTGGTACAGCCACCCAGCAGTGTCGGACGGTAGCTGATTGCACCGCTTTTAACCCGTTGTTCGGTGTCAGCGCGCACATCTTCAATCTGAATTTCACCCGCCTTGACCCGCTGTTTCTGTTTCTCCATGTACGAGCCGGTGCCGCCGAACAGCGGTTCCTCTCTAAACAGAAGATCGGCAATCAACTGGTTCGCCACCGACATGGGCATGGCCATCTGATATTCGAAGGCGAAGTGATTGCTTGGCAGGACAAAGTCTTTCTTCTTGTCGTCGTAGTAGCCAAAAACGGTGCGTAGGTTCTCGTAGTGATTCGAGTAATAGCGCGCCATTTCAATCGTCATTTGCTTGAACTGCACCCGCACCGTCGGCAACGAAAGAAAACCGCTACTGCTGCCATAGAATGCCAGCGAGCGCCGAAACTGATGACTTTTCAGCGGCCAGGGCTGGCCGATTGCAAACGCTGGCTCATTATAAAAGTCCCGAGAAGGATCGCTCTGCGCCAGCTCCTGCAAGTCCTCTGACTGGATCGACAGGCTGTACAAAGCAGTTTCTTGTGTTGCTCTAGCCGTAAAAATCGGAACGCCGACCTCGGCCATGTTCCGTGTATAACCAACGATGGAAGGCTTGAGAAACAGCGAGCAGCTGGCATCCAACTCGATTTTGTAGAGTTTGGCGAGGCCGCGACAAATCGCCTGGGCGACTTCGACCGCCCTGACGACCTCCACCGGCGCGAACCATGCGACTTCTTTTTTGTAACCGGTGAACTTTGTGGTGGTCGAAAGGACGTTTACTGACTGCGGCTTATCACGCTCAATGCCCTGATCATCGACAACTGCATGTCTGACGACTTGATCGGACAAACAGTGATACGACATTCGCATCACCTCCTGATCGCGCATGCCGGTATAAAGGTGGATCACCGTTTTCACCACATGCTGCATCTGGATCAAGACCCGTTGCAGGTTCCTCTTATGAGAACACTCAAACTCACCGGCAAACACTGAAGACCGTGATCCTTGATCGCTTGCGCCATATCGGGTCGCCTGTGTGCCTTGCCACCGAGACCCCGATTTCTCTGACAGCTATGAACAATGCCGTAATGCTCATCGTCAAAGCAGGCGATAAAAGACTCGAAACGTCCAACACCTGCATAAAGCTGATCGAGCAGATCGCCAGTAAGGTTGATGACATTCAAATAGATTCGCGTCGGAATAACCGAATGCTGCTTGCTCTCGGGAGTTTTCAGATCAAAGTTGGCGGGATTGAGCGAGGCATACCCCAGCCGTTCTTCGCCCACCCGAGCCAAGCCATGCAAAATTCCAGCAAGAAACTTTTTACCGAAGCTAATTTGGCCAATAAAAGCCGCCAGACAAACTGGAACAGTAAAGAGCTGCTGTAAGGACAGCACGCCAACCATGGGCTTTTTTTTCTGCTCATAGCAGAACTGCATGGCTAGGCGCAGCACTCCCCAATACTGGATAAATGTGCTTGCGCTCAGCCCACCTATTCGCCCACCACCGGCAAAATAGATCAGGCAATACAGCAGATGCTTGGCTTCATCGATCAGCGCCTGCTGCTCTTGACCACTTTCGTCGAGCACCCTATCAAAAAATATTCTGCTGAGTTTTTTTGCACTCAGCCGGTATGGGTTAAAGTCCCACACAGACTCACCATATACCGCCGTGGCGTTGCCCTTCTCATCACGACAAAGAGCGAAATCGGGCGTGGGCTTCCCGTAGAGTTGCGGCGTCTTATCTGGCTCACTGGCAGGCGGAAACTGTCCGCTGGAAAATAGACTGCCGATGGACTGGACAACAGCGTTCAAAATACCACCCCCATTTTTTCATAACGGCTCAAGCGGCTTTCCCAGAAAGGCGTGATTTCACCGTATTCAAACACCCTGACCTTGATCGTTTCGACCAACTGTTTCACCGCATCCGAACGCTCGCCAAGCGCCTCTAGGATGAACTCGATTCGGATCGACAATTCTTTGTACAGCGCTTCAGCATGGGCCGTATCGGGCGCTGCATTACGCACCGCATTGATCACATACTGCAAACTCGCCAGCTTGAGCAGGTCTTCTTCATCGCTGTGACAGATATAGTGTTCGCAGCACAAGCAGCCATATTGGCTGCGGCAGTTCGGCTCAATTGCAACGGCCCCCAAATCACGCACAGGGATCGGCTGATTGAACCCGTCACAGTGGCCCGCAGCCGTTGCGATCTCGCCTTCTGCGGGCCGCTGGCTGCGCTCACGCACAACTTGGGCGGCATGATGCATGGCCTGCCAGAACTGTCCGAACTCGGCTTCCTGCTGCTCAGGCGTAGCCTCTGAATAAGTCGAAAGATTCACCTCAAGGCTGTGATTCAAGGTTGCAGCTACCGTGGACGGCGACACGCCAGCGGTGTGCATCCCAAGGCTTTTGTGCTTGCGCATCATGCGCGGCGAAAGTCTTGGCACCTTTGGGTCGAGGAAGTTTCCGCTGATGGATTTAAAGAATTTATTCAGCAGTTCAGATGTTTTAAATTCAGAAAATTCGTTATTGGTGCTTACCTGTTCGTTAATCGCGGGCATCGTAAAGAACAACCGCTCATGCTCCACGCCATTCAGAATCCACTCACGGAGCTTCAGGTAGTCCTTGAGCAGCGGCAAACCCGTGTCCCGCCCTATGTTGTAGAGGGTTGCTTTTCCGCCCGCCCGGAACTTCACAGCCGACAACTCTTTCTTGATTGGAGACTTCTCAACGTCGAGCGCGTCTGCATAGCTAAATTGGTCAAACTCGGTCGGCGTGGCACCTGTGATCATCAGGAAAAGGCTGGCATAGGCTTTCGCGGCAAGACCCGCCACTTTAAGCCGGTGCCAGTAGTGCTCCTCTTCGTTGGCCGCATCCAAACTAGCCTGTGAACGTGCTAATTCCCTCACTAGAGTCGTTTTATGCCGAATCCGTCTCCCCAACTTGTCAGCAGCTGCCCGGTATTCTTCGACCGTCGCAATCCGTCGCTCGCCGGCATTATATGAAAGTGGAGACTCCTTGAATGGGCCAACCCAACCGTGGTTTGATGGAAACCCAACCACCTCATAATCCCTGATAGTCACAACGAAGGGATAGGGCTGGTTGTTCAGGACAAAAGCGCTGCATTGCTGGGCAATGGTCAAACAAACGTCCCGGTACACCTCAACATGGGCAGCGCTGGCTGCCTCAGAGCCTTTCTCCGCAATGATCAGGACCGCGCCCGCTAAAATATGGTGACTGTCTTCTGGGTAAAGCAGTTCAATAACCTGGCAAACTTGAAACTGACTATTTTTCGCACTGACGGGCTTCAACTTCTGATTGGCTATTTGATGATTTAGGTGCGCGGTATAGTCTCGATAGGCTTGCTGGGCTTGCGCTGCACTGGCAAACACTTCCCTGTAGCCGTGCGTGTTCAGCCAGTCGATAAAGGATTCGATATGATTCCATCGCCCTAGGACAGTCGCATCACGCTGACCGACAAAGGACTCCAGCAGCCTCACAATCAGTTCACGGCGTTTTTCAACAAAAGACTCAATCACTACCGGCGTGCCGCGATCATCACTGTTGCTTTCATTCTTGCCACGAATGACATACGCCAAACTGCCAATATCCAACGACTTCTTCCTCACCTTCGGAGACACTTGCAGACGCAAGCGCTCAGGCTCGGCAAATTCATGAGTGACTTCACTCAGCGTAATGACCTGCGTATTGGCACGATGCTCGAATGGCTGACGACTACTCATCGTGCGACTCCACCGTCAGCACTGCGTAGCTGCCGTTAAACAACTTGCTCTCCCAGATCTCCTGAGCAATGACCTTTTCTTGAATCATCTTGAACAATTTCAAATAGTTTTCTGTCGTTTCCCTAGACTCGTGGTGCATGCGCTCCTGAATAAAATCAATGTCTTCTCCCGGCTTAAACAATCCTTCCTGAACCAATGGCTGCAAGCGCTGGTAGAGCTGATAGCCAAAGGTCGCTCGCAGCCAGTGATATGAAAAGCCTTTCGGGAATGGGCTAGACGCTTTTTGGATCAACTTGCGCTTAATCGTTTCCGTTACCTGACCTGTCTGCGGCGACTTCACAGTCGTATAGCGCGGATCGCTTTTGGCCATGTAGTAGCAGTTGCCTTGATCGGAGAGAAACAAGTACATATCGTCCTCGGCTACGGATACGCCGGGATGACTGGCCTCTAACTGAGCGCGGAACTTCTCCCGTAGCGCCTTCATCATCGGGCTTTTGGCAAGCGTGACCAGCTCTTCGGCAAGTTGCTTCGGAAAATACAGGACTTGCGGCTTATCGTTTTTCGTATCAATGCCTGTGCCGGGGCCGGCGTGCAATTTATAGGCACCCTCAGGCTGCAGCTTGTCCTCTGTAAAGCCCTTCAAATGCCTCAAGCGTATGGTCAAAACGCTTTGCTTGCGGGCGCCCGTCATTAGTGCGGTCATCAGGATCAATCGCTCAACCACAGACCATTCTTTTTCTTTGCGAATGGCGGCAAGAAACGCACCCAACTCACGATTGGAAAGCGGCCTAAGATCCTCGCCGTCTTCCCGCACGAACCCCAGTGCCACTGAACTAGCCGGCGCCGTGCGGCGCGTTTGACTGCGCTTTGCTGCTTCTATGACCTTGCAGCCTTTAGACCCCTTCACGATGAACCGTACGTGTTTGATCGTATCGACACGCTTGATGTCGAGATCATGCCAATGCTCGGTAACGTACTTGTAAAAGTTGTAGACAACAGAAGTGTATTGATTGATCACCAGATTACTGCGAGTGCTTTCGGAAATCAGGTGGTAGAAATACTTGTAGGTCGGACGAAGCGCAGGCCGGGCACCTGAGAAATCAAGCCAATCGAGGTTGTTATCTTCACAGAAAAACAGGTAATCAAGGAGTTTGCTGGCACGCCGCCGAACATCGTCAGTGCGCCGATTGATCGGAGCCTTGTGATTCATGAGGCTCAGCAAATAATCGTTCACTTCATGCCAAGGATCTCCGCTCGAATGAAACAAGAACGGAAAGTTGAATAAGTCCCGGTCATTCTCGGAGCCCAATTCATCCCTCCTATAAAGCATGTAACTCTCCGCCCCTCCAAGCGCCGACACAATCGAGCCGCAGGGCGCTTCACTGACGTACAGACTGGCAAAGGCATCAAGCAAATTCGTGATTAAAGTTAAGCGATCTTCGTGACGCGGATTGATATAGGACATTCGACCCCAATTAAATAGTCAATCAGAATTTTATTAGCCAGCTTACGATCACTATTTTTCAATATTTCCTTTGGTAACGGATTCAACCTCGGTCCAACCTTATGGCGAGATTGGTAAAGTCAGCAGGAACAAGAAAATCTAGCAACGCACAATAAAACTGTTCTGCGCCCTGCGGCGAACTGCTCCATTACATAACGAGTGCAGAGTTTGGAGCATACCTATGACCAAGAAGTTCTTCCGCTAACTTTTGCGACAACGCAAAAGACTTGTGACAACTACAGTTTTCGTGAAACTTGGAAACTGGCAAAAGCGCTAAACTTCACCAGGATCACTCATAGCTAAGCGAGCGTCAATTGCATCGTAGATCGAACCGAAAGTAGACACTATCTTCAAGGGCCTAATATTACACTGCGGCGGTGTAGATCATGACCCGAACTCTTAGAAAACTCATACCAACAGTGGTCGAATATCTGTCAACATGAATAAATGCATCGTTAATAAGCATAAATTCCAGAAAATCACCGTCGCATACGCATAAAATTACACTTTTTAGTGTAATCAGACCTCCGACAAACGGTTGCTATTTTTCGATCTGACGTGTGCAGGGCGAAGATAAGATGAGTCTTAATGTGGTGAAAATAAAGGGTGGCCAGCCCTCCGCCGGAATGGCCATTGATATCAGTAAGCTACGGCCTAAGTCGTACCGAAAGCCCGCCATAAACCCCATCTTCAAATGATCCGAGGGCCAGCCCAGCTAAAGCTGTGCTCCAATTTCTTTCTGGAGCCAGCCTCCATGATGCGTCCCGACGCCAAAGTCGAAAAAGTCTATATTTACCCCAAGCCGGTAGATTTCCGGAAAACCATCGACGGTCTGGCCGCTCCGATCGAGCTGAATATCAAGGTGGCTGTGTTCGATTCGGAGCTGTTAGTCCTCCTCAACAAGTCGCGTATCCGCCGCAAGCTCTGCGTCAGACCTGTGCCCCCCCCCACTGGTGGATCTATGAGCGAGGCTTGACCTTGGCTGTCGGTTCAGCCTCCATTGGATCCTCAGGCCACCGATGCTTAGGATACCGGCCCTTCAGGTCTTTCTTTACCTCGGCATATGTATTGGCCCAGAAGTTCGCTAAATCCTGAGTGACCTGGACAGGTCGTCGTGCTGGCGATAGGAGGTGCAGCAACACACTCTGTCGGCCACCGACGATGCGCGGTGTTTCAGCCAGCCCAAATAGCTCCTGCAACCTCACGGCGAGTACAGGCGGACGATCTGAGTAGTCGATGGCAATACGCGAACCTGAAGGCACCTGCAGTGCTTTGGGAGCCAGTTCATCAAGTCGCTGGGGAAGCGGCCAGACCAGCAGTCCCAACAGAATTTTTTGCAGGTCGAGATTGGCAAAATGGCTGAGCCGGCTTACTTTCCCCAAGTACGGAGCCAGCCATTCCTCAAGCGTGGCAAGCAGTGCAGCATCAGACAGGTCAGGCCACTCACTTCGGCCTTGCTCTTCCAGATCTAATTGGCGAATAAGCGCAACACGCGCCTGCCATTGGCGTAATTCCGAAGTCCAGGGGAGCAACTCTAAACCCTTGTGGCGAACATGGTCAGATAAAGCCTTGATGCGCGCGTCCTCATCGAGCCTTAGCAGGGAGTCAGAGCTCAGTACAAGTTCACCCACACAGAGTTGCCTTTCTGCCCTGAGGACACCTTCACGCTCATCCCACTCGATCTTGTCGCGCCGAACCACTTGCTCAGCAAGCACTGTGTCGAAAAGCTCAGGGGCAAGTGCCGCTGCGAGATAGATGCGCTCTTCGCGTTGCCCTTGACGACTACCAAGATCAGCGACTACAAGCCAAGGTTGTTTCATGAGTGCGTCCGGCTCACCGAACTGAGCAGCGCGCCCATTTGCGAGCTTGTAGTCAGCACCACCAGCACGGCGCTGCCGCGCTACGCGGTCGGGGTACGCAAAAGCTAGAAGAGCGCCCAACCAACGCGCATCTTCAGGGTCTGCTACGGGATCTAGCGCCTGGCCTCTTAGGAGACCTCTGAACTGCCGTGCGAGCTGGCGAGCACGCTGAACTGCACCTCGGCTCGCCCGCGAAGATGTCTCGTTTGCCATAACCGCTATGCGATCATGAAGATCCGCCCCACTACCGCGAAGGATGTCTTTTTCTCCCAGCAGAGCAGCTATATCGCAAGCAAGTCGACCAAGCCCAAACGCCTGCCCACGAAGTAAAAGGTGCGCTATTCGCGGGTGCGTTGGCAGCCCGGCCATGGCCTGACCATGAGTGCTAATCACACCCCGTTCATTCAATGCGCCAAGTCGCGACAGTAAATCACATGCCTGAGCAAATGCTGCTGATGGAGGCGCATCAAGCCAAGCGAGATCTTCGGGCTTAACCCCCCATCGGGCGAGCTGAAGTGCCAGCCCAGATAGATCTGCCTGCAGAATTTCAGCGGAATCATAAGAAGCTAGGTGGTCATGTTGGTCCTCGGACCAAAGGCGATAGCAAATACCTGCCTCAAGGCGTCCCGCTCGACCAGCACGCTGAGTGGCTGCCGCGCGCGAAATCCGTTGCGTGACGAGACGGGTCATACCGCTGGCAGGGTCGAAGCGAGGCACCCTCGCCATGCCGGCATCAATCACTACACGTACACCATCAATGGTCAGGCTCGTCTCTGCGATATTGGTGGCCAATACCACCTTACGCTTGCCGGCCGGCGCTGACTCGATAGCTGACCTCTGGGAAGTCAGATCCAACTCACCATGAAGCGGACAAAGCAAGATCTCACTGTGCCCATCAAGGTGCTCAAGAAGTTGTGCGTGAACGCGACGGATTTCAGCCTGACCCGGTAGAAAGACCAAGACACTGCCGCGTTGATCGGCAATTGCTTGTAGGCACGCATGAACAACCCTGGGTTCAAGAGCTTCACCAATCTGATAAGGTTTCCCCCAGACCATAGTGACGGGAAACATTCGTCCCTCACTGGTCACGATGGGTGCATCATTCAGCAATCTGGAAAGCCGCCCGCCTTCAAGCGTGGCTGACATCAACAGGATCTTCAGGGGATGGCTTTCATCCCGCAGAAGCTCACGCCCATTCAGACATAAAGCGAGAGCCAGATCAGCATCAAGCGTCCTAAGGTGAAACTCGTCGAATATGACCATCCCTACGCCTTCGAGCGAAGGATCTTCCTGCAGTCTTCGAGACAGAATCCCTTCAGTAACTACCTCAATTCTGGTACGAGGCCCGACCTTACTTTCTAACCGGATGCGATAACCCACAGTTTCGCCTACACGCTCCCCCAGCTCACTTGCTAAACGCTCAGCTGCAGCCCGCGCAGCAAGACGTCGCGGCTCCAACATCAGAATTTTTTGACTACCAAGCCACGACTCAGAAAGCAGTGCTAGCGGGACGCGCGTTGTTTTACCCGCACCGGGAGGGGCTTCCAGAACGACTTCATCGCGCGCCAACAAAGCAGTTCGTAATGCCGGGAGAGCGGCGTCGATAGGAAGTGTATTCATCATGCGCCCGATCTGGCGAAACAATATGTTGATGCTGGCCCGTAGTTAATTGGCTTAGGTTCATGCCAGTAAATCAAGGCGCTCCTTAATCGATAGCGGAGCTGCATCAGCAGCGCGCTCAGGTGGCGAGTCAACGCCCACAAGTTACATGCTGCAAACTGCCCCCAATACGTCAAGCTTCCCGAGTTACAGGATGCAGGAGTCAATGCCGAGTTACGTGATAGCTTGGGGTAGCGGCCCTTGAGGTCCTTCTTCACCTCGGCGTAGGTGCTGCGCCAGAAATTGCCCAGATCCTGGGTCACCTGCACCGGCCGCCGCGCCGGCGACAGCAGGTGCAGCTTGACCACTTGCCGGCCGCCGGCGATGCGCGGCGTCTCGGCCAGGCCGAAAAGTTCCTGCAGGCGCACCGCCAGCACCGGCGGCTGCTCGCTGTAATCCAGGCCGATGCGCGAGCCGGACGGCACCTGCAAGCTGCGCGGCGCCAGTTCCTCGAGGCGCTGCGGCAGCGGCCAGGGCAACAGGTTGTGCAGCAGTGCGGACAAATCCAGATTGGCGAAATGGCTGAGGCGCTTGACCTTGCCCAGGTAGGGTTGCAGCCAGTCCTCCAGGCTGGCGAGCAGCGCCGCATCGCTGACATCCGGCCACTCGCTGACGCCCTTGGCGGCCAGATCCAGTTCACGCAGCAGGGCCACGCGCGCCTGCCACTGACGCAGTTCCGGGGTCCAGGACAGCAGCGCCAGGCCCTTGCGCCGCACCAGGCCAAGCAAGGCGCGGCTGCGCGCGGCCTCATCCAGGCCGGTCAACGGCTCGCGCTCGAGCACCAATTCACCGACCTTGCGCTGGCGTTCCGCGCGCAGCACGCCTTCGCGTTCGTCCCAGTCCAGCGCCTCGTGCACGCTGACCTGCTCGGCCAGCACCGTCTCGAACAACTGCGGCTCAAGGTCGGCGGCCAAGTAGATGCGTTCCTCGCGCTGGCCTTGGCGGCTGCCGAGATCGGCCAGCACCAACCATTCATGCTTCATCAGTGCATCGGCCTCGGCGAACAGCGCCGCACGGCCGTTGGCCAGGCGGTATTCGGCGCCGCCCGCGCGGCGCTGTTGGGCCACCCGATCAGGGTAGGCGAACGCCAGCAAGGCGCCGAGCCAGCGCGGGTGTTCGGGGTCGGCAACCGGAGTGCCTACTGGGCTGCGCTTGAGATAGCCCTGGAACTGCCGGGCCAACTGCCGCGCCCGCTGCACCCCGCCTTGGCCGCCACTCCGGTGGCTGCCACGCGCGGTCTTGCTCTCGCCGCTGAGCAAGGCGATGCGGCTGTGCAAATCGGCGCCCGCGCCTCTCAGAATGTCGCGCTCGCCGAGCAAGGCGGCCAGGTCGCAGGCCAGCGCCCCCAGGCCCAGGGCCTGGCCGCGCAGCAGCAGGGGGGCGATGCGCGGATGCGCCGGCAATTCGGCCATGGCCTGGCCGTGGGCCGTCAGCACCCCGCGCTGATCCAGCGCGCCGAGGCGGGTCAGCAGGTCCAGCGCCTGGGCATAGGCCGCGGCCGGTGGCGGGTCGAGCCAGGTCAGTTCCGCCGGGGTCACGCCCCAGCGCGCCAGCTGCAGGGCCAAGCCGGCCAGGTCGGCCTGGAGGATTTCCGCCGCACCGTAGGCGGCGAGCTGCTCGTGCTGGTGCTGCGACCACAGGCGATAGCAACTGCCCGGCTGCAAGCGCCCGGCACGGCCGGCACGCTGGGTGGCGCTGGCGCGGGAGATGCGCTGGGTATCCAGGCGGGTCATGCCGCTGCCCGGATCGAAGCGCGGCACCCGCGCCAGGCCGGCGTCCACCACGACGCGCACGCCGTCGATGGTCAGGCTGGTCTCGGCGATATTGGTCGCCAGCACCACCTTGCGCGTGCCGGCCGGCGCGGGTTCGATGGCCGCGCGCTGGGCGCTGAGGTCCAGCTCGCCATGCAGCGGACACAGCAGTATCTCGCTGCGCCCGGCCAGGGCCTCGGCCAACTGCTCGTTGACCCGGCGGATCTCCGCCTGCCCGGGGAGGAACACCAGCAGGCTGCCCGGCTCGTCGGCCAGCGCCTGCAACACCGTCTGCACCACCCTGGGTTCGAGCCACTCGCCGGGTTGATAGGGCGCACCCCAGCGCAGCTCCACCGGGAACATGCGCCCCTCGCTGCGCAGCACCGGCGCATCGGCGAGCAGCGCGGCCAGCTTCTCGCCTTCCAGCGTCGCCGACATCAGCAACACCTTGAGCGCCGGCTCGCCGGAATCCTCGCCGCGCAACATGCTGCGGCCGTTGAGACACAGGGCCAAAGCCAGGTCGGCATCCAGGCTGCGCTCACGCATTCGTCGAAGATCACCAGGCCGATCCCTTCCAGCGCCGGATCGTCCTGCAGGCGGCGGGCGAGAATACCCTCGGTGACCACCTCGATACGGGTGCGCGGGCCGACCTTGCTGTCCAGACGGATGCGGTAGCCGACGGTCTCGCCGACCGCCTCGCCCAGCTCGCTGGCCAGGCGTTCGGCGGCGGCCCGCGCGGCCAGACGCCGTGGTTCGAGCATGATGATGCGCTGCCCGGCCAGCCAGGGTTCGTCCAGCAGCGCCAGCGGCACGCGGGTGGTCTTGCCGGCGCCGGGCGGGGCCTCCAGCACCGCTTCGTGACGGCTCGCCAGGGCTTGGCGCAGCGCGG
This sequence comes from Pseudomonas borbori, assembly GCF_900115555.1. Taxonomy (GTDB): domain Bacteria; phylum Pseudomonadota; class Gammaproteobacteria; order Pseudomonadales; family Pseudomonadaceae; genus Aquipseudomonas; species Aquipseudomonas borbori. The sequence goes on from NZ_FOWX01000006.1 coordinate 111,190, forward strand.
GTAACAGGACGTCGATAGGCAAGGAATTCATGCGGGCTCCAATCTGGCCGGCGATTATAGCGGCGAACCGCCACCCTGCTCTGCAGGTCTTAATTCAGTCATATCAATGCGCAGCAGTTTTGCCACAGCCGGCTTGCTATAGTTGCGCCAACTTTTCCCTGGAGGTGCTCGATGCGCACGCAATCCCGCATTATCGGCAGCGTTCTCGCCGTCGCCCTGTTCACCCAACTGAGCGCCTGCGGCACCCTGTTCTTCCCCGATCGGCGCGGCCAGATCGACGGCCGGATCGACCCGGTGGTGGCGGCGCTGAATGCCATCGGCATCCTGTTCTACGTGATCCCCGGCCTGATCGCCTTCGGCATCGACTTCGCCACCGGCGCCATCTACCTGCCGAACGGGCACAGCGCCCAGATCGACCCGCAAGAGTTGCGCAAGGTCGTGGATGCCGAGGGCAAGATCGACCACGCCCGGCTCAAGGCCCTGATCGAACAGCACACCGGCCACAGCCTGCCGCTCGACGACCCGCGCCTGATCCACAGCAGCGCCAGCGCCGAACAACTGGCGGCTTACGGTCTGCGTCCGGCCGCTTGAACCTGACCCAGCACAATCCTGGCCGGGCCCTCGTGGCCCGGCCTGCTAGCGAGAGCAAGATCCTGTGAGCATACCGCCGCAGCACGCCCGCCTGATGCGTCAGGCCACCTTGGCGGCGCTGGCCGTGGCCTTGACCCTGGCCCTGGCCAAAGCCATCGCCTGGTGGTTGAGCGGCTCGGTCAGCCTGCTGGCCGGCCTCACCGACTCGCTGCTGGATGGCGCCGCCTCCCTGCTCAACCTGATCGCCGTGCACTACGCCTTGCGCCCGGCGGACGAAGACCATCGCTACGGCCACGGCAAGGCCGAGGCCCTGGCCGGACTCGCCCAGGCGCTGTTCATCGGTATCAGTGCGCTGCTGGTCGGCGCGCATGGCCTGGAGCGCCTGCTCAACCCGCAGCCGCTTGGCGCGGCGACCCTGGGCGTGGCGGTGATGTTACTGTCGCTGGCGCTGACTGCCGCCCTGCTGCTGTTCCAGCACCACGTGGTGCGCGAAACCGGCTCCACCGCGATTCGCGCCGACTCGCTGCACTACCGCTCCGACCTGCTGCTCAACGCCAGCATCCTGCTCGCCCTGCTGCTGGCCAGCTTCGGCTGGCCACAACTGGATGCGCTGTTCGGTATCGGCATTGCCCTCTTCATCCTCTGGAGTGCAGTGAGCATCGCCCGCGAGGCCTCGGCCGTGCTGATGGACAAGGAGCTGGCGCCGGAGCTCAGCGAGCGCATGCACCTGTTGGCCTGCGGCATACCCGGGGTGCGCGGCGTACATGACCTGCGCACGCGCATGTCCGGCACCCGCTGGTTCGTCCAGTTGCACGTGGAGTTGCCCGGCGAGCTGAGCCTGTTGCAGGCCCATGAGCTCTGTGTGCAGGTGGAATACGCGATTCGCGCCGAATTCACCCGCGCCGAAGTGCTGGTGCATGCCGATCCGCTCGACCCGGCCAGCCCTCGATGATCGCCGCGGTTGCGACCAGAACCCGCCTGCGTTCGGGGGCCGTCAAAGGCATCGCCAAGCGCATTTCCCGCTTATGCTGAGAGGGCGTATCAGCTCTGTGGAGCCGGCCCCATGAAGAAGCCCAGCCTCGAGACGCTTTATCGCGAGCACCAACCCGAAGCGATCAAGAAGCGCCTGAACCACAAGAACGAACCGCAAACCATCTCCGATGCCGTACTCGGCGGCATCGACGGTTGCGTCACCACCTTTGCCATAGTCGCCGGTGCCGTCGGTGCGGGCTTCTCCGCCTCGGTCGCGCTGATCATGGGCTTCGCCAACCTGTTTGCCGATGGCTTCAGCATGGCCGTGAGCAACTACGAGGCGATCAAGGCCCAGCGCGAGTTCCGCGAACAGGCCCGGCGCATGGAAGAGGAACACATCGACAAGGTGCCCGCCGGCGAACGCGAAGAAATCCGCCAGTTGTTCTCCCGCAAGGGCTTCAGCGGCAGCATCCTCGAGGCGATCGTCACCACCATCAGCCAAGATCGCCAGCTCTGGGTGGAAACCATGCTCATCGAAGAACACGGCCTGCAGACCGTCGAACTGAACCCCACCCGCTCGGCCGCCGTGACCTTCACGACCTTCCTGATCGCCGGCGCCATCCCCTTGTTGCCGTTGTTCTTCACCAGCCTGGGCATCCAGCGCCAATTCTTCCTGAGCACGGCCCTGGCCGCGGCGGTGTTCTTTTCCATCGGCATGCTGAAGAGCCTGGTGTTCGCCCAACCGCTGCTGCGCGCCGGCCTCGGCACTCTGCTCACCGGCGGTGCGGCGGCCGCCCTGGCGTACCTGACCGGATACCTGCTGCGTTATGTGTTCGGCATCGAATGATGCGATGCCTTGGGCACCGCCCAGAAAAAAGGGAGACCTGGCGGTCTCCCTTTTTTCTTGCCCGGGGCAAGTGTCCGTTACTGGCAATTCTGTCGCCGCTTTCGTCGCCCGCCTGGTTGGGCAGTGCGGACCCGGGTGCCGTGACGGCCGGGTAGGGCCGGCGGCGCCGGTTCGCCTGGTTGAGCGAGCCGGGTGGACCTGTCGTCCGGGCCGTGAAACTGAGGTAAAGATTACCGAAGCAGGCGCAGTGAAAGATTGCGAATATTGCTGAATAACCTGCCGCTTGCGCAATTTTTAACTAACAGCGCATGATTATCAGCATTCAAACAATGAAAGCGCGCCAAACATGACCAGACTCGACCGCTACGACCTGAATATCCTCGCCGAACTGCAACGTGATGCCACCCTGTCCAATCAGGATCTGGCCGAGCGCATCGGCCTGTCGCCCTCACCCTGTTCGCGACGGGTCAAGCAACTGGAGGACGACGGCTACATCCTCGGCCAGGTCGCCCTGCTGGATCGCAAGAAGCTCGGCCTGACCCTCACCGCCTATGTCCTGATCGGCATGGACAAACACACCCCCGAGCGCTTCGAGCACTTCCAGCAGATAATCCGCCAATGCCCGGAAGTGCTGGAATGCAGCCTGGTCACCGGCATGGATGCCGACTACCAGCTCAAGGTGGTAGTGCCGGACATGGACCATTACCAACAGCTTCTGCTCGGCACCCTGACCCGCATCGAGGGCGTTTCCAGCGTGCGTTCGAGCTTCGTTTTGCAGCAGATCCTCTCCAACACCCAGTTGCCGCTGCAACACCTGCGCAATTGAGCGGCACTTACCGACGGTCGCTGACAAGCCCTGAGGCTGGCGTATAATCGCCGGCTCTTTGCTAACCCGGCTGCAATCCGGGGCGACTGCGCACGCCCCACTGCCATGGCCGGCCCGATGTCAGCCAATTGAGGTCACGATGGATCCGCAAGCATTCGAAGAGTTGATGATGACCGTGCTGGTCGGCGGCCTGGTGCTGTTCATGGCATTCATCGTCTGGGACCTGGCGAAGAAGTCCAAGGCCGGACGCTTCGGCACCATGATCCTGTTCCTCGCCCTGGGTCTGGGCGTACTCGGCTTTGTCATCAAGACCGTGGTGATCGCCGGAATGGAAGGCGTCTGAGCGGTTATTGAAAAGTCCCCCGGGGGCACAACCGGACGGCGTTTAGCTGCAGATCGTGGCGTTGGCCGCGTCAGGTTGGCATGGCCAACCCAACGCATCGCCCCGAGGTCGGGCCGCCTGCAAGAGCCGGCAACGTCACGCGCCTGTCGTAGGAGGGGCTTCAGCCGCGAATTCTTCGCAGCACAGCCAAAGCTCGGCGACTGAAGCGCCACGTCGCCCGGCCGCTCCAACGCAGCGGGCATTCTGATCGAATGCGCAAAAAACCACGCCCTACAAGCGCGCCTCGACCTCTTTCCACTCCCCCGGTTGCAGGCCGTCCAGGCTCCAGGGGCCGATGCGCACGCGCACCAGACGCAGGGTCGGCAGGCCCACCGCCGCGGTCATGCGCCTGACCTGGCGGTTGCGCCCCTCGCGAATCACCAGCTCCAGCCAGGCGGTCGGCACGCTCTTGCGAAAACGCACCGGCGGATTGCGCGGCCATAACTGCGGCTCATCCAGCACCCGCGCCTCGGCCGGCAGGGTCGGGCCGTCGTTCAGCTCGACGCCAGCGCGCAGGCGCTGCAGCTGCTCGGCCGTCGGCTGGCCTTCCACCTGCACCCAATAGGTTTTCGCCAGCTTGTGTCTGGGGTCGGCGATGCGTGCCTGCAGGCCACCGTCATTGGTCAGCAGCAGCAAGCCCTCGCTGTCGCGATCCAGGCGCCCGGCCGGATAGACCCCGGGCACCGCGACGAAGTCCTTGAGGGTGGCGCGGCCCTGCTGGTCGTTGAACTGGGTCAGGACATCGAAGGGCTTGTTCAGCAGCAGCAAGCGCGGCTCGGCCGGCGGCGCCTTGGCCAGCCGACGGGCGGCGGGCTTGCCAGCGGAACGCGAGGGTGCAGCAGAACGGGGCGGGCGCGGCATGCAGGCTCCGGGAGCGGAAAACGGGGTGGCCAGTGTAACCGAGGCCACCCTGCGGCCATCAACCGGACTTATGGGCGAGGCCTTCGCGGGCACGGGCGACTATGCTGGCAAGGCTCTGCTTGCCATGACCGAGGAAATCCGCATGAACGCCTCCGACTCCATACTCGACACCTTCACCGGCTGGGCCGCCAAGACGCCCGGCGCGCCCCTCGAACCGCACAGCTATGACCCCGGCCCGCTGGGCGGCGAAGAGGTCGAGGTGGCCGTGGAATACTGCGGCATCTGTCACTCCGACCAGTCGATGATCGACAACGAATGGGGCAACGCCCGCTATCCGTTCATCCCCGGTCACGAGGTGGTCGGCCGCATCGTCCGCCTCGGCGAGCAGGTGCGCGGCCTCGAACTCGGTCAGCGGGTCGGCATCGGCTGGTACAAGGGCAGCTGCATGCACTGCCACTCCTGCATGGAAGGCGCGCACCAACTCTGCGGCTCGGTAAAACCGACCATCGTCGGCAGCAACGGCGGTTTCGCCGACCGCCTGCGCAGCCACTGGGCCTGGGCCGTGCCGCTGCCGGATGGACTCGACCCGAGCCTGGTCGGCCCGCTGTTCTGCGCCGGCTCGACGGTGTTCAGCCCGCTGCTGGAGTTCGACGTCAAACCCACCGACAGGGTCGGCGTGGTCGGCATCGGCGGCCTCGGTCATTTGGCCCTGGGCTTTCTCAACGCCTGGGGCTGCGAGGTCACCGCCTTCACCTCGTCGCTGAACAAGCAGGAAGAAGCCAAGCGCCTGGGCGCGCACAAGGTCGTCGCCTCCACCGACAGCGCGGCGCTCAAGGCCATCGCCGGCAGCCTGGATTTCCTCCTGGTCACCGCCAGCGCCGACCTCGACTGGAACGCGCTGATCGGCACCCTCGGCGGCAAGGGCCGCCTGCACTTCGTCGGCATAGTGCCGAGCGCCATCCCGGTGCACGTGTTCAACCTGATCCCGCGCCAGCGCAGCCTGTCCGGCTCACCGGTGGGCTCGCCGGCGAGCATGGCGACCATGCTGGAGTTCTGCGCACGGCACCAGATCCTGCCGCAGGTCGAAATGTTCCCGATGAGCCGGGTCAACGACGCCATCGCCCACCTGCGCGCCGGCAAGGCACGCTACCGGGTGGTGCTGGACGCCAGCAAGTAACTCGACGTAGGGTGCGCCGTGCGCACAGCCCCCAACGGTGCGCACGGCACACCCTACACTCACCCAACCTAGCGAAACGGCGGCTCGTCGAAGCTGCGCAGCTTGCGCGAGTGCAGCGAGTTGAGCTGGCTGCGCAGCAGGTCGAGGGCGGCGATGCCGATGTGCAGGTGCTGGGTCACCGCCCGCTCGTAGAAGGCGCCGGCGGCGCCGGGCAGCTTGATTTCGCTGTGCAGCGGCTTGTCGGAAACGCACAACAGGGTGCCGTAGGGCACCCGCAGGCGATAGCCCTGGGCGGCGATGGTGCCGCTTTCCATGTCCACCGCCACGGCGCGCGCCAGGTTGATCAGCGGCCGCTCCTGGGCCCAGCGCAGCTCCCAGTTGCGGTCGTCGTAGGTCAGCACGGTGCCGGTGCGTAAACGCCGCTTGAGGGCGTCGCCACGCTCGCCGGTGACCTGCGCGGCGGCCTCCTGCAAGGCCATCTGCACTTCGGCCAGGGCCGGCAGGGGAATGTTCGGCGGCAGCACCCGGTCGAGAATGCCATCGCGGCGCATATAGGCGTGGGCCAGCACGTAGTCGCCGATGGTCTGCGATTGGCGCAGGCCGCCGCAGTGGCCGATCATCAGCCAGCAGTGCGGACGCAGCACGGCCAGGTGATCGGTGATGTTCTTCGCGTTGGACGGGCCGACGCCGATATTCACCAGGGTGATGCCATCGCCAGGGCTGGTGCCCTGCAGGTGGTAGGCCGGCATCTGGTAGCGGTGCCAGACCACGGTCTCGATGATCGCCTGCATCTCACCCTCGGCCATGCCGCGCTCGATCACCACGTTGCCCGGCAGCACCATGCGCACGAAACGCGAGTCGCCCTGCAGCACATCCAGGCCATGGCGAATGAACTGGTCGACATAGCGGTGATAGTTGGTCAGCAGGATCCACGGCTGCACATGGCGCCAATCGCTGCCGGTGTAATGCACCAGGCGGCGCAGGGAAAAATCCACCCGGGCGGCATCGAACAGGGCCAGCGGCAATTGCTCCGCGCCCTCCCAGTCGTACAGGCCATCGGCCGTGCCGTCGTTGGCGGCGGACAGGTCGGTGCTGGGGAACACCCGCGCCAGTTCGGCGGCGGTGATCCCCGAGCCGGCCAGCTCATCGCCGTGCTCGACCACATAGGGATAAGGAATATTCTGCTGGCTGGTGCCCACCTCGACCCGCACGGTGAAGTCCTGCATCAGCGGCTGCAGTTGCTCCAGCAGGTAATTGCGGAACGCCTCGGGGTGGGTGACGGTGATGCTGTAGGTGCCGGGCACCTGGACCTTGGCATAGGCGCGCACGGTGGCCGGCGCCTCGCCCTGGCCCTGATAGGTCAGACGCAGTTCCGGGTAGTGGAACTGGCTCAGCTGCGCAGCATCGGGCTTGATGCGTTCCTTGACATAGCGCTTGAGCGCCCGGCTCAGGGCGCCGGTGGCCTGCCGATGCAGGGCGGCCAGGCGATCCACGGCCTCTTCGGCAGTAGTGGCGACGACGAAGTCTTCTGAACTGAGGGTCACGGCAGCTATTCCTGGCTGAATACACGCGCCTATCTTGCCCTGATCGCCGCGCCTTGGCATAGCGCGGCGTGGCTACTGCGGCGGTCGCCTGAGCTCCACCGGCAACGGCTGCGCCGTCAAGAGCCCGCCCCGCCGGGTGCCGGGGTTGCCGCGCGGGTAGAAAGCCGACAGCGAACCCAGGCTGCCGGGCAAACACGTGCGCCGAGAGCACTCCCCCGCCAAGAAAGACAACTCAAAGCAGATGCGGCGTGCTGCGCGCCACCAAAGCGGCGACGTCGATGCCGCGTGGCAAGGTGCCATAGACCCGCCCGCCGTCGCCCAGGCGGCTGGCGATAAAGGCGTCGCTTACCGTGGCGTTGCCGGCTTCCAGCAGCAGTTTGGCCTGCAGGGCGACGGCCACGTCTTCGGTCAGTTGGCGGGCGCGGTACTGGATGTCGGCGCTGTCGGCAAAATCCGCCTGGAGTTTGTCGATATGCCGTTTCAGCCGGGCGTCGCCGTGGCCGTCGCCCAGTTCGGCGAACAGCGCGTCGAGCACGCCCGGCTCCTTGGACAGGGCTCGCAGGACGTCGAGGCACTGCACGTTGCCGGAACCTTCCCAGGTCGAGTTGACCGGTGCCTCACGGTACAGTCTTGGCAGGATGCTGTCTTCGACATAGCCGGCGCCGCCCATGCATTCGGCGGCCTCGTTGATCATGGCCGGCGCGCGCTTGCAGATCCAGTATTTGCCGACCGCGATGACCAGGCGGGCGAGCTTGTCTTCCTGCGGGTCTGCGGCGTTATCCAGGGCCTTGCCCATGCGCAGGGTCAGGGCCAGGGCGGCTTCGCTTTCCAGGGCCAGGTCGGCCAGGACGTTCTGCATCAGCGGCTGCTCGCTGAGCACGCGGCCGCCGACCTGGCGGTAGGCGCAGTGATGGGCGGCCTGGGTCAGGGCCTGCCGCATCAGGGCACTGGAGCCGACCATGCAGTCGAAGCGGGTCAGCGCGACCATTTCGATGATGGTCGGCACGCCGCGCCCCTCCTCGCCGACCATCCAGGCCAGGGCGCCGCGGTACTCGACTTCGCTGGAGGCATTCGACCAGTTGCCCAGTTTGTTCTTCAGGCGCTGGATATACAGCTCGTTGCGCGTGCCGTCCGGGCGGTGGCGCGGCAGCAGGAAGCAGGTCAGGCCCTTGTCGGTATAGGCCAGGGTCAGGAAGGCGTCGCACATGGGCGCCGAGCAGAACCATTTGTGCCCGACCAGTTCGTAGGCCTGGCCGGGCCCGCCAGCGCCGACCGGATAGGCGCGGGTGGTGTTGGCGCGCACGTCGGTGCCGCCCTGCTTCTCGGTCATGGCCATGCCGATGGTGGCGCCGCTCTTCTGCTCGATCGGCAGGTTGCGCGGGTCGTATTGGGTGGAGAGGATCTTCGGCAGCCAGATGTCGGCGATATCCGCCTGCAGCTTCAACGCCGGCACGCTGGCGTAGGTCATGGTCAGCGGACAGCCGCTGCCGGCCTCGGCCTGGCTGTGCAGGTAGCTCATGGCGGCGCGGGCGACCTGGGCGCCGGGGCGCGGGTCGGTCCAGGGCAGCGAGGGAATGCCGTGCTCGATGGCCGCGGCCATCAGCTGGTGATAGGCCGGGTGGTACTCGACCAGATCGATGCGCTGGCCATAGCGGTCGTGACTCTTGAACTGCGGCTTGTTCTCGTTGGCGAGAAAGCCGGCGGCCATCAGTTCGCCACCGGCCAGGGCGCCATAGGCGTCGATCCGCGCCTCGGCCCAGCCGCCGCCGAAGCGCTTGTTCCACTCCTGCAACGGCAGGTCGATGCGGTACAGATTGGCGCCGTCCAGCGGTGGCACCTGGTTGAACACTTCATGGGTTTCGGCATGCTGACTGGCATTCATGACTGTGGCTCCTTTTCGGGCAGCGGGGCGCCAACGGCGCGTAGACAGAAGGTGACCAGAGCCTGGCTGACGTCACTCAGGCTCGGGGCGGGATAACCCGCTTCGCGGGCGGCGCGGGCGGGGGGTGACAAGGGCCCGACCAGGGCTTCGGCGATAGCGCCGACCAGGCAGGCGGCGGTCAGGCCGAGATGGCTGACGCGGAACACGCCGGCGGCGTTGCCTTGCTCGAGCAGCTCGCCGAACGATTCGGCATAGGCCTCGCGAAAGAGCAGACGCTGCTCGTCGACCTGCGGTTCGACCGGCTCGGCGATCAGGGCGAAGGCCAGGCGCCGGCTGTGCCAGGCCCGCGCGGCGAACTGCTGCAAGCCGGCGGCCAGGCGCTCGGCGGGTGGTCCCGGGGCGCGCAAGGTCTGCTGCAGCGCCTCGAGCTCGCCCTGGCTGGCAACCGCGAAGACTTCGGCGGCCAACTCGCCCTTGTTGTGAAAATGGCGGTACAGGCTACCGGTGGCGATGCCCACGTCCTCGGCCAGCGCCTGCATGGTCAGGGCGGCAAAACCGCCAGCGGCGACACGGGCCAGGGCACTGGCGAGGATTCGCTGGCGCAGCGCCTGATCACGGTCGATACGTAGGGCTGTGGTGCGATAAGCCATGGTCTGAATCCTGATTCAATAACTGAACTCAGTGAATCATGATTCAGAGCTTGCACAAAGCGGCATTTCGGCCAAGAGGGAGGGCTGGGACAGCGGCTAGCGTGCTGTCTCAGAATTGTTGTTTCGATGACACCGTCTCGTAGGGTGCGCCGTGCGCACCACTGACAACCGGGTGCCTGGAGCGCACCCTGTACAGGCCAGCCGCTGCCGCTTGAACAATGATTATTACGAGACAGCACACTAGCCGGCGCGGCACAGCACCCAGTCGTGCAACAGGCCGCGCACGGCTTCGAACTTCACCGGCTTGGCCAGGTAGTCGCTCATGCCGGCGGCCAGGCAGCGCTCGCGGTCGCCGCTGTGGCTGTGGGCGGTGATCGCCAGCACCGGCAACTCGGCGCAGCCGGGCAGGATGCGCAGCGCCCGGCAGGTCGCGAACCCGTCCAGCACCGGCATCTGGCAATCCAGCAGCACCGCATCGACCGGTTCGCGCCGCAGCACCTCGAGCGCCTCGGCGCCGTTGTCGGCGGTAAGCACGCGGTAACCCAGCTTGAGCAGCATGCCGCGGGTCACCAGCTGGTTGATCGCGTTGTCCTCGACCACCAGCACCGTGCACTGCTCGGGGGAGCGCGCAAGCTGGGCAGGCGCCCGCGGTGCAGGTACAGGCGGTGCGGCCAGCGCGGACGGCAAGATCAGCGGCACCTGTACACGAAAGCGGCTGCCCTGGCCGGGCTGCGACTCGTGGCTGAGGCTGCCGCCCTGCAGGTCGACCAACTGTCGACAGATGGCCAGGCCGATGCCCAGGCCGCCGTACTCGCGCGTCATGGAGCCGTCCAGTTGATGGAAGTGCTGATACAGCGACGTCTCCTGCGACACACTGAAGCCCACGCCCGTGTCGATCACCTCGATGCTCAGCAGCAGGCCATCGGCCGTCGCTCCGACGCGCAAGCGGATCTCGCCGCGGCCGGTGAACTTGATGGCGTTGTCGAGCAGATAGCCGAGGCTCTGTGCCAGCTTGCCAGCATCGCCGGCAAGGGTATCGGGCAGGCTTTCGTCCAGCTCCAGAACGAAGCGCAGCCCTTTGTCCGCGGCACGCGCCGCGTACTGTGCGCGCAATCCGTCGAGCAACCCGCGCAGGCTGAACGGCTCGCGCCGCGGGTAGAGCTTGCCGGCCTGCAACTCGCTGAGAACGAGGATGTCGTCGACCATGCGCATCATGTCCCGCGCCGAACCGGCGGCGGTCTTCTGGTACTGCGCCAACTCGGCGTCCAGGTCGAGCGTCTGCATCAACTCCAGCGAGCCGATCACCCCGTTCATCGGTGTGCGCAACTCGTGGGTGACGCTGGCGAGGAATTCGTCCTTCAGGCGGTTGCTGTTGGCCAGTTGCTGGTTCAGCACCTCCAGCTTGTGCCCGCTATCCTGGAGAATCCGCGTGCGCTCCTCCTTCATCGCGTTGATCCGGTCGGCCAGGGCCAGTGACAGCAGGCCGACCTCCAGGGCCGAACCGATCTGGCTGGCGTACATGGTCAGGAACACATTGGGCAGGTAGCCGAGCACCATCAGGCTGTTGATCGCGCCGCCGAGCAGGAAGGCGCTCCAGGCGATGATGAAGTAGCGCGCCACGCGCATGCCGCGCAGCCAGGCGATGATCCCGGCAGCGAAGACCACCACGGTGAACAACAGCGCCAGGTAGGTAGCCAGGCGCAGCGACAGCGCATAGCTGACGGTCAGCGCCAGGATCATCACCCCGGCACCGCTGGCCATCAGCAACAGCAGCGTGCGGTCGACCCAGGGGCTGTGCTCGGCGGTATGCAGGAAGCTGCGCGCGAACTGGCAGCCGAACAGCGCCGCCGAGCCGATCAGAAAGGGCGTCGAGGCATTCGCCCACCAGGGGTTGTTCGGCCAGAAATACTCGATGCCGGCGCCGTTGACCGACACCTGATAGAGGCCGAACGAGGCGATATAGAGGATGTAATAGAGGTAGCTGGCATCCCTGACGCTGAGGAAGATGAACAGGTTGTAGATCAGCATCACCAGCAGCACGCCGTAGATGACGCCGAGCACATAGCTGCGCGCGGGCTGTTCTTCCAGGTAGGCAGTGGGTGCCCACAGACTCAACGGCGCCTGGATCGAGCCCTGGCTTTGCAGGCGCAGATAGACCCGCTGCGGCTGGTGCGGCTGCAGGTCGAGTTCGAACAGGTAGTTGTGGTGCCTGATCTGCCGGCTGGCGAATGGCAGCGAGTCGCCGGTACGCTGGGCCAGCTGGAACTTGCCCTGGCCATCCGCCAGGTACAGATCCAGCCGATCCAGCGGCGGATAGGCCAACTCCAGCAACCAGGGCTGCGGCCCGTCCGGCCGCTGCGGCCGCTGCGGCCGATATTCCAGATCCAGGCGCAGCCAGAATACCGAACGCGAATAACCGGCATTCAGCACCGGGGAGTCATGCCGACGAAAGCCCGCTTGCAGGGCCGACGAGGTGACTTCGTCGATAGTCGCATCGCCACGCACATCCTCGAATACCTGCATGGCCTGGCCAAGCGGCAGCATGCGGGTATGCTCATCGAAGACCACGGCAGAGGCGCACAGCGGCCAGACTGCGAACAGCAGAATCAAGAGATAGCGCATGCGGCCCCACGAAGACAAAGTCGGGTAATGTCGGATTGCGCCGGAGATGCCCTGCTCTCCTGGCTGACGCCGCCTCGCCTACCCGGTTATATGAATGGCCGCCACTCTAGCACAGGCTTTGCGCGGGCAAACGGCAGCTGGCGCGAACAGCATGGGCATGCCCTGCAAGGCTCTGGAATAGGCGCCAGGGGCCAACAGGGAGGCCATCAGCGAAGCGCTGGCGCAAACTGTCGCCACGATCAGGATCTGCCGCCGCGGGCGGGGCGACTTGACTCGATCGCCGCACATTCCCGCCGGTTCAATCGGGGCCGTTTAATGCTAAGCTCGCGCACCATGAAAACGCCTACTTCCCGCCCCGTAGTGCTCTGCCTGTCCGGCCACGACCCCAGTGGTGGTGCCGGCCTGCAAGCCGATATCGAAGCCCTGCTCGCACAAGGCTGCCACGCCGCGCCGACGGTCACCGCACTGACCGTGCAGGACACGGTCAATGTCACCGACTTCCGCGTACTCGACCGCGACTGGGTGCTGGCCCAGGCCAATGCGGTGATCGCCGATCTGCCGATCGCCGCGGTCAAACTGGGCATGCTCGGCTCGGTGGAAATGGTCGAGACCGTGTTGCAGATCATGCAGCAGTTGCCGGGCATTGCCCTGGTCTGCGACCCGGTCCTGCGCGCCGGCGGCGGTGGCGCCCTGGGCAAGGATGAAGTCGGCTACGCCATGCGCGAACGCCTGTTTGCCGTCGCCACCATCGCCACGCCGAACCTGCCGGAAGCGCGCATCCTCGCCGAACTGCCGGACGGCACCGCCGATGAATGCGCGGAGAAGCTGCTGCCCTATGTCCGGCACCTGCTGATCACCGGCGGCCACGGCGACGAGCAGCAGGTGCACAACCGCCTGTATTGCCGCGACGGCAGCCGTCACACCTTCACCTGCCAGCGCCTGCCGGGCAGCTACCACGGCTCCGGTTGCACCCTGGCCAGCGCCCTGGCCGGCCGCCTGGCCCTCGGCCAGGAGCTGGTCAGCGCCGTGCAGTTCGCCCTCGAGTACACCTGGCGCACCCTGCGCGACGCCGAGCAACCCGGCCACGGCCAGTACATTCCGCGCCGCCTACCGCTGGATACTTATTAATAGAAAGCAGCTGATGGAGCGCTTCCGATGAAACTGCGTGGCCTGTATGCCATCACCGACAGCCAGCTGCTGGCTGGCGGCAAGCTGTTGCCCTACGCCGAAGCGGCGCTCAAAGGTGGCGCCAGCCTATTGCAGTACCGCGACAAGTCCAGCGACGAGGCGCGCCGCCTGCGCCAGGCCGAAGCCCTGCGCGAGCTGTGCAATCGCTACGGCGCCGGGCTGATCATCAACGACGACGCCGAACTGGCCGCGCGCCTCGGCGTCGGCCTGCACCTGGGTCAGAGCGACGGTTCGCTGTCCGCCGCCCGCGCCCTGCTCGGCCGCCAGGCGATCATCGGCGGCACCTGCCACGCCCAGCTCGAGCTGGCCGAGGCCGCCACCAAGGAAGGCGTCAGCTATGTCGCCTTCGGCCGCTTCTTCGACTCCCACACCAAGCCCGGCGCCCCCGGCGCCACGCTCGAGCTGCTGGATCAGGCGAAGCGTCGCATCAACCTGCCGATCGTCGCCATCGGCGGCGTGACCCTGGACAATGCCGCCCTGCTGATTGCCCGTGGCGCCAGCATGGTGGCGGTGATCCACGCCCTGTTCGGCGCCGACTCGGCCGCCGAAGTCGAACGCCGCGCCCGCGCCTTCAGCGCCCTGTTCGCCACGAATTAACCGATTTGCCGGGTGATCCGTCTCACCCCGATTACTTGAGAGGCCCTGCCATGTCCCGTTCCGAAATTCTCTTCGCCCACGCCCAGAAGCACATCCCCGGCGGCGTCAACTCGCCGGTGCGCGCCTTCAAGAGCGTCGGCGGCACGCCGCTGTTCTTCAAGCACGCGGCCGGCGCCTATGTCACCGACGAGGACGACAAACGCTACGTGGATTACGTCGGTTCCTGGGGCCCGATGATTCTCGGCCACAGCCACCCGGACGTGCTCGATGCGGTGCGCCGCCAGTTGGAACACGGCCTGTCCTACGGCGCACCAACCGCCATGGAAACCGAGATGGCCGACCTGGTCTGCGCCCTGGTGCCGTCCATGGACATGGTGCGCATGGTCAGCTCCGGCACCGAAGCGACCATGAGCGCGATCCGTCTGGCGCGTGGCTTCACCGGCCGCGACAACATCATCAAGTTCGAAGGTTGCTACCACGGGCATTCCGACAGTTTGCTGGTCAAGGCCGGCTCCGGCCTGCTGACCCAGGGCGTACCGAGTTCGGCCGGGGTGCCGGCGGACTTCGCCAAGCACACCCTGACCCTGCCGTTCAACGACCTGGATGCGGTCGCGCAGATGCTCGGCGAAGTCGGCGACAGCGTCGCCTGCATCATCGTCGAGCCGGTGGCCGGCAACATGAACTGCGTGCCGCCGGCGCCGGGCTTTCTCCAGGGCCTGCGCGAACAGTGCGACCAGCATGGCGTGGTGCTGATCTTCGACGAAGTGATGACCGGTTTCCGCGTCGCCCTCGGCGGGGCCCAGGCGCATTACGGCGTGACCCCGGACCTGACCACCTTCGGCAAGATCATCGGCGGCGGCATGCCGGTCGGCTGCTTCGGCGGCAAGCGCGCGATCATGTCCTGCATCGCCCCGCTCGGCCCGGTCTACCAGGCCGGCACCCTGTCCGGCAACCCGCTGGCCATGGCCGCCGGCCTGACCACCCTGAAGCTGATCAGCCGCCCCGGCTTCCATGCCGAGCTGAGCGACTACACCGCCTGCATGCTGCAGGGCCTGCAGGATCGCGCCGATGCCGCCGGCATCCCCTTCGTCACCACCCAGGCCGGCGGCATGTTCGGCCTGTACTTCAGCGGCGCAGATGACATCGTCACCTTCGATGACGTGATGGCCAGCGATGCCGAACGCTTCAAGCGCTTCTTCCACCTGATGCTGGACGGCGGCGTCTACCTGGCCCCTAGCGCCTTCGAAGCCGGCTTCACCTCCATCGCCCACGGCCAGGCGGAACTGGCGATCACCCTGGACGCCGCCGAACGCGCCTTCGCCGAGCTGAAAAAAAGCTGATGCAGTACGGCACCGCCCTGACCGGCGGCATCCTGGCGCTGGCCTGCCTGGCCTGCGCCGTCGCCATCGGCAAGGCGCGCAAGCGCTACGGCGAGGCCGATCAGCCGGCGCTGTTCTGCGCCCTGCTCGGCTTTCTCCTGGCGGCCGCGGCTGCCTGCGCCGGAGTCATGGGGCATGCCGGCGACCCGGACTGGCAGGCCGCCCACCTGTGGCTGAGCCAGGCCAGCAGCTTCCTCGGTCTGCCGCTGCTTGGCGCGACCGCGCTGGCCATGGGCCGCGGCTGGGCCTGGAGCCGGCCGAACTGGGGCCGCGTGGTGCTGGGGCTGTGCGCCTTCTTCGAGCTGTTCCGGCAGATGAACCTGCTGGATGACTACCGCCTGCTGCTCAACCTGGCGAGCCTGCTGCTGATCGTCTATGCCGGCGCCATCCAGTGGCCGCGACGCACGCCGGCAGGCGTCGCAATGGCGGCTGCCGGCCTGTTCTTGCTGGCCGACCTGGCTGTCGGCGGCGACGGTTTTATCGGCCCGCTGCGCCGCATCGACCTGCTGCAGACCCTGTTGACCCCGGCCTACCCGCTGCTGGCCTGGCTGCTACTGAGCCTGCCGGGCAGTGCCACGGTTTGCGCCAAGCGAGAAAACCCCGTAAAGACTTTGTAAGAACGCCCCCGCTTATTTCATAATGCCAACGCCGACGCACCTTGTCGGCCGGGCACTAGGCCCGTACGGCTTCCTGAGGCACACGGATTTCCATGACTTGCACCGGCCGCACCCTATCGCTGGGCTGCCTGCTGCTTCTTCTGCCGCTGTTGGCGTTCGCAGGCGGCAACACCCTGCTGGTCCCCGCAACCGGCAGTTGCTCGCTGAACACCTCGACCGAAGACCTGCCCGATGCGCTGGCCGCCTGCCAGCAAGCGGCGCACAACGGCGACCCGCAAGCCGAATACGAGCTGGGCGAATTCTATTACGACGGCAAGCGCGCGCCGCGCGACCTGGCGCAAGCACTCAACTGGTTCGAACAGGCCTCGCTGCAGGGCCACGCCCAGGCGCAATACCGCCTGGGCATGATGTTCTTCCGCGGCGAAGGCGTACCGGCGAACAACGTGCAGGCGTTTATCGTGCTGAAGATGGCGGCGGTGAATGGCTCAGATGAAGCCATGGACAGCGCCGACCTGGTTTCCGAGCGCATGCAGCGCGAGGAACTGGAAATCGCCAGCCAGGTACTTGGCGAAATATTCCGCAACTACCTGCTCGAACTGCAGGCCGCCGACAGCCAATCGCCGTTCGCCCCGCTGCCGTAGCTGCGGCTGCCGGGGGCAGCAGCTATAAGCGGCAAGCCATAAGCGGCAAGCAGAAGCGAGTTCGCTTGCAGCTTGGCGCTCGCCCTACTTATCCGGCATCGGCATGGGAAACGGCATGACGTTGCCGCCACCCTTGGCTTCGCTGATCTTCGGCGTACCCAGGCGCTCGACTTCGTCGATGCGAATGATCGCGTGCATGGGCAGGAAGCTGCGCACCACGCCGTCGAACTGAGCCTTGAGCTTCTCTTCGCTGGGATCGACCACCACCTGGGTGCGCTCGCCGAAGACGAACTCCTCCACCTCCAGAAAGCCCCACAGATCGCTCTGAAAGATCTGCTTGGCGTACATTTCGTACACCTGGCCCTGGTTGAGAAAAATCACCTTATAGATGGGTTCGCGCTTGCTCATGGCTGGGAGCCTGGACTGAAGGGGAAATTAGAGGGCGCAAATCATAGCACAGCCACCGGGCAGGCAATGCTAGGAAGCCAGCCGTTCGGCCACTATAATGCGCGGTCCTTCGAGTCACCCTTTTGAGCGCGCATGACCAAGAAGCTTTATATCGAAACCCACGGCTGCCAGATGAACGAGTACGACAGCTCGCGCATGGTCGACCTGCTGGGCGAACATCAAGCCCTGGAAGTAACCGAACGCGCCGAAGATGCCGACGTGATCCTGCTCAATACCTGCTCGATTCGCGAAAGGGCCCAGGACAAGGTGTTCTCCCAGCTGGGTCGCTGGCGCGAGTTGAAGCTGGCCAACCCGGAGCTGGTGATCGGCGTCGGCGGCTGCGTGGCCAGCCAGGAAGGCGCGGCGATCCGCGACCGCGCGCCCTATGTCGACGTGGTCTTCGGCCCGCAGACCTTGCACCGTCTGCCGGAAATGATCGACGCCGTGCGTAGCACCAAGCTGCCGCAGGTGGACATTTCCTTCCCCGAGATCGAGAAATTCGACCGCCTGCCCGAACCACGGGTCGACGGCCCCAGCGCCTATGTTTCGGTGATGGAAGGCTGCAGCAAGTACTGCACCTTCTGCGTGGTGCCCTACACCCGCGGCGAGGAAGTCAGCCGACCACTGGCCGATGTGCTGAGCGAAGTGCTGCACCTGGCCGAAAACGGCGTGCGCGAAGTCACCCTGCTCGGCCAGAACGTCAACGGCTACCGTGGCGAAACCGCAGAGGGTCAGCTCGCCGATTTCGCCGAGTTGCTCTATGCAGTGGCGGCGATCGACGGCATCGACCGCATCCGCTACACCACCAGCCACCCGCTGGAGTTCTCCGACGCGCTGATCCAGGCCCATGCCGAGATCCCCGAGCTGGTCAAATACCTGCACCTGCCGGTGCAGTCGGGCTCCGATCGCATCCTCGCGGCGATGAAGCGGGGCCACACCGCACTCGAGTACAAGTCGCGCATCCGCAAGCTGCGCGCCGCGGTGCCGGACATCCTGATCAGCACCGACTTCATCATCGGCTTCCCTGGCGAAACCGAGAAAGACTTCGAGCAGACCATGAAACTGATCGAGGAGGTCGGCTTCGACTTCTCCTACTCCTTCGTCTATAGCGCGCGCCCCGGCACCCCGGCGGCGGACCTGGCCGACGACACCCCGGAGGAGCTGAAAAAGCAGCGCCTGGCGATCCTGCAGCAGCGCATCAGCCAGCAAGGCGCGGAAAACAGCCGGCGCATGGTCGGCACGCTGCAGCGCATCCTGGTCAGCGATTACTCGAAGAAGGACCCCGGCATGCTCCAGGGCCGCACCGAGAGCAACCGGGTGGTCAACTTCCGCAGCGACAACCCGCGCCTGATCGGCCAGTTCGTCGACGTGCATATCGACGACGCCCTGCCCAACTCGCTACGCGGCAGCCTGCTCGACGAATGAACGGCCCCGCCACACACGGCGGGGCAGCGCCCATTCCAGGCGCAACCCGAACCCACAGCAAGCGATGCTAAAGTCGCAGCAGCCCGAGCTTTCCCGCGCGCACCGCTAGCGGTATTCTTCATTTCACTACCCCAGCCGACTGGCGGCCACCAAACGACCTTGAACGCACCCATAGAACCTCATCGCTTTATCCTCGAGCCCTTTGAAGCTCGCCGCTTTGCCAGTCTCTGCGGGCAATTCGACGAACATTTGCGCCTGATCGAGGCGCGCCTGGCCATCGAGATCCGCAACCGCGGCAACCAGTTCGAGCTGATCGGCGCGCCGGAGCAGACCAACTCCGCCGAACAACTGCTGCGCCGCCTCTACCGCGAAACCAAGAGCACGGAGCTGTCACCGGACATGGTGCACCTGTTCCTGCAGGAGTCCGGCATCGAGGAATTGGCCAACCCCGGTGCCGAGAGCAGCATCGCCCTGCGCACCCGCAAGGGCATGATTCGTCCGCGCGGGGTCAACCAGCAGCGCTACGTCAAAGCCATTCTCGAGCACGACATCAACTTCGGCGTCGGCCCGGCCGGCACCGGCAAGACCTACCTGGCGGTGGCCTGCGCGGTGGACGCCCTGGAACGCGAGCAGATCCGGCGCATCCTGCTGGTGCGTCCGGCAGTGGAGGCGGGTGAGAAGCTCGGCTTCCTGCCCGGCGACCTGGCGCAGAAGATCGACCCCTACCTGCGCCCGCTGTACGACGCGCTCTACGAGATGCTCGGTTTCGAACAGGTGGCCAAGCTGATCGAGAAACAGGTGATCGAGGTTGCGCCGCTGGCCTACATGCGCGGCCGCACCCTGAACAACAGCTTCATCATCCTCGACGAGAGCCAGAACACCACCCTCGAGCAGATGAAGATGTTCCTCACCCGCATCGGCTTCGGCTCCACCGCGGTGATCACCGGCGACATCACCCAGGTCGATCTGCCGCGCGGCACCAAGAGCGGCCTGACCCATGTGATCGACGTGCTGCGCGACGTGCCGGGCATCAGCTTCACCCACTTCAAGCCCAAGGACGTGGTGCGTCACCCCCTGGTCCAGCGCATCGTCGAGGCCTATGAGCGTTACGACAACCGGGTTCACGGCAAGCTGATCGACGAGCAGGACAACGGCAATGCTTGAACTGGACCTGCAGGTCGCCAGCCAGGCTGCCGACTTACCCAGCGAGGCGCAGTTTCGCAGCTGGTGCGAAATCGCCCTGCGCCAGCGCACGGCCGATTCCGAGCTGACCATCCGCCTGGTCGACGAAGCCGAAGCCCGCGAACTCAACCACACCTATCGCCAGCGCGACTACGCCACCAACGTGCTGTCCTTCCCCGCCGACGTACCCGATGAATTATTGGATATCCCCCTGCTCGGCGACCTGGTGATCTGCGTGCCGGTAGTCGAGCGCGAGGCGCTCGAACAGGAAAAAACCCCGCAGGCGCATTGGGCGCACCTGGTGATCCATGGCTGCCTGCACCTGCTCGGCTACGACCACATCGACGATGCCGAAGCCGAGGAAATGGAAGCGCTGGAACGCACACTGCTCGCCGAGCTGGGTCATCCCGACCCCTACGCCGACGACAAATAGCAAATAATTGCCCATCAGCAAGGATCCCGAGTAACCCCCATGAGCGAAGACCGATCGAGCAACGAGCCGAAGTCCTGGTTGAACAAACTGACCCAGGCTTTTGCTCACGAGCCGAAAAACCGCCAGGAACTGCTGGAAGTACTGCGCGAAGCGCACCAGAACAAGCTGCTCGACAGCGAAGCGCTGGCCATTGTCGAAGGCGCCATCCAGGTCGCCGACCTGCAGGTGCGTGACATCATGGTGCCGCGCTCGCAGATGATCAGCATCAAGGCCAACCAGACGCCCAGGGAGTTTTTGCCCTCGATCATCGAAGCCGCCCACTCGCGCTATCCGGTGGTGGGCGAGAGCCTGGATGACGTGATCGGCATCCTCCTGGCCAAGGATCTGCTGCCGCTGGTACTGCTGGATCAGCAGCCGAACTTCAACATCAAGGATGTGCTGCGTCCGGCGACCTTCGTCCCCGAGTCCAAGCGCCTCAACGTACTGCTGCGCGAGTTCCGCGCCAACCACAACCACATGGCCGTGGTGATCGACGAATACGGCGGAGTGGCCGGCCTGGTGACCATCGAAGACGTGCTCGAGCAGATCGTCGGCGACATCGAGGACGAACACGATGTCGAGGAAGACAGCTACGTCAAACCGCTGCCCAGCGGCGACTTCCTGGTCAAGGCACTGACCCCGATCGACAGCTTCAACGAGTCGTTCGACACCGAATTTTCCGATGACGAGTTCGACACCGTCGGCGGCCTGGTGATGAGCGCCTTCGGCCACCTGCCCAAGCGCAACGAGGTGACCGAGATCGGCGAGTTCCGCTTCCGCGTACTCAACGCCGACAGCCGGCGCATCCACCTGCTGCGCCTGACCCCGCTGGTGCGCTGAAGCGCCAGCGCTGCCTTGGCAGGGATGGGTTAGTCGCGCAGCGGCGTGCCCCATCAATGCCCCCCGCCACACCTTCCCCCCTCCCGCATTCCGCTCTACCCTTGCGCCACCCCCAATCCAAGGATCTGCATGCAATGCACTGGATAACTCGCTCCGGCTGGCCGGGCAACCTGATCGCCCTGGTGGCCGGCGCCATCACCCCGCTGGCGCTGGCACCGCTCGACCTGTGGCCGCTGGCACTGCTCTCGATCGCCCTGTTCTATCTCGGCCTGCGCGACCTGAACCCACGCCAGGCGGCGTGGCGCGGCTGGTACTACGGCTTCGGCCTGTTCGCCGCCGGCACCAGCTGGGTCTACGTCAGCATCCACGACTACGGCGCCGCCTCGCCGGCCCTGGCGGCTTTCCTCACCCTCGGCTTCGTCGCCGGCCTGGGCCTGCTGCTGGCCCTGGCCGCCTGGCTGTGGGCGCGCTGGCTGCGCCGCAGCGAAGCGCCACTGGCCGACGCCCTGGCCTTTGCCGCCCTGTGGCTGACCCAGGAAGCCTTTCGCAGCTGGTTCCTCACCGGCTTCCCCTGGCTCTACGCCGGTTACAGCCAACTGGACGGCCCACTGGCCGGACTCGCGCCCGTCGGCGGGGTATGGCTGCTGTCCTTCGTCCTGGCCTTGAGCGCCGCGCTGCTGGTCAACCTGGTACAACTGCGCGCGCGCAAGGCCTTTCTCGCCACAGCCTTGGTGCTGCTGGCCGGCCCCTGGGTCGCCGGCCTCGCACTCAAGGGCCACGCCTGGACTCTTCCTGCCGGCGAACCGCTCAGGGTCGCGGCCATGCAGGGTAACGTCGAGCAGAACCTGAAGTGGGATCCAGCTCAGCTCAACGCCCAGCTGGCGCTGTACCGCGACCTGAGTTTCAGCGCCCAACCGACCGACCTGATCGTCTGGCCGGAGACCGCGGTGCCGGTGCTCAAGGAACAGGCCGCCGGCTACCTCCAGTTCATGCACCGCTTCGCCAGCGAACGCCAGGCCGCGCTGATCACCGGTGTACCGATCCGCCAGGCCAACGAACGCGGCGAGCAGCGCTACTACAACGCCGTCAGCGTGATCGGCCAGGGCGAAGGCGACTACCTCAAGCAGAAGCTGGTGCCCTTCGGCGAGTACGTCCCCCTGCAGGAAGTGCTGCGCGGGCTGATCGCCTTCTTCGACCTGCCGATGTCGGACTTCGCCCGCGGTTCGGCCGAACAGCCGCTGCTGCAGGCCAAGGGCTACAAGATCGCCACCTTCATCTGCTACGAAGTGGTCTATCCGGAGTTTGCCGCCGGGCTCGCCGCACACAGCGAACTGCTGCTGACGGTGAGCAACGACGCCTGGTTCGGCAGCTCGATCGGCCCGCTGCAGCACCTGCAGATGGCCCAGATGCGCGCCCTCGAAGCCGGACGCTGGATGATCCGCGCGACCAACAACGGCATGACCGTGCTGATCGACCCCTTCGGCCGGATCACCGAGCAGCTGCCGCAGTTCGAACGAGGCGTGCTCTATGGCGAGGTGGTGCCCATGCAACAGCTGACGCCTTACTTGTATTGGCGCGCCTGGCCGCTGCTGATCCTTTGCGCCCTGCTGCTGACCTGGGCGTTGCTGGCCGGGCGCATGGCCAGGACGCTGTAGCTGCCAATTGGACGCGCTGCCTGCTTTCGTCGCCCGGATAAGCCTTGGCGCAATCCGGAATTGCGTCCCCCCGGATTGCGCTGCGCCTATCCGGGCTACGGTTGACCGTAGACCAGGGGATAGATCAACAAACCCAGCGCCTCGTTGAGCAACAGGCTGCTCTGCCACAGCGCCTTGCTTTCCGGCAGCCAGCCGCCGGCCGGGCGGCCGTTGGCCACGCTGAGAAAGCCCACCGGCGCCGCCAGCACCTGAAAGCCCGCCTGCTCGAAGCACCAGCGCGCCCTGGGCATGTGCCAGGCCTGGGTCACCAGCAACACCCGCCTGACCCCGGCACCCTGTAGCAGTTCAGCGCTGTGCGTGGCGTTTTCCCAGGTGGTGCGGCTGGCCCCCTCCTGCCAGCGCACCGCCACGCCGAAGTCACGGGCCAACACCTGCGCCGCCAGCGCGGCCTCGCTGGGCGGCTGACCATAATGCAGGCCGCCACTGGTCGCCAGCGGCACGCCCGAAACCTTGGCCAGACGCGCGGCATAGCGCAGCCGTTCCAGCGCCATCGAGCTGGGCTGATCATCGGCCCAGGCCGGATCGCCCTGCTCGCGCCCACCACCGAGCACGACAATCGCATCCACCTGCCGGGCCAGATCGGTCCAGCGCGCCTCGGCCAGCGCCGGCTCAGACTCCAGCAGACGCGCCGACCACTCCACCGCGATTGGCAGACTCATCAACCACAGCCCGCCGAGCGCCAGGCCGAAACAGCTGGCGGCCACCCGTGGAAAACGCTGGCGCAACCACCAGGCAACCAGCAGCGCGAGCAGCAGCACGCCCGGCGGCATCAACAGTTGTTTGAACAGGTAACGAATAGCCATCGGACACCTCCCAGGTGCCCGGCAGCCTAACGGGGATCGCGTGCCCGGAACAGCTGCGAGCCACACGAAAGACAGGAATGCACGCCCTGCCCCGGCCGCCAGCTGGCAACCACACCACAGAGCGCGCAGCACAGTTGCACACGGCGCTTGATCAGCGGCCTCATTTTGCCGAACGGCTTGGCCACCGGCCTCAGGGACGCACGGCCGACCTTGGCTGCGCGCGTAGGCCAGTGCTCGATCACCGCCAGTTCCTCGGCTGCGGCATGCCAACCCCGCAACCAATTCAGGTCATGATCCATATAGGCACGAATGAACTCCAACTCGGCTGCGGTCAAGTCGCGCAACTCCAACTCATCAGGCACCGTGGCAGACAGGCCAGCCATACTGTCGGCTTCTTCCAGCGCCAGGCTCAGCCGCTGCAGCAACCGCTCGTACAAGCCACCCGAGTCCTCCGCTCGTCGCAACTCACCCATCCCTTCACCTCAATGCCGGCCCCGATCGTCCAGCTCATATAACAAGCTTAGCGGCAGGCCCTAAACCAGCCGGGCGCCGCGACAAACGGCGATACCCCGGCCTCGCCGCGCAATCAGGGTTTCCCTCAGTTGCAGGGGGTCATGTATGCTACGGCGTTTCCCGAAGCCCCCATTCCCCAGCGCCAGTAGCCATGCACGAACAGTATCAGCCACGCGAAATCGAAGCCGCCGCGCAATCCCACTGGGACTCGCAAAAATCCTTTGTAGTGAGCGAACAGCCAGGCAAGGACACCTTCTATTGCCTGTCGATGTTCCCCTACCCCAGCGGCAAGTTGCACATGGGCCATGTGCGCAACTACACCATTGGTGACGTGATCGCCCGCTACCAGCGCATGCTCGGCAAAAATGTGCTGCAGCCGATGGGCTGGGACGCGTTCGGCATGCCGGCGGAAAACGCCGCGATGAAGAACAGGGTCGCGCCCGCCAAGTGGACCTACGAAAACATCGAGTACATGAAGACCCAGCTGAAAAGCCTGGGCCTGGCGGTCGACTGGTCGCGTGAAGTGACCACCTGCAAGCCGGACTACTACCGCTGGGAGCAATGGCTGTTCACCCGCCTGTTCGAGAAGGGCGTGATCTACCGCAAGAACGGCACGGTCAACTGGGACCCGGTGGATCAGACCGTACTGGCCAACGAGCAGGTCATCGACGGCCGCGGCTGGCGCTCCGGCGCGGTCATCGAAAAACGCGAAATCCCCATGTACTACTTCAAGATCACCGCCTATGCGGAAGAACTCTTGAGCAGCCTGGACGACCTGGATGGCTGGCCGGAACAGGTCAAGACCATGCAGCGCAACTGGATCGGAAAATCGCGCGGCATGGAGGTCAGCTTCCCCTATGACCTCGCCAGCATCGGACAGGCCGGCGCGCTGAAAGTCTTCACCACCCGCCCCGACACCCTGATGGGCGCCACCTATGTGGCGGTGGCCGCCGAGCATCCGCTGGCGACGCTGGCCGCGCAGGGCAATGCCGAGCTGCAAGCCTTTATCCACGAATGCAAAAGCGGCAGCGTCGCCGAAGCCGACCTGGCCACCCAGGAAAAGAAAGGCCTGCCCACCGGCCTGTTCGTCGAACATCCGCTGACCGGCGAGAAGCTGCCGGTGTGGGTCGCCAACTATGTGCTGATCCACTACGGCGACGGCGCGGTGATGGCCGTGCCGGCCCACGACGAACGCGACTTCGAGTTCGCCCACAAGTACCACCTGCCGATCAAGCCAGTGATCCGCACCAGCGCCGGTGACGAGACGCCGCAACCCTGGCAGGACGCCTACGGCGAACACGGCCAGCTGATCAACTCCGGCGACTTCGACGACCTGGATTTCCCCGGAGCCTTCGACGCCATCGAAGTCGCCCTGCTGAAGAAATCCCTCGGCCAGTCGCGCACCCAGTTCCGCCTGCGCGACTGGGGCATCAGCCGTCAGCGCTACTGGGGCTGCCCGATCCCGATCATCCATTGCGAGACCTGCGGCGACGTGCCGGTGCCGGAAGACCAGTTGCCGGTGGTGCTGCCCGAAGACGTGGTGCCGGACGGCGCCGGCTCGCCGCTGGCGCGCATGGCCGAGTTCTACCAGTGCAGCTGCCCGAAATGCGGCGCGCCGGCCAAGCGCGAAACCGACACCATGGACACCTTCGTCGAGTCGTCCTGGTACTTCGCCCGCTACGCCTCGCCGCAGTACAGCAAAGGCATGGTCGACCCGGCCGCTGCCGACCACTGGCTGCCGGTGGATCAATACATCGGCGGCATCGAGCACGCCATCCTGCACCTGCTCTACGCGCGTTTCTTCCACAAGCTGATGCGTGACGAAGGCCTGCTCAACTCCGACGAGCCGTTCAAGAACCTGCTGACCCAGGGCATGGTGGTGGCCGACACCTATTACCGCACCCTGGAGAATGGCGGCAAAGACTGGTTCAACCCGGCCGACGTGGAAATCGAGCGCGACGCCAAGGGCAAGGTCATCGCCGCCAAGCTGAAAAGCGACGGCCTGGCCGTGGAGATCGGCGGCACCGAGAAGATGTCCAAGTCGAAGAACAACGGCGTCGACCCGCAGGCCATGATCGATGCCTACGGCGCCGACACCTGCCGGCTGTTCATGATGTTCGCCTCACCGCCGGACATGAGCCTGGAATGGTCGGACTCCGGCGTCGAGGGAGGCAGCCGCTTCCTGCGTCGCGTCTGGCGCCTGGCCCAGGCCCACGTCAGCGCCGGCCTGCCGGGTACGCTGGACAAAACCGCACTGAGCGACAGCCATAAAGAGATACGCCGCGCCATCCATCTGGCGATCAGGCAAGCCAGCCAGGATATTGGCCAGCATCACAAGTTCAACACCGCCATCGCCGCCGTGATGACCCTGATGAACGTGCTGGAAAAGGCCGCTCAAGAGACCGCCCAGGATCGCGCCCTGCTCCAGGAAGGCCTGGAAACCGTAGCCCTGCTGCTGGCACCGATCACCCCGCACATCAGCCACCAACTGTGGCTGGAGCTCGGCCACCAGGGGGCGATCATCGACGCCCAGTGGCCGGCGGTGGACGAGTCGGCCCTGGTGCAGGACAGCCTGCAGCTGGTGATCCAGGTCAACGGCAAGTTGCGCGGACACATCGACATGCCGGCCGCGGCCTCCCGCGAGGAAGTCGAAGCAGCGGCGCGGGCCAACGAAAACGTATTGCGTTTCACCGAAGGCCTGAGCATCCGCAAAGTGATTGTGGTGCCGGGCAAGCTGGTCAACATAGTCGCCAACTGAATGGGCCCGGCGCGACCGCGTGGCGGCGCGCCGGGAAGCTCGACAAGGGGATAGCAAAGATGATGAAACGGAATCTGTTGGTAATCGGCCTCGCCGCGCTGCTCGGCGCCTGCGGCTTCCAGCTGCGCGGCACCGGCGACGTCGAGTTCGCCCTCAAGGAGCTCGACGTCAGCGCGCGCAATGCCTATGGCGATACGGTCAAGCAGGTGCGTGAGGTGCTGCAGGACAACGGCGTACGTGTCCACCCCGGCGCCGCCTATCGCCTGGTGCTGAGCGACGAGCAGGAAAACCAGCGCACCGCCAGCTACACCAGCTCCGCACGCACTGCCGAATACGAACTGACCCTGACCCTCGACTACGAGATCCGTGGCGCGCAGAACCTGTTGCTGACCAGCAACCAGCTGGAAGCGCAGAACTTCTACGCCCAGGACGGCAACAATCTGGTCGGCTCCGACCAGGAAGCGGCGCAACTGCGCAGCGAAATGCGCCGCGAGCTGGTGCAACAACTGGTCCAGCGCCTGCGACAGGTCACCCCGGCCCAGCTCGACCAGCTGCAACAGAGCGCCGCAGCCAAGGCCGAAGCCGAAGCCGAAGCCCTGGAAGCCGCGCGCCAGCGCGAGGCCGCCCAACCGCAGCAGTCGCCCGTGCAACTGCCGACCCCCAGTCAGTAGAACCGCCGGGGCCGCCGCTACGGCCCCGCCGATCAGCGCCCGATGAAACTCACCCCCGCACAACTCGCCAAGCACCTCCAGGGCAACCTGGCGGCGGTGTACGTGGTCAGTGGCGACGAACCGCTGCTGTGCCAGGAGGCCTGCGACGCGATTCGTGCCGCCACCCGCGAGCAGGCGTTCAGCGAACGCCAGGTGTTCAACGCCGACGCCGGCTTCGACTGGGGCAACCTGCTGCAGGCCGGCGCCAGCATGTCGCTGTTCGCCGACAAGCGCCTGCTGGAGCTGCGCCTACCCTCCGGCAAGCCCAGCGACAAGGGCGCGGCCGCCCTGCTCGAATACCTGGCGCGCCCGCCGGAAGACACCGTGCTGCTGATCAGCCTGCCGAAACTCGACGGCAGCGCGCAGAAGACCAAGTGGGCCAAGGCCCTGATCGACGGCCCGCAGTGTCAATTCGTGCAGATCTGGCCGGTGGATGCCCAGCAGCTGCCGCAATGGATTCGCCAACGCCTGGCCCAGGCCGGTCTGAGCGCCAGCCAGGAGGCGGTCGAGATGATCGCCGTGCGCGTGGAGGGCAACCTGCTCGCCGCTGCCCAGGAAATCGAAAAACTCAAGCTGCTCGCCGATGGCGGGCAGATCGAGGCCAGCACCGTGCACGCGGCGGTTGCCGATAGCGCCCGCTTCGACGTGTTCGGCCTGATCGACGCGGCCCTCAACGGCGAAGCCGCCCATGCCTTGCGCATGCTCGAAGGCTTGCGCGGCGAAGGGGTCGAGCCGCCGGTGATCCTCTGGGCGCTGGCCCGCGAAATCCGCCTGCTCGCCACCATCGCCCAGCAATACGGCCAGGGCATGCCACTGGACAAGGCCTTCGGCTCGGCGCGCCCGCCGGTCTGGGACAAGCGCCGACCGCTGGTCAGCAAAGCCCTGCAGCGTCTTTCCGCCGCACGCTGGGCCGCGCTGCTGCAGGACGCCCAGCGCATCGATGCGCAGATCAAGGGCCAGGCCGCCGGCGATCCCTGGAGCGGTTTGCGCATGCTGACCCTGAGCCTGTGCGGGCAACGCCTCAGCCTGCCCGGTGACCCCGGCCTGTAACCCCGCCCGCCGGTCGCAGCCGGAGCGCCTGGACATTTTTTAACCAGCGGCTCATCATGCATGGACCCGCGCGTCGCGGGCCGCCGATGAGGACCCCGCATGGCCAAAAACCGCAAGCAGAAGCCGAACAAGGCCAAATCCCTGATCGCCCAGCCGCTGTTCCGCTGCCGACAGGAAAAACCCGGCAAAGGCAAAGGCAGTTATCGCCGCGAAGCCTCCCAGCAAAACTGGGAGGCTTCAGTCCTTCTGGCCGCCTGAAAGCCTGCTGCAGCCCGCCTGGAGCCTCAACCGTGCTAAGGTAGCGGCCTGCAAAAAAACGTCTTGAGACCACCATGCCCAACCTGCTTGTTCGCAGCCTGAGCCACATCACCTCGGCTTGCCTCCTCCTGCTCCTGACGGCCTGTGCCGAGGCGCCCGCTCAATCGCTGGCCACGCTAGCCGACAGCCCGAGCAGCACCTCGAGCAACCAACCCGAGCCCGCGGCTGCGCCCGAAAAACTCAGCTTCGCCGACTGGCGTGCCCTGCTGCGCAGCGATGCGATTGCCGCCGGCATCGACCCGGCGCTGTTCGATCGCGCCTTCGCCGGCGTCAGCCCCAACCCCGATGTGCTGGTTGCCGACAGCAGCCAACCGGAATTTACCCGGCCGGTATGGGAATACCTGGATGGCGCGGTCTCCCCTCTGCGAGTCGCCCGCGGTCAGAGCCTGTTGCTGCAACACGGCAACACCCTTGCGCGCATCGAACAACGCTACGGCGTGGACAGAGAGACCCTGGTAGCCGTATGGGGCCTGGAGAGCAACTTCGGCAGCAACATCGGCACTCACAACGTGATTCGCTCGCTCGCCACCCTGGCCTACGAAGGCCGCCGCCAGGTGTTCTGGCGCAGCCAGCTGCTTGCCGTGCTGCAGATCCTCCAGCACGGTGACATCACCCCGCAACGCCTGGTCGGCTCCTGGGCTGGCGCCATGGGCCAGACCCAGTTCATGCCCACCACCTATAACGAACATGCCGTGGATTTCGACGGCGATGGCCGCCGCGACCTGTGGAACTCCTCGGCCGACGCCCTGGCCTCGGCAGCCCATTACCTGCAGGCCTCGGGCTGGCAGAAGGGCCAGCCCTGGGGCTATGAGGTGCGCCTGCCGCAGGCCTTCGACTACAGCCTGGCCGACCCGGAAGTACGCCGCAGCCTGGCCGAGTGGACCGCGCTGGGGGTCGCGGCGGTCACGCCGCCAGCCCAGCACCTGGCAAGCGAAACCATGGCCACCCTGCTGCTGCCGGCCGGCCATCGCGGCCCGGCCTTTCTGCTGCTGAGCAATTTCCGCAGCATCCTCAAATACAACAACTCGACCTCCTACGCCCTGGCCATCGGCCTGCTGTCCGACGGCCTGCGCGGTGGCGAAGGCGTGCGTGCCGCCTGGCCCCGCGAGGAGCGCCAACTGGGCCGCAGCGAGCGCATCGAGCTGCAGGAACTGCTGGCGCAGAACGGCCTGAAGCCGGGACCGGCCGACGGCATCATCGGCGCCAACACGCGCAAGGCCGTGCGCGCCTTCCAGCTGCAACTGGGCTGGCCAGCCGACGGCTACCCGACCCAAGAGCTGCTGGTGCGGCTGCGCGCGCCACTCTGAGCGTGCACGGCCGAACTATTCGGCCATGCTCTGCCCCGAACCGCCCATCTCCGCGGGCAGGTCGCGCAGCTTCGGCAGCCCATCCCTGATCTGTAGCACCGCCTCCTGATAATGCACGTGGAGCGCCGGCCGGTACGTCAGCTGTGGGATAAGCGCGGCATACACATCGACCAAGCCCATGCCCGGATGCTCGGTGAACAGGTGGCCGCCGCAGCGCTTGCACCACTTGCGGCTACTGGCCGGCGTCTTGTTGTAGCAGTCGATATTCTCGGCACCGCGGGTCACGCTCAGCGCCTCGGGCGGCCACAGGCTGAAGGCATTGACCGGCCCTGCCGACCACTGCCGACATGACTGGCAGTGGCAATAGCCCATCGCCACCGGCTCGCCGCTGACCGTAAATTCGACCGCGCCGCAGAAACAGCGGCCCGGGTAAAGCTGCTGGCTACTCATGCTTGCTCTCCTCTATGATCGCTATCGCTGTCCAGGCGCAGACTGGTCGCCGGCGTCCGCCGTACCTGCAATTCGAAGATGTCGGCACGGGCGTAATGCCCGCTGACGTCGAGGGTGCGCCGGGCCGGCGCTACCTGGGCGATATCGATGTCGGCATACAGAATGCCTTCCTCGCGGTGCAACGGCCCGGCCACCAGCCGCCCCGTGGGGTCGACCACCAGCGAATCGCCGTCATTGATCCATTCCTGCGGATCGGCAAACAGCTGCTCGCGGCAGGGGAAATCCTCGGGAATGTCGCTGCCGCGCAGCACGCTGCCACTGCCGAGCACCCAGCAGCGGCCTTCGAGGGCGATGTGGCGCAGGCTGCCGGCCCAGCTGTCGCCACTGTCGTAGGTCGGCGCGATGTAGATCTCCACGCCTTGAGCATAGAGCGCGTAGCGTGCCAGCGGCATGTAGTTCTCCCAGCACAGCAGCGTCCCCAGGCGGCCGACCGGGGTGTCCACCGTGCGCAGTCCCGCTGCATCGCCGGGGGCGTGCACCATGCGCTCGGGGTTGGTCGGCATCAGCTTGCGGTGGCGATTGAGCAGCGTACCGTCGGCGCCTATCACCACCACGCTGTTGTAGAGGGTGCCGCCACCCTGGCGCCGCTCGCACTCATTGAGCCCACAGACCAGGGTAACGCTATGCTCGCGGGCCGCCTGGTACAGGGGGTCGAGGTCCACACCGGCGAGGTCCACGGCATTGGCCAGCAGTCGCCCATGCAGCTGGCTCAGTAACGCCCCATCGCGGCCCGGGGCCAGGCGCCAGATCCACGACGGGTAACCGGGAATGAACAACTCGGGCAAGACCACCAGCGCGGCTCCCGCCGCCGCAGCCTCGGCAACCGACTGCACGCCTCGCGCCAGAGTCGCGGCGCGATCGAGCAGAACGGGGGGACGCTGAATGATGGCAATCATGGTCATGATGCTCTCCTATGCGCGAACGCTATCGACTATCGAAGTCTCAGCCTGCGCCTGGCGTATCGAGCAAACTAGTCCAGAATCTGAAGTGTTGGACCTGGCGCCTCGAATCCCAGGTGCACCAACAGTGGGAACTCAGGATGGATGACAGCTACGGGCAGTTCTGTACGGTCGCACGCGCCGCCGAGGCGCTGTGCGAGCGCTGGACACCGCTGGTAGTGCGCGAGTTGCTGTGCGGCAGCAAGCGCTTCAACGACCTGCACCGCGGCGTACCGCGCATGTCCACCAGCCTGCTGAGCCAGCGCCTGCGCCACCTGGAGGAGCTCGGCGTGGTGCGGCGCACGACCAATGGCAAGATCAGGGAGTACAGCCTGACCGAGGCGGGCGAGGATTTGCGCCCGATCATCATGGCGCTCGGCCACTGGGGCGCGCACTGGATCGGCAGTCGCCTGCGCGACGACGAACTCGACGCCGGCCTGCTGATGTGGGATGTGCGCCGCTTCGTGTGCCTCGCCGAATTCCCGCCGCGACCGGTGGTCATCCATTTCAGCTTCCGCGACGCCCGGCCTGGCGAATGTGCGTGGTGGCTGCTGGTCGAGCACGGCGTGGCCGACCTGTGCCGCGACGATCCCGGCCGCGAGCCGACCCTGGTGGTGGACGCGACGGTGCGCGCCCTTACCGAGGTCTGGAGCGGCGAACGCAGCCCAGGGGACGCTCTCCAGGCCCGCGAGTTGCGGGTAATGGGCGCGCCCGTGGACACGCAGAACCTTTGGCGCTGGCTCGGCACCAGCGCCTTCGCCACAACCCGCAGCAATGCCCGCCAGCGGATCGACGGCAGCGACGCCTCGGCACCCGCTGCCCGCCGCCGATGAATGCTGCACCGCGGGCGCTGGTCGCCGATCGAGTACCGCAGTGTTGCGCAACGGCCGGTCATCGACCCCCTTGCATGGCGGCGGTCGCGCAAGCTCAACCTTGCCGCGAGTCGCCGCGCAGATAGGCCAGCCAGTACACCCCGGCGACCAGCAGGGTGCCGCCGACGATATTGCCCAGGGTCACCGCCAGCAGATTATGCCCCACCCCCGCGAGCGAGATCGCAGCCTGGCCGTCCAATGCCAGGCCGTAAGGCAGGAAGAACCAGTTGGCGATGGAATGCTCGAAGCCGACGGCGACGAAGGCGCTGATGGGAAACAGGATGGCGAGGATCTTGTCGCTGACGCTGTGTCCGCCCATCGCCAGCCAGACCGCCAGGCACACCAGGGTGTTGCTCAGGATGCCGCGGGCGAAGGCCTCGAGCAGGGACAGTTCGACCTTGCCGCGGGCAATCTGCAGCGCGCTCTCCGCCACCGCGCCACCAGCCAGCCCGGCGGTGTCGGCCAGCAGCACCAGCAGTACGGTCCCCAGGCAGCCGATCACGTTGCCCAGGTAGACCAGGCACCAGTTGCGCAGCACCTGCCGGCCACTGATCAGGCGGCTGGCCCAGGCCATTGCCAGCAGATTGTTGCCGGTGAACAGCTCGGCTCCGCCGACTACCACCAGCACCAGGCCGAGACAGAAGCCCAGGCCACCAAGCAGGCGCGTGACACCAAAACCGAGCTGGCTCTCGGTGACGATCACGGTGAACAGCAGAGCGCCCAGGGAGATGAACGCGCCCGCCAGCAGCGCCAGCACGAACAGGCTCAAGGCCTCCGCGCGCGCCTTGGCCACCCCCATCTCCTCGACCCGGCGAGCGATCTGCCGCGGCTGATAGGCGTCGGCAAACAGATGTTCTTCCGCCATGCGCGCTCAACCCTCCCCGCGGTCGACAGCGTCTTCGAGCCCATCCATCTGAACCCACCCGCCATAAGTCTAGTCACTCGAGGCCAAGCCAGCGGCGTAAATTCGAAGCGGCCATCCGCCCCTGAAGCCGACCTGGACCGCACGGCGCTCGACGGACCGCAGGGTCAGCTCTGTGGTAAACTGCGCGGCGGCCACAAGCCGCCTCGTCCACGGATCCTCCAGCGGAGCCCAGATTGCCGATGTCCGACACCTCCCCACCCAAACCCGTTGCCAGCGGCGAAAAATTCCGCACCACCCAGGGCACCACCGCGATCAAGGACGGGCAGAAACGCCGCGCCTCGAGCGAACCCCAGGTATTCGAACCCAAGCCCAAGTGGCTGCGGGTCAAGGCTCCCGCCGGCAGCCGCTTCGAAGCGGTCAAGCGCAATGTCAACGAACACCGCCTGAGCACCGTGTGTCAGGAATCCCACTGCCCGAACCTCGGCGAATGCTGGTCCAACGGCACCGCCACCATCATGCTGATGGGCTCGGTATGCACCCGCGCCTGCCGCTTCTGCGCGGTGGATACCGGCAACCCCAACGGCTGGCTGGACCAGGAAGAGCCGCAGAACACCGCCAAGTCGGTGGAGCTGATGGCGCTGCGCTATATCGTCCTGACCTCGGTGGACCGCGACGACCTGGACGACGGCGGCGCCAGCCACTACGCCGCCTGCATACGCGCCATCAAGGAGCGCACCCCGCAAGTGGTAGTGGAGGCCCTGACCCCGGACTTCGACGGCGACCCACTGGCCATCGAGCGCGTGGCGGACTCGGGCCTCGAGGTGTTCGCGCAGAACGTCGAGACGGTCAAGCGCCTGACCCATGAAGTGCGCGACCCCCGCGCCGGCTACGAGAAGACCCTGCGCGTACTGGAGCACGCCAAGCGCCATCGCCCGGCGATGCTGACCAAGACCAGCCTGATGCTGGGCCTGGGCGAGACCGACGAGGAAGTCCTGCAGACCATGGATGACCTGCGCGCCATCGGCGTGGACATCCTCACCCTGGGTCAATACCTGCAGCCGACCCGTAACCACCTGCCGGTCAAGCGCTGGGTCAGCCCGGAAGAGTTCAATCGCCTGCGCGATATCGGCCTGAGCAAGGGCTTCATGGAAGTCGCCGCCGGCCCGCTGGTGCGCTCCAGCTACCGTGCCGACCGGGTGTTCGAGAAGAACAACCTGGGTCTGGCGGCGCCGGTAGCGGTGCCGGGTCAGGAGCTCGACTCGAGCCTGATTCCGACGCTCAACCTGAACTGATCGGACCGCACAACGCCTGCCCCCGGGCCTTGCCTGGGGGCAGGCGTTTGTTTATCCGCAATCAGGCCATTGAAAAGGCAATGTTCCCGTACGCATCGGCGCACAGGTGTAGGGGCTGGCTTCGTAGGGTGCGCCGTGCGCACCAATGCCAATACCAACATCGGTGCCGCCCCAAACGCCTGCTGCGCACGCCGCACCCTGCCGATTGCGGCCGCAGCAAGCAGTGTCATGCCTCCCCAGCCACCATCCCCTGAGTACGCTGGATAAGCCAAGGCTTAGCCGTCTATTGCGCCCGCCAGGGTCTGCTGCTGCGCGTAATCGAGGTGCTTGACCAGCTGTTCTCGCAGTCGAGCACTGACCTCGGCGAATTCTATCGGCCCAGCGACCAGATCGGCCAACTGGGTCATGGCCATGCCGGCGTAGCCACAGGGATTGATCCGCCGGAACGGCGCCAGATCCATGTCCACATTCAGCGCCAGGCCATGGAAGGATCGGCCATTGCGGATGCGCAGCCCCAGAGAGGCGATCTTCGCCCCATCCACATAAACGCCTGGCGCGTCCGGTTTGGCTGTGGCACTGACGCCGTAACTGGCCAGCAGATCAATCAGGCTGCGCTCGATGCGGCTGACCAGCTCACGCACACCGATGCCGCTCCGGCGCACATCCAGAAGCAGATAAGCCACCAGCTGGCCGGGGCCGTGATAGGTCACCTGGCCGCCGCGGTCGACCTGCACCACCGGAATATCGCCCGGAAACAGCACATGCTCGGCCTTGCCGGCCTGGCCTTGGGTAAATACGGGAGCGTGTTCGAGCAGCCAGATCTCGTCAGGCGTATCCGCGCCACGCGTGTCGGTAAAGCGCTGCATCGCGTGCCAGGTAGGCTGGTAGTCGACCTGGCCCAGCTCGCGAAAGCCGAGCGGCAGACTCATCAGAGCACCATGTGCACGATGCCGGTCGCGCGCAGGGCGCTATTGATATTGCGCAGCTGATCTTCATCGGTTGCCACGATATGCAGCTGCACAGTGGTGTACTTGCCATTACTGCTCTGGCGCTCGGCCAGGGTATTGAGATCGACCTTGGCATATTTGCTGAGGATTTCGATCACCATGTCCCTGTAATTGGCACCGCTGTCGCCAACCACCTTGATCGGGTAATCGGCGCAGGGGAATTCGATTTTGTACGATTTCACATCAGGTTGATTCATGGCAGTAACGGCCTCGTAAGCCGTGGCAGCAACAGCGCCCCTGCGGGTCGGCAGGGGCGTGCAGGTCACGATATCAGTTGAACAATCCGAAGAAGAACAGATGAATGCTATCCCACAGGCGGCGGAACAGCCCACCTTCCTCGACGCTTTCCAGGGCCACCAGATCGGCACTGTGCACGACCTCATCACCCAATTTGACCTCGACCTTGCCAATCACCTCGCCCTGGGCGATAGGCGCAATCAGCTGCGGATTCAGGGTCATACCGGCTTGCAGCTTGTCCAGCTGGCCCTTCGGCAGGGTCAGACTGAGGTCTGCCGCCAGACCGGCCTTGAGCTGACGAACGGCACCTTTCCAGACCTGGGCCTGGGCCAGTTCCTGGCCTTGCTTGTAGAAGGTGCGGCTCTCGAAGAAACGGAAACCATAGGTCAGCAGCTTCTGGGTTTCGGCAGCGCGGGCCGACTCGCTGACAGTACCGAACACCGAGGTGATCATCCGCGCGTTGTCACGCACGGCGGAGGCCACCAGGCAATAACCGGCCTCTTCGGTGTGACCGGTTTTCAGGCCGTCGACGGTCTTGTCACGCCACAGCAGCAGGTTGCGGTTGCCCTGCTTGATGTTGTTCCAGAGGAACTCCTTCTGCGCGTAGATGGCGTAGTGTTCCTGGTCTTCGTTGATGATGGCGCGGGCCAGGATGGCCATGTCGTGGGCACTGGAATAGTGCTCCGGATGCGGCAGTCCGGTGGCGTTCATAAAGTGGCTGTTGCTCATGCCCAGACGCGCAGCGGTTTCGTTCATCATGTCGGCGAAGGCGTCTTCGCTGCCGGCAATGTACTCGGCCAGGGCAATACTGGCGTCGTTGCCCGACTGGATGATGACGCCGTGCAGCAGGTCGTCGACGCTGGCCTGGCTGTTCAGCGGCAGGAACATGGTGGAGCCGCCGGAGGCTGCGCCGCCGGTACGCCAGGCGTGCTCGCTGATGGGCACCAGATCCTGCTCGCCGATCTTGCCTTTGCGGATCTCCAGCGTGGCGATGTAGGCGGTCATCAGCTTGGTCAGGCTGGCCGGCGGCAGGCGCTGGTCGCCATTGTTCTCCACCAGCACCTGACCGGTGGCGGCGTCGAGCAGCACATAGGACTTGGCGGCCAGTTGCGGCGGTGCCGGGATCGCTTGCTGGCTGGCCCAGGCCGCCGGTGCGCCGAGCAGGAGCAGTGACAAGAAAACGCGTTGCGCAAAGCAGGTGATATTCATCCGTCTCTCTAGGTTGCTAATGGTCGAACAGGCCCGCGAGGGCAGATTGGGTGAAGCCGACAGCCGAACCCTGCCGGCGGCTGCGTACTTAGTCCAGGAGCGGGCCGATAAGTGCGGCCTCAATCGGCCCTGACCAGCCTCGGCTGACCGAGGTTGGCCTGGCGCACGCTCAGTTGCAGTTGCTCAGCCTCGCCCTGGCTGCTCACCGGGCCCAGACGCACGCGATGGAGGATCTGCTGGTTGCGCACCACTGAGCTGATGAACACCGGGGCAGCCACCGTATCGCTCAACTTGGCCTTGAGCAACTCCGCAGCGTCCGGATTGGCGAAGGCGCCCACCTGGAGATACAGGCCAGAGGCTGCGGGTGAAGCGTTTTTTTTTGCGTCTATCTGCACCGGCAGCACGGCTGCGGCATGCTGCTGGACGGGTGGCGAGTACTGTTCCAGCGGCTGTGCAAGCGGCTGGGCGACAGTCTTGACCTGAGCCGGCTGCGCGGCCAGCACCAGCGGCACCGGTCGGCCCTGCTGGGCCCACCACTCATGGGGATCGATGCCCTCGACCTTGACCCGCGCCGTACCGCTCTCGGCATAACCGAGCTTCTTCGCCGCGGCGAAGGACAGGTCGATGATCCGGTCCGAATAGAACGGCCCGCGGTCGTTGACCCGCAGAATCGCACTCTTGCCGTTTTCCAGGTTGGTCACCCGCACGTAGCTGGGCAGCGGCAAGGTCTTGTGCGCGGCGGTCATGCCGTACAGGTCGTAGGTTTCGCCGTTGGCGGTGGCCTGACCGTGGAACTTGGTGCCATACCAGGACGCCGGACCTACCGCTTGGTAGCGGCGCGCGTCGGGAATCGGGTAGTACTGCTTGCCGAACACCACATAGGGGCTGGCCTTGACCGCGCCATAATGCGGCATGGGTACGGCATCCGGGATCAGCGAGACGTCGACATCCCACCAGGGCGCGCCATCCTTGTGCGGGCGACTGAAATCGCCGGGGCCGGAAATGCTCACGCCCGGCTTGACCGGTGCCACCGGCTGCGGTGCGCGGGTCGACGCGCAACTCGCCAGCAACAGCGCGAGAGCCGAGTAGGCAGCAAATCTGAACGGCAATCCCGACATCAGTTGGCCCCTCGTGCGGCTACCAGCGATTCGGCCAGCTGATTGACCGCCATGGCGTACATCACACTGCGGTTATAGCGGGTAATCACGAAGAAGTTCGGCAGCCCCAACCAGTATTCGTCGCCCTGCGCGCCTTCGAGACGGAAGGCGGTGACCGGCATTTCGCCGTCCAGCGCATCGCTGCTGGTCCAGCCCAGGCGGCGTAACTGGTCGACGTTCAGCTGCGGATCGAGGCCGGCGCTCAGACCCTGCTCGATCTGCTCGCCCTCGACCGTGGCGACACTGACCACCGGCTCGCCGGGCAGCCAGCCGTGGCGCTTGAAGTAGCTGGCCACACTGCCGATGGCATCCACCGGGTTGGTCCAGATATTGATATGGCCATCGCCGTCGAAGTCCACCGCATAGGCGCGGAAACTGCTCGGCATGAATTGCGGCAAGCCCATGGCGCCGGCGTAGGAGCCTTTGAGGGTCAGCGGATCGACCTGTTCCTCACGCGAGAGCATGAGGAATTCGCGCAATTCCTTGCGGAAGAAGGGCGCGCGCGGCGGGTAATCGAAGGCCAGGGTCGAGAGCGCATCCATCACCCTGAAGCTGCCGGTGTTGCCGCCGTAGAAGGTTTCCACGCCGATGATCGCCACTATCACCTGTGGCGGCACGCCGTATTCGGCCTCGGCACGCGCCAGGGTCGCGGCATGCTCACGCCAGAAATCCACGCCACGGGCGATGCGCGAGTCGGTGATGAAGATCGGCCGGTAGTCCTTCCAGGGTTTGACCTTCTCCGCCGGGCGCGAGATGGCGTCGATAATCGACTGTTTGCGCTCCACGGCGGCGAACAGGCGCCCCAGTTGTTCCGCGGCAAAACCATAATCGCGGTTCATCTCGACGATGAACTCGCTGACCTGCGGCGAATCCGTGTAATCGGCGGCGAGCGCCGGCTGGACCACAGCGAAGGCGGCGGCCAGACCGAGCCAAGGTGTTTGCCGTGCAGCCCAGCCACGCAATATGTGCATTGAATTCATAACCCCAATCTAAGCCTGTGCGATCCACTTACGGTGCGTGTGGACCGACATCAAAATGCCAAACCCTGCCAGCAGGGTAATCAGCGAAGTACCGCCATAGCTGATGAACGGCAACGGCACCCCCACCACCGGCAGCAAACCGCTGACCATGCCGATATTGACGAACACATAGACGAAGAACGTCATGGTCAGCGCACCGGCCAGAAGCTTACCGAACAGCGTCTGCGCTTGCACGGTAATCACCAAACCCCGCGCGATCAACAACAGGTAAATCAGCAGTAACAAACAAACCCCGACCAGGCCGAATTCCTCGGCAAGCACGGCGATGATGAAGTCGGTATGGCTTTCCGGCAAGAAGTCCAAATGCGACTGGGTGCCGAGCAGCCAGCCCTTGCCGAAGACGCCACCGGAGCCGATCGCCGCCTTCGACTGAATGATGTTCCAGCCACTGCCCAGCGGGTCGCTCTCCGGGTTGAGGAAGGTCAGCACGCGCTGCTTCTGGTACTCGCGCAGGACGAAGAACCACATGGCCACGGCGATCGGCACCAGCGCCGCCAGCGCGCCGAGAATCCAGCGCCACTGCAACCCGGCGATGAACAACACGAAGGCGCCCGAGGTGATCACCAACAATGAAGTGCCCAGATCCGGCTGCACCAGAATCAAGCCGAAGGGCACGACAATCAACGCCAGACTGATGCCAATGTGCTTCAAACTCGGCGGCAGGCTGCGCTTGGCCAGGTACCAGGCGATGGTCGCCGGCATGATGATCTTCATGAACTCCGAGGGCTGGAAGCGGATCACCCCGGGAATATTGATCCAGCGGGTGGCGCCCATGGCGTTGTGCCCCATGACGTCCACCACCACCAGCAGGCCGACGCCCGCCACATAAGCCAAAGGCACCCAGCGCGCCATGAAGCGCGGATCGAACTGGGCGATGATGAACATGCCCACCAGACCGATGCCGAAGGAGCTGGCCTGCTTGAGCAACAGGTCGATATTCTTGCCGCTGGCCGAATACAGGATGAACAGGCTGCCGACCGCCAGGATCAGCAGCAGCAGCAGCAGAATGCCGTCGATATGCAGGCGCTGCAGCAGACTGGCGCGGCGGCGCAACACGTCCTCGCTGGACAGCACGCGGTCGAAGTTACTGTTCATCGCTGGCTGACCTCTGCACTCACGGGCATGGCGTACTCGGCCTTGAGCTGGCCACTGTCGTCGAGCAGCCAGGCATCCATCACCTGTTTGACCACCGGGGCGGCCACACCCGAGCCGGACTCACCATTTTCGACCATCACCGCCACGGCGATCTGCGGATTGTCCGCCGGGGCGAAAGCGACGAACAGGGCATGGTCACGGTGGCGCTCCTGGACCTTGTTGCGGTCGTATTTTTCGCCCTGCCTGATCGCCACCACCTGCGCCGTGCCGCTCTTGCCGGCAATTCGATAGACCGAACTGTCGCCGACCTTGCGCGCCGTACCACGCGGACCGTGCATCACCTGCTCCATGCCGAAGCGCGCCGAATCCCAGCTTTGCGGGTCACGCAACTGGATATCCGGCAGCGGCTCGCTGTCGACCGGAGGCAAGCCCTCGATGGTCTTGGCCAGGTGCGGACGAATCCACTTGCCGCGGGTGGCCATCAGCGCGGTGGCCTGGGCCAACTGCAGCGGCGTGGTCTGCATATAACCCTGACCGATACCGAGAATCAGGGTTTCCCCCGGGTACCAGGGCTGCCGGTAGCGCGCCCGCTTCCAGTCCCGCGACGGCATCAGCCCGGCCGTTTCCTCGAACATGTCCAGCGACACCCGCTGGCCCAGGCCGAAGCGGGTCATGTAATCGTGCATGCGGTCGATGCCCATCTTGTGCGCCAAATCGTAAAAATAGGTGTCGTTGGAGCGCATGATCGCCATGTCCAGGCTCACCCAGCCGTCGCCGCTGCGATTCCAGTTACGATACTTGTGACTGTGATTGGGCAGCTGATAGAACCCCGGATCGAACACCCGCGACGTGGGGGTGATCACCCCGGCATCCAGGGCGGCTACGGCCATCATCGGCTTGATGGTCGAACCCGGCGGATAGAGGCCGCGCAGGACCCGGTTGAACAGCGGCTGATCGATCGAGTCGCGCAGTTCGGCATAGGCCTTGAAGCTGATGCCGGTGACGAAGGGGTTGGGGTCGAAGCTCGGTTGACTGACCATCGCCAGCACCTCGCCGGTGCTTGGCTGGATCGCCACTATGGCGCCGCGGCGCCCACCCAGCGCGGCCTCGGCGGCTTCCTGCAGGCGCACATCGATGGTCAGCATGACATCCTTGCCCGGCAGCGGATCGATCCGTTTGAGCACCCGCAGCACCCGGCCGCGGGCGTTGGTCTCGACCTCTTCGTAGCCGACCTCGCCGTGCAACTGCTCTTCGTAGAAGCGCTCGACACCGGTCTTGCCGATATGGTGGGTGCCGCTGTACGCCACCGGGTCGAGGTCCTTGAGTTCTTTCTCGTTGATCCGCCCGACGTAGCCCACCGAATGGGCGAAGTGTTCGCGCTGGGGATAATGGCGCACCAGTTGCGCCACCACCTCGACCCCGGGCAGACGGAACTGATTGACCGCGATGGTGGCGATCTGTTCCTCGCTCAACTCGAACAACACCGGCACCGGCTCGAACGGCCGCCGCCCCTGGCGCACGCGCTTCTCGAACAGTGCGCGCTCGTCCTCGCTCAGCCCCAGCACCTCGACTATCACATCCAGCACCTGCACCCAGTCGCCCGCCCGCTCGCGGGTCAGGGTCAGGCTGAAACTGGGCCGATTGTCGGCGACTATCACCCCATTGCGGTCGAAGATCAGCCCACGGGTCGGTGGCAGCGGCTGCACGTGCACCCGGTTATTTTCCGAGAGAGTCGAGTGATATTCGTACTGCACCACCTGCAGGTAATACATGCGGGCAATCAGGGCCGCGGTCAGCAGCAAAAACACCAGGGCACCGACCAGCGCAC
Organism: Pseudomonas borbori; assembly: GCF_900115555.1. Lineage (GTDB taxonomy): Bacteria > Pseudomonadota > Gammaproteobacteria > Pseudomonadales > Pseudomonadaceae > Aquipseudomonas > Aquipseudomonas borbori. Next base: position 153,556 of record NZ_FOWX01000006.1, read on the forward strand.
GCCGGCGAATCAGGCGCGCGTCTTTTTCGTGGTCCTTGAGGCGAATCGGCTGCGGCATCTATGACTGCTGATCAGGGGTGGAAATCATTTGTGGTACGGGTGGCCGGACAACAGCGTCCAGGCCCGGTACATCTGTTCGCCGATCAGAATACGCACCAACGGGTGCGGCAGGGTCAGCGGCGACAACGACCAGCGCTGTTCGCTGCGCGCCTGCACTGCCGGCGCCAGGCCTTCGGGACCGCCGACCATGAGGTTGACGGTGCGCGCATCCAGGCGCCACTTGTCCAGTTCAACCGCCAGCTGCTCGGTGCTCCACGGCCGCCCTTCGACTTCCAGGGTGACGATGCGTTCCCCGGGCGCGACCTTGGCCAGCATGGCTTCGCCTTCCTGGCGGATCATCCGCGTCACGTCGGCATTCTTGCCGCGGGTGGTCAAGGGAATCTCGACCAGCTCCAGGGCCAGCTCCGCCGGCATGCGCTTGGCGTATTCCTGCCAACCTTCTTCCACCCAGCGCGGCATGCGCGAGCCGACGGCAATCAGTTTGATCCGCACGGCGCTGCGTCCTTACTCTTGGTCCGGCTCGGAGCTGAACTGCGCACGGCTCTGTTCGGCGCCGCGCCACAGGCGTTCAAGGTCGTAGAACTGACGGGCGGTGGGCAGCATCACGTGGACGACGATATCGCCCAGGTCGAGCAACGCCCACTCGCCAGAGTCCAGGCCTTCGCTGCCGAGCGGCCGCACGCCCTTCTCCTTGACCTTCTCCAGCACGTTGTCGACCAGCGACTTGACGTGACGGCTCGAGGTGCCGCTGGCGATCACCATGTAGTCGGTGATGCTGGTCTTGTCGCGCACATCGATGCTGGTGATGTCTTGCGCCTTGATGTCTTCCAGGGCAGCGATGGCCAGTTTGACCAGGTCTTCGCTGAGCATTTTTTGCTTCTTCATAAGTAACTCGTTTGCCTTGTGTTCAGTTCGACGCACGGTAGAGCCCGTGCGCATGGATATAGCTGAGTACCGCATCGGGCAGCAGAAAACGCACCGATTTGCCGCTCGCCAATAGCGTGCGGATCTGCGTAGCGGACACCGCCAGGGGCGTCTGCCAGATAAAGGAAATCTGCCCGCCGGGCCCTTCCAGGCTCAGCGGGTCGCTGATGCTGCGGGCCGCCAGCAGGTTGCGCAAGGTTTCCGGCGCTTCGCTGTCGGCATCCGGGCGCTGCAGCACCAGGATATGGCAGTGCTCCAGCAACTCGTTCCAGCGATGCCAGCTGGGTAGCCCGCAGAAGGCATCCCAGCCGATGATCAGAAACAACTGGTCGGCGGCCGCCAGTTCGCTGCGCAACGATTCCAGGGTGTCGATGCTGTAGGACGGCTTGTCGCGCTTGAGCTCGCGGTCGTCGACCCGTAGCGGCGGCAGGCCGGCCACTGCCAGTTCGACCATGGCCAGGCGATCGCGCGCCGATACCTGCGGCGCCTCGCGGTGCGGCGGCCGCGCACTGGGGATCAGGCGCAGCTCGTCGAGGGCCATGAACTCCGCCACTTCCAGGGCACTGCGCAGGTGGCCGATGTGCACCGGATCGAAGGTGCCGCCGAAAATCCCGATCTTCTTAGGCATTCTGCCCGCGCAGTTGACCGTCGCCGATCACCACATACTTCTCGCAGGTCAGGCCTTCCAGGCCCACCGGGCCGCGGGCGTGCAGCTTGTCGGTGGAAATGCCGATCTCCGCGCCCAGGCCGTACTCGAAGCCGTCGGCGAAGCAGGTCGGGGCATTGAGCATCACCGAACTGGAGTCGACCTCGGCGAGGAAACGCCGGGCGCGGCCCTGGTGTTCGGTGACGATGGCGTCGGTGTGGTGCGAGCCGTAGCGGTTGATGTGCTCGATGGCCTGCTCCAGGCCGTCGACCACGCGGATCGACAGGATCGGCGCCAGGTACTCGGTGCTCCAGTCCTCTTCGGTCGCAGGCGTCGCCTGGATCAGCGCGCAGGTGCGTGCGCAACCACGCAGCTCGACGCCCTTCTCGGTGAACATCTGCTCCATGGCCGGCAGGAATGCCGCCGCCACGGCCTGATCGACCAACAGGGTTTCCATCGCCCCGCAGATGCCGTAGCGGTAGGTCTTGGCGTTGAAGGCGACGGCCTGGGCCTTGGGCAGCTCGGCCAGGGCGTCGACATACACATGGCAGATGCCGTCCAGGTGCTTGATCACCGGCACCCGCGCATCACGGCTGATGCGTTCGATCAGACCCTTGCCGCCGCGCGGCACTATCACATCGACGAACTCGGGCATGCTGATCAGCGCACCGACGGCGGCGCGATCGGTGGTTTCCACCACCTGCACGGCGGCGGCCGGCAGCTCGGCGGCGGCCAGACCGCGCTGGATGCAGGCGGCGATGGCACGGTTGGAGTGAATGGCCTCCGAACCGCCACGCAGGATGGTGGCGTTGCCGGACTTCAGGCACAGGCTGGCGGCGTCGATGGTCACGTTGGGCCGCGACTCGTAGATGATGCCGATCACCCCGAGCGGCACACGCATCTTGCCGACCTGAATACCCGACGGCCGGTAGCTCATGTCGCGGATCGCGCCGACCGGGTCGGCCAGCGCCGCGACCTGGCGCAGGCCTTCGATCATGCCGTCGATGCGCGCCGGGGTCAGCGCCAGACGGTCGAGCAACGCCGGCTCCAGGCCATTGGCCCGACCGGCGGCCAGGTCCAGTTCGTTGGCGGCGGTCAGCTCGGCGCGTGCGGCATCCAGGGCCTCGGCGGCGGCGTGCAGGGCACGATTCTTCTGCGCGGTGCTGGCGCTGGCGACCACGCGCGAGGCGGCGCGGGCGGCACGGCCCAGGCGGGTCATATAGTCGAGCACGGACTCTGTCATGGTCTCTGGGGCCTGGCAGTAAGGAAAGCGGCTGATTATAGCGGTGCCACCGCCCCACGCACAGCGGCGCCGGGCGGATAGTCGACAAGCCGCGACAATCGCCCGCCTGCCAGGGCTGGCCAGGACATCGGCAAGACGCTTGTTGCTATCATCGCAGCCAACCCGAGACCTGCCTTCTACCAGTGAACTCACATGCCTGACGAACCCGTCCGCAGCCTGCCCTGGGCCCATGCCCGCCCCCTGGCCGACAGCTTCTTCGACCGCGACGCGCGCCAGCTCGCCCGCGAGCTGCTCGGCAAGGTGATTCGCCACCGCTGCGGCGAACTCTGGCTGAGCGCACGGATCATCGAGACCGAGGCCTACTACCTGGCGGAAAAAGGCAGCCACGCCTCGCTCGGCTACACGGAGAAGCGCAAGGCCCTGTTCCAGGGCGGCGGACACATCTACATGTATTACGCCCGTGGCGGCGATTCGCTGAACTTCAGCGCCCAGGGCCCGGGTAACGCGGTACTGATCAAATCGGCCTACCCCTGGCTCGACCGCTACTCGCCCGATGCCAGCCTGACGCGCATGCAAGCCAACAACCCGGATGCCCAGGGCCGGCCACGCCCGCTGGAAAAACTCTGCGCCGGGCAGACCCTGCTGTGCCGCGCGCTCGGCCTGAAAGTGCCGGACTGGGATGCGCGGCGTTTCGATTCGCAGCGGTTGTTCGTCGAGGATGTTGGCGAACGCCCGGCGCAGATCGTGCAGACGGTGCGCCTGGGCATTCCCAGCGGGCGCGACGAACATCTGCCTTATCGCTTCGTCGACGCCAGCTTTGCCCGGCATTGCACGCGCAACCCGCTGCGCCGCGGCCAGGTCGAGGGCCAGGACTTTTATCTACTTGGCCCCAAGGATGAACATCGATGAGCCAATGGCTCGACAGCTTGACCCTCTGGCTCACGGCCAACCCCGAGTGGCTGGGCCTGGCGATCTTGCTGATCGCCTGCGCCGAGTGCCTGGCCATTGTCGGCATCCTGGTGCCCGGCACCCTCTTGCTGTTCGCCGTCGCCGTACTCGCCGGCAGCGGTGCCCTGAGCCTCGGCCAGACCCTGGCGCTGGCCTACGCCGGCGGAGTGCTCGGCGACCTGCTGTCCTACGCCACGGGGCGCTACTTCCACCAGGACATCCGCCGCCTGCCGGGGCTGCGCCACCACCCCGAATGGATGCTGGGGGCGGAGTTCTACTTCCAGCGCTACGGCATCGCCAGCCTGCTGGTCGGCCGCTTTATCGGCCCGCTACGGCCGATGCTGCCAATGATCGCCGGCATGCTCAACATGCCCTTCGGGCGTTTCGTGCTGGTCAGTCTGCTCGCCTCGGCCGGTTGGGCGGTCGCCTACCTGCTGCCGGGCTGGGCCACCGGCGCCGCGCTGCGCCTGCCCCTGCCTGAAAATTTCTGGCCGCAAGCCGCAGTACTGGCCGCCGGCCTGGCCGCCCTGCTGCTGCTCAGCGTGCATGACAGCCTGGGCGAACGCCGCCGCGCCAGCTGGATCGCCGCCGGCTTGAGTTTGTTGCTGTTGCTCGGTCTGTTGCTCGGTTGGCCGCGCCTCGACCAGCTCGACCGCGGCCTGCTCGCCCTGATCCAGGAACAGCGCAGCGCCAGCCTCGACAGCCTGATGGTGCTGATCACCCGCCTCGGCGACTTCCACAGCCAGCTGGCCGTTGCCGCATTGCTCTGCCTGTTGCTGCTGCTGGCTCGGCAGTGGCGGGCGCTGTGCTTCAGCGGCGGCGCCCTGCTCGCGACCGCCCTGGCCAACGGCGCGCTGAAAGCCCTGCTGGCCCGCCAGCGCCCGGAGGTACTGCTCGAACCCTTGAACAGCTTCAGCCTGCCCAGCGGCCACAGCTCGGCGGCCTTCGCCTTTTTTCTGGCCCTCGGTGTATTGGCCGGCCGCGGCGCGCCTGCGCGGCTGCGCCTGGCCTGGCTGCTGCTGGCCAGCCTGCCGGCCATGGCCATTGCCCTGTCGCGGGTGTATCTGGGCGTGCATTGGCCGAGCGATATCATCGCCGGGGCCCTGCTGGCGGGCGGCCTGTGTGCGCTCAGCCTGAGCCTGTGCCAATGGCGAACGCCACTGCCGGCGCTACCCGCCAAGGTGTGGTGGTTGATCCTGCCGGCGTGCCTGGGGCTGCTCGGCGCCATTGCCACCTGGCGGCTGTCGGAGGCGCTGCTGCTCTATCGCTATTGAGCAGCACCACTCTCGCCCTGCAACTGCTCGAGCCAGACCTGCAACTGGCTCAGGCGCGCCTGCGGCGTGTCGAGGTCGAGCAGCTGGAGTTTCTGCTCGGGCGCCAATGGCAGCAGGTAGGCCAGTCGATTGGCCAGAGCCGCTTGATCGCTGACCGCGCCGGACATGCCCAGGGCGGCAATCAGCGGGTGCTCGGCCAGGGCCTCGAGCAACGCGAGCAGATCCGCATGTTCGAGCCCCAGGGATTGCTCTGCCGCCTCCTCCAGCCAATCGACCTCGGCGACGGTCAGTTGATCCGGCAACACCTGGGCGTGGTGCACCCTGAAGCGCCGGCCACCTTCGACACGAACCCCCAGCAAGCCGTTGGGCCGCTGCTGGAAGTCGCAGATCCGCGCCTCGCAGCCAATCGCCGAGAAGCGCCCGGCGGCCTCGCCGACCTCGCCCCCTTCGAGGATGCACACCACACCGAAGCCTTCGCCCTGCTTCATGCAGCGGCTGATCATGTCCAGGTAGCGCGCCTCGAATATCTGCAAATCGAGCGGACACTGCGGAAACAGCACGGTGTTGAGCGGGAACAGGGGGAGTTTCATGGGGTTGCCCTCAGATCAGGAAGAGGATCGCCAGCGGTAGCAATACTGCGGTGAGCATGCCCATCAGGCTCATCGCCAGCGCGGCGAACGCGCCGCACTCTTCGCTTTCCTGCATGGCCCGCGCGGTACCCACCGCATGCGCGGTCATGCCCAGAGCCATGCCGATTGCCGCGTGGTGACGCACGCCACACAGGCGCAACAACGACGGGCCGAGCATGGCCCCGACCACGCCGGTGATCATCACGAATACCGCGGCCAATGCGGCAATACCACCGATCTGGCTGGCCACCAGCATGGCGATCGGCGAGGTCACCGACTTCGGTGCCACGCTCATCAACATGATCGAGTCGGCGCCGAACCACCAGGCCAGCGCCACGCCCAGCACCGTCGCCACCACCCCGGCGATCAGCAGGGTCAGCACGGTCGGCCAGAACAACTGGCGAATCCGCCGCAGATTGAGGAACAAGGGCACCGCCAGGGCCACGGTGGCCGGCCCCAGGAACAAGGTCAGGGCTTCGGCGCTGACCCGGTACTCGGCGAAATCCAGGCCACACAGCAACAGCACGCCGATAACGATCGCCGTCGACACCAGTACCGGCTGCAGGAACATCCAGCGGGTTTTATCGTAAGCCGCAATCGCCACCTGATAAGCGCCCAGGGTGATCCCGGCGCCAAACAGGGGGTGATGGGTGACTGCCTGCCAGGCTCCGAACCAGTCGAGACTCATACGTCCTCCCGGCGACGCTGCTGGCGCTCGATCAGCTTCTGCATCATCCAGCCGGCGAACACCACCGACAGCACCAGCGACAGCACCAGTGCCCCGATCACCGCCCAGAAGTCCGTGGCAATCGCATCGGCATAGGCCATCACCCCGACCGCAGGCGGCACCAGCAACAGCGGCAGGTACTTGAGCAGGTTGCTGGCGGCCAGGTGCAAGGGCTCGTTGACCTCGCCATGCACCAGCAGAAACAGCAACAGTAACAGCATGCCGATAATCGGCCCCGGCAACATCGGCAGCAACAGGACGTTGAGTCCGGTACCTAGCAGTTGGCATAGCACCAGCCAGAACAAGCCGCGTAACAGCATGAGTGAATCTCCGAATCGATGGCGAACAGCGGCGAGCGCATAGCCCAGGGCCTTGGCGAACCGCGGCCATTATAGGCAGGCAAAGCGCCTGTCTATAACCTGCCATTCAGCAAGACAGCGCACACTTGACCCGGCACCGGCCCGCGTGATGATCTAGGAGCCGAGAGATGCAACCCGAAAAAAAATAAATCATCCGTCTCCTCAAGGAGGAACTATGCCGTCAGTACCCGTAGCAGAGCTCAATAATTTTGTAGGCAAGGAACTGGGACGCTCCGACTGGTTGACCATCGATCAGCAACGCATCAATCAATTCGCCGAGTGCACCGGCGACCATCAATTCATTCACGTCGACCCGGAAAAAGCCAAGCGGACCCCCTTCGGCAGCACCATCGCCCACGGTTTCCTGTCGTTGTCGCTGATCCCCATGCTCATGGAAGACATCATGATCATGCCCGAGGGCCTGAAAATGGCCATCAACTATGGCCTGGACAGCGTGCGCTTCATCCAGCCGGTCAAGGTCGACTCCAGGGTACGCCTGGTGGTGACCCTGACCGACGCCAGCGAGAAAAATCCCGGCCAGTGGCTGCTCAAGGCCCGCGCGGTACTGGAAATCGAAGGCCAGGAAAAACCGGCCTATGTAGCCGAACCCCTGACCCTCTGCTTCGTCTGATCTACGCTGGCATAACCGGCGCTCGCTCGGCCGAGCGAACGCCGGTTATGCAGCGGCTCTGTGCGGCGCGGCAGCGCAGGATCGATGGTTTACGGCATACTTGCGGCAACGCCCGGATCTGGATGCTCGCCATGCGCCGCCTCGCCCACCTGGCTTCCCTGAGCCTCGCCCTGCTGCTTGCCGCCTGCGGCGACGGCGAACCCCTGCTGCCCGCGGATGCGATCCTGCCCGACGGCGCGCGCTATCGCGGCGAGGTGGTCGACGGTTTGTTGCAGGGCCCCGGCCGCCTGGATTACCGCGACGGCAGTTGGTTCGTCGGCACCTTCAAGGATGGCCAGCGGCATGGCCCCGGCGAATGGCGCGGCGCGAATGGCGAGCGCTACGTCGGCGAGTTCGCGCACGGCGCCTTTCATGGCCAGGGCACACTCCACTACCCTGACGGCGGCAGCTACCAGGGCGGTTTCGCCGCGGGTCGGTTTGCCGGCGAAGGCACGCTCAAACAGGACGGCCTGGTCTATCGCGGCACATTCAGAGACGATCTGTTCCACGGCCTGGGCAGCCTCGAGCGCGCCGATGGCAGCAGCTTCCACGGCCAGTTCCGCAAAGGCCTGCCGCATGGCCAGGGCGTACACAGCGACGAGTACGGCAACCAGTTCAGCGGCGAGTTCGCCAAGGGCCTGCTGCAAGGCCCCGGCAGTTTCAAGAGCGCCGACGGCGATCTCTACAGCGGGGCCTTCCGCGACAACCGGTTCCACGGCAAAGGCCGCTACCAGAGTGCCGCTGGCGACGTCTGGAGCGGACAGTTCGCCGAGGGCGCACTCAACGGCGCGGGCGAGTTCCAGAGCGCCGAGGGCGAGCGCTACCGCGGCGAATTCCGCGACTGGAGCTATCACGGTCAAGGTCACCTGCAGCTGGCCGATGGCAGCCTGTACCAGGGGCGCTTCGAGCAGGGCGAATACGCGGGTAACGGCACCCTGACCCTCGCCGCGGGCGACCAGCAGAGCGGCACCTGGCTGCGCGGCCAACGCCTGCGCGACGAACAGGACCGCTTGCTACCCGACCCGCTAGAACTCGGCCTGCTGGCGCAGGGCCGCCTGCTCGACCAGGCCATCGCCGGCCTGCCCGCCTCCACCCCCGCCATCGAACTGTACGCCCTGACCCTGGCCGGCGACGGCCAGCAGAGCGTGTTCATGCGCGAAGCCGATTACGTCGCCAACCTGCTCGGCGAACGCTTCGCCGCCCACGGCCGCATCAGCCTGACCAATCACCGCGACCACATCGCCGAACGCCCACTGGCTACCCGCGAAAACCTGCGCCGCGCGCTGCAGGCGCTGGCCGAACGCAGCGGGCCGGAGGACCTGGTCTTCATCTACCTGACCAGCCACGGTTCGCGCCGGCATGAACTGAACCTCGAGCAACCGCGCCTGCAACTGAGCGACCTGCCGGCAAGCGAGCTGGCCGTGCTGCTGCAGCCGCTGCGCGAGCGGCACAAGGTGGTGGTGATCTCGGCCTGCTACTCCGGCGGTTTCATTCCCCTACTGCAAGACGACAAGACCCTGGTGATGACCGCCGCCCGGGACGACCGGGTATCCTTCGGCTGCTCGGAGGAAAACGACTTCACCTACTTCGGCCGCGCGCTGTTCGCCGAAGCGCTCAACCAGACCGATGACCTGCAGCGCGCCTTCGAGCTGGCCAGGGCGACAATCGCCGAGCGCGAACAGGCCGATGGCTTCGAGGCCTCCGAACCGCAAATCTGGCCAGCCAAGGCAGTACTGCAGCACTGGCGTGCCCTGCGCGAGCAGCAGGCCAGCCGAGCGTTGAACAGCGCTACCGCCACCCGCCCCGCCCCGGCTATCGAGCAAAGTATCGAGCGCAACGCGCAGTAGTTTTCCAACGGCCTGTTAAGCTGATGGATATCAGCGGAGACCTCACGACCATGTATTTGACGCCCCAGCACATCCTCCTCGCAGGTGCCACCGGCCTGACCGGTGAACACCTGCTGGATCGCCTGCTCAACGAGCCCACGGTCGCGCGCGTGCTGGCGCCGAGCCGCCGGCCACTGGCCGAGCACCCGCACCTGGAAAACCCGGTGGGTGAACTGCAGGAGCTGTTGCCACAGCTCAACGGCCCCATCGACACCGCCTTCTGCTGCCTGGGCACCACGCTCAGGCAAGCCGGCTCGCAGGAGGCCTTTCGCGCCGTCGACCATGACCTGGTCGTCGCCTTCGCCCAGCGTGCCCGCGAACTCGGGGCCCGTCATCTGCTGGTGGTCAGCGCCCTCGGCGCCGACGCCAAGTCCGCGGTGTTCTATAACCGGGTCAAGGGCGAGATGGAGCAAACGCTGCAAGCCCAGGACTGGCCGCAGCTGACCCTGGTACGGCCCTCCCTGCTGCTCGGCCCGCGCAACGAGTTCCGCCTCGGCGAGCGCCTGGCCGCGCCGCTGGCGCGCTGGTTGCCGGGCAAATACCACGGCATCGAAGCCACAGTGCTGGCCCGTGCCCTCTGGCGCCTGGCCCTGGAAGAGGACGACGGCGTGCGCGTCATCGAATCCGACTGCTTGCGCCGCCTCGGCCGTTGACCCCCATCCCCCCTATCGAGTCAAGTCATGAGCACAACCCACAGCAGCCTGATCGAAGCCCTCGAAGCCGCCGACATGCTGGAAATCGACGACCTCTACGCCTGGCAATTCAACCTGGACAAGGAGCTGCTGGCCCGGGTCAGCGCCGGCTCGGCCAGTGCCGACAGCCAGGATCAGCCGCTGCTGAGCATCGACTGCGTCGACGGCAGCGCTCGTCGCCACTGGCAGTTCTCCCTGGCTGCGGTGAGTGCTGCGCGCTTCGATGCCGAGACGGACAGCTGGCTGCTGAGCGATGGCAGCGCCGAGCATCGGATCAAATGCTTCGCCGCGATCAGCGGCGACAATCTCGACAGCGACGACGACAGCGACGACTGATACCTGCGGAGCGTGCCATGCACTTGTATGACCGCTACATCCTGCCGCACCTGATCGACTTCGCCTGCGGTATGGGCGAGGTGATGCAGGTCCGCGCGCAGATCGTCCCGCTGGCCCGGGGCCGAGTGCTGGAGATCGGCATCGGCAGCGGTCTCAATCTGCCGTTCTACGACGCCGCCAACGTCAGTGCGATCGTCGGCGTCGATCCCTCGGCCGAGATGCAACGCCTGGCCCGCACCCGCGCCGCGCAGAGCCCCATACCGGTGCAGATGATCGCCTTGGAGCTGGGCCAGATCCAGGCCGCCGACGCCAGCTTCGACAGCATCGTCTGCACCTTCACCCTGTGCACCATCCCGGACGCCGTGGCCGCACTGAAGGAAATGCGCCGGGTATTGAAACCCGGCGGCCACCTGCTGTTCTGCGAGCACGGTTTGGCCCCGGATGCCCCCGTGGTGCGCTGGCAGCAGCGCCTGACGCCCTACTGGAAGCCTTTGGCGGGCGGCTGCCACCTCGATCGCGACATCCCGGCGCTGATCCGGGCCGGCGGCTTCAGCATCGGCCAGCTGCACAGCGGCTATCTGAAAGGCCCCCGCCCCATGACCTTCGTCTATCGTGGCTGGGCTCAGCAGGGCTGACGCAGCCATGCCGGCCTTCTGCCGCAAGCAATAGAGCCGTATGCTGTCTATGGTTGCTGGATAAGTTCATGGGATTGAAACCGGTTAGCGCATGAAGCCACCCCCGATACACCCTCTCGACAGCCGCCACATCTGCCTGAGTGGCTTACTCGCACTGTGCATGCTCTGCGCCGCGCCGAGCTGGGCGCAAGCGCGCGAGGTGCGGGTGGGCGTCTACGCCAACGAGCCGAAAATCCTCCTGGGCCAGGACGGACAGCTCTCCGGCATCCTCGGCGAAGTGCTGGGGGAAATCGCCCGCCAGGAAAACTGGCGCCTGATCCCGGTGCCCTGCGATTGGCAGGCCTGCCTGGAGCTGACGCAAAACGGTAGCATCGACCTGCTGCCGGATGTGGCCTTCAGCGCAGAACGCGCCCTGCACCTGGACTTTCACCGGCAGCCCTCGCTGTATAGCTGGTCGCAGCTGTATAGCCGCGAGGGCGCCAAGCTCAAATCGATCCTCGACCTCGAGGATCGACGCATCGCCGTGCTGGCCGGCTCCATCCAGCAAGACTACCTGCAAACGCTACTCGACAGCTTTGGCCTGCACGCGCAGTTGATTCCCGTGCACAGCCTGGCCGAGGGCTTCGAACTGGTGGCCAACCAGCAGGCCGATACGGCGGTGGCCAACCAGCGCTTCGGCGACTACCAGGCGCCAGGCTACCAGCTACGCGGCACGCCGATCATGTTCCAGCCCGCGCAGCTGTTCTATGCCACCCGCAAGGGCGCCAACGCCGACCTGCTGGCCGGCATCGACCGCCACTTGCGCGAATGGCAAGACTCGCCCTCATCCTATTACTATCAGACCCTGCAACGCTGGGGCGGCGAACGACCCCGGCTGCTGGTGCCAAGCGAAGCCTGGTGGGGCCTGGCCGTTCTTGCCGGCCTGCTCCTGACGGCACTCGCCGGCGCCGTCGTGCTACGCCGCCAGGTCGACGAGAAGACCCGTCACCTGAAAGCCAGCGAGCAGCACCTGAACACCATCCTCGACAGCGTCGAAGCCTATATCTACATCAAGGATCCCGAACTGCGTTACCAGTACGCCAACCGCAAGGTCTGCGAGCTGTTCGGCTTGCCGCTGGCGCAGGTGGTGGGGCAGACCGACGAACGCTTCTTCGACGCCGCCACCGCGGCCAACCTGCATGACAACGACCGCCGCGTGCTGTTGCTCGGCGAACGGGTGGAGACCGAGGAAGTCAACCGCAGCCCGGACGGCAGCCTCGAGCAGACCTACCTCTCGGTGAAGTTGCCGCTGCGCCACCCTGACGGCCGCATCTACGCCCTGTGCGGCATCTCCACCGACATCAGCGAGCACAAGAAGAACCTCGAGCAGATCCACCGCCTGGCCTTCTACGACCTGCTCACCGGCCTGCCCAACCGCCGCCTGCTGCTCGACCGCCTGCAGCATGCCCTGGCGCAACACGGGCGCAACCAGCTGGACGGCGCCCTGCTGTTCATCGACCTGGACAACTTCAAGGATCTCAACGACACCCTCGGCCACGATATGGGTGACCGGCTGCTGCAACAGGTGGCCCAACGCCTGGGCAGCCACGTGCGCGAGGAAGACACCCTGGCCCGCCTCGGCGGCGACGAGTTCGTGCTCATGCTCGAAGGGCTGCACCCGCAGCACCCCGAGGCCATCGCCCAGATCGAAACGGTGGCGAGCAAGCTGATCCAGGTCCTGGCCGAACCCTATGCGCTGCAGGGGCGCAACCATACCAGCACCGCCAGCATCGGCATCGCCCTGTTTTCCGAGGCCCGGGGCACGGTGGATGAACTGCTCAAGCGTGCCGACCTGGCCATGTACGAAGCCAAAGCCGCCGGCCGCAACACCCTGAGGTTCTTCAATCCGCAGATGCAGGCCGAAGTCAGCGCCCGCGCCAACCTGGAAAACGACCTGCGCCAGAGCCTGGCCGAACGCCAGTTCGTTCTGCACTACCAACCGCAGGTCGACGCGCAGGGCCAACTGCTCGGCGCCGAAGCCCTGGTGCGCTGGCAGCACCCCAGCCGCGGCCTGGTGGCCCCGGGGGAATTCATCCCGCTGGCGGAGAGCACCGGCCTGATCCTGCCGCTGGGCCGCTGGATCCTGCACAGCGCCTGCCAGCAACTGGTGGCCTGGGCTGCAGATGCCGAGCGTGAGCAACTGACCCTGGCGGTCAACGTCAGCGCGCGGCAGTTCCACCACCGTGATTTCGTCGACGACGTGTTCGCCGTGCTGGATGAGACCGGAGCCAATCCGCAGCGCCTGGAGCTGGAACTGACCGAGAGCCATCTGGTGCAGGACGTCGAAACCATGATCGTCAAGATGGGCCTGCTCAAGGCCCGCGGCGTGCGCTTCGCGCTGGACGACTTCGGCACCGGCTACTCGTCGCTCAGCTACCTCAAGCGCCTGCCGCTGAACCAGCTGAAGATCGACCGCTCCTTCGTCCGCGACCTGCTCAGCGACCCCAACGATGCGGCCATCGTGCGCACCATAGTCGCCCTGGGCGGCAGCCTGGACCTGCAGGTGATTGCCGAAGGCGTGGAAACCCGGGCGCAGCGCGACAGCCTGCTGCGCCTGGGCTGCCAGCGTTTCCAGGGCTATCTGTTCGGCAAACCGGAAGCGGCGCAGCGGCTCGAGCAGTGGTCCCTGCCGGCTGGCGCTTAGGGCGGCTCGGGCGGCATTCCGTTCGGCGCGCAGCGGCAACCCGCCAGCTTGGTGCCGCGCCGATCGACCCTGGTGCACTGCCTGCGGCGAGTGATGTCTATGGCTCGCCGATTGCTCGAGACATTTGCTCGGAGCAGCGGCCGCCTGGGGGCGCTCGCAGCAGGCGGGAGTTTTTTCACAAGCTCTCAGCGAGTCTGGGCCGAAACAGATCGGCCGCGGCAAAATCCGCCACGGCCATGGGCCGGGCAAAAAGGTAGCCCTGGTAATGCAGGCAGCCATTGCTTAGCAGGCTGTCGCGCTGCGCCCGGGTTTCCACGCCTTCGGCGATCACCTCCAACTTGAGGCTTTGCGCCAGGGCGATGATCGCCCGCACGATGGCCAGGCTGCTGGGATTGCCCGGCAGCTCACGCGTGAACGACTGATCGATCTTCAACTGATCCAGGGGCAACTGCTGCAGGTAGGCCATGGACGAATAGCCCGTACCGAAGTCGTCGATGGAGAAACGGATGCCCATGCCTCTCAGCGCCTGCATGCGCACGATGGCTTCGTCCATGTCCGCCAACAGCAATGTCTCGGTCAGCTCCAGTTTGAGGCGCTGGGGGTTGGCTCCACTATGCTGCAGGGTCTGTTGCAGCGCCTCGACAAAGCCGGCCTGATAGAGCAGGCGCGCGCTGAGATTCACCGACAGGCTCAAGCCGGCGCTATGCGGCTGCTGCGCCCACTGCGCGAGCAACTCGCAGGCGGCGCCGAGCACCTGCATATCCAGGCTTTCGATCAGCCCGCAGCGCTCGGCGATGCCGATAAACGCGCCAGGCGCCAACAAGCCGCGCTGCGGATGCTGCCAGCGCACCAGCGCCTCGGCACCGGTCAGCCCCCCCTGCTGATCCAGCTGCGGTTGCAGATACAGGAGGAACTCGCCGCTCTGCAGCCCCCGGCGCATATCCGCTTCCAGCTGCAGGCGGGTGCTGACCGCCTCCTGCATCTGCGGGTCGTAAAAACTCAGGGCGTTCTTGCCCGCGGCCTTGGCCGTGTACATCGACAGGTCGGCGCGCTGCATCAGCTCATCCACCGAATGCTGATCGTCGTTGAACAGCACCACGCCCAGGCTGGCGCTGCTGAACAGGCTGTGGCCGCCGGCCAGATAGGGCTGGCGCAGGGCCTCGAGCACCTTGGCACCCAACTGTTCGACCTGGGAGGCGGCTTCCTCGGCCCGGATCTCCAGCCCTTCGAGCATGACGACGAACTCGTCGCCACCCAGGCGGGCCACGGTATCGCGCTCACGCAGGCTATGGCGCAAGCGCTCGGCAACCTGGCACAGCAGCTCGTCACCGACCTGATGGCCATACAGATCGTTAACATTCTTGAAGTTGTCGAGGTCGAGAAACACCAGCGCGGCATGCTGGCCGCTGCGTCGGCTCAGCGCCCGTGCCTGCTGCAGGCGGTCGCGCAGCAGGCGCCGATTGGGCAGACCGGTGAGGGCATCGTAGAACGCCAGGTGCTTGATCTTCTCCTCGGCGGACTTGCGCTCGCTGATATCGGTCAACGACGCCACGTAGTTGCTGACCCGCCCGCGTTCATCGCACACCGCACTGATGGCCAGCCACTCGGGAAAGACTTCGCCATTCTTGCGCCGGTTCCAGACCTCCCCCTCCCAGATGCCCGTCTCGCTCAGGGTCTGCCACATGGCCTGATAGAACTCCGGCCCCTGGCGCCCGGAATTGAGCATCCGGGTGGTCTGGCCGATGGCTTCGGCGGCGCTGTAGCCGCTGATCTGGCAGAAGGCGCGATTGACCTTGAGGATCCGCGTACTGGCATCGGTGATCAGCATGCCCTGCTGGGATTCGAAGGCAATCGCGGCAATCCGCCGATCCAGCTCGAAATTGACCCGGTCGGTAATATCGCGGGCGATGACCACCACGGCCCGCTTGCCCTGCAGCGGGGTATCCAGGCGCCTGGCGCGCCCCTCGAAGACCCGCTGGCCGGCAGGCGTGCGCAGGCCGTACTCCAGGGTTTGCGGGCTGTCGCTGGCCAGGGTGCGGGCAATCAAGGCCATAAACTTCTCCGCCTGGCCTACCGCCAGCACATCGGCCAGGCGCTTGCCGACCAGGCCCTCAGCGCCGCCATGGAGCAGTTGCGGGTCGGGGGCCATCACCTCCAGATAGCGCCCCTCCTCGTCCAGCACCAGGGTCAGATCCGGGCTGGCCTCACTGATCGCCCGCAGGCGGGCCTCGCTCTCGCGCAGGGCCTGGCGATCGCTGGCCTGCCGGTAGATATCCTGCAACAGCAGCCCCAGCAGCAGGGTGGCCGGCGTCAGTACCAGCAAAATCGGTACGGCCACCTGCTGCAACGCCTGGCCGAAATCCTGGGCGGGCAACAGACTCAGGCTCAGCACCAGCAACAGATGCACCAGCGCCCCGAACAGCAGCAGCTGCCAGACGCCGATGCGCAGCCAGTTGTGCAGGCAGGCCGTCCGATAGGCCAGGCCCAGCAGCACCGGCATGAGGATATTGAACAGGCCCGGAATGACCCCCACGCCACCCAGCCAGAGCCGATAGGCACCGGCCATCAGCCCGGCGATGGCCGCCACCAGCGGGCCGCCGAACAGCCCGGCCATGCTCAGCACCACCGTACGCGCATCGAAGATCAGCCCCTCCTGGAGGGTCAGCGGAGCCAGCATGCCGACCACGCAGATCGCCCCGAACAGGCCACCGGCAAGCAACTTGCGCAGCAGTTGCCGCTGGACATGGCGCATATTCAGGGCGTGCAGCCAGCACAGCGCGATCAGCAGAGCAGCGCTCTCGATAAGTTTCAGGGTCATGGTACGACTCGACGGGTTTGCCAACACTGGCCGACGGCGAGGCATGGGCCAGCAAAAAACGCATGATAGCAATTTACCAGCAGCCAGCTCAGGCCGCAGAGAGGTCAGAGCGACATCCGGGGCGGCTGGCTCGCTGGCTCGCGCAGCTGCAGGGCGTCCACCAGCCCCGCGGCTATGGCCATGCCGACCAGGTCGGCGAGGGTCTCGGCCTGCATGCGTTTCATCACCCGCGAGCGGTACAAGTCGACGGTCTTGACGCTGACCTCCAACTGCTCGGCCACTTGCCGATTGGTGTAACCGCACACCAGCGGCAGCAGCACATCGCGCTCGCGCGGGGTGAGGCTGTCGAGGCGCGCCTGCACCCCCTGCAAACGCTGATCCGCCGCCGGGGTCGCCGGCACCCGACTCAGGGCCTGCTGCACACTGTCGAGCAGCAACTGCTCGTTGTAGGGCTTCTCGATAAAGTCCACCGCGCCGGCGCGAAAGGCGCGCACCACGATGGGCACATCGGCATGGCCACTGACGAAGATGATCGGCATGTCGATACCGCGCTCGCGCAGGACTTCCTGCACGTTCAAGCCGCCCATGCCGGGCATGCGTACATCCAGCAGCAGGCAACCGCGGGTCTCGGTCGTGCAGGCCTCGAGAAACGCCCGGCCGCTGGTAAAGGGCAAGGCCTTGAGCCCCACCGATTCCAGCAGCCAGACGGTGGAATCGAGCATGCCCTGGTCGTCATCGACCACATACACCCGTTGCTGCGCTTGCCCGCTCATGCCCCACTCCTGTTGTTATGTGTTGTCATGCATCGCCCCTCCCGCACACAAGTTCCCCCCACACTGAGCCGCTCAAGCCTCGGCCTGCTCGCCGCGCCCCAGCGGCAGGCGGCATTCCAGGCACAGGCCGCCGCCCTCCCCTGGATGCGCCTCCAGAGCGCCACCGAAGCCTTCGATGATGCTGCGGCTCATCGACAGGCCCAGGCCCAGGCCTTCGGCCTTGCTGGTGTAGAACGGGGTGAAGATGTGCTGCAACTGCGCCGCCTCCACGCCCGGGCCCTGGTCA
The DNA here is from genome assembly GCF_900115555.1 of Pseudomonas borbori. GTDB lineage: Bacteria > Pseudomonadota > Gammaproteobacteria > Pseudomonadales > Pseudomonadaceae > Aquipseudomonas > Aquipseudomonas borbori. The sequence continues at coordinate 171,145 of NZ_FOWX01000006.1, forward strand.
CTGACCCAGACGCACAACTGGCCGCCACGCTCGCCGGCGCTCAGTTCGATGCGCGAAGGCTGGCCTGGATGGGCTTCGCGGTTGGCGTCGATGGCGTTGCGCAACAGGTTGAGCAGCACCTGCTCGAGCAGCACCCGGTCGGCGTAGACCGGCGGCAGATTATCCGCCAGTTGCTCGACGATATTCACCTGCCAGTTGCTCGCCTCCCACTGACACAGACGCACCGCCTCGCGCGCCACCCGGGCCATGTCCAAGGCCTGGGTGCGGCGCTGGCCCTTGCGCAGGAAGGCGCGCAGGCGCTTGATCACCTCGGCCGCGTGGTTGGCGTGTTCGCTGATGCGTTCCAGGCCCTGGGCGACTTTATCCACCGCCTCGGGGTTAGTGCCCAGGGCCTTGAGGTAACGCTGGCTGGCACTGGCGTAATTGACCACCGCCGCCAGCGGCTGGTTGATCTCGTGGGCGATCCCCGAGGCCAGCTCGCCGAGAGTGACCAGCCGTGCGGTATGCGCCAGTTCGTCCTGATGGCGGCGCTGCTGGGCCTCGCGCAATTCGCGCTCGGTCATGTCGCGGGCCACCAGAGAGTAATAATGCTCGCCGCCAGTGCCGCGATGGGCCAGCAGCACCAGCGACACCGGCAGCGGCGCGCGCGCCCCCAGGGGCCGCAGGCGCACCTCGGCGCTCCACACGCCACGCGCATCGGCAGTCGCCCAACCCCGGGCCTGCAATTGCTGCACATCGTCTTCGCCGAGCAGCGCAGCCAGGGTTGGCAGCGCCTGGTTCGCCGCGATATTCAGGGCATGCCGGGCCGAGGGATTGAGGTAGGTCAGGCACCCGGCCGGGTCGATGAACAGCACCAGGTCGGTGTTGGCCTCGACCACTTCGGCCAGCCGCCGCTTGTTTTCCTCGGCCTGCACCCGCGCGGTGATGTCGCGCGACACGCTGACCACTTCCACCACCGCACCGGTGTAGGTTTCGCGGATCGCCCGGCTGGCGGTCTCGAACCACAGGTAATGGCCGTCGCGATGGGCGATGCGGAAGGTCATGGTGTGGTAGCCATCCTGCTCCAGCGCTTCGCGGGTGCTCTGCACCAGCTGGGCCTGATCCTGATGGTGGAACAGTGCCTGCACCAGGGTCCCGCGCAGCTCCTCGGGCCAGTAGCCGAGCAGGGTCCAGCTGGCCGGCGAGGCATCGAGAAAGCGCCCCTCCGGGGTGTGCCGGGAGATCAGGTCGGTGGTGTTTTCGGTGATCAGGCGGTACAGCCGACTGGCCTTGGCCGCCTCGCGTTCGGCCTGCACCTGCTCGGTGGCCAGGCGACAGCGGGCCAGCACCTGCTGTTCCAGCGGATCGGGCATGAACAGCCAGATCAGGATCTGCCCGTCGACTTGGGCCTCGACCGCATCGATCGCCCGCCCCTGCTGCAGACAGGCCCGCACCAGTTGCGCCGCGTTGATCGGGAGCAAGGCCGCTGCCGCCGACCCGGGCCGCTCGCCGAGCAGCTTGAGCATGGCCGCATTCAACTGCAGCGGCTGCGCCTGCGCATCCAGCAGCAAGCCAGGTTGCGGATCGCTGCCGAGCAGGGCACAGCCACGGGCCTGCCCGGGCAGGTTGGCGAGCAGGGCCAGCAGCAGTTCGTGGATAAACCCCAGCCAATCGAGGCTGACCCCCTCCTGCAACTCGATCAGCAGCAAGCCGGGTTGCCCGGCATCCAGCTCCAGGGCCAGCACCTGACCATGGCTGATAGCCGCCCGGCGCACCCGCCCGGCCAGCCAGCAGGGCAACTGGCGCAACTCGCCCAGACTCAGCCGCGGCTGCTCGTTCAGGGCGACGAACAGGGCCTGGTCGCTGGCCTGCAAGGGGTCGCCAAAGCCCGGCGGCAGATGCGCGGCGCTGCCTTCATGACTGTAGATGCCGGTGGCCGGTTGCCAGCCGAGATAGAACGCCTGGCGCACCTCGGGGCAGGCCAGCAGGGTGCGGCGCAGGCCATCGGCGCGCACCGCCAGCGGCAGCGCCTCGCGCTGTAATCGCAGCCAACTGTGCAACTGCACGCGGATCTCACTCATCGCATCGCTTCCTTATCGCCGGCCTTGCGCTTGGCAGACGCGAGCATCGCGGCAACGCCGACCGAATGCAAAGCGACCTTGGTCGCCTCTGGAATAATAATCTAGTGAATATACTATAAGACTATGGGTTAGTTGCCATATCAATCTATTGAAAGTTATAAATAGTCCAGGCTGAAACAGCGGCACGCCTGTCGCCGCGCCGACAGCATCAACAAGAGCAAACAATCTGCCATGGGTACTCGCATGTCGATCTACGAACAGGGCCTCGCGCCTGCCGCCGTCAATCATATCGCCCTCTCGCCCCTGAGCTTTATCGAGCGCACCGCCAGCGTTTACCCTCACTACCCGGCGGTGATCCACGGCTCGATCCGCCGCGACTGGAGCGAGACCTATGCCCGCTGCCGGCGCCTGGCCTCGGCCCTGGCCGGCCGCGGCATCGGCCAGGGCGACACGGTGGCGGTGATGCTGCCGAATATCCCGGCCATGCTCGAAGCCCACTTCGGCGTGCCGATGATCGGCGCGGTGCTCAACACCCTCAACGTGCGCCTGGATGCCGAGGCCATCGCCTTTATGCTGCAGCACGGCGAAGCCAAGGTGCTGATCGCCGACCGCGAGTTCCATGAGGTGATCCACGCCGCCGTCGGCATGCTCGACCATCCACCGCTGGTGATCGACGTCGACGACCCGGAATACGGCGAGGGCCAGGCGGTCAGCGACCTCGACTACGAGGCCCTGCTGGCCGAGGGCGATCCGGCCTTCGCCTGGCAGTGGCCGACGGACGAATGGCAGGCGATCAGCCTCAACTACACCTCCGGTACCACCGGCAACCCCAAGGGCGTGGTCTACCACCACCGCGGCGCCTACCTCAATGCCCTGGGCAACCAGATGACCTGGGCCATGGGCAACCACCCGGTGTACCTCTGGACCCTGCCGATGTTCCACTGCAACGGCTGGTGCTACCCCTGGACCATCACCGCCCTGGCCGGCGTGCATGTATTCCTGCGCCGCGTCGACCCGCAGAAGATTCTCCACCTGATCCGCGAACACCGGGTCAGCCATATGTGCGGCGCGCCCATCGTGCTCAACGCCCTGGTCAACATGCCGGCGTCGGCCAAGGCGGCCATCGAACACCCGGTCAACGCCATGGTCGCCGGCGCGGCGCCGCCGGCCAAGGTGATAGGCGCTGTGGAGGAAATGGGCATCAAGGTCACCCACGTCTACGGCCTCACCGAGGTCTACGGCCCGGTCACCGTGTGCGCCTGGCATGCCGAATGGGATGAACTGCCCCTGGATGAAAGGGCGCGGATCAAGTCACGCCAGGGCGTGCGCTACGCCACCCTGGAAGGCCTGATGGTCGGCGACCCCAAGACCCTGGAACCGACCCCGCGCGATGGCGAAACCATCGGCGAGATATTCATGCGCGGCAACACCGTGATGAAGGGCTACCTGAAGAACCCCAGCGCCACCGCCGAGGCCTTCGAGGGCGGCTGGTTCCACACCGGCGACCTGGCCGTGTGCCACCCGGACGGCTACGTGGAAATCCGCGACCGGCTGAAAGACATCATCATCTCCGGCGGCGAGAACATCTCCACCATCGAGGTCGAGGGCGTGCTCTATCGCCACCCGGCGGTGCTGGAAGCGGCCGTGGTCGCCCGCCCGGACGAGAAATGGGGCGAGACGCCCTGCGCCTTCATCACCCTCAAGGTCGACCAGCAGGCCACCAGCGAAGCCCAGATCATCGCCTTCTGCCGCGAGCACCTGGCCGGCTTCAAGGTGCCGAAAACCGTGGTCTTCACCCAGTTGCCGAAGACCAGCACCGGCAAGATCCAGAAGTTCGTCCTGCGCGACAGGGCCAAGACGCTCTGACACCCGTAGCCCGGATGTAATCCGGGGCCAGCCACTCGACTCCCCCGGATTGCATCCGGGCTACGGCAAGACCGCACCGTTTGCACAACAACAAGAACCGGCCCTGGCGGCCGACGGAGAACCCTCATGCAAATTTTCAAGCGCCGCGACGGCGACGAGCAACCCTACTGGCCCCTCGGCCCGTTCAAGGTACGCCTGCCCTTCGTGCATTACCGCTGGGAAACCGCGGAGATGCTCCAGGCGCTGATCATGTTCGTGGTCAGCCTGGCGATGATCCCGCTGCTGGAAAAATACCTCGGCCTGCCCTACGACGTGGCCCTGGCCTATGTGGTGGTGTGCGGCATCGGCTTCATGCTGCCGGCGCTGCTCGGGGTGCCCATGGTGCCCGGCTGGATCACCCCGGGGATCCCGGTGGTGCTGCTGTTTCTCGGTAACTTCGAGCCCGGCCCGCAGGCGATCCAGGCTCTGTTCGCCCTGCAGTTTCTGGTGTTCGTGATCTTCCTGGTGCTCGGCGTCACCCGCCTGGGCAGCACCCTGGTGAAGATCATTCCCAACTCGATGAAGGGCGGGATCATCATCGGCGCCGGCATCGCCGCGCTGATGGGCGAAATCTCCAGCGGCGGGCGCCTGGCCAACACGCCGATCTCCCTGGTGCTGGGCAGCCTGATCTGCCTCTACCTGATGTTCTCGGTGTCGTTCAAGGGCCTCACCGAGCGCGTGCCCCTGGCGCGCAAGATCGTCAACTACGGCATGGTGCCGGGCATGCTGATCGCCATCTTCATCGGCATCGCCGTGGGTGAGTACAAGATGCCCGACGTGCGCTTCGGCATCACCGCGCCGGCCTTCGCCGAGATGTGGAACTACCTGCCGTTCAACGTCGGCTTCCCCGGCCTGGACGTGTTCCTGCTGGCCGTGCCGACGGCGGTGATCGCCTACATCATCGCCTTCGGCGACATCATCGTCGGCCAGTCGCTGATGCAGCGCGCCGACGAACTGCGCACCGATGAAGTAATCGAGAACAATATCGACCGCGTGCACCTGGTGACCGCCCTGCGCAACGCCCTGCACGCCTTCTTCGCCCCCTATCCGGGCCTGGCCGGGCCGCTGTGGACCGCCGTGGCGGCGACCATGGCCGAGCGCTACAAGTACGGGCGCAAGGCCATGGACTCGATCTACAGCGGCGCCGGCACCTTCTGGATCACCGGTTTCATCGCCCTGTTCGCCCTGCCGCTGGTGAGCTTCTTCCAGCCGGTACTGCCGATCGCCCTGTCCCTGACCCTGATCCTCACCGGCTATATCTGCCTGATGGTCGGTTTCGAGCAACTCAACAACAACACCGAACGCGGCGTCGCCGGCACCATGGGCGTGGTCCTGGCCGTCTACGGCGCGGGCTGGGGTCTGGCCGCCGGCGCGGCGCTGTACATCCTGGTCGAGCGCACCCACCTGCTCAGCTTCGCCTCGAGCAAGGACAAGACCAGCGGCGCCACCGAAGTCGACTGACGCGCTATAACCCTAGTTATCAATTGCCACGCCGCAGGTTCGCCTGCGGCACTTCGTTTTGAGGTGCCCCATGCCCGACTACAACGCGCCCCTGCGCGACCTGCGTTTCGTCCTTCACCAAGTCTTCGACGCCCCTGCGCTGTGGGCGCGCCTGCCGGCCCTGAGCGAAACCGTGGATGCCGCCACCGCCGACGCTATTCTCGAAGAGGCGGCCAAGGTCACCGGCAGTCTGATCGCCCCGCTCAACCGCAGCGGCGACGAAGAAGGCGCACAGTGGGTCGCCGGCGAGGTGCACACCCCGGCCGGATTCAAGCAGGCTTACGCCACCTATATCCAAGGTGGCTGGGTCGGCCTGTCCGGCAACCCGGCCTACGGCGGCATGGGCATGCCCAAAATGCTCGCCGTGGCCTTCGAGGAGATGCTCTACGCCGCCAATGCCAGCTTCGCCCTCTACTCGGCGCTGAGTTCCGGTGCCTGCCTGGCGATCGACGCCCATGCCAGCGAAGCGCTGAAAAGCACCTACCTACCGCCCATGTACGAGGGCCGCTGGGCCGGTTCCATGTGCCTGACCGAGGCCCATGCCGGCACCGACCTGGGGATCATCCGCACCAGGGCCGAACCCCAGGCCGACGGCAGCTACAGCATCAGTGGCAGCAAGATCTTCATCACCGGCGGCGAGCAGGACCTGACCGAGAACATCATCCACCTGGTACTGGCCAAGCTGCCGGGCGCGCCAGCCGGGCCCAAGGGCATCTCGCTGTTTCTGGTGCCCAAGGTGCTGGTGGGTGGCGACGGCAGCCTGGGGGCGCGCAATGCGGTGAGCTGCGGCTCGATCGAACACAAGATGGGCATCAAGGCCTCGAGCACCTGCGTGATCAACTTCGACGGCGCCCAGGGCTGGCTGATCGGCGAGGCCAACAAGGGTCTCGCCGCGATGTTCACCATGATGAACTACGAACGCCTGTCGATCGGCATCCAGGGCATCGGTTGCGCCGAAGCCTCCTACCAGGCCGCCGCCGCTTACGCCCGCGAGCGCCTGCAGAGCCGCGCGGCCAGCGGCAAGGTGGCGCCGGACCAGGCCGCCGACCCGATCATCGTGCATGCCGACGTGCGCCGCATGCTACTCAGCATGAAAGCCATGACCGAGGGCGGTCGCGCCTTTGCCTGTTACGTCGGCCAGCAACTGGACCTGAGCAAGTTCAGCGAGGACGCCGCGGAACGCCAGCAGGCCGAGGCATTGGTCGCCCTGCTCACCCCGCTGGCCAAGGCCTTCTTCACCGACAGCGGCCTGGACAGCTGCGTGCACGGCCAGCAGGTGTTCGGCGGCCACGGCTATATCCGCGAGTGGGGCCAGGAGCAACTGGTGCGCGACGTGCGCATCGCCCAGATCTACGAGGGCACCAACGGCATCCAGGCCCTCGACCTGCTCGGGCGCAAGGTGGTGGCGGGCGGCGGCGCGGCGCTGCGCCAGTTCGCGACCGAAGTCCGCCACTTCGCCCACCAGCACGAAACGCCCTACGGCGGCGAGCTGGTCACCGCCCTGGAACGCCTGGAAGCGGTCAGCGGCTGGCTGCTGGAACAGGCCAAGACGGATGCCAATGCGGTCGGCGCCGCCTCGGTGGAGTACCTGCACCTGTTCGGCTACGTCGCCTACGCCTATATGTGGGCACGTATGGCCGCGGTGGCCGAAGCCCGCCGCGCCGATGACGAGGCCTTCTACGCCGGCAAGCTGGCCACCGCAGCCTTCTACTTCGCCCGCCTGCTACCGCGCACCCTGAGCCTGGAGGCGAGCATCCGCGCCGGCAGCGCGCCGCTGTATGGGCTGGCCGCCGAGCAGTTCTGACCGGCTGCTAAAATGTTGAGCGTTTGCGCGGCGAAGGCCGCGCTTTTTTATTCGGGCCTCGGCCGGCGCCTGCGCCTGCGCTTGGCGTATCCTCGTCCAGATGCAGCAGCGCGACGCCAGCCAGGGTGCGCCATGCGCACCACGGACAACCGCAACGAACGACCGGTGCGCACAGCCTAGGCGACCTCGCACCCCCTACGGAAAGACTCATGCGCACACTGACCACCCTCACCGGCAACAGCCAGAAACTCGACGGCGGCGCCATGTTCGGCAATGCCCCCAAGGCCCTGTGGCAGCGCTGGATGGCCGCGGATGAACAGAACCGCATCGACCTCGGTTGCCGCGCCCTGCTGGTGCAGGAAGAGGGCCGCAACATCCTGGTGGAAACCGGCATCGGCGCCTTCTTCAGCCCCGAGCTGAAAGACCGCTTCGGCGTCCAGGAGGACCGCCACGTGCTGCTCGATAGCCTGGCCGAACTGGGCCTGAGCGATGCCGACATCGACATAGTGCTGCTCACCCACCTGCACTTCGACCACGCCGGCGGCCTGCTCGCCGCCTGGGCAGCAGGCCAGCCGGCGCGCCTGCTGTTCCCCCATGCGCGCTACGTCGCCGGCCAGCGTCAGTGGCAGCGCGCCTGCCAGCCCCACGCCCGCGACCGCGCCTCCTATATCCCCGAGCTGCTGACCTTGCTGGAAAACAGCGGCCGCCTGACCCTGCTGGAGGAAGCTGACCAGTGCCAACTGCTCGGCCCGGACTGGCGCCTGCACTGGAGCGATGGCCATACCCCGGGGCTGCTGCTGCCCGAGGTGGCCATGCCCGGCGGCCCGGTGCTGTTCCCCAGCGACCTGATCCCCGGCGCGCCCTGGGTGCACCTGCCGATCACCATGGGCTACGACCGCTTCCCCGAAGGCTTGATCGAGGAGAAGACGACACTGCTGGCCGACCTGTTCGAGCGCGGCGGCCGCCTGGTGTTAACCCACGACCCGGCGATCGCCATGGGCCGGGTGGTGCGCGATGCAAAGGGTCGTTATGGCCTGGCGGATGCCCAGGCCGCCGTGTGCAAGCTGGCCGAATAGCAGTGACTTGGTGCGCACGGCGCACCCCACACAGCCCGCGCCTTTGTAGGGTGCGCCATGCGCACCGCCCCCGCTAACAGGCCGCTGAAAAAATACCTACGTTGGCAATACTGCGTTAAAAACGGCCTCAAAATACTCATTTACAGCGAGTAAACTCCGCTTTTGATTCGCTTCGCTCACCCTGCGGGCCAGCCTACGGCTGTTACTCCGCTGCGCTACGTTGCGGCCGTTTTTGCGGGGACGCCTAGTCCTTGTCTTGCCTGCCTCGCCTACGTTTTTCAACGGCCTGCTAAAGCCCGCCGCTGACGCCCAGGCTCACGCCCAATTCGGTCGCCAGCGAGAATGGCAGCAGCAGGGTGTCCAGCAAAGCACTGGCGGGCAGATCGAGGCCGGGGTATTGGGGCGCCTCGGCACCGAACCGCGCCTCGGCGCAGCAGCCATTGTTCAGCGCATACAAGTCCAGGCGAGTGCCGGCATAGATCACCGGCGCGCCCGGCTTGGCCGCATCCAGGGTGCGCAGCGTGGCGCAGCCGCTGCTCAACAGCATGAGCAGCAGGCAGCCCATACGCACGGCGGTGCTACTCATCCGAAACCTGATGATGCTCGCCCCAGCGCGGCAGCATGTCCTGGGGCACGCCCAGGCAGTTGAGAATGCGCGCGACGACGAAGTCGATCAGGTCGTCGATGGTCTGCGGCTGATGATAGAAACCCGGCGCCGCCGGCAGGATCACAGCGCCCAGGTTCGACAGCTTGAGCATGTTCTCCAGGTGGATGCTGGAGAACGGCGCCTCGCGCGGTACCAGGATCAACTGCCGGCGCTCCTTGAGCACCACATCGGCGGCGCGTTCGATCAGGTTGTTGCAGGCACCGCTGGCGATCGCCGACAGCGTACCGGTGCTGCAGGGCACAACCACCATCGCCGAGGGTGCGCCCGAGCCGGAGGCCACCGGGGCCATCCAGTCTTCCTTGCCATAGACGCGAATCTGCCCCGGCGCCGCACCGGTGTATTCACTGAGGAACGCCTGCATGGCCTGGGGCTTGGCCGGCAGGGTCACGTCCGTTTCGGTGGCCAGCACCAGTTGCGCGGCCCTGGAAATCAGGAAATGCACCTCACGCTCTTCCTGCACCAGGCAATCGAGCAGGCGCAGGCCGTACTGGGCGCCGGAAGCGCCGGTCATGGCCAAAGTAATTCGCTCGGGTCCGGACATTTATGCCTCCAATGCCGCGGCCAGCTTGCCGTGCAAGCCGCCGAAACCGCCGTTGCTCATCACCACCACCTGGGTGCCCGGTGCGGCTTCGGCCTTGACCCCGGCGATGATCGCCTCCAGCGAGTCGCAGACCCGGGTCGGCACCGTGGAGGTGGCGACTGTCGCCGCCAGGTCCCAGCCGAGGTTGGCCGGTGCGTACCAGTACACCGAGTCGGCCTGCACCACCGAACCCGGCAGGCCATCGCGGTGGGCGCCGAGCTTCATCGAGTTGGAACGTGGCTCGATCACCGCGATCAGGCGGGCATCGCCGATGCGCTTGCGCAGGCCGTCGAGGGTGGTGGCAATCGCCGTCGGGTGGTGGGCGAAGTCGTCGAAGATGGTCACGCCGTTGACTTCGGCGACCTTCTCCATGCGCCGCTTGGCGTTGATGAAACTGCCCAGCGCGGCGATGCCGAGTTCCGCCACCACGCCGACATGCCGCGCCGCCGCCAAGACCGCCAGGGCGTTGGCCACATTGTGCTGGCCGCTCAGCTGCCAGTCGACCACGCCCTGCGGACGGCCGTCGAACAGCACCTCGAAACGCGAGCCGTCGGCGCTGAGCAGGCGCGCCTGCCACTGGCCGCCTTCGCCAGTGGTTGCTACCTCCGTCCAGCAGCCCATCTCGACCACCCGCTGCAGTGCCACGTCCGCAGCCGGGTGGATGATCAGGCCAGCGCCGGGGATGGTTCGCACCAGATGGTGGAATTGCCGCTCGATGGCCGCCAGATCCGGGAAGATGTCCGCGTGATCGAACTCCAGGTTGTTCAGGATCGCGGTCCGCGGGCGGTAGTGGACGAACTTGCTGCGCTTGTCGAAGAAGGCGCTGTCGTACTCGTCGGCCTCGACCACGAAAAACGGCGTGCCACCCAGGCGCGCGGAAATACCGAAGTTCTGCGGCACCCCGCCGATCAGAAAGCCCGGGCTCATGCCGGCGTGCTCCAGCACCCAGGCCAGCATGCTGCTGGCGCTGGTCTTGCCATGGGTGCCGGCCACCGCCAGCACCCAACGGCCCTGCAGCACATGGTCGGCCAGCCACTGCGGGCCGCTGACGTAGGGCAACCCCTGGTCGAGTACGTACTCCACTGCCGAATTGCCGCGCGACAGGGCGTTGCCGATCACCACCAGGTCCGGAGCCGGATCGAGCTGTGCGGCGTCGTAGCCCTGGGTCAGCTCGATGCCCTGGGCCTCGAGCTGGGTGCTCATCGGCGGGTAGACATTGGCGTCGGAACCGGTGACGCGATGGCCCAGCTCCTTGGCCAGCACGGCCAACGAGCCCATGAAGGTGCCGCAGATGCCAAGAATATGGATATGCATGATTTACCTTGAAGGCGTCCTCAAAAACCGGCCAGAACTGGCCCTGAACAAGATCGCCGCAGGTTAGCACAGCGGTCCGTGCTCGATCTCGGTGTGTAGCGTTTCGACCAGCCAGGCCCGGCCAGGTTGCAGGACACGGACTTCATAATCAAACGCTTGCTTGGATTGCGCTTTCCAAAAGCATTAGGCAGCATCGGTGCGTCCGCTGGCACAGCCCATGCAGTGCCAACCCAGCCCATCACTAATGCCGAGGCTCGCCATGCGTATCGTCCCTGCTACCCTGGAGCACCTGGATCTGCTGACCCCGCTGTTCGTCGAATACCGCGAGTTCTACGGCGAACTGCCGTTCCCCGATTCCTCGCGCAAGTTTCTGGAAACCCGCCTGCGCCGCAAAGAATCGGTGATCTACCTGGCCCTGGCCGACGACGATGACAAGCTGCTCGGCTTCTGCCAGCTTTATCCCAGCTACTCCTCGCTGTCGCTCAAGCGCGTGTGGATCCTCAACGACATCTATGTCGCCAAGGACGCGCGGCGCCAACTGGTTGCCGACCGCCTGCTGCAAACCGCCAAGAAAATGGCCAAGGAAACCAACGCCGTGCGCATGCGCGTCGCCACTAGTCGGGATAACGAGGTGGCGCAGAAGGTCTACGAATCGATTGGCTTCGTCGAAGACCAGCAGTTCAAGAACTACGTACTGCCCATCAACGGCGACTGATCCGGCACAACGCCAGCCCAGCCGCCAGGTCGGCAGCTGGGCTGCGCTGGCTTGCGCCATCGGCGTGCATGCGCCTACCCCTGCAGGCTCAGCCACAAGCCGAACCCCAACTGAATCACCAAGGCGCCGAGCAATGCCAGCCGCCAGGGCTGTGTGCGCAGGTTGACCCGAACCGGGGCCGGCGGATGCGCCAGCGGCTCCTGCAACGCCTGACGGAACTCCGACAAGGCCTCGAAACGCGCGGCGGGCTGGGGCGCCAGAGCCCGTGCCAGCACCCCGTCCCAACCAGCCGGCAAGTGCGTGGTGAAGGTGGCCAGTGGCACATAACGGCTCAGTACCCCGCCTTCCGGGCGGGCGATTTCCGGCCATTGACCACAGATCAACCAATAGGCCAACGCCGCCAGGGCGAACTGATCGGCACGCCCATCCACCCGCTGCGGGCCGCGCAGTTCCGGCGCCAGCGGGATAGCCTCGCTGGGCAGCGGCTGACGCGGCACGCCCGGCAATAGCGCGGCATGTTCCGGCAATAGCAGCAGACGCCCGCCCGCACTGATCAGGATGTTTCGCGGACTCAGCCACAACCCCTGCATACCGCGGCGCTGCAGGGCGCGCACGGCTGCGATGGCCTGATCGAGCAGGCTCAGCAGGGTCGATCCATCCACAGGACCATGGGCCGCTAGCCAATCGACCAGGCTACGCAGCCCCGCTGCAGGCGGCTCGAACAGCATGAAGGCATGCCGACGCGGCCGGTGCGCCGACAATACCCGCGGCAAGCTGGCCACCGGGCTGCGCCGCAAGGCCCACTCACGCTGCCAGAACACCTCGTCGGCCGCCTCCTCGGCGAGCCACAGCAAGGCCTCGCGGCCACTATCGTCGCGCGCCCGGAACAGCCGGCCGGGCGGGCCGAACGGGCACTCGTCGAGCAGCGTCCAGCCATCCACCCGCATGCCGGTCACGGCCTCGGCCAGTGCCGGCCACTGCTCCCGCGGCGTAGCCGGCGGCAGACTTGCGGCCGCCCCCGACAGCAGCAACGCGGCGGCGCCGGGTGCCTTGAGCCAGGGCGCCAGCAGCGCCGGCATACTTTCCACGACCAGCGTCTGACAGCCGGCGCGGAAGGCATCCAGGTCGGCCACGCCGAGCAACGGCTGCGGCGCCAGCAACAGCGCCTCCCCCGCACTAAGCGGCAGACTGTACTGCACCAGCGCCAGCTCGGCCTGCATGCCCAGTTGCATGCCCTCACGCCCCGCCAGGCTGTGCAAGCCCCCGCCCTTGTAGCGCAGCAGCCCCACCGCACCGGCCTGCAGGAACTGCGCATCAGCGCCCTGCAGCAACAATAACCCGGCATCCAGCTGCGGCACGCTGCGCCCCGTCTGCCGCATGTGGAACAGCTGCTGGTTGAGCGCCGCCAGCACCTGCCGCGCCGCCTGCGCCTCGCTCCAGCCCGCGGGCGTGCAGCGATAGTCGGCGAACAGCGCATCCAGATAACCCTGCAGCCGCTGCACCACATCGGGGCAATCGCGCGCCCACAACAAGGCCACCAGCAACAGCGGCGGGCGTCCCTGGCGACCCGCCAGCCACATCGCCCGCGCCCGCGCCGCCTGGGCCGGCAGGTCGATGCCGCAGCCCAACAGCAGGCTGACGGCAGGATGATCCATGCGTTCGATCGACATCGGCAGCCCCTCCCCGCGCACCACCAGCCGATGCACTGCAGTCTTTGTGCCGATTCGCCGCAGCTTGCCGCACAGGCAGGCGCCGCTTATGGTGGGCAGCCGTGCAACCCGAGCCTGCCCCCATGTGGTCGTTCCGCGCCTGGCGCCGCCGGCGCATCCTTGCCCGCCAGCCAATATCCCCGACAACCTGGGCCGAGGTACGTCGGCGCCTGCCGCTGCTCGATGGCCTGAGCGACAGCGAAGAGCAGCGCCTGCGTGAACGCGCCGTACTGTTCCTCCACGACAAACACCTGAGCGCCCTGCCCGGCGTCGAACTGGACGCCATCGACCGCCTGACGCTGGCGGCGCAGGCCGAACTGCCGCTGCTGCACCTCGCCGACCTCGACTGGTACCAGGGCTTCCACGAGATCGTCCTCTACCCCGACGACTTCCTCAGCCCGCAGCGCCACCGCGACGCCAGCGGCGTGGTCCACGAGTGGGAGGCTGAGCACAGCGGCGAAGCCTGGCAGCAGGGCCCGGTGATCCTCGCCTGGCCCGGGGTCCAGTCCAGCGGCGGCTGGGACGGCTACAACCTGGTGATTCACGAACTGGCGCACAAGCTGGACATGCTCAATGGCGATGCCAACGGCCTGCCGCCCTTACACCGCAGCATGCGCGTCAAAGACTGGGCCAGCGCCATGCAAAGCGCCTACGATCGCATGAACGCCCAACTCGACGCCGACCCGCACGGCGCAACCGCCATCGACGCCTACGCCGCGGAAGATCCGGCGGAATTCTTCGCGGTTACCAGCGAGTACTTCTTCAGCGCCCCGGACCTGCTGGCCGAGGCCTTTCCCGCGGTCTACGCGCAGCTGGCGCTATTCTACCGCCAGGACCCGCTGGCGCGTCTGCAGCGCCTGCAGGCCGCGCACCCGGACTATCGCACTACACCCAAAGGCTGCCCCCACGCGACCAATGGCTAGCCACCCCGGCATAGCAACAGCCGGGGAATATGCCTATAATCCCGCCACTTTTTAGCCCACCCCGGGAGCCACTCCATGAGCTACAGCAAGATTCCAGCCGGTAAAGACCTGCCGAACGACATCTACGTCGCCATCGAAATCCCGGCCAACCACGCGCCGATCAAATACGAAATCGACAAGGACAGCGATTGCCTGTTCGTCGACCGTTTCATGGCCACCCCGATGTTCTACCCGGCCAACTACGGCTACATCCCCAACACCCTGGCCGACGACGGCGACGCCCTCGACGTGCTGGTCGTGACCCCATACCCGGTGGCGCCGGGCGCGGTGATCCGCGCTCGCCCGGTTGGCGTCCTGCACATGACCGACGAAGCCGGCGGCGACGCCAAGCTGATCGCCGTACCGCACGACAAGCTCAGCCAACTGTATGTGGACGTCAAGGAATACACCGACCTGCCCGCCCTGCTGCTCGAGCAGATCAAGCACTTCTTCGAGAACTACAAGGATCTCGAGAAAGGCAAGTGGGTCAAGGTCGAAGGCTGGGGCAACGCCGACGCGGCCCGCGCCGAAATCACCAAGGCAGTGGCGGCTTACCAAAAATAAGCTGACACACCCCCTGAAAACCGGCCACAAGCCGGTTTTTTTTATGCCCAAAATAATCCTACCAAGTCCGAAGCCCAAGCTGGTAGCCTAGATAAATCAAGGGCTACAGCCATTTTCCCAACCAACCGAGTCCAATTCGACACAACCCCATCCGATGACCAAGTGGGGGGACAAGTGGGGGGACAAGAGGACAATGGCAACGCGGCGGGGGACACGATGGGCAAGCTAAATCCGAAGCAGGTCGAGAACCTGACAGAACCCGGCACCTACGAAGATGGAGATGGGCTTCGCCTGGTTGTCAAACCCACAGGACGCAAGTCTTGGTTACTACGCTTCCAGCTAGCAGGTCGCCGCCGGGAAATGGGCTTAGGTTCATATCCAGAGGTCAGCCTCAAGAGCGCACGACTCGAAGCAAGCGCCAAACGCCGCCACCTGATAGATGGTATCGACCCACTTGCCGCACGGGATCAGGAACGCAAAGCTCAGCGCGAGGCTCAACGAGCCCGAGAGGCAAAACAGCTCAAATTTGAGACGCTAGCAACAGATTACTGGAGCGCGCACAGCGGGGCTTGGTCTGCGCAGTGGCGTAAAGGCTGGATACGCAAGCTTGAGCTCTACGCATTCCCCCACATTGGTAAGCTAGCTGCCGAGCAAATCGAGACCGAGCATGTCCTCAAGCTTCTGCAGCCTATCTGGGCCATAAAAACCCGAACCGCGGATGAGGTACGCGGACAAATTGAGCAAATCTTGGACGCAGCAAAAGCACGAGGTCTCCGCGAAGGAGAAAACCCTGCACGATGGCGGGGGCATCTGGATAACTTACTCAGCCGGGCGGAAAAGAAAAAAGCAAGGAAGCGCGAGCACTTCCCCGCAATGCCCTGGCAAGACGTACCAAAGCTAATGCATCAACTGAAAGCGAACATGACAGCGCCATCTCTTGCCGCACAATTGCTGATCATGACCGCCGCGCGTGCGCACATGGTGCGATTCGCACGCTGGGATGAGTTTGATTTTGAGGCTCGTACGTGGTCACTGCCCGACGAGCGCATGAAAATGCGCGTCGCCTTCGTAATCCCACTTGCTAACGAGGTCATTGACTGCCTGCGAGCTATTCCACGCCTTGAAGGCAGTCCATTTTTGTTCCCCGGCCAAGGCAAGAGCGGTGTAATGCACACAAACGCAATCCGCACCCTACTGCATGACCTGGGTTATAAATCCATCACCAGACATGGGTTTCGCTCTTCATTCCGCGACTGGGCAGGTGAATGTACTCACTACCCACGTGAGGTTTGCGAGATGGCACTAGCACACGACGAACGTGATCAGACTGAAGGGGCGTACTCTCGATCTGACTTTCTCGACAAGCGCCGTGCCTTGATGGCTGACTGGGCTCACTATCTCACCAAGCCTAAAGCTGTCGACACAAACACCGATCTACTCTCGGCGACCGGCAGCGTCTGCCTGATAAAGGTACATCCCAATTGAAAAACATTGAAGACGGCAATCTTAAAATACAATCGGTTGTGCAGGTCACAGGCAAACTCGGAATTAGCCCACAAACCATTGTTGAACTAGCCGCAAAGGCCAAAATTCTTTTTATAATTTATATTCCTGACAAAACCGAAATCCATCTCACAGGAACATTCATAAATCCGATGCCGACATCATTCACTGACGAGCTAAACAAATCAACATTCGCAGATCACGGGAAATATTTACTAGTTAGCTCAGCGACTGAATTCTTAGGACTAGAACCATCTGACTGCGAACTTATCATCCAGAAAGGAGAGATTCGTAAAGATAGTTTTTTAACAATTGCATCATTCGAAAAAGACATAGGAGCAGTACTCATAACCCCTAGAGATTACGTAAAATCACATTCATGGAAACAGTCTCCTCCGATATGCATCGACGGCTCATTTTCCACCCATCTAACCGTGAATGGAAATGGCGCGCGAGCACAATCCAACTTGCCAACCCTAAGAAAGGCAAATTCAAAACCAATAAGAATTGAGTTTAACGATCTATTTATCAGAAGCGAAGACATTAAAAAAATCAGAATAGAGCTCGAAGCCTGCAAACCAAACTATGGTAATTTTCAAAAGGCAGAGTGGATACCAGAACAGCTCGCAGACATGAACGAAGCGTCAACTTATTTTTTTTCAAATAAAAAATACAGCACATACAACAGGAAAGAAATGATTTTAACAATAGAATCGTGGCTAAAAGCCCGATGGACACGAAAGACTGATAACAGAGGTGAAATCCTACTTGCAGTGGCTGCAGCAGCAATACTTCCAGAGTCAACCATGCCCAACAAAATTATTGATAAAATCAAAATCACCGAACCCACTGAAAAAAGTCTCAATGAATATACATCACCCTTACTATCCATAATTAACGAGTTAGCATTGCAATATTGGCTTAAGGCAAAAAACAAGGGCAAATACAGTGAGCACCAAGAAATCGTTTACGACCTCAATTTTAATTATGGAATAACTGGCAGGCTAGCAAAAGTAATCGCCACACTAATCAGGCCTACCAAAAAGCACTGAAATTAATCATACCAGCGCAACATCTAATGCAGACCATTCACGACAACCAGCTAGAAAATTCATCCACATTCGAGCACCCTAGCTCTTCGGGGCCTGCCTCTTTTAGCAACACCATCTTTTGGCATATTGCCCCGAAAGAATGATCTACCACAGCCCCGGGAAAATCTGACCCAGTAGTCAACCTTCGAAAGATATCCCGCTACTCCGTTCTTTAAGTTCTGAATCAGATCAGCATCAAGGTGCCCCACAACACCTATGCCTCGGTGTCGGTATTTCCATTGCTGATTATTACAGTTGAAATAACGCCCTTCCCCCTTGGTTATGACGTTCTTCCAGTGCTCACCTAGCAACTTAGCCAAGACAACATCCTGCCGATAATTCGCCCCGTCATAGAAAACCAAAAGATGGAAGTGAAAGCCCTTGTTGTGACCGTATTCCAGCTTACAAGCAAAGCCTAGCAGTCCCTTGATAGGGACCCCTTTGTGCAAATCGCGTTGCATCCTGGCCCAGTCATCCTTCACCTTTAGCAAGGGCTCCTGCAAGCCCTCCTCCCGGTTAAACAAGCCCGACTCATAAGACATATCCAAACGAATTACCACCAGCCTAGAATGCCGTTCAAACAAGGCATCGATATAGGCATCTAGACTCCTTGCTCGTTTGTTTGCCGCCTTCTCAAAGCCCCTGATAAGGCGTTTAAATTCACTCCCAGAGGCTATCACCCTCAAGTCATCGACAAGCCCGTTCAACACCCTCACGACGCGTTCAAGCTCCTCTGGATGAGCCTTAGCCGGATCTGACAACAGTAAAGAACTAGCTGTTCTTCTTGCGCAGCCAAACAGTAAATCCACATATGGGTTGAGCTCATGAACAGGAAAATAATAAGCGAACTCACTCTGCCCATTACTTAACACCTTGAGCAGTCGCTTGCCAGTTGCGGATGACTGGAAAGCGAGCTTACCGTTAACTCGCTCAAACACATGAAACAGCTGCTCATCACTGTTAATTAGCTCGACCACAAGTGGCTCAATTAACTTTAGCCGGCCTAACAAGCCATCCTCTACAGCGAATTCAAAGACCTGATTATCACCCATCTCACCAGCCACACCTTCATACCCTTCGCCTAGGTACATCTTAATACCACCATCAACTCAACATTAAGGAAAATAGTGATAGCCCAAACAATTAACCACCTATTTATATTGAGCAGAAGAACCTTCAAGCAGAAAATAGATCCGTGCATATCTGCCATTCTGGCCATATGCATTACCCGTCAGATCCATCTAGCTATGGCATATCAACTGACATGCCATACTAACTATACCTATAGTCTTTTAATATTATAATTAAATAACACTCCATAACTAACACCCCCAGCACCGCACCAGGAAAATGCGCCAAACACCGCCAAACCAGCGAGACAATCCATGACAAGCAGATATCGTACTAAAATAAGTTAGTTCCATAGCCACGTATATGGCAGACACTATTATAACCGCCATAGAATATCATTCTGCGCCGCTAGCGTATCTGGAAGCAACCCCGGTTTCAGGTCAATCAATACCTTTCCCCACCTGTCCAAAACCGAAATTAAACGCTGTGAACAGAGATACTCTACAGCAAGGTTCAAGCGACTCTTCTTCCTGACCTTATAAGGCCCATACTGAAGGACATGATTTTTTGCCACGTACCGCCGACCACAGCTACGATGGAAACTTAACCATTCCATCAACTCTGCAGCATCAGCCTCAAATTGTGGAGGCGGTAGAAAAATCCTAACAAACTCATCTGAATACCACTTGCATATATTAATAGCGACATTAAGCGTATCTAACGAAACGTCGCCACCGAACCCTTCAAAATAGTGAAGTAACGCCGCCACCCTCGCAATATTTTCAAACAATTTAGACGCATGATCACCCGCACCATCCAATCGCCCACCTTTGCGAATTTCTGCCTCGATGGTATTGGCAATAAAGAGCCCATACTCACAAGCCTCTGCCGTAAACTTAATAACTTTCTTCTCCCTGGCTGGATCTCCCAGCAGATCCAGGTTCTGCAGAAGCAGTTCTGTCATACGCGCGCTGTACCCGTCATTATGCTCCCATGATTGAGTCATGTTATTTTCTATACGATAACCTCGCGTCGATATTGGATAGCACACAAGAAACCTCGCTAATAAACCCGATCCACGAGACAATTCCCCACGCCTAACCATATAATTTTTGAAGACCGCATCCTGGACCATTATCGATACGGTCAGGCGTCCGCCCTTCAACTCGAAGCTATCGGACGTCTTACGATCAACGGTGATTGAATCCCCACTCCAGATGGCGTTTTGCTTTGATAAATCATTAAATCCTCGTCCACTTAAAACGCCACCACCCTCACTTGAAATCAATCCTGCGGTTGGCAAATTCTGGTGCATTCCGTGAAACAGTGCCTCAGACGTTGCGTCCTCATAGAGAAGCTTAAACTCTTTAGGTCTTTCCGGTTTCGCGATCTCATGCTCAAACAACCGGAGCTCTTCATCGTCTGAAGCCACCCCCTTTTCAAGGTTTTTAGCCACACATTTTAAAAGTGTTTTTCTTTCAACCTCCCAGATAGACTTCTTGACATCCCAGGCCCTCAACTGTTTTTGGTATTGCACATTTTGGGCCGCTTGGAAATCACGTATTGACTTCATAAATATATTTTCCGCACCGGATTTACGCTCCCCTGATTCCGCAATAGTAAGCAGCATCAGTGATGCGGGAACAACTTGACCATTTGGCTTTTGGACGTCTACTAACCCTTGTATAACAACAGAAATTGCTGCCAACGCCGTTGATAAGATCAGGGGACGAGGTGCCTTAACATTGTTTTGAACCTCATCGACAGCTGCGTTCAGCAATGGTAATTGAGCGAGCCATGGAAATTGCGCCTCAGCAGATATGTGTGGCGGTTGATAGATCGGAGATCCCACCCAAGTAGCTGATTTGTCTCCAAAGCTGATATGTGAACTCATTGCCCACACCTCTCTGCAGCCAAAGCACTCTGCACCACAGCAGACCTATCAACCTGCATTTTAATTTTAGTGCTGACTGCTCTAGACGAGTAAACGCACTGCTCCAGCCATGCATTGACTTCCGCTTCGATAAAGCGAACCGCTGAGCCACGGCCAAGACGAACCTGTTTTGGAAAGGTCGAATCGTAATGCACCGAGTTTGTGTCAAGCTTGCTGTAGATGGTCGACCGCGACAGACCTGTGCGCTGGACTACCTGCGTCAGCCTAAGCATGACCAGGGGTGATTGGTTTTGAGGTGTCATCGTGTTGCTCCGTTCAGTGGGTGGGTTTGTGCCCATCCTAGGAGCGTTAAGGATGAAAACTAAAGAACGTGACCGTAACCGCTGCTAACGGAGCAAGCCTAAGACGGCGAGCCCCCCGCATACCGTGGCTTTGACGGACGATGTCAGAACTTGGAATGCTGAGCGTAACGGCGGCATGGGGGATCGTTACGGAGGGAGAGCCATCAAGCAGAGCTCGCTACAGATATGCAATCAGCCCTGAAGTCTTCAACAAAACTCAGTATGAACTGGTGCTATTCCTGCTACTAATAGCAGGAATAGCAGCACGACTGTGCCGCCACCCTGTCGATTTCTTCCGCGTTTCACGGTTGTCTGGAACACGATCACCGTCTACCCTCATCAGCGATCTGTCGGGCTGCGGCCCCACTTAGCCTTAAAGACACCCCTTCTGTATCGAACATTTTTGGGTCAGATCCGGTCATTGGAGACACCTAGGCAGGAACAGCAAACACCCCAAACAGGCCCGTCACCACAGGCTGCAGTCAGTCAAAATCGACCCCGTACGAGCCCACTAAACTAGATGTGAGTCAGAGCGTGCACATGGAAATTAAGGACTGGGTAAGTGGCGAAGATTTTCTGGCTGCTTGGAAAGAAGCATTTATAGACCTCGGGCATGGGCAATTTAGTGGGGCACAAGGCAAGGTTCTCAAAGCATATGCCGAATCAGACAACCTTTGGGTCGAGCTTCAGAAGCCGTGCCCTGAAATTGGGTTGATTTCGATTCAGTTTCCCAAAAACCTTAGTAACCATCCGATCTATCTTTGCGCTTGGTTTTATAGCGACCGAGGTGAGTGGCAAGCCAACCAGCAAAAACTAATGGCGTCTGGAGCGCTTAAGGCTTCAGATCAATTGGCACAACCATCACAGCTGGATGCGTTTTTTTGATTTCAAACCCTTGCGAAGGGTAATAGATTACTTATTGAACATTTCGTAAAAAAGCGTAACATTGCCGACCATGATACTTGAACAGCTCAAAGCCCTGGGCAATGACACTCGCATGCAAATGATGGAGTGGCTCAAAGACCCACTCAGTAATTTCCCACCTCAGGATCATGGCGATCCTGCGATAGGAGTGTGCGTAACCCATTTGCAGCACAAGGCCGGGCTTTCACCTTCTACCGCGTCTGCACATTTAGCTATCTTGCAACGTGCAGGCTTCGTGCTAACCACCCGCATCGGAAAGTGGACTTACTACCGGCGCAATGAGCAGGCGATTGATGACTTTGCGGGTAGGTTGATCATCGAATTGTAATTTTTAAACTTTCATTTCGTTATTTCGCGTAATTAGAAAACATAAGGAAACCCCTATGAGCAGCAAAGCTATCTTCGTCCAACCCGGTGGCGGCTATGAAAAGGTTGTGGTTGGCAGCAGCGAAGTCCGAGCCGCAGCGCGTGGCGAAATCACCGTACGCCTTCACGCCAACTCGCTCAACTACCACGACTTCGCGGTGGTCAGCGGTGTGTGGGGCCCTGCCGAAAAACGCATCCCCATGGCCGATGGTGCAGGTGAAGTCATTGCTGTCGGCCCAGATGTCACTGAATTCAAGGTGGGTGACTCGGTCGTCAGCACCTTCTTCCCGGAGTGGATCAACGGTGCGCCACTGGTTGAAGGCTTTGTTAGCGTGCCAGGTGATGGCATTGACGGCTACGCTCGTGAGCAAGTGACGGCCAAAGCCACATCGTTCACCCTCGCGCCTACTGGCTACAGCCATGCTGAAGCGTCGACGCTTACCACCGCCGGCCTTACTGCATGGCGCGCCCTGATGGCCGATGACTCACTCAAGCCGGGCGACACCGTGCTCGTCCAAGGCACTGGTGGCGTTTCAATTTTCGCCCTGCAGTTCGCTAAAATGGCCGGTGCTACCGTCATTGCTACCTCTTCAAGCGACGAAAAACTTGAACGTCTGAAAGCGCTAGGCGCTGATCATGTGATCAATTACCGCAGAGACCTTAACTGGGGCGAAACTGCACGCGCTCTAACGGGTGGCCGTGGTGTTGACCACATCATCGAAGTCGGCGGCCCTGCGACGCTTGAGCAATCGATGATTGCAATTCGGGTTGCTGGTCACATCTCCGTCATCGGGATATTGAGTGGCGTAAGCGGTGCAATGAATTTTGTACCGGCACTGATCAAGCAAGTGCGTCTGCAGGGTGTATTGGTGGGTAGCCGCAGCCAGCAGCAAGACATGATCCGAGCCATCAATGCTAATGGCATGCGCCCGATTATTGATCGTCATTTCCTTTTGAGCGAGATTGTCGAAGCGTTCAAGTATCAGGAAACCAACCAGCATTTCGGCAAAATTTGCCTGGATATCTAAGCACGCATGAATGGGCATGATCCGTATGCCTATCTCAAAGATGTGCTGACACGGCTGCCGACGCAGCGGACGAGAGAGATTGGCCGATTGCAGCCAGCCACGACGGGCGGCTACCGGCCCAGAGTGTGTAAAAACGCCCGGACATACCCTTGCTATGATTTCTGAGAATTTCATCGCAAGGGAAGCCCATGAAACGGTTTATCCAGGGTGAGCACCGAGGGCAAAGCACCTTACTTCCCGAGAGCCTCGATGACTACGTCAGCGATACCAACCCGGTACGGGTGGTTGATGTCTTCGTCGATGAACTCGACTTGGCCAAGCTAGGTTTTGATGGCGTCATTCCAGCCGAAACCGGCAGACCGGCCTACCACCCTGCGATCCTCCTGAAGATCTATATCTACGGTTACCTAAACCGCATTCAATCAAGCCGACGTCTTGAGCGAGAAGCCCAGCGCAACGTCGAACTCATGTGGCTAACCGGGCGTTTGATGCCCGATTTCAAGACCATCGCCAACTTCCGAAAAGACAACAGCAAGGCCATTCGCGGCGTCTGCCGCCAGTTCGTTTTGCTCTGCCAGCAGTTGGGGTTGTTTGGCGAAAAAGGCATGAATATGCACTGTTACTGGAGTTCTAAGTGCCAGAGTTGCGCGCTGAAAACCCAGTGCACACCAAGCACAAATCGTCGAGTAAGGCGCTGGGAGCATGAAGCTGTGCTGGAGGAAATGCAGCGTCGGTTGAACCAAGCACCAGAGATGATGCGGGTTCGAAAACGGACTGTTGAGCAT
>NZ_FOWX01000012.1 GCF_900115555.1 Pseudomonas borbori
GCGCGCCCAGTCGAAGGCCACCGGCACATCGCCGTCGAGCAGCAGCTGGCCGCTGGCGAGCAGCGCCGCGATGCGTGGCTCGATCTGCGCCGGGTCGATCTGGTCCGGCCAGTCGCCCATCAGGCCCATGATCACCGCCCGGTCGCTGCCGTGACCGACCCCGGTGGCCGACAGCGAGCCATACAGGCGCACTTCCACGCGCCGCACCCGCGCCAGCAGGCGCCGCTCGCGCAGCGCGCCGACAAACAGCGCGGCAGCGCGCATGGGGCCGACGGTATGCGAGCTGGAAGGCCCGATACCGATCTTGAACAAATCGAACACACTGATAGCCACAACGATCTCCTGCAGGCATTCCCGCTTTGCGGCCATCATCGGGATTTGCGCAAAGCGCAGGAGTCTCACACCGACGCGTTCGTGTCCAAAGCCGTCAGACCGGCAATCGAGGGGCCGAACGGGGGCGATTCGGTGCGGCGCTAGCTGGCGTCGCCTTGCCGCACCGCCAGGCAGTAGCCGTTCTTATCAAACAACCTGAATGTCATTGATTTTATGGGTTATGACGTTCTTTGTGGGAGGGGCCGGGCGGCGTCTGGACGACGAGGGATCTCCTACGCCTCGCCACGAGCAGATGCGACGCCTGTAGTTCTGCCAGCGACCCGATGCGTAGGCAGCGACCCGCTTTCGGCGCAATGATCCGACGCCCATGCCCGGCCAGCAGCCGTTCGTCTCGCCAGGCTCATGGCCAGAAACCCCAAAGGGATCCGTCACTCGCCATATGGATAAGCCGATGAATTTTCCCAAGCACTACCTGCTGGCGCTCGCCCTGAGCGGCCCGCTGCTGGCCCACGCCGCCGAACCCGCCAGCTGCGACCTGGTGCGTCTGGCCGACGTCGGCTGGACCGACCTGATCACCACCAACGCCGTAACCCGCCTGCTGCTCAACGAACTGGGCTACCGCTCCCAGGTCAAGCGCCTGTCGGTGCCGGAGACCTTCAAGGCGCTGCACGACAACGAGCTCGACGTGTTCCTCGACACCTGGCTGCCCAGCTCGGAGAAAGACATCCGCCCCTACCTGGACGACGGTTCGGTGGAGCTGCTGGCGGTCAACCTGGAGGGCGCGAAGTACACCCTGGCGGTCAATCAGGCCGCGCACGCAGCCGGCCTCGAGGACTTCCGCGACATCGCCAGATTCCGCCAGCAACTGGGCGGCAAGATCTACGGCATCGAACCGGGCAACAGCGGCAACCAGCTGATCCAGCAGATGATCGACAAGAACATCTTTGACCTCGGCGGATTCGAACTGGTGGAGTCCAGCGAGTCGGCCATGATCCTGCATGTCAAACGCACCGATCACCTGAATAAATGGGCGGTGTTCCTCGGCTGGGAACCGCACCCCATGAACAACCAGCTGAACATGCGCTACCTGACGGGAGGCGATGACTACTTTGGCCCCAACCTGGGGGGCGCCACCGTCTACACCACGGTGCGCAAGGGCTTTGCCACGCAATGCCCGAACCTCGGCCGACTGTTCAGAAACATGCGTTTCAGCCTGCAGATGGAAAACGACCTGATGGAGGCGATCCTCAATCAGAACACCACCCCCAGGCGCGAGGCCAAGGCCTGGCTGAAGGCCCACCCGCAGGTACGCGCGCAATGGCTCGAAGGCGTGACCCGGCGCGACGGCAGCGTGGCGGATTTGCCATCGGACAGCAAAAAAACGCCCTGAAATTGAATTTTTTTCATTCCCCCGCAGCCCCCGGGATACGCCGGCTACACTTGTATCAATAGCTGAAGACCACGGCCGGCGCGGGTTTCAGCCTGGGTCGAGGGCTGAAAAGCCCTGTTATGGTTTTTCCGCCAGCGTCATGTCGTCGTCCAATACGTCAGAGTCGTAAACCGACAATTGCCGCGATCCGAAGACTATATCGTTGAGTCAGCCGATTTCGTCGCTGCCGCCTCCAGAGGAGATGGCAGACCGCAGCCCCACAGCTCCGGACCGAATAACAGATAAGCGCTGGCAGCACCTTTTGGCTGCCAGCCCAACAAGAAAATTTCGGATGTACGCGCATCTCGGTTCGAGATGTGAACTCCCAGGGATTGGGCTTCTCAACGCTGCCAGAGGGTTTGGAAAGCAGTTTGCACTACGGCAAGGCAAGGTTCACTCGCCAGCAGGCTCGAGCAGCGCCCATGACCCATAAGGTTCCAGGCGTGTGTATGGGTTGTGCCTGAGCGCCCTGCAACCCGTCCGGCAAACGATCTTCCAGCACTCGAAACCATGTCCACACCCACAGGCAAGTACAGTCGGCATCACCTGACGAACGCCCCGATGGCGCGCGGCAGGTTCCATGTAGCTGATCTGGATGTCTACTGAAGGGGAACTACCCATCATGCAGTCTGGAAAAATCGTCGTCGAAAATCTCTACAAGGTTTTTGGCGCACAGCCACAAGAAGCAATCGACCTGCTCAAGCAGGGTTGGAGCAAGGACAAGATCCTCGCCGAGAAGGGTGCGGTAATCGGCGTCAGCGACGTGTCCTTCAGCGTCGAGGAGGGTGAAATCTTCGTCCTCATGGGCCTCTCCGGTTCGGGCAAGTCCACCCTGATCCGCCTGATCAACCGCCTGGTCGAGCCATCGGCCGGCAACGTCTACATCGACGGGCAGAACGTCGCCAAACTGCCGAAGAAGCAACTGATCGACCTGCGTCGCCGCGACATGAGCATGGTCTTCCAGTCCTTCGCCCTGATGCCCTCGCGCACCGTGCTGGACAACGCCGCCTTCGGCCTCGAGGTGGCCGGCAAGGGTCGCAAGGAACGCGAGAAGCGGGCCATGGAAGTGCTCAAACAGGTCGGTCTCGACACCTTCGCCCACAAGTATCCCCACGAGCTCTCCGGCGGCATGCAGCAACGCGTCGGCCTGGCCCGCGCCCTGGCGGTGGACCCCTCGATGATCATCATGGACGAGGCGTTTTCCGCCCTCGACCCGCTCAAGCGCCGCGAGATGCAGGACGTGCTGTTGGAGCTGCAGAAGACCCACAGGCGCACCATCATCTTCGTCTCCCACGACATTGAAGAAGCCATGCGCATCGGCACGCGCATCGGCATCATGGAAGGCGGCAAGCTGATCCAGGTCGGCACCCCGCAGGAGCTGGTCGACAACCCGGCCAACGACTACGTGCGCAACTTCTTCGACACCGTCGACACCAACCGCTACCTCACCGCCGGCCAGCTCAAGGCCGACAGCGTGCCGCTGTTCGTGCATAACGGCAAAGCACCGGACGCGCACACGGTGTCCCAGGCGCTGCAGGCGCTGGACAAGCACTATGCCTTCATCGTCGACGAGAACCACCGCTTCTACGGCTCCATCAGCCTGGAGAAAATCGCCCTGCTGGTCGAAGGCGGCCAGACCATAGGCCTCGACCAAGCGCTGTTGAAACAGATCAGTCCGGTACCGGAAGACATGCCGCTGGATCAGGTGATCGGGCGTCTGGTGGACAACGAGGGACCGATCCCGGTCGTCGACGGCAAAGGCATCTACTGCGGCGCCATCAGCAAGGGTCGCCTGCTGACCCGCATGCAGGGGGAATGACATGAGCGACAAGAAACTCGACCTGGGCAGCTGGGTCAACGACGTGGTCCAGCACCTGCTGGACAACTACAGCGGCGGCTTCGACAGCATCGGCAGCGTGGTCAGCGGCTTCTCCGAGGGCATCGAGAGCGTCCTGATGCTGCCGCCGGCCTGGCTGCTGATCGCCATCTTCGTCGGCCTCGGCCTGTGGCGCATCGGCGCGCGCTTCGCCGCCTTCACCGCGGTGTCGTTCATCCTCATCGTCCTCACCGGCTTCTGGGAACAGACCGTGGTGACCCTCGGCCTGACCTTCTCCGCCACCCTGATCAGCCTGATGCTGGGCATCCCGCTGGGTATCTGGGCCGCCACCAGCGAACGGGTGGCCACCATCATCCGGCCGATCCTCGACTTCATGCAGACCATGCCGGCCTTCGTCTACCTGATTCCGGCGGCCATGCTGTTCGGCCTCGGCCGCGTACCGGGGATCATCGCCACGGTGATCTTCGCCATGCCGCCGGCGGTGCGTCTGACCAACCTGGGCATCCGCCAGGTCAACAAGGAAATCATCGAGGCCGGCCAGTCGTTCGGCTGCAACAGCCGCCAGCTGCTGTTCAAGGTGCAGTTGCCGAACGCCATGCCGTCGATCATGGCCGGGGTCAACCAGACCATCATGATGGCCCTGTCGATGGTGATCATCGCCTCGATGGTCGGCGCCGGCGGCCTGGGTAACGACGTACTGGCGAGCATCCAGCGCCTGGATATCGGTCTAGGCTTCGAGAGCGGCATGGCCGTGGTGTTGCTGGCGATCATCCTCGACCGCATCACCGAAAGCTTCGGCACCAAGCAAACCGAGAAACGCGGCAGCCTGATCAGTTGGGTGAGCGCGAAATTTCAAAGCCAGTAAGGCCTTCACTTCTCCATTCATACAGGACGTCATAGATGAACAAGTTGAAAAGCATTGCCGGGATTAGCCTGCTGTCCTGCGCCCTGCTGCAAAGCGCCTGGGCCCAGGAGCCGGAAAGCTGCAAGCAGGTGCGTTACGCCGAAATCGGCTGGGCCGACATCGCCGCCACCACCGGCGTGGCCATGACCCTGAGCGAAGGCCTGGGCTACCAGACCCGCAAGATCATGGCGTCGGTGCCGATCGCCTTCACCGGCGTGCAAAAGGGCCAGATTGATGTATTCCTCGGCTACTGGGCGCCCTCGATGGACCCGGTGATCGAGCCGTTCCTCAAGGATGGCGGAATCAAGGTGCTGCCGACCGCCAACCTGGAAGGCGCCAAGTACACCCTGGCGGTGCCGACCTATGCGGCCGAAGCCGGCCTCAAGAGCTTCCAGGACATCGCCAAGTTCAAGAAGGAACTGGACGGCAAGATCTACGGCATCGAGCCCGGCAACGACGGCAACCTGCTGATCGAAAAAATGATCAAGGGCGACCAGTTCGGCATGGGCCAATTCCGCATGGTCGAATCCAGCGAAGCCGGCATGCTGGTGCAGGTGCAGCGCGCGGTGAAGAAGAAGCAACCGGTGGTGTTCCTCGGCTGGGCCCCGCACCCGATGAATACCCAGTTCGACATCACCTACCTGGAAGGCGGCGATGACATCTTCGGCCCGGACTACGGCGCGGCCAAGGTCTACACCGTGGTCCCGGCGGACTACGAAGCGCGTTGTGCCAACATGGGCAAACTGCTGAACAACCTGCAGTTCAGCGTCGAGATCGAGAGCCAGCTGATGGAGAAGGTGCTGGAGAAAGAAGACCCGGCCGTAGTGGCGAAAAACTGGATCAAGGCCAACCCGCAGATGCTCGACAAGTGGCTGGCCGGGGTCACCACCTACGACGGCCAGGACGGCATCGCCGCCGTGAAGAAACACGTCGGCCTGTAACGCCTAGCGCCGGCAATCCGCAACCACTTAAAGCAACCCTCAGCTGCGAGGCCTAACGGTCATCGCCTGAGTCGTTGCGCCGAGATTTTTACCTGTTGCCCGCAACAGAACCCGTAGGAGCCACGCGTTACCCAGCAAGACCCGCAATGAAAATCCATCTGCACTGCTACTCACACTGACGGAGCACTATCAATGCGCAACCTGAAGACCTTCTGCCTGCAAGGCCTCGGCGTCGCCGCCCTGGCCCTGGGCATGACCACCGCCATGGCGGCGGACAAGCCCACCCTGACCATCGGCTACGTCAACGGCTGGGACGACAGCGTCGCCGCCACCCACGTCGCCAGCGAAATCCTCAAGAGCAACCTCGGCTACACGGTCGAGCTGAAAGCGGTCGAGCCGGCCATCATGTGGCAGGGCGTGGCCCGCGGCGACCTCGACGTCACCCTTTCCGCCTGGCTGCCGGTCACCCACGGCGAGTACTACGCCAAGATGAAGGACAAGGTGGATATCCTCGGCACCAACTACGCAGGCGCGAAGATCGGCCTGGTGGTCCCGGATTACGTCGAGGCCAAGACCATCGAAGACCTGAACAAGAGCAAAGCAGCCTACGACGGCAAGATCACCGGCATCGACGCCGGCGCCGGCGTGATGCGCCGCACCGAAGAAGCCATCGAGAAATACAAACTGGACTTCAAGCTGATGCCGAGTTCCGGCCCGGCGATGGCCATCGCCCTGGCCCGCGCCGAGAAGAAGCAGGAGGCCATCGTGGTTCCCGGCTGGATTCCGCACTGGATGTTCGCCAAGTGGAAACTGCGCTTCCTCGAAGACCCACAGAATGTCTTCGGTGCAGCCGAGCATATCGACACCGTGGCCAGCATGGGCATGCAAGCCAAGGCTCCGGAAGCCGCCGCCTTCCTCAAGAAATTCTCCTGGGGGCCAGAAGAAGTGGGCGCGGTGATGTTGGCCGTCAGCGAAGGCGTCAAGCCGGAACAGGCCGCCAAGGACTGGGTCGCCGCCAACCCCGAGCGCGTGGCCGGCTGGTTGAAGTAAGCACGGCTACAGCAACAACGGAAAGCGGGCTTCGGCCCGCTTTTTGGTTTCTGATATTTGTACTCGACCGCACCCCGGCAATTCGCAGGACCGGCTGGGGACCAGGAGCCACTGCGCCGAAAAGGACCACGTTCATTGCTCGGCCGGAACCCGCGCTAGAATTAATCCGCGCCCTTTTCCCTGCCGAGGATTCGCCATGCAGCCTGCAATGCCGTTCTTTCGCGAGGCCGGTGCCGGCCCCGGGGTGGTCTGCCTGCACTCGAACGCCAGTACGTCGAGCCAGTGGCGGGCATTGCTGGAGCTCTTGGCGCCGCGCTTTCATGTGCTGGCCGCCGACTCGCTGGGGGCGGGGCGGAGTCCGGCCTGGCCCGGCGAGCGGGCGGTCGCGCTGCGCGACGAAGTGGCCCTGCTCGAGCCGCTGTTTGCCCGCGCCGGCGAGCCCTTTGCCCTGGTCGGCCATTCCTATGGCGCGGCGGTGGCCTTGATCGCCGCGCTCAGCCAGCCCCGGCGCGTTCGCGCCCTGGCCCTGTATGAACCGACCCTGTTTGCCCTGCTCGATGCCGAATCCCCGCCGCCGAACGCCGCCGACGGCATCCGCAGCACCGTGGCGATCGCGGCCGCGGCGCTGGAGGCGGGCAACCCGCAGGGTGCAGCCGAGTGTTTTATCGACTACTGGATGGGCGCAGGCAGCTGGGCGCGCATGCCCGAGTCGCGCCAAGGCCCTATCACCACCTCGATCGGCAATGTGCGCAGCTGGGCCGGGGCCTTGCTCAATGAGCCCACGCCGCTTACGGCCTTCGCCGAGCTGGATATTCCGGTGCTGTACATGCTGGGCCAGGACTCGCCGGCCTCCTCCCTGGGCGTCGCCCGACTGCTGACCCGGACCTTGCCGCGGGTCGAGATGGTCGAGTTCGCGGGCGTCGGGCACATGGGCCCGATCACCCACCCGCAGCGGGTCAACGAGACGATCTTGCGCTTTCTCGAACGGGTCTGAGGCGACTCGGTGGAAAACGCTCCGCGGGTTTTCCAGCCTACCCAGTCCTGGCCCGCTTCGCCCTGTTCCCTGTTCCCTTCGGGAGCCGGCCCGATCGGTAGTTAAAAATGGATCTCCGCGTTCTTGATCCCCAGTTCGCGCAGCTCGTCGATCAATTCATCCAGATGGACAAAGGACTCGACCTCCTCGCGCTCATCGACCAGGAAGTAACTTCTCCCCGCATCCTTCTTGAAGAACACGATCCACTCCTTGAGGTTGGTCGGGTTGGCGATCACATGGGTGTCGAAGGTGACGCCCTCGGCATGTTTGCTTTTAACGTCGTTACGGTTCATCTCGGTCACCCGCTGGTTGGTGCTCGCGCACACCTGTGCGCTCAGTGTCAAAGAGGCGCTTTATTATCACCGCATGATAATATCACGCACATCCACTGACCGAGGAGATCACCATGATTGCGCTAGGCGAAGCCTGGAAGGCCGGCTTGCTCGGACGCAAGCACTGGCTGAGCAACCTGGTCGCCGGGGTGATCGTCGGGATAGTCGCGCTACCGCTGGCCATGGCCTTTGCCATCGCCTCGGGGGTCAAGCCCGAGCAAGGCATCTATACGGCGATCGTTGCCGGCGTGCTGGTATCCCTGTTCGGCGGCAGTCGCGTGCAAATCGCCGGGCCGACCGGGGCGTTCATCGTGATTCTGGCGAGCATCACCGCCGCGCACGGCATCGATGGCTTGCAGATCGCCACCATGATGGCCGGCGTCATGCTGCTGTTGCTCGGCATCACCCGGCTCGGCGCGATCATCAAATTCATCCCGGCGCCGGTGATCGTGGGCTTCACCGCCGGGATCGGGGTGATCATCTGGGTTGGCCAGTGGCAAGACTTCTTCGGCTTGCCCAAGGTCGACGGCGAGCATTTCCACGAGAAGGTCTGGCACCTGCTGCAAGCGCTACCGGACCTGCACCCGGCCACCACGCTGCTGGCCATCCTCAGCCTGGGCCTGGTGCTGTTTTCCCCCAGGTTGCCGGGCCTCAAGCGCGTGCCGGGCCCGCTGGTGGCGATGCTGCTGGTCACGCTGATCCAGGCGCTGTTCCAGTTCGACGGTGTGGCCACCATCGGCAGCGCCTTCGGCGGTATCCCCCGGGGCTTGCCCGAGTTCGGCCTGCCCGATGTCAGCCTGGCGCGGGTGATCGAGCTGATCGGCCCGGCCTTTGCGATTGCCATGCTCGGGGCGATCGAGTCGCTGCTGTCGGCGGTGGTGGCCGACGGCATGACGGGCAGCAAGCATGATTCCAACCAGGAACTGATCGGCCAGGGCATCGCCAACCTGGCCGCGCCGCTGTTCGGCGGCTTCGCCGCCACTGGCGCGATTGCGCGCACCGCCACCAATATCCGTAACGGCGGCAACAGCCCGCTGGCCGGCGTCATGCACGCGCTCACCCTGCTGCTGATCATCCTGTTCCTCGCCCCGCTGGCGTCCGACATTCCGCTGTGCGCGCTGGCGGCGATCCTGTTCGTGGTCGCCTACAACATGAGCGAACTGCGCCACTTCAAGCGCATGGTGCTGCGGGCGCCGCGGGCGGACGTGGCAATCCTGCTGATCACCTTCGGCCTCACGGTATTCAGCGACCTGGTGGTCGCGGTGAACATCGGCGTGATCCTGGCGATGCTGCATTTCATGCGCCGCATGGCCGCCTCGGTAGAGGTGCAGCAGGTGGTCGAGCAGGAGCTGGAAGAGGAGTTACGGCTTGGCGGGCATAGCCGCCTGCCGCCCGGGGTGCTGGTGTACACGATCGAAGGGCCGCTGTTCTTTGCCGCGGCGGAGAACTTCGAGCGCGCCCTGGCACAAACCCATACCGATCCGCAGATGCTGGTGATTCGCCTGAACCGCGTCCCCTTCATGGACATCACCGGCCTGCAGACGCTGGAGGAAGTCATCCAGCAACTGCACAAACGCCAGATCGTGGTGAAACTCTGCGAGGCCAACCGCAAGGTGCTGGCCAAGCTGGACAAGGCCGGCATCCTGCAACAGGTCGGTGCGGCGCATTATCACCCCGACTTCAACGCCGCGCTGGGCGCCTACCAGGAGCGCGAGCAGGCGCCGGGCTAGCCGCGGATCATGACTTGGCGCTGGGGCCGCGCTTGCTCTGGGTGGCGTAGCTGACGCCGTGGCTCTCGAGGTAATCGCGAATCAGCTGGCGCACGACCTGGGAAGGCGTCAGATCCTGCCCGGCGCACAGCTCCTCGAACGCCTTCTTCTTGACCGGATCGATCAGCACGGTGAGACGCGCAGTCTTGCTTTCCATAAGATAGCCAATCACTCAAGTTTGATGTTAATCAAATTGTAATGGCATAGTCCGCCACTGTCACGGCGCGGGCTTGCCTGCCTGGCCCGGCCACAACCGGCAGGCCGGCATATTTAATTGATCGATCAATAAAAACCGTCCTAGACTGCGGTCCACCCAGGGACAGCCCTCAAGCCACGGAGACACCGATGCCCAAGGTCGGAATGCAGCCGATCCGCCGCTCGCAACTGATTGCGGCCACCCTCGAAGCCGTCGACCAGGTCGGCATGGGCGATGCCAGCATTGCCTATATAGCCCGCCTGGCGGGGGTCTCCAACGGCATCATCAGCCATTACTTCAAGGACAAGAACGGCCTGCTCGAGGCCACCATGCGCCACCTGATGCTGGCCCTGAGCACTGCGGTGCGCACCCGCCGGGCCGCGCTCGAGGACGACAGCCCGCGCGCCCACCTGCGGGCGATGATCGACGGCAACTTCGACGACAGTCAGGTCAACGGTCCGGCGATCAAGACCTGGCTGGCGTTCTGGGCCAGCAGCATGCACCAGCCGTCCCTGCGCCGCCTGCAGCGGGTCAACGACCAGCGCCTGGACTCCAACCTGTGCTGCCAGTTCCGCCGCGTCCTCCCCGTGCCGCAGGCCCGCGCCGCCTCGCGCGGCCTGGCCGCCCTGATCGACGGCCTGTGGCTGCGCGGAGCGCTGTCCGGCGGCAGCTTCGACACCCGCCAGGCGATCCAGATCGCCTACGACTACCTCGACCAGCAACTGGGCAAGGCGGGCTGAGTGCAACGCTGTCCATAAATGACGATGGGACGTTGCTGATCGCCGTGTGCGCCGGTGCGCATGGCGCACCCTACGGACTGCGGCTCCGCAGCCGCTAGATCACGCCGCCCGCAATGCCGATCGCCGTGTAGGGTGCGCCGTGCGCACCATTAACAACCCACGCCATGACCTCGGGCGCCGGTGCGCACGGCGCACCCTACGGGCCGCAAGACCCTTTCACCCCGCCTCTACCACCCTGCCTGTCGCATCCAGGCCAGAGTGGGTCGTTCCCGATTATTTTTGTTGATTGATCGTTCAATAAAAATAACGTAGGCTGATTTTCACTCTTTTCCGGCCTGGACATTGTCGCCGCGCGCGACACCTGACCCCGCCGATCCATCTGGCCAGGGCGCAGCGAAGCCGCCAGCCAGCCTTGCCAAGACAACCGACAACAGAGGACTGCCCATGGCCCGATTCGACGAACAGAAGCTCTACATCGGCGGTCGCTATGTCGACTCGACCAGCGGCGTCACCTTCGAAAGCATCAACCCGGCCAACGGTGAAGTGCTGGCCAACGTGCAACGCGCCAGCCAGGAAGACGTCGAACGCGCCGTGGCCAGCGCGAGCGCCGGACAGAAGGTCTGGGCGGCGATGACCGCCGTGCAGCGCTCGCGGATCTTGCGCAAGGCGGTGGACATCCTGCGCGAGCGCAACGACGAACTGGCCGAGCTGGAAACCCTCGACACCGGCAAGCCGCTATCGGAGACCCGCTACGTCGACATCGTCACCGGCGCCGACGTGCTCGAGTATTACGCCGGCCTGGTGCCCGCCATCGAAGGCCAGCAGATCCCCCTGCGCGACACCAGCTTCGTCTACACCCGCCGCGAACCGCTGGGCGTGGTCGCCGGCATCGGCGCCTGGAACTACCCGATCCAGATCGCCCTGTGGAAATCCGCCCCGGCCCTGGCCGCCGGCAACGCGATGATCTTCAAGCCCAGCGAAGTGACTTCGCTGACCACCCTCAAGCTGGCCGAGATCTACAGCGAAGCCGGCCTGCCCGATGGCGTGTTCAACGTGCTCACCGGCAGCGGTCGCGAAGTCGGCCAGTGGCTGACCGAACACCCGGGCATCGCGAAGATTTCCTTCACCGGCGGCACCGTCACCGGCAAGAAGGTCATGGCCAGCGCCTCCAGCTCCACCCTCAAGGAAGTGACCATGGAGCTGGGCGGCAAGTCGCCGCTGATCGTCTTCGAGGACGCCGACCTCGACCGCGCCGCCGACATCGCGGTGATGGCCAACTTCTACAGCTCCGGCCAGGTCTGCACCAACGGCACCCGGGTGTTCGTGCCTCGCATGCTGCAGGCGCGTTTCGAAAGCAAGGTGCTCGATCGGGTCAAGCGCATCCGCCTGGGCGACCCGCAGATTGAGTCCACCAACTTCGGCCCGCTGGTCAGCTTCGCCCATATGGAAAGCGTGCTCGGCTACATCGCCAAGGGCCGCAGCGAGGGCGCGCGCCTGCTGATCGGCGGCGAGCGGGTCAGCGACGGCGACTACGCCAAGGGCGCCTACGTGGCGCCGACCGTGTTCACCGACTGCACGGACGGGATGTGCATCGTCCGCGAGGAAATCTTCGGCCCGGTGATGAGCATCCTGGTCTACGACAGCGAAG
This sequence comes from Pseudomonas borbori, assembly GCF_900115555.1. Classification (GTDB taxonomy): domain Bacteria; phylum Pseudomonadota; class Gammaproteobacteria; order Pseudomonadales; family Pseudomonadaceae; genus Aquipseudomonas; species Aquipseudomonas borbori. The sequence continues at coordinate 12,213 of NZ_FOWX01000012.1, forward strand.
AGGAAGTGATCCGCCGCGCCAATGCCACCGACTACGGTCTCGCCGCCGGCGTGGTGACCCGCGATCTGGCCCGCGCGCACCGCGTCATCCACCAGTTGGAAGCCGGCATCTGCTGGATCAACACCTGGGGCGAGTCGCCGGCGCAGATGCCGGTGGGCGGTTACAAGCAGTCCGGCGTCGGTCGCGAGAACGGCCTGAGCACCCTGGAGCACTACACCCGGATCAAGTCGGTGCAGGTCGAACTGGGCGACTACGCCTCGGTGTTCTGACCACCGAAACCCTTGTAGGAGCGGGCCATGCCCGCGATAGCGTTTCGTGGGCATGGCCCGCTCCTACACAGTGATCACCACCCCGTAGCCCGGATGTAATCCGGGAACAGTCACCGCGTTTTCCCGGATTGCATCCGGGCTACAGGAGCTTCCATGTCCCAAGAATTCGACTACATCATCATCGGCGCCGGCTCGGCCGGTAACGTGCTGGCCACCCGCCTGAGCGAAGACCAGGACGTCAGCGTGCTGCTGCTGGAAGCCGGCGGCCCCGACTACCGCCTAGATTTTCGCACCCAGATGCCCGCCGCACTGGCCTTCCCGCTGCAGGGCCGGCGTTACAACTGGGCCTACGAGACCGAGCCGGAACCCTTCATGAACAACCGGCGCATGGAGTGCGGACGCGGCAAAGGTCTCGGCGGCTCGTCCCTGATCAACGGCATGTGCTACATCCGTGGCAACGCCCTCGACTACGATGGCTGGGCCAAGGAGAAGGGCCTGGAAGACTGGACCTACCTGGATTGCCTGCCGTATTTCAGAAAAGCAGAAACCAGGGACAGCGGCGCCAACGCCTACCACGGTGGCGACGGCCCGGTCAGCGTATGCACGCCGAAGAACGGCAACAACCCGCTGTTCCACGCCATGGTCGAGGCCGGGGTGCAGGCCGGCTACCCGCGCACCGACGATCTGAACGGCTACCAGCAGGAAGGCTTCGGCCCGATGGACCGCACCGTCACCCCACAGGGCCGGCGCGCCAGCACCGCGCGCGGCTATCTGGACCAGGCCCGCGGCCGGCCGAACCTGCGCATCGTCACCCACGCCCTCACCGAGCGCATCCTGTTCAGCGGCAAGCGCGCCGTCGGCGTGGCCTACCTGCACGGCGACAGCAACACCCCGACCACCGTCAATGCGCGCCGCGAAGTGCTGCTGTGCAGCGGCGCCATCGCTTCGCCGCAGATCCTGCAGCGCTCCGGGGTCGGCCCGGCGGCGCTGCTGCGCGAGCTCGACATCCCGCTGGTGCATGATCTGCCCGGGGTCGGCGAGAACCTCCAGGACCACCTGGAGCTGTACCTGCAGTACGCCTGCAAGCAGCCGGTGTCGCTCTATCCGGCGCTGCAATGGTGGAACCAGCCGCCGATCGGCGCCAAATGGCTGCTGCTCGGCAAGGGCACCGGCGCCAGCAACCAGTTCGAGGCCGGCGGCTTCATCCGCACCCGCGCCGAGTTCGAGTGGCCGAATATCCAGTACCACTTCCTGCCGGTGGCGATCAATTACAACGGCAGCAACGCGGTCAGGGAGCACGGTTTCCAGGCCCATATGGGCTCCATGCGTTCGCCGAGCCGCGGCCGCATCCGGGCGAAATCCAAGGACCCGCGCCAGCACCCGAGCATCCTGTTCAACTACATGAGCAGCCCGCAGGACTGGCAGGAATTCCGCGACGGCATCCGCATCACCCGCGAGATCATGAGCCAGTCGGCGCTCGATCCCTTCCGCGGCCGCGAACTGAGCCCGGGCAAGGAGGTGCAGAGCGACGCCGAGCTGGACGCCTTCATCCGCGAACATGCGGAAACCGCCTTCCACCCCTCCTGCTCCTGCAAGATGGGCGAGGACGAAATGGCAGTGGTCGACGGCCAGGGCCGGGTGCACGGTATCGAAGGGCTGCGGGTGGTCGATGCCTCGATCATGCCGCTGATCACCACCGGCAACCTCAACGCGCCGACCATCATGATGGCCGAGAAGATCGCCGACAAAATCCGCGGGCGTACCCCGCTGCCGCGCAGCACCGCGCCCTACTACGTGGCGGGCGGCGCGCCGGTGCGAAACACCCCGCAGCGTAACTAGGTTTCACTCGAGCAGGGTGGCGCTGGACTGGCCATCCTCCTGCAGGATCGCACGCAGTTGCTTGAGTGCCTCGACCTGGATCTGCCGCACCCGTTCGCGGGTCAGGCCGAACTCCTGGCCGATCGCCTCCAGCGTGCAACTGTCGTGGCCACGCAGACCGAAATGGCGCACCACGACCTCGCACTGCTTGGCGCTGAGACCCGCCAGCCACTTGTCGATGCTATGCGCCAGTTGCTCATCCTGCGCCAGCTCGCAGGGATCTTTGGCATATTCGGCGCTCAAGGTGTCGAGCAGGGTCGTCGCCGAATCGGATTGGAGCACGGCATCGGTCGAGCCGACCCGCTCCCCCAGCGCCAGTATGCGCTTGACCTCCTCCAGCGGTTTTGTCAGCAGTCCGGCGATGTCCTCGGCAGTCGGTTCATGCTCGAGCCTACTGGCCAGCAGATGGGCGGCGTGCAGATAGCTATTGAGCCGCTTGGCGACATGGATCGGCAGGCGGATAGTGCGGGTCTGACTCATGATGGCCCACTCGATGTGCTGACGGACCCACCAGGTGGCGTACGTCGAAAAACGGTAACCCAGCTCCGGGTCGAACTTGCCCACCGCATGGATCAGCCCGAGATTCCCCTCCTCGATCAGGTCCAGCAGCAGCAAGCCACGGTTGATATAACCTCGGGCAATCCGCACCACCAGGCGCAGATTGCTCTCGATCATGCGTTGGCGCGCCAGCGGGTTGCCCTGCTGCGCCAGACGCGCGAAGTACAGTTCCTCTTCCGCACTGAGCAAAGGACTGAAACCGATTTCGCTCAAATACAGCTGGGTCGCAGTCAACGCCCGCTGGCAGGCGACAGGTTTGCGTTTCTTCCCTGAGCCGCGTTTCGCTTGAGGTTGAGCGCATTCGTCCTGCTCGGCGCGGCACGATTGCATCGGTTGCATGGCGGTCACTCTCGGTGTAGCGGTTACACCCCCAAGCTAAGGCCCTGCGCAAAACCGGTGTTGACGCACGTCAATAGCGGTGACCGCTCGGCCAGAGATGCACCGGGCCACTGGCGGCTGCGGGGATGCCGAGTGCCGCCCGGCGCTACGACTTCAAGCCCAGACGTCTGGCCAGACGTATCAGGTTGGCGCGATCGACCCCCAGCTCGCGGGCGGTGTCGGCCCATTTGTACTGGTGACGCTGCAGGGCGGCGTCGATCAGCTGCTTCTGATAGGCATCCACGGCCTCGCGCAGCGGCACGCCGCCGGCGGCTGCGGCTGCGGGTAGCGCCAGCGGCGGCGACTCGACAGCGCCGTCGCGCTGGGGCAGGTCCAGTGCCTGGCTGTCGATGCTGAGGATGCGCGGCCGCTCGGTGCAGGCCGACAAGGCCTTGAGCGCGGCGCGGCCGATCAGGTGCTCGAGTTCGCGCACGTTGCCCGGCCAGTCGTGGGCCAGCAGGGCCTTCTGCGCATCGCCGGTCAGGCGCAGGCTACGCAGCCCCAGGCGCGCGCGATTCTCCTCGAGGAAGTAACCGGCCAGCAGCAGGACGTCGCGGCCGCGCTCACGCAACGCCGGGACTTTCAGCGGGTACACGCTCAGGCGGTGGTAGAGGTCGGCGCGAAAGCGCCCGGCGCGCACTTCGTCGGCGAGGTCGCGGTTGCTCGCCGCCAGCACCCGCACATTGACCCGGTGCTCGCGGTCCGAGCCGACCCGCTGCAACTGCCCGCTCTGCAGCACCCGCAGCAACTTGGCCTGCACCACCACCGGCAGCTCGCCGACCTCGTCGAGAAACAGGGTGCCGCCGTCGGCCAGCTCGAACTTGCCGCTGCGCTCGTTGACCGCGCCGGAGAAGGCGCCCCGCACATGGCCGAACAACTCGCTCTCGACCAGGGTCTCGGGCAACGCCGCGCAGTTGAGGCTGATCAACGGGCGCCTGGCCCGCGCCGATGCGGCATGGATGGCCTCGGCCACCAGCTCCTTGCCGACCCCGGTTTCGCCGCTGATCAACACCGTCAGCTCGCTGTCGCCGACCAGCGCGATTTCCTCCTGCAGGCGTTTGTGCTGCGGGCTCTGGCCGATCAGCTCGCGCGGCCGATGCTGGTCGGCAGCCTGCTTGTAGACCTCGGCCAGCCGATGCTCGTCCTCGACCCGACGCAGCAACTGGGCGATGCGCTCATTGGCCATCACGGTGGCGGCGGCCAGGCTGGCGAACGCGTCCAGGGTTTCCAGGTCGACGCGACCGAAGCGGGCCGGGGCCAGCGAGTCGAGGGTCAACAGGCCCCACAACTGGTCCTGCAGGTACAGCGGACAGCCCATGCAGTCATGCACCTCGAGATGACCGCAATGACCTTCGACCAGACCGTCGTAGGGGTCCGGCAGGCCGCAGTCGCTGGCGAAGCGGGTCGGCCCGCGCTGCGCCAGCAGGGCCTGCAGGCGTGGATGCTCGGCGAGCTTGAAACGCCGGCCGAGGGTGTCGGCGCTCAGGCCGTCGACCGCCAGCGGCACCAGCACCTCGCCCTCGAGCCTGAGCAAGGCCACCGCATCGCACGGCAACAGCTCGCGCAGGGCCAGCAACAGCCGCCGATAACGCTCGACCTCGGACAGCTCGCGGGACAGGTCGGCAACCAGCGGGATCAAGGCCGTCAGCAGTGGGTTTGCTGTCATAAAGACTACTCAGCGTCATTCAGACCCGTCTCTGCCAGCGGTCATAAAGACAGCAAAGCATGCAAGTCATTGAAATTATTGGTCTATATAAGTGGCACGAATTGTGTAACAACCCAGGCGCCATGAACTTAGCACGTCTGAGTGCGCCGGCCGAACGCTTCTCGATAATCGCCCGCATGCCTCAGGCTGCACAGCCCACCCAGGAACCACTCAATGCTCACTGCCCAACAACGCACCCTGATCAAGGCCACAGTGCCGCTGCTGGAAACCGGCGGCGAAGCCCTGACCCGGCACTTCTACCAGCTGATGCTCGGCGAATACCCGCAGGTACGCCCGCTGTTCAACCAGGCGCACCAGGCCAGCGGCGACCAGCAACGCGCACTGGCCAACGGCGTGCTGATGTACGCCCGCCATATCGACCGCCTGGAGGCGCTCGGCCCGCTGGTCGGGCAGATCGTCAGCAAGCATGTGTCGTTGCAGATCCTGCCCGAACATTACCCGATCGTCGGCAGTTGCCTGTTGCGGGCGATTCGCGAGGTGCTCGGCGCAGAGATCGCCACCGACGCGGTGATCGACGCCTGGGGCGCCGCCTATGGCCAGCTGGCGCAGATCCTGATCGACGCCGAAGAGAGCGCCTATGCCGCCAATGCCGCAGCCAGCGGCGGCTGGCGCGGCGCCCGCGACTTCCGGGTGGCGCAAAAGATCGTCGAAAGCGAGGAGATCGTCTCCCTGCACCTGGTGCCGGCAGACGGCGGTGCGCTGCTCGACTTCCGGCCGGGCCAGTACATCGGCCTGCGCCTGCAACTGGAGGGCGAGGAAGTGCGGCGCAACTACTCGCTGTCGGCCCGCGGCAATGGTCGCGAATACCGCATCAGCGTCAAGCGCGAGCCCGGCGGCAAGGCGTCCAACCACCTGCACGACCGGGTGCAGGTCGGCGACCGCCTGGAACTGTTCCCGCCGGCCGGCGATTTCGTCCTGCGCGAGTCGAGCAAGCCGCTGGTGCTGATCAGCGCCGGCGTCGGCATCACCCCGGCGCTGAGCATGCTCGAGGCCGCGCGCGATCACGGCCGGCCGATCCACTTCATCCATTGCGCCCGGCATGCCGGGGTGCATGCCTTCCGCGACTGGGTCGAGGCGCAGAGCGAGGCGCACCCGCAGGTCCGGCATTACGTCTGTTACAGCGAGCCGCGCGACCAAGACCAGGCCGATGCCGAGGGTTTTCTGAGCCGCGCGCAACTGGCCGAGTGGCTGCCGGCCGAACGCGACCTGGACGCCTACTTCCTCGGCCCCAAGCCGTTCATGGCCCAGGTGAAGCAGCACCTGCGCGAACTCGGGGTGCCGGAGCAGCAGAGCCACTACGAGTTCTTCGGCCCGGCCAGCTCGCTGGAGGCCTGAGTAGCTCTACAGATCCGCTGTCACCGGCCTGGGTGCGGCACATGTGTTTCGCCTAACGCCTGGTGCGCAAAGCGCACCCTACAGCACCCCGGCCCGCCGCAGTTCGGCTATCTGCTCCAGGCTCAAGCCCAGCCATTGCTGCAACACCTGCTCGGTGTGTTCGCCGAGCAGCGGCGGGGCGTTGCGGTATTGCACCGGGGTCGCCGACAGGCGAATCGGGCTGGCCACCTGCGGCACGCTGCCGGCCAGCGGATGCGGCAGTTCGACACGCAGGCCGCGGGCCTGGACCTGCGGGTCGGCGAACACCTGCTGCAGGTCGTTGATCGGCCCGCAGGGCACCCCGGCCTGTTCCAGGGCCGCCAGCCACTCGGCGGTGGTCTTGAATACGGTGGCCTGGCGGAGCAGCGGGATCAGTTCGGCGCGATGGGCGACGCGCGCCTGATTGGTGGAAAAACGCGGGTCGACGGCCAAAGCCGGAAGGCCGGCGACCTCGCAAAATTTGCGGAACTGCCCATCGTTGCCGACCGTGAGGATGATGTCGCCGTCGGCGGTGGGAAAGTCCTGGTAGGGCACGATGTTCGGGTGGGCATTGCCCAGCCGGCGCGGCGCCACGCCGGTGGTCAGGTAGTTCATCGCCTGGTTGGCCAGGCAGGCGACCTGCACGTCGAGCAGGGCCATGTCGATGTGCTGGCCTTGGCCGGTCTGGTCGCGGCTGGCCAGGGCGGCCAGAATCGCCGCGCTCGAGTACAGGCCGGTGAGGATATCGGTCAGGGCCACACCGACCTTGACCGGCCCGGCGCCCGCTTCGTCGTCGGCGCGCCCGGTCAAGCTCATCAGGCCGCCCAGGCCCTGGATCATGAAGTCGTAACCGGCGCGCTTGGCGTAGGGGCCGTCCTGGCCGAAGCCGGTGATCGAGCAGTAGATCAGTTTCGGGTTGAGCGCCTTCAGCGTGGCGTAATCGAGGCCATAGGCGGCCAGGCCGCCGACCTTGAAGTTCTCGATCAGGATGTCGGCCTTGGCCACCATCTCGCGCACCAGGCGCTGGCCCTCGGCCTGGGTGAAATCCACGGTGAGCGACTGCTTGTTGCGATTGGCCGACAGATAATAGGCGGCCTCGCTGGTGTTCTCGCCCTGGGCATCCTTGAGGAACGGCGGGCCCCAGTGGCGGGTGTCGTCGCCGACCCCGGGGCGCTCGATCTTGATCACCTCGGCGCCGAGGTCGGCGAGAATCTGCCCGGCCCAGGGCCCGGCGAGTACGCGGGAGAGGTCGAGTACACGGATATGCGACAGGGCACCGGGCATGGGAACTCCGTAGGGTGCGCCGTGCGCACCGACAGCAAACAGGACGTGGATGGGTTCGCCGCAAGGCGACGTAACCCTTCGGGCAATCTGATGGGGGGCTCTGCGCACCGCCAGCAAAGCATGGTGCGCAGAGCCTGGGCGGCCCCGCACACCCTGGCTTTAGAAAAACGCCTGAATCCCGGTCTGCGCGCGACCGAGGATCAGCGCATGGACGTCGTGGGTGCCTTCATAGGTATTCACCACTTCCAGGTTGACCAGATGCCGGGCCACGCCGAACTCGTCGCTGATGCCGTTGCCGCCGAGCATGTCGCGGGCCAGGCGGGCGATGTCCAGGGACTTGCCGCAGCTGTTGCGCTTCATGATCGAGGTGATTTCCACCGCGGCGCTGCCTTCGTCCTTCATCCGGCCCAGACGCAGACAGCCTTGCAGGGCCAGGGTGATCTCGGTCTGCATGTCGGCCAGCTTCTTCTGGATCAGCTGGTTGGCGGCCAGTGGGCGGCCGAACTGCTTGCGATCCAGGCAGTACTGACGCGCGGTGTGCCAGCAGTCTTCGGCGGCGCCCAGCGCACCCCAGCTGATGCCGTAACGGGCGGAGTTGAGGCAGGTGAACGGCCCTTTCAGTCCACGCACATCGGGGAAGGCGTTTTCTTCCGGGCAGAACACGTTGTCCATGACGATTTCGCCGGTGATCGAGGCGCGCAGGCCAACCTTGCCGTGGATCGCCGGGGCGCTCAGGCCCTGCCAGCCTTTTTCCAGGACGAAGCCGCGGATCTCGCCGGCGTCATCTTTGGCCCAGACCACGAAGACATCGGCGATCGGGCTGTTGGTGATCCACATCTTGGCACCGCTCAGGCGGTAGCCACCGTCGACCTTCTTCGCCCGGGTGATCATCGAGCCCGGGTCGGAGCCATGGTCCGGCTCGGTCAGGCCGAAGCAGCCGATGTATTCGCCGCTGGCCAGTTTCGGCAGGTATTTCTGCTTGGTCGCCTCGTTGCCGAACTCGTTAATCGGCACCATTACCAGGGACGACTGCACGCTCATCATCGAGCGGTAGCCGGAATCGATACGCTCCACTTCGCGGGCGATCAGGCCGTAGCACACGTAGTTCAGGCCGCTGCCGCCGTAGGCCTCGGGGATGGTCGCGCCGAGCAGGCCGGTGTCGCCCATCTCGCGGAAGATCGCCGGGTCGGTCTGCTCGTTGCGGAAGGCCAGCTGCACGCGCGGCTTGAGCTTATCGGCGGCGAACTGCTGGGCGCTGTCGCGCACCATGCGCTCTTCTTCAGTCAGTTGCTGATCGAGCAGCAGCGGGTCGATCCAGTTGAAGCTTGCCTTGGCCATCGTGAAAACCTCGAGTTGGGACGGGGGAGTAGCGTCGCGGCCACTGGCCGCGCCCACGGGGTGCATGGGATTGATCCTAGGCCGCATCGGCCCGCGGGGCAAACGAGGATTTTGCATGCTGTTGTGCTCTTTACGCACTCCGAGTTAGCTTTGAACGGCATTTAATCCAGAAAATAGTGAGAGTGCCGCACAGATGCGCCGTAAAATCCCCAGCACCACGGCCCTGATCGCCTTCGAGTCGGCGGCCCGCCACCAGAGCTTCACCCGCGCGGCCGAGGAACTGGCCCTGACCCAGAGCGCCATCTGCCGGCAGATCGCCGGGCTGGAGGAGTTTCTCAACGTCGAACTGTTTCGCCGCTCGCGGCGCGGAGTCCAACTGACCGAGGCCGGCCTGTCCTACGCCCGACGGGTCGCCGCGCAACTCGACGCGGTGGAACGCGACACCCTGGCGGTGATGGGCCAGCAAGGCGCCATGAGCATCGAGCTGGCGGTGGTGCCGACCTTCGGCACCCAGTGGCTGCTGCCGCGCCTGAAGGATTTCCAGCGCCTGCACCCGCAGGTCACGGTCAACCTGACCAACCGTACCCGCCCGTTCCTGTTCGCCGATACCCAGTTCGATGCCGCGGTGTACTTCGGCGACGCCGACTGGTCCGGTACGGCCTCGCACCGACTGATGCGCGAAAACCCCATGCCGGTGTGCAGCCCGACGCTGCTCGACGGGCAAAGCGCCCTGAGCGCCGAAGGGATCGCCGGTCTGCCGCTGCTGCAGCAAACCACCCGGCCCTACGCCTGGCGCCAGTGGTTCGCCTCGCTGGGGTTGAATGTGCCCCGGGACATGAGCGGGCCACGCTACGAACTGTTCTCCATGCTCGCCCAGGCGGCCATGCACGAGATGGGCGTGGCCCTGATTCCGCCCTTCCTGATTCAACGGGAACTGGCCGAGGGCCGTCTGGTGCTGGCACTGGAACATGCCTGCAACAGCGACAAGGCCTATTACCTGATGATTCCCGAGCGCAAGGTGGAATCTGCGGCGCTGCAAAGCTTTCGCGACTGGCTGGTTCGGCAAGCGCGGGACTATTCCCGGGAAAGCGGCCTGGAATAAACGACAGCAAGCGAAGCAACTGCTCCGGCTGCAGCCCGCCGGGCGCCCTGTCGGGTATTCCTGCTGGCGGCGGCAGCCCCCTTTCAGCATGGCCAGCTCAAGCCAAACTGACCCCGTAGTCAACAATGTCCGCAACTACAACCTGACGCTCGGTGCCGAGCGCAGGCGTCCAATTTATTGCACAAAAAAGCAGGTGCACCGCCCTGAACGCTTAGGCTGCACGGTTTATTTGCCCATGCGACAGCCATTTGATGGGCGGCCATTCATGATGCCCATGCCGGCGACGCGAGAAATAGCCGCCACCTGCCCTGGCGGCCAGGCGCAGCAAGCCTTTGCCGAAGAGAATGGCCGATAAGTCGCTGAGTGACTTGTAGTTGTCGCAAGGTTTTACTCCCTAACGCCTTGAAGGACTTATGCTGCGCCTGCAAAATGCCGCCCCGCCCGCAACATAGCTTCTGCTAGGGTGATTTGTGCTGATCCTCCCTTCGCCGACGCACCATCCGCAGTGCGCCGGTTCATTAAAAAGATAAAGATCACGCAGGAGATTTGACGTGCACATCGGTGTTCCTCTCGAAACCCATGCCGGCGAAACGCGGGTAGCCGCCACGCCCGAAACCATCAAGAAACTGGTCGGCCAAGGCCACCAGGTCACGGTGCAGAGCGGAGCCGGCGTCAGCGCCAGCATTCCCGACAGTGCCTATGAAGCCGTAGGTGCGGCCATCGGTAGCGCTGCCGCCGCCTTCGGTGCCGATCTGGTGCTGAAAGTGCTGGCCCCGAGCGACGCCGAACTGGCCCAGATGCAGACCGGCGCGGTGCTGGTCGGCATGCTCAACCCGTTCAGCAACGAGACCATCGCGCGGATCAATGCCCGCGGCATCACCGCCTTCGCCCTCGAAGCCGCGCCGCGCACCTCGCGCGCGCAGAGCCTCGACGTGCTCAGCTCGCAGGCCAACATCGCCGGCTACAAGGCCGTGCTGCTGGCCGCCCACCATTATCCGCGCTTCATGCCGATGCTGATGACCGCCGCCGGTACGGTGAAGGCCGCCCGCGTGCTGATCCTCGGCGCCGGCGTCGCCGGCCTGCAGGCCATCGCCACGGCCCGGCGCCTGGGTGCGGTGATCGAAGCCTCGGACGTGCGCCCGGCGGTCAAGGAGCAGATCGAGTCGCTCGGCGCCAAGTTCGTCGACGTGCCCTGCGAGACCGACGAGGAGCGCGAATGCGCCGAAGGGGTCGGCGGCTACGCGCGGCCGATGCCGGCCTCGTGGATGGCGCGCCAGGCCAAGGCGGTGCACGAGCGCGCCAAGCAGGCCGACATCGTCATCACCACCGCGCTGATCCCCGGGCGCAAGGCACCGACCCTGCTGCATGAGAGCACCGTGGCCGAGATGAAACCGGGTTCGGTGGTCATCGACCTGGCCGCGGCGCAAGGCGGCAACTGCCCGCTGACAGTGGCCGAGCAGGTAATCGTCAGCAACAACGGCGTGACCATTGTCGGCCACAGCAACCTGGCGGCCCTGGTCCCCGCCGACGCCTCGGCGCTGTACGCGCGCAACCTGCTGGACTTTCTCAAGCTGGTCATCGACAAGGACGGCCAGTTCCACCTCAACCTCGAAGACGACATCGTCAAAGCGTGCCTGATGTGCCGCGACGGCCAAGTCGTACGAACCAACGGCTAAGGGGAAAACAACCATGGATATGATTTCCGACGGTATCTACAACCTGATCATCTTCGTGCTGGCCATCTACATCGGCTATCACGTGGTCTGGAACGTCACCCCGGCCCTGCACACCCCGCTGATGTCGGTGACCAACGCGATCTCGGCGATCGTCATCGTCGGCGCCATGCTCGCCGCCGCCCTGACCGTGACCCCACTGGGCAAGACCATGGGCACCCTGGCCGTGGCCCTGGCCGCGGTCAACGTGTTCGGCGGCTTCCTGGTGACCCGGCGCATGCTGGAAATGTTCAAGAAAAAAGCGCCCAAGACGGCAGTAGCCACCGGCGCGCTGGCGGAGAAGCACTGATGACCATGAGCATGAACCTGATCACCGTTCTCTACCTGGTCGCCTCGGTGTGCTTTATCCAGGCCCTCAAGGGCCTGTCGCACCCGACCACATCGCGGCGCGGCAACCTGTTCGGTATGCTCGGCATGGGCCTGGCCATCGTCACCACCGTCGCCCTGGTGTACAAGCTCGGCGCGCAAGTCAGTACGGAGGGCGGCGCCACCCAGGGTCTGGGCTTCGTCATAGTCGCCCTGCTGGCCGGCGGCTCGGCCGGCACCCTGATGGCCAAGCGCGTGGAAATGACCAAGATGCCCGAACTGGTCGCCTTCATGCACAGCATGATCGGCCTGGCGGCGGTATTCATCGCCATCGCCGCGGTGGTCGAGCCGCAGTCGCTGGGCATAGTCGCCAGCCTGGGCGATGCGATCCCGGCCGGTAATCGTCTGGAGCTGTTCCTCGGCGCCGCCATCGGTGCCATCACCTTCTCCGGTTCGGTGATCGCCTTCGGCAAACTCTCGGGCAAGTACCAGTTCCGCCTGTTCAAGAGCGCACCGGTACAGTTCAACGGCCAGCACAAGGTCAACCTGGCGGTCGGCCTGGCGATTCTCGGCCTCGGCCTGGTCTACACCTTCACCGGCAACCTCGGCGCCTTCGCCCTGCTGGTGGCCCTGGCCTTCGTCATCGGCGTGCTGATCATCATTCCGATCGGCGGCGCCGACATGCCGGTGGTGGTGTCGATGCTCAACAGCTACTCGGGCTGGGCGGCCGCCGGGATCGGCTTCTCGCTGAACAACTCGATGCTGATCATCGCCGGCTCCCTGGTTGGCTCGAGCGGCGCGATCCTCTCCTACATCATGTGCAAGGCGATGAACCGCTCGTTCTTCAACGTCATCCTCGGCGGCTTCGGCGGCGCCACGGATGCCGGCCCGGCCGCCGGCAGCCAGGAGGCGCGCCCGGTCAAATCCGGCTCGAGCGACGACGCCGCCTTCCTCCTGAGCAACGCCGACAGCGTGATCATCGTGCCCGGCTACGGCCTGGCCGTGGCCCGCGCCCAGCACGCGCTGATGGAGCTGACCGAGAAGCTGACCCACCGTGGCGTCACCGTGAAATTCGGCATCCACCCGGTGGCCGGGCGCATGCCCGGGCACATGAACGTGCTGCTGGCCGAGGCCGAGGTGCCCTACGACATGGTGTTCGAGATGGAGGACATCAACTCCGAGTTCGGCCAGGCCGACGTGGTCCTGGTGCTGGGCGCCAACGACGTGGTCAACCCGGCGGCGAAGAACGATCCGAAGTCGCCGATCGCCGGCATGCCGATCCTCGAGGCCTACAAGGCCAAGACCGTGATCGTCAACAAGCGCTCGATGGCCAGCGGCTACGCCGGCCTGGACAACGAACTGTTCTACCTGGACAAGACCATGATGGTCTTCGGCGACGCCAAGAAGGTCATCGAGGACATGGTCAAGGCCGTCGACTGACCGCTGCAGCGCATGAGCAAACCCGGCCACTGCGTGCCGGGTTTTTTTCTGCGCGCAGGAACCCGCCCTTTCGCCTTGCGACTTCTCTGCAGGGCCTCGTCACCGATGCAGATCGGTCTCGCCCCGCAGCAGGTTTGGATAAAAAGCTGAACTACAGATCAGCGACCCCTGCCAATCAATCTGAAACTGTACCTATAGATAACCACTGCATTTCTATTCAATAACAAGATAAAAGTCCGTATTACGCACTACAACACGGCAATTCACTTATAACCCATACAGTTTCCGTATAAAACAGCAAAACAGTTACTAAGCACACTATCTAATAGCTCAACAATTTAATCCAGCTGTGACTATTGCACCGGTTGCCAGAAGCGGAACATAGGCACCAGGCAAAACACTCTCTAGACCCGCCACAAGCGGAAGGATGACACCATGGGACGTACACTCAGTTCCGACCTGCTTTTTCAAACCCACTCCTCCAGCGCTACCAGCGGTCTGCCGCTGCGCATGGTTGCCGCCCTGCTCACCTGGCAGCGCCGCATCGTCAGCCGCCGCCAACTGGCGCGCCTGGATGCCCGCCTGCTGGCCGATGCCGGCATCAGCGAGGCCCAGCGCCACGCCGAGCTGAGCAAGCCGTTCTGGCGCTGAGCCCGGCGGCGCAAGCCGCTGCACTCACTCCGACAAACCCGCCCACGCCCAGCGTTGGCGGGTTTTGTCATTATGGGGCGACGCAGCAGGGCGGGCAGAACAGATGGTAGCGAGCGCAAGTGGAACAGTTTTTAAAAAACCAAAACTGAACCAATACAATCAAACCCCACTGTGACTGTCGGCAACACCGATGCCACGCGACCATGGACGCTCATATATCCACACCCGCCCAGCGCGGGAAGGACCATTGCCATGGAGCGCATCCTCAGCAACATCACCCCTGCATTCAGCCAGCCATCCGTCACCTGGCTCACCCGCCTGCGCGCCACCTTCAAGCACTGGCTACTCAACGCCCGCACACGCCGCCAGTTGGCCTTGCTGGACAAGCGCCTGCTCGCCGACGCCGGCATCAGCCCGAGCGAGCGCGAGGCGGAGCTGGCCAAGCCGTTCTGGCAATAGGCCAGGCTGTGCGCCGGGTTGCGGCTGAGCTAGGATTACTTCCGACAGGCATGCTGTTTGGCGTGCTACCAATGATTACTCGGGAGTTACCAGGATGAACTCTGTACGTCTATTCGGCTTTGCCGCCCTGCTGGCTCTTGCCACCACTGCCTCGGCCACCAGCTTCGTAGTCACCACTGACGCCGTGGTCGGCGCCATAGGCGCCACCTCGGATGCCACCTCCGACGTCACCTCGTCGCTGGGCGATGACAAGGTAGTGCTCGCTGCCCGTGACGATGCCGCCAGCTTCGTCGCCAGCCAAGGCCACATCCGTGGCGTGCGGCTGGAAGCCGCCCTGCTGCACATCCGCCAGCAGGCGCCGAACCTGGTCGCCGACGATCTGCAACTGGCACAGGCCATCCTCAGCCTGTAACCACAGCCAGGGCATGCCCAGCCGCTGGCTCTGGTTCCCGGCGGGACATTCCGTTAGCCTTGCCGGCCCGACCCGTTCGGCCGGAAGCCTCGTGTGTTGCCTGCTGGAACCGATACGGGTTCTCGCCGTCAAATCGCCATCGCTCGCTTTTTGGAGACTGCTCATGCATCGTCCGTTGCTCGCCGCTGTTGCGCTGATTGCGCTGTTCACGGGTGGTGTCCAGGCGCAAACCCTGGTCGCCACCAGCAACATCATCGTTCGCGCGCTGGATCGCACCTTCGATTTCACCTCGGACACCACCACCTCGATCCGCGACTCGAAAATCGTCCTCGCCGCGCGTGACGATGCCGCCAGTTTCGTCGCCAGCCAGGGCGCGATCCGTGGCGCACAGCTGGAAGCCGCGCTCGGCACCATTCGCAGCCGCGTGCCGCAAGCACAGCACGTCTCCGATCAGGTACTGGCCGAAGCCATTCTCGCCAGGTGACCCTGACCCGCGCCTGGCTGCTGGCACTTGCCCTGCTGACCAGTAGCTGCAGCTATGCCGAGTTGCAGCTGGCGCTGGATGGCGCTGCGCTCAGCCGCAGCGAACGGCAGGCCAGCCAGGCTCTCCTGGCCGAAGCACTCAGCGTCCTTCCTCCCGCTTTCAAGCAGCGCCTGGACCGGCGCGTCAAGGTGCGTTGGCGACCCATGCCGAACGAGGTCTACGGTCGCGCCGGACGCTTCAGCGGCATCGAACTGAACAGCCAGCTGCTGCCGTCCCTCAGCGATGGCAGCGCCGCCACCACGCCGACCCGGCGTCCGCACGGTAACGTGCGCCGTGAGCTGCTGGCCACCGTGCTGCACGAGCTGACTCATCTCTACGACCGCGCGCAGCTCTGGCCACAGGAGCAGCAGCGCCTGCTGCAGCGCTGCCGGCAGCGCCTGGCCAGCCTCGGCGCGGTGGGTTTGTCCGACGCTTGCCGTGGTCAAACCGCGAGGCGCTTCACCCTCAGCGACGACCCGCTCCTGCTCGACCTGGCCGGCTGGCCACAACGGGTCGGCACGCGCGGCGCACGCGAGCAGGCCAACGGCCAGGTGGCGCGCAGCCCGGATGCCTACGAGCTGAGCAACCCGCGCGAGTTCGTCGCGGTGAACATGGAGTACTTTCTCCTCGACCCCGGCTACGCCTGTCGCCGGCCCTCGCTGGCGCGTCACCTGCGCGCGCATTTCGGCGGCTGGACAGCGGCCCGCCAGCAGCCCTGCGCCGACGGTTACGCCTACCTCAACGCCGGCCGCGATTTCGCCCGCCAGCCGCTGGGCACACTCGACCCCGCACGGGTCTACCAGATCGACTACCTGCTCGCCGAGGCCAACCAGCAATGGGCCAGCCGCTGGGGCCACAGCATGCTGCGCCTGGTGATCTGCGCCCCCGGCCGACCGCGCGGGCCGGATTGTCGGCTGGATCTGGACCAGCACCTGGTGCTGTCCTACCGCGCCTTCGTCGGCGATCTGCAACTGTCCAGCTGGGACGGCCTGACCGGCGCCTACCCGTCGCGGCTGTTCGTCCTGCCGCTGGAACAGGTGATCGAGGAATACACCAAGGTCGAGCTGCGCAGCCTGGCCTCGGTGCCGCTGCGGCTCGAGCGCGCCCAACTGGAGCGCCTGGTCACCCGTGCCGCCGAGCAGCACTGGAGTTATGACGGCGACTACTACTTCATCTCCAACAACTGCGCGGTGGAGACGCTCAAGTTGCTCCGCAGCGGCAGCCAGCACCCTCGCCTGCAGGCGCTCGACAGCATCCTGCCCAACGGCCTGCTCGACAGCCTGGTGGCGCGCGGCCTGGCCGACCGCAGCGTGCTCGACGACCCGCGCGAGGCCCTGCGCCTGGGCTATCGCTTCGACTCCTTCCGCGAGCGCTACCAGGCCATGTTCGCGGTGCTGCAGCAGCGCCTGCCGATCGCCCAGGACAACGTCGAAGACTGGCTGGCGCAGAGCGCCGAGGCCCGCCGGCCCTGGTTCGCCAAGGCCGACCTGCGCGCCAGCGCCGCGCTGCTGCTGCTCGAGCAGGCGGCGCTACGCCGGCAATTGCTGCTGGCCCAGGACGAACTCAAGCGCCGCTACCTCAGCGGCCGCGCGGCCCAGGATCCGGGCCTGGACAAGGCCGGCGGGGCGCTGGAACAGATTCTTGCCAACAGTGGTTTCCTCAGCCGCCCGGCGGAGCTGCTCGAGGGCGGTTACGGCCTGCCGCAGCGCGCCGAATGGCAGCGCCTGGAAGCCGAGAGCCGCAGCCGCCAGCAGCAACTGCGCCAGCTCAGCGACGACCTCGACCAGGAAGTGCGCAACCTGCTGGAGCCGACGCGCCTGGCCGAACTGGAGGCCAGCGAAGCCAACCTGGTGCAGCTCGGCGAACACCTGCGCGCGCTGCACAAGGCCAGCGGCGGGCTGCGACTGCCTTGACTCAGCTCCCCATCAACTGATCCAGATCCGGCAGACCCAGTTGCTCCAGCGGGTTTCCCTTGGCCTTCTGCGGCTTGAACTCACCGATCACGCTGTCACATTGCGCCAACAGGCTTTTACTCTTGCTGCCCTGACAGGTCTGGTAAGCCTGCAGAGCCTGCTCAACGCGATCGCCCTGCAAGTGCACCATGATCGCCAGTGGCGCCATCAGCTCCGCGCCCCAGTTGTCCTGGCCACGTTGCAGATAACGCGCGGCCTGATCCGTCCGGCCCAAGCTGAGCGACAGGCTGATGACCTGGTCATAGCTGGCCAGCGACGCATACTGCCATTCGCTCTTGGGCACCTGTTCGAGGCTGGAGAGCGCCTGCTTGTAATGGCCCTGTTGCACACCGAGAACAAACTGCAAGGTCTGCGCCCGCAGGCTATTGCGGGTCGGCCCCTTGGCGACCTCGGCGGCCAACTGGCGCGCCTCCTGTTTGTCGCCCCGATCCAGTGCCTTGGTGGCGCGATTGATCAACACCTGTCCAGCCAGAATTTGACCACTCTTGCCACCTAGCAATGAACGCTGATAGCTGGCGAGCTGAGGTTTACGTCGGCGCTCGACCCGGTATTCGCTGGCAATGTAGCGGGTCAGCTCGGCCTCACGCTGGGCGGGTAACTGGTGGGTCTTACCAAAGTCCTGCCACAGGTCGACCGCCGCATACTGAGTCGCCGTCAGGCCACTCTGCACCCCTTGTTCAATCAGCCCTCCAAGCCCTTTTTTGTGTATGGCCTGGCTGAACAGTTGCTTTTGCTGCGCCTGGTAACGTTGCAACAGGGTCTCGCGGGCGCCTGCGAAACTCTGCAAGCGTTGGATGCTATGCACCGCCCCGCGGGGCGAGTATCCCGCCCGGCTCGCCAAGTCGACGGACAAGAGATCTGCCTCGTCTTCCTGGGCACGCGTCCAACTGCTGTTCCAGAAATTGTCGGTTACGGCTTTGAGCAAAGTCCCCGATAGCGAACTCTGGATAATGGTTTTACCCACCGCATCCGGATCGCCGATCACCCACTTACGCGACGTCCCGCTTTTCTGGCTTTCCAGACCGCCCACAGTAGCTGCCAGGTTCACAGCATTGACGGAAGCATCGAGCAACTTCTTTTGCTGGTTGAAGAAGTGTTGACGATCAAGGTGCCCAAGCAACAGGTGCGCAGCCTCATGACCGAGAATCGCCGCCAGCTCATCCTCGCTCTCGATAGCCTGCAAGGTACCGATATTGATGTAGATGATGTTCTCTTTGGTGGCCTGGGCACCGAAACTCTCGGAGGCGCTGAAACGCACTCTGATCGCCGGCTTTTCGTGCGGCCAATGCGCCAGCAGTTGACTCAGCACGCGGTCGCAATAGGCCTGCAACTCGGCGGCCTGGAAACTCTCCACCTGAGCCATCTGCTCGCTCAGGTCGAGTTTGCCAAAACCGCGCACTTCATCGGGATCGGTCGAGCCCGCCAGGCTGTCGACCAATTTGTTGTTGAGCCAGGGATTGGCCGTGACTTGTTGCAGTTCAAGCGGGCGGGCCCGGGGGCTATCGATGAACTTGCCTTGCACAGGTTGCTGATTCACCAGCATCGCATGCTGGCAGCCGCCCAGGGTCAAACAGGTCGCGGCCAGAATGAGTTTCTTAAACATACAGACGTCCTTGTATTTACTTGCCGCAGGCTTGCGAATAGCCCATCACCGCCTTGACCTTGCTGTCCGCCTGCATGCTGGTTTCGGCAACCTTGCGGCAATCGAATGCAACGGTCTTGCCCTGATTCAGCTTGACGTCCAGTGGATCAAGCCAGACTTGTCGATCCGCCAGCGCAATCAGAATCAGGTTCTTCTCTTCATCGAAGCTCAGCACCTGAACCTCGGGAGGCGGCAATTGATCGCGCGCAAGATCGCCGAGAAAGTCGCCTTGGGCGTCATACAGCGCCACCTTCTCCAACGGATAGCCGATGATTTTCAGCGGCTCCTGCGCCCAGGTCGGGGCACTGCATAGCAGCAGTCCGATCAGTAGGGTTTTACGCATCCTGCATCTCCTTTCTTGTTTAGCTTGCCAATTCGTTGTTCCCACCAGGCCGCCAGCCTGGGCTCGCCGAGGTAGGCGTAGAACAGGCCGATCACCAGAATCAAACCCAACCAGTCGAGCGGTGCTATGTGCCACCACAGCGCCAATACGACGCTGGCGCCGATCGCACACAGACTGAGCGCAATGAACCAGAACCGGTAATGGCTCATCCAACGCAACAGCCGACCTTTATGGGTAATGGGTTTCGCCGGAATCCACAGCGCGACCAGGCCCGCGACCAGCACCAGGCCCATCTCCAGGGCATCGCTTATGCTCACCCCACTGATGACCTCGGGGGCGCTACGCCAGTATTCACGGCCTTGAGTAAGCAAGTTATCCAAGGCCATGGCATGCCAGTAGACGCCCGGGAGCTGGCCCTGCACCGGGCTCATCACCAGATCCGGAATGCCTCGGATATGCGCGCCCAGCAGGACATGCTTGCCACGCAATACCTCGGCCACCCGTGGGTCGCGCAGTTGATTGGCATACAGGGTTCGGGTGTACGGACAGGGTTGTGGCCGTTCGACTGCATTCGCATCGCGCTGCGACCTGACGCTGTCTGTACCGAGCATGCTCAACAGCTGCATGGCATTGCTGCGTTGACCCCGCACGCCACAGCCGCTCAGGTCAACAAAACGGCTCATCCGTCCGTCACTCCAATAGCCCCAGCGCACCAGCAGAGGCTCGGCGAACGGTTCCAAGGCACAGGCCTCATCGACGCAGCCTTGCTGGTACATCTGCAGCGCCGGAGTGCGCGAATCGCTTTCGCCAGGCACCAGCAACAGCGGGTAACGCTCGCCAAAGCCGCTCCAATTGACCTGTGCCGTGCGGGCGAGCGCCCGCAGCTCCGTGAGCATCTGGGAGCGCCCTTCGGCGTCGCGATAATCCGCCAGAATCAGTGGAATGCCTTGCTCGTCGGCACTGCTCAATACGCGCTGCAGGCTTACGGTCGAGCCGCCGTCGTAGCGACGCTGGGTAAAGAGGACATCGACAAATACCGACTTCGGCTGGTAGCTGAGCAACTGACGCAACAGCCGAGCCTGCTCGTTGTAACGCAACGGCCAGCTCGCCTGCATGCGGGCCAAGGCCTGATCATCGATGAGCACGACCACCACATCAGCCTGCGCCTGCGCCGGGTAGGACGGTGCAAACATGCGCAGCAACCACGTCTCCGTACTCTGCTCGGAAGACTCGCGCAAGCCGAACGGATTGAAGAAGGTCACAAACAGCATCAGCAACAGGCCGATCACTGCGCCAGGCTTGGTCAGCAACGGGCTGGTACACAGCCAGTTGAAAAGCGCCTTTGCAAACACTGCACATTCCTTTGCCTGATCAGGGCTCGGAATGTGACACAGGACTCAAGTGAAGAAAACAGAAATTTGACATCAAATTAGTGGCACATTTCCGTGGGCGTCATGCCTCAAGGCCTAGCGGATATTCTCTTGCCACTCATCGGGCAACTGCTCGTCCAGATGCAGCCAGGGCAAACGGCTCTGCACCCAGATATGCCGGTCCGCCGGCGCCAGCTCCGGCTGATCCAGGGTGGCGACGGTGATGTCCAGGGTCTGCGGACTGAGCGTGGTAAACAGGGTCAGCTGCGCGCCGCAAGTCGGACAGAAACTGCGCGTGCAACTGGCCGAGGAGGCGTACTGGCTGGGCGCACCGGCCAGCCAGCGGAAACTCGCCAGCGGCACCGTGAGCCAGGTGGTGACGATGCCGCCGCTGCTACGCCGGCACACCGTGCAATGGCAGTGGGCGATATCGGCCAGGGGGGCGGCGAATTGATAGCGCATGGCGCCGCACTGGCAGCCGCCGCTGTGGATCTCGGTCATAAGCGCTCCAGGTGCAAGGCAATAGACGGGGCGGAATCAGTAAACAGGAGCGGCCCCGGCTAAGGCAATCACCCGCTTGCATTGCAAGCCAGCGGATATCGGCCTTGCGCCGCCGCGGCGGGCTGACCAAGATAGGCGCCTGCCACGCGCCAGGGGTTGCCGTGATCGATTTGTTGCTGGCCTTGTGGCCATTGTTCGCCTTGATCGTCGCCGGTTTTTACCTGCGCCGCTGGGACTTCCCCAGCGAAGCCTTCTGGCCCGGCGCCGAGCGGCTGAACTACTTCATCCTGTTTCCCGCCCTGCTGTTCAGCAGCCTGGCCACGGCGCCGCTGGATAACCCGGCGCTGCCGCGCCTGGCCCTCGCGGTCATGCTCGGCCTGGGTAGCGCCTGGCTGGCCCTGCTCCTGCTGCGCCGCCTGCGCGGCTGGCCGGCCGGGCGTTTCGGCGCCTTCAGCCAGGGCGCGCTGCGCTTCAACACCTACCTGGGCCTGGCCGCAGTGGGCAGCCTGTTCGGCCAGGCCGGCCTGACCCTGGCGGCGCTGATGCTGGCGCTGATGGTGCCGACGGTGAACGTGCTGTCGGTCTGGTCGCTGACCGCCGAGCGCGGCGTCAGCGCGCGCAGCCTGCTGCTGCCGATCCTGAAGAACCCGCTGATCCTCGCCTGCCTCGGCGGCGCCCTGATCAACCTCAGCGGCCTCGGCCTGCCCGGCGGCAGCGACCGTCTGCTCGGCCTGCTCGCCGCCGCCAGCCTGCCGCTCGGCCTGCTCTGCGTCGGCGCCGCACTCAAGCCCGAGCAACTCGGCGGCGAGATCCCCGCCCTGGCCTGGAACAGCGGCCTGCGCCTGCTGGCCATGCCAGTGCTGGCCTGGGCCGTGGCCTTTGGCCTGCGCTTGCCGCCGATGGAAAGCAGCGTGCTGGTGCTGTTCTTCGCCCTGCCGACGGCGCCGACCGCCTACGTGCTGACCCGCCAACTGGGCGGCGACAGCCACCTGATGGCCGGCATCATCACCCTGCAGACGCTGCTCGCCGCGGTCAGCCTGCCACTGGCGTTGCAGTTGCTCGTGCCCTGAGCGGCGGCAGGACAGGCCGGCCAAGGCCAACCGCCAGCCGACGTCAGGCGACGAAAGCTTGCCGAAAGCTTCGGCGCCTAGCATCTACCCCACCGCCGGCACCAGACCGGCCTGCTCGGGCGCGGCGTCTTGCACGCTGCCCGGCCAATCCCGACAACAACAAAATGGTGATTGCCATGCTTCATGCCCCCAGCCTGACCGGCCGCCCCGCACCCTCTCTCCGCCCGCTGAATGCCCTGCGCTGACTCTACCCCGCGCCGTGCCCCACTCACCCCGGAGAGACCGCCATGCTGACCTTCCTCGGTTTCGCCATGCTCATGACCTTCATGTACCTGATCATGAGCAAGTGCCTGTCCGCCCTGCTCGGTGGCTTCGCCGCCGGCATCGGCCCGATGATGCTTTTTATTACGGCGTGTTACCGGTGCTGGCCGCAGCGGCCAGCCAGTACGGCATCACTCCGGTGGAGATGACGCGCGCCTCCATCGTCGGCCAGCCGGTGCACCTGCTGAGTCCGCTGGTACCCTCCACCTACCTGCTGGTCGGCCTGGCCAAGGTCGAATTCGGCGAGCACCAGCGTTTCACCTTGAAGTGGGCAGTATCGATCTGCCTGTGTATCCTCCTCGCGGCATTGCTGCTGGGAGTATTCCCACTATTCGGCAGGCCGTGATCGCCGCGCCCTGAACCCCTACCGCTGCAGCCGGCATTGCCCGGCTTCGGCGCGTAACAACCCCACTGAATGCACACAAGGAAACTGCAACATGGAGTGGCTGACCAGTCCAGAAATCTGGATCGCCTTCTTGACCCTGACCGCCCTGGAAATCGTCCTCGGCATCGACAACATCATCATGATCGCCATCCTGGTCGGGCGCATGCCGCCGCACATGCAGGCGCGCACCCGCCTGTTCGGCCTGGCCCTGGCGATGGTCACGCGCATCATGCTGCTGCTGTCGATCACCTGGATCATGCGCCTGACCACCGACCTGTTCGAGTTGTTCGGTCAGGGCATCTCCGGCCGCGACCTGATCCTGTTCTTCGGTGGCCTGTTCCTTCTATGGAAGAGCAGCAGCGAGATCTACCACGGCCTGGAAGGCGAAGACGAGTCCCAGCAGACGCCCAACGGCGCGGCGCGCAACTTCATCGGCACCATCATCCAGATCGCCATCATCGACATCGTCTTCTCGCTGGACTCGGTGATCACCGCCGTCGGCATGGTCGACCACGTGCCGGTCATGGTCGCCGCCATCATCGTCGCCGTGCTGGTGATGATGCTGGCCGCCGGTACCATCAGTGCCTTCATCGACAAGCATCCGTCGCTGAAGATGCTGGCGCTGTCGTTCCTCACCGTGGTCGGTACCGTGCTGATCGCCGAAGCCTTCGAAGTGCATGTGCCAAAAGGTTACGTCTACTTCGCCATGGCCTTCTCGCTGGCGGTGGAAGCGATCAACATCCGCATGCGCACCGCGCGTGGCGGCAAGGCCGTGGAGCCGGTCAAGCTGCGCATGGATATTCCGGGCGAGTAAAGTCAACCGGATGAACGACAACGGGGCCGCAAGGCCCCGTTTTGCTTTCCGCCTGGATGCCATTCCAGGGTGAACCGCGGCACCGCAACGCGGCGGCTCTGTTCGCGCGCTGGTCGAACGGCATCCTCACCCGCTGTTGGCGGCCGCCAGCCTGCCCCTGCTGCTGATGCTGGTGGCGGGTTGAAGGCTTGACTTGTCAGGCGTTAAAAATATTGGACTACCCCGCATGCTAAAAACGAAAATATATTCGTTTAAAAACAGCTATATAGGCCAATATTTCGCAGTGCCCAGCAGAGCGAGCGCTCGGTTTCCCCCACAAATAGCGCATCATTCGTTTGACATATTTTACGGCTTTGGCAGACTGGGCCGGTGTTTCGACGGCCAGAGCGCGCCGGGAACAGGCTCAATCGCCTCGCTCCCGACACGCCTGCGCCGCCTAGCAGGCAACAAACAGGAAGCAGCGCCGCCGCGCCGGCCCTTCCTGCACAGCAACGGCAGGCCCTCCCTGCCCCAAGGTGATCTATGTCCAACAACAACAGCGGCAAACGCAAGCCCGTGGTCCTCATGTCCATGGGCGTTCAGGAACGTAAAGGGCATGCCTATCAGGTGATGACCCACAAATACATTGTCCCCCTCGTCGAGCTCTCCGGCTGCGTACCGCTACTGGCACCGACCTGCTGCGGCAGCGACGACCTCGAGCAATACCTCGACATGGTCGACGGCGTGTACCTCACCGGCGCCGGCAGCAACATCGACCCGGCGCTCTACAACCAGGAAAACCTCACCCCGGACAAGGCCCAGGACCGCGATCGCGACCTGTTCGACCTGCCGCTGATCCGCGCCGCCATCGCCCGTGGCCTGCCGCTCTTCGGCATCTGCCGCGGCATGCAGGAAATCAACGTGGCCCTGGGTGGCGACATCCACCAGAAACTCTATGCCGTCGGCGACTTCGACGACCACCGCGAAGACTCCGACGACCCGGTGGATGTGCAGTACGGCGAAAGCCACAGCGTGCGCCTGGTAGCCGGCAGCTGGCTGGCCGAGTTGCTGGGCAAGGATGAGATCAGCACCAACTCGCTGCACGGCCAGGGCATCGCCACCCTGGGCGAAGGCCTCGAGCCGCTGGCCTACGCCGAAGACGGCCTGATCGAAGCCATCCATGCGCCCGGCCTGGCGCAGTTCACCCTCGCCGTGCAGTGGCACCCGGAATGGCAGGCCAGCGCAAATCCCGACTCGGTGAAAATCTTCCAGGCCTTCGGCGCGGCCTGCCGCCAGCGCATGGCGCAGACCACGCCGGCGAACCACCGCTAGCCGACCGCGCTTGCGCGGCCGAGCACCTGCACGCAGACGCTCGGCCGGGGTTGGCGGGCTATTCGAGGGTGAACCACTGCACCTCGACCCGGCGGTTCTGCTCGCTGTCGGCACCGAGCGGCTCTTCCCAGCCACGGCCGACCAGTTCGATGCGCTCCTCGGCGATCCCCGGATGGCGCGCCAGCAGCGCCTCCTTGACCGCCTGGGTGCGCTGGCGCGACAGCTCCATGGCCTTCAGCGCCATCTTGCGCAGCAGCGCCGGGCCGCCCTGACGCTCGAACTCGCCGACCATGGCGTTATCCACATGGCCGCGTAGCAGGACGATGGAGCCGGGGCTGACCTGGAGGAACTGCTTGATGGTGTCCAGGTAGTCCTGGTTGTCCTTGGCCTGTTTGTCCAGCTCAGCCGAGTTCGGTTCGAAGAAGAAGCGGATGTCCTTGCTCAGCAGCGCGTCGCCCTCCAGGGCGACCTTGCCGCTGGTGCGGATCGGCGCGATGGCGATGCTCTGGCCCTTGAACTGGCCGCCCTCGGCCAGTGCCTTGAGGTGCTGCAGATCAGCGAAGCGCGCCGGATCGGCCGGGTTGCGGATCAGCGCACCATAGGCCAGCACCGAAGACTGGAAGATGCCCTGGAAGGAGCCGGCCGAATCGATGCTGCCGTCGAAGAACGCCAGGTTTTCCGGCAGGTTGCTCAGGTGCACCTTGCTCAGCTCGTCGAGGGTTTCTTCCGGGGTCCAGCCGAACGCCTGGGCGACTACGCCGGCATGGCTTTTCGGATCGTCGCGCAGCAGGCGGTTGCCTTCCAGCAGGCCGTGTACCAGGCCCTTGACGATCTGCGGGTGGGCCGTGGCGAAACCCTTGTTGACCACCAGGATGTCGGCGACCACCAGCAGGTTGCGGTTGGACACCAGCATCTTCGCCGCGCCGGCGGATTCGGCGACCACTTCATCGGTACGCGGCGACCAGCCGACGCAGCCGTTCAGGCGCTGCTTGCCGGTCAATTCCGCGGCGTAGGCATCGCAGGCGATAAAGGCATCCTCGTAGAACACCAGGCCCAGCTCGTTCGGCCCCGGCCGGGCGTCCAGGTCGCGCAGCACCTTGACCGGCACGCCGGCTTCGGACGCCAGGTAGCGGATGAAGAACTCGCTCTCGTTGAACTGGGTGGCGCCGAGCACCTTGCCCTTGAGCTGATTGACGCTGGCGATGGCGCTGTCCACCACCACCTGGTCGGCGCCGCGGGAGAAGGCGATCTGCGCCGGCACCGTGACCTCGAACTGCCGGCCGAGCACGGCCAGCACATCGGCAGTGGTGGCCACCGCGGCCATCTGACCGTTGTTCAGCGCCGACCATTCCTCGCTCTCGCCCTTGCTCAGGCGCACCTGGAAGCCGTACTGCTTGGCGAAGAAGGAGTCGGGGTTGGGCGCCAGCCCGCCGTTGGCGACGATCAGCCCGCCGTAACCGGCGTACTCGCTCATGTCGACGTCGATGATGTTGTTCTTCATCTCGTAGGGCGCGGCCGATTGCAGGGTCGGCGTACCGCTTACCGGCTCGACCGGCACAGGCCCGCCGTCCACCCCGAGGCTGGCGGGCAGGCCGCCGAGCACGCTGTCGCCACCTTCCTTGAGCATGTCCTTGCCGACCAGCCAGGCGCCCAGGCCAAGCAGGCCGAGCACCAGCACTATGGTCAGCAACTTGCCGGCGGCATTGCCGCGCTGGCGCGCCCTGGGTGCGAATAGATACATGACGCCTCTCCCTGTCGGATGCGGGCCAGCGGCCCGCCAATCAAAAGTGTTCATAGCCTAAATCGCTTCCCGGATTTCATCCGGACTACGGTCTGCGACAACGTAGGGTGGATAACGCCTTTTTCATCCACCATCGTCGATGGTGGATGGGTGAAGCGTCATCCACCCTACCCAGATCCGTGACCCGGATAAGCCTGGGTGCAGCAGCCCATCAGTGTCGAAGCGACTGGCCTTGCGCCGGCTTGTCGCCCTGGCCTTGCAGCACATAGCGCGGCAGGCTCTGTTGTTCGTCGAGTTCGAGCACGCCGAGCAGGTCGCGCTGGCTGTTCAGCCAGCGGCTGGCCTCGTTGAACGAGCTGGTCAGGGCGTTCAGCGCCAGGCCGATCTGTTCCTCGTCGGTGGCCAGCAGGGTCTGTTCGCGGATCAGGGCGATCTGCTGCTCGATGCGCTGCAGCTCGGCATCCACATGCTCCTGGCGCCGCAGGCCTTCGACATGGGCCGCCTGGCGCGCGTCTATCACCTGCTTCTGCTGTTCCAGGCTGCGGCGCAGTTCGTCGCTCAGCTCGGCGGCGGCCAGGCGCAGATCGATCTGTTCTTCCTGCTGCTGCAACTCGGCGCTGTCGCGGGCGGCGGTGTCCGCCACCACGCTCAGCGCCTGGCCGGCGACCAGCAGGCGCAGGTTGAGCCACACCAGTTGCTCCAGGCTGGCGGCGTGCGAGGCCATCAACGGCGAGCGCGCCAGCAGTTGCAGCACCTCGCGGGCGCGCGCCTCGACCTGCTGCTGACGCTGGCGCTGCGCCGCATCGAGCAGGGCCAGGCTGGCCTCGTAACGTTGTCCGGCAGGGTCGACCGGCTGCACTTGCCGGGCATCCACGCTGCGACGAAAACGCGCGTTGCGCGCCAGCAGCGCCAGATAAGCCAGCTCCAGGCCGGCGCCAAGGACCCAAAAGCCGGGGCTGACAAAGGCGCCCAACAAGCCGAACGCCGCCAGGCCGAACCAGTTCGGCGCCAGCGGCATGCCCAGCGGGCGGGCATTGAAGGCCGCCCATAGGTAGCGTCCGCCACTCATGGGCTGAGGTTCTCGTCGGCGAGATGGCGCAGGGACTCGGGCACGAAGGCCATGTCGGTGGCTTCGCGGATGGCGATGCTCATCTGCAGGCGCAGCACCTGCTCGGCCACCGGCGGCTGGTAACCCTGCAGGCAATGCTCGAGCGCTGCCAAGGGCTGCATCTGCGCGGTGCGCACCTGACGGTAGACCTTCACCGCCAGCGCCTCGGCGGCGCCCGGAGTGAGCAGCAAGGGTAGCGGCAACTTCACCAGCGCCTTGCTTTCCAGCTTGAGCTCGAAGCGCTTGAGCAGGGCCCTGAGCAGCGCCGCGCTCTCCTCGATTGTGGTGGTCGGCAGCAGCGGGATCTTCACATCGACCCGACCCGGACGCTTGAGGTCGACCTCGATCAGGTCGGGGCGCGAGGAGGCGAGAATCCAGATCACCTTGCCGCGGTTGTCGGCGTCGCCCATCTCCTGGGCGATCATCGAGTAGAGGCGCCCGGACAGGCCACTGTCGCCACTGCCGCCATCGCGCTTGCCGAGGGTCTGGTCGGCTTCGTCGATAAATACGATGCAGCGGCCGAGGCCACGGATCAGGCGGAAGATCTTCTCCAGGTTGCCTTCGCTGGAACCGACCCAACGGTCGCGGAAGTTCTTCAGCTTGACCACCGGCACCCCGGCCTCGCCGGCCAGGCACTCGACCAGGTAGGTCTTGCCGGTGCCGACCGGGCCGCAAAAGATGTAGCCCTTGGGCAGCGCGCGCAGGTCGGCGGCCTGCCAGAGCGCCATGTCCTGACGCAGCCAGACTTTCAGCGCGTCCTGGGCGTGGTAATCGTCCAGGGTGCGCTTGGATTCGATGAATTCCACCAGGCCGGCGCTGTCGGTTTCCACCAGCTGCTTCTTGGCTTCGACCCAGTCCTGGGCGCCGAGCACCTTGCCCTGGTGGGCGCGGCGCTTGACCAGGCTGGCCAGGGCGCTGAGGCTGACCCCGGCCAGGGCCTGCACCGCGCCGTTATCCTCGGCGGCGAAGGCCTTGGGGTGGTCCAGGCGCAGCTGCGCCAGGCACTGGCCGAGGCTGTCGGCATCCGGCAGCGGCACCTGCACCCGGTCGATGCGCGGGTTATTGGCCACCAGCGGATGCAGGTCATTGAGGTTGTCGGCGAGCAGCAGGCTGGCGAAGGCCATATCGGCGAACGGCGGCTCGGCAGCCCAGTCGCGCACCAGGCTGGCCAGGCTGGCGCTGGCGAAATCGCCCTGACGGCTGGCCGGCAGCACCAGCTCGGCGCCGCGCAGGATCACCGCCACATGTTCGCTGTCGCCGCGGCCCAGCGCCTGCAGGTTGGCGCGGTAACGCAGGTAGCGGCTGATCAGCTCGATCGCCGCGCGCGGCTCATGGGGCCAGGGCTGGATCTTTTCCGCCGCCGGCCACTGGGCGAAACGCTCGCCGCCGCGCAACAGACTGAGGCCGTTGCCCGGATCGTAGAGAAACACCAGGTCGAAGGTGCCGAGCAGCCTGGCCTCCAGGTAGCGGGTCAGGCTGACCAGGCGACCGTCCAGCGGGAAGCGGTCGGCGACATTGCCATAGAGCACGAACTGGCCGTGGGCGCCGCTCTCGTAGGCCAGGCGCAGCTCGTCGAGCCAGGCGGGTGCTTTGCCTTCACTGCTCATGGGCGCGCCTTACTGGCTTTCGGATTGCGGGTTGCTACCACCCATACTGCGATTGGCCGGCGCCTCGGGGGTGGCCTCCTGGCCCGGCAGGCTGATGCCTTCCTTGGCGGCGAAATCGGCCAGGGCCTGGTCGGCCAGGGCGTCCATCTCGGCTTCCTTGAGGTTCACTTCGCTCATGTCCATCGAGTCGCGGGCCATGCGCGCGCGGCCAGCGGCCTGGGTGCGTTCTTCCTCGACCATCTCGTGCAGGCGGTTGAGGGTGTCGCCGGAGCCGCCGATGCTGCTGACCATGCCGGCGGCCATCTCGTTCATCTCGGCCATGGCGGTCTTCATGCGCAGGTCGTTGATCGCGCCCTTGAGCGCCTCGATCTTGCTGCGCGCGGCGGCCACCGCCACTTCGCGGGCCTTGGTCAGGTTCTGGTAGGTCTCCTCGGCCTGGGCCAGCTGGCGGCGGTTTTCCTCCAGCTCGCGGCCAAGGTTCTGCAGGCGCAGGGCGTTCTGCGCGGCGGCCGACTTGTTGCCGGCGCGCAGGTGCGCGGTGGTGCGCGCATGCAGCTCGCGCTCCTCGGCCTCCTGCTTGCGCACCTGGCTCATCAGCCGCTCGGCCAGGCCGGCATGGGCGGCCAGGCCCTGGTTGAAGTTGGCGATCTGCTTGCGCAGGTTCTCCTGTTCCAGCTCCAGCAGGGCTTCCGGGTTCTTGCGCTCCAGGTCCTTGATGAACAGGGAGAGGATGCCTTTGAAGATATTGGTCAGACGAAAGAACATGGTGTCTCCTTGCGCTATGCGGGCAATCCATCGGTACCGGCGCCGCCGGTCAGGCTTGGCGCATTCTTGGCGAGCGCGTCGATTGTTGCAACCTTCTCGGCAATTGGCCGGACTCGGGCCACGACTGCCGGCGATGGGCACCATCCTACAAAGGCGGCTAGAACAGCGGCAGCTGAGCGTGACCGGCGCCGCTCGCGGGCGGCGCTGCAGGCCCGGGCTGGGTGGCCGGGTCGACAGCCAGGCGCTCGGCCAGGCCCGCCGCGCGCTCGGCGCGGGTGGCGACCGCCTCGCCCAGGCGCGCCGGCAGGCCCCAGATTTCCACCTTGTGCTTGGCCCGGGTGATGCCGGTGTAGAACAGGCTGCGGCTCAGCAGCGGGCTGGGTTGTTCGGGCAGGACCAACAGCACTTCGGAAAATTCC
Source organism: Pseudomonas borbori (assembly GCF_900115555.1). Taxonomy (GTDB): domain Bacteria; phylum Pseudomonadota; class Gammaproteobacteria; order Pseudomonadales; family Pseudomonadaceae; genus Aquipseudomonas; species Aquipseudomonas borbori. The sequence continues at coordinate 42,993 of NZ_FOWX01000012.1, forward strand.
GAGCCCTGGCTCTTGTGCACGGTCATGGCGAAGGCGCTGTCGTGGCTGGGCAGCCGCGCCGGGGCGAAGGGCCGGTAGCCGGCCTCGCCTTCGAAGAACACCCGCAGACCGAACTCGCTGTGCAGGCAGATGCCGATATCGCCGTTGAACAAACCGAGGGCGTAGTCGTTCTGCCGCACCATCACCGGCCGGCCGACATACCAGCGTTCGCGGCTGGCGACCTGATTGCGCCTTTTCACCCGCGCCTCCAGCGCTTCGTTGATGCCGGCCACGCCCCAGCTACCTTCGCGCTGGGCGCAGAGGGCGCGGAAGTCGTTGAAGGCGGCAAAGGCCGCCTGCGGATCGGCGCTTTTCGCCGCGGCGAGAAAGGGCGCATAGCCGCGATCCAGCCGTTCCAGCAGATCGGCGGGGGTCGGCTGGGCGTTCCAGGCCAGGTCGCTACGCTGTTCTTTGAGCAAACTCAGGGTGCCGCTGACGTCGCCGCCGTTGATCCGCCGGGCCAGCTCGCCGATGCCGCTGTCGCCGGCGAAGCGGTGGCTGTGGGTCAGCAGCACCACGGCATCGCCCAGGCGTGAAGTGGGTGGTGCGACCGCTACCGGCTGGCCGGTGATGCGCTGCAGGTCGGCAGCGGCCTGGGCGTCGAAGCCGCGGCCTTCGCAGAGTTCGGCGAATACCGCGCCGGCTTCCACCGCACAGAGTTGGTCCTTGTCGCCGAGCAGGATCAGCCGCGCGTTGGGCGGCAGGGCATCGACCAGTTTGGCCATCAGCGCCAGGTCGACCATCGAGGCTTCGTCGACCACCAGCACGTCCAGCGCCAGCGGGTTGGCTGCGTTATGGCGTACCTGCGGGCTGTCGCCACGGCTGCCGAGCAGGCGGTGCAGGGTGCGCGCCTCGTCCGGCAGAGCCGCCCTGATCGCCTCGCTGACCGGCAGGCTGGCCTTGGCATTGCGGATCGCCTCGGCCATGCGCGCCGCCGCCTTGCCGGTGGGTGCGGCCAGGCCGATGGCCAGCCGAGCGCCGCCTGGCTGCTCCAGCAACGCGGCGAGCAGGCGCACCACGGTGGTGGTCTTGCCGGTGCCGGGGCCGCCGGAAATCACCGCCAGCCGGCGCCGCACCGCCTGGGCGGCGGCCAGGCGTTGCCAGTCCGGTTGCTGGGCGTTGAAGGCGAACAGGCGGGTCAGGCTTTCGCTCAGCTGCGCCTCATCGACGGCTGGTAGAGCGGCGGCGCGGCTAAGCAGCTGTTCGGCGAGCTGGCGTTCGTAGACCTGGTAGCGCGCCAGATAGAGGCGCTCGCCGACCAGAATCAGCGGGGTGAAGTCGCCGTCGGTGCCGACCAGGGACGAGGCGGCAAGCCGCACCTGCCACTCGGCCAGCGGCGGCAGGCAGAAGCCGTGTTCCGGCCAGGGCCGCTGCCCGGCGCGTCGGGCCAGCGGCAGGCAGACATCGCCGTTATCCAGCGCCGCACAGAGCAGCGCGGCCGAGGCCAGCACCAGCGGTTCGGCGGCCGGGTCGAGGCGGCGCAAGCTGTCGACCAGGGCGCGCTCCAGCGGGCCGAGGGGCAGATCAGGCAGCATGGCGGTACTCCGGTAGGAGCGGGCCATGTCCGCGATGCTCTTGCGCCGTCGAATTTTCGCGGGCATGGCCCGCTCCTACAAAAGCTGCCATCACCCCTCTCCTTCGAACAGCTTATCCAACGCATCCAGCAGCTCATCGCCGGGCCGCGAGAAATACACCCCGGCCGTTGGCATGCCGCGCAGGAACAGGTAGTAGGCGCCGCCCAGCTGGCTGTTATCGAAGTCGCTCAGGCGCTGGCGCAGGAAGCGCCGCAGCGCCACCAGGTAGATAAGGTATTGCAGGTAGTAGTGCTCGCCGGCCAGGGCCTGGAGCAGGCGTTCGCCGCCGTAGTAGCTGGCGTCCGGGCCGAGCCAGTTGGATTTGTAGTCGGCGATGTACCAGCGCCCATCGTGCTCGAAGGTCAGGTCGATAAAGCCCTTGAGGAAGCCTTTCAGGTTGTCGAACTCCAGGCGTGCGGCGGCTTCGCGCATCGGCACGGCCAGGCCATGAGCCGGATCGCTGAGGATCGCCCGCAGGCGCTGCAGGTCGAGATTGGCCACCGGGAAGGTGAAGCCAAGTTCCGGCAGGCGCCGCGCCGCGTGTAGGCTGGCCAAGGTCAGGCCATTGCCGTCGAGGTCGCTGTCGAGCACCTGCTGCAATTGGCTCAGCGCCACCTCGCTCCAGTCGCTGTCGATGCCGTGGCCGCGCAGCGCCGGTTCGATCAGCTCGGCCAGGGTTGCCTTGCCGCGCGCCCAGTCCTCCAGAATCGCGTGCAGGCAGGTGCCGGCGCGGGCGCCGCGGGGGAAGGCGAAGAAGCCACTGCCCGGCTCGCTGGCGGCGGGCAGCACCAGGCCGTCGCGGTCCGGCGCCTCCATGTGCATGCCGGAGGCCAGCCCGGAGAAGCTGCCGATGCGCCAGGCGCTGTGCAGGCTGCGGTTCATCTGCTGCAGCTGCAGGGGCGGCCGCGCACGGCGTTCACCGGCGGCGCTGGCTTCGCTGTCGCGCAACGCCTGCACGGCCATATGGCCGTGGCTGGCGCCCACCAGCTGCTCGATCTCGCCGCGCAGGCCAGCAGGGCCGAGGGCCTGCAGATGGCCGGCGAGTTCGCCCAGGGCATCCTCGCCGGGCAGCTGGCGACCGTGCAGCAGCCAGGCCAGGGCGCTGCTGTGCAGGCCGGCCTCGCTGAGGCTGCCGTCCTTTTTCGGCTTGCAGTCCACCGGCCCCCAGTGCAGCCAGAGGCGGTCACGGGCCCGGGTCAGGGCCACGTAGGTCAGGCGCAGGCGCTCGGCGAAGCGCTCGTGGCGGGCGCGCTCACGGTGGACGTCGAACTGCTCGCCACCCAGGTCGAGCAGCGGCGTGCCGTCGTCGGCGTGGCAGCTGATGTCTTCGCTCTGGCGCAGCAGCGCGCCGTCCCACAGGTAGGGGCAGAACACCAGCGGGTATTCCAGGCCCTTGGCGGTATGGATGGTGACGATCTGCACCCGCTCGGCATCGCTTTCCAGGCGCAGCAGGGCTTCTTCGCCGTGGGCCTCGGCGCTGCGCTGGGCGTTGAACCAGCTCAGCAGTTGTTCCAGCCCGGGGCGTTGCAGGCTCTCGCTCTGCAGCAGTTCGGCCAGGTGCAGCAGGTTGGTCAGGCGCCGTTCGCCATCGACCAGGGCGAGCAGGCGCGGCGCCACCTGCTGCTCGTCCAGCCAGGCGCGGAAGGCGCGCATGAAACCCTGTTGCTGCCAGAGCTGGTGATAGCGCTCGGCGGCTTCGCGCTCGGCATCCCAGGCCTGGGCGTCGTCCTGGCAGGCGGCCAGATCGGCGGCGCTGCGGCCGAGCAGACGGCTGGCCAGGGCATAGCGCAGTGCGCCTTCGCGGCCCGGCTCGGCATAGGCGGCCAGCACCGCGGCCAGTTCGCCGGCCTCTTCGCTGTGCCAGACGTTTTCCTTGCCGCGGCGCACGCTGGGCACGCCGCGCGCCGCCAGTTCGGCGGCGACTTCGCCGGCCTGGCGGTGGCTGGCGACCAGCACCGCGATATCGCCGCCTTTCAGCAAGGTGCGCTCGCCCGACGCCTCGAAATAGGCCTCGCCACGGCCGCTCGCGGTCAGCAGCGTGGCGATGCGTCGGGCCGTGTCGCGAGCCACCAGGGCGCCGGCCTCGCCTTTGCCGAGGTAATCGTCGGCCAGCCAGACCAGCGCCAATGGTGCGTCCTGTTCGGCATCGACAACCGGCAGTACCAGCTGCGGCCGCGCCCGCTGGCTGGCGCCGACCTGCGGATAGGCCAGGCCCTTTTCGGCGAAGGGCATGGGCCGGTCGAACAACTGGTTGAGCGCGGCGATCAGCTCCGGCGTCGAACGGTGGTTGGTGGCCAGGCTGTACTGGCGCGCGGCTTCGGCGCGGGCCTGGAGGTAGGTGGCCAGGTCCGCGCCCCTGAAGGCGTAGATCGCCTGCTTGGGGTCGCCGACAAAACACAGGTCGCCCTGGTTTTCGTAGATCCGCCGGAACACCTGGTATTGCACCGGGTCGGTGTCCTGGAACTCGTCGATCAGCGCCACCGGGTACTGTTCGCGCAGGGTGCCGGCCAGGTGGTCGCCACCCTCGCCATAGAGCGCCTGTTGCAGTTTGTTGAGCAGGTCGTCGAAGGCCAGTAGGCGCTGGGCCGCCTTGCGTTGCGGCAACTGCTCATTGAGCTGGCCGATCAGGCGTACCTGCAGGTCGATCAGGCGCTGCTCGGCTTCGGGCTGCGCGGCCTGCAGCGCCTCGCACAGGCCTTGCAGGGCATCGGCCAGCGGGCTATCCGGCGCGCTTTCGCCTTTCTTGCTGGCCTTGGCCAGGCCTTCGCGGGACAGCCGCTGGTGCGCCTCGGTCTTGCCGAACAGCGCGGCGACGTCGCTGAAGTAACCGTCCAGCTCGGCCTGCCAGGCGCCGAGCTTGGCCGGGTTGCACATATTGCTCTTGAAGCCGGCGAAGGCCTTGAGCTGCTGCAGCCACTCACCGCTCAGTTGCTGCCAGGCATCCCGCGCCTGCTGCCAGGCGTGGCGCAATGCGCTCATCTCGCTGCTGGCACCGGGCGGCGGCTCGATGCGCAGGTAGGGCTTGCCCAGGTGGTTGCGCAGACGCTGACGCAGGCTCTGCGGGGTGATCTTCTGCTGTACCAGGAAGGCCGCCCACTCCGGCTCGGCGGCCGCCAGCTCGTGGCGCCAGAGGTCGGCGAGCAGGGCGTCGAGGATTTCGCGGTCGTCGTGGGTCAGCTCGTTGTCGAAATCGCCGCCGGCCTCGAACGCCGCATCCTGCAACGCACGCTGACAGAAGCCGTGGATGGTGAAGATCGCCGCCTCGTCGAAGCCGTGCACCGCCAGCAGCAGACGCCGATGACTGGCCGTATCCGGGTACTGCGCGTGCAGGCGGTTGAGCAAGTCGTCCGCGCCTGGGCCGTTGTCGTAGACCGCCAGCAGCTCGGCCAGGCGCAGACGAATGCGTTCGCGCAATTCGGCGGTGGCCGCGGTGGTAAAGGTCACCACCAGAATCTGGCTGACGTTGAGCCGTTTCTCCAGCAACAGCCGGGCGTAGAGGGCGGTGAGGGTCCAGGTCTTGCCGGTGCCGGCGCTGGCCTCGATCAGCGAGCGGCCGGCGAAGCTGTCCTGCAGCAGATCCAAAGGCGCGCTGGTCATGCTTCGTCCTCGTCACTGCCGTGCAACGCATCCAGGGCCGGGCCGTAGAGTTGTTCGGCCAGCGCCTCGAAGCGCGCGTCCAGCGGCTCGCGGTCGCGGAAGGCCAGGGCGTTCCAGGGGTCCTGGCCTTCGCCGCTCATATAGTCGTTGCCTTGCCACATCACCCGCGCTTCGCTGCGCGCGGCGTCGAGCGGTTCCTTGCGGCCGGGTTTGCGCCATTTTTTGGCGAAGCCATAACTACACTTGGCCAGCACCGGCAGCGGTTCGCACAGGGCGCTCTTGTAGGCCTCGAGCCAGGGTTCGAGCAGTTGCAGCGGGTTGCTCAGCGGCCCCAGGCGCCACTCGCTTTTCGGCGACAGCAGGCGGCTGTCGCGGGCGATGCCGGGGGTGGCGGCGCAGTTGAGCAGCAGGTGGCGCAGCCAGAACGGCGCCAGCTCCCAGGCGCCGAGGTCGCGCAGGCGGTAGTCGAACAGGCCGCTGGCGCTGACCCCGTCGAGCCAGCCGTGGATGCGCACGCCGGCCAGCTGGATATCCACCAGCAGCGGTTGCGGGACGTCTTGCGGGCGTTCGTCGAACAGGGTCGGGGCGAAGGCGCGGATCGGCCCGCGAATCTGCCCCCAGTGGGCCTGGCCCAGCTCGCCCACCGGCAACCAGCCGGAGGCGGCGGCCACGCGGCGTTCCTCGCCCTCGCTCCAGCCCTGTTCGATGGCCTGCAGCGCCAGCTGACGCAGGCCGTGCTGGCTGGTCCACTCGACGCTGAAGGGTTCGTCGCCGGCCAGGGCCTCCTCGCTCTGCGCCAGACGCAGGCCGAGGCGCTGTTCCAGCAGGTAGCGCGCCGGGTGCTTGAAGCAGTGGATCAGCTGGCTGGGTTCCAGGGTCAGCGGATCGCCGCCCGGCCCGTCCGGTTCCGGCGCGGCCAGGGTGCCGGCGAAGGGCTGCGGCGCTTCGACCGCCTGGCTCAGGCGCTGGGCGGCGCGGAACCAGGGCGCGGCAAAACCGGCCTGGGCGCCGCCGGCGAAATTGCCGGCGGCGAAGGGTTGCAGCGGGTGCTGGTGGGTGATCTGGGTGCTGGCTTTTTTGCTGGTCTCAGATTCGTCGCGGCTGAAGCCCCTCCCACAAGTTGCGGTCAGATCGATGACATCCAGCAGTTCGCTGACCAGCACCGAGGGTGGCAGTTCGGCGTTGCTGCGCGGGTCGCGGCCGACGTAGCTGAGGTAGAGGCCGCCGCGCGCCGAGAGGAGGATTTCCAGCAGCAGGTAACGGTCGTCGAGGCGCCGGGCGCGGTCGCCACGCCGCGGTTTCTGCCCGATCAGGTCGAAGCCGGCCGCCGGGGTGCGCCGCGGCAGGGCGCCATCGTCGAGGCCGAGCAGGCAGACCAGGCGAAACGGCAGGCTGCGCATCGGCACCATGGTGCAGAAGGTCACCGCGCCGGTGAGAAAGCCCGAGGCGCCGCCGCCCTGCTCCAGAGCCGAGGTCAGCTGCTGGCGGATCAGCGCCAGTTCCAGCGGCCGCTCGATGCCGGCAGCCGTGGCCTGATCCTGCAGCGCCGCACAGGCGCGGGAGAGCAGCAACAGGGTGTCGCCGGCCTCGCGCTCGTCGAACAGGGTGTCGATCAGCGCCAGCAGGGTCTCGCTCCACTCGCCCAGGCTGCGCGGGCGTTGCAGGCTCTGCGCCAGGGCGGCCAGGCGTTCGACGAAGGCGGCCAGGCGCCCGAGCAACTGCGCGCGACCGCCTTCCAGGGCATCCAGCGGCCAGCTGTCGCCGAGCAGAGGCGCGTGCGCGCCGGCCAGTTTCGGCGGCGCGGCGAAGCCCAGGAGCAGGCGATCCAGACCCTGGCGCCAGGTGAAGGCGGCATCCGCCGGCAGGCCCAGCTGCTGACGATGCTCGCCATCGCGGCCCCAGCGCACGCCGGCCTCGCGCAGCCAATCGCGCAGCAGCGGCAGGTCCTCGGCTTCGATGCCGGCGCGGCGGGCGAGCGCCGGTTGCTCCAGCCAGGCGAGGATTTCCTCGGCGGCGAAGCGGCTGTCGGGCAGGGCGAGCAGGTTGAGGAAGGCTTCGATCAACGGGATTTCCGCGCGCAGGCTGCGGTCGGCCAGGCTGAAGGGAATGCGGGGTCCGGCCGTCCGGGCAGCGCCGCTTTTAGCCGCGAAAATCGCCTCGATATAGGGCGCGTAACGTTCGATATCCGGGGTCAGCACCACCACCTGATCCGGGGTCAGCTCGGGATCGGCGGCGAAGCGGGCGAGCAACTGGTCATGGAGGATTTCCACCTCGCGCAGCGGCGAGTGGGCGATATGCAGCTCCAGCGAGCGGTCGTCCTCGCGCAACACCAGTCGCTCATCGGCCTGGCGGGTGCGCAGGCGCAGGATGTCGTTCTGCAGCGCCTGCAGCAGGCTGCTGTCGTGCAGATCCTCATCTTCGGAATACAGACCGATTTCCTGGCTGCCTTCGCTCGAAGCCAGGGAGAACAGGCTGTCGAAGAAGTCGCGGCCCTGCTTGCCCAGGCTGGCGAGCAGCGGATGGCCAACATCCAGGTACCAGTCATCCGGGCTCAGCTCGGGTTGGCGGGCCAGCTCGCGGATATCGCGAATCTCGCCCCAGGCCTCACGGCAGGGATTGAGGGCGAAGATCACCACCTCGGTGTGCCGCGCCAGGCCTTCGAGCACGCGCAGGTGGTGGGTCGGCAGGCTGCTGATGCCGAATACCAGCAGGCGTTCCGGCAGAGCGGCAATGGGCGACGCGTCGTACAGACGGCGCAACAGGTCGTCGAGCAGGCGCGCACGGTGCGGGTGGCCGCCCTCGGTCAGCTCGCGCCAGAGCAGCGCCTGCCAGGCTTCGTCCGGGCCCAGGCCGAGCAGTTCGTTGCGCTCCCAAGCCGCCAGCCAGTCGTCGCGATACAGCAGGTATTGGTCGAATACATCGGCGATCTTGCTGGCCAACGACAGGCGGCGGCGCTCATCGCCGCCCTCCAGGTAATGCGCCAGGCGCGGCGCTTCCGCGAGGTTGACCGGCTCGCACAGCCAGTCGTAGAGGCGCCAGGCCAGGGTGGTCGGCGCGAACGCCGATTGCTCGGGCAACTGACCCAGCACCAGGCGCGACAGATCCCAGACGAACTTGGCCGGCAACTGCACCTCGAGCTGCATGGCGATGCCCTGCTTGCGCGCCAGTTCCAGGGTCAGCCAACGGCCCATGCCCTGGCTCGGCACCACCACCAGCGCCGGCGCCAGGGGCTCGCGCAATGGCTGGGCGAGCAGGCTGGTGGCCAGTGCGCCGAGGGTTTCCAGATCGGGAGCGTGATAAAGACTGAGCATGGTGGGCACTGCATCCGTGGCGAAGCGCTAGATTAACCAGTCTGGCGGCGTGGAGCGACCGCCAGTGCTAGGATGGCAGCGCACAAGGCCAGGAGGCACGATGAACGACACGACCGATGACCCGGTGGATGTATTCCCCTATCTGCAACTGCTCTACGAACGCGGCGGTTCGGACCTGTTCTTCAGTGTCGGCGCGCCACCGCACATGAAGGTCGAAGGCCATAGCCAGGCGGTCGGCGAACGCCTGCTGAAGGCCGGCGAGGTGCAGCGGCAAGCCTACCAGTTGATGACCCAGAAACAGATCATGGAGTTCGAGCGCGATCTGGAGATGAACCTGGCGGTCAGCGTGCAGAACGCCGGGCGCTTCCGGGTCAACGTCTACTACCAGCGCGGTGAAGTGAGCATGGTGGTGCGCCTGATCAAGAGCCGGATTCCCGACTTCACGGCGCTCGGCCTGCCCAAGCTGCTGGAAAAACTGAGCATGCAGGACCGCGGCCTGATCCTCATGGTTGGCGCGGCCGGCTCGGGCAAGTCGACCACCCTGGCGGCCATGCTGGACTTTCGCAACCGCCACAAGAGCGGGCATATCGTCTGCATCGAAGACCCCATCGAGTTCCTGCACAAACACCAGAAGTCGATCATCGACCAGCGCGAAGTCGGCCTGGATACCCACAGCTTCGCCGACGCCCTGCGCAACGTGCTGCGCGAGGCGCCGGACGTGATCATGCTCGGCGAGATCCGCGATGCCGCGACCATGCAGCACGCCCTGCACTACGCGGAAACCGGCCACCTGTGCCTGGCCACCCTGCATGCCACCAGCAGCAGCCACGCGGTCGAGCGGATCGTGCGTTTCTTCCCCGACGAGGCGCGCAAGCAGGTATTGGCCGACCTGGCGCAGAACCTGCTGGCGGTGATCGGCCAGCGCCTGGTGCCCGGCGTGACGCAGAAACGCGTGGCCGCAGTGGAGTTGATGCTGGCCACTCCCTATATCCGCGACCTGATCCAGCGCGACCAGCTGGACGACCTCCGCGAAGCCACGGCACGGGCGCTGGAACAGGGCCTGCAGACCTTCGACCAGCACCTCTACCAGTTGCTCGAAGCCGGCCGGGTCAGCCTGGGCGAGGCGCTCAAGTTCGCCGATTCGCGAACCGACCTAAGCCTCAAGGTCAAGCTGCAGCACGGTTTCGGCGCCGAGGATGGCGAGTTCAAGGTGCTGCACGACAGCTGAGGGCGGGAGAGAAACGCTCGCCTATTGCACCGTCGCCAAACGCCCGTTGCGACCACCTGCAGGCGGTCTCGCGGCGACGCTCGAAATCTGACACCTGCAGAAAGCGGCTGACGCCCAGTGCATTTACGGCTATAGCTAAATGCAGGCCTGGATAAAACCGTGCTTCATGCATCCAACAACCACAGGCCGGTCGCCAGGGAGGCCGTCGTCATGCTCACCCTGCTCAATCTGCTGTCTGCCGTCGCCCTGCTGATCTGGGGGACCCACATCGTTCGTACCGGCATCCTGCGGGTGTACGGCTCGCACCTGCGCCAGGTGCTCAGCCACAACGTCAGCAAGCGGCCGATGGCCTTCGCCGCCGGTATCGGCGTCACCGCCCTGGTGCAGAGCAGCAACGCCACCGCGCTGCTGGTCACCTCCTTCGTCGGCCAGGGCTTGATGGCGCTGCCGCCAGCGTTGGCGATCATGCTCGGCGCCGACGTCGGCACGGCGCTGATGGCGCGGGTGCTGACCTTCGACCTGAGCTGGCTGTCGCCGCTGCTGATTTTCCTCGGGGTGATCTTCTTCCTCTCCCGCCGGCAAACCCGTGCCGGCCAGCTGGGCCGCGTGGGTATCGGTCTGGGCCTGATGCTCCTGGCGCTGGAACTGATCGTCGCCGCTGCCACGCCGATCACCCAGGCAACCGGAATCAAGGTGCTGTTCGCCTCGCTGACCGGCGACCTGCTGCTGGATGCCCTGATCGGCGCCTTGTTCGCCCTGATTTCCTACTCCAGCCTGGCGGCGGTGCTGCTCACCGCGACCCTGGCCGGCGCCGGCCTGATCAGCCTGCCGGTGGCCATCGGCCTGGTGATCGGCGCCAATATCGGCAGCGGCCTGCTGGCCTTCCTCACCGCCAGCCTGCAGACCCCGGCGGGACGGCGGGTGGCCCTGGGCAGCCTGCTGTACAAACTGATCGGCCTGATCGTGGTGATCCCCCTGCTCAACCCGCTGGTGAGCTGGCTGGACAGCCTCGAGTGGCGGCCGGCGGAGCTGGTGATCGGCTTCCACCTGCTCTACAACAGCCTGCGCTGCGTGCTGATGCTGCCCACGGTCGGGCCGATGGCGCGCTTCTGCAACTGGCTGCTGCCGGATCGCCCCGACACCAGTGGCGTGGCCCGCCCGCGCCACCTCGATGCTACGGCACTGGCCACACCGAGCCTGGCGCTGGCCAATGCGGTGCGTGAGACCCTGCGCATCGGCGACCTGATCGATACCATGCTCAGCCACCTGCTGGAAGTGCTGCGCAGCAACCAGCCGGCGCTGAGCAAGGAGTTGCGCCGCCTGGACGACGACGTCGATGCGCTCTACAGCGCGGTCAAACTCTACCTGGCGCAGGTGCCGCGCGAGGCGCTCAGCGAACAGGACAGCCGGCGCTGGGCGGAGATCATCGAGCTGGCGGTCAACCTGGAGCGCGCCGGCGACATCATCGAACGCATGCTCGGCAAGGTGCAGGATCAGAAGACCGCACAGCGCCATTCGTTCTCCGAAAGCGGCCTGGAGGAACTGGCCAGCCTGCACGGGCGGCTGATGGTCAACCTGCGCCTGGGGCTATCGGTATTCCTCTCCGGCGATCCCGAGAGCGCTCGCCAGCTGCTGCGCGAGAAGCGCCGCTTCCGCGCCCAGGAGCGCCGCCTGGCCCACGCCCACGTCGGCCGCCTGCACCGCCAGGTGGTGCAAAGCATCGAAACCAGCTCGCTGCACCTGGAGCTGATCGGCGACATGAAACGCCTCAACTCGCTGTTCTGCAGCAGCGCCTACGTGGTGTTGGAGTCCGCGGACACCGGTGCGCTGCATGCGGAGGAAGTGGGTGGCGAGTAGCACACAGGCAAAAGACAGCGTGCCTCTGGAGTTGCGTTTGAATAATGCGCAGCGCGGATTTCATTGGGCTACGGGACTGGCGCAGAATTGTCGACGACGGTTTGGTTGCGCCCGGCCCGGCGGTGTAGAATTGGCCGTTTTTTGCCCGATATGAGACTCGCAGTAATGATCTCGTTCGCCTCACGTTGTCTTTCCATCCTTGCCTTTTCGCTGCTGTTGGCCGCGTGCCAGAGCACGCCACAAGAAGCCGGCGCGGCCACCGACGAGCTGCTCGGCGACTTTCGCCTGCTCGAACAGAGCCTGGCCAGTGGCCAGTTGAGCGAGGCCGAAAGCCACCTCGAGTCCCTGCAATCGCGCGCCAGCGGCGACGCCCGCCTGGAGGTCTATCAGCGCCAGCTGGCCGAGGCCTATCTGCGCCAAGGGCAAACGGCCCTGCAGTCCGGCGATCTGGACCGTGCGACCAAGGCCCTCAGCCAGGCGCGCCAGTTGATGCCGCAGGCACCCGCACTGACCACCGGACTGGGTGGCGCGATTGCCCAGGTCCGGCAAAGCGAACTGGCTGCAGCGGATCTTGCCAGCAACGCCGCCGAGCAGGCAGCCGCTCAGGCCCGGGCCGCACGGGACGAGCAGGTGCGGCAATTGCGCCAGGCCGCCGAGCGTCAGGCGGCTGCGCTCAGGGCGATCCAGTTGCCCGAGGAGGTGGCGCAGCCCGCCCAACTGATCGACCCGGCCGCGCCCAGCAGCATGATCGCCCTGCCGATGCTGGACAGCCGGGACAACCAGGGCCTCTACCGTCTGCTCGATGCGGTCGCCGCGGATGTGGTCAGGTTCCGCTGCGCGGTGGCTATCCAGGTCCGCCAGGCCAGTGACTATCTGTGGCTCGCCCCACTGCTCGAGGCCCGGATCGAACGTCTCGACCCGGACTTCAGCCCGACCATGAAACAGCTACTCGAGCCCGAGCAGACCCCGCAACTGCTGCTCAGTCCGCAGCGCTAACCGCAACGGCATCTGCAGGCCCTGCATTTACTCATGCGTTTTGGCTATAACCATAGGCCTACAAAGATTTTTGCGGCCTAAACAGTGCCGGGTAGACTAGGCGCCTTTGTGCCTACCCGGCAGCTCGACAAACCCAAAAGGTTTAATGCGTGATCAACTTCCATCAGGTTCACAAGGCGTATCGCGTCAGTGGCCAAGATATCCCCGCCTTGCAGCCGAGCGACCTGCGGATCGCCCGCGGCGAAGTGTTCGGCATCATCGGCCATTCCGGTGCCGGCAAGAGCACCCTGCTGCGCCTGATCAACCGTCTGGAGGAACCCACCGGCGGGCGCATCGAGATCGACGGCGAAGACGTCACCGCGCTGGACGCGGCGGGCCTGCGGCGCTTCCGCCAGCGTGTCGGAATGATCTTCCAGCACTTCAACCTGCTGTCGTCGAAGACCGTCGCCGCCAACGTCGCCCTGCCGCTGAAGCTGGCCGGGCTGCTGTCGCGCAGTGCCATGGAGGCACGGGTGGCCGAGCTGCTGGCGCGGGTCGGCCTCAGCGAGCACGCGGGCAAATACCCGGCGCAACTGTCCGGCGGGCAGAAGCAGCGGGTCGGCATCGCCCGCGCCCTGGCCACCGAGCCGAAGATCCTGCTGTGCGACGAGGCCACCAGCGCCCTCGACCCGCAGACCACCGCTTCGGTGTTGCAACTGCTGGCGCAGATCAACCGCGAGCTGAACCTGACCATAGTGCTGATCACCCACGAAATGGACGTGATCCGCCGGATCTGCGACCGCGTGGCGGTGATGGACGCCGGCGTGATCGTCGAGCAGGGCTCGGTGGCCGAGGTCTTCCTGCATCCGCAACACGCCACCAGCAAACGCTTCGTCCTGGAAGCCGAACAGGTCGACGAAGACGAACTGCACGACGACTTCGCCCATGTGCAAGGGCGCATCCTGCGCCTGACCTTCCAGGGCCAGGCTACCTACGCGCCGCTGCTCGGCACGGTAGCGCGCGAGACCGGGGTGGATTACAGCATCCTCGCCGGGCGCATCGACCACATCAAGGACACCCCCTACGGCCAGTTGACCCTGGCCCTGACCGGCGGCGACCTGGACGCCGCGCTGGCGCGCTTTGCCGCCGCCGACGTGCACATGGAGGTGCTGCGCTGATGGAGGCTCTCCTGACCCGCCTGTTACCGAACGTCGATTGGGCGGAAATCGGCTACGCCAGCCTGGATACCCTGAGCATGCTCGGCGGCTCGCTGCTGTTCACCGTACTGCTCGGCCTGCCCCTGGGCGTGCTGCTGTTCCTCACCGGCCCGCGGCAGATGTTCGAACAGAAGGCGCTGTACGGCGTACTGTCGCTGCTGGTGAACATCCTGCGCTCGGTGCCCTTCGTCATCCTGCTGATCGTGATGATTCCCTTCACCGTGCTGGTCACCGGCACCTCGCTGGGCGTGGCCGGAGCCATCCCGCCGCTGGTGGTGGGCGCCACGCCGTTCTTCGCCCGCCTGGTGGAAACCGCGCTGCGCGAAGTCGATCGCGGCATCATCGAGGCGACCCAGGCGATGGGCGCGAGCACCCGCCAGATCGTGCTCAACGCCCTGCTGCCCGAGGCGCTGCCGGGCATCTTTGCCGCGGTGACGGTGACCGCCATCACCCTGGTGTCCTACACCGCCATGAGCGGCCTGATCGGCGGCGGCGGCCTCGGCGACCTGGCGGTGCGCTACGGCTACCAGCGCTACCAGCCCGACGTGATGCTGGTCACCGTGGTCCTGCTGCTGGTGCTGGTGCAGATTCTGCAAAGCGCCGGCGACAAGCTGGTGGTGCACTTCTCGCGTAAATAATTGCGCTTTATCGAATCGCGGCTATCCGCCGAACCCGCATCCATCCCACAAGGAGCTTCATGATGAAAAAATTGCTGAGCGCCATCGCCGTCGTCGCCGCGTTTTCCAGCGCCGCCCAGGCCGAAACCCTGAACGTGGCGGCCACCGCCGTACCCCACGCGGAAATCCTCGAGTTCGTCAAACCGACCCTGGCCAAGGAGGGCGTCGAGCTGAACGTCAAGGTCTTCACCGACTACGTGCAGCCCAACGTGCAGGTCGCCGAGAAGCGCCTGGACGCCAACTTCTTCCAGCACCAGCCGTACCTCGACGAGTTCAACCAGAGCCGCGGCACCGAGCTGACCAGCGTCGCCGGCGTGCATGTCGAGCCCTTCGGTGCCTATTCGAGCAAGATCGAGGACCTCAAGGACCTGCCGCAGGGCGCCAACGTGGTCATCCCCAACGACGCCACCAACGGCGGCCGCGCCCTGTTGCTGCTGCAGAAGGCCGGGGTGATCCGCCTGAAGGACGACGCCGGCATCACCGCGAGCGTCAAGGACATCGCCGAGAACCCGAAAGCCATCAAGGTGCGCGAACTGGAGGCGGCAACCCTGGCGCGCGTGCTGGGCCAGGTCGACCTGGCACTGATCAACACCAACTACGCCCTGGAAGCCAAGCTCAACCCGACCGAGGATGCGCTGATCATCGAAGGCAGCGACTCGCCCTACGTCAACATCCTGGTCGCCCGCCCGGACAACCAGGACAGCGCCGCCATGCAGAAACTGGCCAAGGCGCTGAACAGCCCCGAAGTCAAAGCCTTCATCCTGGAGAAATACCAGGGCGCGGTAGTTCCGGCGTTCTAAGCTGTCGCTTCTCCGCTAGTCACATGAGCCCGCTCCCGTAGCGGGCTTTTTCTTGTCGGCAAGTCGTTCTGGTGTGCACGACCTAGGCGGCCCCGCGCACCCTAGGGTGCTGGGTAGGGTGCGCCGTGCGCACCAGCTTCCAGCAGGCATTCCAGCAGACAGTCCAGCGCCGGCTGGCGCTGCGCCCGGCGCAGCAGCGCGATCAGTTCGCGGTGAAAGGTCAGTTCGCCCAGTTCCAGCACCCGCAGCCGGGTCGGCCGCTGCAACCACAGGCCGGCGCACGGGACCAGCGAGACGCCGAGGCCGCACTCGACCATGCGCACTATGGCCTCCAGCTCGTCCAGCTCCAGCGCCTCCTGCACGCTCAGGCGCTGCTCGCGGAGGAACTGGCTGACCAGTCGGCCACCGAAGGAGCGGCGGTCGTAACGCACGAACGGCTGCCTGGCGAGGATCTGCAGCGGGTCGTCGCCGGCAACGCTCAATGGCGTGATCAGGACGAAAGGTTCGCGCGCCAGGCCGATCTGCAGCAGTTCCTTGGGCAACTCGAACGGCGGCTTGATCAGCAGCGCCAGGTCCAGTTCGCCGGCATCCACCCGGCTCAGCAGATCGAGCGACACACCGGGCACCAGCTTCAGTTCGACCCGCGGCGCCAGTGCCCGAAAGCGTGGCAGGGCGTCGGGCAGCATGCCGGTCTGCAGGCTGGCGATGGCGCCGACCCTCAGCTCGCCCTGCCACTCGGCCGCGGCGGTCGGCAGGGCCATCTGCGTATAGAGCGCGAGCATCTGCTCGGCCAGGGGCAGCGCGTGCCGGCCGGCGCCATTGAGCACGGCGGCGCGGCCGCTGCGGTCGAACAGGCGCACACCCAGGCTCTGCTCCAACACGCGCATCTGCGCGCTGACCGCCGACTGGGTCAGGCCAACCTGCTGACCGGCGGCAGCGAAGGTGCCATGGCGGGCGACCATCACGAAGGTTCTCAACTCGCGCAACATAGCGGGCTCGACTGATCAATTTTGTTTGTGCTTGCGAACAAGGATATTCGCTTTCAATCAGTAATGCTGTTGCTGAGAATTGGCCGGACATCGACCATCAGGAGTCTCGCCATGGCACTCGCCCCCTTCCACCTGGCCATTCCCGTCCACGACCTGGCTGCGGCCCGGCACTTCTACGGCGAGGTATTCGGCTGCGCCGAAGGCCGCAGCAGCGAGCACTGGGTGGACTTCGACTTCTTCGGCCACCAGTTGGTGATCCACCAGGCGCCGCAGATGGACTACCAAAGAGCCGCGCACAGCAACCCGGTGGACGGCCACGAGGTGCCGGTGCCGCATTTCGGCGTGGTGCTGGGCTGGCAGGATTGGCAGCAATTGGCCGAGCGGCTAAAGGCCAGGCACACCCGCTTCGTCATCGAGCCTTACGTGCGCTTCGCGGGCCAGGTCGGCGAGCAGGCCACCCTGTTCCTCCTCGACCCCAGCGGCAACGCCCTGGAGTTCAAGGCGTTCAAGGATAGGTCCCAACTGTTCGCCAAGTAGCCCATCGATCACTTCAGCGGATTGATCAACCCCGGCAACTGCGCCGCCAGTTTTGCGTTGTTCAACGGCGCGCGGATGAAGCCGCGCTGGGTACCGTCCGGGCCGATGATCACCAGGTTGCCGCTGTGGTCGACGGTGTAGTTTTCCTGGCTGGTATCGGCCGGGATATAGGGAATGCTCAGCGCATTGGCGAACTTCTGCAGGTTGGCTTCCTCACCGGTCAGGCCGATGAAGCCGGCATCGAAGTAGGCCAGGTATTTCTTCAACTGCTCCGGGGTGTCGCGCTTGGGGTCGACGCTGACCAGCACCACCCGCAGGTTGGCGCGGGTTTGCTCCGGCAACTGGCCCTGCAGCTGGCGCAGTTGGGCGAGGGTCGCCGGGCAGATGTCCGGACAGAAGGTGTAGCCGAAAAACAGCAGGCTCCACTGCTCCTTGAGCTGATCGACCGCCACCGTCTGGCCATTCTGGTCGATCAGGCTCAGTTCCGGCAGCGCACGGCTCTGCGGCAGCAGCACGATGCCGGCATCCAGCAGCGCGGTCGGGTCACCCTGACCCTTGCTGGTCAACACCTTGTTGACGGTGAGGCCGAGGACCAGGGCGATGACGGCGACGAGGATGAAAACGGTTTTCTGGGTTCGGGTCATGACACCAACGATTACAGGTTGAGCAGCAGGTAATGGTCGAGCAACAGGGCGATGAACAGCAGGAACAGGTACCAGATACTGTACTTGAAGGTGTTGATCGCCGCGTGCGGTTTGCTGTCACGGTACAGCACCCAGGCCCAGTGCAGGAAGCGCCCGCCCAGGCCGATGGCGCAGACCAGGTAGAGCAGGCCGCTCATGTGGATGGCGTAGGGCAGCAGGCTGACGGCGAACAGCGCGCCGGTGTAGAGCAGGATGTGCACCTTGGTGTAATGCTCGCCATGGGTCACCGGCAGCATCGGGATGTTGGCTTTGGCGTATTCGGCCTTGCGGTGAATGGCCAGGGCCCAGAAGTGCGGCGGGGTCCAGGCGAAGATGATCAGCACCAGCAGCAGCGGCTCGGCGGTCAGCTCGCCGGTGACCGCGACCCAGCCAAGCAGCGGCGGCGCGGCACCGGCCAGGCCGCCGATGACGATGTTCTGCGGCGTGGCGCGCTTGAGAAAGCCGGTATAGATCACCGCATAGCCGAGCAGCGAGGCCAGGGTCAGCCAGGCGGCCAGCTCGTTGGTGAAGACCAGCAGCAGGCTGAGGCCGGCCACCGCCAGCAGCAGGGCGAAACTCAGCGCCGCCAGCGGGGTGACCCGGCCTTCGGCCAACGGGCGCTTGTGGGTGCGCGCCATGATCGAGTCGATACGCCGATCCACCACATGATTGACCGCCGCCGCCCCTCCGGCGCACAGGCCGATGCCCAGGTTGCCGAACACCAGCACCGTCCAGGGCACGCCGGCGCGGGTAGCGAGGAACATGCCGACCAGCGAGGTGATCAGCATCAGCACCACCACCTTGGGCTTGGTCAGTTCCAGGTAGTCGCGCCAGCTGGCGTGGGCATGATGTTCGCGCAGTAGAGTAGCCATGGGGTCTCTCCTTGTTGTTATGGGCGGGGCAGCTCGAGGCTGCCATGCTCTTGTGGGGTCGACCGGGCGGTCATCCGTGTTGGCCGCGGAGCCATCGGTGTGTCGGTCTTCGCGGTCGAGGTCGCGATCACAGGGGAGCGTACTCGGTAGTTGACCAGCACCAGAGTCAGCAGCAACAGCGCACCACCGGCGTTATGCGCCACCGCCACCAGCAGCGGCAGATGGAACACCACGTTGCTGATGCCCAGGCCGATCTGCGCGCCCAGCGCCAGCAGCAGCAAGCCGGCCAGGCGCGACAAGCCGGCGCGGCGCAGGCGCCAGGCCAGGAGCAGCAGCACCAGAGCCACCACCAGCGCGCCGAGACGATGGCTCATGTGGATGGCCGTGCGCGCGGCGCTGTCGAGCTGGCCGCCGAGGTAGTTCGGACCGATATGCTGGGTCAGGTGAAAACCGTTGGCGAAATCCATCGCCGGCCACCATTCGCCGTGACAGGTCGGCAGATCCACGCAGGCGACCGCCGCATAGTTGCTACTGACCCAGCCACCGAGGGCGATCTGGCCGATCACCAGCAGCAGGCCGAGCGCGGCCAGGCTGCGCAGGCGCGCGGAAGGCCTGGGCAACGGCGCGGCGGCGCCGGACAGGCGCGGGTGCAACCGCAGGCACAACAGGAACAGCAGGCTGAGGGTGGCAAAACCACCGAGCAAATGGCCGGTCACCACTTGCGGCCAGAGCTTCAGGGTGACCGTCCACATACCGAAGGCCCCTTGCAGGATCACCAGCCCGAGCAGCAACAGCGGCAGTTTCAACGGTTGCCCCGGCTCGCCGCGACGACGCAGCGCCTGTACCGCCAGGGCCAGGATCACCAGACCGAGGCTGCCGGCAAAATAGCGGTGGATCATCTCGTACCAGCCCTTGGCCACCTCCACCGGCGCCTCGGGGAAGCGCACCTCGGCCAGCGCCTGCTGCTGCTCGCTCATCGGCACCGCGAGAAAGCCGTAGCAACCCGGCCAATCGGGGCAACCCAGCCCCGCGTGGGTCAATCGGGTATAGGCGCCGAGCAGCACCACCACCACGGCCAGCAGGGTGGCGAACAAGGCCAGGCGATAACCGGGTTTGCCCATCATCAAGTTCCTTGTTGCTGCGCGTCAGCCGATCTGGGAAATCTTCAGCAAATGCCGCAGGTCGTTGAGAATCGCCTTGCCCTGGCTGCGGCTGTCGTAACGCAGCACCAGATTGCCGTGCGGATCGACTATCCAGAGTTGCGCCCCTTCGACTTTGCCGGCGCTTTCGGCATAGACCCGGGGCTCCAGTCGATAGCGGCTCAACTGCGGAAATTCGCGACGCAGCAACGCGTCATAGTCATCGGCCAGGGGCTGGGCGCTGGCCAGGGCATGGGAGGCCCGGGCGGTATCCCGATTGAGGCCGATATGAATCTGCCGGGCGAGAAACACCAGTTGCTTGCAGTCCGCATCGCAGACGCCCGCCACTGTCACCAGCAGCTGCCAGCGCACTTCCTGCGCGCCGCTCACGCCGAGATCCGCGCGGGTCTGGCCGTTGCCGATCAGCTCGCCGTGGTAGCTGCGGGTTTCCGGCACCCAGAAGCGCCATTGGTACATGGCGCTGGCCAGGATCATCGGGCCGATAACCACGGCGAGAATCATGACTAGCTGCAGGCGCCCACGGCGACGGCGGCTGGCTGACGCGTCAGGCAGAGTGATGGCTGGGTTCATGGCGAGTCTCCCGCGCGTTGTGCAAACCTAAATAGACGAACAGGCCGAGCAAAGCCGTTGCCAGAGCGAACCATTGAACAGCATAGCCCAGGTGCTTGTCCGGGCTCATGGCGACCACCGGCCAGTCGACCCGCAACGACCCGGGGCCGGGCTGCAGCCGCAGCTCGAACGGCAAGCCCGCGCGACCCAATTGCCGCCAGAGTTCGTCCGGCTTGACCGCGCCTATCACCCGCGGCCAGGCACTGCTCTGCGGCCCCTGCTGCAGTTGCAGGGCCTCGCCCAGGGGTACGTACACCCTGGCCTGCAGCCGTAGCGGCGTGTCGGGGGTGGCGAAGGTCGGGGTTATCCGGCGATCCGGCCAGGGCAGCCAGCCGCGATTGAGCAACAGCCACTGGCCGCTGGCCTGGTCATGGAAGGGTTGCAGGACTTCGACGCCGGCCTGGCCATCACGGGTGCGGTTATCCAGCAGGAAACTGTGCCGCGCATCGAAGTAGCCCTGCAGCTGGACCCGTACATAGGCAGGATCGGCAAGCTTTGCCAGCTCGGCGATAGCGATAGGTGCGGCCAGTTGCCGAGCCTGATGGGCCGCCAGCAATTGGCGCTTTTCCTCGGCACGCGCCAGTTGCCAGAAACCCAGGCCGATCAGCCCGGGCAACAGCAGCAGCACCAGCAGACTGGGCAGCCAGCCGGGGCGAAAGGCGCTCATCGCGTACGCGCCGAAGCCCGGGCCAAGCTGGTTATACTGCATCTGCAAGACATTCCCCTCCCCCCGGAGTTACGCATGCTCAAGGTCGCAATCGTCCTCTTGCTGTTGGCCACCGTGGTCAGTCTGTTCAGCGGCCTGTTCTTTCTGGTCAAGGACGAGGGCCGCTCCTCCCGCGTGGTCAACTCCCTGACCGTTCGGGTCACGCTCACCGCCCTGACTGTAGCCCTGATTGCCTGGGGCTTCTACAGCGGCCAACTGGTGCCCCAGGTGACCTGGTAAGTAGCTTTGCCGCGAGTGTCAGAGCACATAAACGAAGGTGAACAGGCCGATCCACACCACGTCGACGAAGTGCCAGTACCAGGCGGCGGCCTCGAAGCCGAAGTGATGCTCAGGGCTGAAGTGGCCACGCATCACGCGAACCAGCATCACCGTCAGCATGATCGCCCCCAGGGTGACGTGAGCGCCGTGAAAACCGGTGAGCATGAAGAAGGTCGCGCCATAGATGCCCGAGCCCAGGGTCAGGCCCAGTTCGGTATAGGCATGGATGTACTCTTCGGCCTGGAACACCAGGAACGCCGCGCCAAGGATCAGGGTCAGCGCCAGCCAGAGGGTCAGCGGCTTGCGCTGGTTCTTGCGCAGGGCGTGGTGGGCAAAGGTCAGGGTGAAGCTGGAGCTCACCAACAGCACGGTGTTGAGCAAGGGCAAACCCCAGGCGCTGATGATCCCGCTGGGCGCCGGGTAGAGCTTGGGATCCGGGGTGTCGAGCAACGGCCAGCTGTACTCGAAGCCCGGCCAGAGCATGTTGGCGATACCCTTGTCGCCCTCGCCACCCAGCCAGGGCCCGGCGAAGGTACGCACGTAGAACAGCACGCCGAAGAAGGCGGCGAAGAACATCACCTCGGAGAAGATGAACCAGCTCATGCCCCAGCGGAACGAGAGGTCCATCTGCGGGCTGTACAGGCCGGAACGGCTTTCCTTGATCACGGTGCCGAACCAGCCGAACAGCATGTAGGCGAGGAACAGGCCGCCGACGAAGAAGATCAGCGGGCCGTTGGAGTCGGCCCGCTCGGCCTTGAGGTCGTTGAACCAGGTGCCGAGCCCGACGACCGTGATCAGCAAGCCGAGGGTGGCGATAATCGGCCACTTGCTCTGGGCGGGAACGTAGTACTGCTCATGAGCTGCCATCTTTGTTCTCCTTATTGGCCCGCCGGTTATTGGCCCACCGGTTATTGGCCCACCTGGGCTACAGGCGGTTTACTCGCAGTGATATCGAACAGGGTGTAGGCCAGGGTCAGGTGGCGTACATCTGCCGGCAGATCCCGGTCGACGATGAAACGCACCGGCATTTCGATACGCTCGCCCGGCTGCAGTACCTGCTGGGTAAAGCAAAAGCATTCGGTCTTGTGGAAATACGCGGCCGCCTTGGAGGGCGCGACGCTGGGAATCGCCTGGGCGGTCATCGGCCTGTCCGTGGGGTTGTGCGCGACGAACACCATCTGCGTGCTGTCGCCCGGATGCACCGCCACCTCATCGGCCATGGGGCGGAACTCCCAGACCATATCGGCCGCATTGGTCGCGAGAAACTGCACACGCACCCGGCGCGCTTCGTCCACGCCTTGCTCCCCGGCCTCGTAGGCGCCGGCGGTCTTGCCGTTGATGCCGAAGGCCTGGCACATCACGTCGTAGATCGGCACCAGGGCGAAACCGAAGCCGAACATCGCCACCACCACCAATGACAGGCGGATAACCAGGCGGCGAATCGACAGGGCTTCGCTCATGGCCGCGGCTCCTTACTTCACGTCCGGCGGGGTCTGGAAGGTGTGGTAGGGCGCCGGCGACGGTATCGTCCACTCCAGCCCCTCGGCACCGTCCCAGGGCTTGGCCGCTGCCGGCTGGCCGCCACGGATGCACTTGATGACGATGAACAGGAACAGCAACTGGGTCGCGCCGAACATGAAGGCGCCGATGCTCGAGACCATGTTGAAGTTGGCGAACATCATGTTGTAGTCGGGGATGCGCCGCGGCATGCCGGCCAGGCCGACGAAGTGCATGGGGAAGAACGCCAGGTTCATGCCGACGAAGCTCATCCAGAAGTGCAGCTTGCCGAGGGTTTCGTCGTACATGTGCCCGGTCCACTTCGGCAGCCAGTAGTAGGCCGAGGCGAAGATGCCGAAGATCGCCCCCGGCACCAGCACGTAGTGGAAGTGCGCCACCACGAAGTAGGTGTCGTGGTACTGGAAGTCCGCCGGGGCGATGGCCAGCATCAGGCCGGAGAAACCGCCGATGGTGAACAGGATGACGAAGGCCACCGAGAACAGCATCGGCGTCTCGAAGGTCATCGAACCCTGCCACATGGTGCTGGCCCAGTTGAACACCTTCACCCCGGTCGGCACGGCGATCAGCATGGTGGCATACATGAAGAACAGCTCGCCGGTCAGCGGAATGCCGACGGTGAACATGTGGTGCGCCCACACGATAAAAGACAGGAAGGCGATCGACGCCGTGGCATAGACCATCGAGGTGTAGCCGAACAGCGGCTTGCGGGCGAAGGCCGGGATGATCGAGCTGACCGCGCCGAAGGCCGGCAGGATCATGATGTACACCTCGGGGTGGCCGAAGAACCAGAACACGTGCTGGAACAGCACCGGGTCGCCGCCGCCGGCGGCACTGAAGAAGCTGGTGCCGAAGTGGATGTCCATCAGCATCATGGTCACGCAACCGGCCAGCACCGGCATCACCGCGATCAGCAGGAAGGCGGTGATCAGCCAGGTCCAGACGAACAGCGGCATCTTCATCAGGGTCATGCCGGGGGCGCGCAGGTTGAGGATGGTGGCGACCACGTTGATCGCCCCCATGATCGAACTGATGCCCATCAGGTGCACGGCGAAGATGAAGAAGGTCACGCTTTCCGGCGCGTAGGTGGTGGACAGCGGGGCGTAGAAGGTCCAGCCGAAGTTGGGCCCGCCGCCCTCCATGAACAGGGTGCTGACCAGCATGCCGAAGGCCGCCGGCAGCAGCCAGAAGCTGAAGTTGTTCATCCGCGGCAGGGCCATGTCCGGCGCGCCGATCATCAGCGGGATCATCCAGTTGGCCAGGCCGACGAAGGCCGGCATCACCGCGCCGAAGACCATGATCAGGCCGTGCATGGTGGTCATCTGGTTGAAGAACTCCGGCTGCACGATCTGCAGACCCGGCTGGAACAACTCGGCGCGAATCACCATGGCCATGGTTCCACCGAGGAGGAACATGGCGAAGCTGAACCACAGGTACATGGTGCCGATGTCTTTGTGGTTGGTGGTCAGCACCCAGCGCATCAGGCCCTTGGCCGGGCCATGGTGGTGGTCAGTATGACCGTGGTCGATCACTGCACTCATGTCCCTTACTCCTGAGCCTGTTTGAACGCGAGAACCTCTTGCGGCGTGACCATGTCACCCACCTTGTTGCCCCAGGCGTTGCGTTCGTAGGTGATGATCGCGGCCAGATCGACTTCCGAGAGTTGCTTGCCGAAGGCGGCCATGGAGGTGCCCGGCTTGCCGTTGACCACTATGGCGATATGCTCCGCAGCCGGGCCGGTGGCGATGGCCGAGCCCTTGAGCGCCGGGAACATCGGCGGCAAGCCTTCGCCGGTAGGCTGGTGGCAGGCCGCGCAGGAGGTGTTGTAGGCCTTCTCGCCGCGAGCCAGCAGCTCATCCAGGGTCCATTCCTTGCTGGTCAGCTCCTTATCGGCGGCCGCCAGCTGTTTGCGCTCGGTCAGCCAGGCGGCGAAGTCGTCTTTCGACTTGGCCTCGACCACCACCGGCATGAAGCCGTGATCCTTGCCGCACAGCTCGGTGCATTGGCCGCGGTAAATGCCCGGCTCGTCGATGCGGGTCCAGGACTCGTTGATGAAGCCGGGAATCGCGTCCTTCTTCACCGCCAGGGCCGGCACCCACCAGGAGTGGATCACGTCGGCGGCGGTGATGAGGAAGCGCACCTTGGTGCCGACCGGCACCACCAGCGGCTCGTCGACCTCGAGCAGATAGTGCTCGCCCTTGGCGGCGCGATTGTCGATCTGCTCTTTCGGCGTGGCCATGTTGCTGAAGAACTCGACGTCCTGGCCCAGGTATTTGTAGTGCCACTTCCACTGGTAGCCGGTGATCTGGATGTCCAGTTCGGATTCCGAGCTGTCGTAGATTTCGATCAGGGTCTTGGTCGCCGGAATGGCCATCAGCACCAGAATCACCAGCGGCACCACGGTCCAGAGGATCTCCACCGTGGTGCTTTCGTGAAAGTGCGCGGGCTGCTGCCCGGTCGAGCGGCGGTGGACCAGCATCGACCAGAACATCGCGCCGAATACCACCACGCCGATCACGACGCAGATCCAGAAAATGGTCATGTGCAAGTCAAACACCGAGCGACTGACCTCGGTAGCTCCGGGCGCCATATTGACCGTCCAGCTGGCGTGCGCCGAACTGAATGCCAAGCACAGCAGGAGGCTCATCCAAACGCGTGGATGTCGCATCATTGCGGGTTCCCCTTATCGTTCTTGTTATCCCGCCGGCGGACTTGCAGCAAAAGGATCGAGCGCCATACAACTGTCGAAACCTCTCCGTGCCGAAGCCCTTCCGGTGTTACCAAGTACTGCCCTTCGGGTTCGAGTATAGACGGCGACTTCGGCCTGGCAACGTCAACACGAAAATGACCAAATGCCGCGCAAGGCCTGTGCTAAACACTACGGTGGGGGGGAGCGAAAAATAATCGCCGAGGCAACGTTATAGCGGACTCGAATAACCATTAAAGAAATATGACAATTACGTCTTAGCTATCGTCTCCCAGCAGCTATGGTTCACGCCCATGTCCTTACTTCAGGAGTAGTCATGAACATCCCCGCATTACGCGAACTGATTCAGCACGCGAACCGACACGAAGCCGGCAGCAAGCAACTCTCTGCACAACTGGCCACGCAACTGGAACACCTGCACCCCTCCATCCGCCTGCCCGACACCGACACCCTCGGGGTGCTCACGCGCTTTGTCAGCGCCTATATCGAACAGGTTCCCGATGTCCTTGAGGCGGCCAACCAGGTCGCCCGCGAAGCCGGCATCGAGGCGCAGATCAAGCCGGTGCTGAAGGTCGCCGAGCAGTTCTTTCTGCAGCCGCCCGCACTGATCAGCGGGCATGACGGCCTCGACGGCCTGCTCGACGAGGCCTACCTGGCCCATCGCCTGGTCGAGGAGGTCAACGACCGCTACATCACCCACCTGGGCCAGCCATTGATTCCGCTGAACACCACGGTGGCCAACCTGATCGCCCATCAGCTGATCGGCGAACCCTTCGCCAATCAGCTGGACGAAGCCGTGCATCACGCGGTGGATGGCATGCTCGACGAGGCCAGCTTCGATCAGGCCTCGGTACGCGCCTATCGCGAGCGCCTGAGCGACCCGCAAACCGAAGCCGCCTGGAAGCGCTGGCCCTGCCTGTCTGGCCAGCTGGGTGTCGAGTTACAGCTGGATGAATCGCGCGCGGCGGGCTGAGGTGCTCCTGATCGTTCTTGTTGCGGGAAACCGACGGCTTCTGTGAGGCCTCGATGCGCGCAGCCGCCCCTGTCGAGCGGCTGAACCGGTCGGGCTGAGCATTGGCAGGATGCGCTGTGCCGCGGCCCCGGCGCTGCCCGATCAGCCGC
The DNA here is from genome assembly GCF_900115555.1 of Pseudomonas borbori. Lineage (GTDB taxonomy): Bacteria > Pseudomonadota > Gammaproteobacteria > Pseudomonadales > Pseudomonadaceae > Aquipseudomonas > Aquipseudomonas borbori. Next base: position 69,447 of record NZ_FOWX01000012.1, read on the forward strand.
GATGACGGCCGCGGAAGAACTCGACCAGACCCTGGGTAGAGCCGTCCTCGGCAGCGTCTTTCGCACTGCCGACCAGGCGCGCATAGACACCCTGACCGAGCTGCTTGCCCAGTTCCACGCCCCACTGGTCGAAGGCGTTGGTGCCCCAGATCGCGCTCTGGGCGAACACCTTGTGCTCGTACAGGGCGATCAGGGCGCCCAGGCGTCCCGGGCTGACCCGCTCGAGCACCAGGGTGTTGCTCGGCCGATTGCCGGGGATCACCTTGTGCGGCGCCAGGCGCTGCACCTGGTCGTCGTCGACGCCCTGGGCACGCAGCTCGGCTTCGGCTTCGGCGCGGGATTTGCCGAGCATCAATGCCTGGCTCTGCGACAGGCAGTTGGCGAACAGCCACTGGTGGTGGTCGGCGACCGGGTTGTAGCTGCTCACCGGCACGATGAAGTCCGCCGGGATCAGCGCGGTGCCCTGGTGCAGCAGCTGGTGATAGGCGTGCTGGCCGTTGCAGCCGACACCGCCCCAGATCACCGGGCCGCTGGCCGTGGTCACCGGGCTGCCGTCCTGGCGCACGCGCTTGCCGTTGGATTCCATGTCCAGCTGCTGCAAATGCTTGGTGATGTTTCTCAGGTAATGGTCGTACGGCAGGATCGCGTGGCTCTGCGCGCCCCAGAAATTGCCGTACCAGATGCCCAGCAGGGCCAGCAGCACCGGCATGTTGCGTTCGAAGGGCGCGCTCTGGAAGTGCTGGTCCATGCGGTAGGCACCGGCCAGCAGTTCCTTGAAATTGGAGATGCCGATCGACAGGGCGATCGGCAGGCCGATGGCCGACCACAGCGAGTAGCGCCCGCCGACCCAGTCCCACATCGGCAGGATGTTCTCCTCGCGGATACCGAAGGCCATGGCCGCCTCACGGTTGCTGGATACGGCCATGAAGTGCCGGTGCAACTCGGTCTCGCTGCCGCCCTGGGCCAGGTACCAGCTGCGCGCGGCCTGCGCGTTCTTCAGGGTTTCCAGGGTGTTGAAGGTCTTCGACGAGACGATGAACAGGGTGGTTTCGGCGTGCAGCTTGGCGGCCAGTTCATGGAACGAGCTGCCGTCGATATTGGCCAGGTAATGGCAGCGCACCCCGCGCTGGGCGAACGGCAGCAAGGCCTCAGAGACCAGTTGCGGGCCGAGGAAGGAGCCGCCGATGCCGATATTCACCACATCGGTGATCGGCTTTTCCGTGTAGCCACGCCACAGGCCGTTGTGCACCCGGCCGACCAGTTCGCTCATGCGCTTGAGCACGCGCTGCACCTCGGGCATCACGTCGACCCCGTCGACCAATACCCGGTCGCCGATCGGCCGGCGCAAGGCGGTGTGCAGGGCCGGACGCTGTTCCGAGCCATTGACCAGGGCGCCGTCGAACAGATCGCGGATCGCCGGCTGCAGTCCAGCCTCCTCGGCCAGGCCGACCAGCAGTTCGCGGGTGCGGGTGTCGATCAGGTTCTTCGAGTAGTCGAGAAACAGACCGCAGTCGTTCAGCGAGAACGTGGCGAAGCGCTGGGGATCCGCGGCGAAGACCTGGCGCAGGCTGAAATCGTCGAGCTGTTCGCGGTGCGCGGCGAGGGCCTGCCAACTGGCCAGGCGGGTGACATCAATGGATGAGGCAGAGTGCGGCATATCGGCTCCTGGGGGGCGAGGGGGGCAGGTCGATCAAAACGCTTCGAGTTCGTGCCAGTGCGGCAGGTCCGGGCCGACCCGCGAACAGGTCAGCGCCGCGGCCCCGACCGCCAGCCCGAGCATGGCGTCGAGCTGTTCGCGGGATATCCCGGCCAGCCCCGACGGGCTGTCCAGGCCATGGCGGGACAGGTAGGCAAGCAAGGCGGCCTGAAAGGTATCGCCGGCACCGACCGTGTCGCGGGTCTGCACCGCAACGGCCGGCACCGACCAGTGGCCATGGGCGCGGCTGTGTACGCTGGCGCCAGCGCCGCCGTGGGTCAGGCACACCAGCTGGCAACGCTGGCCGAGCCAACGCTGGGCCACGGCCTGCGGGTCTTGGTCGGGGTAGAGCAGGCTCAGGTCCTCCTCACTGACCTTGATCAGGTGGGCGTAGGCGGCGAAGGCCTCGATACGCCGGCGCCACAGGGCGATATCCGGCTCGACGTTGAGCCGCACATTGGGGTCGAGGCTGATCAGGCGCCGCTCGGATTCGCGGCCGACCAGCTCGAACAGGGTGTCGGCGACCGGGGTGACCACCAGCGAATAGGAGCCGACATGCAGGCCGCGCACCCGCTCGCTCAGCTGCGGCAGGTGCTCGCGGCGCAGCTGGCGGTCGGCGCAGCCCTCGCCGCGGAACGAATACTGCGGCGAACCCTGGGCATCCACTCCGACCATGGCCAGGGTGGTCGGTGCGACGCTGGCGATCAGGTAATCGCCGCACACCCCCTCCTCGGCCAGCACTAGGCGCAGGCGGGCGCCGAGGTAGTCGCCGGATATGCCGGTGAACAGCGCCGCCTCGCTGCCGAGGCGGCGCAAACCGACCGCCACGTTGAACGGCGAGCCGCCGGCCAGCGCCTTGAACGCCAGCTCGCTGCTGCGCGCGCCGGGTCCCAGGCTGAAGAAATCGAACAGGGCTTCGCCACAGACCAAGTACATGGGATGTCTCCACATCGATAGATAATTGAAAAGGCTACGTCCCCATTGCGTGTTGCAAGGCGATCAGCCGTTGGGTCGGGAGCGTAGTCTGAGGAGCAAAGCGACGAAGCCCAACGAGACATGCCACTGCCTGTTGGGCTTCGCTGCGCTCAGCGCCAACCTACCCGCGTGCGCCCGGCCCCAGACCTGCACTGGTGCGCACGGCGCACCCTACCCATGCATGCAACAGTTAACGAGCACATGACCACTGGAAAACTGCTGCGTTCGGCCAGGGCGTAGCGCCTGGGGCTTTTCCGCCGTCCGTGGCGCCACGGGCGTGGGTGTTAGAACCAGGTTTCCATCTGCACGCCGAACTGCCAGAGACCACCGGCCTGGAAGCCATCCTCGCCGAAGGCGTCTGAGTCGCTGTAGTTATCCAGATCCGCCGACCAGTCCATCAGGCTGGCGAACACCCGCAGCTCGGGGCGGGTGAAGAAGCCGCCCATGTCGGGCTTGAACGTCGGCGCCACGGTCAGTTTCCAGAAGCTGCCATCGACCGCATTGCGCTGCTGATAACCTTTGGGGTCGAGGTCCATGGTTTGCCAGCTCATTTCATAGACCATCTCGAAGTTGCTGCTGACTTCCTTGGCCAGGCGCAGATTGAGGGTCATCCAGCGGTAATCGTCGCCGCCGACGTAGCGGTCCTGGCTTTGCTCGGCGAGCAGGCTGGGGGCGATCCGCCAGCCACGGGCCAGCGGTGTCTGGCCATAGAGCGCCAGGCGCAAGGCCTTGGCGTCGTCGAGCAGCTCTCCATCCGAGCCCAGGTTCTTGACCTCTGCACCGAGGCCCTGGCCATACAGCAGCGCCGTCTTGAAGAAGCCCTCGCGGCCGAAGAAGCCCTTCTGGTGATGGGCCAGCATACTCTGCACGCCGGAGTCGGCGGGGGTCAGCCCGGCAGCGTTGCTGCGGGTATCGTTCTTGTTCGCGCCTATGGCATTGAGCATCCACTGCCAGCGGCCGTCGGCGAAGAACTGGTTGGACGTGAGGATGTAGCTTTCCACGTCACCGTCACCGCCAGTGGCGCTGAAGTCGCCGTAATCGCGGCCCATCAGGGAGAAGTTGGAACGCCAGTTGTCGCCGAGCTGCAGGTCGTAGATGCCGCCGCCGGTACCGGCCAGATAGACCACATCCGAGTCCAGCCAATGGATGTCGAAGGTATCCCGGTCGTAGCGCTTGCCCGCCCACAGGCTGGCATTTTCCAGCATGGGGTTGCCCTTGAAGGCGGCGATATGGTCGAGGGCGGCATACACCTGGCGCACGTTCAGGCTGCTTTCTGCGGCCGTCCAGTCGTTGGAGGTTTCCACCCCGTCGGCAATCGACACTGTGACTTTGGAGCGGGTGCCGTTCTCGGCATGCAGCTCTTTCGACAGGTCGATACGCATATAGGTATCGTCTTCGTTGCCGAGCCGCCCAACGGCGCCGCCAACCGAACCGGCCGGCGTAACATAGGGGCCGCCACGTCCGCCGCTCAGCCCTTCGCCGACCAGCAGTCCGGAGCGGGCATAGCCGTTGAAGCTGAAGCCGTTGGTCAGCTTGCTGGGGTTCTGGGTCTCGCTACGGCCGAGCTTTTCCAGGGCCTCCTGGCGGGCTTCGACTTTTGCCAGGCGAGCATCCAGAACGGGCGCCGTTGCCTGCGCCGAGGCGGAAAGATCGGGGCTGCCGCCCTTGAGCCGCTGCAGCTCAAGGGCGATGGCCTGGGCTTGTTGTTCGGCAGCGGACGCACGCATTTCAGCGGCGCTGGCTCTGGCTTCCAGCGCGAGCATACGCTCTTCCAGGGTCATGGGGCTGGCGGCCAGGGCCGAGACCGTTGCCGAACTGCTGAGCAGGCCGGCCAGTAGATATCGTGCTGCGTGCTGCATGGGTCTACCTCTATTTGTTTTTATTCTGTATTCCAATCCGCCCCTGATCCGGTGCTCGGGGAATGGCCGGATACCGGGAAAATTGGAGGTGTACATCCGCGGATGTGCTGCTATATTAGCGATGTTAACGTTATCTTCAACAAAAATAAAAATTCCTGAGGTTCTTATGCAACGACTGAAAGCGGCTCTTCCCGCGGCTCTGCTGATGCTCTGCAGCGGCCTGCCTGCACTCGCCAACGCGGCCAACCTGACCATTTCCTGCGGCGCCGTGGGCGCCGAATTGCAGCTGTGCAAGGAAGCCGTCGAAGCCTGGTCGAAACAGACCGGGCACAGCGTCGAGGTGGTGTCGACGCCCAATTCGGCGACCGAGCGCTTGTCCTTCTATCAGCAGATTCTCAGCGCCCAATCGGCCGACATCGACATCATCCAGATCGACGTGGTCTGGCCCGGCATGCTCGCCAATCACCTGCTCGACCTGCATGAAGTACTGCCAGCCAACGCCACCCAGGGCTATTTCCAGGCGCAGCTGGACAACGCCACCGTCGACGGCCGGCTGGTGAGCATGCCCTGGTTCACCGACTCGGGCCTGCTCTACTACCGCAAGGATCTGCTGGAAAAACACGGCAAGCCGGTGCCGCAAACCTGGGACGAACTCACCACCACCGCACGCAGCATCCAGCAGGCCGAGCGCGAGGCCGGCAACGCCAATCTGTGGGGCTATGTGTTCCAGGGCCGCGCCTACGAGGGCCTGACCTGCAACGCCCTGGAGTGGATCGGCAGCCAGCCCGGCGGCGGCTTGATCGATGCCCAGGGCAATATCCAGGTCGACAGCCCGGCCACGCGCACCGCCCTGACCCTGGCCAAGAGCTGGGTCGGCGATATCTCCCCGCGCGGCGTGCTCAACTACACCGAAGAAGAAGGCCGCGGCGTGTTCCAGTCCAGCAATGCGCTGTTCATGCGCAACTGGCCCTATGCCTGGGCCCTGGTGCAGAGCCCGGAGAGCGCGATCAAGGGCCAGGTCGGCATCGCCCCGCTGCCCAAGGGCGGCGAGAACGGCAGCCATGCCTCGACCCTCGGCGGCTGGGGCTTGTCGGTGTCGCGCTACAGCGCCGAGCCCAAGCTCGCCGGCGAACTGGTGGCCTACCTGACCAGCGCCCAGCAGCAGAAGCGCCGTGCCCTGGTCGGCGCCTACAACCCGGTGATCGAATCGCTCTACGAAGACCCCGAGCTGCTCGCGGCGATGCCCTATTACAGCCAACTGCGCACCATTCTCGATGCAGGCGTGATGCGCCCCGCGGCAATCACCGCCGACCGCTACCCACGGGTATCCAATGCCCTGTTCGACCGCGTGCACGGCGTACTCTCCGGCGAGGCCCCCGTCGATCAGGCGGTGACCGAGCTGGGCAGCGATCTCAAGCGCATCAAGCGCCGCAACTGGTAACCGCCAAGGAACTGCCATGACGACCTCTATCTCCCGGGCCCAGCCGTTCTACGACGAGCCCCTACCCATTAAGGAAACGCCCGTGCAGCGCCGGCGCATCCGCGCCGCCTGGCTGTTTCTGACGCCGATGCTGCTGTGCCTGTTGCTGGTGGCCGGCTGGCCGTTGCTGCGCACCTTCTGGTTCAGCCTGACCGATACCAGCCTTAGCGACGCCGGGGCCGGGGCCTTCATCGGCCTGAGCAACTACCTGGCCATTGATGGCGATGGCTGGTCGGGCATCCTGGTCGACCCGCTGTGGTGGCAGGCCGTGCGCAACACCCTGCACTTCACCGCGGTGTCGGTGAGCCTTGAGATCTGCATCGGCCTGGCGGTGGCCCTGTTGCTCAACGTCCGCTTCACCGGCCGGGCGCTGGTGCGCGCCATGATCCTGATCCCCTGGGCAATTCCCACCATCGTCTCGGCGAAGATCTGGGCCTGGATGCTCAACGACCAGTTCGGCATCATCAATCACCTGATGCTCGGCCTCGGCCTGATCGACGCGCCCCTGGCCTGGACCGCCGACGCCAGCCTGTCGATGTGGGCGGTGATCATGGTCGATGTGTGGAAGACCGTGCCCTTCGTTGCACTGCTGATGCTGGCCGCCTTGCAGATGCTGCCGGGCGATTGCTACGAGGCCGCCCGGGTCGACGGCGTGCACCCGCTCAAGGTGTTCTGGCGGGTCACCCTGCCGTTGTTGATGCCGGCGCTGCTGGTAGCGGCGATCTTCCGCATCCTCGACTCGTTGCGGGTGTTCGACGTCATCTATGTGCTGACCTCGAACTCCTCATCGACCATGAGCATGTCGATCTACGCCCGCCAGCAACTGGTGGAATTCCAGGACGTCGGCTACGGCAGCGCCGCCTCGACCCTGCTGTTCCTGATAGTGGCGGTGATCGCCGTGCTTTATCTCTACCTCGGCCGCCGTCAGATGGAGGTGCGCTGATGAGCCTGCGCTTACTGAAAAAAACACTGCTGCGCCTGGGCTTCTGCGTCGCCATTGGCATCCTGCTGCTGTACGCGGTATTCCCCTTCTACTACGCGGTGCTGACCTCGCTGAAACCGTCCAGCGCCCTGTTCCAGGTGAGCTACTGGCTCGATAAGCCGGACTTCTCTAACTACACCGCGGTGTTGCAGCAGGCGTCGTTCCTGCAGGCCATCGGCAACTCGGTATTCGTCGCCATCTGCGTGGTGGCGCTGGCGCTGTTCCTCAGCCTGACCGCCGCCTACGCCCTGGGCAGGGTCAAGTTCCGCGGCCGCGGGACTGTACTGCTGCTGGTGCTGGGGGTGTCGATGTTTCCCCAGGTCGCGGTGCTTTCCGGGCTGTTCGAGGTGATCCGCGCCCTCGGCCTGTACAACAGCGCCTGGGCGCTGATCCTCAGCTACACCATCTTCACCCTGCCGTTCACCGTCTGGGTGCTGACCACCTTTATCGGGCAACTGCCCGGCGAACTGGAAGAGGCGGCGATCATGGACGGCGCCTCGCCCTGGGTGGCGCTGACCCGGGTGCTGCTGCCGCTGCTCTGGCCGGCGCTGGTGACCACCGGCCTGCTGGCGTTTATCGCCGCCTGGAACGAGTTCCTCTTCGCCCTGACCTTCACCCTGACCGACCAGGAACGCACGGTGCCGGTGGCGATCGCGCTGATTTCCGGCGGCAGCCAGCACGAGCTGCCCTGGGGCCTGCTGATGGCCGCCTCGGTAATAGTCACAGTGCCCCTGGTGCTGCTGGTGCTGGTGTTCCAGCGGCGCATCGTCTCCGGCCTCACCACCGGCGCGCTCAAGGGCTGACCCCACAAGAATAAGGAATCACAGCATGAGCAAGTTGCAACTCGACAACGTGAACAAGCAACTGGGCGGCCTGCGCATCCTGCGCGACATCAGCCTGGAGATCGCCAGCGGCGAATTCGTGGTGTTCGTCGGCCCCTCGGGCTGCGGCAAGTCGACCCTGCTGCGGCTGATCGCCGGGCTGGAGTCGATCTGCGCCGGCGACCTGCTGATCGACGGGCGCCGGGTCAACGACCTGGAGCCGCGCGAGCGCGGGGTCGGCATGGTGTTCCAGTCCTATGCGCTGTACCCGCACATGAGCGTCTATGACAACATCGGTTTCGGCCTCAAACTGGCCAAGACCGACAAGCGCAGCCTGCGCGAGCGGGTACTGGAAACCGCGCGCGTACTGCAACTGGACAAGCTATTGCAGCGCAAGCCGAAAGAGCTCTCCGGCGGCCAGCGCCAGCGCGTGGCCATGGGCCGGGCGATGGCCCGCGAGCCGGACATCCTGCTGTTCGACGAGCCGCTGTCCAACCTCGACGCCTCCCTGCGCGTGCAGATGCGCAACGAGATCGCCCGGCTCCACGCCAGCCTGGGCACCACCATGATCTACGTGACCCACGACCAGGTCGAGGCGATGACCCTGGCCGACAAGATAGTCGTGCTCAATGCCGGGCGCATCGAGCAGGTCGGCTCGCCGCGCGAACTCTACGAGCGGCCGGTGAGCCGCTTCGTCGCCGGCTTTCTCGGCTCGCCGCGAATGAACTTCCTGCCGGCGCAGCTGCTCGCGCCGGGCTTGCACAGTGCGATCAGCACGCCGGCCCTCGGCCAGCTGGCGGCCTTGCCGTTCGACAGCCGCGCGCTGGCGGCCGGCAGTCCGCTGACCCTGGGTATCCGCCCCGAGCACCTGAGCCTGCAGAAGGCATCGGGCGACGCCGGTTTGCGCGTGGTCGGCGTCGAGTACCTGGGCTGCGAAACCTATGTGCACCTCGATGTCGACCAGGACGAACCGCTGATCTGCCGCTGCGCGGCGACTGCCGAATGGCGTCACGGCGACCGCGCCGAACTGCGCCCGGAATTCGCCGGCCTGCACCTGTTCGATGCCGACGGCAATTGCCTGCCGCGCCAAGCCGCGGCAACCGCTAGCAATCCAGCCAGCGCGTTACGCCAAGGCTGCGCATAACCCTTTTCAACACTTCTGCGAGCGATTCCATGCCTGTTTTTCCCGACCTCGCCCAGCGAACGCTGAGCGAGGGCAGCGCCCCCCTCACGCCCGATTTTCGGCCCGGCTACCATATCGCCCCCCCAACCGGCTGGATGAACGACCCCAACGGCGTGGTGTATTTCCGCGGCGAATACCATGTTTTCTATCAACACCACCCATTCGATACGAGCTGGGGGCCGATGTACTGGGGGCACGCCAAAAGCCGCGACCTGGTGCATTGGCAGCACCTGCCCATCGCCCTGCAGCCGGGTGACGAATTCGACCGCCATGGCTGCTTTTCCGGCAGCGCGGTGGTCTGCGGCGACAGCTTGGCGCTGCTCTACACCGGGCATACCTGGCTCGGTGAGGTGGGTGACGAGCGCAGCATCCGCCAGGTCCAGTGCCTGGCCAGCAGTGACGACGGCGTGCATTTCGTCAAGCACGGGGCGGTTATCGAGACCGCGCCGGATGCCGCGATCATGCATTTTCGCGACCCCAAGGTCTGGCGCGACGGCGAGCACTGGTACCTGATCGCCGGCGCGCGCCTGGGCGACGTGCCGTTGCTGCCGTTGTACCGCTCCAGCGACCTGCGCACCTGGGAGTTCCTCGCCTATGCCAGCCGCGGCGGCGAGGGCGACGGCTATATGTGGGAATGCCCGGACCTGTTCCGTCTGGACGGCCAGGACGTGCTGCTGTATTCCCCCCAGGGCATGCAGCCGGATGGTTTCGAGCGGCTGAACAGGTTCCACACCGGCTACCGGGTCGGCCGCCTCGACAGCGACTGGCGCTTCACTGGCGGGCCCTTTATCGAACTGGATAACGGTCACGATTTCTACGCCGCGCAAACCCTGCTGGCCGCCGATGGCCGACGCCTGCTCTGGGCCTGGCTGGACATGTGGGAAAGCCCGATGCCGAGCAAGGCCCAACACTGGTGCGGCATGCTCGGCTTGCCGCGGGAACTGCAGCTGCACGAGGGCCGCCTGCACAGCTACCCCGCGCGCGAACTCACTGCGTTGCGCCGAGCACCCTTGCTGGTGGACGACGCGCTCTGCTGGGACGGATCGGGCAGCCAGCCGCTTGCCGGATTGAGCGGCGATAGGCTGGAAATCGAGTTGCAACTGGATGTGGCAGGCTGCCGCGACGGCCGCCTGGGCATCGCCCTGCGCTGTAGCGCCGATGGCCAGGAGCAGACCCTGCTCTACTACGACGCCCACCTGCAGCGCCTGGTACTCGACCGCAGCCGCTCGGGCGCGGGAGTCAGCGGCCAGCGCAGCGTGGCACTGGCGCCCGTCCGGGAACCCCTGCTGCTGCGGGTGTTCCTCGACCGCTCTTCCATCGAGGTGTTCGCCGCAGACGGCAGCTTCAGCCTCAGCAGCCGCATCTACCCGCAACCGGACAGTCTCGGGCTGGCGCTATTCGGCAGCAGCGGCGGGCGGGTGGCGGTGCACCAGGCCTGGCAGCTGTCCAGCGGCTGGGTCTGATAGGCTGCTGGCACTGCTTGCAGAGGCCGCAATGGGTAGGGTGCGCCGTGCGCACCAGAAATCTGCGCCGAGGCTGGTGCGCGTGGCGCACCCTACGAAGTCAGCCCCTCCACTTAAGCGCCGATACCTGAACGCAACAGCGGACATGGCCCGCAGACCAGCAACGCCGCTGCCATCGCGGCAGGCGGCGGCACTGTGGCATGATTCACGCCTCACACCGCCTGGGTGCATCGCATGACTTCTGTGAAAGACGTTGCACGACTGGCCGGCGTGTCCCTGATGACGGTCTCGCGGGCGCTCAACAGTCCGGAAAAGCTCAGCCCCGAGACCTATCAACGGGTACGCAGCGCCATCGACGAACTGCAATTCGTGCCCAACATGTCGGCACGCAAGATTCGCGGCGACAACCTGCAGAGCCGGACCATTGGCGTATTCGCCCTGGACACCGCGACCACGCCGTTCGCCGTGGAGCTGCTGCTGTCCATCGAACAAACCGCGCAACAGGCCGGCTGGAACGTGTTCGTACTCAACCTGCTGAGCGATCCGCCGAGCGAGCAGAGCATCGATCTGATGCTCTCGCACCGTCCCGACGGCCTGATCTTCAGCGCCATGGGCCTGCGCCGGGTGAGTATTCCCGAACGGCTGAAAAGCAAACCGCTGATCCTCGCCAACTGTCTGGACGAGGACAGCAACCTGGTCAGCTACATACCGGATGACGAGGCGGGCCAGTACCGCGCCGTGCGACACGCCCTGAGTCAGGGTTATCGCCGCCCGCTGTGCATCAACCTGCCGAGCCAGAGCCTGGCCTGGCAACTGCGCCAGAAAGGCATGCAGCGCGCCTTCGCCGAGTTCGGCCTGGCGCCCGGGGATGTGCTGCAGTACGACCTCTCGGCCCATGACGCCTACGGCGAGACGCCGGGCATCCTCGAGCGGCACATCGTCGAGGACCGGCCACAGTTCGACATCCTCATCTGCGGCAACGACCGTATCGCCTTCTGCGCCTACCAGGTGCTGCTGGCCCGCGGCCTGAAGATCCCCACTGACGTCGCGGTGCTCGGCTACGACAACATGATCGGCATCGCCGAGCTGTTCCTGCCGCCGCTGACCACGGTACAGCTGCCCTACTACGAGATCGGCCAGCGCGCCGCGCAACACCTGATCGAGACCCTGGAGGTATCCGGGATCCAACGGGTGGACTGTCCTCTGGTCGTCCGCAAATCGCTTTGAGCGCCGACTCGGCTGGCCGGGCCGCATCAAAGCAGACTCAGCTGCGCCCCCGGCGGGCAGAACTGCGAGCAGTCCAGGCCCTGGGTATCGCGGTGGTCCAGGCCGAGCTTGCGGCTGGCCAGGCGAAAGCGCTGGGCCAGCAGCTCGGCGAACGGGCCTTCGCCGCACATGCGAGTGCCGAAGCGGCTGTCGTAGTTCTTGCCGCCGCGGGACTGGCGGATCAGGCTCATGACATGCACGGCGCGCTCGGGAAAATGCGCCTGCAGCCAGTCCTCGAACAGCTCGGCGATTTCCAGCGGCAGGCGCAGTAGCACATAGCCGGCCGAGCGCGCGCCGGCATCGCGGGCTGCCTCGAGCAGGTGCTCCAGCTCCATGTCGTTGATCATCGGGATCATCGGCGCGCAGATCACGCTGACCGGCACGCCGGCCTCGTGCAGCGTGCGCATGGCGCGCAAGCGTGCCCCCGGCGAGGCGGCGCGTGGTTCCATGATGCGTTTCAGCTCATCGTCCAGGGTGGTCAGGCTGAAGGCCACGCTGATCAGGTTGTGGCCGGCCAGCTCGCCGAGCAGATCGAGGTCGCGCAGGATCAGCGAACCCTTGGTGATCAGGTGCACCGGGTGCTTGTAGCGCAGGAGAATCTCCAGGGTCTGGCGGGTCAGGCGCTGCTCGCGCTCGATCGGCTGGTAGGCGTCGGTGTTGATGCCCAGGGCAATCGGCTGCGGCACATAGCCGGGCTTCTGCAGTTCTTCCTCGAGACGGCTGGCCAGGTTGGTCTTGGCGATCAGCCGGGTTTCGAAATCGATGCCCGGCGACAGGTCCCAGTAGGCGTGGCTGGGCCGGGCGAAACAATAGATGCAGCCGTGCTCGCAGCCACGATAGGGGTTCAGCGAACGGTCGAAACCGACATCCGGCGAGTTGTTGCGGGTGATCACCGTCTTCGCCAGTTCGCTGCGCACCTCGGTGGCACGCGACGGCGGCGTCTCGTCCTGGAACCAACCGTCGTCCTCGGCCACCGAGCGGGTCGGGGCGAAGCGGTTGTGCGGGTTGCTGGCGCTAGCGCGACCGCGTGGCGGCAGGGAAACGGACATGGGGCGACTCCGACAAATACTGTATATAAATACAGTTAATTTGCCCTACCACCAAGTACCAACCGTCGCCTACCGGCAGCCCCCGTAGCCGGACAAGCCTTGGCGCACCCGGAAAATCGGCGCTTTATTCGCAAGCCCTTCAGAACTTCTCCGGCCTGAGCACTTCCACCTGGGCCAGATAGCAGACCATGGCGAAGTTGGCGTAGTACTGGCCCTGCAGGTGAGTGGCGAGGCGTTCGGCGAGGTCCCGGGCGCAGATGATTTCCACCCGGATATTGCCTTCGGTGTCCCAGCCGGCGCTGCGTACGCCGCGGCTGCCACGGCCGCGGGCGTCGGAGAGGGTCCAGCCGGGCGCGCCGAGCGCTTCCAGATCGGCCAGCAGTTTTTTCTCCAGCGCGGCTTCGCAGATCACGGTGAGCAGGGTGCGGCTGTGTGCGTTCATCTCAGAGTCCCCAGGCGATCAGTTGTTCGGCCAGCGCCAGGTACAGCGGGATGCCGAGCAGGATATTGAAGGGGAAGCTGATCCCCAGCGAAGCGGTCAGCGACAGTGACGGATTGGCCGCGGGCAAGGCCAGGCGCATGGCTGCCGGCACGGCGATGTAGGAGGCACTGGCCGCCAGGGTCGCGAGCACCGCGGTGCCGCCCAGCGACAGGCCCATCAGGCGCGCCAGCAAGGCGCCGATCAGCGCGCCGAGCAACGGCATCAGCAGGGCGAAGCCGAGCAGGCGCAGGCCGAACTGCCTGAGCGCGCCGAGCTGGCCGGAGGCGATCAGGCCCATCTCCAGCAGGAAGAACGCCAGCACCGGCTTGAACATGCTGGTGTACAGCGGCTCCAGCGGCTTGATCGCCTCCTTGCCGGCCACCGCGCCGATGATCAGGCCGCCGAGCAGCAGCATGATGCTCTTGCCGAGGAAGATCTCCCGGCCCAGCTCGCGCCAGTCGGTGTCGCGGGCCAGGCCCTTGGCCAGGAGGATGCCGACCAGGATCGCCGGGATTTCCAGGATCGCCACGAACAGCGGCATGTAACTCTCGAACTCGATGCCGCGGGCCAGCATGAACGCCACCACCACGGCGAAGGTGCCGGCGCTCACCGAGCCGTAGTGCGCCGCCACTGCCGCCGCATTGACCCGGTCGAAGCCCAGGCCGCGCAGCACGGCGAAGGCCAGCACCGGCAGCACCACACCCAAACCGAGCACCAGCAGCGCCTGGCCCAGCAGCTGCAGGCTGGCCTGCTCCGCCAGCTCCACCCCGCCATGCAGACCGATGGCCAGCAGCAGGATGATCGACAGGGTCTCATAGAGCGCCGGCGGCAGCTTCAGCTCGCTTTTCAGCAGGCCGGCGCAGAGGCCGAAGATAAAAAACAGTACCACCGGGTCAAGCCCCACCGCGCCTACCTCCGATCATCTGCCGGCGCCACAGCACCGGCAGCATTCCCGCCCAGCGGATAAAAAGGTCATGTCCCGACACCGAGTTGTGCTGAATCCCGGTGCTTTGCCGCCTCCCCGCTGCCCATGCAGGCGCCGAGGACACAGCAGGCGGGACATAACCGGAAAAATAGGGAGCCGCGCGGCTCCCCAGGGGAAAGCAGGGGGCCAGCGCCCGACTGCGGAATAAAAAAGAAGCCCCGGCAAACCTGATCGAATGCCTGTTCAACCAGCCGGAGCTCCGAGGTTAAGCTTCTATTTCGATCAGCACTTCGCCCGGGTTGACCCGGTCGCCCTTGGCCACATGCACCACCTTGACGGTACCGGCGATGGGCGCCTGGACTTCGGTTTCCATCTTCATCGCCTCGGTGATCAGCACGGCCTGGCCGGTCTTGACCACGTCGCCTTCCTGCACCAGCACCTCGACGATATTGCCCGGCATGCTGGTGCTGACGTCGCCCGCTGCGCTGGCCTGCTTGCGCTTGTTGCCGCCAGCGGCGACGAACTGATTAAGCGGCTCGAACACCACCTCTTCCGGCATGCCGTCGAGGGACAGGTAGAAGTGGCGCTTGCCGTCGGTCTTCACCCCGACCCCGGTGATGTCGACGCGGTAGCTTTCGCCGTGCACGTCGATGATGAACTCGGTCGGTACGCCCTCGCCCCCGGCCGACGCCACGGCACCGGCTTCGGGAATCGGCAGCAGCACTTCCGGCTTGAGGGTGCCGGCGGCCCGCTCCTCGAGGAACTTGCGCCCGATATCGGGGAACATGGCGTAGGTCAACACGTCTTCCTCGGACTTGGCCAGCAGGCTGATTTCCTCGCGCAGCTTGGCCATTTCCGGCTTGAGCAGGTCGGCCGGGCGCCCCTCGATCACCTCCTCGCTGCCGATCGCCTGCTTGCGCAGTTGCTCGTCGATCTTGCCGGGCGCCTTGCCGTAGCGGCCTTGCAGGTAGAGTTTGACCTCGTTGGTGATGGTCTTGTAGCGCTCGCCGGCCAACACGTTGAACACCGCCTGGGTGCCGACGATCTGCGAGGTCGGCGTGACCAGCGGCGGGAAGCCGAGGTCGGCACGCACCCGCGGAATCTCGGCGAACACCTCGTCGATCCGCTGCAGGGCGCCCTGTTCCTTGAGTTGGTTGGCCAGGTTGGACATCATCCCGCCCGGCACCTGATTGACCTGCACGCGGGTGTCGACGGTGGTGAACTCGCTCTCGAACTGGTGGTACTTCTTGCGCACCGCATAGAAGTACAGACCGATTTCCTGCAGCAGTTCCAGGTCCAGGCCGGTGTCGTATTCGCTGCCGCGCAGGGCCGCGACCATCGATTCGGTGCCGGCGTGGCTGGTGCCCCAGGCGAAGCTGGAGATGGCGGTGTCGATATGGCTGGCGCCGTTCTCGATCGCCTTCATCTGGCACATCGAGGCCTGGCCGGCGGTATCGTGGCAGTGGATGAAGACCGGCAGCGACTGCTCGGCCTTCAGCGCCTTGACCAGCTCGCCGGTGGCATAGGGGGTGAGCAGGCCGGCCATGTCCTTGATCGCCACCGAGTCGCAGCCCATGGCTTCCATCTGCTTGGCTTGTTCGACGAAGGCCGCGACCGTATGCACCGGGCTGGTGGTGTAGGCGATGGTGCCCTGGGCATGCTTGCCGGCGGCCTTGACCGCCTCGATGGCCACGCGCAGGTTACGCACGTCGTTCATCGCGTCGAAGATGCGGAACACGTCGATGCCATTCACCGCCGCCTTGGCGACGAAGGCACGCACCACGTCGTCGCTGTAGTGGCGGTAGCCGAGCAGGTTCTGCCCGCGCAGGAGCATCTGCAGGCGGGTGTTGGGCAGCGCCGCCTTGAGCTGACGCAGACGCTCCCAGGGGTCTTCCTTGAGGAAGCGCACGCAGGCGTCGAAGGTGGCGCCGCCCCAGACTTCCAGCGACCAGTAGCCGACCCGGTCGAGTTTGGGACAGATCGGCAGCATGTCCTCGGTGCGCATGCGCGTGGCGATCAGCGACTGGTGGGCGTCGCGCAGGATGGTGTCGGTAACAAATATCTTCTTGGACATGACTGGGTTCCCCTTACAGGCCGGCGTGGGCGGCGATAGCCGTGGCAATCGCCAGGGCCAGGTGCGATGGGTTGAGCTTGATCGAGTACTCGGTCAGCTCCGGATGGGCTTCGACGAAGCTGGTGTTGAACTGGCCGCTGCGAAACTCCGGGTTGCGCAGGATTTCCTGGTAATAGGCGGCGGTGGTCTTCACCCCTTGCACACGCATGTCGTCGAGCGCGCGCAGGCCGCGGTCCAGCGCCTCTTCCCAGGTCAGCGCCCAGACGATCAGCTTCAGGCACATGGAGTCGTAATAGGGCGGAATGGTGTAGCCGGTATAGATCGCCGTGTCGGTGCGCACGCCGGGGCCGCCGGGGGCGTAGTAGCGGGTGATCTTGCCGAAGGACGGCAGGAAGTTGTTCTTCGGGTCCTCGGCGTTGATGCGGAACTGCAGGGCGAAGCCGCGATGGATGATGTCCTCCTGCTTGACCGACAGCGGCAGGCCGGAAGCGATGCGGATCTGCTCGCGGACGATGTCGATGCCGGTGATTTCCTCGGTGATGGTGTGCTCCACCTGCACCCGGGTGTTCATCTCCATGAAGTACACCTCGCCCTCGGCCAGGAGGAACTCCACGGTGCCGGCGTTCTCGTAACCCACGGCCTTGGCCGCGCGCACCGCCAGATCGCCGATGTAGGCGCGCTGCTCGGGGGTCAGTTGGGGGCTGGGGGCGATCTCGATGAGCTTCTGGTTGCGCCGCTGGATCGAGCAGTCGCGCTCGAACAGGTGCACCACGTTGCCGAAACTGTCGCCGAGGATCTGCGCCTCGATGTGCTTGGGATTGACGATGCACTTTTCCAGGAAGACCTCCGCCGAGCCGAAGGCCTTGGTCGCCTCGGAGATCACCCGCGGAAACGCCTGCTCCAGTTCTTCGCGCGAGTTGCAGCGGCGAATGCCGCGGCCGCCGCCGCCGCTGGTGGCCTTGAGCATCACCGGATAACCGATGCGCTCGGCCTCGGCCAGGGCCTCGGCGATGTCGGCGACATTGCCCTCGGTGCCCGGGGTAACCGGCACGCCGGCCTTGATCATGCTGCGCCGCGCCTCGGTCTTATCGCCCATGCGGCGGATCACCTCGGCGGCCGGGCCGATGAACTTGATCCCGCGCTCGGCGCAGATGTTCGCCAGTTCGGCGTTCTCCGAGAGGAAGCCATAGCCCGGATGCAAGGCATCGCAGCCGGTTTCCACCGCCAGGTTGACCAGCTTGCGCGGGTTCAGGTAGCCGGCCAGCGGCTCGTCGCCGATGCAGTGGGCCTCGTCGGCACGCTTGACATGCAGGGCATGGCGGTCTGCTTCGGAATAGACGGCCACCGAACGGACGCCCATCTCGGCGCAAGCGCGCACTATGCGCACGGCAATCTCGCCGCGGTTGGCAATCAGGAGTTTCTTGATCACACGTGCTTCCTCGACCCAGGGGACAGACAGATAATCGCTGCCCATTCACCCTACGCCCGAGTGCTGGATAACCAAAATCAATAATTATTTGCCTGGCCATAAGCCATAGCTTATACACTCAGCGGGCAGACCTGCTGCAAGACGCCATCCGGCCAAGGAGATATCCCGTGCGCAAATCCTTGATGCGCATCACCCTGCGCCAACTTCAGGTGTTCCGCTCGGTGTGCCAGCAGCGCTCCTACAGCCGCGCCGCCGAAGACATGGCGCTAACCCAGCCGGCGGTCAGCCTGCAGATCCGCCAACTAGAAGAGCTGCTCGGCCAGCCGCTGTTCGATTACGTCGGCAAGAAGCTCTATCTGACCGACGCCGCCGAAGCCCTGCAGCGGGCCAGCGCAGATATTTTCGGTCGCCTGGAAAGCCTGGATATGCAGCTGGGCGACCTGCAGGGCAGCCTGCAGGGACAGCTGAGCCTGGCCGTCGAATCCAGCGCGAAGTACTTCACTCCCCACCTGTTCGCCGCTTTTCGCCGCCACTACCCGGAAGTCAGCTTGCAGCTGGTGGTCACCAACCACACCCAGGCCCTCAAGCGTCTGAGCGCCAATCGCGATGACTTGTTGATCATGTCGCAGGTACCGACGGACCTGAATCTGGAATTCCTGCCGTTCCTCAACAACCCGATAGTCGCAGTGGCGCCGGCGACGCACCCGCTGTGCAGCCAGGGGCTACTGTGCCTGCAGGACCTCACCGCCTGGCCGCTGCTGGTGCGCGAACGCGGCTCGGGCAGCCGCCAGGCGGGCGAGGAATATTGCCACCAGAAACGCGCGCACTTCGCCCAGACCCTGGAGCTCGGCTCGACCGAAAGCCAGCTCGAAGGGGTACTCGCCGGTCTCGGCCTGGCCCTGCTGCCGCGCCACGCGGTGCGCCGCGAACTGGCCTGCGGCGCACTGCGCGAATTGCCGGTGGCGGAACTGCCCTTGCTGCGCAGCTGGTGCCTGGTGCACCCGCGCGGCAAATACCTGTCGCCGGTGGCCCAGGCGTTCTTCGCCTTCGTGCGCGATCAGCGCAGCCAGATCAACGCCCTGGCTGAGAGTTTCGCCGAGCCGGCGCCTGAACGGCGGCCAGGTAGTTAGCCGCGATCAGTTCCGGGTAATCGGCCAGTTGTTCCTGCAACTGACGGCGCTCGGCGTAACTTTCGATGGCGCGGCGGTATTCCATGCGCCGCTGATCGAGCAGCTTGCGCCGGCTCTTTGCATCGCTGCTGACGTGCGACTGCGCTTCATCCGAATAACGAGGCATCTCAGGTCTCCCAGGCTGAATAACGGGAGTTACAGGATCGGCCCGGGATGTGACGCTTTGGGGGCTAGGCGATGAAGTTGCGATGACTCCGACCAGCGGCGGTGTGTGCTTGTGCGCCGCAGCCCGCCTACATTCATGGAGCAGACCCAGGCGTAATCCGGGACAGGGACCGGAGCTGGCGCCGGCTAGTCCTCGTGCGACTTCACCGACTTGGGCGACAGACGCAGGCTGCGCAGGCTGCGCTTGACGCTCTTGAGGTGGTTGACCAGGCTCGGCCCGCGGGCCATGGCCACGCCCATGGCCAGCACGTCGATCACCACCAGGTGGGCGATGCGCGAGGTCAGCGGGGTGTAGATCTCGGTGTCTTCCTGCACGTCGATGGCCAGGTTGACCGTGGCCAGGTCGGCCAGCGGGGTCTGGCTCGGACACAGGGTGATCAGGGTGGCGCCGGCCTCGCGCACCAGGTTGGCGGTGATCAGCAGGTCCTTGGAACGCCCGGACTGGGAGATGCAGATGGCCACATCGGTGGGCTTGAGGGTCACCGCGCTCATCGCCTGCATGTGCGGGTCGGAGTAGGCGGCGGCGGTCAGCAGCAGGCGGAAGAACTTGTGCTGGGCATCCGCCGCCACCGCACCGGAGGCGCCGAAGCCATAGAACTCCACGCGCTGGGCCTGGGCGCAGGCGGCGATGGCACGCTGCAGGGCCTGCGGATCGAGTTTCTCGCGCACCTCGATCAGGGTGTGCAGGGTGGTGTCGAAGATCTTCAGGCTGAAGTCGGCGACCGAATCGTCTTCATGGATGGCGAACTGGCCGAAGCTGGCGCCGGCAGCCAGGCTCTGCGCCAGCTTCAGCTTGAGGTCCTGGAAACCGCTGCAGCCGATGGCGCGGCAGAAGCGCACGATGGTCGGCTCGCTGATGCCGACGCTGTGCGCCAGGTCGGCCATGGAGCTGTGCATCACCGCGGCCGGGTCGAGTAGCACATGGTCGGCCACCTTGAGCTCCGACTTGCGTAACAGGTGACGCGACTGGGCGATGTGTTGCAACAAATTCACGGAAATAGGCTCGGCTGAATAAAGTGGCGAATTCACCGGCTGGCCTCATCCGAGTTGCGACTCGGTTATGATCGGGGGCACGCCGGGTTGTAGTGACCTTGTAGTTATACTACATGGCCGCCGCCCCCGCACGGCTAAACCGAGTCGGAGTTCCCGCTTTGAGCATTCCCTGTGACATGCTGGTGTTTGGCGGCACGGGCGATCTGGCCCTGCACAAGCTGCTGCCGGCGCTCTACCACCTGCACCGCGTCGGTCGGCTGCATGCCGACATGCGCATCCTCGCCCTGGCGCGCAGCCAGCACAGCCGCGCCGCCTACCAGGCCCTCGCCGAACGCCGCTGTCGCGCCCAGGTGGCGCGCGCCGACTTCGACAACGACACCTGGCAGAGCTTCGCCGCGCGCCTCGACTATTTCGCCATGGACGCCAGCCAGGGCGCCGATTTCGGCCGCCTGGGCAAGCACCTGGGCGCCGCCGGCGAGCGCGTGCGGGTCTACTACCTGGCCACCGCGCCCGACCTGTTCGAGGAGATTGCCTCGCACCTGCAGATCGCCGGCCTGGCCGGCCCCCACGCACGCATCGTGCTGGAGAAACCGATCGGCCACTCGCTGCCGTCGGCGCAGGCGATCAACGCGGCGATCGGCGCGGTATTCGATGAGTCGCGGGTGTTTCGTATCGATCACTACCTGGGCAAGGAAACCGTGCAGAACCTGATGGCGCTGCGCTTCGCCAACGCCCTGTTCGAGCCGGTATGGCGCGCCGGGCATATCGACCATGTGCAGATCAGCGTATGCGAGACCCTCGGCGTGGAGAACCGCGGTGCCTACTACGACAACGCCGGGGCCATGCGCGACATGATCCAGAACCACCTGCTGCAACTGCTGTGCCTGGTGGCCATGGAGGCGCCGGTGCGCTTCGACGCCGAGGCGGTGCGCAACGAGAAGGTCAAGGTGCTCGAGGCGCTGAAAGCCATCTCTGGCCTCGACGTGCGCGACAAGACCGTGCGCGGCCAGTACAGCGCCGGCAAGATCGGCGGACAGGAAGTGCCGGCCTACTACTTCGAGAAGAATGTCGACAACGACAGCGATACCGAAACCTTTGTCGCCCTGCAGGTGGAGATCGAGAACTGGCGCTGGGCCGGCGTGCCCTTCTACCTGCGCACCGGCAAGCGCCTGGCCCGCAAGACCTCGGAAATCCTTATCCAGTTCAAGCCGGTACCGCACCAGCTGTTCGGCGACGGCGAGGCCAACCGCCTGCTGATCCGCCTGCAGCCGGAAGAGCGCATCAGCCTGCAACTGATGGCCAAGCATCCCGGCAAGGGCATGCATCTGCAGCCGGTGGAACTGGACCTCAACCTGGCCCAGGCGTTTCGCCAGAAGCGCCGCTGGGACGCCTACGAGCGCCTGCTGCTGGACGTCATCGAAGGCGACTCGACGCTGTTCATGCGCCGCGACGAAGTCGAAGCGGCCTGGAACTGGATCGACCCGATCATCCAGGGCTGGCAGCAGCACCACCAGAGCCCGCGGCCCTACCCGGCCGGCAGCAGCGGGCCGGAGCAGGCCAACCTGCTACTGGAGTTGGCGGGACGCAAGTGGATGGAGTGAAGCGCTGGCGACGACCTGGCGGTACGCCGCACGAAGGTCCTGTGGCTTATTTCAGCGAACGCAGGAAGCTGATCAGGTAATCCTGTTCGGCCTGATCGGTGATGGACACATGGCGCATGCGCGTGCCCGGAACCAATGCCTCGTTGTCGGCAATCCACTTGCGCAGATTATCTTCGCTCCAGGTGATCCCCGAGGCCTGCATGGCTTCGGAATAGGCAAACCGGGGCACGGAAGCCGCAGGCCGGTCCACCACACCGAACAGGCTGGGACCGAAGGCGTTCTCGCTGGTATCCAGCGAATGGCACGCTGTGCAGTGGTGCGTAAACAACTGACGCCCGGCGGCCTCCATGGCCTGCTCATCGGCCTGAACGGACGGCACAACCGCCAGTGCACTGCTGAATGCTAAAGACGCTAGCAAAATCGTTTTCATCGCATATTCCCTCAAAATGGCTCGGCAAAAACAGTATATTTTGCAAGGTTAAGCGCCGACTCTTGTACAAAAGCAGCATTTTGCTAGCACCAAAGTACATTTTTCAGGATGCAATGACTCGAACCCGGCTCGAGCGCGCGGCAGGCAACTCTACCGACCTGGCGATATATGCGAACTAGAGGGGCTAGCGGCACTTCGAGCGCCTGGCTGATATAACCGCGAGCGGTTTTGTTGACGGAATATATATATCCAACAGTCATCAGGCTTGATCCGGCAATCTCCCCGCCGCACAACCAAGCCCTGCTTCGCTACATATATAGCCTTCGTCACCCGGGTATTCCATGGACAATCCAGAAAGTTCAGGGACGCCCTATTCGCCGGCATATTCCAGCGAATACACCCAGAATACCGGCCACTCTCCGAGCCACTTCCGCAGCCAACCGTCGAAACCTCAAATTCCGCGCAAGCCCTTGTACTCAGAGGCCTGCATGGGGTCACAGGGGGCACCCTGCGCCGCCTTGCGCGACGGCTCCAAGCAACTACTGCGCCAGTCGATGGGCAGACCGGCCAACCCGCGCGATCGATAGCCGATTATCGCGCCTACTTATCTGCCACCACGGCGCGCGCAATCTGCTAGTTATTCGGCCCTAAATTAACCCCGCTCGCGAACAATCTTCATCGAGTCGTCATCTTGACTATCGTCATTGCGGGTTGAGAAAACTTTCTACCTATGTTTACCCTAATAGGGATTTGTCCAACTTCAAGGATTCTGGTTTGAGTTTTGCCCCCGTCACGCTCCGTCGCCCAACCGACGGCGACGGATATCCGCTGCATCAATTGGTAGCCCGCTGCCAACCCCTGGACACCAATTCGGCGTATTGCAATCTGCTGCAGTGCACCGATTTCGCCGATACCGCCATAGCCGCCGAGAACGCTGACGGCCAACTGGTGGGATTCATCTCCGGCTACCGTCCACCCTCGCGTCCAGACACGCTATTCGTCTGGCAGGTCGCGGTGGATGCCTCGCTCCGCGGCCAGGGTTTGGCCCTGCGCATGCTGCTGGCGCTGACCGAACGGGTCGCCGCTCAGGGCGTACGCTTTCTGGAAACCACCATTTCGCCGGACAACGGCGCCTCACAGGCGCTGTTCAAGCGGGCCTTTGCCCGCCTGGGCATCGACTACGAGACCCGCACCCTGTTCTCCCGCGCCGCGCACTTCGCCGGCCAGCACGAGGACGAGGTGCTCTATCGCGCCGGCCCGTTCCACGCCCCCGTCTTGCCCCCCCTTTCGAAAGAAAGCCTCAAGGAGACCGCATGAACCTCTTCGAACAGAACGAATCGTCCGTCAGGAGCTATTGCCGCTCATTCCCCGTGGTATTCGACCAGGCGCGTGGCGCCGAGCTGATCACCCGCGACGGCAAGCACTACATCGATTTCCTCGCCGGCGCCGGCACCCTGAATTACGGGCACAACCACCCGGTGCTCAAGCAGGCGCTGCTCGACTACATCGGCAACGACGGCATCACCCACGGCCTGGACATGTATTCCGATGCCAAGGAGCGTTTCCTCGAGACCTTCAGCCGCTTGATCCTCAAGCCGCGCGGCATGGATTACCTGATGCAGTTCACCGGCCCGACCGGCACCAACGCGGTGGAAGCCGCGCTCAAGCTGGCGCGCAAGGTCACCGGACGCAGCAACGTCATCAGCTTCACCAACGGTTTCCACGGCTGCAGCATCGGCGCCCTGGCCGCCACCGGCAACCAGCACCATCGCGGTGCCGCCGGCGTGCCGCTGACCGATGTCAGCCGCATGCCCTACGCCAACTACTTCGGCGACAAGGTCAACACCATCGGCATGATGGACAAGCTGCTCGGCGACCCGAGCAGCGGCATCGACAAGCCGGCCGCGGTGATCGTCGAAGTGGTGCAGGGCGAAGGCGGCCTGAATGCCGCATCGGCCGAATGGGTGCGCAAGCTGGAGAAACTCTGCC
The DNA here is from genome assembly GCF_900115555.1 of Pseudomonas borbori. Lineage (GTDB taxonomy): Bacteria > Pseudomonadota > Gammaproteobacteria > Pseudomonadales > Pseudomonadaceae > Aquipseudomonas > Aquipseudomonas borbori. The sequence continues at coordinate 93,498 of NZ_FOWX01000012.1, forward strand.
GCAAGCACCAGATGCTGCTGATCGTCGACGACATCCAGGCCGGCTGCGGCCGCACCGGCAGCTTCTTCAGCTTCGAGGCGATGGGCATCAAGCCGGACATGATCACCCTGTCCAAGTCGCTCAGCGGCTTCGGCCTGCCGTTCGCCATGCTGCTGCTGCGCAAGGAGCTGGACCAGTGGAAGCCGGGCGAGCACAACGGCACCTTCCGCGGCAACAACCACGCCTTCGTCACTGCCACCGCGGCCCTCGAGCACTTCTGGCGCGACGACCAGTTCGCCAGGAGCGTGCAGGCCAAGGGCAAGCGCATCGCCGACGGGATGAACAAGATCGTCCGCCGCTACGGCCCGGACTCGTTGTTCATCAAGGGCCGCGGCATGATGATCGGCATCAGCTGCCCGGATGGCGACAGCGCCGCCGCCATCTGCCGTCATGCCTTCGAGCACGGCCTGGTGATCGAGACCAGCGGCGCCCACAGCGAAGTGGTCAAGTGCCTGTGCCCGCTGACCATCAGCGAAGCGCAGATCGACAAGGCCATGAGCATTCTCGACGCGGCCTTCGCCGCCGTGATGTCCGAACAAGCTCGCGAACAGGCTGTGTGAAAACGTAGCGAGCAAAGGTTAGGCAAGGCAAAAACAGGCGAGGAAGCGGAGTCTACGAGTTGTAAATGAGCATTCCGACTGGGCTCGCATCCGAGCCTGTTTTTAACGCCGCATAACCGAGCGCAGTAGTTTTCACACAGTCTGCAATCAAGCCTCTTGAGGAATCGAAACATGATCGTACGTACCCTCGCCGACTGCGAGCAGTCCAACCGCAAGATCGTCACTGAAACCTGGGACAGCACGCGCATGCTGCTCAAGGACGACAACATGGGCTTCTCGTTCCATATCACCACCATCTACGCCAACACCGAGACCCACATCTGGTACCAGAACCACCTGGAGTCGGTGTACTGCATCAGCGGCGAAGGCGAAATCGAGACCATTGCCGACGGCAAGATCTACCCGATCGCCCCCGGCACCCTGTACATCCTCGACAAGCACGACGAGCACCTGCTGCGCGGCACCACGGAGATGAAGATGGCCTGCGTGTTCAATCCGCCGCTCAACGGCAAGGAAGTGCATGACGAAAGCGGTGTGTATCCGCTGGAGGCAGAAACCGTCGCCTGATAATCGGCCCGGCGAAAGGAGAAATTCCACATGACCCCTGAACCAATCGACCTCTACCCCTCGCGCCAGCACGAGCAACCGAGCTGGCAGGACCGCCTCGACCCGGTGGTCTACCGCAGTGATCTGGAAAACGCGCCGCTCAGCGCGCAACAGCTCGAGCGCTACCAGCGCGACGGCTACCTGGTATTGCACGATGTGTTCAGCGCCGAGGAAGTGGCGGTGTTGCGCCAGGAACTCGACCGCGTACGCCGCGACCCGGCGATCGCGGATTCCGGCAAAACCATCACCGAGCCGGAAAGCGGCGCGATACGCTCGGTGTTCGCCATCCACAAGGACAACGCCCTGTTCGGTCGCGTCGCCCGTGACGAACGCATCGCTGGGATCGCGCGCTTCCTGCTCGGCGGCGAGCTGTATGTGCACCAGTCGCGGATGAACTTCAAGCCGGGCTTCACCGGCAAGGAGTTCTACTGGCATTCGGACTTCGAGACCTGGCACGTCGAGGACGGCATGCCGCGCATGCGCGCGCTGAGCTGCTCGATCCTGCTCACCGACAACCAGCCGCACAACGGCCCGCTGCTGCTGATTCCCGGCTCGCACAAGCACTACGTGCGCTGCGTCGGCGCCACGCCGGAGAACCACTACGAAGAATCGCTGCGCAAGCAGCAGTTCGGCGTGCCGGACGACCACAGCCTGAGCGAGATGGCCAGCCGTTACGGCATCGACACCGCCCTCGGCCCGGCCGGCAGCGTGGTGTTCTTCGACAGCAACATCCTCCACGGCTCCAACAGCAACATCACCCCCAGCGCCCGCAGCAACCTGTTCTACGTCTACAACCAGGTGGACAACGCGCTGCAGGCGCCCTTCTGCGCCCAGGTGCCACGCCCGGCCTTCGTCGCCGAGCGCGAGGACTTCGCCGCGCTGGATATCCAGCCGCAAGCGTACCCCTGAGTCACAGGCCCGCAACAGCGGGCCTGATCCATTCCCGGGTGGGCGCTTGCCGGCCACCTGCCGAACTCACCACGACCGGACTCTCATGCATACCGTAGAAAAGATCGGCGGCACCTCCATGAGCCGCTTCGAGGAAGTGCTCGACAATATTCTCCTCGGCCAGCGCCAAGACCAGCGGCTATACCAGCGGGTCTTCGTCGTCTCGGCCTTCAGCGGCATGACCAACCTGCTGCTGGAGCACAAGAAAACCGGCGAACCCGGCGTCTACCAGCGCTTCGCCGATGCCCACAACGAGGAGGCCTGGCTCGAGGCGCTGGAAGCGGTGCGCCAGCAGATGCTGGCGAAGAACGCCGCGTTGTTCGCCGGCGAATTCGAGCGCCAGGCGGCCAACCAGTTCATCGGCGCGCGCATCGACGATGTCCGCGAGTGCATGCACAGCCTGCAGCGGCTGTGCGTCTACGGCCACTTCCAGCTCAGCGAACACCTGATGAAGGTGCGCGAGATGCTCGCCTCTCTGGGTGAGGCGCACAGCGCCTTCAATACCGTGCTGGCGCTCAAGCAGCGCGGGGTCAACGCCAAGCTGGTCGACCTCACCGGCTGGCACCTGGACGCGCCACTGCCCTTCGAGGAGATGATCCGCAGTTGCTTCGCGGAGCTCGACCTGAGCTGCGAGCTGGCCGTCGCCACCGGCTATACCCACTGCAGCGAAGGCCTGATGAACACCTTCGACCGCGGCTACAGCGAGATCACCTTCGCCCAGATTGCCGCCGCCACCGGCGCCCGCGAGGCGATCATCCACAAGGAATTCCACCTCAGCAGCGCCGACCCCAACCTGGTTGGCGCCGACAAGGTGGTGACCATCGGCCGGACCAATTACGACGTCGCCGACCAACTGTCCAACCTGGGCATGGAGGCCATCCACCCCAAGGCCGCCAAGACCCTGCGCCGGGCCAATATCGAGTTGCGCATCAAGAATGCCTTCGAGCCCGAGCATGCCGGCACCCTGATCAGCCAGCCCTACCGCAGCGAGCGGCCCTGCGTGGAGATCATCGCCGGGCGCAAGGACGTATTCGGCCTGGAAGTCTTCGATCAGGAAATGCTCGGCGACGTCGGCTACGACATCGAGATCACCAAGCTGCTCAAGCAGCTCAAGCTGTACGTGGTCAACAAGGACTCCGACGCCAACAGCATCACCTATTACGCCTCGGGTTCGCGCAAGCTGATCAACCGCGCCGCGCGGCTGATCGAGGAACGCTACCCGGCCGCCGAGGTGACCGTGCACAACGTCGCCATCGTCTCGGCGATCGGCTCGGACCTCAAGGTCAAGGGCATCCTCGCCAAGACGGTGGCGGCGCTGGCCGAAGCGGGCATCAGCATCCAGGCGGTGCACCAGTCGATCCGCCAGGTGGGGATGCAGTGCGTGGTCAACGAGGAAGACTACGACGCCGCCGTGGCCGCGCTGCACCGGGCGCTGATCGAACCGGAAAATCATGGCGACGTGATCGCCGCGGCCTAGGAGCCTGCTGGTCCATTCCGGCACCTGAGGCGGCTCGATGGGCGATGAGGCGCATAGGCCTCATCGCTAATCGATCTCAGGGTGCGCGGGTCTGGTCACGCAGCAGCTGGGCAAACTGCTCCGCCGGCACCGGCCTGCTGATCAGGTAGCCCTGAATCTCGTCGCACTGCTGGGCCTTGAGGAAATCCATCTGCGCCTGGGTTTCCACGCCCTCGGCGACCACCTTCAGCTCCAGGCTGTGGGCCATGACGATGATCGCCCGGGTAATGGCCGCATCCTCGCCGCCGAGCGCCAGGTCGCGGATGAAGGTCTGGTCGATCTTCACGTAGTCCACCGGGAAGCGCTTGAGGTAGCTGAGCGAGGAGTAGCCGGTGCCGAAGTCGTCGATCGCCAGCTTGACCCCCAGGTCGCGCAGCTGCTGGAAGGTGCTGATGACGCTCTCGACGTTGTCGAGCAACTGGCTCTCGGTCAATTCCAGCTCGAGGAACTGCGGCGCCAGGCCGGTTTCGTCGAGCACCTGACGCACCAGGCTGGTCAGCTTGCCCTGGCGCAACTGATGCACCGACAGGTTCACCGACACGCGGATCTGCGCCAGGCCCTGCAGTTGCCAGGCCCGCGCCTGCTGACAGGCGCGGCGCAGGACGAATTCGCCGATCGGCGCGATCAGCCCGGTTTCCTCGGCCAGGCCGATGAAGTCCCCCGGCGGCACCATCCCGCGCTCCGGATGGCGCCAGCGCACCAGCGCCTCGGCGGCGTTGAGGCTGTCGTCGGCCAGGCACAGCTTGGGCTGGTAGAACACCTCCAGCTGCTGTTCGTCGATCGCCTTGCGCAGCTGGGTCTCCAGTTGCAGGCGTTCCAGGGTGCAGGCCTGCAGGTTGTCGGTGAAGAACTGGAAGGTGTTGCCGCCCAGGTGCTTGGCATGCTGCATGGCCATATCGGCCTGGCTGACCAGGGTCGAGATCTCCCGCGCGTTGTCCGGCAGCAGGCTGATGCCCAGGGAGGCGCTGACCACCAGTTCCTGGCCGCCGACGGTCATCGGCAGGCGCAACTTGGCCAGCAGGCGGCTAGCCATGCGCGCCAGGGTCGAGAGGCTGCCGTAGGAATCGAGCAGCACGGCGAACTCGTCGCCGGACAAGCGCGCGATGCAGTCGGCTTCCGGCACGGCCTGGGTCAGGCGGCGGCTCATCTGCCGCAGCAGTTGGTCGGCCACTTCATGGCCGAGGCTGTCGTTGAGCCACTTGAAACGGTCCAGGTCGACGTGCAGCAGGGCCAGGCTGCGCCCGCTCTGCCGCGAGCGCTGGCTGGCCTCGTGCAGGCGGTTCTTAAACAGGCTGCGGTTGGCCAGGCCGGTCAGTTCGTCGTAGTGCGACAGGTAGCGCAGACGCTCCTCGGCCTCGCGCCGCGACGACAGGTCGGCGAAGAAGCCGACGATATGGCTGACCAGCCCGCGCGCATCGCGCACCACGTTGAGTTGCAGCAGTTGCGGGTAGAGTTCGCCGTTCTTACGCGTCTCGATCAACTCGCCCTGCCAGCGGTCGCCGCGCTCCAGCTCCAGACGGATCAGCTGGTACTGGTGGCGGGTGTCGCGGCTGCCGATCAGGCTGGCGACGCTCTTGCCGAGCACCTCCTCCTGGCGATAGCCGGTGACCTGGCTGAACGCCTGGTTGACCGCCAGCAGGCGGTAGTTCGGGTCGAGAATGACGATGCCTTCGCTGGCCGCTTCGAACACGGTGGCGGCCAGGCGCTGCTGTTCTTCTTGCTGCTTGCGCGCGGTGATGGTGCGCCGCGTGCCGAGCATGCGCAGCACCCGACCCTGGGCGTCGCGCTCCACCGCACGACCGCGGTCCTCGACCCAGACCCAATGGCCATCGGCGTGCTTGACCCGGTACTCGATCTGATAACCGTCGCTGCGGCCCTTCATGTGCTCGACCAGGGTGCGGCGCAGCAACGGCAGGTCGTCCGGGTGCAGGCGCGGCTTGAGGTCGCGCAGCATGGCCTGCACCGCCTCGGGTTCGAGGCCGAAGATTTCCTTGAGCTGCGAGTGATGCACTTCATCGCTCTGCAGGTTCCAGTCCCACAAGCCCAGCTCGCTGGCCTCCAGGGCCAGGGCCAGGCGCGCCTGGCTCTTGCTCAGGGCGTGGGTGGCATCGTCCAGCTCCAGGGTACGCTCGGCCACGCGCATTTCCAGTTCTGCATGGGCGGTGCGCAGCTCGCCTTCGGCCCAGCGGCGCTGCTCGACTTCGCGTTCCAGTTCGCCATTGAGCGTCTCGGCCCGCTGCCGGGCATGCTGCAGACGGCCGATCAGCGCCTGATTCTGGAAGCGCTGCAACAGGCTGCGCTGCAGCAGGCGGTTGACCTGCCAGGCCACCACCAGCAGGGTCAGCAAGAGGATACCGCCGAGCATGCCCCAGCCGCGCTGCAGGCTATGCTCGCTGAGCAGCAGATAGGCCACCGACGGCAGCAGGCAGGGCAAGGCGAAGGTCAGGAACGCCGACAGGCTGACGGCATAGGCCACGCTGGCGGAAAGGATAGCCGCGGCGATCAGGCCGTAGACCAGAGCCTGCTGATAGAACACGTCGGCCGGCACCAGGGCGATGGCGGCGAAGGCCAGGGTCAGGCCGGAGGCGCCGGCGCCGAACAGGAAGTTGCGCCGCCAGTGCGCCTGCACCTGGCTGCTCGGCGGTGCCGTGTTGAAGGCCCTGACCTGAAGCAGGCGCAGCACGGCCAGCAGCACCAACCAGATCAGCCAGCCGGAGAGCAGCACCCGGCTCGGCGGCGCCCAGAGCAAATAGGCACAGGCCGCGCCATTGAGCAGCATAAATAGGGTCGGCACCCACGAGCCCTGATACAGCAGGCGGGTACGTTCGATGGCGATATCCGTGGCGAATTGCTGACGAATCTCGCGGGCACTGTCCAGGGTTAGCTCGGCAGCGGCGCTAGCGGTCTGAGTCATAGGCTATTTTCTTGTAATGGGCTGCCTAGGTCGGCGGAGCATACCCGAGCTAGACGCTTCGCCCAACAATCATCTGTGCAAATCCACCGAGCCGGCAGGCCCCTTCATCTGGCCAGGATGCGCCGCAACATCCAGCCGGCAAGCTGACTGGCCGGTCGTCCACTGGCCACCGTGCGGCGATGTGCCACGCGCCCGGTTTGCCCTCGCCGCCGCCGCCCCCTAGAATGCCGCGATGCAAAACGACCCCGAACTCCTGATCGCCTCCCTCAACGATGCCCAACGCCAGGCCGTCACCGCCCGCCTCGGCCGGCAACTGGTGCTGGCCGGCGCCGGCTCCGGCAAGACCCGGGTGCTGGTGCACCGTATCGCCTGGCTGATCCAGATCGAAAACGCCTCGCCGCACAGCGTCCTGTCGGTGACCTTCACCAACAAGGCTGCCGCCGAGATGCGTGCGCGCATCGAGCAGATGCTCGGCGTCAATCCGGCCGGCATGTGGGTCGGCACCTTCCACGGCCTGGCCCATCGCCTGCTGCGCGCGCACTGGCAGGAAGCCGGGCTGGCGGAGAACTTCCAGATCCTCGACTCCGACGACCAGCAGCGCCTGGTCAAGCGGGTGATCCGCGAACTGGGCCTGGACGAGCAGCGCTGGCCGGCCAAGCAGGCGCAGTGGTTCATCAACGGGCAGAAGGACGAAGGCATCCGAGCGCAGGGCATCCAGGCCAGCGGCGACCTGTTCCTGGCCACCATGCGCGGCATCTACGAAGCCTACGAAGCGGCCTGCGCGCGCGCCGGGGTGATCGACTTCGCCGAACTGCTGCTGCGCGCCCTCGACCTGTGGCGCGACAAGCCGGGCCTGCTCGAACATTACCAGCGGCGCTTCCGCCATGTCCTGGTCGACGAGTTCCAGGACACCAACGCCGTGCAGTACGCTTGGCTGCGCCTGCTGGCCAGGGGCGGCGACAGCCTGATGGTGGTCGGCGACGACGACCAGTCGATCTACGGCTGGCGCGGGGCCAAGATCGAGAACATCCAGCAGTACAGCAGCGACTTCCCGGACGCCGAGGTGATCCGCCTGGAGCAGAACTACCGCTCCAGCGCCGGCATCCTCAAGGCCGCCAACGCGCTGATTGCCCATAACCAGGGGCGCCTGGGCAAGGAGCTGTGGACCGAGGACGGCGACGGCGAGCCGCTCAACCTGTATGCGGCGTTCAACGAACACGACGAAGCCCGCTACGTGGTCGAGACGATCGAGGACGCCCTGCGCAAGGACGGCCTCAAACGCAGCGAGATCGCCATCCTGTACCGCTCCAACGCCCAGTCGCGGGTGCTCGAAGAGGCGCTGCTGCGCGAGAAGATCCCCTACCGCATCTACGGCGGTCAGCGCTTCTTCGAGCGCGCCGAGATCAAGAACGCCATGGCCTACCTGCGCCTGCTCGACGGCCGCGGCAACGATGCGGCGCTGGAGCGGGTGATCAACGTGCCGGCCCGCGGCATCGGCGAGAAGAGCGTCGAAGCGATCCGCGCCTACGCCCGCGAGCATGATGTATCGATGTGGGAAGCGGTGCGCCTGATGCTGGCCGGCAAGGTTCTGCCCGGCCGCGCCGCGGGCGCCCTGGCCGGCTTCGTCGAGCTGATCGAGAATCTCGCGGCCAAGGTGCTGGACATGCCGCTGCACCTGATGACCCAGACCGTCATCGAACAGAGCGGCCTGATCGCCTACCACCAGGCCGAGAAAGGCGAGAAGGCCCAGGCGCGCATCGACAACCTCGAGGAACTGGTCAGTGCCGCGCGCACCTTCGACAACGACGAGGACGCCGAACTGACCCCGCTGCAGGCCTTCCTCAGCCACGCCTCGCTGGAGGCCGGCGACACCCAGGCCGCGGAAAACGAAGACAGCGTGCAACTGATGACCCTGCACAGCGCCAAGGGCCTGGAGTTTCCCCTGGTGTTCCTGGTCGGCATGGAGGAAGGCCTGTTCCCGCACAAGATGAGCCTGGAAGAACCCGGCCGCCTGGAAGAGGAGCGCCGCCTGGCCTATGTCGGCATCACCCGCGCCATGCACAAACTGGTGATCAGCTACGCCGAGACCCGCCGCCTCTATGGCAGCGAAACCTACAACAAGGTGTCGCGCTTCGTCCGCGAGATTCCAGCGCCGCTGATCCAGGAAGTGCGCCTGTCCAATAGCGTCAGCCGGCCCTTCACCTCGAACAATCGCGGCATGGCCGGCAGCAGCATGTTCGCCGGCAGCGCCGTGCCGGACACCGCCTTTAGCCTCGGCCAGCGGGTGCAGCATGCGCTGTTCGGCGAGGGCACCATCCTCAACTTCGAGGGTGCCGGCGCCCAGGCGCGGGTGCAGGTGAATTTCGAAAGCGAGGGCAGCAAGTGGCTGATGCTCAGCTACGCCAAGCTGCAGGCCCTGTAACAACGGACCGTAGCCCGGATGAAATCCGGGGGCACTACCGACGACCTTCCCGGATTGCATCCGGGCTACGGAATTAACCCAAAACAACAAGGAAGCACCCGATGAACCGCCGCAATCTCTTCAGCGCCGCCGCGGCGCTGCTCGTCGCCCTCGGCCTGGCCGGCTGCAATGACGAAAAAGCCGCCAGCGAGCAGGCCGCTGTCGAACCGGCGCAGCGCTTCCAGTGGAAAATGGTCACCGCCTGGCCGAAGAACTACCCGGGCCTGGGCACCGCCGCCGAGCGCCTGGCCGAGCGGGTCGCGACCATGAGTGGCGGGCGCCTGACCATCAAGGTCTACGCCGGCGGCGAGCTGGTGCCGCCGCTGGAGGTGTTCGACGCCGTCTCGCGCGGCACCGCCGAACTGGGTCACGGCGCCGCCTATTACTGGAAGGGCAAGGTGCCGGCCGCGCAGTTCTTCACCGCCGTGCCCTTCGGCCTGTCCACCAGCGAGATGAACGCCTGGCTGAGCAAGGGCGGCGGTCAGGCGCTGTGGGACGAGGCCTACGCCCCCTACGGGGTGAAACCGCTGGTGGTGGGCAATACCGGCATGCAGATGGGCGGCTGGTACAACAAGGAGATCAACGCCCTGGACGACCTCAAGGGCCTGAAGATCCGCATGCCGGGCCTCGGCGGCGAGGTGCTGAGCAAGCTCGGCGCGACCACCGTCAACCTGCCCGGCGGCGAGGTGTTCACCGCCCTGCAGACGGGCGCCATCGACGCCAGCGACTGGGTCAGCCCCTACAACGACCTGGCCTTCGGCCTGCACAAGGCGGCCAAGTTCTACTACTACCCGGGCTGGCAGGAGCCGCAGGCGGTGCTCGAACTGCTGATCAACCAGCAGGCCTTCGACAGCCTGCCGGCCGACCTGCAGGCGATCCTCAGCGAAGCGGCCCGCGCCGCCAGCCAGGACATGCTCGACGACTACGTCTACCACAACGCCCTGGCCCTGGACGAACTCAAGCAACAGGGCGCCCTGCTCAAGCGCTTCCCCGACGAGGTACTCGACGCCCTGCAACGCGAATCCGAAGTGGTACTCGGCGAACTGGCCGCGCAGAGCGAGCTGAATGGACGCATCTGGGCCTCGATGAAGGCCTTCCAGGCCCAGGCCAGCCAGATGCACAAACTGTCCGAGAAGGAGCTGTATAACTGGCGTTGAGCCCCCTCGCAATCTCAGGTGGTGCGCACGGCCCACGACCAACCGAAACCGAGGCTTCCGTTGGTCGACTGCACCCCGCCTCCCGCGCCTCCCGGCCCATACTGCTTGGCGAGGTGAACCGATGAAACAAGCGAAAATCACTGCCCCGCAGATCCTCGATGCCGCTCTGCACCTGGCCGATGTCTGCGGCTGGGAGCGCCTGCACCTGTTCGATGTGGCCGCCCGACTCGACGTTGGCCTGGACGCCATCGCCACCCATTACCGGGAAAAGGACCAACTGGTGGAGGCCTGGTTCGACCGCGCCGACCGGGCCATGCTGGCGCGCGGCAGCGCCGCCGACCTGAGCAGTCTGGCGCCGGCCAAACGTCTGGAAGAGCTGCTGGTCGCCTGGCTCGACAGCCTGGCCGCACACCGCTCGGTGACCGGGCAGATGCTGCTGTACAAGCTCGAACCCGGGCATATCCACCTGCAGATACTCGGCCTGCTGCGCATCAGCCGCACCGTGCAGTGGTGGCGCGAGGGCGCCCGCCGGGAAACCCAACACCTGCAGCGTATCGCCGAGGAGAGCCTGCTGACCGGCGCCTACCTGCGCAGCTTCATCCACTGGTTGCGCCATCCCGAGGAAGACGCCGCCGAGTTCCGCGCCTTCCTCCGTCGGCAACTGCGCTGCGGGCCGCTGCTGCTGTTGTTGTGCCGGTAAGTTGCGGCGCCGAGGCCATACCGTTGAGCGAAAAGCAAAAGCCCGAAACATTCTATGACTAGCCTTCCACGCGGCTGGCGGGCAAGATGCCGCGCATAGTTCCAACAACCAAGAGACAGCCGATAATGCAGCGTTTCCTCAGCATCGCCCTGGCCATGTGCCTGAGTTTGGGTCTTACCATGAGCTTCGACGCCGAAGCCAAGCGTTTTGGTGGCGCTAAATCCTTCGGCTCCGCGCCGAGCCATCAGACCCGCCAGGCGCCGACCCAGCAAAGCGCCGCCGCGCCGACCGCCGGTCGTCAGCCAGCTGCCGCCAGTGGCGCCTCGCGCTGGCTCGGCCCATTGGCCGGCCTGGCCGCCGGCGGCCTGCTCGCCTCGATGTTCATGGGTGACGGCTTCGAAGGCCTGCAGATCATGGACATGCTGATCTTCGGCCTGATCGCCTTCCTGCTGTTCCGCTTCCTCGCCTCCCGGCGCAAGCAGGCCGGCCCGCTAACCGCCAATGGCGCGCCCATGCAGCGCGAAATGCCCGCTCAGGCTGCCCCCGCCTCGATCTTCGGTGGCGCTGGCGCCGCCGCGATCAAGCCGGTGATCAATGCCCCGGCCTGGTTCAACGAGCAAAGCTTCGTCAGCGCCGGCCGCGAGCACTTCCTCAGTCTGCAGCAGCACTGGGACGCCAACGAGATGGACAAGATCGCCGAGTTCGTCACCCCGCAGCTGCTCGAGTTCCTCAAGCGCGAGCGCGCCGACCTGGGTGACGGCTTCCAGTCCACCTATGTCGACAACCTCGAGGTGCAGCTCGATGGCGTCGACGACCTGAGCGACAAGACCGTTGCCACCCTGACCTTCACCGGCGTGGCCAAGACCTCGCGCTTCGACCAGGGCGAAGCCTTCAGCGAAAGCTGGCGCCTGGAACGCGAAGCCGGTGACAACCAGCCGTGGCTGGTGGCCGGTATCCGCCAGAACTGATCCGTTGCGCAATACGGACACCACCCCAGGCTTGCCTGGGGTTTTTTATGCCTGCAGCCTCGGCGGCGGACCCTCAGCGGCGCTCCTTCGGCACAGGTCGGCCGACCCGATGCGGCTGGCGCCGGGCAATCGACCGGCGCCAGACGAAGATCGGCGGCACCGGCGGCTTAGCCGGGCTGTGGGCACAGCTCGCAGACTTCGGCACGGGGCACCAGCTTGAGAAATTCCTCGGTGCTCATATGCACCAGGCTCTCATGGTCGCCGGCCTCGAAGTAGATGTCCTGCTGGCGGGTCAACAGGGGATCGACGCGCATGCTCATCCCGTAGGGCTCACTGACCGCCGGCACCGCGCCCAGCTCGCAATCCTTGAACAGCCTGGCGATGGTCGATTCGCTGCTGAGCTCCCAGTGCTCGCCGCCCTTGCTGACCATGCTCATGTCCAGATGCCGGCTGGCCGGCACGACGGCCATCAGGTAGTGGCCCTTGCGATCGTCGAGGATCACCGGTTTGGCCAGGCGCTCCGCCGGGATGCTGGCCACCCGCGCCGACTCCAGGCTGCTCGCCGAATGCGGGTGCGGGACGATCTCGAACTGACACTGCGCGCTTTCCAGAGTGCGTTTCAACGTTGCTGCCATATGCATGATCCACCTCCTGCGCGAGCCTGGCGTTCAGGTCGTAATCAAGTGACAGGCTCCTGTTCCCAGTTTAGTTCGCGCCCAGGCGCCGAGCCGCGCCAGTGGATGGAAGGCCACCCGAAAAAAAGCAGTGGCGGCGTGGGCTGCTATTCCTCCACACGCCGGCTACTGTATAAAGCCCATCCCTATGCACGAGGTCCTGTGGTCGTGGAAGAAGTCATCGAACAACTGCGTGAACTCAACGAACCGGTGCCAGTGCCGCTGGAGTTGCCGGAGGAAGAACTGCTGGTGGAGATCGAGGAGCAGATCCTGATCAACCTGCCGTTCGAGCTGCGCGAGTTTCTGCTCAAGGTCAGCGACGTGGTCTACGGCCGCCTGGAGCCCGTCACCGCCACCGACCCGCAATCACACACCTACCTGCCGGAAGTCGCCGCAGTGGCCTGGTCGCTGGGCGTACCGCGCGAGCTGGTGCCGATCTGCGAGGATCACGGCAACTACTACTGCGTCGAACAGGACGGCAGCGTGGTGCTCTGGGAAGGCGACAGCGGCGAGCTGAGCGAAGAAGAAAGCTGGGACTCGGTGTGGCACTGGGTGCGCGACGTCTGGCTGGAGAGCTGAGCCCGTCCAGGTCGGGCCAGGCGGGGATCAAGCCTCGCGACTGGCCTCACCCTGCTCCAGCCCTAGCAGGTTGAGCAGGAACTGACCGAAGAAGCTCAGGTCCTGCTCGATCGCCGCCCGCGCCGCCTTGCCGTCGCCGGCCTGCAGGGCTTTCAGGCAGTCGCCGTGAAAATCGTTGAGACGCAATGACAGATCGGCCGCGGTGAACAGGCGATTGAAGAAGGGCCCGACCTGCAGCCACAGCGACTCGATCAACCGCAGCAGCACCGGATTGCCGCAGGCCTGGTACAGGCTCAGGTGAAACTGGCTGTTGTCGCTCAGGTAGGCCTGCACGTCGCGCCGCTCGAGGGCGCTTTCCATGCGCGCGATGCACGCCTGCAACGCCGCCAGCTCGGCCGCACCGATGCGCGCGGCGGCCAGTTCCACCGCCAGGCCCTCCAGACTGATGCGCACCGGCAGCAACTGCTGGTAGCGCTCGCGGGTCATCGCCGGCACCCGCACCGAGCGCTGTGGCTCGCCCTCCAGCGCGCCCTCGGCCACCAGCCGCTGCAAGGCGGCGCGCACCGGCATCGGGCTGGTGCCCCACTCGGCCGCCAGATCACGAATCTTCAGCCGCTCGCCGGGCTGGAAACGCCCGCTCAGCAGGGCCGCTCGGATATTCTGGTAGAGCTGCTCCTGCAGGTTATCGGCCATGGGTCAGCGGTTCCCGGGTACTGGTGGGGCGGGCAGTTGGGCCAGGGTCAGTAGGCAGTTGCGCATGTTGTTCTCCAAAGTATTCAACGAAAGCGAAGCGGTTCTGCGAGCAGCAGGCTAGGCGCAGGGGCGCTTGCAAAGCGCAGTCGACTGCAAGTCAATGAGCCTTTTCGAGCGTCCCTGCAACACCGCCTGAGCGACGCAGAAACGCTCAGGGGGCCTTGTTTTCGATCAGGCAGTTGCCGCCGTCCACCACCAGCACCTCGCCGGTAATGTAGCTGGCTTCGGGCGAGGCGAGAAAGGCCACGGCAGCGGCGATCTCCTCTGGGCGGCCGGCCCGGCCAATCGGCGTGTACGCGGCGGCATGGCGCTCCTCGTCGGTGCTCGAGCCGGTGGCGATCCAGCCCGGCGCCACGCTGTTGACGGTGATGCCCTGCTTGCCGACTTCCAGCGCCAGGCTCATGTTCAGCCCCAACATGGCCGCCTTGGCCGCGCTATAGGCCGATTCACCGGGATTGCTACCGCGGGTGCCGGTGGTCGAGCTGATATGCACAATGCGCCCATAACCACGGGCCTTCATCCCCGGCAACACGGCGCGGGTGAGCAAGAAGGCGCTGGTCAGGTTGCGCGCCAGCGACAGGTTCCAGGTGGCCAGGTCCATGTCCGCCACCTCGGCAAAGGGTTCAGGGCTGCCCTGCATGGCCATGCCGGCGTTATTCACCAAAATGTCGAGATGGCCGAACTGGCCGTGGGCCCAGACGGCCAGCTCGGCCACCTGCGCCTCGTCAGTCAAATCCGCGGCCATGGCGCGGGCGTCTATACCTTCAGCTTGCAACTCGGCGGCGCGTTGGTGAATGCGCGCGCTGCTGGCGGTGATCAGCACCCGCACGCCTTCACGGCCTAAACGCCGGGCGATGGCCAGGCCGATGCCGCTGTCGCTGCCGGCCCCGCTGACCAGTGCCACTTGCTCATGCCACCTAGAATCGCTCATGTTTAAATTCTCTGTGATCACAAATGTGCCTGCATCTTAGCAAGATCGGCCATAAAATCTAGACATTGACAGTTTTGTGATCACAAATAATACTGTGCACAAATTCGAACGAGGTGTTCAACATGACATCCAGTGGTATCAGCTCAGCCGCCGTAGCAACCTTCACCGCCCGCGAGCGGCAGCGCTTTGTGGCGCAGAATCCCAAGTCAGTGGCCCTGGCGGAGCGCGCCCGGCACTCACTGTTCGGTGGCGTGCCGATGCACTGGATGGCCGACTGGTCGACGCCTTCGCCACTGTTTGTCGAGCGGGCCAAGGGCGCGCGCTTCTATGATGTCGACGGCCATGAGTACATCGACTTCTGCCTGGGCGACACCGGCAGCATGTTCGGCCACTCGCCGGCCCCGATCGCCAAAGCCCTTGCCGAACAAGGCAACAACGGCCTGACCACCATGCTCCCCGGCGAAGACGCGGTGGTCGCCGGCGAGCTGCTGGCCGCGCGCTTCGGCCTGCCGTTCTGGCAGGTCACCGCCACCGCCACCGACTCCAACCGTTATGTGCTGCGCTGGGCGCGAGCGATCACCGAGCGCAAGGTGTTGCTGGTGTTCGATGGCTGCTACCACGGCACCGTGGATGACGTGATGGTGCGCTGCCGCGACGGCGAAACCCAGCCACGCTCCGGCCTGATCGGCCAGGCCTACGATCTGACCCGGTACAGCCGCTCGATCCCGTTCAACGATGTCGATGCGCTGGAAGCCGCATTGGCCAAGGGCGACGTCGCGGCGCTGATATGCGAGCCGGCGATGACCAACATCGGCATGGTCCTGCCTGAGCCGGGCTTTATGCAGAAGTGCCGCGAGCTGACCCAGAAGTACGGCAGCCTGCTGATCATCGACGAGACCCACACCATTTCCACCGACATGGGCGGCTGCACCAAGCTGTGGAACCTCGAGCCGGACTTCTTCGTGGTCGGCAAGCCAATCGCCGGCGGCGTGCCGTGCGGCATCTTCGGCTGCAGTGCGGCCATGGCCGAGGCCATGCTCAAGGCGCGCCAGCAGGCCAGCGAAGCGAGCCACGGGCATGGCCACAGCGGCATGGGCACCACCCTGTCGGCCAACGCCCTGGCCATGCACTGCATGCGCGCCAACCTGGAACAGGTGATGACCCAGGCCGCCTACGACCATATGTTGCCGCTGGCCAAGCGCCTGGCCGATGGTTTCCGCCGCCTGATCGGCAAGTACGAGCTCAAGTGGTCGGTAACCGAACTGGGTGCGCGCAGCGAATTCCAGTTCTGCCCGCAGTCGCCGAAGACCGGCGCCGAGGCCGAAGCGGCATTCCATGACGAACTGCAGATGGCCCTGCACCTGTACCTGATCAACCGCGGCATCCTGATCACGCCATTCCACAACATGACCCTGTGCTGCCCGGCCACCACGGCGGCGGATGTGGACAAGCTGATCGCCACGCTCGATCAAGCGCTCGGCGAATTGCTGGCCATCCCCGGCGCCCGCGAATAATCCCATCAGATCGCATCGATGGGTTACGCCGCTTCGCGGCTAACCCATCCTACCCAGGACACCATCATGCAATTCGCCACTATTCAAGAAGCCCACGACTTCCTAGAACAACACCCGCAAGTACGCCTGATCGAACTGTTCCTGATCGACGCCAACGGTGTGCCGCGCGGCAAACTGTTGCACCGCGAGGAGCTGCTGGCCGTCTACCAGAACGGCCGGCCGCTGCCCAGTTCGATCCTGGCGCTGACCATCAACGGCGAAGACGTCGAAGAAACCGGTCTGGTCTGGGACGTTGCCGATACCGACTGCTGGACCTACCCACTGCCCGGCAGCCTGTGCCTGCAACCCTGGCGCAGCCAACCCACGGGCCAGCTGCAGGTGAGCATGCACCCGACCCAGGGCCTGCCGGCCAGCCCGGCCGACCCGCGCCACGTGCTGGTGCAGGTGATCGAACGGCTCAAGGCCGACGGCTATCATCCGGTGATGGCGGTGGAGTTGGAGTTCTACCTGCTCGACCAGCAACGCGATGCCAACGGTCGGCCGCAACCGGCGCGACAGATGAACGGGGAGCGTCCGCAGGCGCCGCAGGTCTATGGAGTGGCCGAACTGGAGCAGTTGCAGCCCTTCCTCGACGACCTCTACGCCGCCTGCGAAGCCCAGGGTCTGCCGGTGCGCACGGCGATTTCCGAGTTCGCCCCCGGCCAGCTGGAGCTGACCCTGGAGCACCGCTTCGACGCCCTGCAAGCGATCGACGAAGGCGTGCGCTACAAGCGTCTGGTCAAGGGCGTGGCAAACCAGCACGGCCTGCAAGCCTGTTTCATGGCCAAGCCGTTCGGCGATCAGTCCGGTAGCGGCATGCACCTGCATGTCAGCCTGGCTGACGCCCAGGGCAACAACCTCTATGCCAGCGAAGAGCCAACTGGCACGCCGCTACTGTGCCACTCCATTGGCGGTATGCTGGCCACCCTGCTGGATTCCCTGGCGATCTTCTGCCCCAACGCCAACTCCTTCCGCCGCTTCCAGGCCAACAGCTACGCGCCGCTGGCCAAGAACTGGGGGGTGAACAACCGCACCGTGTCGTTGCGCGTACCCGGCGGCCCGGCCAATAGCCGGCATATCGAGCACCGGATCTGCGGCGCCGATGCCAACCCCTATCTCGCCGCTGCGGCAGTGCTCGCCGGCATCCATCTGGGCATCCGCCAACAGATCGATCCGGGCGCGCCGATCGAAGGTAACGGTTATGCCCAGGCCACGGAATTCCTACCCACCGACTGGCTCAGTGCCCTGCGCGCGCTGGAACACTCGAGCTGGGCCCGCGAAGCATTGGGGGCAGAGTTCATCAAGGTGTTCCTGGCGATCAAACATGCTGAGTATCGTCAGTTCATGGGCGAAGTCGGCGAGCAGGATTGGCGCTGGTACCTCAGCCAAGCCTGAGTCACCATGCGCTGCGCAACCTACCAGGTTTACCTAAACTGGATTGACCACCGCCCCTGGAGGAACCGCCCCATGAGCACGCCCGTTATCCTGATTACCGGCGCCGCCGGCGGCCTCGGCCGCGCCATCGCCAAACGCTTCTCCCAGAGCCGCTGGCGGGTCACCGCCAGCGATGTCGACAAGGCCGGTCTGCATGCGCTCAATACCGTGGTACCGCTGGACTTCAGCGCCACCGCCGACCTGCGCAGCGCCAGCAACTGCCAGGAGCTGATCGCCGAGACCCTGGTCGCCACCGGCCGCCTGGATGCCGTGGTCAACGCCGCCGGGGTCTGGCGCGAGGGGCCGGTGGAGAGCTTCGGCGAGGAGGACTTCGACCTGGTCATGGGCGTCAACCTGAAGGCGGCCTTCTACATCAGCCAGGCGGCCATCCCCCACCTCAAAGAGAGCCGCGGCTGCATCGTCAATATCGCCAGCGACGCCGGCCGCCAGGCCTACCGCGGCTCGGCGGCCTACTGCGCGAGCAAGGCGGCGCTGGTGATGCTGAGCAAGACCCTGGCTCTGGAACTGGCCGGGCACGGCGTGCGGGTCAACGCAGTGTCGCCCGGCGACATCGCCACGCCGATGCTCGACTACCAGGCCGAACGCTACGGCAAGGGCAACCCGACCGGCTACAAGCGCGAGCTGCTGAGCCTCTACCCCCAGGGCCGCGAGGCACGCTTCCTGCGTCCCGAGGAGGTCGCCGAACTGGTCTGGTACCTGTACCAGCCGCAGGCCGAGGCGATCACCGGCGCCGACCTGGCGATCGACTTCGGCCTCTCGGCGGGCAAGTAGGCCATGACGCCACCGGCGTGACCCGTCCGACGGCGGCGTCGTTCTGATAGAGAAGGTGCATAATCCACCTCGCGCCGCCCCCCACTTGAAGAGCCCGCCCATGGAACCCGGAAACGCCCAACTGACGATGACCGTGTTGATGACCCCGGATATGGCCAATTTCTCCGGCAATGTCCACGGCGGCACCCTGCTCAAATACCTCGACGAGGTCGCCTACGCCTGTGCCAGCCGCTACGCCGGCTGCTACGTGGTGACCCTGTCGGTGGACCAGGTGACCTTCCGCGAGCCGGTGCACGTCGGCGAACTGGTGACCTTCCTCGCCTCGGTCAACTTCACCGGGCGCAGCTCCATGGAGATCGGTATCAAGGTGATCACCGAAAACATCCGCCAGCGCTCGGTACGGCATACCAACAGCTGCTTCTTCACCATGGTCGCGGTCGACGATCAGGGCAAGCCCATCGCGGTGCCGCCGCGTCAGCCGCAGACCTCCGAGGAACAGCGGCGCTTCACCCAGGGCCAGCAGCGCCGGGCGATTCGCCAGGAGCTGGAGCAGCGCTACCGCGATCTCAAACACGACGGTTGAGAGCAAGACAGCCCGCCGCCGGGCTGTCAGAATGCGCCAACGGATCGCCGCCAGACGCGGCGACCGGCCCGAGCCCGCCTGGAACCCACGATGCTGACCCTCGGTAATATTTTCGTTCTGATGCTGCTGGCCACCGCCGGCGCCTGGCTGTGGCACGCCCACGGCTTGCGCGAGCGCGCCCTGGCGCAGGTCAAACAGCACTGTGCGAAAGCCGATGTCGAATTGCTCGACGGCAACGTCGCCCTGCGCAAGATCACCCTCTCGACCGATGCCCGCGGACGCAAGCGCCTGGCACGGGTGTATGGCTTCGAGTTCACCGTCACCGGCGAACAACGGCATGTCGGCAGCATCGTCATGTTCGGCCCGCAGGTCGGGCGCATCGAACTGGCGCCCCATCCGTTCAGGACGCCACCGACTGAAAACCCTCAGGTCATCGAGCTGGAGCACTGGCGCGCCACTCATCACCAACCCGACAGGCGGCAGCCCGAGCCGTGACAGGCCGTTGAAAAACGTAGGCGAGGCAGGCAAGACAAGGCAAAAACAGGCGAGGAAGCGCAGTTTACGAGCTGTAAATGAGCATTCAGAGCCTGTTTTTAACGCAGTATTGCCAACGCAGGTAGTTTTTCAACAGCCTGTTAAAGCAGGCCCAGCGCCCGCAAACTGGCTTTGCCCAACTCGATACGCTTGCCGGCATCGCGCAAATCCGTCATGGGGATGTTCAGCGCGAAGCTGTACAGCTTGTCGTCCTGTTCCAGCCAGCCAACCCACCAGCCGATGTTCGAATCCTGGGCGGTGGCCCAGCCGGTCTTGCCGTACAGCGTCCAATTGGCGCCCTGCTCGAGCCGGCTGATTTCCCGGACCTGGGCCTGAATGGCCGGCGGCAATGGCAACTGATCCTGGGCCAGGCGCGCCAAAAACCGAGCCTGCTCCACGGCACTGATGGTCAGGGGCCCCTTCAGCCAGAACTGATCGACCTCAGTGCCGACCTGGCCATTGCCGTAACCCAGTGCCTCTACCTGCCTGCGCATGCGCTGCAGGCCGATGCGCCGCGCCAGCTCCTGGTAAACCGGCAGGTTGGAGACCTTGATCGCTTCGCGCAGGCCCATATCCCGCTCCCAGGACTTGAGAAAGCGGGGCTTGCCGTCGTAAGGGAACACCTCGTCGACACTGCTGACCGCGCCCGTGGCGAGGCCGATCAGGCTGTTGCCAATCTTGAAGGTGGAGGCCGGGATATAGCGGGTTTGCGCACGCAGGCGGTTGTGCCCGAGCAGTTGCCCGCTGCCGATCTCGTACAGCACAAAGGTGCCCGGCATGCCGGCACGCGCGAATTCAGCGGATACCGCAGGGCTGTCCCGCCAGTCGAGGGCCAGGGCCTGACTGCTCAGCAACAGCAAGACCAGGCAGAGAATCCGCTGCATAGCGACTCCTTGACCAGGGAAATAGGCGGAGTTTTTCACCAGCTTTCAGCCGCACTGCAGGAGGAAGTTGCTGACCCGCTCGGCCGTATCTCGCGGCTGTTCCTGCATGAAGCAGTGCCCGCCCTCCACCACCTGGGCGTGAATATGCGGATTGCCGGCACACCAGCGCGCCACCGACTTGGCGACGAAGGGGTAGCTGTGCTGGCCGTAGAGCACCTGGGTCGGCGTCGTCACCTTGGCCAGCGACGGCCACAAGCGCCTGGGATAGGAGCCGAAGATCTCCGCCTCGCGGCTCGGCCGGCACTTCAACTCGACGCCCGCCTCGGTGTCCTTCAAGGCATGATTGATATAGGCGTCGAACGCGTCCTCACTCCAGCCGCGGAACATCCCGCGGCCATGCAGCGCGGCATGCGCCGCCACGCGATCCGGCCACTCGCGGCGACGCTTGCGCGCCTTGCTCGCCAGGGTATTGCGCTGACTCAGACCGACCACGTCGGACAGCGCCATCACGCCGATCATCGCCGGAGTGAACAGCACCGGATCGAGCAGCGCCGCACGCTTGAACAGCTGCGGCTGCCGAGCCAGCATCAGGCTGCTCAAGACCCCGCCGAAACTGTGGCCGACGGCAAACAACGGCACCTCGGCAAAGTGCTTGCGACCCACGGCGAACGCCTCCAGGGCCAGCTCGGCGCTGCGGTTCCAGCCATGAAAACGGCCGCCATGATCGCTGTCGCCATGGCCCTGGACATCGCACAGCCAGAGGTCGAAATCCTCGGCCAGCCGTTGCAGCAAGGGCGTATAGACCCGCCCGCAATAACCGTTGCCATGGAGGAAATGCAGCAGCGGCTTGCCCGAAGGCGGCGAATGCCAGCCGCGCAAGGTGAACCCGGCGGAACAGGCGTGGGACCAGGATTCGAGGTACATGCGGCGGCTCACTGTCGGCTGGCCGGCCAGTTTACTGCCAGGAGCGACCCGGTGCCGAGCGCCGCACACACAAAAAAGAGGGCACCCCGAGACGCCCCCAACGCTCAACTCCTGAATAAACCACAACTCTCGGATAAAACGCTCGAGCAAGGCGTTCAAGCGCTCGGGTTGATCCAGCGGCGTGGCATGCCCAGAATCGGCCACCACAGCCAGCTCGGCATGGCGGGGCGGGGCGAGCGGCGCTTGACGGAATCGGAATCCGGGTTTCACTTCAGTGCGTCCCGCCTGGGCAACTCCCTCCAGGTTCAGGAAGACGAAACGGAAAAAACCAACAACAAGACGGAGCACTGCCATGACTACTGTCACCCCGAGTGTCCGCTGGCTGGGCTTGCTCGCCCTGCTGGCCTGCCTGTTCGCGAGCCCGAGTTGGGCCGACTCGCCCTGCAGCGAGCGCAAGAAGACCTGGTTCCTGCCCGGCAAGATCAGCTGCAGTCATCAGTCAACCTGGATTGCCTCAGGCGCGCTGAGCAGCCGCCAGGTGATCTATCAGACGCCGGCCGGTACTCCACCCGCAGGCGGTTGGCCGGTGGCCATCCTCTATCAGGGCTCGTTCTTCGCGCTGGACGATTTCGTCTATTACAGCAACGAGTGGCTGGGTAAGTTGTACAACGAGGGCAAGACGATCAAGACCCTGCTCGACCACGGCTACGCGGTAATCGCCCCGAGCGCCCCGGCCGACCTGTTCTGGCAGACCAATATCCCCGGCCTGTCGGGGGAGCTGTACCCAACCAGCACGGACTTCACCTTTCTGAGCAACCTGTTCCAGGCCATCGACAACGGCCATTTCGGCCCGCTCAACGGCCAGCGCAAGTACGCCACCGGGATTTCCAGCGGCGGCTACAACAGCAGCCGCATGGCGGTGTCCTTCCCCGGCCAGTTCAAGGCCCTGGTGGTGCATTCCGGCTCCTACGCCAGCTGCAGCGGGCCGCTCTGCTCGGTGCCGGACAACCTGCCGGCCGATCACCCGCCGACCTACTTCATCCATGGCTTCGTCGACACGGTAGTGCCCTGGTGGAGCATGGATATGTACTACGACCGCCTGCTCCAGCAGGGCATCGCCACCGGCCGCTACACCGAGCCCCTGGGCAACCACGAATGGTTCGACGCCTCGCCGGGCAAGGTGCTCGCCTGGTTCAACGCCCATCCCTGAGCAAGCGGATCGGCAAGGCTGGCTGCTAGATCCGGCAGGCGGCCATGCCCTGCCGCAGCGACTCGACCACCTGGGGCTGATCGAAGATCAGTTCCAGCCGCGAGTCCTTGCGCCACTCGCTGTTCTGCCAGTGCAAAGGCTGGCCATCCAGGGCATTGGCCGCGAGCCAGCCGGCGTTGGTCTGCAGCACCAGCTTGGCGCGGCGCCAGGGCAAGCCGGCGAGCCACTGCTGCACCCGCATCAGTTCGAAACACTGGCTCGGGTGCCAGCGCCAGCCGATGCTCCAGCCTTCGGGCTGGGCCTGAATCTGGCAGATCGGCTCGGCAGGCGTGCGCCAGATCTGCGGCAGGGCTGCGGCGGCGCTGCTGGGCAGATCGTCCAGATCGGGCCCCGCCTCGGCACGGGCGGCAAAACCGGGCAGCTGCGCCAGCGTCAGTGCGCCCTGGCTGGTCCACAATAACGGACGCGTCGGCAGTTGCGCCTGAATCCGCGCCTTCGCCCCATCGTCCAGCGTCTCGGCCTTGTTCAGCAGCAGCAAGCCGGCGCTGCCCAGGGTGGCCTGCAGGCTGTCGGGCAAGCCTGCGCCGAGGGCCAGGGCCGCGGCATCCAGCACCAGCACCGGGTCCTGTACGGCCAGCACGCCGGCCCAGGGCGGCTCGCCCAGTTGCGCCAATAGTTGCAGCGGATGGCCCAGGCCGGACGGTTCGATCAGCAGGCGATCCGGCCTGGCCTTGCGCAGCAGCCGGCTCAAGCCGACCTGAAAGGGCACGCCATTGACGCAGCACAGACAACCGCCGGCCACCTCGCCCATGGCCACGCCGTCGGCGTCGCTGGTCAGCAGGGCGGCGTCCAGGCCGATCTGGCCGAACTCGTTGATCAGCACCGCCCAGCGTTCGTCGGCCGGGCGCTGGGCCAGCAGGTGGCGGATCAGGCTGGTCTTGCCGGCGCCCAAGGGGCCGGCGATCAGGTGGGTGGGGATATTCTTCAGCATGGGCCTATGGTGCAGGTTTGCCTGCCGGGAGAGAACCCCGAGCAGGGCGCAGACTGAATAAAAGCCGCATGCTAGAGTCGGCAGACTGTTTTATTGGCCATGTAACCGCTCCTACAGAATCCGGCCATTGCCTGTTTATCGAGGTGTTTAACGATGCGTGTGGTTCTGCTGCTTGGCTTGTACCTGTTATCCGGCCTGGCCTGGGGCGAGGCCTGCGTGGTGCATAGCCAGGCCGAGCGCCTGGACGTCAAGGTCTGCCAGCAGAACCGCAGCATCCCGCCCAACCTGTTTCGCAGCGGCTTCTGCCAGCCGCAACTGCAGGGCCAGAAGGTCGAAGTCGCCTTCGTCGAGCAATGCCCGCTCGGCGCCTACGGCGTCTGTCGCAACGCCCGGGTCGGCGGCACGCCCTATCAGCAGGACATTCACTACTATGGCGTGGCCAGCGACGCCGCCTACCTCAAGCCGTTCTGCGAACGGCAGAGTAGAGGCGTGTGGATGGCGCGCTGACAACTCGGCTGCCCCCTCGCCATCACGCCAACCAATCCAGGGTCAGCAACAGGCGTCGCGCGCCTGGTGGCGGTTGCGGCGAGCGGTGAATCAGCCCGCCACCCTCGTTACCGATCCATTTCTCGCCCTTGGCCAGCAGCACATGGCCGGCCGCGACGCGTTCGATCCGGGCCTCATCCGCGGGCTCTGCTGCCGGGTCGCCGAGGCGCTGACGCGCCATCACGCCCTCGCGCAGCCACTGGCTGCCGACCCCGGCATAGCTGCTGATCAGGCGTAGCGGCACATGGTCGACGTGAAAGCGCGGGCACATGGCCTTGTCCAGCACGCGCAGGCGCAGGCCGATGCGCCTGGCGTCGAGCAGGCAGGCGAAGGCACTGACCAGCCAGGCCACATCGGCGACAAAGGCCGCGTGGCCGGGCAACCCGCCATAGCCCTGGAGCAGGTCGCCAAGATCCACCGGGCTCTCCGCGTGCGCCAACTCCAGCACCCTGGACTCGGCCAGCGGTTCCCCCCCGGGCCAGTAACTGCTCGGCGAACGCATCGATCGCTGGCGGCAACTGGCGTTGCCAGAGGGCCAGATTGACCTCATCACGCAACACCTCGCCGAGCACCTCGATCTGCCCACCAACGACCTGCTGCAACGGCTGCCGCATTATTGGCGCAAGCATCAGGCCGCCTCCTCCTCGACCCAAGGGCCGAAGGGATCGGGCAGCGCCCGCCAGGCATCCACGCCCAGGGCCATTTCCGCATCATCCAACAGGCAGGCATCCAGCTCGGCGCTCAGCTTGGCGAAGTCGATGTTCTGGCCGATGAACACCAGCTCCTGGCGGCAGTCGCCGACCTCGGCGCTCCAGTGCTGCATGATCGCCTGCAGGTCTTCGTCATCGCTCGGCCACTGGCTTTTCGGCACGAAACGCCACCAGCGCCCGGCGAAACCATGGCGCATCAGGCCACCGGCCTGGGACCAGCTGCCGGCTTCCTGGTACTTGCTGGCCAGCCAGAAGAAGCCCTTGGAGCGCAGCAGGCGGCCATTGCTCCATTCGCGGTTGATGAAATTGAAGAAACGCTCGGGATGCAACGGCCGCCGTGCCCGGTAGGCGCTGGAGGCGATGCCGTACTCCTCGGTCTCGGGGATGTGCTCGCCGCGCAGCTCCTTGAGCCAGCCCGGCGCCTGGGCCGCACGCTCGAAGTCGAAGCGCCCGGTATCGAGGATCTTGGCCAGCGGCACCGCGCCCATGGCCATCGGCAGAATCTCGGCGTGGGTGTTGAGGCCGCGGAGGATGGCGATCAGCTCCTCGCGCTCATGGCTGCCGATCAGGTCGATCTTGCTCACCAGCAGCACATCGGCGAACTCCACCTGCTCGATCAGCAGGTCGGTGATGCTGCGCTCGTCCTCTTCGCCGAGGGTTTCGCCACGGCTGGCCAGACTCTCGGCCTCGTGGAAATCCCTGAGGAAGTTGACCCCGTCGACCACCGTGACCAGGGTGTCCAGGCGGGCCAGATCGGCCAGGCTCTGCCCCTGCTCATCGCGAAAGGTGAAGGTTTCCGCCACCGGCAGCGGCTCGGAGATGCCGGTGGATTCGATCAGCAGGTAGTCGAAGCGGCCATCGCGGGCCAGGCGACCGACCTCTTCCAGCAGGTCTTCGCGCAGGGTGCAGCAGATGCAGCCGTTGCTCATCTCGATGAGTTTTTCTTCGGCGCGGTTGAGGCTGACATCGCGCTGAACCTCGCCGCCATCGATATTGATCTCGCTCATATCGTTGACGATTACCGCGACCTTGAGGCCCTCGCGGTTCTTCAAAATGTAATTGAGCAGGGTGCTCTTGCCGGCACCGAGAAAGCCGGACAGCACGGTTACGGGAAGTCGTTCAGTCATTGCGTTGATCTCCATCATTGTTCAGCGTGGCGCAGATGCTTTTCGCGTTGTTCCTGGCGTTCCTTGGCTTCGACGCACAGGCTGGCGGTTGGCCGCAGCAGCAGGCGCTTGAGGCCGATGGCCTCGCCGGTTTCCCGGCACCAGCCGTATTCGCCGCGGGCCAGGCGATCCAGGGCCTCGTCGATCTTGTCGAGCAGCTTCTTTTCCCGCTCCAGCTGGCGCAGTTGCCACTGCCGCTGTTCTTCGGCGCTGCCGATATCGGCCGGGTCGCTGCTGGTTTCGCGCTCGCGCAGGGTCTCGAACTCCTCGGCGATGCGCGCCTGCAGGTCACTGCGCTGGCCCAGCAGCAGCTCGCGGAAAAATCGCTGCTGGGCATCGTTCATATAGTCATCGGCCGGCTGGGCAAGCAGCTCGGCTTGGGTAAGCAAGGTCAAGGTCATGATTCAAATTCACTGGAGTGGCGCTTTAATTGTTATAACATAACATTTATCGCCTCAGTCACCCCCTGGATTTCTGATGAACGCCCTGACTTTGCCGGATATCGCCGCCCAAGCGACTCTCTACCAACAAACCCTGGACTGGGTCGGCATGGGCGAAATCGCCCTGCCGCTGCTGTTTGCCGGGCAACGGATCAACGCCCGCGCCGATGCCGGGGTCAGCCTGGATGACGGCGGCGCGCGCGGCATCCATATGTCGCGCCTGTACCTGGCCCTGCAGGTCCTGGAGACCGACAACCTCAGTCCGCCGCTGTTGCGCCAACTGCTGGGCGAGTTTCTCGACAGCCATAAAGGCCTGTCGCGACAGGCCCATATCAGCCTGCGCGGTGAGGCCTTGCTCAGCCGACCGGCTCTGGTCAGCCCGCTATCGGGCTGGAAGGCCTACCCCTTCGAAGTGCGTGCACGCCAGGATTCATGGGGGTTCCACGTGGAACTGCAGGCTCAGCTCGACTATTCCTCGACCTGCCCCTGCTCCGCCGCCCTGGCCCGTCAGCTGATCCAGCAGCGCTTTATCGAGGACTTCGCCGACCAGTCCCTCGAGCATCAGCAACTGCTGACCTGGCTCGGCTCGACCCAGGGTATTCTGGCCACGCCGCATAGCCAGCGCAGCACCGCCACCCTGCAGGTGCGCCTGAGCCCGCAGGCCGATGAACTGCCCTTGATCGAGCTGATCGACCGCGCCGAGCAGGCCCTCGGCACTGCGGTGCAGACCGCGGTCAAGCGCGCCGACGAGCAGGCCTTCGCCCTGGCCAACGGGCAGAACCTGATGTTCTGCGAAGACGCCGCGCGGCGCCTGCACAGCGCCCTGTTGCTGCAGCCCGGGCTGAGCGCCTTCCACCTGCGCGTGGTCCATGCGGAAAGCCTGCACGCCCACGATGCCGTGGCCACCAGCAGCTGGAACTGGAGCCCGGCATGATCCGCTGCCAGCACCTGCAATGGGGGCCGAGCGGCCAGCCGCTGACCCCGCCGCTGGATCTGCAACTGCCCAGCGGCAGCCTGACCGGGCTGATCGGCAGCAACGGTTGCGGCAAGAGCAGCCTGCTCAAGGTGATCGCCGGGCTGCAACAACCGCTACGCGGACGCCTCGAACTGGGCGTGCCGCGCCTCGGCGGCGTGGCCTATCTGGTGCAGCAGCAGGCCCTAGACCGGCAATTCCCGATCAGCCTGCAGAGCCTGGTCAGCGCCGGCTTCTGGCGCAGCCCACTGAACCGCCGCGAACGCCAGGCGCGCCTGTGCCAGGTACTGGACGATTGGGGCCTGTACGGTTTGCAGCGACAGTCGCTGCAGGCGCTCTCCGGCGGCGAACTGCAGCGCGCGCTGCTGGCCCGCCTGAGCCTGACCGAGGCCCGGGTGTTGCTGCTGGATGAGCCCGAAGCCGCCCTGGACGATCACGGCCAGGCCCTGCTCTGGCAGCATATCCAGCGCTGGCAAGCGGAGGGCCGCACCCAGCTGCTGGTCAGCCATGACCTCGCCAGCCTCGGCCGGCGCCTGGACCACCCCCTGCAAGTGTCGCGCAGCGGTTGCCGCTTCGCGCCGATCCGCCAGCTGATCGGCCAGCGCCCGCCCTTGGAACAGGTGGCCTAGGGTGGAACTGCTGTGGACACCCTTCGTCGAATTCGCCTTCATGCGCCGCGCCTTGCTCGGCGGCGTGGTGCTGGCGCTGAGCGCCGCGCCGCTGGGGGTATTTCTGATCCTGCGCCGCCTGAGCCTGATCGGCGATGCCATCGCCCACGGCATCCTGCCCGGAGCCGCCATCGGCTTCTGGCTGTTCGGGTTGAGCCTGCCGGCGCTGACCCTCGGCGGCCTGGTCGCCGGCCTGGGCATGGCCGGTCTGGCCGCCTGGATCACCCGCCACACCGGCCTGCGCGAGGATGCCAGCCTGGCGGCGATCTACCCGATTTCCCTGGCCAGCGGCGTACTGTTGCTGGGCCTGGCCGGTCGCAAACTCGATCTGCTGCACCTGCTGTTCGGCTCGGTGCTGGCCGTCGATCCGCACACGCTCAACGGCATGCTGCTGGTCTCGCTCGGCAGCCTGTTGGCCCTGGCGCTGATTTACCGTTGGTTGCTGCTCGACAGCCTCGACCCGCTGTTTCTCGCCAGCGTCAGCCGCTTCGGGCCGCTGGCCTACGGGCTGTTCCTGACCCTGGTGGTGCTCAACCTGGTGATCGGCTTCCAGGCCATAGGCGCACTGATGGTGGTCGGCCTGATGATGCTGCCGGCCGCCGCCGCGCGCTTCTGGAGCTGCCAGCTACCCAGCCTGCTGCTGCTCGCCGCACTGACCGGCGCGACCTGCGTCTGGCTCGGCCTGTTGCTGTCCTACTACGCCAACCTGCCCAGCGGGCCCTGCATCGTGTTGCTGGCCGGCCTGGCCTATGCCCTTTCCGTGCTGTTCGGCCCGCTCAACGGCCTGCTGCGCGCCCAACCCTTACATTCACCCTGAGGAAACACTCATGCGCACTTTGGTCGCCCTGTTCACCCTGCTCGCCTCGTTATCGCTGTCAGCGGCGGAAAAGCTCCAGGTCATTACCAGTTTCAGTATTTTGGCCGACATTACTCTGCAAATCGGCGGTGATCGCATAGAACTACGCAACCTGGTTGGCGCCGACGCCGACGCTCATGTCTATGCACCGAGCCCAGAGGACGCCAAGGCCGTGCAGGGCGCCGACCTGATCATCGCCAATGGCCTGGGCTTCGAGCCCTGGCTGGATCGGCTGATCGCCAGCAGCGAGGCCGCCGGCACGCGCATCGACGCCAGCGCCGGGGTGCTGCCGCTGATGCTCGATGAATACGGTCACCAGGTTGCCGACCCGCATGCCTGGCAGAACCTGGCCAATGCCGAGATCTATGTGCAGAACATCGCCAAGGCCCTGAGCAAAGCTAACCCGGCCCACGCCGCCTACTACGGAGAACGACGCGACGCCTACCTGACGCAAATCCGCGCCCTGCTCGGCGAAGCCAAGGCAGGCCTGGGTCAACTGCCGCAGGCCCAACGCAGCATCATCACCAGTCACGACGCCTTCGCTTATCTGGGCCAGGCCTATGGCCTGAATTTCATCGCGCCCCAGGGGCTGTCCACCGAAGACGAGCCCTCGGCAGCCGAAGTGGCCGCCTTGATCCGACAGATCCGCGCCGACGGCGTGCGTGCGGTGTTCGTCGAAAATATCCGCGACCCGCGGCTGATCCAGCAGATCGCCGCGGAAGGCGGCGCCAAGGTCGGCGGCACCCTCTACTCCGATGCCCTGGCCAGCGCAGGCCCGGCCAGCAGCTACCTGGGCATGTTCAAGCACAACCTCGACACCCTGCTGGCGGCGCTCAAACCATGAACCTGTGGCTGCAACTGGAGCACGCCGGACTGGGCGACAGTCGCCCGCTGAGCGAGGCGCTGGATGCCGTGCCCTGGAATGCCGACGGCCTGATCGCCGCCATCGCCCAGCAGCACGACAGCGGCGATCCGCGCCGACGAGGTCGACGAAACCGGTGATATGCAGCCCATCGTCATCGGCGCCAACTCCAATATCCAGGACGGCGTGGTGATCCACTCCAAATCCGGCGCGGCAGTCACCATCGGTGAACACAGCTCCATCGCCCACCGTTCGATCATCCACGGCCCCTGTGCAGTGGGTGACCGGGTGTTTATCGGCTTCAACAGCGTGCTGTTCAACTGCACGGTGGGCGACGGCTGCGTGGTGCGGCACAACGCGGTGGTCGACGGCTGCGACCTGCCGGCGGGCTTTCATGTCACCTCGACCCAGCGCATCGGCCCGCGCACCGACTTGAGCCAACTGCCCAAGGTCAGCGTCTCGGCCGCCAAATTTTCCGAGGACGTGGCACGTACCAATATCGATCTGGTGCGCGGTTACAAAGCCCTGCAGAACGAGTTCTGAACATGAGCAACGTACTGATCCGCAACGCCCGCCTGGTCAACGAAGGCCGCGAGTTCGACGCCGATGTCTGGGTGCATAACGGCCGCATCGAACAGATCGCCAGCAGCATCGAAGGGGTGAACGCCGCCAGCGAGATCGATGCCGCCGGGCAGTTTCTGCTGCCTGGCATGATCGACGACCAGGTGCATTTCCGTGACCCCGGCGCGCCGCACAAGGGCAGCATCGCCAGCGAGTCGCGGGCCGCGGTGGCCGGTGGCATCACCAGTTTCATGGACATGCCCAATACCAACCCGGCGACCCTGACCCTGGAAGCGCTGGTGGCCAAGGAAAGTCGCGCGGCCGCCTGCTCGGTGGCCAACTATGGTTTTCACTTCGGCGTCAGCCAGGGCAACCTGGACACGGTCGCCGCCCTCGACCCCAGGCGCGTGGCCGGGGTCAAAGTGTTTATGGGTGCGTCCACCGGCGACATGCTGGTGGACGATATGCCTTCGCTGGAACGGCTGTTCGCCAATTGCCCGACGATTCTGCTGACCCACTGCGAGTACAGCCCGCGCATCCGCGAACGCGAGGCCGAGTTCCAGCAACGCTATGGCGCTGAGATTCCGCCGGTCATGCATCCGCTGATCCGCGATGCCGAGGCCTGCTACCAATCCTCCAGTCTGGCGGTGGCCCTGGCCAGGCGCTGCAACACCCGCCTGCATGTGCTGCACCTGACCACGGCGCGCGAACTGGCGTTGTTCGGCGCCGGCCCGTTAGCGGGCAAACGCATCACCGCCGAGGTCTGTGCCCACCATCTACTGTTCGATGACGGCGACTACGCGGCGCTCGGCCACCTGATCAAATGCAACCCGGCGATCAAGACCCGTGCCGACCGCGATGCCCTGCGTCAGGCCCTGCTCTGTGGTCGCCTGGATGTGATTGGCAGCGATCACGCGCCGCACACATTGGCTGAGAAGTCGCGTCCGTACGGACTGGCGCCGGCAGGCCTGCCGCTGGTGCAGCACGCCCTGCCGGCCCTGTTGGAACTGGTCGCCGATGGCCTGCTGCCGCTGACCACCCTGGTGCAGAAAACCAGTCATGCCGTGGCCGAGCTGTTCGCCATCGAGGAACGCGGCTTCCTGCGCGAAGGCTACTGGGCCGACCTCACGCTGATCGAGCGCCTGACGCAGCCGCGCGCCGTGGAAGCCGATGCAATTCTCGCCCACTGCGGCTGGACACCTTTCCAGGGCCGCAGCTTCCGTCATGCGGTGCGCAGCACCATCGTCTCCGGCCAGTTGGCCTGGCACGACGGCCAGGTGCAGGACGATTGTCAGGGGTTGCCGCTGCGCTACCAGCGCGGCTGACCCTTTTTCTATGGCTATGTCTGAATTAACTGCTGCACAGATTTATCCGCGAAATTCGCGGCTGAAGCCGCTCCCAGAGTGGCCAGATCGGAGCATCAACAGACAACGTGGACATAGCCTTTTCTATTGGCCGTGATTAGAGAACACACATGCCCAGCATTACCCTGCCCGATGGCAGCCAGCGTCACTATTCCCAGCCCCTGAGCGTGGCCCAGGTGGCCGCCGATATCGGCCCCGGCCTGGCCAAGGCCGCGCTGGCCGGCCGGCTCGATGGCCAGCTAGTCGACACCAGCGCGCTGATCAATAAAGACGCCAGTCTTAGCCTGATCACCGCCCGCAACCCCGAGGGTCTGGAGCTGCTGCGCCACTCCTGCGCGCACCTGCTGGCCATGGCGGTCAAGCAGCTCTATCCGAGTGCCCAGGTGACCATAGGCCCGGTGATCGATGATGGCTTCTTCTACGATTTCGCCTTCGAGCGCTCCTTTACCCCCGACGACCTCGAACGCATCGAGACGCGCATGCAGGAGCTGGCCGTCGCCGATCTGCCGGTCAGTCGCCGCGAGCTTCCCCGCGACCAGGCCATCACTTACTTCGAAGAACTGGGCGAGCACTACAAGGCCGCACTGATCCGCGATATCCCCCAGGGCGAAGTGCTGTCGCTGTATCGCCAGGGCGATTTCGAAGACCTCTGCCGCGGCCCGCATATCCCGCGCACCGGCCATCTGCTGGCCTTCAAGCTGACCAAGGTGGCCGGCGCCTACTGGCGTGGCGATGCCAGGAATGCCGCCTTGCAGCGCATCTACGGCACCTGTTGGGCCACACCGAAGGAGCTCAAGGCCTACCTGACCCGCCTGGTGGAAGCCGGCAAGCGCGACCACCGCAAGCTCGGTGCCCAGCTCGACCTGTTCCACTTCGACGACTGCGCCCCCGGCTCGGTGTTCTGGCACCCCAAGGGCTGGACCCTGTTCCAGCAGTTGATCAACTACATGCGCCAGCAGCAGGACGCCGCCGGCTACGTCGAGGTCAACACCCCGGACGTGATGGACCGCAGCCTGTGGGAAACCTCCGGGCACTGGTTCAACTACCGCGAGGCCATGTTCACCACCAGCACCGAGGACGAGCGCGTCTTCGCCCTCAAACCGATGAACTGCCCCGGCGCGGTGGCGCTGTACGCCCGCGGCCTGAAGAGCTACCGCGACCTGCCGCTGCGCATGGCCGAGTTCGGCAAGGTGCACCGCTACGAGCCGTCCGGCGCGCTGCACGGCCTGCTGCGCGTGCGCCACTTCACCCAGGACGACGCGCACATTTTCTGCACCACCGCGCAGATGGAACAGGAATGCGCCGACACCATCGCCCTGGTGTTCGCCATCTACCGCGACTTCGGCTTCGAGCAAGTGGCGGTCAAGCTGTCCACCCGCCCGGCCAACCGTATCGGCAGCGATGCCACCTGGGATCAACTGGAAGGCGCGCTGTCCGGTGCCCTGCAGGGCATGGCCATCGACTACCAATTGAATCCCGGCGAAGGCGCGTTCTACGGGCCAAAACTGGAGTTTGTGCTGCGCGACGCCATCGGCCGCGACTGGCAGTGCGGCACCCTGCAGGTCGACCTCAACCTGCCGGAACGCTTCGCCATCGACTACGTCAACGAACAGGGCGAACGCGAGCGCCCGGTGATGCTGCACCGCGCCCTGTTCGGCTCGCTGGAACGCTTTACCGGCATTCTGATCGAGCAGTACAGCGGCCTGTTCCCGCTGTGGCTGGCGCCGCAGCAGGCCGCCGTGCTGACCATCTCCGCAGGGCAGAACGACTACGCCCGCCGGGTGCTGACCGCACTGAAACGCGCCGGCCTGCGCGCCAGCTTGGATCTGCGCAACGAGAAGATCGGTTACAAGATCCGCGAGGCCACCCTGCAGAAGGTGCCCTACCTGCTGGTGATCGGCGAGCAGGAAAAGGCCGAGGGCCACGTCACCCTGCGCAGCCGCGCCGGCGACAACCTCGGCAGCCTAAGCCTGGCCGAACTGGTCGAGCGCCTGGGCGAGGAAGCACGTATGCCCGGCCTGGAGCCGCCATGCTGATCCGCAAGCTGTTCAAGTTCGAGAGCGCGCATATAGTGCGCGGCTGCAGCAGCCGGCGCTGTTCGCACTCGCTGCACGGCCATTCCTACAAGATCGAACTGCTGCAGGCCCACGCCCTGGACCAGGGCCAGATGGTCTACGACTTCGGCCTGCTCAAGGGCGATGTGCGCGACCTGATCGACGCCTTCGACCATGCCCTGACCTTCTGGGACGCTGACGATGCCGACTACATCGCCAGCTGCCTGCGCTTCTCCGAGCGCTGGATCAGCCTGCCGGTCTCGCCCAGCGCCGAACAGTTCTCGCGGGTGATCTTCCGTCTGGTGGATGCGCTACTGCAGCTGACCGAGATGATCAACGGCGAACAGGACGTGCGCATGCACTCGGTGATCGTCCACGAAACCGACACCGGCTACGCCCAGTGCTTCCGCGAGGATGCCTATAACCCGCGCATGGGCGCATTCGAGCTGGCGCAAATCGAGTTTTCCACACAGGTCAAACGCGAATGGAACGACCCGCAACTGTTCGACAGGCTGCTGACCGCACTCAAGCCATGAGCCTGTAGCGGCGCTAGTCGCCGATTTACCTGCCCTCGCCTACCGGGTAACCTGCCGGCCTTCTCCCCGTGCAGGACTTACCTGATGTTCATCGGACAACTGGCCAAGCTCACCGCCTGCACGCCCAAGGCGATCCGCCATTACGAAAAAATCGGCCTGCTTCCCGCGCCACTGCGCCAAGGCAGCTACCGCTGCTACGACCAGCACCACGTGACCCTGGTGCGCATGATCCGCCAAGCCCAGGCCGTGGGCTTCAAACTGACGGAGATACTCCCGCTGATTACAGAAAAACTGCGTAGCCAGCGCTTCCCCCTCGAGGCGGCCACCCTCGGTATCGAACAAAAGCGCGTGCAACTACAAGCCGAAATCCAGGCCTTGCAACGCCTCGACCAGCAACTGCTGCAGCTCGAGCAGGACATCAAGCGTCTATTCGCACCCCATTAAGGTTGTTCAACCAGCGAGAGCTTGACCCTGTCCCCAGGGGCAAGGTTTAGCCTGTCTCCCGACAAGACAACCGACGCCGTACAGGGAGATCGCAATGGCCACTTTATGTTTGGTAACAGGGGCCAATGGCCATTTGGGCAACAATCTGCTGCGGGCATTGTTGGCGCAAGGCCAGCGGGTGCGCGCCGGGGTACGCGACCCGAACAATACCCAGCCGTTCGCCGGGCTGGATTGCGAACTGGTATACGCCGAGCTTGAGGACAAGGCCGCACTGCTCAAGGCGATGGAGGGCGTCGATGTGCTCTATCAGGTGGCGGCGGTGTTCAAACACTGGTCAGCGGACCCTGAAGCGGAAATAGTCCGCGCCAATGTCGAAGGTACCCGCAACGTGCTGGAAGCTGCGGCGCAGGCTGGCGTCAAGCGCGTGGTCTACGTCAGCTCGGTCGCCGCCGTCGGCCACAACGGCCAAGCCTTGCACGAAGGCAGCTGGAACCAGGACCTGAGCAACCCCTACTACCGTTCCAAGATCCTCGCCGAGCAACTGGCCTGGGAAATCGCCAAAGCCCATGGTCTGTGGATGGTGGCGGTGCTGCCTGCCGCCATGATCGGCCCCAACGCCTATCGCCTGACCGACACCATGGCTTTTATCGAGCGCATCTACAAAAAATCCGTGCCCATGGACCCCAACTTTCATTTCAATTTCGTTGATGTGCGCGACGTCGCCCTGGCCTGCGTCGCGGCCGCCAACCGGGGCGAAACCGGGCAGCGCTATATCCTGGCGAACCAGCACAGCTCCTCATTCAGCGACATAGTGGCAGCCGCCAATGCCGTTGCTCCTGGCTACAAGCTGCCACCGCGCGCGCCACAATGGTTACTGCTGAGCCTTGCCTGGGGCGCCGAACTGCTTGCCAGGCTGACCGGCACACCAGCGAGCCTGACCCGCAGCCAGGTGCGCACCTTCTATGGCATCAAACAGGAATACGACATCCGCAAAGCCTGTGCGCAATTGGCTTACCAGCCCAACTCCCCCTTTGCGGCCTTGCGGGAAACCTTCGCGTATTTACAACGGCGACCATCTGCTTGAGGCTGTGAGCGACACCCACCGCAGCCGAACCTCACAGCCCATGCCCAGTCATCCATCCTTCACCTTGCGCGCTTACCACGCCCAGGATCTGCAGGCGTTAGTCGAACTGTTCAGTGCCTCGGTGCATCGACTCGGCGCCGCTGACTATGACCAGGCGCAGCGCCAGGCCTGGGCACCGGCGCAAGCGGACATGCCCGCCTGGCAGACTCGCCTGGCGGGCCTGGAGCTGCTGATCGCCGAGGAAAACCGGCAACTCGCCGGTTTTATCGGCTTCACCCGCGATGGTCATATCGACCTGCTGTTCACCGCCCCGCAGCATGCCCGCCAAGGCGTGGCCACGGCGCTGTATGCGGCCGCGCAAATGCGCATGCAAGCCGCGGGGGTGACATCGGCCTATACCGAGGCCAGCCTGACGGCGCGGCCATTCTTCGCCCGCCAGGGCTTTTCTGTGGAGCAGGCACAGACGGTGGCGCGCGGCGCTGTTACCTTGCAGCGCTTCGCCATGCGCAAGCCACTGCGCCCCTGAATGGCTGCGCGACAGCCGGAGTAGCCATGACTTATCTGATCTGGACAGGACTTGCGCTGCTACTGCTGGCAGTCGCGGCGCTGGCCTACTGGACTTGGCGCAGTAACCGCCGCCTCAGGCAGCTGGATCAACGTGTCCGCCGGCAAGGCGAATTGCTCGAGCAAATCGACATCGTGCTGGAAAACCCTCACCTCAGCGAAGAGGAACAATTGATCAGAAGCGAAGCCCTGCTGACCAAGCTGCGGGAAAGCGGCGAGTCCTGAGCGGCAGCCTGGACGCAGATATCTGGGCTGCCAGCGGATGGCTGCGCGATGCGCCATCTACGCCTTAAGAGATATGGTCAAAGACCGGCCATGCGTGGCAGTGTGGGCTATCGCTTCGCTCATTTTTGCCGTACGGATGGACTGTCATGGATATTGCCGAATTCGCCGACCTGCTGGCCGCTTCCAAGGCCCAGCCTGAACCGCAACGCTTGCTGTTGGTGTTCGTTAGCGCCGAACTGCCTGAAGATGCCACCGAAGAGGAACGCCAGCGCTATGCCGAGAACCAGGGCGGCTCGCTCCGACCGGTGCTGTGCGTCGACAAACTGCCGGACGAACTGGTGGATTTTGCCGGGCTGCTGGCCGAGTCCAGCCGTACCGGCGTGGCCTGGGATCTGGTGTTTGCCGCCGGTCTGGCCGGGCGCGCGGGCATGGTGCCGAGCAGCGACGAAGCCGAGCAACCGCTGAAGATGATGGTCGGGGCCATCGAATCCGGCAGCATCGGCAACTTCATCGCCTTCGACCGCGAGGGGCATGCGGTCAGTTTCTACTAGCAGGCGGGCCTGTGTAGGGCGCGCGGGGCCGCCTAGGCCGTGCACACCACCCACAACCGGGTGCCTGGTGCGCACGGCGCACCCTACGAGCCGGTGTCATCGAAACGATAATTCTGCGGCCGCACACCAACAGGCCGATCGAGTCGGACGTTCGCCTTGCTGCTGGCCGCGGATCTCGATGCCGGGGCTGCGCCTGGCGAACCAGCGACCCGCTGCGCAAGTAGCAACGACTTAGTGCCAAGGTCGCCTGGCTCGCCGCGCGCGCCCATGTGAACGTCCCTGTACTGGTAAACCAATACAGGGAGGTCCGGGTGAAAGACGCAGAATTGTGCCGCTGGTTGCTGGAGGTGAACGAACCCTGGGAGGTCAGCCGGGTCCGTGTCGATACCCACAGCCGCGAGGTGCATGCCTACCTGAGCAGCGGCAAGAGCTGGTTCGGTCGCTACCTCGGCGAACAGCCCCGCTCACGCTGGCGGCATACCAATATCGGCGCCTACAAGACCTACATCCACGCCAGCCTGCCGGAACAGGACGGCCAGGCGCCTCAAGCCTTCCTCGGTAAAGGCGCCAGCGACTTCACCCATGGCCTGGCCAGGCGAGTGATCCAGTGCCTGCAGGATGGCCTGCGCTATCGCCAGGTCTGCGCCCTGCTGGACATCGACATTCACCTCGCCTGGCAGATCAAGCATGCGATCGAATCCGGCCAGTTGGCCGCGACCGATACGGAGCTGCTGGCGCGCCTGCAACTGGACGACTCGGCGGGGCAAACCGCCAGCACCATTCCCGCCAGCGACGACCGGGCATGGCTGCGCCTGCTGGCGCCGGATTGCCCGCTCGAGATCCGTCTGTTGAGCCTGAAACTGCTGCTGGCCCGCGCCCGCCAGGATTTTGCCAGGGCGCATGACCCGGATATGCAGATCCTCAGGATCAATGAGCTGCGGCGCTTCTTCATCAAGCACGAAAAGCATCTGCAGCACGAGATCGCCCAACTGAACAACGACCGGCAGCAGGCCACGGAGGGTGACCAGCCATGAGCAACGGCACAGCGACAAGCGCACTGCTCGATCTGCGCCAGGCCGGCGCCTTGATCGAGCGCGGCGAAACCCTGGCCATCGCCGGCCATATCGACTGCCTGGCGACGCTGCCCAGGGGTAACTGGATCGGCGGCACCACCCCCTACTTCATGGCGAGCGAGGGTGGCACCTGTCGCCTCGACCGGGTGTTCGTCCAGCCGTTCGGCCAACCGGCCGGCGAGATCGTCTGCTATGACCGCGAGCGGCTGCCGCACATGCTCGAAGACGCCCCGGAAAATGGCTTCAGCATCGTCATTCTGCCGGCCGCCAGCGGCGTGCTCGAGGACTATGCCCGCGAGGCCCCCAACTACCCGGACATGTACATCAAGCCGATTGCCGGCTGGGTGGCGGGGGTGCACCTGGATC
Source organism: Pseudomonas borbori (assembly GCF_900115555.1). Lineage (GTDB taxonomy): Bacteria > Pseudomonadota > Gammaproteobacteria > Pseudomonadales > Pseudomonadaceae > Aquipseudomonas > Aquipseudomonas borbori. Next base: position 132,252 of record NZ_FOWX01000012.1, read on the forward strand.
AGTTGGGCAGCGCCCAGGCCCAGGTGATCGACGGCCGCAGCGGGCGCTGTTACACCGACCAGGCCATCGTCCTGCACATCCCCCTGCCGCCCGAGCAGGCGGCGGTGGTGCATGCGGTGAACCTGTTCACCCCCGGCGCGGGACCGACGCTGAGCTTCGACGAGACCGGCTTTGCCGCCCGCGACTGCCTGATCGATGGCGTGCGCGGCAGCTTGCTCGAGCTGATCCGCGCGCGCGGCATCGACACCCGCCTGCCGCTGGTGGCCGACTACTGCGGCGCCATGATCAATGTCAGCATCCAGGCGCTGGAGCCCGAGCCGGGCCTGGTGTCCTTCTATGCGCCGGTGTTCGCCGGGGTCAACTACCGTTTCGCCGACGCTGTCGAGGACTACAGCGAGCGCTTCCTGCAGGCCATGCCCAGCGACGGCGGCCCCATCCTGTTCGGCTGCAACTGCATCCTCAACTACCTCTATTCGCAGTTGCAGGGACGCCAGACGGCGCGCCTCACCGGTCCCATCACCTTCGGCGAAGTCGCCTACCAGCTGCTCAACCAGACCGCGGTCTACCTGACGCTGGAGCCAAGCTGAACCAGCGACCTCGAACTGCCAGATCGCGACCCAGCAGCGAAACAGTCGTGCAGCCGCTGCAGGACACGTTATGGTAAGTGAGGGCCGACCCTTCACCCCAGCGGTGCGAAAAGTCGGTAGTCATGATCAACGTAGCGCGTCAGACCGAGCCTGGGCCAGTCCGGGTTCGGTCGTCGTCCGCCCGCTCTCAAGAGACCCGCATGCAGATCGAGTTGATCGAAATCCGCGACCACCTGAGTCGCTTCGCCCCTTTCGACGGGCTACCGGATGAGACCCTCGACGATATCGCCCAACAGGTCGAGGTCGGCTATTTCAAAGCCGGCAGCGATATCCTCTGTTACGGCGAGCCGATTCAGGATCTGCACTACATCCGCAGCGGCGCGGTGGAGATCTACCGGCGCAACGGCGAGTTGTATAACCGCCTGACCGAAGGCGACGTGTTTGGCCAGTTTGGCCTGCTGCGCGGCAAGAAAGTCCGGCTGCCGGCACGGGCGATCGAAGACAGCCTGATCTACTTCATCCCCGGCCCGCTGTTCGAGCAGCTGTGCGAGGCCCATGAAGCCTTTGCCGACTTCGTCGAGGCCGAAGGCCAGTCACGCCTGAAGTCGGTGGAGGAATCCCAGGGCAACGCCAGCGAGCTGATGAAGATCAAGGTGCGCAAGCTGATCACCAGGCGCACCGTCAGCGTGCCGCTGGGCACCTCGGTGCAGGATGCCGCACGGGTGATGACCGAGCATGGGGTGGCTTCCCTGGTGATCCTCGGGCCGCCATCCACCGCCGGAGCAACCCAAAACCAAGTGATGGCCGGCATCACCACCGACCGCGACCTGCGCACCCGGGTGCTGGCCGAGGGTCTGGCCCTGGACACCCCGGTCGACCGGGTGATGTCGCCCAACCCGATCACCATCCAGGCCGACGACTCGGTGTTCGAGGCCATGCTGTGCATGTTGCGCCACAACATCCACCACCTGCCGGTGGTGCACCGTCAGCGGCCGATCGGGGTGATCAACCTGTCGGACATCATCAAGTACGAATCGCAGAGCAGCCTGTACCTGGTCAACAGCATCTTCAACCGGCAGTCGGTGACGGAGTTGCAGGCCCTGCTGCCGGACCTGCGCGCCACCTTCCTGCGCATGGTCAACGAGCAGGCCACCGCGCACATGATCGGCAGCGCCATGTCGGGCATCGGCCGTAGCCTGACTCAGCGCCTGCTGGAACTGGCCGAGGCCGAACTGGGTCCACCACCGGTACCCTACTGCTTCATGGCCCTGGGCTCGATGGCGCGTGACGAGCAGCTGATCGTCACCGATCAGGACAATGCCCTGGTCCTCGACAACAACTTCGATCCGCGGGTCCACGACGACTATTTCCTCAAGCTGGCGACCTTCGTCAGCGACGGCCTGGCGGCCTGCGGCTTCAGCTACTGCAAGGGCGGGATCATGGCCACCAACCCCCAGTGGCGCCAGCCGCTGCGGGTGTGGAAGAGCTACTTCACCCGCTGGATCGAACAGCCCAATCCGGAAACCCTGCTCAACGCCTGCATCTTCTTCGACCTGGACAGCGTCTACGGCGAAACCGAGCTGGTCGAAAGCCTCAAGGATCTGCTCGCGCAGAAGGCCAGCCAGAGCCCGCTGTTTCTCGCTAGCCTGGCACGCAACGCGCTCAACCGCACCCCGCCGCTGGGCTTCTTCCGTACCTTCGTGATGGAGAAGGACGGCCAGCAGAACAACATCATCAACCTCAAGGGCCGCGGCACGGCGCCCCTGACCGACCTGATCCGCGTGCATGCCCTGGCCGCCGGCTCCAAGGCACAGAACTCGCTGGAGCGCCTGGACGCCATCGCCACCACCAAGCTGCTCACCGAGGAGGCCATCACCCAGCTGCGCTACGCCCTGGAGTTCCTCTCCATCGTGCGCATCCGCCATCAGGCCATGGACCTGCAGGAAGGCCGCGAGCCGGACAACTACATCGAGCCGGAAAAGGTCTCCGCCAGCGAACGGCACAACCTCAAGTCGGCCTTCCAGGTGCTGAGCAATGCGCAGAAGTTTCTGCGCTTCCGCTACCCCGGACAGCTGCAAAACCGACCGCTATGAGACGCCTGCGCACTGGCGCGCCAGCCGACTGGCCGGCGCTGTTCGCCCAGCTGGCGCAGAGCGCCCGCGACCCTCGACTGGCTCGCTTCTACCGGGCCGGCACGGTAAGCGCCGACACGCCCCTGGAGCAGGCACCGCTGCTGGCCCTGGATGTCGAGACCACCGGCCTGGACAGCCGCCGCGACTCGATCGTCAGCCTCGGCCTGGTGCCCTTCGACCTACGGCGCATTCGCTGCCGCGAAGCCAGCTATTGGGTGGTCAAACCGCTGTGCGAACTGAACAGCCAGTCGGTCACCTTCCACCACATCACCCACTCGGACATCCTCAGCGCACCGGCCCTGGACGCTGTGCTCGAGCCATTGCTGACGGCCATGGCCGGCAAGATCATGGTGGTGCATTACCGCAACATCGAACGCGGTTTTCTCGACCAGGCCGTGCGTCATCTACTCGGTGAAGGGCTGCATTTCCCGGTGATCGACACCATGCAGCTGGAAGCCCGGCTGCACCCGCGCCAGCGCCGACCCGGCTGGCTACGGCAGATGCTCGGCAAACAGTCGGTATCCATCCGCCTGGCCGACAGCCGCCTGCGCTACGGCCTGCCGCTGTACCAGGCGCACCACGCCCTGACCGACGCCCTGGCGACCGCGGAATTGCTGCAGGCACAGACCGCCACCCACTATCCGGCCACCACGCCGGTGGGCGACTTGTGGAATTGAGCGGCACTCCGCGCTAGCTGCGGGAGGGGCTTTAGCCGCGAACTCTTAGCCAGAGGGTCAAAAGCATCGCGGCTAAAGCCCCTCCCACAAAAAACGCGCCCGAAGGCGCGTTTTTTGTATTAGCCAGCGGCGGCGGTCAGCGTGGCTCGCTCAACAAGCCTTTGACGATCGACACACAGCCCACCAGCAACACGATGGTGAACGGCAGGCCGGTGGATACCGCCATGGCCTGCAGGGCCACCAGGCCACCGCCGAGCAGCAGGGCGATGGCCACCGCGCCTTCCATGATCGCCCAGAACGCCCGTTGCGGCACCGGCGCATTGACCTTGCCGCCCGCGGTGATGGTGTCGATCACCAGCGAACCGGAGTCCGACGAGGTGACGAAGAACACGATCACCAGCACGATGCCGATAAAGGAGCTGATCTCGCTCAACGGCAGCTGGCCGAGCATGGCGAACAACTTCAGCTCCAGGGCCGCCTCCTGCACCCCGGTGAAACCGTCGCCGAGCAGTTGGCCGATGGCGGTGCCACCAAAGGCGGTCATCCACAACACCGACACCAGCGACGGCACCAGCAGCACGGCGATGAGGAACTCGCGTACCGTGCGGCCACGGCTGACCCGGGCGATGAACATGCCGACAAAGGGCGACCAGCTGATCCACCAGGCCCAGTAGAAGGCGGTCCAGCCCTGGCTGAAGTTGGCGTCCTCGCGTCCGATGGGGTTGGACAGCTCGGGCAGATAGGCCAGGTAACTGCCCAGGTTGCTGAAGAAGCCGGTGACGATCGCCAGGGTCGGCCCCACCAGAATGATGAAGCCGAGCAACAGGATGGCCAGCACCATGTTGATTTCCGACAGGCGCTTGACCCCCTTGTCCAGGCCGGCCAGCACCGACATCAGGGCGATCGCGGTAATGCCGATAATCAGCAGCACCTTGCTGGTATCGTTCGCGGTAATACCGAACAGATGATCGAGGCCGGCAGCCGCCTGCTCGGCGCCCAGGCCCAGGGAGGTGGCCAGGCCGAACAGGGTGGCGAACACCGCGAGGATGTCGACCACATGCCCCGGCCAGCCCCACACCCGCTCGCCGAGCAGCGGGTAGAAGATCGAGCGGATGCTCAGCGGCAGGCCCTTGTTGAAGGAAAACAGCGCCAGGGCCAGGGCGACGATGGCGTAGATCGCCCAGGGATGCAGGCCCCAATGAAAGATGGTGGCCGCCATCGCCAGGCTCGCGGCCTCCTGCGCATTACCGGCGGCCGCGCCCAGCGGCGCCCAGTCGCTGCGCAGGCCATCTTCGCCGACGCTGACCCCGGCGATGGCCGAGTCCAGATGCGACATCGGCTCCCCCACGCCGTAGAACATCAGGCCGATGCCCATGCCGGCGGCGAACAGCATGGAAAACCAACCGGTATAGGAATAGTCGGGCGTCGCCTCCTTGCCGCCCAGGCGTACCTTGCCCAGCGGCGAAACAATCAGAAACAGGCACAGCAGCACGAAGATGTTGGCCGCGCCGATAAAGAACCAGGCCAGGTTGCTGGTCAGCCAGCCGCGAATGGCGCTGAACAGCGGTTCGACTTCGGCCTGCAGGGCCAGGGTCAGGATCACGAACAGGAGGATGGTCAGCGCGGAAATACTGAACACCTTGCCGTGGATATCCAGGTTGAAGAGGAACCTGCCCTTGATGTTGTCCTGACCGACCACATAGTCGGTATCGATCAGGTTGGCGGCCCCGCTCGGGGCCGGAATGCCACCCGGTATTTCCGCTTCTGGCTGTGGCGTCGTGTCATGCAAAGGGGTTTTTTCCATGTGGAGTGCTCCTTGAGGCATTTAACTCGCTGGCAAGCACAAGAAGGACGGTTTCGCCCGACTTACAACTCATCGCGCCCGAAAAACGTTTCGGGTAGCGGCTAAGGGTAACAGGCAAATCCCAGGTTTTCCGGCCACGGGGCGTCACTCGCAGGCCAAATGCCGCCATCTGCAGACTCGGAACTTGGCGAATGCACCGCTGTTGGTGCCACACTGCAGGGGTAACAGATTCGCCGCCAGCCCGGCTTCAGCGCACAGGAACCCGCATGTCCCTGGATTTCGGCATCCCCCATCTGCTCGCCTACCTGATCGCCGCGATCCATGCCCTCGGCATGCTCGCCGCCGTGCATGCGGTGCTGACCGTACGCACCGCCCAGGGTGCCCTGGCCTGGGCGATGTCGCTGTTCTTCATGCCCTACCTGACCCTGCTGCCTTACCTGGTGTTCGGCCGCAGCCGCTTCGATGCCTATATCAAGGCCCGGCGCCACGCCGACAGGCAGATGCACCAGGCCATGGCCGCGCTGAACTGGCGGCCCTGGGTCGACGAAGCCCTGAGCGCCAGCGCCTCGCCGATCTACCAGCAACTGCGCGCCCTGCCCCGGCTGGGCCGGATGCCCTGCCTGGCGAACAATCAGGTGCAGCTGCTGATCGATGGCGAGGCGGCCTTCGCCGCGATCTTCGCCGCCCTGGCCAGCGCACGCCGGGTGATCCTGCTGCAGTTCTTCATCGTCCGCGACGACCGGCTCGGCCGGCGCCTGCAAGACCTGCTGCTGCAGCGCGCGGCCGCCGGCGTGCAGGTTTTCGTGCTCTATGACGGCATCGGCAGCCACGCCCTGCCGCGCCATTTCAGCGAGAAAATGCGCGCCGGCGGCATCCAGGTCCATGCCTTCACCACCGGCGGCGGACTGCTCAACCGCTTCCAGCTGAATTTTCGCAACCACCGCAAGATAGTGGTGGTCGATGGCGAATGCGGCTTTCTCGGCGGGCTCAACGTCGGCGACGAATACCTCGGGCACAAACCGCCCCTGGCACCCTGGCGCGACACCCATGTCGAAGTGCGCGGGCCAGTGGTCGCCTGCCTGCAGGAGTCCTTCGCCGAAGACTGGTTCTGGGCCACCCGCCAATTGCCGCCGCTGTTGCTGCCCGAGGCCTACCCGGGCGACGGCATGCTCTGCCAACTGATCGCCAGCGGCCCGGCTGATCCGCAGGAAACCTGCGCGCTGCTGTTCGTCGAGGCGATTCATAGCGCCCGCGAGCGGCTGTGGATCAGCAGCCCCTATTTCATCCCCGACGAGGCGCTGTTCGCCGCCTTGCGCCTGGCCGTGCTGCGCGGCGTCGATGTACGCATCCTGCTGCCGGCGCGGCCCGACCACCGGGTGGTCTACGCCGCCTCCAGCCTGTACGCCTTCGAGGCCCTGCGCGCCGGAATCCGGGTGTTCCGCTACCAGCCGGGCTTCCTGCACCAGAAGGTCATGCTGGTCGATCGGGAGGTCGCCGGCATCGGCAGTGCCAACCTGGACAATCGCTCGTTCCGCCTGAACTTCGAGATCACCCTGCTGACCCTCGATCGGCGCTTCGCCGACGAGGTCGCCCACATGCTCGAGCAGGACTTCGAGCAATCGCGCGAACTGCTCGCCAGCGACTACAAGAACCTGCGCCGCCTGCAGCAACTGGCCATGCGCGTGGCCCGCCTGATCTCGCCGATCCTCTAGCAGCCAGCTGAAGCCCGGGACATGAGCTGCCGGCTGCGCTGCTCGCCAAGTACCCGCGAACGACGCTTCCTGATCCAGATCACCACCCCGGTCAGCGACAGCATGGCCACCGCCAGCCCCAGCAGCGACACCAGGATTCGCCCCGACAGGCCGAGGATGCGTCCGGAATGCAGCGGGAACTGCGCCTGCATGAAGATATCCCCGGCGCTGCCACTGCCCGGAATCAAGCTGCCCGCCAGCGCGCCGCTCTGGCCGTCGAGGTAGAGCCAGGGATTGCCCAGGCCGCCGTCGCCGTGGTCGTTTTCCGCGGTGTAGAAACCCACGCCGTAGACATCGAACTCCGGTGAGTAGAACAACCCGCCGGGCGGTTTATCGAGGCCCAGGCGTCGCGCCTCGGCTTGCGCCAAGTGCAGTGCGTCGGCCCGGCTGATGGCCGGCACAGGCTGCTGATCGAGGCTGACCGGGGTACGGCTGGCGAAGGGGCTGGGGGTCAGCGGCGAGAACAGTTCGACCAGCGGCCGGGTCACCTGCACATTGAGGTTCATCGATACCGAGGACACCGCCAGGATCAGCAGCAGGCCCCAGATCCACACGCCGCCGGAGCGGTGCAGGTCGAAGTTGAGCTTGTAGCCGCCCTGCTGCCAGCGAAAGGCGAACGACTTGCGCCAGGCGCGCCAGCTGGGGAAGGACAGCCACAGGGCGATGAAGCAATCCAGGGTCCAGACGATGGCGACTAGGCCGAACAACAGAATGCCCAGCTCGATGCCGAAACCATCGGGGATATGCAGGCTGTAGTGCAGCTTGTAGAGGAACGGCATGAGGTTCTCGCGGCTCAGCGACAGCGCGCCCCACAGGCGCCGGCCCTGCTCCTCGCCGGTCACCGGATCGAGGGCCAGCTGGTTGAAGTCCAACTCATAAGCCTTGCCGGTGGCCGGGTCGATGCGCGGGTTGACGCTGACACCGAAGGCATGGCCCGGCTCGGTATACAGCGGCATGAAACCGACCTGCACCCGCGGGTCACGCGCCTCCAGCTGGGCGGCCAGCGCCTGCGGCGTTTGCGCCGGCCCCTCGCTGCGGGATTCGAACAGCTGCGGATTGAGCCACTCGTCGATCTCGTGATCCCAGGAGATCACCGCCCCGGTCAGGCCGGAGACGAACAGGAACACCGCGATAAACAGGCCGAACCAGCGGTGCAGAACAACAAAGGTGGGACGCATGGGCTTTCTCGTGACGGTAGGCGGCTATGCCTGCCGCAGCCGCGGCAGGCGCCGGTTTGCTAGTAGTTCCAGCTGACGGTCATGCTGGCGTTGCGCGGGGCAGCGTAATAGGCCTGGGTCCAGTACAGGCTGCTCAGGTACTTCTCGTCGGTGAGGTTGTTGAGGTTGGCCGAGACCGTCCAGTTGCGGTCGATCTCGTAGCTGGCCATCAGGTTGACCACCGCGTAGGCGTCCTGCTCGGCGATGCCGTTGCGCACCTCGTCCTGCCAGTTCAGGCTGGCGCCGACCTTGAGCTGCTCCAGAGCCGGAATACGGTAGGTGCCGGCGGCCTTGAACAGGTGCTTGGGCGAGTAGGTCACCGCATGCTGGTCGTTGGCGTCGGTGATGTCGACGAAGGTGTAGCCGGCGTTGGCCTGCAGGCCGGGCAGCAGCTCGCCGGACACCTCCAGCTCGTAGCCCTCGCTGCTGATACCCTCGACCCCCCTGTAGAAGGTCTTGCCGGCATCAAAGCCGGCCGCTTCCGCCACGTTGTCCTGCTCGGTGCGGAACAGCGCCAGGGACAGGTTGACGCGCTCGTCCAGCAGCTCGCCCTTGATCCCCGCCTCGTAGTTGACCCCTTCCACCGGTGCCAGACGCGAACCGCTCCGGTCGGTCTCGGTCTGCGGATCGAAGATCTCGGTGTAGCTGGCGTAGACCGAGTACTGCTCGCTGAGATCGAAGACCAGGCCGGCATAGGGCACCACCTCGCCGCTGTACTTGGTGGTCTTGTCGCTGCCGTAGTTGCCGCCGCTGCTCTGCACATCGACCACCCGCGCCCCGCTGATCAGGCTCAGGCGGTCGCTCAGGCTCCAGCGCGCGGCGCCGTAGTAGCTCTGCATGCGGTCGGTGAAATCGCTGCCATTGCTGCCGGCATCGTTCAACGGCTTGCCGATATTGCCGTTCCACTGCTCCAGCGGCGGCAGGGCGGTGCCGGTGCTGGAGTCGTACCAGGAGATGTCCTCCAGCTCGGAACGCGACCAGCTGGCGCCGAGCACCGCGTCGTGCTGGCGACCAGCCAGGGCGAAGGCGCCGTTGAGCTGCAGGTCGCCGATCAGCTGGCGGTTCTCGTCCTGGTATTCGGACGGAAAGCTGAACAGCCCCAGGTCGGTGTCGCGATCCGGGGTGCCGTAGACGTAGAACAGCGAACCGTCGCCCTCTTTCTTCACATGGGTGACCACGGCCTTGGCCTGCCAGCCGTTGCCCAGGTCGTGGGCCAGTTCGGCGAAGCTGCGGTTCTCCTGGTTATCCCAGTAGGCCCAATCGGCGGCGGTACTGGTGGAGCGCGAGTAGTCGGTGGCCGAGCCATCGCTGTAGTTGAGCGGCAGGGCGCCCCACAGCGGCGAATTGGCATCGCTCTTCTGCAGGGTATGGCCGAGGGTGAACAGGGTGCTGTCGTTCAGGTCGAACTCCAGCACGCCGTGGAAGACGTTCTTCTCCCGCGCGTAACGGTCCAGGTAGGAGTTCTTGTTCTCGTGGGCGTAGACCACCCGGCCGCGGATGGTGCCTGCATCGGTCAGCGCGCCCGAGACGTCGGTGTCGATGCGGCGCTTGTCCCAGGAGCCCGCGGTCAGGTCGATGCGCGCCTGGGGTGCCAGCGTCGGGCGCTTGCGTACGAAGTTGATGGTAGCCGAGGGGTTGCCGGTGCCGGACATCAGGCCGTTGGCGCCGCGGATCACCTCGACCCGCTCGAACACCGCGGTGTCGAGGTCGCCCTCGACGTTGCCATAGACGAAGGGAATGCCGATGCCGTCGTACTGGAAGTTGGTGATGTCGAAGCCGCGGGCGCTGTAGTAGGTGCGGTCGGTCTCGACCTCCTGCACCTGAATGCCGGTGGCCATCTTCAGCGCATCGTTGACACTGTCGAGCTGGAAGTCATCGAGCTGGCCGCGGCTGATGGTGGAGATCGACTGCGGGGTCTGCCGCGGGGTCAGGTCCAGCTTGGTGGCGGCGCTGCTGGGCGTCGACTTGTAGCTGTCGGCCTCGGCCGCTTCGGCGTTGCCGACCACGGTCTGGGCATCGAGTTGTACCGCCGCGCCGTCGGCGGCCAGGGCATGGTTGAAACTACAAGCGGCGGCGATGGCCACGGCCAGGCGGGTCTTTCTGCACAACACAAGGACTCTCCCCAATGCGAATATCGAATGTCCTGCAGGGTCGTCCTTGCTTGCAGGAGGCGCTTACCAGCACGCGCGCATCGGCTGCCAAAGCACACCGATGCAAATGCTAATAATTAGCGATTGAATTTTCGCAACAGTTCGCCGCTCTCGTCAATGCAATTGCACTTCATTATCACTTGTTAATCATTGCCGATTGGCAGCCTCCAAAGAGTAGGAGCCAGCTTGCTGCGGTCCGGCGTCCTGGCGATTCGGCGGACCACAGATCAACGCGGTTGCAAGCCGCCACAATCGGCCGCAATCCAACGCGCATGGCTGTTCATGCTGCCGCTCTGACCGCCGTAGGTACCCTGCACCTGGGTGGTGAACTCCTTGTCGCTGAGAAAGCGCGTCTCGCCCTCGCCCTGGCCATCCGGGCAGCTGAAGCGGAACTTCCACAGCTCGGCACTACGCTCCGTGATCTCGTGACTGCAACCTGATTTGGGATCTTGCAGGGGGATGTCCTGGGCCTCGATCTGCGCCTCGCTCATGCAGATACGCACCCCCTGGTCACCCAGTTGCACACCCTGCTTGGCCATCATTTGCTCCATCATCTGGCGCTGTTCGGGCGGCAGGTTTTTCAACTGCTCCAGCATTTGTTGCATGTCCGGCAGTGCCTGGCCATCGACCTGCATAGCACTCGAGCTGATTTCCCACAGACCGGGCTGGATAGCCTGCGCGCCTGCCAGGGCCGGCAGCAGGCAGAGGGCCAAGGACAGGCCTTTCAATACTGAGATGCGCATGGCAAGACTCCATAGGTTCGCTATCGACCCTGCAAGCGTAGGTTGAGTTAGCGACGCTGGCCGGCGATTGATCAAAACCCGGTGCGCACGGCCTACCCTACGGGGTCACTTCTTCGCGATAGACCTGCAGCCCGCGGGCCCGGTAGTTGGCCAGGGCGCTGGGGTGATCGAGGCTGCAGGTGTGCACCCAGACCCTTGTGGTGCCCGGCCAGGCCCAGGCGGATTGCAAGGCATGGCTCAGCAACGGGCCGCCGAAGCCCCGGCCGAAAAAGGCCTCGACCAGGCCGAAGTAGAGGATTTCCACCGCGCCCCCGGCATCGCGCAGCAGCTCGTAGTAACCGGCGATCGCCCCCTGGTGATAGGCCACCCAGGTGCGATGATCGGCCTGCTCGACCAGCTCGCGCCACTGCGCATCGGACCAGCCGAGCTTGTCCGTCCAGCCCCAGGGCGTGCCGACCAGTTGGTAGAGAAAACGGTTGAGCTGGAACTGCTTGTGTCGGCATTCGACCACGCTCAAGTCGCCCGGCAGCGGTTTGCCAAGAATCTGCTCGGGGTGCTGCATGTCCAGGTAATAGGTGGTGGTGCTCATCGGTTTCCTGCTCTGTAATCACGAAAATCGGGAAACTGGCCCGCCAGACGAGCCAAGATAACCAACCCCGCACCATAAACAAGACTCTGTGCCAGGACTGGATTGCCCGTAGGGTGCGCCCTGCACACCAGCGCAGGTTGCGAAATATTGGTGCGCACGGCGCACCCTACGGGCAGGAATCCGCGCCTAACGAACAAAACCCCCACCGGCCTGCGCCAAATGGGGGTTCTCCTCTACGACGACCAGGGCTTGTGGCCTTGGGAGCAGACGCGGCCTTAACCGTCGTCCTGGCCTGGATCCACGGAGGATCCGGGGGAGCCCAGCTCACAGCTCCAGAGTTCCAACGCCGGCCGGGTCGCTTGTGGCGGGCCGAGCCAGTCGCTCATCGAGCGACAACGCTGGTTGAAACACAGTTGGTAATCCCCTGCTTCGGGGGTTCGCCCCAAGCGCAGTGGTTGCAGGGGCGCAAGCTGGCGTTGGTAATGCCAGCTGCCCTCACGCAGTTCGGCATCGGCAGGAATTTCCATGCCGGCACCAGACCCCTTGACCCGCGCCTCGCCGAGCAACAAGCCCTCTGGCGTAACGCGGTAATCCTCTTCCCAACGGATCTTTTCGATCGTGTGTTGCCAGGCCAGGGTAAACCCCGGCACCGGCAGCTCGGCCCACACCGCCCCGGCCAGGCCCATGCACAATCCGATCACGCCGTCGTCGCCTGGGCACGCCGGCCACGCCAGAAGTGCTGGGCGAGGAACAGCGCCGCCAGGGCGAAGCCGATCTCATCGCTCATCGGCGTGGCCAGGATCAGGCTGGCGCCAGCGGCGAAGCCCAGTGCCCGCTCCCACCAGGCCATCTTGCAGTGCAGGAAGCCGGTGAAAATCGCGCCCCAGATACCGATCGCCACGGCCGCCTTGAACAGCACATAAACGGTGGCCAGCCAGCTATCGCCTTGCAGCATCAGCGCCGGTTCATACACCGCCATGAAGGGGACGACGAAACCGGCGATGGCGATACGTATGGCCCACAAACTGATCTTCAATCCGGTTTCCTTGGCGATCGGCGCCGCCGCGAAACAGGCCAGCGCCACCGGCGGGGTGAGGTCGGCCATGATGCCGAAGTAGAAGACGAACATGTGCGAGACGATCAGCGGCACGCCCAGTTCCAGCAGCGCCGGCGCGGCAATCGAGCTGGTGATGATGTAGTTGGGAATGGTCGGGATGCCCATGCCCAGCACCAGGCAGGTGAGCATGGTGAGGATCAGCGAGAGGAACAGGTTGTCCTGGCCGATGGCGAGGATATAGCCGGCGAAGGTCGAGGCCACTCCGGTCAGCGAGACCACGCCGATGATCACCCCGACCAGGGCGCAGGCGATACCCACCGGCACCGCGTGGCGCGCGCCTTCGACCAGCGCATGCAGGCAGATCACCAGGGTGTCGCGCCCGCCCCGGATGAACCAGCAGATCGCCACCAGCAGCCCGACCACGGCGAACACCACGCCGATACCGAGCTGGAAGAAACCGGCGCAGAGCAGGCCGAGGGCGATCCAGAAGACCATGCGCAGCACGGTCGAGGAAACCCGCAGGATGATCGCCGAGCCGAGGATGACGATGGCGGTCAAGCACAGGCCGACCATCCCGGAAAACAGCGGCGTGCGCCCGGAGAACAGCAGGTAGATGAGGATGAACAGCGGGATCAACAGGTACCAGCGCTCCTTCACCGCCGCCCAGGGATTGGGGCACTGGTCTTTCGGCAGGCCTTTCAGGTTGGCCCGTTTGGCTTCCAGATGGACCATCCAGAACACCGAACTGAAGTACAGCAGTGCCGGAATCAGGGCGGCCTTGGCCACCTCGATGAAGGGCACATTGATGGTCTCGGCCATGATGAACGCCACGGCGCCCATGATCGGCGGCATGATCTGGCTGCCCATGCTCGAGGTGGCCTCGACGCCGCCGGCAAATGCCGGTTTGTAGCCGAAGCGCTTCATCAACGGAATGGTGAACTGGCCGGTGGTGACCACGTTGGCCACGCCCGAGCCGGTGATGGTGCCCATCAGCGCCGAGGACACCACCGAGACCTTGGCCGGGCCGCCGAGCTTGTGGCCGAACAGGCCCATGGCGAAGTCGGTGAACAGCTTGATCATGCCCGCCTGCTCGAGGAAGGAGCCGAACAGGATGAACAGGAAGATATAGGTGGCCGACACATAGGTCGGGGTGCCGTAGAAGCCCTCGGTGCCGAAGGCCAGCTGATTGACGATCTGGTCCAGGCCATAGCCGCGGTGGGCCAGATCCCCGGGCAGGTACTGGCCGAGCAGGCCGTAGGCGAGAAACAGCCCGCAGATCAGCGGCAGGGCGATGCCCATCACCCGCCGCGCCGCCTCGAACACCAGCACCATCAGCACCAGGCCGACCACCATGTCGGCGCTGGTCAGGTCGCCGGAGCGCTGGATCAGGTCCGCCTCGAACACCCACTGGTAGATGGCCGTGCCCATGCCGGCCAGGCCGAGCAGCCAGGCCAGCGGTTGCCAGGGCCTGTGCGTGCCGACCAGCGGAATGCTGAGAAATACCGTCAGCAGCAGGAAGCCGACGTGCACCGCCCGCAGGATCTGGCTGGACACCGGATGGAAGGCCGCCGTGGTGATCTGGAAGACCGAGAACAGCAGCGCCACGTAAAACAGCGCTTTCGGCCAATCGCCCGGACCCGCCGCAAGGCCGTGATTTTGTTCAGTCATGGAGCTTATGCCCTCATTACAACGTCGATAAGGTGCAAGAGTCGCCAACAAAACCTGCCGTGGTCCGTACGCTGGTTTTATTTGCAACTCTACCTACAGGATGGCGCATGGCTGGGGGATGGGTTAGCCGCGCGACGGCATAACCCATCGGGCCGCGGTGATGGGTAGCGCTGCGCTCAACCCATCCTACGGCCGCCAAGACCCAGGACTCAGAGTGCGCCGACTTCCTTGTAGAAGCGCTCGGCACCCGGATGCAGCGGGATCGGCAGGTTCTTCGCCGCACCTTCCAGCTTGATGTCCTTGGCCGCGGAATGGGCGTTGCCCAGGCGCTCGAGGTTGTCGAACATCAGTTTGGTCATCTGGTAGGCCACTTCCTCGGACACGCCGTCATGGCTGACCAGGATGTTCTGGATCGCCACTGTCGCGATCTCGGTATCCTGACCGTCGTAGGTGCCGGCGGGAATCACGGCCGGCAGATAGGCCGCGTTGTCGATCTTGCCGGTGACGTCGGCCGGAATGGCGACGAAGTTGATCGGCAGGGTGGCGGCCAGATCGCGGATCGCCGCCATGCCCAGCCCCGAGGATTGCAGGGTGGCATCCAGCTGACGGTTCTTGATCAGCTCGACCGACTCGGCGTACGGCAGGAACTCGACCTTGCCCATGTCTTCATAGCTCAGACCCGCCGCGGCGAAGATCGCCCGGGCATTCAGCTCGGTGCCGGACTTCGGCGCGCCGACCGAGATGCGCTTGCCCTTGAGGTCGGCCAGGGTGGTGATGCCGGATTCCTTGTTGGCGACGATCTGGATGTAGTTCGGGTAGGTGCCGGCGATGGCCCGCAGCTTCTTCAGCGGCGCCTTGAAGCCGGCGTCTTCCACGCCGTTCCAGGCGTCGGCCACCGAATCGCCGAGGGCCAGGGCCAGTTCGCCACGGCCGCTCTGCAGCAGGTTGAGGTTTTCCACCGAGGCCTTGGTCGCCTGCACCGAGGTTTTCGCATCGGCGATGCCATTGCTGTAGAGCTGCGACAGGCCCACACCGATCGGGTAGTAGACGCCGCTGGTGCCGCCGGTGAGGATGTTGATGAAGGTCGGCGCGGCAAATGCCGCGGTGCTGGCGGTCAGGGCCGCGGCAGCGGCGAGCAGGCTGAAACGCTTGGTCAATCGCATGGAGTTTCTCCGTCGTTGTTATGGCTTTATGCAGCGTTTTTTCACTGTAGACGATGCACGGCCGCCGCAGCGGATATGCAAGCCCGGGGTTCGATCAGACTGGACGAAAGTGGCGAATGCCCGCACCCGGCCGAGGCCTGGCACGCCAGAGGCGGCATAGCGGAGCTGGGCGAGACAGGCTCGCGGGGGACGTATGGCAGTGCATAGGCTCACCTCTGGTCTTTCTTATAATCGCCGACGCAAGCAACACGTCTGGCGTAACAGAGCTATAGCAGATGCCGTGCCAAGGGCTGAAACCACCGCAATAGAGCGGTTCATCCGGTAGATAGGCCGGTCATCGAGCGGGAAACCGCCGACATCTGCGCAGCGCTCGGCAAGAATCCGCTTATCGCATCCGGCAAACGGGCCGTAGGGTGCGCCGTGCGCACCAGGCTCCACGCCGATCAATTCCTATAAGGCGGCCCCGCGCACCCTACCCTCGTTATTCCTCGCCACCGGGCAGGTAGTCGGTGCGCTGCAGGCCGTGGCGCTGCATCTTCTCGTTGAGGGTGCGCCGCGGCAGCTGCAACAGCGCCATGACCTCGGCGATATTGCCCTGGCAGTGTTGCAAGGCGCGGTGCAGGCAGTGCGCCTCGAAGGTTTCCATCTGCTCGGCGAGCGATTGCACCGGCAACTCGCCCGCGCTGTCGAGCGGGGCACTCAGGCCCAGGGCATGGCGCTCGGCGGCGTTGATCAGCTCGCGCACATTGCCCGGCCAGTCGTGACCGAACAGCCGCGCCAGTTCGCTCGGCGACAGCGGCGGCATGTCCCGGCCGTGGCGCTCGGCGGCCTCGCGGGCGAAGTGCTCGAACAGCAGGGGAATGTCCTCGCGGCGTTCGCGCAACGGCGCAATGCGCAGGCTGGCGACGTTCAAGCGGTAGTACAGGTCCTCGCGGAAACGCCCGGCGCGCACCTCATCGAGCAGGTCCGGCTTGACCGCGCTGATCACCCGCAAGTCGACCTGGATGCTGCGGTTGGAACCGAGCCGCTCCAGGGTCCGCTCCTGCAGCACCCGCAGCAGCTTGACCTGCTGCGCCAGCGGCAGGCTTTCCACCTCGTCGAGGAACAGGGTGCCGCCGTCGGCGTGTTCGATGCGGCCGATGCGCTTGCCCTGGGCGCCGGTGAAGGCGCCGCTTTCGTGGCCGAACAGCTCGCTCTCGAACAGCTGTTCGGGGATCGCCGCGCAGTTGAGGGCGACGAAGGGCTTGCCGGCACGCGGACTGAAATCATGCAGGCAACGGGCGACCCGCTCCTTGCCGCTGCCGGTGTCGCCGCGAATCAGGATATTCACCGAGGTGCCGGCCAGTTCGAGGATCTGCCGGCGCAGGTTTTCCATCGGCCGCGAGACGCCGAGCAACTGCGCCTCGATATGGTCCTTGAGGGCGAACTGCTGGCGCAGCTGGCGGTTCTCGCAAACCAGCCGGCGCTTGTCCAGGGCACGACGCACGCTGTCGAGCAGGCGCTCGGGGGTGAAGGGCTTCTCGATGAAGTCGTAGGCGCCCTGGCGCAGCGCCTGCACCGCCATGGGCACGTCGCCATGGCCGGTGACCAGGATCACCGGCAGGTCGCGATCCAGTTCCAGCAGCTTGTCCAGCAGTTGCAGGCCATCGGTACCGGGCATGCGCACGTCGCTGACCACCACCCCGGGAAAATCGCGGTCGATCAGCGCCAGAGCCTGGGCCGCACTGGCGCAGGTCTGCGCCTGCAGGCCAGACAACTCCAGCCACTGCTGCACCGCCTCGCGGATCGCCGCCTCGTCATCGACCACTATCACCTGACCACTCATAGCACCTCCTGATCAACCGGCGGCAGTGTAACTGCCTTGATATTTTGTAGGGTGCGCCGTGCGCACCAGCAGGCTGGTGGTATGCGTTAGCTGGTGCGCACAGCGCACCCTACGCGACCGAGCACGCTTACGACGCCGCCGGCAGGCGCAGGGTAAACACCGCGCCCCGTTCGCCATTGCTCGCCTCCAGGCTGCCGCCCAGCTCGCGGACGATGCCGTAGGACACCGCCAGCCCCAGGCCCAGGCCCTGGCCCACCGGCTTGGTGGTGAAGAACGGTTCGAACACCCGCGGCAGGTCTTCGGCGGCAATGCCGCCGCCGCTGTCCGCCACGCTCAGCAGGCACTGCTCGCCCTGGCGCTGGATCGACACGCTGAGCACCCGCCGCTCGACCCCGGCCATGGCATCCAGGGCATTGTTCAGCAGGTTGAGCAGCACCTGCTCGAGGCGAATCGCATCGCCCAGCACCAGCGCATCGCTGTCGATTGCGCAGTCCAGCTCCACCTGCTCGCTGCGCAGGCGCGGCGCCAGCAGTTGCAGCGCCTGCTCCAGCACATCGCCCAGACGCAAGCGTTCGCTGAGGCCGGCCGGGCTCTTGCGGGCGAAGGTCTTCAGGTGCCCGGTGAGCCCGGCCATGCGTTGCAGCAGGCCATCGATGCGGCGCAGGCCTTCGTGCACGTCGGCCTGGCGACCGCTGTCGAGCAGCAGGCGCAGACTGCCCAGTTGCATCTGCATGGCGGTCAGCGGCTGGTTGATCTCGTGGGCCATGGCCGCCGACATCTGCCCCAGGGCGGCCATCTTCGCCGCATGCACCAGGCCATCCTGGGCCTCGCGCAACTCGGCGGTGCGCAGCGCCACCTCGCGTTCCAGGCGCTCGCGAATGCCTGCCTGCAGACGCTGGTTCTTGCGCCGCTGGGCGAGAAACAACAACAGAAACGCCAGGGTCATCCACACCCCGGCGGCCGCCAGGCGGTAGCTGCGTACGCTGTCGACCAGCGCCTGCGGCTCGACCAGCAGGTGCAGGGTCCAGTCTTCCTCGGGCAGCGCCAGGCGTTGCCAGAGGTAGTCGCGGCGCCCGTCCGGGCCATCGACCCGGCGCCACTCGCTGTCCTCGCCGATGCGCCGACGCAGCTCGCTGGCCAGCGGTTGCAGCGCCTGCTCGGCGTACTTGCGCACCTCCACCAGCTCGCCGCGGGCCTGTTCGCTCAGCGCCTGCAGGGCGAGAAAGCGCCAGGCCGGGCGGCTGCTGAGAATCACCACCGAGTAGCTGTCGGCCACCAGCAACACCCCGGACTGCCCGGCCCACTCGCGCTGCAACTCCTCCAGTTCGAGCTTGGCCACCAGCACGCCGAGCACGCTGCCGTCAGCGTCACGCACCACATGGGAGAGGAAATAACCGGGAACTCCGGTGGTCACGCCCACCGCGAAATAGCGCCCGGAAGACTGACGCACGGCATCCTGAAAGTACGGGCGGAAGGCGTAGTTGTTGCCGACGAAGCTGCTCCAGTCGCGCCAGTTGCTCGCCACCAGCGTCTCGCCCCGGCTGTCGAGCAGGTAGAGCACGGTGGAGCCGGCCGCGGCATTCAGCTGTTCCAGGCGCTGATTGAGCTTCTCGCGCAGCAGGCGATCGTTCGGCGCATGCAGCAGCGACTTGATATCGCTGTCCAGCGCCAGCACCTCGGGCACCGAGCGGAAGCGCTCGACCAGGGTGTGGATCGACTGGGCATAGAGTTGCAACTGGCCACGCGCCTCGACGCTGCGCTCCTGCCAGGCGTGCTGCTCGGCATAACGCCCGGCCAGCCAGACGCTGGCGAGCAGGCCGAGGAGGATCAGCAGCACGATCAGGATGACGCGAAAACGCGGAAACAAAGCAGACATGCACGGCTCGACTCGACCCAATCCCGGCATGGTAAGGCAAAGTGCGACCCATTGCAGGTCAGGGCTTGTGCCGCTGACGCAGCCGGCTATAGTCGGACGAGATTCAGTCAGCGGACAGGCAACATGGCCACAGAGGATCAGGCGACCACCCCACGTTTCTGGCGCGACCCGGCCCTGCCATTCGTGGAAGCGCGCGATGTGCTGGATGGGCGCCAGCTGTGCTACGCGCCGCACTCTCACGAGTTTTTCTCGATCGGCGCCATCACCCGCGGACGCAGCACCTACCTCAACGAGAAGGCCCGCGAGCGGATCGGTGCCGGCAGCGTGGTGCTGATGAATCCGGGCGACGTGCATGCCTGCAATCCCCTGGACGGCCAGCCCTGGTCCTACCGCATGTTCTATGTCGACGTGGCCTGGCTGACCGAGTTGCAGCAGCAACTGGGCTTCAGCCGCAACCAGCCGCTGCGCGCCTTCGCCACCATCCTCAGCCAGGATGTCCAGCTCTACGCCGGATTGAATCGCCTGTATGACCTGCTCAGCGACCCGCAGGCCGACAGCCTGCACAAGCACTGCGCGTTGCTGGATTTTTTCGCCGAGCTGCAGCAACGCCTCGACCCCGCACCGGCCAAGCCGCGCAAGGACAACCCGCGCCTGCGCCTGGCCGCCGAATTGATCCGCGAACGCTGCACCGAGGCGCTGAAGCTGGAGGACATCTGCGCCGCGGCCGGGCTGTCGCCGTCCTACCTGACCCGCAGCTTCCGCCGCTGCTATGGCATGACCCCGCATGCCTACCTGATCAACAGCCGCATCCAGTACGCCCAGGCCCGGCTCAGGCGCGGTGAAGCGATCGCCGAGGTGGCCCTGACGGCCGGTTTCGCCGACCAGGCGCACTTGCAGCGCACCTTCAAGCAACTGCTCGCCGCCACTCCCGGCCAATACCGCCGCTCGGCCTGATCACGGCCACAGCAGATAGAGCGCAGACGCCACCAGCAGCAGCGCCAGGCCGCGGTTGAACAGGCGCATGCGCCACGCTTGCAGCAGGTACTGGCGCAGGAACGCGCCGGCATAGGCCCAGCAGGCCAGGGACAGGTAGCAGATGACGAAATACAGCGCCGCGAACTGGCCGACCACGTCGAGTTCGCCGTCCGCCGCATAGGCGCCCATGCCGGCCAAGGCCGCCAGCCAGGCCTTGGGATTGAGCCACTGCATCACCGCGCCGGTGAGCAGGCTGGGTGGCAGTTGCGCCTTGCCGCCATCCAGGCGGCCATCGTCCCGCGCCAGGCCGTAGGCCATGTAGAGCAGAAAGGCCACACCGGACCAGCGGATCAGGCTCGCCAGCATCGGCCACTGGTTCAGCAGCCGGTGCAGCCCCAGGCCCATGGCCAACAGCAACAGGGTGAAGCCCAGGGTCGCGCCGGTCACATGCCGCAGGCTGGCGCGCAGGCCGTAGCGGGCAGCGGCACTCAGTGCCACCAGGTTGACCGGGCCGGGGGAGATCGAGGAGGCCAGGGCAAAGGCCGCCATGGAAAGCAGAAGAGTCATCGCACACCTGTCGGCATCGCCAGAAAGAAGGCGAAGACTGACAGGCGGGCACATCGCGGTATTGAAGGAAACTGCCCTGTTCCGGGGCGGCGCCTGGTGAAAACGGCGCCGCTGCCGCAGACGGAACCCCGCGTGGCCCTTGTGTGGGGGGTGGCTGGGCGGCGATCCGCTTTATCCACAACTACAGTGGTGGCCGGAAGATCCTATCGCGGGCATGGCCCGCTCTCATCAAACAAAAAATAACTCATTGTTTTATATATAGAAATTTAATCTACACGGAGTCTTGCAGGAACCGATAACCGTAGGATGGGTTGAGCGCAGCGATACCCATCGAGCGATCTATACCTGTCCCCGATTGTCGTGGCTGAAATCCATGATGGGTTACGGCGCTCTTGTTCTGCTGGCAGCAGGTCGACTTGCGGGCGCCTAACCCATCCTACGATCTCGGTCCTTGAGCACCCCGGTTTGCTGCGCGACAGCGCGGCGTCTGGACGACGGGGGATCTCTTATCAAACAACCTGTATGTCATTGATTTTATGGGTTATTACGTTCCTTGAGATGGGGCTTTATGTGGGAGGGGCTTTAGCCGCGACTGGACTGGCACATTCTCGCGGCTAAAGCGGAACGCCGCCCGGCCCCTCCCACAGGTATCCACAAGCCGCTAGGCACAATTGCCCCCAGTTTGCTGCGCGACAGCGCGGCGTATGGACGACGGGGGATCTCCTACAAGGGACCTTGGCAGGCCGCAGCGCGGGCTTGCTCAGCGATACAGATCGGCGCGGGTCCAGGGCAGCTCGTGGCTGCCGTCGGCACGCGGCTTGACCGCGAGTATCTGGTGCAGGCTCATCCAGCCGCGGGCGAAGCCGTAGGCGCAACCGGCCAGGTACAGGCGCCAGATGCGCAGGGCCTGCTCGGGCACCAGCCGGGCGGCCTGCTCCAGTTGCGCTTCCAGGCGTGCGCTCCAGTGCTCGAGGGTGCGCGCGTAGTGCAGGCGCAGGTTTTCCACGTCGACCACTTCCAGGCCGGCATCGCTGAGCTGGGTGGTCATGGTCGCCAGGTGCGGCAGTTCGCCGTGGGGGAACACGTAGCGGCCGATGAACTCGCCGCCGCCGCGCGCGACCGGACGGCCGTCGGTGTGTTTCGCGGTGATGCCATGGTTCAGCACCAGGCCGCCGCTCTTCACCGCGCCGAACAGGCGCTGGCAGTACAGCGGCAGGTTGGCGTGGCCGACGTGCTCGAACATGCCGACGCTGACCACCTTGTCGAAACGGCCGTCCTGCGGCAGGTCGCGGTAGTCCTGCAATTCCAGCCGCACCTGCTGGCCCAGCCCTTCGTCCTTGAGCCGTTGCCGGGCCAGTCGCAGTTGCGCGCGGCTGAGGGTGATGCCATAGACCTCGACGCCGAATTCGCGGGCGGCGAAGCGCGCCAGCCCGCCCCAGCCGCAACCGACATCGAGCAGGCGCTCGCCCGGCTGCAGGCGCAGCTTGCGGCACAGGTGGCGCAACTTGGCCTGCTGGGCCTGTTCGAGGTCTTCGCTGCCGGTCTCGAAATAGGCGCAGGAATAGACCATCTCGCGGTCCAGCCAGAGCGCATAGAAGTCGTTGGACAGGTCGTAGTGGTAGCTGATGGCCGCCGCGTCGGTGTCTTTGTCGTGGGTGCTGTGCTGCAGTTCGGCAACCGGCTCGTCCTCGATCAGCGCCTGACTGAGGGCATCGCCGAGTTCGATCACCGCACTCATCGGCCCCTCCAGCTCCAGGCGCCCCTCGACATAGGCGCCACCCAGGGCAGCCAGGCTCGGATGTGCCAGTTGCGCCACCAGACTCGGGTCTTTCACCACCATGGTGACCCGCGGCTCGGGGCCCAGGTCGATCTGCTTGCCGTCCCACAGCCGTAGCCGCAAGGGCAATTGCAGATCACGCAGGGTAGGCGGCAGATACGCGAGCATAGGAACCTCCAGCTAGCAGAAATCACTGAAAGACTAGTTCAGATGACTCGCTTGTCAGGCTATCGGTTCCATAGAAGATGGCTATCCGCCATACCGCTGCAGCAGGCCGTCGCACAGCCACTGGCGCAGCCAGGTCGCGGCTTGCAGCGGTGCATTGTCGCCCAGCTCACTCAACTGCACGCAGAGTTCGGCGAAGTTCCAGCCGGCCACCGCCATGCCGTGCAAGGCCTCCGCTTCGTCGGGTTGCAGGCTGCGGTACTGGCTGATCAGGCCCTGGCGCCAGATCAGACAGACCTGCGGCTGCTCCAGCGCCAGGCTGCCGGGAAAGGCGTCCTGCGCCTTGTTCGCGCGCCAGAGCGCCAGGCTGTTGTAGCGGCAGAGCTGCCATTGCACGCTGGGCAGCAGGCGCACCTGCAGGTTCGGCCAGTCCTCGGCGGGCAGATCGGCCATCTGCTCCAGGCTCAGGGCGTCAGCCTCGGCCGCGTCGAAGGCCAGGCCGAAGGCCCATTCCAGCCGCGCCAGTTCGCCGAGCGGCGCCGCCTGAGCCGGCACCAGGTAGGCATCGATGAAGTCCGCCAAGCCGGCGCCGAGCCAGCGCAGGCTGAAGTGTTGCGAGGGGTGCGCGGCGATATAGGCGCCGGCCAGGGCGTCGAACTCCGCGTCGCCGAGCCAGCCGTGCACGGCCGGGTAATCGCCGCGCAAGGCTTCCAGCAGGCGCGCGCGGTAGGCGTTGTGGTAGATCGCCAGACCCTGTTCGGCACTCAGTGCCGAGCTGCCGAGCAGGCTGGCGCGCAACGCCGGGTTGGCCGTCGGGTCGCTGCCGAGCAGGTAGGCCTCGAGCTCACGCTGCCAGTCGTTCAGGCGCATGGCTGGTACTCCTGCAGGGCCACGGCGGCATGGGCGCGCGCCTGCTCCAGTTCGCCGAGCAAGTCCTCCAGCGGCGGGTAGTGGTCGTCACGCTCGAGCAGGGTGGCCACCGGGCCGAGGTGGCGCAGGGTGCGCTGATAGAGCTGCCAGACCGGATCGCTGACCGGCTGGTCGTGGGTATCGATCAGGTAGCTGCCGTAATCGCTGTGCCCGGCCAGGTGCAGTTGGCGGATCCGCTGCGCCGGCAGGCCGCTGATGAAGTCCCAGGGCTCGAAACCATGGTTGCGCGCACTGACATAAACGTTGTTGACGTCGAGCAGCAGCTCGCAGCCGCTGAGCTCGCTGAGCGCGGCGAGGAACTGCCATTCGCTGAACTGGTCGTCGGCGCTGCGCAGGTAGCTGGATACGTTCTCCAGCACCAGCGGCCGTTCGAGCACCTCCTGCACCTGGCGCACCCGCGCGGCGACATGCTGCAGGCTTTCCTCGGTGAAGGGCAGCGGCAACAGGTCGTGCAGCTGGTGGGCGTTGCCGCGGCTCCAGCACAGGTGATCGGAGATCCATTGCGGCTGCACCCGCTGCGCCAACCGTTTGAGGCGCTGCAGGTAGTCGCGGTCCAGCTCGTGCGGGCCGCCGATCGACAGCGACACGCCATGCATCACCAGCGGGTAGTGCTCGCCGATGGCGTCCAGGTAGTAGAGCGGCTTGCCGCCCTCGACCAGATAGTTTTCCGAGATGATCTCGAACCAGTCGACGGCCGGCCGCTGCTCGAGAATCGCCTGGTAATAGGGGGTGCGCAGGCCCAGGCCATAGCCCAGGCTGGATGATTCGGCGGACATGCCAGGCTCCTTGAACAACCGCGGGAGCGGAGTGGCCGTGCGGCCACTCCGTGTGCCGTCACTCGCCGACAGTACCCTTGGCCGCATTGCACTCGGCCAGAGTCATGCTCTTGAAGCCCTGGCCCTTGCAGGCACCCTGGCCCTTGCAGGCGTTGTTCGCGGTCTTGCAATCGTTCTGGCCCTTGCAGCCGTTGACGCCATAACAGTGCACCTTGGCTTCTTCGGCCACGGCCATGGTGCTGGTCAGGCCGGCGAACAGGGTAGCGGCGGCAAATGCCAGGGCGGCACCGGTAGCAGCAGTCTTGGTAGTCATGGGGTAATCCTCGATTGGTCTGGGAGTGCCGGTCGCCGCAGGTTTTTGCGTGCCGGCATTCAACTAGAGCGAGGACGGGTGCTGGCGTTACAGGGCAGGTCGAGATTTTTCTCCGATTGGCGGCTCGCTGGCAAACGGCAATGCCGTGACCGCGAGCCAACACAGCCAGACCATCGGCGGGATACTCGCGGTGATCCGCGGCATCGCCGAGCAGACCAACCTGCTCGCCCTGAATGCCGCCATCGAGGCGGCCCGAGCCGGCGACAACGGCCGCGGCTTCGCCGTGGTGGCCGACGAGGTACGCTCCCTGGCCCAGCGCACCCAGGCCTCCACCGACGAAATCCAGGCCATGATCGAAGCCCTGCGTCAGGGCACGGCGCAGGTGGTCAAGGCCATGCAGCAGGGGCTGCAACAGTCGCGGACCAGCGTCGAGCAGGTCGACGCCACCGCCCAGACCCTGGCGCACATCACCCTGCGCATCGGCGAGATCGCCGACAGCAGCAGCCAGATCGCCGCCGCCGGCCACCAGCAGAGCCAGGCCGCCGAGGAGATCAACCAGAAGATCCACGCCCTGCAAGGCTTGGCCAGCCACAGCCTGCAACTGCAGCGCGACACCCTCGAGCTCGCCGACCAGGTCAGCAGCCAGGCCAGCCGCCAGCGCGCCCTGATCGAGCATATGCACGGGCATTGATGCCGGGGCGGCGCACTGATCCCGGCGGCAGGCGCCAGTCTGCTGGCCGGTCAGTGCGTGGGAACATAGCCAGCGCCATCGCGAGAGCGTCTCCAGGCGTTCGCGGCAAGGCGCACTGCGTTCGGCTCGGCCGCGGATCCAGCCAGACCTGCCGCTTGCCCCGCATAGTTATCCACAACCGTAGGATGGGTTGAGCCTGCGATACCCATGCCGCTGGCACACCGGCTACGCACAGGGGGTAGGCGAAAGGCGACTTGCCGTTTAACCGCCGAGTGCTTAAGGTCGAGCTATCTTTGCTGGCCCGGTGCCAGCCTCCGCGTCTGCCGTTGCCAAAAGGATGTTTGGTATGCGTTGCCCATCACCCGAATGGCCCAGGCTTGCCATGCCAGCGGCCCGGCACAACGCCCCGCTTCGTCGTCGCGCACTGCGCTCGGGGCACGGCAGCGGGAAGCTGGGCAGGCAGCACTTATCCACAGCGTATTGGTTGTGGGAAAAGACGCGCCCAGGCGATTACCCACTGCTGACTGCCGTTACAGGTGATGGCTTGAACTGTGAGGCTTTTACGATAGGCGTCGTTGACGGGCGGGCGGATTTATCTGAAATGCTGGGTTATTCAATAACGAAGGATTCCGTCTAAGGTGAGAAAAGACTTCTGGGTTGCAAGTGATAGACCAGTTTTTAAGACACCACTTTTCCGGTTGTCTTTGCTGTTACCTATAACTATTGGTTCATTGCTTGCAATGTATATTGGAAAGGCTGAGTCGCTAATTTTTTCTCTTTCGGAAGGGGCTAAATCGGCAGAGCTATTTTGGCATTATCTCAAAGTGCCGATTGCAATAGCATCATTAAGCATTCCTCTTACGTCTTGGGTGATCGCTAACCACCGTTCGGCTCAATTAGTTGAAACTATCAACAAACAAGAAGAGAAACGTTTTCATGATCTATTTTATGATCACTCGAATTACTTTGTGAAAATATTTGGCAGACTTATCAAAACTCACAAATGGAGTTATCTTGAAGAAGACGATCTACCTTTAATTCATCGGCAGCTATTTTTTCATAACATCCTTAAAAATTCTGGAAAGCTTGAACCAAATCCGATTCAAGATTCTATCAAATTGTATTTAAGAAACATGGCTGACTCATTCAATCATTTTGTTGATGGCTTTGATTCTTTATCTGCTGAAGGAAAAAATGAGGCTCTAGATACGCACTGTTGGAACTTTACAGTTTTCGCCAGAGATCGCCTGATGACTTTAGTGAAAAATCTTGGCTCTCGCCCCATTTTTCCTGATGATTCATTACAGAGCTCTCTCTCCGCAACAATAGAAGTAGCTAGCTTATACAAGTGGGTAATTCCAGAATATGAGACAAAAGATGACTTTGTAGATGTAGAAGAACTTAAGGTTAGTGAAGTATGTCGCCTAATCATGACTCACTTTGATATTAGTCGCCCTGAAGATTTTAAGCCTTCTATTATAGAAGGGCACTTGATTATTAGCGAGTTAAAGTCTATGCAGCCAGAAATAGTGGAGAAGTAATAGGGGGCTTGGCTTTTCGCTTCTGCTTGATAATTCAAGGGGAACCGTGGTTTCCCCGCTCTTTTGTCTCCATTTATCGTATTAGGGGTCAGACCACGATTAACCTGATCTCGTCTACTCTTCTGGCGTCATTTCATGGAAAAGGAGTTTCCATATGCCGCGTCGAGCGCGTGTGCTGCTGCCGGGAGTCCCGTTGCACCTGATTCAGCGGGGGAACAATCATTCGGCCTGTTTCTTTGC
>NZ_FOWX01000036.1 GCF_900115555.1 Pseudomonas borbori
ATCACCCGCTGCGGCACGCCGCCAAAGAAGGCAAAGGCGCGGTTATGCGCATCAAATACCATCTCCTGCGTCTCGCGCGGATAGGCCGCTACGAACATCTTCCGGCTGTAGCTCAGGCGAAAATGCGCGACCTTGACCGTCTGCACCACGCCCGCAATCTCGACCTGCTCATGGCTCCAGTCGAACTGGCAAGCATCGCCAGGCGCGAATACCAGCGGTACAAACGCCTGCGTAGCTGCTGGGCGGGTCTTGCACGTTTTCCACTGCTTCACGAAGCGCTGCACGCTGTCATACGCACCGCGATAACCCTTGACCTGCAAGCCTTCATACAACCGCCGGGCCGTGCGTCGTTGTGCCTTGGGCAGGTATCGCTCGGTGGTCAGCCAGGCTTCGAGCGTGGATTGGAACTCGCCCAGCTTGGGCGCGGGTTGCTGCTGACGCTCGTACACCGGCGCAGCTGTGCTGTGCAGATGCTTGCGAACGGTGGGACGGGAAAGGTTAAGGCTGCGCGCAATGGCGCTAATGCTCTCGCCACTGACCAGATGCCGCCGTCGGATTTCGGCAATGATGTCCATCGATAACACCCCAGATTCTCCGGCCAAAAGACCGGATGGTTGCACACACCGGGGTGGAAACTATTGGACGCTGTTTACCCCGGGAATCTGGAAAGTTTTCCACGCTGTTTCACAACGGGCGCCCCACAGTGCGGACAAGCCGCGGCCTGATCACTCGCCATACGCCCGCATTCGCCACAATCGATCAATGCCATGTTGCTACTCCTTGAACTGAATTCCGCACCCGACCGGGATCAATCCGGCTTGTTTGCGGAATTCAAGATATGTAGCATCGCTAGACATATCTAGAGTGTTTACCTGAACAGGTAAAGTTTTCAAGCAGATGGAGGGGCAATGAAACGCGCACAATCGATCGAATCTGTCCGCTGGGATCTGGCCCTGCGCTACCGCCTGATCGAGACGGTAGCCTGGTGGGAAGGACGGCTGACCACCGGCCACCTGATGCAGAGTTTTGGGATTAGCCGGCAGCAGGCATCCAAGGACATCAACACCTACATCAATCAACATGCGCCTGAAAACCTGGTGTACGACAAGCGCATCAAGGGCTACGTCCCCAGCGCGCAGTTCGCCCCGCTGTTCATCGATGACAGCGCCAGCGCCTATCTGCATCTGCTGAACCAGAACCATGAGCGCGCGCACTATATCGAGGGGCTGGCCCTGGCTTACGCACACACTGAGGTGTTGCAGGTGCCGGATCGTTCGATACGCCCCGAAGTCCTCCGGCCGCTGCTGAAAGCCTGCCGTGAAGGCCTGCGCCTGGAATGTGAATATGTGTCCTTCAGCACACCGAACGGCGAGACGCGCCTGATTGCACCGCACACCCTGGTCTACACCGGCATGCGCTGGCACGTGCGCGCCTACTGTGAGCGCAACAGCGAGTATCGGGACTTCGTGCTGAGCCGCTTCCGGGACACCCCGGATCTGATGGCTGACACCTCCGAGCACGGCCGCGACGGCGATGAAGGCTGGAATACCGCCGTACAGGTGATCATCGCAGCCGATTCGCGCCTCAAGCCGGAACAACAGGCCATCATCGAAAGCGACTACGGCATGCAGGATGGCCAACTGGTGATCGACACCCACGGCGCTCTGGTGCAGTACGTGCTGCAGCGCTACCAGATCGACCCGAACAAGGTGCATGCCAAGGCTACGGCCCAGCAGATCGTGGCGGCCAATCTGGATGACCTGAAACAGTGGCTATACCAGTAAGGCTTTAGTTAACGCTGCGAGCCAGCGCAGGCCAGGTGCAGCGTACTGCGCGAAACAGCCGCCGAGACAGCTCAGCGACAATCTCAGCAGCGGCATGGCAAACCGCATGGCTCAGAGAGGGCTCACAGCCTGGATGGAGCGGCAGCACTGGAACGGTCTGCAAGACCGTTTCCTGTAAAGAAAGCATGCAGGTAGTGGTTCTAGAGAATCTCTAGAACCATGAATAAGCCGAACCACTCGGGTGAAAAGATAGCCGGCCAGGCCCACTGGTTGCGCAGCCGATACACTTTTGACCCACGTAACGGTATTTTCATTGAGCCCGTTTCGAACGCCGAACTCGTTGTTGCATTTCGCTTTTCAGACTGATGGACTGGGTCAGTTTTCAGTCGGCAGAACAGCCTTTACTGAGTGCTTTCAACTAGCCGGCGAATACATGCTTGATCAAAAAGGCCTCCAGCCCGTCCTTCACGACACGCACAATGCCGCCATTCGGTGTGGCCCAAACCAGAACTTTCCGTGCTTGGTTATCGTACAGATAGTACTGACCATCACCAATATCAAGCAGCGGCACAGTATTTTTCGGGTAGTTCGGATCACGGCTCAGGTCCGAAAATGCGGCAAAGACATTCAGGTAATAGTCGTCAGGTACACCTAGGCCATACGTTTCGTAGGCGTCAAAGACAATGACCCCAAAGGTCGACAGGTAGCGTTGGTATTCGTCCGACAGTGCGAACCCTAGTTTTAGCTCAAGGTTCTGGATGCTGACCGTATCTACTGGCCGGGTGTTGGCGTGATGGAGTTCAACGAGTTTCTCAAGTTTTTTCATAAGATTCGCCCTCAGCGCTGATTCTCAATCTGTTCGGCTCGCGCCTTCCAGTAGTCTTTTCGCTCTTTATCGAAGTCTTCGCGATTGATCTCGGACTCCTTCTGTTTGTTGTGCAGAACGTTATCGTTTCCGTTGCCACGGTGCTCAGCGCTGGTCAACTCTGCCAATGGCGAGTCCTGTTTCTGGCCGATGTGGTGTAATTCGATCGGCTTGCCATTGGCATCCAGCGGAGCCCTTCCCGACTTCATCCGGTCCAGGTTAGTGGTGCCCATGGCATCTTTTTGATCGTAATCGATGTCGGTGCGAATCAGTGCATCCTTGCCGTTGACCTCGGCCGGCTCAAGATTGGCCTCTTCATAGATTTTCGCTTCGGCTTCACTGCCGATGGCATCCAGCACCTCTTTCGGCACGCCCAGCAGCTCAAGCCTCTCACGTGTTTCCGGCGACATTTCCGGCAACTCCAGACGGGTTTCCTGGGTGAGCACGATAGGTCGGTCGAGCTCAGCAACGATCAGGCAGCGGTCCGGCATTTCACGGGCCAGTAACGCCAGGCTGGACGGAACCTCGGATTTTTCAGCAAATAAGTTTTCAAAGTTCACAGAACACTCCCTGTTTCGAGGCGCGCACGCCATGCGGAGTAAATGTCGATATGGCTCTCGTGTTGCAGGCTGTAGTCCTTCATCAGGCACTGCTGGGTAGCCAGGGTCAGCTCAGGGCTCAAACCTTTTGCTCGTTCATGGAGCAGCAGGTCGAGTTGATCGCTTAGGTGACCGTAGTCGGTCGCCTTTTGAATGATCTGCTGAACCTGCTGCCGACAACCGAGCACATCGACCACCAATTGCGCGGCGTAGGCAAAGGCCTCAGGTCTGCACAGTGCCAATGGCTGCTCTTTCTTGCAGGCGTTGAGAGCCTCAAACAACGCGATTCTGCTACGAGCCAGCAACGGCAATTGGCATAACCCGTCTTCCAGCGACGACAAATCCACAGCCGCTGGCGTGCGAATACGGTTGCTCAGTAGCAGGTTGAGCACCTGCAAGTTGAAATCCTGACTACGGACTGTGGACGTGTCTTCGGCCTTATAAACATAAGGCGCTTCGAGACCAGCGAACTTCTTCACCTGACACAGCACCGGTTCCAGCCAGTCGTTCTGATAAACAATGGCCACGCCTTTGGGCAACTTGGCGATTTCTTCCAACTGATCATCGCGCAATGCCACTGACTTGCCGATCAAGCGACGGTCCATTTCATCCGGCAGCCGCATGATGATTTTGGTGTTCGTGTTGCGAATCGCGGCGATATCGACCGCATGGGGCGACTGATCGGCAATGATGAAACCTTCACCATAGGTGCGCATTTCGGCGATGGCGTTGGTCAGCATCTCAACCGATTTTCCAACCACGCTCGAACCTTCAGCGCCGCCTTCGGACGGGCTGCGCTTGAGGATGTTATGCGCTTCCTCAAGCACAGTGACGTGGCGCAACGGCTGGTTCATGCCTCCACCCGCCATCCGGTGCTCACTCAGGCGCATCACCAGGATCCCCATAATCAGGGCCTTGGTCTCGGATGAGCCAATGCGACTGAGATCAACGATTGCGCTCTGATCAAAGAGCACATCGCTGTCGATCTCGTTGGCGGTAAAGATCTGGCCATTCAGGCCATTGGTCAGGGATTTGATCCGCGTCGACAACGAGCCGATGTAGTTCCCCTTGAGCTCCTGGGAGTATGCCGAGGCCTCAATCACGCTTTGCAAGGTACTGAGCAAATCACTGAAGGTAGGAAACAAAGCATCACTGTAACGGTTGGTCGACAGGTCCAAGTCCCAGCCACACTGCTGATACGCCTGCAGAATTGCCTCTTTGAGTACCGCCGGCATTGCGGCATACATCGGCCAGCAGACGTTGAATATCTCCACGAGCCGATCAACGTGCTCCAGCACATGGATGGCCAACGGGAAGCGGAACGGGTTGATGCGCAACAATTCACTATGGGCCGGGTGCGTACCAAATACATTGACGTCATCGAGATGACCGAAGACGTGTTTGTACTCGCCCTTGGCCGGTTCGATAACCAGGAACGGTACACCGGCAGCGCTGATTTGGCTGAGCATTTCGTACAGTGTGTTGCTTTTGCCAGCGCCGGTCGAACCACTGACAAACACATGGCTGGACAACTGGTCGAGGCTCAACTCGATCTTTTGCGGCAGGTTTTCCCACAAGTGGCGGATGTTGCCCAAGGTCAGTGTCTTGCCCTTGCCCAGCTCATTGGTGTGACCATCCAGGCGCTGCACCTTACGGCCGAACGCCTGGGTTTCCAGCACGGCCACCGTGGAGGTGGAGCGACGGGGCAGGCTCAACTGGATCGCCATCTCCTTACCCGACACCAGCGTGGCGGGCGTAAGGTAGCTGATCGGGATTTTCTTCGAGAATTCCGGTTTCAATTGCGGGTGGCTGAACGCGGTGAGCCAGTCCAGCACGGCGGACTTGTTGGCAGATTTCCAGGTGGTCAGGGCGAAGTCTTCGTGGCTGGACTTGCTGCCGCGCACTAGCCCGAGAAAGATGCTCGCCAACGATTCGGACGACGCGGTGCTATCACCGATGAAATACGCCGCCGAGTTCCAGCCGCCGTACGTCTTGGCCTCATCAATGCGCTCGAGGTGGTGATCGATCTTGCTCAGCAACTGCTCGATGGTCTTGTCCACTGTCTCAATCGAAATCTGCCGATTAGAGCCAGTAGTTTTGTTCAACGAGTGGGTGTCGGTGGTGCTGGTGGTATGTGTGGTCGAAGTGGTTTTCGACGCGGCCTCACTGAAGGAGGTGCCGTGACTTTCGTTGCGACCGGTGGAGGTCGAGTGACTGGTGCCAGTGGTACGTTGTTCATTGAGCAGCGCAGCTGCGGCCGAGCCGATCTGACTGCCGATCATCGCGCCGAATGGCCCCAATGTCGCGCCGCCCACCAGGCCCAGTACATTGGCACCAATCGCGACCGTTTTGGAGGTCATTGTCTGCGCACTGAACGACTCGCTGGTACCGGTTGTGTCGGTGGTCGATGTCCCTAGCGTTGTCGAAGTGCCCTTGGTTTCGGTCAGCCCAAGGCTGTGTCCGAGAGAGTCACTCAAGCCCTGGCTTATGCTCAGCCCGACGGAGTCGCTGTCCTGCTCGCCAAACGTTAATTGTTGCTTGAGCAATGGCGAAAGTTGCGTGGCGACTTGCTCATACCCAGCGCGGATCAGGTCAAGGTTCTGCGACGAAACCGGCTCGGCAAGGATGATCGCGTGATACACCCGGCGCTCAGCTGCGTCGATAAAGCGCTCGAGCCCTTGCATGAAGTGCTCGCGGTTCTCCGTTGACAATGCAGGAACACCGGTTACCGCTGTGATGCTCGCTGAAGGGTTGACCTTCTCGGCCTTCACCGTGCCCAGCAAGACGTCGGCATCCTGTTGGTTCAGTGGCACTAGCGAACTGCCCGAGAAGTGCCCCTTGAAAGTCTCTCGCAGCAACTCGCCGGAACTGTGCCCGAGCGATTTCCCGGGCTCACCCCGGGTACCGATATAAAGATCGGTTTCGACGCCATTGGAACTCAGCAACAGAAAAACTGAGTAACCCGCAGCGCCTAGCGCGGTATAGGCGGCGGTGGTGCTTTCGAGCACCGATTGTTTGTTGTCCTGAACGATGCGCTCGATACGGAAAATCCGCAGGTCACTGGCGGCATTGAACCGAATACCTTTCTCCGCGAAAGCATGGACCGGATAACGCTCCAGTTCCGACAGGTAACTGCGATTGATCAGTGCTCGCCCGGCCTCAAGAGTCATGCCGGCATTGTCACGAATGTCCTGCACAGCTGTGCGGGTCAGAATTAAAGAGGTCATAAGGTCACCGAACCAAAGCCACGAGGAACACCACTACTGCGGCAATGGCGCCACCGATCAGCAAAGCGGCCATAAAGGCCGGGTTGCGCTCCGGAGCGCTGGCGGGAGTGGATTGACGTGAGTTGGAGCGTGGCGCTTGTGCTGCTTGCGGAGCCGAGCGTGGGCCGGACGTGGTTCTTGGTTCTGCAGCTTTGGTCGCAGCGAATCCCTCGACAGCGCTATTGCGCAACTGCTCGCGGACCTCGATTAGGTGCAAAAAGCGCTTTTCTGCAAAGTTTGTTTTCAGATACGTAACCTGTAGATCGTAATAATCCTCGTTCCACTGATTATTATCTGATGCAAGCTCGCGAGCGAATGCACCTTCTACAAAGGCCTCGAAGATCTCGGGAACAATGCCTTTGATCCACTCCAGTGCCCCCTGCAACTCGGCACCATCCAGACGACGATCGTTGAGCTCGAGACGCAACGCGGTACGAATCGTCAACAAGTCTCCTTCGTCGACAAACTTCTTGAGATTGCTGGAAGGCTGGTAATCGAAGGAGACACTATTCATTGGGGATTTTCTCGCGCGTGAAGCGGCTACTGTTGGCGTAAACCCCTTTTCGTTTCGTTGACGAAACAGGTCGCGAACCTGGATCAGGTGCTCCAGTCTCTCCCTGGAGAAGTTGCGAGTAGCGAAATACTTTTGCCGGCTGAAATAGTCCGGGTTCCAACTCACTGGATCTGCATCAATGGCTCGTATGATGCTATCCACCTCGTGAGTGTCCAGCACCCCCGAAGCCTGTTCAGCGGCAAGCACCAACTGCTGCAACAGTTGTGTGCTGACCTGCGTGTCATCGAGCGCCGTCAGAAACTCATCACGAACTTTTCCAATCATTGTGGCGGTAGTGGTCATAGAGGCTCCAGAGTCAAACGGCTAGGGTTTTGTCGAGCTTGGCTTTGAATTGATTGATCCAGGCTTGCAGCTCACGAGCCTCTTCAAGTGCTTGTTTACGAACGTTGCGGTCAGTCATTTTTTCTTTGAGCGAGTCCATCAACTCATTAAACTTGGTTTCGAACTCACGCCCCATAAAAGCCATAAACTGATCAATCAGGAGTGTCTTGCCATTGTCGATTTCATTGCGAGCGGCAACCACTAATCGAGCAAAATCGGTGTCGATACGAGTGGCGCGCTCCCTCCAAAGCTTTTCGAGGTCAACGGACTTCTCTTCGCCATATTTGTAAACCGTTCGGGTAGATCCCCACGAGAAGGGGTTGTACCAGGTACTGTCGCTGACTTCGTAGCTGCCAACCTTCACCTTTTTGGTCTGGACTTCATGACTCTTGACGGTGAGATTGAATGAAATATCACCTGCGGTCTTTTGAAGGCTATCCAGAATGGGCAGCTTCAAATGCTGGCAGTCCTTGAATAGATCAACGATGTAGCGCTGGTATTCAGCATGAAGGTCATCACGAATGATCTGCTGGCTAGTGATGAACACTGTCTCATAAGCATTGATGAGTTTTCGATACTGGAATTGAAGTTCCTCTTCGACTTCCTTGACTCGCATTTCAGCGATACGCGGCTCAACGCTCCCGGTGAAACGCACGCTGACCGTTCGAAGATACTTACCAGTAGAATTTTCAAGGGTCGCGAGCTCATCTTCAGTCCCCCGCGGCAGCGCCTTGCCTTCACGCGCTATCTTGTCCTTGTAGGCCTGCGTATCGAACCCCTTCTCCTGCCGATACTCCAGCGCCTGGATCTCTTCATTGATATGCGCCAGTGTTTTCTCGTCCTGATCCAGTTGCTCGATCAGTTGAGTTTCGTTAAGTCCGACCTCAATGGCTTTGATCATCGCGTCATAGGCCCGTTTGACTCGATGCGGGAAGTTATACTTGTCGATGTACTCGTCAATCATCGCTTCGACCGCCGGCAAGCCGCTGCTCAGCATTAGGTCGGAGAGCTTTTTCTCCTGCAGGTTACGTTTGACCCGATCAGTTATCGGCATGTATTTCAGCAAATTCATGCTCGGCACTTCGCTGAACATCTCCGCCATAGTGCTGAAATCGCCACGTTCCCTGCGCGAATGCTGGTCATGAGGTTTTCGAATCAGTCGTGTCAGATTGGCGGACACCGGGTAAATCAACGGATTGAAAATACCGTTCTCGACCAGATACTTTTTAACGCGGGCCAGCACTGACGGCAGGTCCTCGCCTTTCTCCGGGTCGAACACATCCATCTTGTTGATGACGAAAATAAACCTGTCCTTGCTCTGCTTGCCGCCCTTGCGCATGGTTTCGGCAACCAGCCCCAACAGATTTTTGTCATCGTTGGTACCCAACTGGCTGGCATTGAGTACATACAGAATCAGCGGATTGCGCTGAGAATCCTGAATGAAGCTCATGGTTTTGAGTTGGTGCTTTTCATCCTGACTGTTGTTCGGACCGGGAGTGTCGGTCAATACCAGACGCACGCTGTCGCGCTCTTGAATGGACTGAATTTTCCCCTCGATATCGATGCGCATCGTATCGGACAGGCTGTTCCACGCCTGGAGCACTTCCAAGCTCACGTTGTCGCTGCTTTCCGCCACGCTATGATCATTGGTCACGCGTCGTGCGGTGAAGCGCTGCCCCATCGATGCGTTATCGGTGATCCGAGCAATCGTCGCGGTGGTGGCTTCGTTGGCCGCAGGAAGCAGATCCTGGCCGAGCATGGCGTTGATCAGAGTCGACTTGCCCGATGACATGGTCGCAACTACATAAACGTCGAAATCTTTGTTGAACGCTTCTTCAAATGACTGACTGACTTCGGCATTGTCCCGAATGAAATGCTGAAATTCGGGATGCTGCTTGGCCTCCTCCATCAACTCACGGATCCGAGTCAGGCGCTCCTCGGCCGGGTCCGCTTCGATGAAGTGCATATCTACCCGCATGCCCTTGGCGGCCGCGACCTTCGCGGCCTCAACCACATCCAGATAATCCGATTCTACCCCTCTGAAAGTGACATCAAAATTATTGTCACCATTGAACAACTGGCTCAATTCATCAAACAGCTTCTCGACCCATACTTGCAGCCGTGATTCCTTATAGCTCGACAGCTTGCACCCTTCGGCCGGCGGTTGGCCATTGATCAGGAACTGAGTCTCGACGATGAATGGGTTATGGATGATTTCAATAGGATTCATGTTTGTCCAACTAATCGGCGTTGATGATTGATAAGGGCTTCAACGGTTTTAAGCCCACTGATTGTGACCAGCTGGTGCAATTGGTTTTTTTCGTAGGCCCGAGTATCGAATGCCTCGGCCTGCTGTTTGCGTTCGAGGTTGTCGAGTGCTTTAAAGACGCGGTGTTTGATCAGGTCCGGCGCGACAGTGGCATTGAGCAAGGCACGCTTGGTGGCGTCCAAGTCATCGAGAACTTGACGCAGTTTTGAACGCTGCGCGCGTGTCAGCGTTTCAGCACTCAGGGCTTTGCGGGCGTAGAGCGCTGCACTGGCCATTGTCGGAATGATGATCGGTTGCTCAAAACCGATGTCGCGCAAATAGTGCTGGGCGTTGCTCACATATCCTTGAATGTTTTCGCCCTTCTCCGGATCGAGCAAATCAACTTTGTTTAGGATGAAATAGATAGGCTGATCAGGCGTGCCGGCAAGTTCTTCGCGCAGTTGTTCGAGCAGCAATCGATCGTCACGGGTACCCAGATGACTAGCGTTGAGTACATAGCAAAGCACCTTGAAAGACACGCTGCGCACCGCCTCCAGCATCAAACGAGCATGGCTGGCATCCTGACTATTGTTCGGCCCCGGTGTGTCGTGGAGCACCAGCCCGGGTGCCGGACGCG
This sequence comes from Pseudomonas borbori, assembly GCF_900115555.1. GTDB lineage: Bacteria > Pseudomonadota > Gammaproteobacteria > Pseudomonadales > Pseudomonadaceae > Aquipseudomonas > Aquipseudomonas borbori. Next base: position 10,295 of record NZ_FOWX01000036.1, read on the forward strand.
GCACTACTTTGAAGGTCCCCGCCAGATTGATGCGCTTGACCTCGGCATTGGCGTTCCAGTCACGCAGCAGCGCAACTGAAGGCGAACGCTGGGCGGCCAACTCCGTGTCATTGTAAGAGTAGCAGGCACCACTGAATCGCTTGGCACCTTGGCGATGCTCGATACGGGTCATGCAGGCGGTGGTGGCTTCGTTGGCGGTATGTAGCAGTTCCTGGCCAATCAGTGCGTTGATAAACGACGTCTTACCTGCACTCATTGTGGCCAACACCAATACATCGAAGGTGGCGCTGCCAGAAGGCATCGAACTCGCAGTTTCTTGGGGTTTGAGGGTCGTAATGGTGGGGCGCGTCATCAATTTCTATCCCTATCGCCCAGTGCTTTGAGCACCCGACAAGTCGTAATCCATAGCGGTTGAACGGCCGCAGTCTCCCACCGCCATGCGACAGTTCATGTCGCATGATCAGTTGAGGTGTAGAGAATTTGCATACTGTGCAACCTGGCGCTGATTTCATCGACCCAGACCTGCGGTCCATGCACGCGGATGTTGTCGTTCAGGCCAAAGATCCACCACAGCGTTTCACGATCCAGCGGAACTTGGGCGCGAAGACGTTTCCAGGTATGGGAGGGGATATCGCTCAAGGTCTGCTCGTGACTCAGTGGGGTCTCGCCGAGCAGGAAGGCAATCTGCGGATGAACATCAGCGACCAGCTCCACTTGGGTGTCGGTTTGGCGATGGCTGAATATGCCGCTCGCGATGTAATCGTCGACATCAAAACTGGCGTGCAACACGGCTGGCTCGTCGAGTACACGAACGTGCTGGATGCGATGTAGGGCAAATTGGCGCAGGTCACCATAGCCATCCACGGACGCCAGCAAGTAGCTGATGGCATGCCGTGATACCAGCCCTGCCGGATGCAGGCGAAGCTGCTTGAGTTCGCCTTTGCTTCGGCTCTGATAGGTAACTTGCAGTTGCCTGCGCTCCAGCAAAACGGCAGACACCTGCCCCCATACCTCGGGAGCAATCGCAGCAGGCAGCAGGGTTTTCCCATTGGGGATCGCACGAACTCGTCGTGCCCAATCGGCCAATCCGTTGTGGCCGAGATCGCCCAGGAAATTGCGCGCGCGTCGAAATTGTGGACCGAGCAGGTCCAGAACGGTCTGTGGCAACAGGGTGTTCAGATGGCTTTCCGACAGATACAACGCTAGTGCGGTGGAAGCATCCATGTCCTCCAGTTTCAGTGGCGCATCCCGTGTGAAGCTCCAGCGGAATGGGATCTCGCTATCGTTGCAATGTAACGAGAAAGGAATCGACAACCGGTTCAAGTCACGCTGAATCGAGCGCAGAGTCACGGAAAAACCTCTATCGCGAAGCTTTTCGAGCAAGGTGGGTGTTGCAATACGCTGCGGCTCGGTGGGAATCAGGCGCAGCAATGCGAATAGCCTGAGCAGGGTATCCTTCGCTTGGGACATGATGACTACCTTGTTCTGCGTCTCAACTGATGGCCAGCAGACTGACGCCAATTTGGCGTCGAGGTTACTGATCTAAATGGCGTTGTGCCATCTATTATGCTCAACATAAGACAAAAGTCGTTCGCCAGCAGCGTATGGACCTGAGACTCTGCCCGTGGCTCAGGTAGAAGAAGACTAGCGCCCTTCCCTGTCCCGTTTCAGTTCTCTGTACTCGCGGTACAGTTCATAGCTTTTCTTCAGCACCACACAAAGTCCGATGGCGGCAAACAGGTTTTTCATAGTCGTGGTCTCCTAGACCTTTTTGATCATTTTCCAGGGTGGAGCGACAAGCTGTGTCGCGACATTGAAGCGTCACTCGTTGAGGCTGAGGAATTGTTCGAGACGAGTTCTGAGAATTTCATGACGGCTCGCCTCTCGGCCCTCCAGCGAAGGGGTATGACACTCAGGGCAACTGATAAACGTACCTTGGCCGAGGGATGCCAAATCGCTGTGAAGCAGAATGGCTTTTTTCCAAGAGCAGTAAGCACAGACGGGGTGAGCGGACGCGGGGAGATTGGCATAGCGGTATGCCTATAGCTGTCGAATGGCGCTAGCTTGCCGACTGGGTGCGACAAAGTGTGTCGCTTCGTTTAGCTTTCAGTGGCCTGATCACCAAAGGGTAAAACTCCGCCGGTGTGCCCGCCAATACTTACACTCCTTGCTGCCGGGAGGGCGGCCGCTTGGGTTAGCTGCCGTAGGACCAAATCACGCGCACAAAGGCGTGCTGATTCGATTCAAAAAAATCTCAACCCTACATAACAGCAATGACACCACTACCAGGAAGGTTCATCTGTTGCAGCCGATGCGCTTTTGACCCACGTACCGGAATTTCATTGACCCAGTTTCGAACGCCGAACTCGTTGTTGCATTTCGCTTTTCAGACTTCGGGGCTGGGTCAGCATAGCGTCGGCACCCGGGTCAATAATGCGTCGGCGGCAACCGAAGTGCTGGCTCTCGTGGAGCAGATGCACGGGCAGATCGACGAACTGGAATGCCAGCCGCCCAGAGACTAGTACCGTTTCGCCCACTGGATCGACAGAGTGCTCGAACTGCATGCCCAACTCGAGCAGGCCGCCGGCCAACACTATGCGCGCAAACTGCCGGCCGCCCTCGGGGCGGCCGCCACACTGCAGGCACTGAGCCTGGACACCAGCCGCCAGTTTCTGCTCTACCAGGCACGCAGCTTCCGCTTTGTGCGGGTACCGTCCATGACCATCGATGACGACAGCGTGGGCGAACTGGATCGCCACATCCTCGACGCGTTCAGCCGCCTGTCGGCCGAGGAGCCTGACCTTGCCGACGAACTGGACAAGCTGCAACGCAACTACAGCTTCGTCCGCAACAAACTGCTCGATAAGCAGCAGAGCCGGGCACCTAGCGCGATCGAGCGCTACCTGTGCAACACCGTCCAGGCGCTCGACCACCTGGCAGCCAACGCAAGCTAGACGGCTATTAGCCATCTGCGAACATCGCAAATGCCCGCGCGCCGGCGAGCAAACTCCGCCAACCGCAAGGCTCTGCTGTTTCATACGCGCCGCCAGAGTGAAAATGCGCTGCTAGTGCCCGAGGCCAGCAGCCACCCCGACCTAGGCGATTTTCAGTCAGCCAAACACCGCCACCCACAGGGCACACTAGACTTTGAGCAGTCCGCGAAACTGTATATGTGGATGCCAGTTCAACTCCCTAAACGACCGCTCATCGAGAATATTACGCGGGGGCATTTTCGGGGGCACATTAAAAGAACTTAAGAATTAATTCCTTATATAACAATATGTTAAGAAACTAATTAAAACTCCCCCGGCTCCACCATTTTAGTTTTATAAATCAGGCACTTAGCGAATAGCTACAGTGCCTTTTTTGTGTCTTTTGGGGCCGTTATGGCTGGGTAATGCCAGCTTTATGACAGCGTCCCTGCCCGCGAAGCCCATCCGCGGCTGTCGTCTTTACCTCAACAACCAACAGAACGTTTTCCGTCGCTTTTTAGGTTTGAAATAGCGCCCCAAAGCGTTGTCGGGGGTATTAAATCTGTGTCGGCTTACACACAGTGATCCACACATGCCCCCCCCCCCCCCCCAAGAAGCACCCGATCAGCCACACCTCTCTGCGGCACTGCTTAGTTGCAGCCGACGCGCTTTTGACCCATGCCCCGGAATTTCATTGAGCCTGTTTTGAACGCCGAACTCATTGTTGCATTTCGCTCTTCAGGCGGCGGAGGTGGGTCAGCATAGCGTCGGCAGCCGGGTCAATAATGCGTCGACGGCAATACACGGACGTCTATCGGCATCCACGAGGATTGGTATTCCAGACCGCACCGGCACTTCCATTTCTCCCCCCTTACCGACGCAGCGCCTGACTTTCGCGCAACATGTCCAGGGCGCTATCGACCAGCAGCTCGGCATCGCGCTGCAGCGGGAAGCTTTCCGGCACCAGCAGCCACTGGCTGAGCAGGCCGTCGATGTAGGCATGCAGGCAGATCGCCGCGCGGGCGGTGTCCAGTGTGGCGGGGAGTTGCTGGCGCTGGACCGCATTGCGCAGCGACTGGTCGATGCGCCCGTTGCATTCCACGTTGTCGGTTTGACGCTGCTGGCGCAGGTCGCTCATCTCGTCGGTGAGTTCGCAGCGGTGAAAGAGGATTTCGGTGATCCGGCGGGTTTTCGGATCCAGCGCCACCCGCTGCAACAGCGTGATCAGCAGCTGGCGCATGCAGCCCAGCGGGTCGGCCTCATCCGGGCTCTCGCCGGCCCTGGCCAGTTCGTCCAGCGGCTCGTGCAAGCTGTCCAGCATGGCCTGGATCAGGTCGGCCTTGTCCTTGAAATGCCAGTAGATCGCCCCGCGAGTGACGCCGGCAATGCCGGCAATTTCGGCCAGCGTGGTGCGCGAGATGCCGCGCTCGTAGAAAGCCTTTTCGGCCGCCTCGAGTATCTGGCTGCGCGTCTGCTGAGCCTCCTCTTTGGTGCGACGAACCATGGCAGTAACCCTCGATCAGGATGGCTTCACCCAGGAAGCTATTGGCAGGCAAGGCTTTCATTGAGCCTTTGACTGATTTTCACATTTTGTTGCTTCTGCGAATTAAAAAACTACTTACAAACATTCATGAACGTAAGTATATTGATTAGCAGTCTACTTATCCAACCTCTCATCCGACTTTGTCACTGGCATTTCGCTCAAGCGCCTTGCCAGACGCCCGACCGAGGCCCCCATGCGATTCAATCCGGTTTTCCCCATGCTGGTTAGCGCCGCCGTTCTGACCGTCCTGCTCAGCGGTTGCCAACAGGAAGAAGCGCCGCCTGCCGCACAACTGCCGCAAGTCGGCGTGGTCACCCTGCAACCACAGGCCTTTACCCTGACCTCCGAGCTGCCAGGACGCACCAGCGCGTACCGCATTGCCGAAGTGCGCCCGCAGGTCAACGGCATCATTCTCAAGCGCCTGTTCACCGAGGGCCGCGAAGTCAAAGCCGGCCAGCAGCTTTATCAGATCGACTCCTCGACCTATGAGGCGACCCTGAAAAGCGCGCAAGCCTCGCTGCAGTCGAGCAAGTCCCTGGCCGATCGCTACAAGCTGCTGGTCGACGAGCAGGCCGTCAGCCGTCAGGAGTTCGACGAGGCGCAAGCCAAGCGCCTGCAGGCCGAAGCCGTCGTGCAAAGCGCGCAGATCGACCTGCGTTACACGAAGGTGCTGGCGCCGATCTCCGGGCGCATCGGCCGTTCGGCGATAACCGAGGGCGCGTTGGTCAGCAGTGGCCAGAGCAGCGCCATGGCGGTGATCCAGCAGTTGGATCCGATCTATGTCGACGTCACCCAATCCTCGATGGAAATGCTCAAGCTGCGCCGCGAGCTGGCCAGCGGGCAGTTGCAGAAAGCCGGCGACAACGCCGCCCGGGTCAAGTTGATCCTGGAAGACGGCAGCGAATACGCAGAGCTTGGCCAACTGGAATTTTCCGAGGTCTCGGTCGATGAAGGCACCGGTTCGGTGACCCTGCGCGCGGTGTTCCCCAACCCGAACCACGACCTGTTGCCGGGCATGTTCGTCCACGCCCAGCTGCAGGCCGGGGTCAACAGCCAGGCCATCCTCGCCCCGCAACAAGGCGTGACCCGCAACCTGAAAGGGCAACCCACGGCCCTGGTGGTCAATCGGGACAACAAGGTCGAACTGCGCGAGCTCAAGGCCGACCGCACCGTCGGCAGTCTATGGCTGATCAATGACGGCCTGAACAGCGGCGATCGCCTGATCACCGAGGGCCTGCAGTTCGTCAAGCCAGGCGACGAGGTCAGCGTCAGCGCGGCGCGCAATGTCCAGGCGGCCAAACCGACCCTTGCGGCTAGCAGCGCCAAAGCGCGCGGCCAGGGGGAGTAACCCATGTCGAAATTCTTTATCGATCGGCCGATCTTCGCCTGGGTGATAGCCCTGGTCATCATGCTGGTCGGCGCGCTGTCGCTGCTCAAGCTGCCGATAAACCAATACCCGAGCATCGCACCGCCGGCCATCGCCATCGCCGTGAACTACCCGGGCGCGTCCGCACAGACGGTGCAGGACACCGTGGTACAGGTGATCGAGCAGCAGCTCAACGGCATCGACAATTTGCGCTATGTCACCTCGGAAAGTAATTCCGACGGCAGCATGGCCATCACCGCCACCTTCAACCAGGGCACCAACCCGGACACCGCCCAGGTCCAGGTGCAGAACAAGCTCAACCTGGCCACCCCGCTGCTGCCGCAGGAAGTTCAGCAGCAGGGCATCCGTGTGACCAAGGCGGTGAAGAACTTCCTGATGGTGATCGGCCTGGTCTCCGAGGACGGCAGCATGAGCAAGGACGACCTGGCCAACTACATCGTCTCCAACATGCAGGATCCGATCTCGCGCACCGCCGGCGTCGGTGACTTCCAGGTGTTCGGCGCCCAGTACGCCATGCGCATCTGGCTCGACCCGGCCAAGCTGAACAACTTCCAGCTGACCCCGGTGGACGTGAAAACCGCCATCGCCGCGCAGAACGTCCAGGTCTCTTCCGGCCAGCTCGGCGGTTTGCCGGCGGTGCAGGGCCAGCAGTTGAACGCCACCATCATCGGCAAGACCCGCCTGCAGAGCGCCGAACAATTCTCCGCCATCCTGCTCAAGGTCAACCCGGACGGCTCGCAGGTACGCCTCGGCGATGTGGCCGAGGTCGCCCTGGGCGGCGAAAACTACGGCATCAGCGCCCAGTTCAACGGCAAGCCGGCCTCTGGCCTGGCCGTCAAGCTGGCGACCGGCGCCAACGCCCTGGAAACCGCCAAGGCATTGCGCGCGACTATTGCCGAGTTGGAGCCGTTCTTCCCGCCAGGCATGGAGGTGGTGTTCCCGTACGACACCACACCGGTGGTGAGCGAGTCGATTTCCGGCGTGGTGCACACCCTGCTCGAAGCCATTGCCCTGGTGTTTCTGGTGATGTACCTGTTCCTGCAGAACTTCCGCGCCACCCTGATTACCACCATGACGGTACCGGTGGTGCTGCTCGGCACCTTCGGCGTGCTCGCCGCCTTCGGCTTCAGCATCAACACCCTGACCATGTTCGGCATGGTGCTGGCCATCGGCCTGCTGGTGGACGATGCCATAGTCGTGGTGGAAAACGTCGAACGGGTGATGGCCGAAGAAGGCCTGTCGCCGAAAGAAGCCACGCGTAAATCCATGGGTCAGATCCAGGGTGCGCTGGTCGGCATCGGCCTGGTCTTGACCGCCGTGCTGCTGCCGATGGCGTTTTTCAGCGGCTCAACCGGGGTGATCTACCAGCAGTTCTCGATCACCATCGTCTCGGCCATGGTGCTGTCGGTGCTGGTGGCGCTGATTTTCACCCCGGCACTCTGCGCGACCCTGCTCAAGCCGCTTGGCAAAGGCGAGCATGCGCCCAGGCGCGGCTTCTTCGGCTGGTTCAACCGCAGCTTCGAGCGTGGCGTGCAACGCTACGAGCGCGGTGTCGCGAGCATGCTGCGGCACAAGCTGCCGTACCTGCTGGCCTATCTGCTGATCATCGTCGGCATGCTCGCGCTGTTCACCCGCATCCCCACCGCCTTCCTCCCGGAGGAAGATCAGGGCGTGCTGTTCGCCCAGGTGCAGACGCCGGCTGGCTCCAGCGCGGAGCGTACCCAGGTGGTGGTCGACGAGATGCGCAGTCACCTGCTCAGCGAGGAGGCGGATACCGTCAGCTCGGTATTCACCGTCACCGGCTTCAACTTCGCCGGTCGCGGCCAGAGCTCGGGTATGGCCTTCATCATGCTCAAGCCCTGGGACCAGCGTTCGGCGGAGAACAGCGTGTTCAATCTGGCGCAGCGCGCGCAACAGCACTTCTTCAGCTTGCGCGACGCCATGGTGTTCGCCTTCGTGCCACCGGCGGTGCTTGAGCTGGGCAACGCCAGCGGCTTCGACCTGTTCCTCCAGGATCGCGCCGGGGTCGGCCACGACAAGCTGATGGCAGCGCGCAACCAGTTCCTTGGCATGGCCGCGCAAAGCAAGGTGCTGGCCGGCGTACGGCCGAACGGGCTGAACGATGAGCCGCAGTACCAACTGAGCATCGACGACGAACGCGCCAGCGCCCTCGGGGTGACCCTGGCGAACATCAACCAGACCCTGTCGATTGCCCTGGGTGGCAGCTACGTCAACGACTTCATCGACCGCGGCCGGGTGAAAAAGGTGTACCTGCAGGGCCAGTCCAGCTCGCGGATGAGCCCGGAAGACCTGAACAAGTGGTACGTGCGCAACGACAGCGGCGAAATGGTGCCCTTCTCGGCCTTCGCCAGTGGCGAGTGGATCTACGGTGCACCCAAGCTGACCCGCTACAACGGCGTCGCGGCCATGGAAATCCTCGGTACGCCAGCTCCCGGTTACAGCTCCGGCGAGGCCATGGCGGAAGTCGAGGCGCTGGCGCGGAAACTGCCGGCGGGCATCGGCTATTCCTGGACCGGACTGTCCTACGAGGAGCGCCTGTCCGGCTCGCAAGCACCGGCCCTGTATGCGCTCTCGCTGCTGATGGTATTCCTCTGTCTGGCCGCCCTGTACGAGAGCTGGTCGATCCCGATTGCGGTGATGCTGGTGGTGCCGCTGGGCATCATCGGCGCCCTCGCGGCCACCAGCATGCGTGGGCTGTCCAACGATGTGTACTTCCAGGTCGGCTTGCTGACGACCATTGGCCTGGCGGCGAAAAACGCCATCCTGATCGTCGAGTTCGCCAAGGAGCTGCACGAGCAAGGGCGCAGCCTGAGCGAGGCGGCGATCGAAGCCTGTCGCATGCGTTTGCGCCCGATCATCATGACCTCGCTGGCCTTCGGCCTCGGCGTGGTGCCGCTGGCCATCGCCAGCGGCGCCGGCTCGGGCAGCCAGCACGCCATCGGTACCGGGGTGCTCGGCGGCATGACCAGCGCCACCGTCCTGGCGATCTTCTGGGTGCCCCTGTTCTTCGTCACGGTCTCGTCACTGTTCCACAGCAAGAAAAGCAAGCAGAGCGAAACATTCGTCGAGGAGGCGGCCCAATGAACCAGACCCTGGTATCCATCGCCGTCGCCACCCTGCTGCTCAGCGGCTGCTCGCTGATCCCCGATTACCAGCAACCGCCCGCGCCGATGGCCGGCCAATGGCCCCAGGGCCAGGCCTATGCGCCAGCCGAGGCGGCCGTCAGCGCCGCCGCCGAGCAAGGCTGGCGCGACTACTTCCGCGACCCGGCCTTGCAACAGTTGATCGAGACCGCGCTGGTGAACAACCGCGACCTGCGCGTCGCCGTCTTGAATATCGAGGCCTACCGCGCGCAGTACCGCATCCAGCGCGCCGACTTGCTGCCGGCGGTCAGCGCGGATGGCGGCGGCAGCCGGCAACGCCTGCCGGCGGACGTCGAACAAACCGCTAGCGCCGGGATCAGCAGCCAGTACTCGGCGACCCTCGGCGTCAGCGCCTATGAGCTGGACCTGTTCGGTCGCGTGCGCAGCCTCAGCCAGCAGGCGCTGGAAACCTACCTGTCCAGCGAAGAGGCGCGGCGCTCCACGCAAATCAGCCTGGTCGCCAGTGTCGCCAACGCCTACCTGACCTGGCAGGCCGATCAAGCCCTGCTGCAGCTGACCGAAGACACCCTCGCCGCCTACGAGCAAAGCTACCAGCTGACCCTGCGCAGCAGCGAGATCGGCGTGGCGTCGGCGCTCGACCTGAGCCAGTCGCGCACCTCGGTCGAAGGCGCCCGGGTCAAGCTGGCGCAATACCAACGCCTGGTCGCGCAGGACCGCAACGGCCTCACCCTGCTCTTGGGCAGCGGCCTGCCGGCGGATCTGCCCGCCAGCCAACCGCTCGACGCAGAGCTGCTCAGCCAGGTGCCGGCCGGGCTGCCGTCGGACCTGCTGCAACGACGCCCGGACATTCTCGAAGCCGAGCACCTGCTCAAGGCGGCCAACGCCAACATAGGCGCGGCGCGGGCGGCGTTCTTCCCGCGCATCAGCCTGACCGCCAATGCCGGCAGCCTCAGCCCGGATCTCTCCGGGCTATTCGGCGGCGGTTCGGGCACCTGGCTGTTCCAGCCGCAGATCAGCCTGCCGATCTTCACTGCCGGCAGCCTGCGGGCCAGCCTGGATTACGCGAAGATCCAGAAGGACATCGGCGTCGCCCGCTACGAGCAGAGCATCCAGACCGCCTTCCAGGAGGTTGCCGACGGCCTGGCGGCCCGCCAGACCTACCAGCGCCAACTCCAGGCCCAGCGTGATCTGGTCGAAGCCAACCAGGACTACTACCGCCTGGCCGAGCGCCGCTACCGCATCGGCATCGACAGCAACCTGACCTTCCTCGATGCCCAGCGCTCGTTGTTCAGCGCGCAACAGGCGCTGATCAGCGATCGACTGGCGCAGCTGACCAGCGAAGTGAACCTGTACAAGGCACTCGGCGGTGGCTGGCGCGAACGCAGCGATCAGGCCGCGCGCGCACCTCAGGTGCCCGCGGAGGGCTAGAAGGTTGTGAAAGAAGCCGTCTCCTGCGCCCGCAGGAGGCGGTGCACTACGCAGTGCCTGGCCTGCTAGGCCGCCAGTCCCTGCGCCCGCATCAGTTCGCCGATGATCGGCACCGGGCCGAGCAGGTGCTCGCGCATGATGCGGCTGGCCCGCTCGGCATCGCGCGCCAGGATCGCCTCGACCAGCACCGCATGTTCATGCCGCTTGGCCTGCAAGGCCTGTTCGGAAAACACCGTGTGCTGCAACCAGAGATGGCGATAGCGCTCGGCCTGATCGAACAGCGACGCACGCACCTGCAACAGGTGCGGCGAGCCGCAGCCCGCCACTATGGCCTCGTGGAAGGCCTTGTGCCGGGCATCCCAGAGGCTGAGCATTTCTTCGGCGTTGCGCACCTCGACGACCTTGCCCAGGGTGTGCGCGCGGGCGAGGATTTCCGCTTCCCAGCTGTCGTCGCCGCGCTCGATCGCCAGGGTCAGGAGCATGGCCTCGAGGTTGGCGCGGGCGTCGTAGATGTCCGCCAACTCGCTCAGCGACATGGGCGCGACCCGATAGCCGCGCTGGCTGATGGCAACCACCAGGCGCTCGGCCACCAGCTGTGACAAGGCCTCGCGCAACGGCCCGACGCCCAGCCCGTAGCGCTCCTTCAAGCCGCTCATCAGCAGCTTTTCGCCGGGCTTGAACAGCCCGCGAATGATGTCCCGTTTGAGCACGTCATAGCCACGCACGGCGAAGTTTTCCCGAAAAACTGGTGCTTCCATCTGAACAGCCCCTTTGGCATACCCCGCCATCATACCGAATCAATCGACAAGAGCTGCTTGCATCCGCGAGCCACACTTTTATTGACACATTTTAAAAATGTCGATATTTTCAATCTTGATCGACATTACCTCGTCCACACCGCTGCACTCCCCGCCCAGGAGAATCGCCATGACCCGCTTCGTTCCCGTCAAAGATCTAGTTGTCCCGCTACCGCAGGAGCTCAAGGGTTTCACCCTCGCCCCGAGCCCGTACTCGCCGCGTCTGCTGCAACTGACCTTCAGTCACGCCACGGTCGAGGCGTTTCTCGCGGCCATGGCCGAATGGCCGGTACAGGCCCTGGAGTACAAGTCGTTCCTGCGTTTCCGTGCGGCCAAGCTGCTCGACGAACTGTGCGCAGGCACCCTGCAGCCGGTGCTGATCAACACCCTGGTCGATCGTGACAGCGGTGGCTTGCTGATCACCCCACAAGGCCTGGATCGCGTGGCGCAGGCCGACGACATGGTGAAACTGGCCACGGCCGTGGCCCACCTGTTTGGCCGTTCCAACTACGACGCCATGAGTGGCCAGTACTACGCACGCTTCGTGGTGGAGAACGTCGATAACTCCGACAGCTACCTGCGCCAGCCGCATCGGGTGATGGAACTGCACACCGACGGCACCTTCGTCGAGCAGGACACCGACTACGTGCTGATGATGAAGATCGACGAGCAGCACATGGAAGGTGGCAATTCCCTGCTGCTGCACCTGGATGACTGGGAGCAGTTGCAGGCCTTCAACAGCCACCCGCTGGCGCGGCGCGACATGCGCTGGACCGCGCCGCCGAGCAAGAAGGTCGACAAAGATGTGTTCCATGCGGTGTTTGACACCGACAACCAGGGCCGGCCGATCATCAGCTACATCGACCAGTTCGTGCAGCCACGCAACTTCGAGGAAGGCAACTGGCTGACCGATCTGTGCGAATCGCTGGAAACCAGCCAGCACAAGCTGTCGGTCCCGGTGCCGGTGGGCAGCTTCCTGCTGATCAACAACCACTTCTGGCTGCACGGCCGCGACCGCTTCACCGCCCACCCCGGCCTGCGCCGCGAACTGATGCGCCAGCGCGGCTACTTCACCCATGCCAAGGTGCTGCGCAACCCGCGCCAGTGAAGCAACGCCCGGCACCGCGCGCCCCTGTCGAGAGCCCGCCGGTCGCAAGGCCGGCGCTCTCGCACACCCACTCCAAGATCGCAGGCAACGGCATGTACGACTTCATCATCATCGGCGGCGGCATCATCGGCATGTCCACCGCCATGCAACTGATCCAGGCCTACCCCGACAGCCGCATGCTGCTGCTGGAGAAGGAAACGGCACCGGCCATGCACCAGACCGGCCACAACAGCGGCGTCATCCACGCCGGCGTGTATTACACGCCGGGCAGCCTGAAATCCAGGTTCTGTCTGGAAGGCAATCGCGCGACCAAGGCCTTCTGCGATCAGCAGGGGATTCGTTACGACAGCTGCGGCAAGCTGCTGGTGGCGACCAACCAGCTGGAAATGCAGCGCATGCAGGCGCTGTGGCAACGCACCGCAGCCAATGGCCTGGAGCGGCACTGGCTGAGCGCCGGCGAATTGCGCGAGCGTGAACCGAACATCAGCGGCATCGGCGGGATATTCGTGCCCTCCAGCGGCATCGTCGACTACGCCGAGGTTACCGCCGCCATGGCCCGCGAGTTCCAGCAGCGCGGCGGCGAAATCCGCTATGCCTGCGAGGTCGTCGGCCTGCAGGAGCGCCCTACGGAAATGCTGGTGCAGACCGCGACCGGCGACTTCAGCTGCCGCCTTATGATCACCTGCTCGGGGCTGATGGCCGACCGCATGGTGCGCCTGCTCGGGCTCGACCCGGGTTTCAGCATCTGCCCCTTCCGCGGCGAATACTATCGCCTGCCGGAACAGCACAACCGGATCGTCAACCACCTGATCTACCCGATCCCGGATCCGTCCATGCCGTTCCTCGGCGTGCACCTGACCCGCATGATCGACGGCAGCGTCACCGTCGGCCCGAACGCGGTGCTGGCGCTCAAGCGCGAGGGCTACCGCAAGCGCGATTTCTCCCTGGCCGACAGCCTGGCCATGCTCGGCGACCCGGGCATCCGCAAGGTGCTGCGCGACAACCTGCGCCCCGGCCTGAGCGAGATGAAAAACTCGCTGTTCAAGCGCGGCTACCTGCAGCAAGTGCGCAAGTACTGCCCCAGCCTCAGCGTCAAGGACCTGCAACCCTATCCGGCCGGGGTGCGCGCCCAGGCGGTATCCAGGGACGGCAAGCTGATCGAGGACTTCCTGTTCCGCAACACCCGGCGCAGCGTCAACGTCTGCAATGCCCCGTCGCCGGCGGCGACCTCGGCGTTGCCGATCGGCGCCTACATCATCGAACAGGTCGACGCGCAACTGCTGGCCCTGCCTGGCTTCAACAAGACCCGGCAAGAGCCGGCGGCACACGCCTAGGCCGGCAGTACGCCAGGAGCGAAAAAGCAATGCACCCAGCGACAATCCAGGCGCCCCTGCCGCCGCGTAGCCTGTGGCTCATGCGCCTGCCCGCGGGCACTCATAAGAACAACCAAACCACTTGATCGCCAGGCCAGCCGCGCCTGGCCACTCACCTCGAGAGCGTGCCATGAACCAGCCAGTTTCCTCGTTGCCGGAAAAAGACATCCAGTACCAACTGCATCCCTACACCAATGCCCGCCTGCACCAGGAGGTCGGCCCGTTGATCATCGAGCGCGGCGAAGGCATCTATGTGTATGACGACCAGGGCAAGGGCTACATCGAGGCCATGTCCGGCCTGTGGAGTGCGGCGCTGGGCTTCAGCAACCAGCGCCTGATCGCCGCCGCCGAACAGCAACTGCGCACCCTGCCGTTCTATCACCTGTTCAGCCACAAGTCGCACCGGCCGAGCATCGAGCTGGCCGAGAAACTGATCGAGATGGCGCCGGTGCCGATGAGCAAGGTGTTCTTCACCAACTCCGGCTCGGAAGCCAACGACACCGTGGTCAAGATGGTCTGGTACCTGAACAACGCCCTCGGCAAACCGGCCAAGAAGAAGTTCATCAGCCGGGTCAACGGCTACCACGGCATCACCCTGGCCAGCGCCAGCCTGACCGGCCTGCCCGGCAACCAGCGCGGCTTCGACCTGCCGCTGCCGGGCTTCCTGCATGTCGGCTGCCCGCACCACTACCGCTGCGCCCAGCCCGGCGAGAGCGAGGAGCAGTTCGCCGACCGCCTGGCCGCCGAACTGGAGCAGAAGATCCTCGCCGAAGGCGCGGAGACCATCGCCGCCTTCATCGGCGAACCGCTGATGGGCGCCGGCGGCGTCATAGTGCCGCCGCGCACCTACTGGGAGAAGATCCAGCGAGTCTGCCGCCGCCACGACATCCTGGTGATCGCCGACGAAGTCATCTGCGGTTTCGGCCGCACCGGGCAGATGTTCGGCAGCCAGACCTTCGGCATCCAGCCGGACATCATGGTGCTGTCCAAGCAGCTGTCGTCCTCTTACCAGCCGATCGCCGCGATCCTGATCAACGACCGGGTGTTCCAGGGCATCGCCGACCAGAGCCAGAGCCTCGGCACCCTCGGCCACGGCTTCACCGGCAGCGGCCATCCGGTGGCCACCGCCGTGGCCCTGGAAAACCTCAAGATCATCGAAGAAGAGCAGTTGGTCGAGCACGCCGCGCAGATGGGCCAGTTGCTGCACGCCGGCCTGCGGCAGTTTGCCGACCACCCGCTGGTCGGCGAGGTCCGCGGCTGCGGCCTGATCGCTGCGGTCGAACTGGTCGGCGATCGCGTCAGCAAGGCGCCGTACCAGAGCCTCGGCACCCTCGGCCGGCACATGGCCGCCCGGGCCCAGGAGCACGGCATGATCACCCGCGCCATGGGCGATGCCGTGGCCTTCTGCCCGCCGCTGATCGTCAGCGAAGCGGAGATCGGCCTGATCCTGCAGCGCTTCGCCAGGGCCCTCGACGACACCAGCCAATGGGCTCGCTGATTCGGGGCAGGCCGGAGGCCTGCCTGTCGATGCGACTACAACAATGAACCGCAGCCACCCGGAGCCCGCCATGCAACTGAAAAACGCCCACCTGTTCCGCCAGCAAGCCTATATCGACGGGGTATGGCTAGACGCGGACAGCGGCCAGACCCTCGCCGTGAATAACCCGGCCAGCGGCGAGATCATCGGTTCGGTACCGAAGATGGGCCGCGCGGAAACCCGCCGCGCCATCGAAGCCGCCGAGCGCGCCCTGCCGGCCTGGAGCGCGCTGACCGCCAAGGAACGGGCGAGCAAGCTGCGCCGTTGGTTCGAGCTGATGATGGAAAACCAGGACGACCTCGGCCGCCTGATGACCATCGAACAGGGCAAGCCGCTGAGCGAAGCCAAGGGCGAAATCGCCTACGCCGCCTCCTTCCTCGAATGGTTCGCCGAAGAAGCCAAGCGCGTCTATGGCGACACCATTCCCGGCCACCAGCCGGACAAGCGCATCATCGTGCTCAAGCAGCCGATCGGCGTCACCGCGGCCATCACCCCGTGGAACTTCCCCTCGGCGATGATCACCCGTAAAGCCGGTCCGGCCCTGGCCGCCGGTTGCACCATGGTGCTCAAGCCGGCTTCGCAGACCCCGTATTCCGCCCTGGCCCTGGCCGCCCTGGCCGAGAAGGCAGGGATTCCGCCCGGCGTGTTCAGCGTGGTCACCGGCTCGGCCTCCGAAGTCGGCGGCGAGCTGACCGGCAACCCGATCGTGCGCAAGCTGACCTTCACCGGCTCCACCGAAATCGGTCGCCAGCTGATGGCCGAATGCGCCCAGGATATCAAGAAGGTGTCCCTGGAGCTGGGCGGCAACGCGCCCTTCATCGTCTTCGACGACGCCGACCTGGATGCCGCCGTGGAAGGCGCGCTGATCTCCAAGTACCGCAACAACGGCCAGACCTGCGTGTGCGCCAACCGCCTGTATATCCAGGACGGCGTGTACGACGCCTTCGTCGAAAAACTGAAGGCCGCCGTGGCCAAGCTGAAGATCGGCAACGGCCTGGAACACGGCACCACCACCGGCCCGCTGATCGACACCAAGGCGGTGGCCAAGGTCCAGGAACACATCGCAGACGCCCTCGGCAAGGGCGCCAAGCTGGTGGCAGGCGGCAAGCCGCACAGTCTCGGTGGCAGCTTCTTCGAGCCGACCATCTTGGTCGACGTGCCGAACCATGCCGCCGTGGCCAAGGAAGAGACCTTCGGCCCGCTGGCGCCGCTGTTCCGCTTCCAGGACGAGGCCGAGGTGATCGCCATGGCCAACGACACCGAGTTCGGCCTAGCCTCCTACTTCTATGCCCGTGACCTGGGTCGGGTGTTCCGCGTGGCGGAAGCGCTGGAGTACGGCATGGTCGGTATCAACACCGGGGTGATCTCCACCGAAGTGGCGCCGTTCGGCGGGGTCAAGGCGTCCGGCCTAGGCCGCGAGGGCTCCAAGTACGGCATCGAGGACTACCTCGAACTGAAGTACCTGTGCCTCGGTATCTGAGCTGACCTTGGTCACGGCTTCACCCGCGATGCTGCTCACCTGACCAGGTGAGCAGCATTTTTTGTAGCCCGGATGCAATCCGGGGAAGTCTGGCGCCCGACCAATCGCTCCCGGATTGCATCCTGGCTACGCACTTGCTCCTTTCACCCTGGTGCGCACGGCGCACCCTACGGTTCCTCCGGCACGCCTCCGCGCGGCGACACAGCCAGTTCACTGGATGACAAAAGACAGGGCCGCCAGCAGCAATTCTTTGTCCGCCCGCCTGCTTAGCATCATGACTCCACCCCCTCGCACAACAACAAGAGAAGAGTCATGGCCGGAAATATCAAGAAGCACGGCGACAGCGCCGACTGCGCCCTCGTGGCGGTCCCCGACAATCAACGCATGAGCAAAGGTTCGCTGACCATGGCCTGGTGGGCCATCTGCAGCGCCATGTTCTGGCTGGTGGTGTCCGCCACCCTGGCGATGAACTTCGGCACGCAGAACGCCATCATCGGCCTGCTGCTGTCCGTCGTCACCTACGCGGCCATCAACGGCGTCATCGCCCGCTACGCGATCAAGACCGGACTGTCGGTCGCCCTGTTCTCCCGCGTGCTGTTCGGCCGCACTGGCGCGGCACTGGCCACCCTGATCTTCTTCGCCACCGCGATCTACTACAGCGTGTTCGAAGGCTCGGTGATCGCCATCGCCATCCAGAATTATTTTTCAGGTCTTACCCTCAACCAGGCCTACCTGCTGGTGGTGCTGTACAGCGTGCCGCTGGTGTTCGGCAGCGTGCAGACCTGGCTGGACAAGTTCAACGGCGTACTGCTGCCGCTCTACCTGCTCGGTCTGATCGCCGTGGTGGTGATGGCGGTCGGCGAATACGGCTACAGCTCCGCCTGGCTGGAGATGGGTCCCGAGAGCGGGCCGGTGAGCAATGGCTGGTGGGACTGTTTCACCTACTTCATGGGCGTCTGGATTCTCATGATGTACACCTGGGACTACGCCCGCTTCGGCCGCCAGGAAGATGCCGGCTACCACGCCAGTTTCAACTTCGGCCTGCCGTTCTACATCTTCACCTTCCTGATCAACGGCCTGATCGGCATCTTTCTCGCCGCGACCATCCCGACCCAGGGCGGTCTCTCGGAAGTCTCGGTGGTGCTCGCCATCGTCGAGCTGATGGGCATCTGGGGCCTGCTGTTCGTCTGGGTCAGCCAGACCCGCATCAACACCGCCAACTTCTTCATGGCGGCCAGTAACATGCATGCGTTCTTCGGCCGCTTTGGCCTGGCCGGCGTGCCTTACATGGTCTGGGCCGTGGTGGTCGGCATGGTGGTGTACGCCCTGATGCTGCTCAACGTGTTCAGCTACATCCTGCAGGCCCTGGCCTACCAGAGCATCTTCGTGGTGGCCTGGGTGGCGATCGCCCTGGCTCACATCTTCTCGCCGAAGTACGACCAGCTGTTCGACGGCAAGCTGGAGTACCAGCCGGATCGCGTCACCTCGTTCAACCCCTGCGGCCTGACCGCCTGGTTCTTCGCCGCCGGCCTGGGCATCGTCCTGCTCAACGTCGACGGTGCGGCGCTGGCCTCCTACTCGGCGCCGGTGACCTTCGTCAGCGCCTTCGGCGCCTACTGGCTGCTGCTGGGCAACGCCAAACGCAGCTGGTTCATCCGCGCCAGCTGCAGCTGACACCACGCTCGTCCATAGCTGCCGGGGCTTGCCCTGGCCGCTCGCGGCAGCGAACCCACCGATTCAGCGCAAGCCTCGGCACCCCGCCGCGGCTTGGCGCTGCGCTGCAAAAAAACAAGACAGATAACGCAAAGGAGTAGCTCCATGAACCTGTTCAACCGTCGCACCCTGCCCGCCCTCGGCGCCCTGCCCCTGCTGGCGGCCATCGCCTTGCCGGCCGGTGCGGTCGCGATCAACGACAACCTCGACATCGGCGGCGCAGTGCGGGCGCGCGTCGACTACGACCCCGACCGCGACATCGAGAAACTCAGCTTCGATACCGCCTTCCTCACCGCCAGCTACAACTCCGACAGCTGGATAGGCGCAGCCAAGTACCGCTTCTACGGCGATGCCTACCCCTACGACTACACCGACAGGATCGGCGATATCTCCTTCGCCGAATACGCCTGGATCGGCTACAAGTTCGACGAGTCGCGCCAGTTCCAGGTCGGCCTGAACAAGATCCCCTTCGGCCTGCAGCCTTACTTCGGCAGCACCTTCTTCGAGTCGCTGGGCAACGTCATCGGCCTCGAAGACATCCAGGACCTGGGCGTCAAATACATCCACCAGCAGGGTGACTGGAACCTCCAGCTCGGCTACTACCTGCGCCCCGCCGACCAGGGCCAAGGCACCAGCCGCGGCGGCCGCACCTATGCCACCAGCGTCGCCACGGCCGACGACTATGTGGTCGATGGCAGCGACAACCACGAGCGCGACATCCTGGTCGGCCGTCTGGCGCGCAACCTCAAGCTCGGTGCCTGGCAATCGGAGGTCGGCTTCTCTGCACTGACCTCGGAGCTGGAAAACCAGGACACCCGCGACAGCGGCCGGCGCAACGCTCTGGCCGTGCACTACCTGGGCAAGAACGGCCCCTGGGGCGTACAACTGCAGGCCGCCCGCCAGGACATGACGCCGGAAAACCCCGGCAGCGACAAACTGGTCAGCTTCGGCAGCTTCGACGGCACCTTCAACGTCGCCGCCAAGGGCGATCTGTACGTAGCCGACCTCAGCTATGACGTTGCCGGCACCTTCGGCTGGCTCTCCGGGGTCAAGGTCTATGGCAACTACAGCCTGTTCGACAAGCACGAGTCCAGCTTCGAGGATTCCCAGCGCTTCATCCTCGGCACCTCCTTCTCGCTGAAAGACCTGTGGATCGCCGTCGAATGGCTGCACGGCAAGCACGACCCCTACATCGGCGGCGGCAGCTACACCCAGAGCTTGGGTGTCGGCGGCAGCGACCGCTGGGAGAACCAGCTGTACGCCAATATCGGTTACTACTTCTAGGGACAGATCCCACGGGACGCCTGCTCACGCTCCTGTCTTGGCCAGCCTCGCGCTGGCCTTTTTTGTGCCCTTGGTCCCGCTCGGATGGAGCGAAGCCGCCGGGCCGGCTGTCGGCGGTGCGCACGGCGCACCCTACCCGACCCGGGCACGCCGCAGGCTACGTTTGCAGGAGAACGTCCCACCCGTGCCCCCTGCGGACAGTGCACTGCACGCCAATAAACGGTGCACCCGGCGACAAGCCAGGCGCCCGGCCGGCGCGTAGCTTTGGTGACGTGGGCAAGACATCCGTCACGGCCCCCACCCGGACAAAAACAAGATTTGTGGTGACCCATGAGCACAGTAGATCCGATCACCCTGGCAGTCGTGCGCGGTGCGCTCGAAACCGCCCAGCGAGAAATGACCCTGACGCTGGAGAAGACCAGTCGTTCGAGCGTGTTCAACCTCGCCCACGACTATTCCAACGCCCTCTTCGACCATCTCCCGGAAATGATCCTGCAAGGCCAGGACATCCCGATCCACCTCGGCTCGCTGATCCCGGCGATGAAATGCGTGGCCGGCTTCTTCGGCGATGACATCGCCGAGGGCGACGTCATCTATCACAACGACCCGGCCTACAAGGGCAGCCACATCCTCGACTGCTGCATGTACAAGCCGGTGTTCTACCGAGGCGAGCTGGTGTTCTGGACCGTCTGCAAGGGCCACCTCACCGACATCGGCGGCCCGGTGCCGGCCGGTTACAACCCGGACGCCAAGGAAATCTATGCCGAAGGCCTGCGCATCCCGCCGGTCAAGCTGTGGGCCCAGGGCAAGCGCCGCGAGGACGTGGTCAACCTGCTGCTGACCAACATGCGCGCCCGCGCCTACCAGGAAGGCGACCTGAATGCCCAGTACGGCGCCTGCAGCGTCGGCGAGCGTCACCTGATCGAGCTGCTCGAGCGCTACGGCGTCGAGCAGGTGCGCGCCTGCATCGGCGAACTCAAGGACATGGCCGACCGCCACATGCGCGCCCTGCTGCGCGAGGTACCGGACGGCTGCTACTCGGGCACTGCGGTGCTCGAAGACTCCGGCCACGGCCTGGGCGAACTGGCGATCACCGCGCGGGTGGAAATCCGTGGCGACCAGGCCCATGTGCAGATCGAGAGCCCGCCCCAGGTGCCCTACTTCATCAACTCCTATGAGGGCAACTCGATCTCCGGCGTCTACCTCGGCCTGATGATGTTCGCCCAGGTGCCGCCGCCCTATAACGAAGGCCTGTACCGCTGCGTCAGCGTCGACCTCGGCCCACCCGGCACGCTGTGCAACGCCCAGGAACCGGCGCCGCACGTCAACAGCACCACCACACCGATGGAAACCCTCGCCGACGCCGTGCGCCTGGCCCTGGAGCAGGCCGCACCGGAGCGGGTGACCGCCTCCTGGGGGCATGCCAGCGGGATCAACATCGCCGGCCACGACCCGCGCAACGGCAACGACGAATACGTGACCATGGTCCTCGCCTCGATCATCTCCGGCGCCGGCGCCAACCAGGCCATGGACGGCTGGCCGGCCTGCGGTCCGCTGTGCTGCTTCGGCGCGCTGATGTCCGGCGATATCGAGCTGCTGGAGTATTCCTACCCGATCCTGATCCACCGCTACAGCCTGATGGCCGACAGTGGCGGCGCCGGCGAATTTCGCGGCGGTTCCGGCACCCGCCTGGAGATCGAACCGCTCGAACACGCCATGACCGTGGTCGGTTTCGGCGAAGGCCGCCAGTTGCCCACCGCCGGCGCGGCCGGGGCGAAGAACGTGCTGCTCGAACCCAAGCTCGGCCGCCTGATCCACCGGCATGCCGACGGCGAGGAAAGCCACTACATCCAGAACACCCTGCTGACCGCCCAGCCGGGCGAACGGGTGATCAACGTCAATCCGGGCGGCGGTGGCTATGGCGACCCGCTGCGCCGGCCACTGAGCGCGGTGCTGGACGATGTGCGCAACGGCCTGGTTTCGCGCGAAGGCGCGCGCCTGGAATACGGCGTGGTCATCGACCGCCACGGCCAACTCGACGAAGCCGCCACCCGCGCCCAGCGCGCAGCGCAATGAGCACAGCAGAGGATCAGAGCATGACTAAGCAACAATATCGCCTGGGCATCGACGCCGGCGGCACCTTCACCGATTTCATCCTCGCCGACCGCAACGGCAACGTGCAGCTGTTCAAGGCGCCGTCCACCCCGCATGACGGCACCCTGGCGATCCGCAACGGCCTGGCGCAGATCGCCGATGCCATCGGTCGCAGCCCGGCCGAGATCATTACCGACTGCGACCTGTGCATCAACGGCACCACGGTGGCGCTCAACGCGCTGATCGAGAAGACCGGGGTCAAGGTCGGCCTGCTGTGCACCGACGGCCACGAGGACAGCCTGGAAATCCGCCTCGGCCACAAGGAAGACGGTCACCGCTACGACGCCACCTACCCGCCGGCGTACATGCTGGTGCCGCGCCACCTGCGCCGGCCGATCGGCGGGCGCGTGCTCAGCGACGGCCGCGAACACAGCCCGCTGGACGAGGCGGCGATCCTGGCCGCCATCGACTACTTCCGCGAGCAGCAGGTGCAGGCGGTGGCGATCTCCTTCGTCTGGTCGGTGCGCAACCCGAGCCACGAACAGCGCGCCATGCAGATGGTGCGCGCCGCCCTGCCGGACGTATTCGTCTGCAGCGGCCACGAGGTGTTCCCGCAGATCCGCGAATACACCCGCACCTCCACCACCGTGGTCAATGCCTACCTGAGCCCGGTGATGGGCCGCTATATCGAGCGCATCGACGCGCTGTTCGAGGAGCTGGGCGCGCAGCAGCCGACCCGCTACTTCCAGTCCAACGGCGGCCTGGCACCCGGAGCGGTGATGCGCGAGCGCGCGGTCAATGCGATCAACTCCGGTCCGGCCTCTGCCCCGCAAGCCGGCCTGTGCGTGGCGCAACCCTTCGGCATCGACAACGTGATCACCGTCGACATGGGCGGCACCTCGTTCGACATCACCCTGAGCAAGGGCGGCCGTACCAATTTCAGCAAGGACAGCGACTTCCTGCGCTACCGCATCGGCGTACCGATGATCCAGGTGGAAACCCTCGGCGCCGGCGGCGGTTCTATCGCCCACCTCGACGACTTCGGCATGCTCCAGGTCGGCCCGCGCAGCGCCGGTGCCACACCCGGCCCGGTGTGCTACGGCAAGGGTGGGGTCGAGCCGACGGTGACCGACGCCAACCTGGCACTCGGCTACCTGGCCGACGGCGCCCTGCTCGGTGGCAGCATCCGGCTAAACCGCCAGGCCGCGATCGACGCGATCCGGAGCAAGATCGCCGAACCCCTGGGCATCAGCGTCGAGCGCGCAGCCATCGGCATCATCACCCTGGTCAACCTGAACATGGTCAGCGGCATCCGCCGGGTGTCGGTGGAGCGCGGCTATGACCCGCGCGACTTCGCCCTGATCGGCGCCGGTGGCGCGGCGGGCATGCACGTGATGCGCCTGGCCGAGGAAATCGGCAGCCAGGTGGTGCTGATCCCCAAGGTGGCGTCCGGTTTGTGCGCCTTCGGCCAGATCCTCTCGGACATCCGCTACGACCAGTTGACCACCCTGCCGATGCGCCTGGATGACCAACACGTCGACCTCGAGCAGCTCAACCTCGCCCTGCACGACCTGCGCGAGCGCGGCCTGGCCAACCTGCGCGACGACGGTTTCAGCGCCGGCAACCGGGTCGACTGCCAGTACAACCTGGAGATCCGCTACCTCGGGCAGATCCACGAGTGCAACGTCGAGCTGAGCTGCGAGCGGCTCGACCACAACAGCCTGGCGGCGCTGCGCGAAGCCTTCCACCAGCGGCACAAGGCGCTGTTCTCCTACAGCGAACCGGACAGCCCGATCGAACTGGTCAACCTCGAGTGCTCGGTGATCGCCCGCCTGCAGCGGCCACCCATGCCGGAGCTGGTCATCCCGGCCGAAGCGTGCGCGGCCAGCCCGGTCGGTTACCGGCCGATGCTGTTCAGTGCCCAGGACGACTGGCTGGACACCCCGGTGTACAACGGCGACCGCCTGCAGGCCGGACAAGTCATCCAGGGCCCCTGCGTGATCGAGGAAGCGACCACCAACATAGTCGTGCCGCCGGGCTGGCAGGCCACCCTGGCGCCTTCGGCCACCTATAGACTGACGCCCGGTGATTGACCCTTGGTAAGCATTGGCAAATGATGGCAAAACAGCGGCGCCGGCAGTTCTACTGATCGGCGCCGTCCTCACAACAAAAACAAATGAGGACCGGCCATGGCACAGCAACTCTCCACCCGCTACTGGCCCGACAGTGAACGCCAACCGCGTTGGGCCGAGGCGATCGGCAGCACCTATTTCCCGCTGTCGCTGGAGTTCGCGCCCAACGCCCGTTTCAGCGGCAGCCTGCAGATCTGGGAAACTAACAGCACGGCCCTGACCCTGTCGCGCCTGCGCTCGAGCCAGCTCGGCTACTCGCGCAGCAAGGCCCAGGTCAGCGACGACCGCGAAGCCTGCTACCTGGTCACGGTGCCGCGGCGTGCCGAGGTGCACTTCGAGCAGGACGGCCGCGAACTGCACTGCCAGCCCGGCGGCTTCATCTTCGAGCGCGGCGATGCGCCCTACCGTTTCCACTACGCCAGCGACAACGATCTCTGGGTATTCAAGCTGCCCGAGCGTGCCCTGCATGGCCAGCTGCGCGGCGCCGAGCGCTATACGCGCTTCTGCTTCGACGCCAGGCGCAGCCTCGGGCGGATCTTCGTCGACCAGCTGGCGATGTGCGCCGCGCGCTTCGACGAGTGCGACCAGGCCGCCCGCCACATGCTGCTGGAACAGGCCCTGTCGACCCTGCTGATGGCCTTGCGCCAGGACGAACGGGTGCTCAACAGCGAAAGCTCGAACCTGGCCGCCCTGCACCTGCAGCGCATCGAGCACTATGTCGAGCAACACTTGTGCTCGTCCGACCTGACCCCGCAACAGGTCGCCGCCGCCTGTGGCCTGTCGGTGCGCTATGTGCACAAGCTGTTTACCAGTACCTCCTACAGCCTCGGCGAGTGGATTCGTGTGCAGCGTCTGGAAGCCATCAACCGGCGCCTGCACGACCCGCACTGCCACCTGTCGATTGGCGAACTGGCGCTGCACTGGGGCTTCAGCGACCAGGCGCAGTTCACCCGCAGCTTTCGCCAGCACTTCGGCTGCACCGCCAGCGAGGTTCGCGCGAGGCTGTCCGCCAAGTAGGGTGCGCTGCGCGCACCGGCAGCGCGTTTCAGCATCGGTGCGCACGGCCTAGGCGGCCCCGCGCACCCTAGGGTCTATGCGTGCAGCACCACGGTGCGGTTGGCGTTGAGGAACACCCGCCGCTCGAGGTGGTAGGCAATCGCCTTGGCCAGGGTCTGGCACTCGATGTCGCGGCCCTTGGCGACCAGGTCTTCGGGGTAGTGGGCGTGATCCACCGACTCCACGCCCTGGGCGATGATCGGCCCCTCGTCGAGGTCGTTGTTGATGTAGTGGGCGGTGGCGCCGACCAGCTTGACGCCCTTCTGGTACGCCTGGTGGTAGGGCTTGGCGCCCTTGAAACCGGGCAGCAGCGAGTGGTGGATATTGATCGCCCAGCCATCCAGCTTGCGGCACAGCTCCGGTGACAGCACCTGCATGTAGCGCGCCAGCACCACCAGTTCGGCGCCTGTGTCCTCGATCACCTGCAGCACCTGGCGCTCCTGCGCCGGCTTGTCGTGGGGGTCGAGGGGGAAATGGTGGTAGGGAATATCGTGCCAGCGCGCCAGCGGTTCCAGATCCGGGTGGTTGGACACCACCGCCACCACGTCCATGCCCAGGTGGCCGATGCGCTGGCGATAGAGCAGGTCATTCAGGCAATGATCGGCCTTGCTCACCATCAGCACCACCTTGGCCCGGTAGCCCGGCGGGGTCAGTTCGGTGTGCATCGCGAAAGGCGCCAGGCGCTCGTCCAGGCCGGCGCGGAAGGCCTGCTCGTCGAAGCCTTCCGGCTGGCGGAACTCGACGCGGATGAAGAAGCGCGAGGACAGCCGGTCATCGAACGAATGGTGCTCGGTGACATAGCAGCGCTGCTCGAACAGAAAGCGCGTCACCGCGTCCACGGTGCCGAGCACGCTCGGGCAATGGCCGGTGAGAATCCAGGTATCGGGGGTGCGGCTCATATCGATCTCCAATGCGGAGTGACCGTAGGTTGGTGTTGAGCGAAGCGATACCCAACAGCCCTTTCAGCGGATTCCGGGAACGCAGCGTTGGGTATCGTCGCTGCGCTCCTCCACCCAACCTACGCCTCGATCGCCAACCCATACTCGGCGCTGGCATCCTGCAGCCACAGCCAGATGTAGTCGGCGAAGCTGCGGCGAACCACCAGTTCCCAGGTGTCCTCGCCGGTGTGGCGGATCACCAGCTGCGACTTGGCGAAAACCGTGCCGACCGCCTTGCCCACCGGGAAGTTACGCGGGTGCACGTCGTAGCTGGTCGATTTCATCAGCAGTTCACGGACTTTCGGCCCGCTCAGCTCGACGATGGTCTGGCCGCCACTGACGTTGACGGCCTGGTAGTGCTGTCCGACCAGTGCTTCACGTAGCTTCTGCTCGATGGCGAACTCCGTACCACCGGGCACGATCAGCAGCCACTCGTCCGGGCCCAGCCACTGCAGCGAGGTCTCGCCCTTGACCACCAGGCCCAACGCGCCCGGCAGCTCCAGGCCAGTGATCTTGTGCACGGCGCCGGCAAAGGCCGCGTCATGGCCATCGCCACGCAGGGTCAGATGACCCAGCAGTTTTTTCTCGCGCAGGACGACGCCCGCGGTGCTCTTGCCCTTGCCCGCCAGCTCATGCAAGCCGGCGTGGAACAGCGGGGACTCGGCGTGCGCCGCATCGGGGCGCTGCTTGTATACGTTTACTGTGCTCATATTGTTCTGCCTGTCGTAGGTACGTCAGCGCTAATTCGTGGCTCGCCAGACTCCAACCTGCTGGTGCCTGGCGAGCGGTCGTGGTCTCAGATGTTCTGCCGATCGCCTTTCGGATCGAGGAACACCGAGCTGACAATTTCGGCCTCGATCAGGGTACCGTCCGCCAGCGGGGCGAACACGCGCTCGCCCATGCGCTTCAAGCCGCCCTTGACCAGAGCCAGGGCAAAGCTGTAGCCCATGCTGGTGCTGAAGTAGCTGGAGGTAACGTGACCGACCATGCTCATCGGCACCGGCTGCTTCGGGTCGAACACCAATTGCGCACCCTCCGGCAGCACCTTGTCCGGGTTCACGGGCTTGAGACCGACCAATTGCTTGCGATTCTCGCGCATACAGTCTTGGCGGTTCATGCCACGCCAGCCGATCCAGGAGAACGGCTTGGTCCGACCGACGCACCAACCCATGTTCAGATCGTCCGGAGTCACCGACCCGTCAGTCTCCTGACCGACGATGATGAAGCCCTTCTCGGCCCGCAGCACGTGCATGGTTTCGGTGCCGTAGGGGGTCAGGTTGTACTTCTTGCCGGCGGCGACGATCTTTTCCAGCACGCCCATGGCGTAGTCGGCCTGCACGTTGACCTCGTAGGAAAGTTCACCGGTGAAGGAAATGCGGAACACCCGTGCCGGCACGCCGCCGACCAGGCCTTCCTTCCAGGTCATGAACGGGAAGGCGTCCTTGCCCAGGTCGATGTCGGTCACTTCCGCCAGCAGCTTGCGGCTGTTGGGGCCGGACAGGGTCATGGTCGCCCAGTGGTCGGTGACCGAGGTGAAGTACACCTTGAGCTCCGGCCACTCGGTCTGCTGGTAGATTTCCAGCCACTGCATGACCCGCGCGGCGCCGCCGGTGGTGGTGGTCATGACGAAGTGGTTGTCGGCCAGACAGGCGGTCACGCCGTCGTCGAAGACCATGCCGTCTTCCTTGCACATCAGGCCATAACGGGCCTTGCCCACGTCCAGCTTGGTCCAGGCGTTGGTATACACGCGGTTGAGGAACTCGCGCGCGTCCGGGCCCTGGATGTCGATCTTGCCCAGGGTCGAGGCATCGAGGATGCCGACGCTGTCGCGCACCGCCTTGCATTCGCGGCCGACCGCTGCGTGCATGTCCTCCCCACGCTTGGGGAAGTACCAGGGGCGCTTCCACTGGCCGACGTCCTCGAACTCGGCGCCATTTTTCAGGTGCCAGCTATGCAGCGCGGTGTAACGCACCGGGTCGAACAGCGCGCCGCAGTTGCGCCCGGCCACGGCGCCGAAGCTCACCGGGGTGTAGTTCGGACGGAACATGGTGGTGCCCATCTGCGTGATGCTGATGCCCATGGAGCGGGCGGCGATGGCCAGACCGTTGATGTTGCCCAGCTTGCCCTGGTCGGTGCCGAAGCCCAGTGCGGTGTAGCGCTTGACGTGCTCGACCGACTCGAAGCCCTCGCGGGTGGCCAGCTCGATGCCGGCGGCGGTGACGTCGTTCTGCTGGTCGACGAACTGCTTGGGCGCACGCGCCGTGGATTTGTCGTGGGGCACCTGGAACAGCGCAATGGACGGCTCCTCATGGCGACCGAAGACCTTCGGCAACTCACCGCTGACCGGCTTGAAGCCCGTCTCGGTGGCGGCCTTGACGCCGGCTTCGAAGCCGTCGGTAAGCACATCGCCGAGGGCGAACACACCATTGACCGCACCGGCGCAGACACGCTGCTGGAAACCTTCACCGGGGACGAAGGCGAGGATGTCCTCACGCCACACCGGCCGACCACCCAGGTGCGACGCCAGGTGCACCACCGGGCTGTAGCCGCCGGAGCTGGCTACCAGGTCGCAGTCCAGCCAGTCACCGGAGCTGGTGACCTTGTGTGCCTTGGCATCGATCCGCGCCACGCATGCCGCGCTGACGCGCTTGCTGCCACGGGCTTCGATGACCGCACTGCCGGTCATTATCCGCACGCCCTTGGCCCGCGCTTCTTCGACCCAGGCACCCTTCGGGTTGGGCCGTGCATCGGCGATCGCCACCACCTGCAGGCCGGCTTCCAGCCAGTCCAGGGCGACACGGTAGGCGTAATCGTTGGTGGTCGACAGCACCAGTCGCTTGCCCGGCGCCACGCCGTAACGACGCACGTAGGTGGAGACCGCGCCGGCCAGCATGTTGCCCGGCACGTCGTTGTTTGAATAAACCAGCGGCCGCTCGTGGGCGCCGGTGGCCAAGACCACGCGTGTGGCACGCACCCGGTGCAGGCGTTGACGCACCTGACCCAGCGGGGCCGTCTCGCCGAGGTGGTCGGTACGACGCTCGTGAATGGTCAGGAAGTTGTGATCGTGGTAGCCGTGCACGGTAGCGCGCGGCAACAGGGTCACTTCCGCCATGCCGGCAAGTTCGGCGAGAACCTTGGCCACCCATTCGCTGGCCGGTTTACCGTCGAGGGTTTCGCGGCTGTCGAGCAGATGCCCGCCAAACTCTTCCTGTTCGTCGGCGAGGATCACCCGCGCACCGCTACGGCCGGCGGCCAATGCCGCGGCCAGACCGGCGGCGCCGCCGCCGACCACCAGCACGTCGCAGTGCTGGTTCATGTAGTCGTAGCTGTCCGGATCGTTTTCCTTGGGCGCGCGACCCAACCCTGCGGCCTTGCGGATGTACTTCTCGTAGGTCAGCCAGAGGTTCTGCGGGTACATGAAGGTCTTGTAGTAGAACCCCGGCGGCATCATGCCGCCACCGACCTTGCCAAGAATGCCCATCAGGTCGGTGTTGACGCTCGGCCAGCCGTTCACGCTGCTGGCCGTAAGGCCGGCGTACAGCGCCTGCTGGGTGGCACGCACGTTGGGGATCGTCGCCGCTTCGGTCGAGCCGATTTGCAGCACGGCATTGGGCTCCTCGCAACCGGCGGCGACTATGCCGCGCGGGCGCGAGTACTTGAAGCTGCGGCCGACCACGTCGACGCCGTTGGCCAGCAGGGCGGCGGCCAATGTGTCGCCGGCATAACCCTGGTAGGTCTGGCCGTTGAAGCTGAAGCTCAGCGGCTGGCTGCGGTCGATACGCCCGCCCCGGGAAAGACGATTGATCTGGCTCATGCCTTTGCTCCTGCCGTGCGGCTGGTCAGCGGAGCGCTCTTGGCCTTGGCGGTCACGCTCGGCTTTTCACCGATTTTGTAGGTTTCGAAAATTTCGTAGCTGAGGGTGTCGCGGGTGACGTTGAAGTACTGGCGACAGCCGGCCGCATGGATCCACAACTCGTGGTGCAGGCCGCGCGGGTTGTCGCGGAAGAACAGGTACTCGCCCCACTCCTCATCGGTACAGGTGCTCGGATCCAGCGGGCGCGGGATATGCGCCTGGCCGGCCGTGTGGAACTCCTCTTCGGAGCGCTGTTCGCCACAATGGGGACAGAAGATATTAAGCATTGCGGATTTCTCCTGTTAGTGGGCGACGCCGGCAGCGCCGTGCTCGTCGATCAGGGCACCGTTATAGAAACGATCCATGGCGAAGGGTTTGGCCAGCTCATGCATTTCGCCTTTGGCCAGGCTGGCGGCGAACACATGACCGGAACCGGGAGTGGCCTTGAAGCCGCCAGTGCCCCAGCCGCAGTTGAAGAACAGGTTCTGCACCGGGGTCTTGCTGATGATCGGGCAGGCGTCCGGCGTAGTGTCGACGATGCCGCCCCACTGGCGGTTCATGCGTACCCGCGAGAGCACCGGGAACAGCTCGACGATCGCCTGCAGAGTGTGCTCGATGGTCGGGTAGGAGCCGCGCTGGCCGTAACCGACGTATCCGTCGATGCCGGCGCCGATGACCAGGTCGCCCTTGTCCGACTGGCTGATATAACCGTGCACCGCGTTGGACATGATCACGCTGTCGATGATCGGTTTGATCGGCTCGGATACCAGCGCCTGCAACGGGTGCGATTCCAGCGGCATGCGGAAGCCGGCGAGCTTGGCCATGTGCCCGGAGTTACCGGCGGTGACCACGCCGACGCGCTTGCCACCGATGAAGCCACGGCTGGTTTCGACGCCGTAGACCACGCCGTTTTCCTTGCGAAAACCGGTAACTTCGGTCTGTTGGATCAGATCGACGCCGAGTGCATCGGCGGCGCGCGCGTAGCCCCAGGCCACGGCATCGTGACGGGCCACGCCGCCACGGCGCTGCAGGGACGCGCCCATCACCGGGTAACGGGTGTTCTTGCTGCAATCCATGAAGGGGATCAGCTCCTCGACCTGCTTGGCATTGAGCACTTCGCCGTCGATGCCGTTAAGGCGGTTGGCGCTGACCCGGCGCTCGATGTCGCGCATGTCCTGCAGCGAATGACCGAGGTTGAACACCCCGCGCTGGGAAAACATGACGTTGTAGTTGATGTCCTGGGACAGGCCTTCCCACAGTTTCATGGCGTGCTCGTAGAGCTGCGCCGACTCGTCCCACAGGTAGTTGGAACGCACGATGGTGGTGTTGCGCGCGGTGTTGCCACCGCCCAGCCAACCCTTCTCGATCACCGCGACGTTCTTCACGCCGAACTCTTTCGCCAGGTAATAGGCGGTGGCCAGGCCGTGACCGCCACCGCCGACAATGATCACGTCGTACACCGGTTTGGGCGTCGGGTTGCGCCACATGCGCTGCCAGTTTTCATGGTGACTGAACGAGTGTTTGAACAGGCCGAAGCCGGAATAACGTTGCATCAGTGGGTACTCCTGATACGTAAAAACTTAACCGTGGATTGCCTGTTCGGCCTTTGTAGGGTGGGCCTTGACCCACCATCGGCGTTACCGGCTGCGGTGAGCCAAGGCCCACCCTACGGGGCGCGGGTATGGCGCCTGAGTTCAGCGATACACCGGATAATCGGCACACAGCCCGGCGGCCAACTCGGCCACCCGGGCCTCGACATCGGCATCGCCGAGGTGATCGAGGATGTCGCAGATCCAGCCGGCCAACTCGATGCTCTGTTGCTCCTTGAAGCCGCGAGTGGTGATCGCCGGGGTGCCGATGCGCAGGCCCGAGGTGACGAACGGCGACTGCGGGTCGTTGGGCACGGAGTTCTTGTTCACCGTGATGCCGGCACGCCCGAGGGCGGCGTCGGCGTCCTTGCCGGTCAGGCCCTGACGGATCAGGCTGACCAGGAACAGGTGGTTATCGGTGCCACCGGAAACCACGTCGAAACCGCGCTCGATAAACACCTTGGCCATGGCCTGGGCGTTCTTGATCACCTGCGCTTGATACTCCTTGAAGCCAGGCTCCAGCGCTTCCTTGAAGCACACCGCCTTGGCCGCGATCACGTGCATCAGCGGACCACCCTGGGCACCGGGGAACACCGCGGCATTGAGCTTCTTCTCGATCTCCGGGTTGGCCTTGGCCAGGATCAGGCCGCCGCGCGGGCCGCGCAGGGTCTTGTGGGTGGTGGTGGTGACCACGTCGGCGAACGGAATCGGGTTGGGGTACAGGCCGGCGGCGACCAGGCCGGCGACGTGGGCCATGTCGACGAACAGCAGGGCACCGACCTTGTCGGCGATGGCGCG
>NZ_FOWX01000008.1:0-11311 GCF_900115555.1 Pseudomonas borbori
TGTCCAAGGGGCCGTGGAATGAGTGTCCAAGTCAGCGTGGAATCGCTGTCCAAGTGTTCGTGGACTGGGTGTCCAAGTGCGCATGGAATCCCCATTCTCTGGGGCGGATTACCGCCAGGGCGGTACTACAAGCATCATCACCGCTTGATCCATATGGGTGGCTGGCGCGACTCGGTCGTAGCCACAAACGAGGAAACGGGTTCGATCGGGTCAACCGTTCAGGTTTAGCGAGCCCCCCCTGCCGTTAAAAAGCAGGGCGGGTCGGCTTTGGATCTTGACGCAGGGCCGGCTAATGGGTGTCCCCTAATATTCCTGATGGGGCGTTTGGCGTCGTCTATGCCATTGCGGTTCGATGACCAAAAGCAGAGCCACAGCTTTTTGATGGGTATCGCTGCGCTCAACCCATCCTCCAAATCTGCGGATACCAACCGGCCCTGTAGGAGCGGCCCATGGCCGCGATGCTTTTGCGTTCAGGCTCTGCTTTTGCTGTTCGCTCTGTCCTCCACAAATCGTCCAGACAGCGCGATCCAGAATCCCGTCAGGAGGCCGAAACGCAGCGAAGCGGAGTAACAGCCGCAGGCTGGCCCGCAGGGCGAGCGCAGCGAGGGAAGTTGAGCGAAGCGAAACCCGTATGCCGGGCGCGCTTTCTCTTTGGTTACTTTCTCTTTCGCGCGAGCAAAAAGAAAGTGACTCGCCGTAAGGGCGAAACCCGTAATAGCGGTTAACGGAAATCGTGGTCTGTCCCCTAATGCTCCCATAATCTTCATAACTTTATATCAATAACCCTGTTGGGTTTTGATATGAGAGCACAGCCCGTCTAAGTCGGGGAAAATGGTTGAGTTGTTTATTCCGTACTTTGATAAGGACTTTAGAAACGAAGGCTTTAGGTTTTTCGGTATTATGTATTTTTGAATTTCTGGCTCGTCGATTTCATAACAGCAATCAGGGTGGACTGTAAAAGCCCCTGACTGGGCAGTAATCCTTCTTGAACCATGAGATGGAAGGAAAGCCGCTGGTTTTTTTAGTGTTTTTATGTTTATTTTTTCCTCTCTTTTATAGTCTCTTGCCTTATATAGATAAACGGCGCCATCGTTGTCGATACTTTCATTGACACAGAAAAAGCAGGCTACCAAAGGGCTAAAGCTCCAATCAAGAAGTCTGGTTGGTAGTCCATGATGCTGTGCTAATGTTAGCCATTGAATATCATTTTCTGGATATTTTTCCAAATGAGGCCGAGAGTGAGCCTTGAACACCCACATCATCTTGTCCTCTCTGGTCTGATGCCCCTCTGATGTGTGCCTGAATAGAGAGGGAAGCAATCTGTAGTTTCTATTGGGTACGCCTCGGAATAGGTCGTTTGGATCGGTATTGCTAACTTCTTCTAGGAATTCGTTGATGCTTGTAATTATTTTTTCGTTTTTTGTTGCGGATAAGTAGGCGTCGGCTGATATTTCAGCCTCTAATAGGGATCCATATAGGTCTTTTGTTTTTTCTCTGAATGCTGATTTTGCGGAGTTGAAGGTTTCTTTTGCGCTGGCTGTAAGGGTTTCCTCTATTGTTGGGGTGTTGATTTCTTCTTTTAATTGAGGGTTTGAAGGAGTAAATCTGTGCAGTGCTAGCTCATTCTTGATAAAGAGGGTGTCGTTCTTTGAGGTGCATAGTATTTCTGCATCCGAAAGGAATATGTCTAGCTTATTAAATATTGCGCTAAATCTTGGTTTGTCGTTTAGGAATTCGTTGGTTATTCCATGTACAGCTATTTCAGACCCGTCTATATCTCTGTCTGGGTTTAGGTAGCAGTGGAAAAATTTTCCTGTTAGCTCCTTGTTTTTTATTTCCACGGCCCCAATTTCAATAATACGATGGCCGTCAGTGACAGGTGCACCTGTCGTGCTAAGAGAAAGAAAAATTTGTCTCATGTTTCCTCTCGATAAAAAGCCCGTATTAGGCGGGGCTTTTAGTTTTCAATCGCCACCCCAAATATCCATTTCAGGTAAAGCGCTCTTGATCTTTCAGTGAGTAAGCCGAATCAATCCCAGCTCAACGCCCCACCAGTCTGATATTCAATAACCCGCGTCTCGAAGAAGTTATTCT
Source organism: Pseudomonas borbori (assembly GCF_900115555.1). Taxonomy (GTDB): domain Bacteria; phylum Pseudomonadota; class Gammaproteobacteria; order Pseudomonadales; family Pseudomonadaceae; genus Aquipseudomonas; species Aquipseudomonas borbori. The sequence goes on from NZ_FOWX01000008.1 coordinate 2,095, forward strand.
CCTTCTTCAGGTCCATGATCTCGCTAATCCATGGGACAGGGTTGGAACGATAATAGGGACCACGGTTTCGCTTGAATGATCAAGCAGAAGCGAAAAAACCGTGGTCTGTCCCCCAATACTACTTGGCATTGCGCAATGCATCGCCTTTAACCTGCAGGGCAGCGGCCGCATCTACGACTTCTTGCTTTAAAATTTCGTGCCATAACCTGAATACCGACATTCTTATAGCTGACTCCTCATTAGGAAAAGCCGTTATCAAAGCAATTGTCGCGTAGATCAATGACAGGCTTGTGCACTGTATTGGCTCTATAAACCCCTCATTAGATGGGCCGGTCAATAAAATATCTTTATTTGACATTGACGTGCCTAACTTAAAGCCAATACTGTCAATTCCAGCGTGTACATATTGATTGGCAAAGCTAAAGTGATTTCTCAAGAAGCTCATTTCGACGAATTTTTCTATGTCGATAAAATTTGCTTCTGATTTGGGATTCATTGCTTTGCCTAGCGCCTTAAGGGCCCAGCCAAATTTATTTTTAAAACATGGCTCATATTTGTCAATCGTCTCCTTTTGTTCTTTCGCCATTTGAGTTAAGTGCGCACTGGAGAAAGCTTTAAACCCAAGCTCGTTGTTATTGTTGAATCGAGTGGCAGCGGATACGCGGGAGGCATGTTGAAAGTCTGTGAACCTTGATGCCAAATCTTCATCGCCTTCGCAAATGAATATGGTGGTTACTGATGTCTCGTGTAGCGTTCTCCACCGAGCAAATGCACCATCTGCATATCCTCCGTGTAAAAGATGGGATATTTCATGTCCAACTTGTACACAGCGCGCATGCAAGCGTGTTGCGATATTAAATTTGTCAGTGTTTGTGTTTGTCGTGCCGGTATTTCCTCTTCTCAATTCGTCTACGATTTCCATGCACATATATAAAAGGGTGTCGAGTCTTTTTAATGGCGCTTCCCAGGTTTGGAATAGACGTTCTCTAAACTTACTAAGCGATTCGTAGGTTTCGGATAAGAGTTCGTCTTTTCCTGCATCAAGCATTTGAAAAAATTGTAGAGAGAAATATTTTTGTAGTTCATCTGGATTGGTTTTGAAGTGCTCTGTTATTTTGTCAATATCTTCAGCACTCAAATCTAAAGCGTCAGTCAGATAACGAAGTAGTGCTGTATTAGAATCTCCGCTGTTATTATTTGCATTCATTGCATGTTCCTTTGCATAGATCGAAATTATAAGTGTATGGCTCTTCGAGTGTTTTTAAAATACCAAAAAGAACCCCGCACTAGGCGGGGCATTAAGTCTTCTAGCTCGCCACCCCAAACATCCATTTTAGGTAAAGCGCTCTTAACTCTTCAGTGAGTAACTCGAATCAATCCCAGCTCAACGCCCCACCAGTCTGATACTCAATCACCCGCGTCTCGAAGAAGTTCTTCTCCTTCTTCAGGTCCATGATCTCGCTCATCCACGGGAAGGGGTTGGTGGTGCCCGGGTACTCTTCCTTCAGGCCGATCTGGGTCAGGCGGCGGTTGGCGATGAACTTGAGGTAGTCCTCCATCATCGCCGCGTTCATGCCCAGGACGCCGCGCGGCATGGTGTCGCGGGCGTATTCGATTTCCAGCTGGGTGCCTTCCAGGATCATCTGGGTTGCTTCGTCCTTCATCGCGGCGTCCCACAGGTGCGGGTTTTCGATCTTGATCTGGTTGATCACGTCGATGCCGAAGTTCAGGTGCATGGATTCGTCGCGCAGGATGTACTGGAACTGCTCGGCGACGCCGGTCATCTTGTTGCGCCGGCCCATGGAGAGGATCTGGGTGAAGCCGCAATAGAAGAAGATGCCTTCCAGTACGCAGTAGTAGGCGATCAGGTTGCGCAGCAGTTCCTTGTCGGTCTCGACGGTGCCGGTGGTGAAGGTCGGGTCGGAGATCGAGCGGGTGTACTTGAGGCCCCAGGCGGCCTTTTTCGCGACGCTGGGGATCTCGTGGTACATGTTGAAGATCGCGCCTTCGTCCATGCCCAGCGATTCGATGCAGTACTGGTAGGCGTGGGTGTGGATCGCTTCTTCGAAGGCCTGGCGCAGGATGTACTGGCGGCATTCGGGGTTGGTGATCAGACGGTAGACGGCCAGCACCAGGTTGTTGGCGACCAGGGAGTCGGCGGTGGAGAAGAAGCCGAGGTTGCGCATGACGATGCGGCGCTCGTCGTCGGTCAGGCCGTCGGTGCCTTTCCACAACGCGATGTCCGCGTTCATGTTCACTTCCTGGGGCATCCAGTGGTTGGCGCAACCATCCAGGTACTTCTGCCAGGCCCAGTCGTACTTGAAGGGTACGAGCTGGTTGAGGTCGGCGCGGCAGTTGATCATGCGCTTCTCGTCGACCGCAACGCGGGCGGAGGCACCTTCCAGTTCGGCCAGGCCTTCGGCGATGTCGAGCTGATCGAGGGCGGCCTTGGCGCGGGCCACGGCGGCGCTGTCGTCGGCGGCGATGGCGCGGGCTTCGACCGCGGCGGCACCGCCGACCTGGTCGAGCTTGTCGATGTTCATGTCCGCGATTTGCGCGGTGGTGTTGCTGGCGACGGCTGCGTCTGCGCCGTCTTCCTTGTCGAATTCGTCCCAGCTCAGCATGGCTTGGCTCCTGCTTCAGGGCGGTGAAATAACCGGCCTGTATGGATGTACAGTTAATTCTAGTCCGTTGTCGAGTGCACGCAAACGGCTTGTTATCTGGTGTTCTGATCGTGCTTCGCGGGCGGGCTGTGGTTCGCCTCGTTCGCGGAATTTACCTATATGCAGATTGATGGGTATCGCTGCGCTCAACCCATCCTACAAATTTAGGCTTCACGCTTTGCACGCCCTTCGAGCGTGTAGCTGAGTGAGTAGTCGCAAGGCACCTGCTGGAGTGGAGCCCCTGAGCGTACGACTGTACGTGATGGGGGCCGCTCCGGCAGGTAACGCCGCGAATGCCGCTCAGATCCGCGCGCTTACTGACACGCCTCGCAGTCCGGTTCGTCGATGGCGCAGGCCTTGGGCACCGGTGCCGGGCCGGCCGGTGCCGCGCTGAGGCTGTCGCCGCCACCGCTGGACACGGCGTTGAGCTTGCCGGTGTTGACGGTGGACTTCTCGGTGCTGGTGGCGGCCAGGGCGCGGAGGTAGTAGGTGGTTTTCAGGCCGCGGTACCAGGCCATGCGGTAGGTTACGTCGAGCTTCTTGCCCGATGCGCCGGCGATGTAGAGGTTCAGCGACTGGGCCTGGTCGATCCACTTCTGGCGGCGGCTGGCGGCGTCGACGATCCACTTGGTGTCGACTTCGAAGGCGGTGGCGTAGAGGTCTTTGAGCTCCTGCGGGATGCGTTCGATCTGCTGCACCGAGCCGTCGTAGTACTTGAGGTCGTTGATCATCACCGAGTCCCACAGGCCGCGGGCCTTGAGGTCGTGGACCAGGTAGGGGTTGATCACGGTGAACTCGCCCGACAGGTTCGATTTCACGTAGAGGTTCTGGTAGGTCGGTTCGATCGACTGCGACACGCCGGTGATGTTGGCGATGGTGGCGGTCGGGGCGATGGCCATGATGTTGGAGTTGCGGATGCCGTTCTGCACCCGGGCGCGCAGCGGTGCCCAGTCCAGCGACTCGCTCAGGTCGACGTCGATGTACTTCTGCCCGCGTTGCTCGATGAGGATCTGCTGCGAGTCCAGCGGCAGCACGCCCTTGCTCCACAGCGAACCGGCGAAGGTCTCGTAGCTGCCGCGCTCGTCGGCCAGGTCGCAGGAGGCCTGGATGGCGTAGTAGCTGACCGCTTCCATGGATTTGTCGGCGAAGTCGACCGCAGCATCCGAGCCGTAGGGGATGTGCTGCAGGTACAGGGCGTCCTGGAAGCCCATGATGCCGAGGCCGACCGGGCGGTGCTTGAAGTTGGAGTTGCGCGCCTGCGGCACCGAGTAGTAGTTGATGTCGATGACGTTATCGAGCATGCGCACGGCAGTCTTGATGGTGCGCTGCAGCTTGGCGCGATCCAGCTTGCCGTCGACGATGTGGTTCGGCAGGTTGACCGAGCCGAGGTTGCACACGGCGATCTCGTCGGCGTTGGTGTTGAGGGTGATCTCGGTGCACAGGTTCGAGCTGTGCACCACACCGACGTGCTGCTGCGGGCTGCGCAGGTTGCACGGGTCCTTGAAGGTCAGCCAGGGGTGGCCGGTTTCGAACAACATACTGAGCATCTTGCGCCACAGGTCTTTGGCCTGGATGGTTTTGAACAGCTTGATCTTGCCGTACTGGGTCAGGGCTTCGTAGTACTCGTAGCGCTCTTCGAAGGCTTTGCCTGTGAGGTCGTGCAGGTCCGGCACTTCGCTCGGGCTGAACAGGGTCCACTGGCCGTCGTCGAACACGCGCTTCATGAACAGGTCCGGGATCCAGTTGGCGGTGTTCATGTCGTGGGTGCGGCGGCGGTCGTCGCCGGTGTTCTTGCGCAGCTCGATGAACTCTTCGATGTCCATGTGCCAGGTTTCCAGGTAGGCGCAGACCGCGCCCTTGCGCTTGCCGCCCTGGTTGACCGCCACGGCGGTGTCGTTGACCACCTTGAGGAAGGGCACGACGCCCTGGGATTTGCCGTTGGTGCCCTTGATGTAGGCGCCGAGGGCGCGCACCGGGGTCCAGTCGTTGCCCAGGCCGCCGGCGAATTTGCTCAGCAGGGCGTTGTCGCGGATGGCGTCGTAGATGCCGCCCAGGTCGTCCGGCACCGTGGTCAGGTAGCAGCTGGACAGCTGCGGGCGCAGGGTGCCGGCGTTGAACAGGGTCGGGGTGGAAGCCATGTAGTCGAACGAGGACAGCAGGTTGTAGAACTCGATGGCGCGGTCTTCTTTCTGCTGTTCTTCGATCGCCAGGCCCATGGCCACGCGCATGAAGAAGATCTGCGGCAGTTCGAAGCGGGTGCCGTCCTTGTGGATGAAGTAACGGTCGTAGAGGGTCTGCAGGCCGAGGTAGGTGAACTGCTGGTCGCGCTCGTGATCGATCGCTGCGCCGAGTTTTTCCAGGTCGAAGCTTTTCAGCACGGGGTTGAGCAGTTCCAGCTCGATGCCCTTGTCGATGTAGGCCGGCAGGGCCTTGGCGTAGAAGTCGACCATCTCGTGGTGGGTGGCGCTGCTGGCGACACCGAGGAAGCCCAGGCCTTCGGCGCGGATGTTGTCCATCAGCAGGCGGGCGGTGACGTAGCTGTAGTTCGGCTCGCGCTCGACCAGGGTGCGCGCGGTCATCACCAGGGCGGTGCTGACGTCGCTCTGGGCCACGCCGTCGTAGAGGTTCTTCAGGGTTTCTTTCTGGATCAGCGCGCCGTCGACTTCGGCCAGGCCTTCGCAGGCCTCGCTGACGATGGTGTTGAGGCGGCCCATGTCCAGCGGCGCCACAGTGCCGTCGGCGTGGGTCACGCGCAGGCTCGGGTGCGGCTCGGCGACGTCGCCGGCGCTGGCGCTGGCGTTCTTGCGCTTGGTGGCCTGGGATTCGCGGTAGATCACGTAGTCGCGGGCGACTTTCTGCTCGCCGGCGCGCATCAGGGCCAGTTCGACCTGGTCCTGGATTTCCTCGATGTGGATGGTGCCGCCGGACGGCATGCGCCGCTTGAAGGTGGCGCTGACCTGTTCGGTCAGGCGCTCGACGGTTTCATGGATACGCGACGAGGCGGCGGCGGTGCCGCCTTCCACTGCGAGAAACGCCTTGGTGATGGCGACGGTGATCTTGTCATCGGTGTAGGGCACCACGGTGCCGTTACGCTTGATCACACGCAACTGGCCCGGCGCGGTGGCGGCCAGGTCGAGGTTGCCATCGGTGGCCTGTGGTGCTTGGGCCTGCGGGTTCTCGCGAGAGGTGTCGGTATGCATGCTAGGCGTGTCTCCGTGATCGGTAATTTGTCGGGGCGGCGCTTTCCGGTGGATCTACTGCCGTTTCAACAACACCCGCACGCAGCCAGAGGCTGGGAGCAGGGGACTTGCAAACTGGCTGGAAGGGTCTGAGAGAAAGCGCCTCCCTGGCTTCATGTCTTGTGTCGGCCCTGCCCGGCACTACTAGATGTAGTGGTCGGAGTGCAAGGACCGTCTGCCATTATCCTGGTTCTGGCAGGCGGGTCGCGCTGCCGGAACAATGACCGCTGCGCGTGTGCAGTGGCCGCTATCGGGGTTGATTCGTGCACCGATCCGGGTTGGGGACTAGACCTTTTATGGGCAATTGTGCTTGTGCCGTTTTTATGGTCAAAACCCAACATGTAGGTGTTTGGTGCGATGGAGATACAAGATAGTGCGGTGTCGGGGGGATGGCAAGTCCTCCGCCCTGTGGATAAAGCTGTGGGTTAACTTGGGGTAACTTAGGCAAAGCCGCGTGTTTGCTGGGGTGGCTGGCGTTGTACCGTTCGTCGTTGTTTCGGTTTTTTTTCATGATCATGGTCAAGATTTCGAGTCCGCCACAGAAACACAATATGTAGCTTTTTTTGTGGCATTTTGGCCTGCTCTGTGCAGAGGCGCTTTTTACCCGCGAGTGGTCTGTGCGGTTGATTGGATAACGCTCATTCGTCGCAGTGAGTCCTGTCCGTGGGCGGCACGGCCGCGGTGCGCCTTGCGCCGCGGCGGGTCAAACCGACAGCCCCGCGGGGAGTGCGACCTGCAAGGTCCTGGCATGGTTTGCGGCCATGGGCAAACGGATTAACCGAACAGGCCACTAACGCCGGTCGGCATTGCTACAATCGGCTTCTTTTCCGCCGTCGTTGATCTGTCCCCGGAGGCAGCCGTGCAGCAGCAAGACACCTGGCACATCCTTATCGTCGAAGACGACCAGCGCCTGGCCGAGTTGACCCGTGATTACCTGCAGAGCAATGGCCTGGCGGTGAGCATCGAGGGCGACGGCGCACAGGCTGCCGCGCGCATCCTCAAGGAGCAGCCGGATCTGGTGATTCTCGACCTGATGCTGCCGGGCGAGGACGGTCTGTCGATCTGCCGCAAGGTGCGCGACCAGTACGACGGGCCGATCCTGATGCTCACCGCGCGCACCGACGACATGGACCAGGTGCTCGGCCTGGAGATGGGTGCCGACGATTACGTGTGCAAGCCGGTGCGTCCGCGCCTGTTGCTGGCGCGGGTTCGCGCCCTGCTGCGGCGCCGCGAGGGCGTTGCGACGCCGGCCGGCGAAGGGCCGCGGCGCCTGGAGTTCGGCCCGCTGGTGATCGACAGTGCGATGCGCGAGGCCTGGTTGGGCGAGCAGAGCATCGAGCTGACCAGCGCCGAGTTCGACCTGCTCTGGCTGCTGACGGCCAACGCCGGGCGGATCCTCTCGCGCGAGGAGATCTTCAATGCCCTGCGCGGCATCGAGTACGACGGCCAGGACAGATCCATCGACGTGCGCATCTCGCGGATCCGGCCGAAGATCGGCGACGACCCGATGCATCCGCGGCTGATCAAGACGGTGCGCAGCAAGGGCTATCTGTTCGTCGCCGAGGCGGCCGAAGCGCTGCTATGAATTCGATCTTTCTGCGCATCTATGCCGGCATGCTGGCGGTGCTGGTGCTGGTGGCGCTGCTCGGCGCCGGCACCCTGCACCTGGTCAACGAGGTGCGCTCGGAGCAGTACCGCGAGCGCCTGGCGCGCGGCACCTTCCGCCTGATGGCCGACAACCTGGCGCCGATGAGCGAGCTCGAGCGGCGGCGGGCCGTGGTGATATGGGAGCGCCTGCTGGGCATTCCGCTGACCATCGAGCCGGCGGCCGATGCCCCGCTCGACAGCGGCGCGCGCAACCGTCTCAAGCGTGGCCTGGTGCTGGTGCGGCAAACCGGCCCGCATGCGGCGACCGTCTACAGCCAGATCGATGAACGGCAGCAGTTGTTGCTGACCGGCGAGGTGCAGCAGATCAGCGAACAGTTGGCGCGGGCGACGGTGTTCCTCCTGCTCGACGAGTTGATCCGCTTTCCCCAGGCCGAGCAGCCGCGGCGCCTGGCCGAGCTCAAGCAGGCCAAGCAGTTCGGTTTCGATCTGCGCCTGGTCAGTCTCGATCAGGCCGCCCTCGACGACGATCAACGCCGGCGGGTGGACGAGGGCGATACGGTGATGGCGCTGGGCAAGGGCGGCGACAGCATTCATGTGTTCTCCGGCGTGGTCGGCACGGACTGGGTGCTGGAAATCGGCCCGCTGTATCAGATGAACCCCTATCCGCCGCAGTTGCTGGTGTTGATCGGGGTGCTGGGTCTGAGCCTGATCGGCTTGACCGTCTATCTGCTGGTGCGGCCCCTGGAGCAACGCCTCGGCGATCTGGAGGGCGCCGCCACGCGGATCGCCAGCGGCCGTCTGGATGCGCGGGTGCCGAGCCGCGGTACGGATTCGGTGGGGCGGCTGGCGGCGGCCTTCAATGCCATGGCCGAACACCTGCAGCGTTCCCTGAGCATCCAGCGCGAGATGGTCCGGGCGGTGTCCCATGAGCTGCGCACGCCGGTGGCGCGCCTGCGCTTCGGCCTGGAGATGATCGGCGATGCTGAGAACGAAACGGCGCGGCGCAAATACATGGACGGCATGGACAGCGATATCCAGGACCTCGACAAGCTGGTCGACGAGATGCTGACCTATGCACGCCTGGAGCAGGGCGCGCCGGCGCTGAACTTCCAGCAGGTCGACCTGGGTGAGCTGATCGATCAGGTGATCGACGAGCTGGCGCCGCTGCGCGCCGGTGTGCGAGTCGAACGCGGCCCCGCCCTGGATGCCCTGGATGGCAGCGGTGCGCTGGTCGAGGCGGAATTGCGCTACCTGCACCGCGCCCTGCAGAACCTGGTGAGCAACGCCATGCGCCATGCCGAATCGCGGGTACGGGTGAGTTACCAGATCGGCCAGCAGCGTTGCCGAGTGGATATCGAGGACGACGGCCCCGGCGTACCGGAAGAGGCCTGGGAACGCATCTTCAGCCCCTTCCTGCGCCTGGACGACAGCCGCACCCGCGCCTCCGGTGGCCATGGCCTGGGCCTGTCGATCGTACGCCGGATCATCTACTGGCACGGCGGCCGCGCCCAGATCGGCCGCAGCGAACGCCTCGGCGGCGCGCAGTTCAGCCTGGTCTGGCCGCGCAAGCAGGGTTGAACGGGACGGCCACCGCGCGAATAAGTTGCTGCTCTGGTGGGCGGGTCCGGGCGCGATGCGTTTGAATGTTGGGCGGACCCTGTCCGCCATCGCCCCGAGGTCGGGCCTCCTACAGGGGAATGCGGTGTT
>NZ_FOWX01000008.1:11471-185121 GCF_900115555.1 Pseudomonas borbori
TGTCCGCCATCGCCCCGAGGTCGGGCCTCCTACAGGGGAATGCGGTGTTTGCCGCTCTTGTGGGAGGGCCGACCCGGCGCGATATTTTGCTGGCGGGTCACTCGCCGCGGACTTCGATGCGCCGGCCGCGGGCGTGTTCGGCCTTGGGCAGATCGATGCGCAGCACGCCGTTGCGGTAGCTGGCCGAGGTCTTGTCGGCGAGCACTGGCAGGGGCAGCGGGATGCTGCGATGGAAGCTGCCGAAGGCGCACTGGCGCACGCGATACTGGCCGCTGCTGGATTCCTGCTCGTAGCGTTTTTCGCCGCGCACGATCAGCACGTCGTTGCGTACTTCGATATCCACGTCTTGCTTGTCCAGGCCGGGTATTTCCAGGCGCACGACGAACTTGTCGCTGTCCTCGAACACATCGCCGGCCAGCAGGGCCCAGTTCGCTGACGGGAAGTCGGCGGGAGCCAGGGACGCTGCCGAGGCCTCGGCCGCTACTTCGCTCGACGCCTTGCCCCTGGTCGATGGGGTGAAGCGGGTCAGGGCACCGCTGGTGCGCTCGCGAAAACTTCGCCAGCCCTCGCCGAGCGAGTGCCAGGTTTCCTCCAGGCCGTGTTTCAGATCAGTAAGCTTTTCCATCGGTTGACCTCCAGGTTGCGAGCGGCCGCGCTCTGCAACTGCTGCGGCCGCTCAGGCGGTTCAGGCGACTTTCACCTCGATCTTGCGCGGCTGCGCATGGGCCTGCTTGGGAATGCGCAGGTTGAGCACGCCATCGCGCAACTGGGCGTCGATCCGCGAGGTGTCCAGTTCCGAGCTCAGGCTGAAGGCCCGGCGATAGCGCGACAGGTGCACCTCGGCATAGACCGCCTCCATGTTCTCCGGGGTGTCGGGAGCTATCTCGCCTTCGATCAGCAGGGTGTCGTTTTCGACCCGCAGCTCGAGCTTGTCCTTGGGCACGCCGGGCATGTCGGCGAGCAGCAGGATGCCGTCCTTGTTCTCGAACACGTCGACCCGCGGCAGCAGCGTCTGCAGTTCTTCCGCGGATTCGCCGCGGCGGACTACTTGTTTCTCGCTCATCGCAGTTTCCTCCTTAGCGAAATGTCATTGGATAGTGATGCGCTTGGGTTGAGCCGACTCCTGACGCGCCACCTTGATGTGCAGCACGCCATTGCGGTAGTGCGCCTCGACCTTGTCCGGGTCGGCATCCTTGGACAGGTTCACGGTGCGCTTGAAGCGCCCGCTGAAACGCTCGTTGGCATAGACCGACAGGCTGCCGTTGTCCTGCGGCTCGGCGCTGCTGCGCTCGCCGCTGATCGACAGCAGGCCGTGGTCGATCTGGATATCCAGGGTTGCCGGGTCGAGGCCTGGGGCGAAGGCGTAGACCTCGATCGTCCCAGGGGTGCTGCCGACGTTGATGGTCGGGAAGGCACCGCTGGCAAGCGCGCGAATGCTGCCCGGTCGACCGAGATTGGCAAACTCTTGCTGCAACTCCTGCTGCAGCCGTTCGAACTCGGCGAGCAGGCCGCCAGGGAAGTTAAACAGGGATTCGTACATCGCAAACCTCCTGTGGTTTATGAACCAGAGACGTGTTTGCGGGGCTCGAGGCCGAGGCTTCAAGCCCCGTCTGGAAGAAATATGTTGGCGGCTGGAAGCGGCTTCAAGAGCGTTTTTAAGAACATTATCGAATGATTTATAGGCGCAGCTTCTCGGTTGTGGGAATAAGCAGCCGCGCTGCGCCGTGCGCGCCGGCGTTCGAGGCCATGGCGCGGGTTTTTATTGGTGCGCGTAGCGCACCCTACGTGACGCTAGAACGGTGCGGGGCAGTCGAAGCGCAGGCGTTCGCCGCTTTGCGGGTGGGTCAGGCCGAGCATGCTGGCGTGCAGGCACAGGCGCGGGTAGGCGGCCAGGGCTAAGGGCGGGGCGTAGAGGGCGTCGCCGAGCAGCGGGTGGCCGATCGACAGCATGTGCACGCGCAGCTGGTGCGAGCGGCCGGTGATAGGCGTCAGCTCGACCCGGCAGTAATCGCCGCAGCGTTCGAGCACGCGCCAGTGGGTCAGGGCGTGTTTGCCGACCTCATGGTCGACCACATGCCGCGGCTTGGTCGGCGGGTCGTAGCGCAGCGGCAGGTCGATGCTGCCGCTGTCCTGCTCCGGTTGGCCCCAGCACAGGGCGGTGTAGGCTTTCTCGGTTTCGCGGTCGTGGAACTGGCGCGACAGTTCGCGATGGCTGTCCGGGTCGCGGGCCAGGACGATGATCCCCGAGGTTTCCCAGTCCAGGCGGTGGACGATGCGCGCTTCCGGGAAGCCGTTGTCTTGCAGGCGGGTGACCAGGCAGTCGCGGTTGTCCTCGGCGCGACCGGGCACCGAGAGCAGCAGGGTGGGCTTGTTGATCACCAGCAGGGCGGCGTCCTGATGGAGAATTTCGATTTGGCTGAGCGGCATGGAGTGGGTGGTTTTCTCTGTGGAAGGGGTCGGGCGGCGATCCGCTTTAGCCGCGATGCTTTTGAAGCCGGTCGCGGCTAAAGCCCCTCCCACATATGGATAAATGCAATGGCGGCCAATAAGGCCGCCATTTCGGTTCAGCATCGCGAAAGTAAGGCTTTCAGCGGTCCGGCAAGGTGATGTTGAGTTCCAGGATCGAGCAACTGCCCTGGTTCTCCAGGGCGACCTGAACCTGGTCCGAGTCGATGTTGACGTACTTGCGAATCACCTCGACCAGCTCCTGCTGCAGGGCCGGCAGGTAGTCCGGCTGGCTGCGCTGGCCGCGCTCGTGGGCGACGATGATCTGCAGGCGCTCTTTCGCGATGGACGCCGTGGTTTCCTTCTTGCGTTCACGAAAGAAGTCGAAAATATTCATTAGCGCGCTCCAAACAGACGTTGCATGAGTCCTTTCTTCTGCACGTCGAGGAAGCGGTGGGCGACTTCCTTGCCGAGCAGGCGGTCGACGGCGTCGCTGTAGGCCTGGCCGGCATCGCTCTGGTCGTCGAGGATCACCGGTACGCCCTGGTTGGAGGCCTTGAGCACCGCTTGCGACTCCGGAATCACGCCGAGCAGGCGGATGGCGAGGATTTCCTCGACGTCTTCCACACCGAGCATTTCGCCCTTGGTCACGCGCTCGGGGTTGTAGCGGGTCAGCAGCAGGTGTTCCTTGATCGGCTCTTCGCCGTTCACCGCGCGGCGCGATTTGCTCGCCAGCAGGCCGAGCATGCGGTCGGAGTCGCGCACCGAGGAAACCTCGGGGTTGGTCACGACAATCGCTTCATCGGCGAAGTACATCGCCAGGTGGGCGCCTTTCTCGATGCCGGCCGGCGAGTCGCAGACCACGTATTCGAAATCCTTGCGCAGTTCCTCGATGACTTTTTCCACGCCTTCCTCGGTCAGCGCGTCCTTGTCGCGGGTCTGGCTGGCGGCCAGCACGTAGAGGTTTTCCAGGCGCTTGTCCTTGATCAGTGCCTGCTTCAGCGTGGCTTCGCCGTTGACCACATTGACGAAGTCGTACACCACGCGACGCTCGCAGCCCATGATCAGGTCGAGGTTGCGCAGGCCGACGTCGAAATCGACGATGACGGTTTTGTGCCCGCGCAGGGCGAGGCCGGTACCGATGGCGGCGCTGGTGGTGGTTTTACCCACGCCACCCTTGCCGGAAGTGACTACGAGGATCTTGGCCAAGGTGATTCACCCCAAAAATGTGAAGAAAGACGGGAATCCGACAGCCGTATGCGGCTTCCAGATGCCTTTTTATGTCCCTGAAAATTGGCGGCAGTATCCGTTAAAGGCGGGTGATGTTCAACACGTCACCCGACAAGCTGACATGCACCGCCTCGCCCCATAACGGGTCGCGGCGCAGGTCTTCGGCGACCTTGTATTGGCCGGCGATGGACAGCAGTTCCGCGCCCATCTGCTGGCAGAAGATGCGTGCCTTGGCGTTGCCCTTGATGCCGGCCAGCGCGCGGCCGCGCATGGGCGCGTAAACATGGATGTTGCCGTCGGCGAGAAGTTCCGCGCCGGCGCTGACCGGCGCCAGGACGATCAGGTCGCCGCCCTGGGCATAGATTTGCTGGCCGCCGCGCACCGGGCTGGTGATGATCTTGCTCGGCTTGACCTCGGGTTCTGCGGGCTTTTCCGGCTTTTTCGCGGTACTGCTACCGCCGGTCGGATCGACCGGGCGCTCGCGGGCGCCGGAGGGCGGCAGCACCGGCAAGTCCAGGGCGCTGGCGGCGGCGATATCGTCTTCGCGGTTGGCGCGCACGGCCAGGGTGCGCAGGCCATGGTTGCGGCACAGGGCCATCAGGGCGCCCAGGTCGAGGCTGCCTTCGCCTTCCGGCAGCTTGTCCAGGGCCAGTACCAGCGGGGTATTGCTGAAGAAGTTCGGTGCCTGGGCGACTTTCGCGGCCAGTTGCTGATCGAGGCGCTCGAGGTCGTTGTGCGCCAGTTCCATCACGGTGATGGCCAGCATGCTGCCTTTGAGCTGGAATACGGGGTCTTGCTCGAGTAGATCGGCTTGGCTCATGGTCTGCCTGATACGCCTTGTCGGTCGTGACGAAAGTAGCCCGGACTTATAGCGATAACCCCGCTGGGCTGCAAGCCGGGGCGAGTCTTTGCTCAACTTCTGATAAAACGCCGGTGCTAGAATGCCCGGCTTTATGCTTTGCTCGGGATCGTTGATGGATCGTCCAGCCTTTCGTGCCTATTTCCTGCATCCGCGCTTCTGGCCGCTATGGCTGGGGCTCGGCCTGCTGTGGCTGCTCGCGCTTCTGCCTTATTCGCTGCTGATGTGGCTGGGGCGCCGGCTTGGCGGCTTGATGTATCACCTGGCGCGTTCGCGTCGGCAGATCGCCGTACGCAACCTGGAGCTGTGTTTCCCCGAGCTGTCGGCCGCTGAGCGGGGCAGTTTGTTGCGGGAGAACTTCGCCTCGACCGGCATGACCTTCTTCGAGATGGCGATCAGCTGGTGGTGGCCGGCGGCGCGGCTGGCCAGGCTGGGCCGGGTCGAGGGGCTCGAGCATATTCGTGCGGCCGAGGCCGAAGGGCAGGGCGTGCTGCTGATGGCATTGCATTTCACCACCCTGGAAATGGGCGGCGGCCTGCTGGGCATGCAGCAGCATATGTATGGCATGTACCGGCCGCACAAGAATCCGCTGTTCGATTATGTCCAGCGCCGTGGTCGCGAGCAGCGTCTGCAGGGGGTGATCGAGCGCGACGATGTGCGCGGCATGCTCAAGCTGCTGCGCGCCGGCAAGGTGATCTGGTATGCGCCGGATCAGGACTATGGCGCCCAGCGCAGTATTTTCGTGCCGCTGTTCGGTGTGCCGGCGGCAACGGTGACGGCGACCAGCAAGTTCGCCCGCCTGGGCCGGGCGCGGGTGATTCCCTTCACCCAGACACGCCTGGCCGACGGCTCCGGCTACAGGGTGGTGGTGCACCCGCCGCTGGCCGATTTCCCCGGGGAGAGCGAGGAGGCCGACTGTTTGCGGGTCAATCAGTGGATCGAGGCGGCGATTCGTCAGCAGCCCGAGCAGTACCTGTGGGCCCACCGGCGCTTCAAGACGCGGCCGGATGGCGAGGCGAAGCTGTACAAGAAGCGCCGCCGCTAGTGCCTGCAGTAGTGGCGAGGAGCGAGGGCGCAATCGATCAGCGATCAATTATTGCTGCTCCTGTAGGAGGAGTGGCCGCCCCTCTTCGACGCCGCGCTGTCGCGCAGCAAACTTGAGGTAATTGCGTCTATCGGCTTGTGGGTGCCTGTAGGAGCCGGCCATGCCCGCGATGGGTTTCGCGGGCATGGAACTGGGCGTCCCCCCCGCTCCTACAGGTCTTTGTTCTGCTTTTATTTCTCAATATAAAACAACGGCTTATTTATTTTTTGATGAGAATGGCAATAGGCGCGGCCGGGCGCCCCTCCTGCCAGACCTGCAAGTTAAAGGATTCGGAACTCCCCCTATGACACCAAGCACTTCCTCCAGCCAGCCGGTCACCGGACTGATTCTTTCCGGTGGCGGCGCGCGGGCGGCGTATCAGGTCGGGGTGCTGGCGGCGATTGCCGATTTGTTGCCGGATGCCGCGCAGAATCCCTTTCCGGTGATCGTCGGCACCTCGGCCGGCGCCATCAACGCGGTCGGCCTGGCGTGCGGGGCCTTGCATTTTGGCGAGGCGGTACGCCGCCTGACCAGGGTCTGGCAGGGCTTTCATACCCATCAGGTGTACCGCAGCGACTGGCCGGGGGTGTTGCGCCAAGCCGGCCGCTTTATCGGCCACAGCCTGCTGGGCCTGGGCGGCGAAGTGCCGGTGGCGCTGCTCGACAGTTCGCCGCTGCGCGAGCTGTTGCAGCGCGAGCTGGATTTCTCCGGGATCGCCGCTTCGGTGCGCCAGCGCCAGTTGCGCGCGGTGGCGGTGACGGCGTTCGGTTACGAGTCCGGGCATGCGGTGACCTTCTATCAGGGGCGCGCCACCATCGATCCCTGGCTGCGCCACCGCCGGGTCGGGGTGCCGACTCGCCTGGGCGTCGAGCATCTGCTGGCCAGCTCGTCGATTCCGTTGCTGTTCCCGCCGGTGAAGATCAATCGCGAGTATTTCGGCGACGGCGCGGTGCGCCAGTCCGCGCCTATCAGCCCGGCGTTGCACCTGGGCGCGACCCGGGTGCTGGTGGTCGGCGTCAGTGGCAACACGCAGGCCGAGTCGGGCGGCGCGGTCACCGCCGTGCAGGCGGTCAAGCCGCCGAGCCTGGCGCAAATAGGCGGGCATATGCTCAACAGTACCTTTATCGACAGCCTGGAAGGCGATATCGAACTGCTCGAACGGCTCAATCTGATGAGCAGGCTGATCCCGCCGGAGCAACGTCCGCGTGGCCTGGGGCTCAATCCGGTGGAGGTGTTGGTGATTGCGCCGAGCCAGCCGCTGGACGAGATCGCCGCCCGCCATCGCCACGAGTTGACTGCGGTGCTGCGCCTGTTTCTGCGCGGTCCGGGAGCGACCAAGGCCGGCGGCGCGGGCGTGCTCAGCTATCTGTTGTTCGAAGCCGGCTATTGCAACGAGCTGATCGAACTGGGTTATCAGGATGCGATGGCGCAGCAAGCCGCCCTGAGCGAATTCCTCGGCCTGGATCGCCCGCCGGTGGTGCAGGGGCAGCCGGTCACGGCGTAGGGTGCGCGGGGCCGCCTAGGTCGTGCGCGCCAAGGAGCCCAGTGAGTGGTGCGCACGGCGCACCCGTCGTGTTAGCCGCGAAACCTGCCGGTCAGCTTGTGGATAATTTCCGCGCAGCGTGCCCGAATGTGCCGATCAGCGTTTAAACTGCGCCTTCCCGACGCTTTCTGTCGCATTTGCGAAAGCGCCGGTTTTCCCCGGGTTGGCGCTATAAGAAGTTGTCGCATGGCGGCAATGCCCACTCCGAATCAATCCCTACAATCCTTCCCATCGCCTGCCACCCAATGCAGGTGTTACTCGTCAGGAGAGCTCCGATGTCCGTTCAGCACGATCCGGTGCAACGCGCCGATTTCGACCAAGTGATGGTTCCCAACTATGCCCCGGCCGGCTTCATTCCGGTGCGCGGTGCGGGTTCCCGAGTCTGGGATCAAAGTGGTCGCGAGCTGATCGACTTCACCGGCGGCATCGCCGTGAATGCCCTGGGCCATTGCCATCCGGCCCTGGTCGCCGCCTTGACCGAACAGGCCAATACGCTGTGGCACATTTCCAATGTGTTCACCAACGAGCCGGCCCTGCGCCTGGCGCACAAGCTGGTCGACGCGACCTTCGCCGAGCGCGCGTTCTTCTGCAACTCCGGCGCCGAAGCCAACGAGGCCGCCTTCAAGTTGGCCCGGCGGGTGGCCTTCGACCGGTTCGGCGAAGACAAGTACGAAATCATCGCGGCGACCAACAGTTTCCACGGCCGCACCCTGTTTACCGTCAGCGTCGGCGGTCAACCCAAGTATTCCGATGGCTTCGGGCCGAAGATCCAGGGCATCAACCATGTCCCGTACAACGATATCGAGGCGCTGAAGGCCGCGGTTTCCGCCAGGACCTGCGCCGTGGTGCTGGAGCCGATCCAGGGTGAAGGCGGCGTCCTGCCGGCCGACCTGGCCTACCTGCAGGCGGCCCGCGAGCTGTGCGACCAGCACGACGCGCTGTTGATCTTCGACGAAGTGCAGACCGGCATGGGCCGCAGCGGTTCGCTGTTCGCCTACCAGCATTACGGGGTGATCCCGGACATCCTCTCCAGCGCCAAGAGCCTGGGCGGCGGTTTCCCGATCGGCGCCATGCTGACCACCGAAGCGCTGGCCAAGCACCTGGTGGTCGGTACCCATGGCACCACCTACGGCGGCAACCCGCTGGCCTGTGCGGTGGCCGAGGCGGTGATCGATGTGGTCAATACCCCGGCAGTGCTCGATGGGGTGAAAGCCAAGCGGCAGCGCTTCAAGGTCGCCCTGGAACAGTTCGGTGAGCAGTACGGCGTGTTCAGCCAGGTGCGCGGCCTCGGCCTGCTGATCGGCGCGGTGCTCAGCGATGCCTGGAAAGGCAAGGCCAAGGCGATTCTCGATGCCGCCGCGGCGGAGGGCGTGATGGTGCTGCAAGCCGGTCCGGATGTGGTGCGTTTCGCCCCGAGCCTGGTGGTGGAAGAGGTCGATATCGATGAGGGCCTGGCGCGTTTCGAACGTGCCCTGGCCAAGCTGACGCAAGCCTGAGTCGACAGCCCGGCGGCGTCCGTTTGCGCTCGCCACGGGCCGCGCTTGCCCGGCTTAAGGATGAGTCGGGCTACTTCCAGGGATGACTATCTCCGTGTGTGCTGTGGCCTTCGGGTTGCAGTTTCTCCAGGCGGTTCGCGCTGAGCGGCCTGGGGCTTTTCTTGAAAAGGAGTGACACCATGCTGGTGATGCGCCCCGCGCAAATGGCCGACCTGAGTGAGGTGCAGCGTCTCGCCGCGGACAGCCCGGTTGGTGTGACTTCGCTGCCGGACGATGCCGGCCGCCTGCGCGACAAGATCGCCGCCTCGGATGCCTCGCTGGCCGCCGAGGTAAGTTTCAATGGCGAGGAAAGCTACTTTTTCGTCCTCGAAGACAGCGACAGCGGGCACTTGCTCGGCTGCTCCGGCATCGTCGCCTCGGCCGGGTATTCCGAGCCGTTCTACAGCTTTCGCAACGAAACCTTCGTGCACAACTCGCGTGAGCTGAAGATCCACAACAAGATCCACGTGCTCTCGCTGTGCCACGACCTGACCGGCAACAGCCTGCTGACCAGCTTCTACGTCGAGCGGCCTTTGGTGGGTAGCGTCTGGTCCGAGCTGAACTCGCGGGCGCGCCTGTTGTTCGTCGCCAACCATCCGGAGCGCTTCGCCGATGCCGTGGTGGTGGAGATCGTCGGGCACAGCGACGAGCATGGCGATTCGCCGTTCTGGGATGCCGTGGGGCGCAATTTCTTCGACATGAACTACGCCGAGGCCGAGCGCCTGTGCGGGCTGAAAAGCCGGACCTTTCTCGCCGAGCTGATGCCGCACTACCCGATCTATGTGCCGCTGCTGCCGGATGCGGCCCAGGAGGCCATGGGCCAGGTGCACCCGCGGGCGCAGGTGACCTTCGACATCCTGATGCGCGAAGGCTTCGAGACCGATCATTACATCGATATTTTCGACGGCGGGCCGACCCTGCATGCGCGCACCTCGGGGATTCGCTCGATCGCCCAGAGCCGTGTGGTGCCGGTCAGGATCGGCGAGCCGATCAAGGGTGGGCGGCCGTATCTGGTGAGCAACGGCCTGCTGCAGGATTTTCGCGCGATCGTCGCGGACCTGGATTGGGTACCTGGCAAGCCGGTCACCCTCAGTCTCGAAGCTGCCGAAGCACTCGGCGTCGGCGAGGGCGCCAGCGTGCGTCTGGTTGCGGTTTAAGGAGTTAGCGCATGATCGTTCGTCCCGTTCGCACTGCCGATCTTCCGGCGTTGATTGCTCTGGCGCGCACTACCGGCGCTGGCCTGACCACCCTGCCGGCCAACGAGGAGCGCCTGGCGCATCGCGTCGGTTGGGCGGAGAAGACCTTCACCGGCAAGGCCGAACGCGCCGACGCCGACTACCTGTTCGTGCTGGAAGACGACGCCGGCGAGGTGGTGGGTATTTCCGCCGTGGCCGGTGCGGTCGGTCTGCGCGAGCCCTGGTACAACTACCGCGTGGGCCTGACCGTCAGCGCCTCGCAGGAACTGAATATCCATCGGCAGATTCCCACCCTGTTCCTGGCCAACGACCTGACCGGCAACTCCGAACTCTGCTCGCTGTTTCTGCGCAGCGATCACCGCAAGGGACTCAATGGCCGTCTGCTGTCCAAGGCGCGCCTGCTGTTTATCGCCGAGTTCCGCGAGTCGTTCGGCGACAAGGTGATCGCCGAGATGCGCGGCATGTCCGACGAACAGGGACGCTCGCCGTTCTGGGAAAGCCTGGGGCGGCACTTCTTCAAGATGGAGTTCAGTCAGGCGGACTACCTGACCGGGGTCGGCAACAAGGCCTTCATCGCCGAGTTGATGCCCAAGTTCCCGCTCTATACCTGCTTCCTCTCCGAAGATGCACGCAACATCATCGGCCGCGTCCACCCGGATACCGAGCCGGCGCTGGCCATGCTCAAGGGCGAAGGCTTCAGTTATCAGGGCTATGTCGACATCTTCGACGCCGGCCCGGCCATCGAGGCGGAAACCGCGAAAATCCGTGCCGTGCGCGACAGCCAGGCGCTGGTGCTGGCCATAGGTACGCCGGGCGATGACGCCACCACCTTCCTGATCCACAACCGCAAGCGCGAAGACTGCCGGATCACCGTCGGCGCCGCACGCCTGGCCGCCGGCACCCTGGTGGTCGATCCGTTGACCGCCAAGCGCCTGCGCTTGGCGGTCGGCGATCAGGTCAGAGCGGTGCCGCTGTCGGCCCGCGGCTGAATACCCCCGAGCTGCCTGGAGTCGATCCGGGCGGTTCGATCGAATAGCCCATCCGGCGCAACGCCGGGTGATGAAATTGCTGGGAGTGATAAAACAATATGAGCACTCATTACATCGCCGGTAGCTGGCAGCCTGGTCAGGGCGAAGCCCTGGAGTCGTTGAATCCGGTCAGTCAGGCCGTGGTCTGGCGTGGCCAGGCGGCCTCCGTCGCCCAGGTCGAGGCCGCCGTGGTGGCTGCTCGCGCGGCATTCCCGGGCTGGGCCTCGTGCTCCCTGGATGGGCGCATCGCCGTGCTGGAGCGTTTCGCCGTGGCCCTCAGGGCACATGCCGACGAGCTGGCCCGGGCGATTGGCGAGGAAACCGGCAAGCCGCTGTGGGAGTCGGCCACCGAGGTGACCAGCATGGTCAACAAGGTCGCCATCTCGGTGCAAAGCTACCGCGAACGGACCGGCGAGAAGAGTGCGCCGCTGGCCGACGCCACTGCCGTGCTGCGGCACAAACCGCATGGCGTGGTAGCGGTGTTCGGCCCCTACAACTTCCCCGGCCACCTGCCCAACGGCCACATAGTGCCGGCGTTGCTGGCGGGCAATTGCGTGCTGTTCAAGCCCAGCGAGTTGACGCCGAAAGTCGCCGAGCTGACGCTCAAGTGCTGGATCGAAGCCGGTCTGCCGGCCGGCGTGCTCAATCTGCTGCAGGGGGCGCGTGACACCGGCGTGGCCCTGGCCGGCAACCCCGGCATCGACGGGCTGTTCTTCACCGGTTCGAGCCGCACCGGCAACCTGCTGCACAGCCAGTTCGCCGGTCGCCCGGAGAAGATCTTGGCCCTGGAAATGGGCGGCAACAACCCGCTGATCGTCGATCAGCTCGCCGACGTCGAGGCGGCGGTCTACACCATCGTGCAGTCGGCCTTCATCTCCGCCGGCCAGCGCTGCACCTGCGCGCGCCGTCTGCTGGTGCCGCAGGGCGAGTGGGGCGATGCCTTGCTCGCGCGCCTGGTCCAGGTCGCCGGGCAGATCAAGGTCGGCCGTTTTGACGAACAGCCGGCGCCCTTCATGGGTTCGGTGATTTCCCTGGCAGCGGCCGAACAGCTGCTGCAGGCCCAGCAGCAGTTGCTCGGCAAGGGCGCCACGGCGCTGCTGGCGATGACCCAGGCGCAGCCCGGCGCAGCCTTGCTCACGCCGGGGATCATCGATGTCAGCGCGGTGGCCGAGCGGCCGGACGAAGAGTTCTTCGGCCCACTGCTGCAGGTGATCCGCTATGCCGATTTCGAGGGGGCGATCGCCGAGGCCAATAACACCCAGTTCGGCCTGGCCGCCGGTTTGCTGTCGGATTCCGCAGCGCGCTACCAGCAGTTCTGGCTGCACAGCCGCGCGGGCATCGTCAACTGGAACAAGCAGCTCACCGGCGCCGCCAGCACGGCCCCGTTCGGTGGCGTCGGCGCTTCCGGCAACCACCGCGCCAGTGCTTACTACGCGGCGGACTACTGCGCTTATCCGGTGGCCTCGCTGGAAAGCGAACGCCTGAGCCTGCCCGCCACCCTGACCCCGGGAGTAAGCCTGTGATGTCCGCTTATGAAATGAATTTCGACGGCCTGGTCGGCCCGACCCACAACTACGGTGGCCTGTCCTACGGCAATGTTGCCTCGCAGAGCAACAGCCAGGCCGACTCCAGCCCGAAACAGGCCGCCAAGCAGGGCCTGGCGAAGATGAAGGCGCTGATGGAAATGGGCTTCAAGCAGGGCGTACTGGCCCCGCAGGAACGCCCGGATGTCGCGGTGCTGCGCCGTCTCGGCTTCACCGGCAGCGATGCCCGGGTGATCGAGCGGGCGGCGCAGGAGGCCATGCCTTTACTGGTTGCCAGCTGCTCGGCCTCGAGCATGTGGACGGCCAACGCCTGCACCGTCAGCCCCAGCGCCGATACGGCCGATGGCCGGGTGCACTTCACCGCCGCCAACCTCAATTGCAAGTTCCATCGTTCCATCGAGCATCCGACCACCAGCCGCCTGCTCGGCGCCATGTTCGCCAATGAGCAGCACTTCGCTCACCACGCCGCCTTGCCGGCGGTGGCGCAGTTCGGCGACGAGGGCGCGGCCAACCACACGCGTTTCTGTAAAGGTTATGGCGATGCCGGGGTGGAGTTCTTCGTGTTCGGGCGCAGCGCCTTCGACGGCCGTTTCCCGGCGCCGCAACGCTACCCGGCGCGGCAGACCCTGGAAGCCTCGCAGGCCGTGGTGCGCCTGCATGGGCTGAGCGAGGCCGGGGTGGTCTATGCTCAACAGAATCCGGCGGTGATCGATCAGGGGGTATTCCACAACGACGTGATCGCGGTGGGTAACGGCGAGGTGCTGTTCTATCACCAGGACGCCTTCCTCGATACCGACAGGGTGCTGGCCGAGCTGGCGGACAAGCTCGCCCGGCGTGGCGGCACGCTGCAGGCGGTGTGCGTGCCGCGCGATGCGGTCACGGTGGAGGACGCGGTGAAGTCCTACCTGTTCAACAGCCAGTTGTTGCCGCGCGCCGCTGGCGGCATGTTGCTGATCGTGCCGGAGGAGTGCCGCAACAACGCCAATGTGTGGAATTACCTGCAGCGGCTCACCGGCGGCAGCGGACCGATTCGCGAGGTCAAGGTGTTCGATCTCAAACAAAGCATGCAGAACGGCGGCGGCCCGGCCTGCCTGCGCCTGCGCGTGGCGCTCAAGGAGAACGAGTTGGCGGCGGTGAATCCGGGGGTGATCATGACCCCGCAGCTGTATGACAGGCTCAACGTCTGGGTCGACAAGCACTACCGCGATCGCCTCGGCGAGAGCGAACTGGCCGACCCGCAATTGCTGATCGAATGCCGCACGGCATTGGATGAATTGACCCAGATCCTTAAACTGGGCGCGGTTTATCCTTTTCAACTGAACTGAGCGGCAAGCCATCAGCCTCAAGCGCACGCTTGGCGTTCTAAACTTGCTGCTTATGGCGTATAGCGTGGAGCTTTGAATAATGTCCGATGTCCTGCAACTGATCCTCGAAGATGAAGATGGCACTCAGCTGGAAACGACCTGCACCCGCTTTGCGGTGATGTGGCAGGGCAAGGAAGTCTGGTTTCAGCAGGTGGGCAATGATCAGTTGATGATCGGCGTGGACTCGGCCGAGGACGACAGCGAGTACACCAATCTGCTGCTGCGTCCGCTGGCCACCAACCTGGTCAGCCTGGAGCTGGAGATGGAACCGGCCGAGCCCGGCGACGACGGGCACGTGCACGGCCCCGACTGCAACCACGATTGAGGTAATTGCTATGCTTGCCCTCGGCAAACTGCTTGAACTGACCCTCGCCGGCTTTGAGCCGGCAGCGAAGATCCAGCTGACGCCCGAGGGCGCGCGCTTGCGCTGGCTGGCCGAAGGTGCGCTGGAAGTGACGCCGTCGGTGGCCAGCGACAACGGTCTGGACCTGCTGCTCTCGGCCGGCATCCACGGCAACGAAACCGCTCCCATCGAATTGCTCGACCGCCTGCTGCGCGGTATTGCCCGTGGCGAGCTGAAGCCGCGGGCGCGGATCCTCTTCCTGTTCGGCAACCCGCCGGCGATCCGCCGCGGCGAGCGCTATATCGAGCAGGACATCAATCGCCTGTTCAACGGCCAGCACGAGCAACATGCCGGGGTCGAGGCCATGCGCGCCTGCGATCTCGAGCACCTGGCCGCAACCTTTTTCAGCAAACCCGAGCGAACGCGCCTGCACTACGACCTGCATACCGCGATCCGGACCTCGCAGATCGAGCAGTTCGCCCTCTATCCCTGGCAGGAGGGGCGGCCGCGCAGCCTGCGCGAGCTGGCCCGGTTGAACGCCGCAGGGATCGAGGCAGTGCTGCTGCACAACAAGAGCTCGATCACCTTCAGCGCCTACACCTACACCCAGTTGGGGGCGGAATCGTTCACCCTGGAGCTGGGCAAGGCGCGAGCCTTCGGGCAGAACCAGGAGGTCAACCTGGATCGGCTCGAGCAGCGCCTGCAGCACATCATCGAAGGCTGCGAACCCGAGCCACAGGAGCAGGACGCCGAATTGCGCGGGCTGCAGTTGTTCGCCGTGGCGCGGGAAATCATCAAGCACAGCGACACCTTCAAGCTGCACCTGCCGGCGGATATCGAAAACTTCAGCAAGCTGCCGGTCGGCTACCTGCTGGCCGAGGATCTGGCCGGCACCCGCTGGGTTGTGGAAGAGCCGGATGCGCGAATCATCTTCCCCAACCCCAAGGTGAAAAACGGCCTGCGCGCCGCCATCCTCATCGTCCCTGCCAAAGACGTGCAACTGGCCTGATCCGCCGCTGGGGTGCGATCTGTAGATTCCATGTTGATGCACAAGCCTCGCTGCGCCCAGCTGGCGTAGGGTGCGCCATGCGCACCAGGCTGACGGGGTGCATGATCGGATTGCGGATGATCCATGTATCCGGTGCGCGCGGCGCACCCTACGGGGGTAGCCGATAAATACTCCCGGATTTCATCCGGGCTACAAGATCGCTACTGCGGGGCTGATCTGTCCTGTGTCCTATTGACCCATCTGTACCTTGTTCCCATGCCTGGAGCGCCTTAGCATCGGGGTTTTCGTCACGTTAAGGGAAACCGCCCATGGCCATCATCGACCTGCGCAGCGACACCGTTACCCAGCCAACCCCGGGCATGCGCGAGGCCATGCTGGCGGCAGAGCTGGGCGATGACGTCTACGGCGAGGATCCCACGGTCAACCGCCTGGAGCAGTACCTGGCGGCCGAACTGGGCTTTGCCCGCGCGCTGTTCGTGCCGACCGGCACCATGAGCAACCTGCTCGGCCTGATGGCCCACTGCGAGCGAGGCGACGAATACATCGTCGGCCAGCAGGCGCACACCTATAAATATGAAGGCGGCGGCGCCGCGGTGCTGGGCTCAATCCAGCCGCAGCCGCTCGAGGGCGAAGCCGACGGCTCGCTGGACCTGGGCAAGGTCGAGGCGGCCATCAAGCAGGACGACTTCCACTTCGCCCGCACCCGCCTGTTGGCGCTGGAAAACACCATGCAGGGCAAGGTCCTGCCGTCGAGCTATCTGGCCGCGGCCCGCGAGCTGACCCGCAGGCGCGGCCTGGCCCTGCACCTGGACGGCGCGCGGCTGTACAACGCGGCAGTCAGGCAGGGCGTGGCGGCCAGGGAGATCACCCGGCACTTCGATTCGGTCTCGGTCTGTTTGTCCAAGGGCCTGGGCGCGCCGGTGGGGTCGGTGCTCTGCGGCAGCGCCGAGCTGATCGGCAAGGCGCGGCGCCTGCGCAAGATGGTCGGTGGCGGCATGCGTCAGGCGGGCGTGCTGGCTGCCGCCGGCCTCTATGCTTTGGAGCACCAGGTGGCGCGCCTGGCCGTGGATCATGCCAATGCCGAACGCCTGGCCGACGGGCTACGCGGGTTGGGCTACGCGGTCGAGCCGGTGCAGACCAATATGGTCTATGCCCAGGTCGGCGAGCGAGCGGATGCGTTGAAGGCTTTTTGCGCCGAGCGCGGAATCCAGCTGATCGCCGCACCGCGTTTGCGCATGGTTACCCATATGGATGTCAGCACCGCGGACATCGACCGGGTGCTCGAGGCCTTTGCCGCCTTCGCGCGGGCTTGAGCCAGTCCGCTCCAGGGATGGATTGGCGGCGTCAGGCCCGGAGCGTTCAGGCATCGCCAGACCGGCTGGCGCCATGTTGGTGGCGCGACGACCACCTGGTGGGAGGGGCTTTAGCCGCGATGGGCCCCGAAAGCGCCGAAAGCATTATGGCTGCAGCGCGGATGCCGTTGCTGGGTACTCGACGGCTTGAACCCAGGCCTGACAAAAGCCACGCCGGTTAGCCGGTCCCGCCCCAACGGTCGTCGTTTTCTCCGCCGTGCGGCGTTATAGCCGCTATCTATTGATAAACACGCTGTACCGATGCTACAGGCCCGATATAATGCGGCCCTTTGCCGGCTTTGCCGTGGCCGCCTGTTTCCTTGGATGATCCTATGAAAAGCGCTGAAATCCGTGAAGCTTTCCTCAGCTTCTTCGAAGAGAAGGGGCACACCCGTGTCGCTTCCAGTTCCCTGATTCCGGGCAACGACCCGACGCTGCTGTTCACCAACGCCGGGATGAACCAGTTCAAGGACTGCTTCCTCGGCCTGGAAAAGCGCGCCTACACCCGTGCGGTCACCAGCCAGAAGTGCGTGCGCGCCGGCGGCAAGCACAACGACCTGGAGAACGTCGGTTACACCGCGCGTCACCACACCTTCTTCGAGATGCTCGGCAACTTCAGTTTCGGCGATTACTTCAAGCGCGATGCCATCCACTTCGCCTGGGAGTTCCTCACCGGCGACAACTGGCTGAAGCTGCCCAAGGACAAGCTCTGGGTCACCGTCTACGCCAACGACGACGAGGCCTACGACATCTGGAACAAGGAAATCGGCGTGCCGACCGAGCGGATGATCCGCATCGGCGACAACAAGGGCGCGCCCTATGCCTCCGACAACTTCTGGACCATGGGCGATACCGGCCCGTGCGGCCCTTGCACCGAGATCTTCTTCGATCACGGCGAGCACATCTGGGGCGGCCCGCCCGGTTCGCCGGAGGAAGACGGCGACCGCTACATCGAGATCTGGAACAACGTGTTCATGCAGTTCAATCGCACCGCTGACGGCGTGCTGCACCCGCTGCCGGCGCCGAGCGTGGACACCGGCATGGGCCTGGAGCGCATCAGCGCGGTGCTGCAACACGTCAACTCGAACTACGAGATCGACCTGTTCCAGAGCCTGCTGAACGCCGCGGCCCAGGCCATCGGCTGCGCCAACGAGGGCCAGGCCTCGCTGAAAGTGGTCGCCGATCACATCCGTTCCTGCGGCTTCCTGATCGCCGACGGCGTCACCCCGTCCAACGAAGGCCGCGGCTACGTGCTGCGCCGGATCATCCGGCGCGCCTGCCGGCACGGCAACAAGCTGGGCGCCCAGGGCAGTTTCTTCTACCAGATAGTCGCCGCCCTGGTTGCCGAGATGGGCGCAGCCTTCCCGGAGCTGAAGCAGCAGCAGGCGCATATCGAGCGCGTGCTGAAAACCGAGGAAGAGCAGTTCGCCAAGACCCTGGAACAGGGCCTGAGGATTCTCGAGCAGGATCTGGTCGGCCTCAAGGGCAAGCTGATCCCCGGCGAGACGGTGTTCAAGCTGTACGACACCTATGGTTTTCCCTACGACCTGACGGCCGATATCGCCCGCGAGCGCGGCCTGACCCTGGACGAGAGCGGCTTCGAGCGCGAAATGCAGGCCCAGCGCGAGCGCGCCCGTTCCGCCAGCGCCTTCGGCATGGACTACAACGCCCTGGTCAAGATCGACAGCGATACACGCTTCCTCGGCTACGAGGGCACCAGCGGCAGCGGCCGGATCATCGCCCTGTTCGCCGATGGCCAGGCGGTCGATCGCCTGAACGAAGGCGAGGAGGGCGTGGTGGTGCTCGATCAGACGCCGTTCTACGCCGAATCCGGTGGCCAGGTCGGTGACTGCGGCTTCCTTGAAGGTGCCGGCGTGCGTTTCGATGTGCGCGATACCACCAAGGCCGGCGGTGCTTTCCTGCACCACGGCATGGTCGTCAAGGGCAGTCTGAGCGTAGGCGCCTCGATCAAGGCCGAAGTCGACGCCAGCGTGCGTCAGGCCACCGCGCTCAACCATTCGGCGACGCACCTGTTGCACGCCGCATTGCGGCAGGTGCTCGGCGAGCATGTGCAGCAGAAGGGTTCGCTGGTCGATAGCCAGCGCCTGCGCTTCGACTTCAGCCACTTCGAGGCGATCTCGTCGGCGCAGTTGCGGGCGCTGGAAGATATCGTCAACACCCAGGTTCGCAACAACAGCAGCGTGGAAACCCTCGAGACCGATATCGACACGGCCAAGCAGAAAGGCGCCATGGCGCTGTTCGGCGAGAAGTACGGCGATCGGGTGCGGGTGCTGAGCATGGGCGGCGATTTTTCCGTCGAGCTCTGTGGCGGTACCCATGTGGCCCGTACCGGCGACATCGGTCTGTTCAAGATCACCAGCGAAGGCGGTGTCGCGGCGGGCGTGCGGCGTATCGAGGCGGTCACCGGTGGCGCGGCGTTCGCCTATCTGAATGGCGCGGAAGAACAGTTGAAAGAAGCCGCCGCACTGGTCAAGGGCAGTCGCGACAACCTGCTGGACAAACTGACCGCCATGCTGGAACGCAACCGTCAGCTGGAAAAAGAGCTGGAGCAGTTCAAGGCCAGGGCCGCCAGTTCGGCCGGTAATGACCTGGCCGGCTCCGCCGTCGACGTCAAGGGCAGCAAAGTGCTCAGTGCGCGGGTCGACGGCCTGGACGGCAAGGCCATGCTGGCCATGGTCGACCAGTTGAAGAACAAGCTTGGCAGTGCGGTGATCCTGCTCGGCGGCGTGCAGGACGGCAAGGTCGTGCTGGTGGCCGGTGTGACCCAGGACCTGACTGGCAAACTCAAGGCCGGCGAGCTGATGAAGCAGGCCGCGGCGGCAGTCGGTGGCAAGGGTGGCGGTCGTCCGGACATGGCGCAGGGTGGCGGCACCGATGCCGGCGCGCTGGATGGTGCCTTGGCGCTGGCCGTGAGCTATGCCGAGCAAGGTCTGTAGGCACCGGTAGTTGTCGCGTCTGTGAACGCCAGGGGCTGCATTACGCCCGGCAGGCCTTGGCAGCGTATTGAGTTGAATGTTTAATGGGCGCCCTTCACGGGCTGAGGCGGCTTTGAAATGGCTTTGATCGTACAGAAATTTGGCGGCACCTCCGTCGGCACTGTTGAGCGGATTCAGCAGGTGGCCGAGAAGGTGAAGAAGTTCCGCGAAAACGGCGATGACATCGTGGTCGTGGTTTCCGCCATGAGCGGCGAAACCAATCGTTTGATCGAGCTGGCCAAGCAGGCCAGTGATGATCAGCCGGTGCCGCGTGAACTCGATGTGATGCTGTCCACCGGCGAGCAGGTGACCATTGCCCTGTTGACCATGGCCCTGGTTCGCCGCGGTGTGCCGGCGGTGTCCTACACCGGCAATCAGGTGCGCATTCTCACCGATAGCGCGCACAACAAGGCGCGTATCCTGCAGATCGACGATCAGAAACTGCGTGCCGACCTCAAGGCCGGGCGGGTGGTGGTGGTCGCCGGTTTCCAGGGAGTGGACGAGCACGGCAATATCACCACGCTTGGGCGTGGCGGCTCCGACACCACGGGCGTGGCCCTGGCGGCGGCGCTCAAGGCTGACGAGTGCCAGATCTACACGGATGTCGATGGTGTCTATACCACCGATCCGCGTGTGGTGCCCCAGGCTCAGCGTCTGGAGAAGATCACCTTCGAAGAAATGCTGGAAATGGCCAGCCTGGGTTCCAAGGTGCTGCAAATCCGCTCGGTGGAGTTCGCCGGCAAGTACAACGTCCCGCTGCGCGTATTGCACAGCTTCAAAGAGGGTCCGGGCACCCTCATTACCCTTGATGAAGAGGAAACCATGGAACAGCCGATCATTTCCGGCATCGCTTTCAACCGCGACGAAGCCAAGCTGACCATCCGTGGCGTGCCGGACATCCCGGGCGTGGCGTTCAAGATTCTCGGCCCTGTCAGTGCCGCCAATATCGAAGTCGACATGATCGTGCAGAACGTGGCGCACGATAACACCACCGATTTCACCTTCACCGTGCACCGCAACGATTATCAGGCTGCGCAGCAGGTATTGGAAAATACCGCGCGTGAACTGGGTGCGCGCGAAGTGATTGGCGACATCAAGATTGCCAAGGTGTCGATCGTCGGCGTCGGCATGCGCTCCCATGCCGGGGTTGCCAGCCGCATGTTCGAGGCCCTGGCCAAGGAAAATATCAATATCCAGATGATCTCCACCTCGGAAATCAAGGTGTCCGTGGTGATCGAGGAGAAATATCTGGAGTTGGCGGTACGTGCTTTGCACAGCGCCTTCGAACTGGATGCCCCGGCCCGACAGGGCGACTGAGGCATTGCCCGAAAGGCGCGCACTATTGCGCGCCTTTCGTCTTTTTGGTTGGCGTGGATGGACTTTCTTTCTGCCCACACTAGTCAATACTTGGGTGAAGGCCTCGCTTGAGATTAAGCGGGGCTGCCACCATTTTCTTTTTTGCAGACTGTTGTATTGGATTTAATCCGTGAGGAGAAAGGAATGCTGATTCTAACTCGCCGGGTCGGTGAGACCCTGATGGTGGGTGACGAGGTCACTGTCACCGTGTTGGGCGTGAAGGGCAATCAGGTGCGCATTGGCGTTAACGCGCCGAAGGAAGTAGCCGTGCACCGTGAGGAAATTTACCAGCGCATCCAGAAAGAGAAAGACGAAGAACCAAGCCACTAATTTTTATCTAATTTTTGGCTTTGCAAGCGGGGCAAAGATGGGTATCATGCGCCCCGTGTTGCGGAGAGGTGGCCGAGTGGCCGAAGGCGCTCCCCTGCTAAGGGAGTACATCTCAAAAGGGTGTCGGGGGTTCGAATCCCCCCTTCTCCGCCATTATTCAGTGTTATAGGTGTTGGTCCTGCTTTGATCGGTAAGTTGTTGAAATTAATCTGATTTAAGCTTGATAGAAAATTTTTAACCCCTATAATGCGCCGGACAGTGCACTCATAGCTCAGCTGGATAGAGTACTCGGCTACGAACCGAGCGGTCGGAGGTTCGAATCCTCCTGAGTGCACCATATTGAAGATGATCGGCAGCGATGCGGGTCGTGTTTCAAGCCAGCGGTGATCTGGTTGAAAAGCACCACATGCACTCATAGCTCAGCTGGATAGAGTACTCGGCTACGAACCGAGCGGTCGGAGGTTCGAATCCTCCTGAGTGCACCAAATAGAAGGGCCTGCAGCGATGCAGGCCCTTTTTCTTTGTCTGCTGTTTTGTCTCTGTGGGCCTGTGCGCGTGTCGCGGCTCCGGGTTTGTGCAGCTGAGGCCCGGGAGGGTGGCGCTGCGCTCAATGCCATCCTGCGGTCTGGGCGGGGCGGGCTAGCGCTTGCCTTTGACGCAGCCGGCCTCGTCGAAACTCACCTGGCGGCTATTACCTCGCTGGTCGCGGTAGTGATAGCGCGTCTGGCCGTTCTGGCTGCTGATCCGGTCCGGCGTGCCGAGGCTGCTTTCCACGTCGCTGCGGTGCATGCCGCTACGTATCTGCTGTTTGATGATGGCCGTGCGCCGCTCGCTGCCGGTGACCAGGTTGCCGCAGCCATCCTGCGATTCGCCGACCACCACCGGTTCGCTGCCCTTTGTCGCTGCCTTGCTGCGTGATGCTCTTGCTGGCTTGGCCAGTGGCGTGGGTTTGCCGCTGCCGGGTGTGGGGTTATAGGCCTCCTGCAGGTATTGCGCCTGTTCGGCGGGGCAGCCTTGCAGGGTGAAGGTGACATGGCCGTTGGCGTCTTCGCAGCGAAATACGGTTGAAGCAAGCAGGGGTGGTGGGCACAGCAGAATGGCGCAGAAAGCTGCGCAGCGCAGTCCATGCATGGTGACGTCCTCCTTGACGGTCGTCCGGCAAGCCTAGTCGATCAGGTCGGCTTTGCCAGTGGTGCCTTGTGCGCTGTCTCCGGCGTCGCAGCTACGGGTTCTGAGAAAATGCTCAGGTTTGTGCTGCAAAGGCTTGTTCTGGCCTGCTTTTTCTAACGTGCAAAGCCGCCGGGCGGTGTTATCATTTTGCCCGTCAGCCCCGCCGGGGCTTGTGGATCACCACCATGGACTTACCCAGTAGTTACTCTGAGTCTCGATTGTGCAATCGCGTACTGATTGATTGACCCTCTTTGGCGTGCGCCGCCGCTGGGGGTGGAGCGTGCCATGACTGAAGTAGAAGCCAAGAAGCCGCAAGAAAGCCTGCAGGACCGCCTCGCCCAGGTGGTTGAGTTGCTGCATCGGCACAAGCTGGTCGAAGACCTGACCCATCGTCAGGAAGGCCCGCATCACGATCGGGTGGAAAACCTGGTGCACCGGCAGAACCTGGCCGAGTTGCAGCGCAGGCTCGATGAGCTGCACTCCGCCGACGTCGCCCATATCCTCGAAGCACTGCCGTTGGGCGAGCGTCTGACTGTCTGGCAACTGGTCAAGGCCGAGCGCGACGGCGATATCCTCCTCGAAGTATCCGATGCGGTGCGTGAAACGCTGCTCGCCGACATGGACGAGCACGAAATCCTCGCGGCGGCCAAGGAGATGGATGCCGACGAGCTGGCGGACCTGGCCTCCGAGCTGCCGCGCGATGTCGTCCATGAGTTGATGGAAACCCTCGATGCGCAGCAGCGTGAGCGGGTGCGTTCGGCCTTGTCCTATGAGGAGGAACAGGTCGGTGCGCTGATGGACTTCGAGATGGTCACCATCCGCGAAGACGTCAGCCTGGAAGTGGTCTTGCGTTACCTGCGCCGGCTCAAGGAGCTGCCGGGGCATACCGACAAGTTGTTCGTGGTCGATTACGACGGCGTGCTCAAGGGTGTGCTGCCGGTCAAGCGCCTGCTGGTCAACGACCCGGACAAGCTGGTCAGCGAGGTGATGGCCACTGATCCGGTGAGCTTTCATCCGGACGAGGATGCCTACGATGCCGCCCAGGCGTTCGAGCGCTACGACCTGATCTCCTCGCCGGTGGTGGACAAGAACGGCAAGCTGATCGGCCGTCTGACCATCGACGAGATGGTCGACCTGATTCGCGAGGAGAGCGAAAGCGAAGTGCTGAATATGGCCGGTCTGCGCGAAGAGGAAGACATCTTCGCCTCGGTCTGGAAGTCGCTGCGCAACCGTTGGGCCTGGCTGGCGCTGAATCTGATCACGGCGTTCATCGCTTCGCGGGTGATCGGCCTGTTCGAGGATTCCATCGAAAAGCTGGTGGCGCTGGCTGCCTTGATGCCGATTGTGGCCGGTATCGGCGGTAACTCGGGCAATCAGACCATTACCATGATCGTGCGTGCCATGGCGCTGGATCAGGTCAGTACCGGCAACACCACGCGGCTGATCCGCAAGGAGCTGAGCGTTGCCCTGATCAATGGCCTGGTCTGGGGCGGGGTGATTGGGGTGGTCGCTTATATGCTGTACGACAGCTGGTCGCTGGGTGTGGTGATGACTGGGGCCATGACCCTCAATCTGCTGCTCGCGGCATTGATGGGGGTTTTGATTCCCATGACCCTGGTACGCATGGGCCGCGATCCGGCGATGGGGGCCAGTGTGATGATCACCGCGGTGACCGATAGTGGCGGCTTCTTCATTTTCCTCGGGCTGGCCACGGTGTTTCTGCTGTAGCGGGATGCTCTTATTTATGCGGTGAATGCGTGGCGCTTTTTTGTCCGAATTTGTCGCCAAATGCAGTCTGGGGTTTGCTCAAACGACCGTTTCAAGCTAAGGTGCGCCAGCTTTGCCCGGGACATTTCTCGGGCGCTCCTATCAATAACGAATGCAGCCCAATGCTGCTGGCAAAAAGGAGTCACGATGACCGCCAGTCAACTCCTGCTCGAGGGTGTCGAGCTCATGTTGTTCGGCCTGGGCTTTGTATTTCTCTTTCTGGTTTTGTTGGTGGGGGCGATCCGCGTGATGTCGCGTCTGATCGAACTGTTCGCCCCTCATACGCCAGTACCCGTAGCCACGAAATCGTCCGTCAGGCCGGCTATTCAGCAGCCGGATGGCGAAGTGCTGGCCGCCATTCAATCCGCCATTAATCAGCACCGCGCTCGCCGCGGTTGAGTCAGGTTCGAAAGGGAGCACCTGTATGACTGCCGTTAAACAAGCACTCGGAATCACCGATGTGGTGCTGCGCGATGCTCACCAGTCGATTCTGGCGACGCGTGTACGCCTGGAAGACATGTTGCCGATCGCGCCCAAGCTCGATCAGGTCGGTTTCTGGTCGGTAGAGTCCTGGGGTGGCGCGACTTTCGATTCCTGCATTCGTTACCTGGGTGAAGATCCATGGCATCGCATCCGTGAGTTGAAAAAGGCCATGCCCAATACCCGCCAGCAGATGCTCCTGCGCGGGCAGAACCTGCTCGGCTATCGCCACTACGCCGATGACGTGGTGGAGAAATTCGTCGAGCGCGCCGCCTTTAATGGGGTCGATGTGTTCCGCGTGTTCGACGCGATGAACGATCCGCGCAACCTGCAGACCGCACTGAAGGCGGTCAAGCAACTGGGTAAGCATGCCCAGGGCACCATCTCCTACACCACCAGTCCGGTGCATACCCTGGAGATGTGGGTCGATCTGGCCAAGCAGATCGAAGACATGGGCGCCGATTCGGTAGCGATCAAGGACATGGCCGGGATTCTCAATCCCTACACCGCTTTCGAACTGGTGGCGCGCCTCAAGGCCACCCTGTCGATCCCGATCCATATGCAGTGCCACGCCACCGCAGGGCTGTCGACCGCAGCCATCCTCAAGGCGGTGGAGGCCGGCATCGATAACGTCGACACGGCGATTTCCTCGCTTTCGATGACCTACGGTCACTCGCCAACCGAGTCGGTGGTGGCGATCTTCCAGGGCTCCGAGCGCGACACTGGTTTGAACCTGGAACTGCTCGAAGAAATCGCCGCCTACTTCCGTGAAGTACGGAAGAAGTACGCCAAGTTCGAGGGCAACCTCAAGGGCGTCGATTCGCGCATCCTGGTCGCCCAGGTGCCGGGCGGCATGCTCACCAATATGGAAAGCCAGCTGAAAGAGCAGGGTGCCCAGGACAAGTTCGACGAAGTGTTGGCCGAGATTCCGCGGGTGCGCGAGGACCTGGGCTTTATCCCGCTGGTGACGCCGACCTCGCAGATCGTTGGTACCCAGGCAGTGATCAACGTATTGACCGGCGAGCGCTACAAGTCGATCACCAAGGAAACTGCCGGTGTGCTGAAGGGTGAGTACGGCGCAGCGCCGGCACCTTTCAACAAGGAACTGCAGGCGCGGGTGCTGGATGGCGCCGAGGCGATTACCTGTCGTCCCGCCGACCTGCTTGAAGCCGAGATGGACAAGCTGACTGCCGAACTCAAGGGTATCGCCCGGGAGAAGGGCATCAAGCTGGCCAAAGATGAAATCGACGACGTGCTGACCTATGCGCTGTTCCCGCAGATCGGCCTGAAGTTCCTGGAGAATCGCGGCAATCCGGCGGCCTTCGAGCCGGCACCGACTGGCAAGGAACAGCCGGCTCGTGAAGCAGGCAAGCCCGAGGTCTACACCGTTGAAGTTAACGGCAAGTCCTTTGTGGTCCAGGTCAATGAGGGTGGCGATATCGATGGCATCAAGCCGCTTGGTGGCGTCGCGGTTGGCGCTGCGCCTGCTGCCGCCGCGTTGCCGGCGGGTGGCGGCGAGTCGCAAAACGCCCCTTTGGCCGGCAATATCTTCAAGGTGTTGGTGCAGCCGGGGCAGGCTGTGGAAGAAGGGCAGTTGGTGATCATCCTCGAAGCGATGAAGATGGAAACCGAGATCCGTGCGTTCAAGTCCGGCACTCTAGGTGCGGTCAACGTCAAGGTGGGTGATGCGGTGGCGGTGGGCGACAGCCTGCTGACCATCGCTTAAGGAGCGCGGTAATGGATAAGCTCCTCAAACTCTGGCAGAGCACGGGCCTGTACCACATCGAGGTTGGTCAGCTGTTTATGATCGCCGTGTGCATCCTGCTGATCTATCTGGCGATCAAGAAGGGCTTTGAGCCCTTGCTGCTGTTGCCGATTGGTTTCGGCGGCCTGCTGGCCAACATTCCGGTGGCCAATATGGCCGAGGGTGCCGGCTTCCTGCATATGATCTACGAGGTGGGCCTGCCTACCAGTATCTTCCCGCTGCTGATCTTTCTCGGCGTCGGGGCCATGACCGACTTCGGGCCGATGCTGGCCAACCCGAAAACCCTGTTGCTTGGGGCTGCGGCGCAGTTTGGTATTTTCGGCACCCTGATGGGCGCGCTGGCGCTGACGGCTCTGGGTATTCCGGGGCTTGAGTTCACCCTCAAGGAAGCCGCATCCATTGCGATTATCGGCGGTGCGGATGGTCCGACCTCGATTTTCGTGACGTCCAAGCTGGCTCCGCATCTGCTCGGTCCGATTGCGGTGGCGGCCTATGCCTATATGGCGCTGGTGCCGTTGATTCAACCGCCGATCATGCGCGCGCTGACCACCAAGGAAGAGCGCGCCATCGTCATGCAGCAACTGCGCCCGGTGGGGCAGGCCGAGAAGATCGTCTTCCCGATCATGCTGTGCCTGCTGATCGGCTTGCTGCTACCTGATGCTGCGCCGCTGATTGGCATGTTTGCCCTCGGTAACCTGCTGCGCGAAGCTGGTGTGGTCGAGCGTCTGGCCGATACCTCGCGCAATGCGCTGATCAATATCGTCACCATCTTCCTCGGTCTGACCGTGGGTTCGAAACTCTCGGCCGACTCCTTCCTGCAGCTGAAAACCCTGGGCATCCTCTGCCTGGGCATGCTGGCGTTCTGCGCGGGTACTGCTGCCGGTGTGTTGATGGCCAAGCTGATGAACATGTTCAGCAGCAACAAGATCAACCCGCTGATCGGTTCGGCCGGGGTGTCGGCGGTGCCAATGGCGGCGCGGGTGTCGAACAAGGTTGGCCTGGAAGCCAATCCGCAGAACTTCCTGCTGATGCACGCCATGGGGCCGAACGTGGCCGGGGTGATCGGCTCGGCGGTGGCGGCCGGGGTGTTGCTCAGCTTTGTCGGCTGACGACAAGCGCGCTTAGCCGCTGCAAACAAAGAATAGCCGCCTGTTCAGGGCGGCTTTTCTTTGGCCAACAAAAAAAACCGGCCGGGAGCCGGTTTTTTAGCGTTGCAGCTTAGGCTTCTTCAGCGGCCATCTCGGCGTCATGGGCGATCAGTGCCACCAGGGCATTTTGCTGGCGCCGGGATAGCTGGCGGAAGCGCTGCAGCAACTCGCGTTCGTGCAAGGATAGCTCGGGGCTGTCCAGGCTGACGTTGAGTTCATCGCCCAGGCCGCTTTCCTGAAGCATGCTCTGCTCGAGGCGGGCGATGATTTCCGAGTTCATGCTACGATGATGATTGCGCGCGACATCAGCGATGCGCTCGCGCATGCCATCAGGCAAGCGAACGACAAATTTGTCAGCCGTGCGGCTGGAATAAATAGCCTGTTTCATTGGGCGCATACATTTAACCGATTAGTTCAGGGAAGCGATGCTGGCAGTGAGCCACGTGATTGTCACTGGTTTGACCATCTTTAGCACTAGCTGTTCACTCGGAATCGCCATTTGCATCGATATGGTTGCATCGATGATGCAAATATTTGACGCCAATTCCATGTCGCATTGTGTCGGGTGTAAAGGCTCATTGCCAGCACCAATCGTCAGGAATGCGAGTTGTTGGGCAAAAGACCGGTATTTATTCGCCGGAAAAAACAAATACCAGTCACTCTGATCTAATGGCTCGGCAACGCGGCTGACACGGGATTTACCTGGCCAGGGCTGCGCTAGCAGGCCGTTACCAGCTTGCAGCTCCGTGAGCGTAACGATCAGGGAGGCGTCCGCAGCAGATGTGCGTCGGTAAACGGTCGCCCTCTTTTCTCTCCTTGTCCGTGCAGTCGAGTGAAATGGTCGCGCTGATTGGCGCGTTCTGCCTCGCTACGCGCCGGGTAAGTCTGCTGCGATCGGCATGGCTGGCGACAGCACGCCGGTGCCGATCGCCCTATGCGGGCGCACGGGCACTTGAATGGAAAAGTACGCCGCCTGTAGGCTGGCATTGGCTGCATCTTCCAGTCGTTCGATCCAATTGCTTGTAAGCGTAGTGCAAAACATCCTGCTTGGCTGGCATGAATGCATGCCGTGCCAGCATGGCATGCTCGGCCTGTTGCGCCGTGCGCCATGCCCATGAAACCAGCTGCCTTGAAGGCGGTCGGACCCTGAGTCGAGCGGGATTTCAAGGTGTTGATCCTGCAAGTCTGGCAACTAGCGAAAAGGGTGTGCTGATGGGGGGCAGGTTGATTTATCTGATGGGGCCTTCGGGCTCGGGCAAGGACAGCCTGCTGAGCGCGGTGCGCGAGCGGCTGGCTGCATATGGCTGTCGTATTGCGCAACGGGTCATCACCCGTTCTGCCGAGGCGGTGGGGGAGGCGGCGATAGGTGTTTCTCCCGTCGAGTTCGACCGGATGCAGTGCGAGGGGGACTTTGCTCTGAGTTGGCGCGCCAATGGCCTGGCCTACGGCATACCCAGGCAGATCGATGAATGGCTGGCGACCGGCCAGGATGTGCTGGTCAATGGCTCGCGGGCCTATCTGGGCCAGGCGCGCCAGCGCTATCCCGAGCTGATCGGGGTGCTGCTCAAGGTCGATATGGATGTGCTGCGCCAGCGCCTGCTGGCGCGTGGCCGCGAGGCGCCCGAGCAGATCGAGCGGCGCCTGGCCCGCAACGCATTGTTTGACAGCGCTGCCGCGACCGAGGGGGTGCATGTGCTGGACAATTCCGGCCACCTCGAGCGCACGGTGGCTAACCTGCTGAGCCTGATCGGCGCCAATCGCGCCCGCGTCTGACTCTGCTGGGGGCCGGCTCTGTCCGTTGGGTGTCGTTCGCGCAGGCCGTGCGCCGTGGGTAATGGGCACGGCATGTGTCGCCGCGCTCCGCACGGTGCATCGCCGGAGCGAGCTGCGCCTCAATCCAGCGGCAACTCGGTGGTGCGTTTGACCTCGCTCATGGCGATGTTCGAATGCGCCTCCTGCACGTGCGGGCGCTGCAGCAGGTGGTCGCGCAGGAAGCGCTCGTAGTCGGCGATGTCCTTGGCCACCACCTTGAGCAGGTAGTCTGAGCCGCCGGCCATGGTGTAGCACTCCAGCACTTGCGGATAGCCGACCACCGCCTGCTCGAATTCCTCCAGGTTCTTGCGGCCATGGGCCGACAGCTTGATGTCGACGAACACGGTCATGCCCAGGCCGAGCAACTTGGGGTTGAGCAGGGCGACCTTGCGCTCGATCAGGCCTTCTTCCTGCATGCGGTGAATCCGCCTCCAGCAGGGCGATTGCGACAGTTCGACCTTCTCCGCGATCTCGGCGGCGGACAGGTCGGCATTGTGCTGCAGCAGGCGCAAAATCTTGCGATCGAGAGGGTTGAGCTTTTCCTGCATGATTTCTTCCTATTTTTCGTACTTGTTGGAAAGGTCATGCGCAGTATTGGCTTTACGGCCCTAAATTAGAAAGAAAATCTCCGTACCGCTCAGTCATATTCTTAGCCAGTCGTTTAGCCCGGTGATCCCGGACGAAACAGAACCCGGTTGGCATTCACCGTTGCCAGCCTAGCTCTCCATAAAAATAAAAGGAGCGTCCGCATGTCTCTGGCCGAGATCCGCCTGGATGACAAGTATCGCCTTGCCACTGGTCACCTCTACCTCACCGGCACCCAGGCGCTGACCCGCCTGCCGATGCTACAAAAGCAGCGCGATGCGGCCCACGGCCTGAATACCGCCTGCTTCATCTCCGGCTACCGCGGCTCGCCGCTGGGCAACCTGGACAAGAGCCTGTGGGAAGCCAAGGGCTTCCTCCAGGAAAACGCCATCCACTTTCAGCCCGGGGTCAACGAAGAGTTGGCCGCCACCTCGGTGTGGGGCAGCCAGCAGGCCAACCTGTTCCCCGGCGCGCGCTACGATGGCGTGTTCGCCATGTGGTACGGCAAGGGGCCCGGCGTCGACCGCTGCGGCGATGTGTTCAAGCACGGCAACTCGGCCGGCGTCTCCGAGCATGGCGGCGTGCTGCTGCTGGCCGGCGACGACCACGGCTGCAAGTCCTCGAGCATCGCCAACCAGAGCGAGCACGCCTTTATCGCCGCCTCGATCCCGGTGCTCAATCCGGCCAACGTCCAGGAGATCCTCGACTACGGCATCATCGGCTGGGAGCTGTCGCGCTACAGCGGTTGCTGGGT
This sequence comes from Pseudomonas borbori, assembly GCF_900115555.1. Classification (GTDB taxonomy): domain Bacteria; phylum Pseudomonadota; class Gammaproteobacteria; order Pseudomonadales; family Pseudomonadaceae; genus Aquipseudomonas; species Aquipseudomonas borbori. The sequence goes on from NZ_FOWX01000008.1 coordinate 42,167, forward strand.
GGCACTGAAGACCATCGCCGAGAACGTCGACTCCTCGGCGGTGGTGGACGTCGATCCGCTGCGTATCGAAGTGAAGATTCCCGAGGATTTCCAGCTGCCGGAAGACGGTGTGTATATCCGCTGGCCGGATCCGCCCCTGGCTCAGGAAAAGCGCCTCAACACCTACAAGATCTACGCCGCCCGCGCCTTCGCCCGCGCCAACAACCTCAACCGGGTGATGCTCGATTCGCCCAATCCGCGCCTGGGCATCGTCACCACCGGCAAGTCCTACCTGGACGTGCGCCAGGCCTTGGAAGACCTCGGCCTGGACGAAGCCTTATGCGCCCAGGTCGGCCTGCGTGTGCTCAAGGTCGGCATGAGCTGGCCGCTGGAGCCGGTGTCGGTGCACGAATTCGCCGAGGGCCTGGACGAGATCCTGGTGGTCGAGGAGAAGCGCAGCATCATCGAGGACCAGTTGACCGGCCAGCTCTACAACTGGCCGGTGGGCAAGCGTCCGCGGGTGGTCGGCGAGTTCGACGAGAGCGGCGTTTCCCTGCTGCCAAACCTGTCCGAACTGACTCCGGCGATGATCGCCCGCGCCATCGCCAAGCGCCTGGCGCCGATCTACAGCAGCGCCAGCATCGACGAACGCCTGGCCTTTCTCGCCGCCAAGGAAGCGTCGCTGGCGGCGCCCAAGCACAGCACCGTGCGCACCCCGCATTTCTGCTCCGGTTGTCCGCACAATACCTCGACCAAACTGCCGGAAGGCAGCCGCGCCCAGGGCGGCATCGGTTGCCATTACATGACCCAGTGGATGGACCGCAATACCGACACCTTCACCCAGATGGGCGGCGAGGGCGCGACCTGGATCGGCCAGGCGCCGTTCACCGACACCGCGCACATTTTCCAGAACCTCGGCGACGGCACCTACTTCCACTCCGGCCAACTGGCCCTGCGCGCGGCCGTGGCGGCCGGGGTCAATATCACCTACAAGATCCTCTACAACGACGCGGTGGCCATGACCGGCGGCCAGCCGATCGACGGCGAGCTGCGTGTCGATCAGCTCAGCCAGCAGGTGTTCGCCGAGGGTGTCAAGCGCATCGCCCTGGTCAGCGACGAGCCGGACAAGTACCCGACGCGCGAGACCTTCGCCCCCATCGTGAGCTTCCATCACCGCAGCGAGCTGGACGCGGTGCAGCGCGAGCTGCGCGAGTTCAAGGGCACCTCGGTGATCATCTACGACCAGACCTGCGCCACCGAGAAGCGCCGCCGGCGCAAGCGCGGCAAGCTGGTCGACCCGGCCAAGCGCGCCTTCATCAACCCGGCGGTGTGCGAGGGTTGCGGCGATTGCAGCGTGAAATCCAACTGCCTGTCGGTGCTGCCGCTGGAGACCGAGCTGGGGCGCAAGCGCGAGATCGACCAGAACGCCTGCAACAAGGACTTCTCCTGCGTCGAGGGCTTCTGCCCGAGCTTCGTCACCGTGCACGGCGGCAGCCTGCGCAAGCCGGAGGCGGTGGGCGCCAATGCGCTGTTCGTCGCCCTGCCGGAGCCGCGTCAGCCATCGCTGGAGCGGCCCTGGAACATCCTCCTGCCGGGCGTCGGCGGCAGCGGCGTGACCACCGTCGGCGCGCTGCTGGGCATGGCCGCGCACCTGGAAGGCAAGGGCTGCAGCGTGCTCGACCAGGCCGGTCTGGCGCAGAAGTTCGGTCCGGTGGTGACCCATATCCGCGTCGCCGCCAAGCAGGACGACATCTACGCGGTGCGCATCGCAGCCGGCGAGACCGACCTGCTGCTCGGCTGCGACCTGGTGGTATCCGCCAGCGAGGAGGCCCTGGCCAAGCTCAACGACAAGATCGCCCACGCGGTGATCAACAGCCATGAGGCGGCCACCGCCGAGTTCACCCGCAACCCGGATGCCCAGGTGCCCGGCGCGGCCATGCGCGAGGCGCTGGTCGAGGCGGTGGGCGCGGGCAAGACCCACTTCGTCGACGCCACCCGCCTGGCCACCCGCCTGCTCGGCGACAGCATCGCCAGCAACCTGTTCATGCTCGGGTTTGCCTACCAGAAGGGATTGGTGCCGGTTTCGGCCGAAGCCATCGCCAAGGCCATCGAGCTCAACGGCGTGGCGGTGCAGCTCAACCAGCAGGCCTTCCTCTGGGGCCGCCGTGCCGCCCATGATCTGGCGGCGGTGGAGAAGCTGGCCGCACCCAAGGTGGCCGAGGCGCCGCGGTGCCAGAGCCTGGACGAAATAGTCGCCGACCGTGTGCAGCGTCTGACCGCCTACCAGAGCACGGCCTATGCCGAGCGCTACCACGCGCTGGTGCAGCGCGTGCGTCTGGCCGATCAGGGCGCCGACCAGGCCCTGAGCCGGGCGGTGGCGCGCTACTACGCCAAGCTGCTGGCCTACAAGGACGAGTACGAGGTGGCCCGGCTGTACAGCGACGGCCGCTTTATCCAGCAGCTCGAGGCGCAGTTCCAGGGCGACTACCGCCTGGAGTTTCACCTGGCGCCGTCCTGGCTGGCCAAGCCCGATCCCGTTACCGGCCAGCCACGCAAGCGCCAGTTCGGCCCCTGGATGCTCAAGGCCTTCGGTCTATTGGCCAAGTTCAAGATCCTGCGCGGCACGCCGCTCGACCTGTTCGGCTACAGCGCCGAACGCAAGTTGGAGCTGCAGCTGATCGAGGACTACGAACGCAGCGTCGACTACCTGCTCAAGCAGCTGAATGCCGGCAACTACCGCAGCGCCGTGGCGCTGGCCGAACTGCCGGAGCAGATCCGCGGTTATGGCCACGTCAAGGAGCAGAGCCTGATCAAGGTGCGTGAGCAGGAGAGGCAACTGCGCGAACGCTTGAGTGCCAGCGAGATTCAGGCGGTGCAGCTGTTCGAGCCGGCGGCCTGACAGGCGCTTCGTACTGTAGGAGGGCCGCGCCCGTTCCGGACGGGCTTGCGGCATTTCCCACATCCATGTGGGGCACGCGCCCCGCGGCGATGCAGGCCGCAGGGTTGCCAAAAGCCCGCCCCCGAGGGCGGGCCTCCTGCAGCGATTTTTGCAACCCCGATCCCCCAAACAAGAACCTCCCAAGGAATCCCCATGTCTGTGTTTTCCCATATCGAATTCGATCACCACGAACAGGTGGTCTACGGCCACGATCAGGCCAGCGGCCTGAAGGCGATCATCGCCATCCACAACCGCAACCTCGGCCCGGCCCTCGGCGGTTGCCGCATGTGGCCCTATGCCTCCGATGAGGAAGCGTTGCGCGATGTGCTGCGCCTGTCGCGCGGCATGAGCTACAAGTCGGCGCTGGCCAGGCTGCCGCTCGGCGGCGGCAAGGCGGTGATCATCGGCAATCCGCACACCGGCAAGAGCGCGGCGCTGTTCCAGGCCATGGGCGATTTCGTCGACAGCCTGGGTGGGCGCTACATCACCGCCGCCGACTCCGGTACCGGGGTGGCGGAAATGCAGATCATGGCCGAGCGCACCCGCCATGTGGCCGGCGCCGGTCAGCGCGAAGCCTTTGGCGGTGGCATGCGCAATGGCGATCCGTCGCCCTCGACGGCTTACGGCGTGTTTATCGGCCTGCAGGCAGCGGTCAAACATCGCCTCGGGCGTGACGATCTCAAGGGACTGCGGGTGGCGATCCAGGGTGTCGGCCAGGTCGGTTTCGGCCTGGCGCAGCAGCTCAAGGAGGCCGGTGCCGAACTGTGGGTGACCGACATAGTCGAGGCCAACGTGCGCCGCGCGGTGGAGCAACTGGGCGCCACGGCCGTCGGCCAGAATGATATCTACGGCCTCGAGGTGGACGTGTTCGCCCCCTGCGCCATGGGCGCCATCATCAACCCGCAGACCCTCGAAGCCCTGCGCGCCCCGGTGATCGCCGGGGCGGCCAACAACCAGCTGGCCGATGCCGGGCTGGCCGAGGAACTGCGCCGGCGTGGCTGCTTGTATGCCCCGGATTACGCGATCAATGCCGGCGGCATCATCGATGTCTGCTATGAGCGCAACGGCGGCAGCACCGCCGAACTCAAGGCGCATATCGAAGGCATCGGCGCCACCCTGACGGAGATTTTCCAGCGCGCCGAGCGTGAGGGCAGCACCACCACGGCGGTGGCCGATCGCATGGCCCAGGAGCGGCTGCACGCCGGGCGCTGACCGTGGGGTGCGCGGGGCCGCCTGGGCCGCGCGCACCAGGACCTAGGGTGGATGACGCTTCCATTGCCGGTTAGCAGTGGATCAAAAGGGCGTCAGCTACGCGCCCCGATCCACCCTACGTTCGCTTCTCATCTGACTTTTTCACAACAACAAGAGGGCAAGTCCCAATGAGTCAAAACAGTATCGTCGCCGGCGCCAGTGCCGGCCCCATCAGCACAGGCGCCGCGCGCGGCCTGTGGTCGTCGCGCTGGGTGTTCTTCCTCGCCGCCACCGGTTCGGCGGTGGGCCTGGGCAATATCTGGAAGTTCCCCTATATCACCGGGGAGAACGGCGGCGGCGCCTTCGTCCTGGTCTACCTGGCCTGCATCCTGGCCATCGGCATTCCGCTGTTGATGGCCGAGGTGATGATAGGGCGCCGCGGCCGGGCCAACCCCGAGGGCGCCTTCGCCGCCGTGGCCCGGCAGGTGGGTGCCAGTCGCCATTGGCGCTGGCTGGGCACGCTGGCGGTGCTCACCGGGTTCCTCATCCTCAGCTTCTATGCCGTGGTGGCCGGCTGGGCCCTGGCCTATGCGCCGGCGGCGGCCGTGGGCAGTTTCGCCGGACTGGACGGCGAGAGTAGCGGCGCGCTGTTCGGCGCCATGCTCGGCGATCCCTGGAAACTGGCCGGTTACGGCACCCTGGTGTTGCTGCTGACCCTGGGCATCGTCGCCCTGGGCGTACGCGAAGGCCTGGAGCGCGCACTGCGCTTCATGATGCCGGGACTGTTCGTGCTGCTGCTGATCCTGGTGGGCTACGCCACCACCACCGGGCATTTCCTCGAGGCCGTGCACTTCCTGTTCGACGCTGATTTCAGCAAGCTCAGTACCCAGGGCGTGCTGGTGGCCCTGGGGCACGCCTTCTTCACTCTCAGCCTGGCCAGCGGCGCGATGATGGTCTACGGCTCCTACCTGCCGGCCGGCACCTCCATCGTCAAGACCTCGCTGATGGTGGCCCTGGCCGATACCGCGGTGGCCTTGCTCGCCGGGCTGGCGATCTTCCCGCTGGTGTTCGCCAACGGCCTGGAGCCGGGCGCGGGGCCCGGGTTGATCTTCGTCACCCTGCCGATCGCCTTCGGCCAGATGCCGTTCGGTCAGGTGGTCGGCGGGCTGTTCTTCATCATGCTGGCGCTCGCCGCGCTGACCTCGGCGATCTCGCTGAGCGAGCCGACCATCGCCTGGCTGGTGGAGAAGTTCGGTATCGGCCGGCTCAAGGCGGTGCTGCTGAGTGGCCTGGCGCTGTGGCTGCTGAGTCTGGGTACGGTGTTGTCGTTCAACGCCTGGGCGGAGGTCACCCTGTTCGGCAAGACCTTCTTCGACGGCCTGGACTACCTGACCACCAACCTGATGATGCCCCTCGGCGGACTGGGTACGGTGCTGTTCACCGGCTGGGCGTTGAGCCGCACTACCGTGCAGGAAGCCTTGGGGATTGGCCACGCGCAGCTGTTCACACTGTGGTGGCAGCTGCTGCGCTGGGTCACGCCGGTAGGCATCTTGATCGTGTTCCTGCATACCCTTGGGCTGTTCGCCTAAGCGTCAGCCGTCGGGGTTGCATCCGGCGTCGGGTGGACAAGGCGAAGCTTGTCCGCCCTCGGTGCTTTAGCCTCGGAAGGTCGTGTCGAGACAGCTGTCTCACTCCAGCGTCATGGCCAGGCTGACGCCGTGGGGCTTGAAACCCAGGGTCGCATAGAAACGGTGCGCGTCTTCGCGGCTCTGGTTGCTCGACAGCGCCAGCTTGTAGCAGCCCCAGGCGCGGGCGCGTTCAACGGCTTTGTCGATCAAGGCCCGGCCTATGCCCAGACCGCGGGCGTCGGCATCCACGACCACGTCCTCGAGAATCGCCGAGCGGGCGAAGTTGTGCGCCAGGTGCTCGATCAGGTGGAGCGTGCAGGTGCCGAGCAGTTTGCCGTCGCGCTCAGCCACCAGCACCACGCAGTTCACCGCTGGCTCGTTCAGGCGCAGAGCCAACAGTTTTGGCTCGGGGCGTGCTTCGTCGGGGGCCAGTTGCTGCAGTAGCGCGCTCAGCGCCTGGGCGTCGCCGGAGCAGGCGGCGCGCAGTGCCAGGTGGGTAAATGGGGAATCCGGCACATGCCTGGATGCTGGCTGGGTCATGGCGATCTCCTCGGTGGTCGATTTAAAGTATGGCTGCGGGTTGATGGCAGTGACATGACAAATCCGTCGAGGCTGGTTAACATGCGGCCCGGTCGGCAGCATTGCCGGGCAGAGTTACAAGCAGAGTTACCGAGTCCCCTTAGTTCAAGGGATAGAACAAGCCCCTCCTAAGGGCTAGATGCTGGTTCGATTCCAGCAGGGGACGCCATATGAAAAAGGCTTGCGCATGGCGCAGGCCTTTTGTGTTTCAGTCCGTCAGTAACCTGACAGGCTCCTAGTGCTAGCCATGTCAACCCGGCGCCAGTCGAGCTAGGCTATCGGCACGTCCGAGTCACAGGGAATTACCATGAGCAGCGAAACCACAACCCCGCCCGTCGATTCACCGCTGACTGCGGCCGAAGCTCGCATCCTCGGCTGTCTGATCGAGAAGCAGGCGACCACCCCGGAAGTCTATCCGCTGACCCTGAATGCCCTGGTGCTGGCCTGCAACCAGAAAACCAGTCGCGAACCCTTGATGAGCCTCACCGCCGGGCAGGTCGGCCAGGGTTTGCGCAGCCTCGAGGGGCGCGGCCTGACCCGTCTGGTGATGGGCAGTCGCGCCGATCGCTGGGAGCATCGCGCGGACAAGGCGCTGGAGTTGGTGGCGGCCCAGGTCGTCCTGATCGGCCTGCTGCTGTTGCGCGGGCCGCAAACGGTCAACGAGTTGTTGACGCGCAGCAGCCGCATGTATGCGTTCGAGGATGCCGAGCAGCTGCAGCACAACCTGGAGCGCTTGATCAGCCGTGGATTGCTCTGCCAGTTGCCGCGCCAGGCCGGGCAGCGCGAGGATCGCTACATGCACCTGCTGGGCGATCCTGCCGACCTTCAGGCCATCATTGACGCCCGTGCGAGCCACGTCGAGCGTCCGTCCGCCAGCGCATACGATGAGAGTCGCCTGGATGCGCTGGAAGCGCGGGTGGCCGAATTGGAAGAACGCCTGGCGCGTCTGGAGTAGGGGGCTTCGATGGCGAGCCGAAACAGCAAAGGCGCCGGTTAGGGCGCCTTTTGTTTTTTGCATGCACGGGTTGCGCTGAGCAGTCCGCTCAGCGTGTGGATATCAGCCTATGCGGTTGACGCCGGTGCGGTCGGCGCCGTCTGCGGCGATGCGCTTGACGCCGGTACGCTCGGCACCGTCTGCGGCGATGCGCTTGACGCCGGTACGCTCGGCACCGTCTGCGGCGATGCGGTTGACCCCGGTACGCTCGGCACCGTCTGCGGCAAAACGGTTGACGCCGGTGCGCTCGGCGCCATCGGCGGCGAGGGTGCTGCCGGCATTAACGCCGCCGGACAGGGGTAGCGGAGTGCTTTGTGGCAGGGCGAAAGCACTAAGGGACAAGCTGGTCAGGATCAGGCTGGCAAGGATTTGCTTTTTCATCTTCAGGCTCCTCGTGGGGGCGGTAAGTGGCTACGGGGCCCATATTACTGATGAAAAATAGATGAAGAAGTGCAGCTCGTGCATGGTAATAATCGATGCTGTCGATAGTAGGTGTTGACCCTTTTATTTCGGCTGTTTCAGAGGATTTAACGGGTTCTTTCGAGGAGATTTTCGAGGCTTGTATTTGGCGATTAATATCATCTAAATATTAGATGTTTTTATCTGCCGACTACTTGCAAGTAACAACTGCTGGGTAGCCTGCTTGAAATCATGCACGGCCGCTGCGTATTTTGTACGCGTCGCCGTTGGATTACGGCCGCTGCGCCACTAAGGACAGGAACAGATGAACACCGTTAGCAGCAGTGCACTGGAAGAACTTTTGCGCGGCGTCGATGAAGTCGAGTGCGTGACCCCGGATCTGAACGGCGTGCCGCGCGGCAAGGTGATGACCGCCGCGGGCTTCCTCGAAGGCCGGCGCTTGCAACTTGCTCGTGGCGTGCTGCTGCAATGCATCATGGGCGGTTACCCGTCGCCACGTTTCTACGGCAGTGACGACGGTGATCTGGCGCTGAGTGCCGATCCGGCCCAGATCCACCGTCTGCCCTGGAGCGATCCGCCGCGTGCGCTGGCGATCTGCGACGCGGTTGAGCTCGATGGTCGTAGCTCGGGGCTATCCACCCGCGCTTTGCTCAAGCAGGTGGTGGCGAACTATGCCGCCCACGGTTGGCAGCCGGTGGTGGCGACCGAGTTGGAGTTCTTCGTGTTTGCGCCCAACCCAGACCCACAGCAAGCGTTTCAGCCGCCCGCAGGTCTGGATGGCCGGCGCGAGGATGGCGGCAGTGCCTTCAGCATCAGCTCGAATAACGGCCTGCGGCCGTTCTTCAGCGAGGTGTATCGGTGCATGGCCGAGCTAGGCTTGCCGCGCGATACCTTTATGCACGAGATGGGCGTCAGTCAGTTCGAGATCAATCTGCTGCATGGCGATCCCGTGCAGCTGGCCGACCAGACCTTGCTGTTCAAGCACCTGCTCAAGGAGGTCGCCCTCAAGCACGGGCTGACGGTGGTGTGCATGGCCAAGCCGCTGGCGCATACCCCCGGCAGCTCCATGCATATCCACCAGAGCGTGGTCGAGCAGGGCAATGGGCGCAACATCTTCAGCGCCGCGGATGGTCAGGCGACGCCGGCTTTCTATCACTTCATCGCCGGCCAGCAAGCGGCGCTGGCGGATTTCACCCTGCTATTCGCTCCGTATGTGAACTCCTACCAGCGGCTCTGTCATCCCTTTGCTTCGCCAAATAATGCCTGCTGGTCGGAAGACAATCGCGCCGCGGGTCTGCGGATTCCGGCCAGTTCGCCGCTGGCTCGGCGGGTGGAGAATCGCCTGCCAGGCGCCGATGCCAACCCCTATCTGGCGCTGGCGGCAAGTCTGGCGGCCGGGCTGCATGGTCTCGAGCAGCGGTTGCAGCCTAGTGCGCCGATTCAGGGTGAGTTCGAGGTGCCGGATAATTTGACCCTGCCCTGTACCCTGCCAGCCGCCATCGAGCGTCTGAAAAACAGTCGATTGGCCATAGAACTGTTTGGCAAGGAGTTCATCGAAGGCTACATCGCCAGCAAGACCCTGGAATGGGCCAGCTACCTCGATGAGATCACTCCCTGGGAGCGCCGGATTCTCGCAGCCCAGGTTTGACCGGCGCTGAAAGATCACCCGCGTTGCTGATGTTGCGTTGTAGCCAGGCGAGTTGCCTTGCGAGGGATGGCCGCGGTTTCAATTGGTGCGGGGCAGGCACATGCTCGAATGCATCGCGCTTCGGCCTTGCGTCCCGTGCTCTATGCTTCAAGCATTTATTCATTTGTTGCGGCCATCGCGGCCGCGCCGTTCATATAGAGCGGTTCAGTCGTCAATCAAGGAGCTATTCGCAGAGTCATGCGCCTTATCTGGAAGTCTTTTCGTTCGCTGTATTTCGCCACCCTGCTGATGTTGCTGGGGTCGGGCTTGCTGAGCACCTACCTGGCGTTGCGCCTGGCTGACACGGTGGACGGTCTATGGGTGGGCGCCTTGATGGCGGCCAACTATATCGGTCTGGTGCTGGGCGGCAAGCTGGGGCACCGGCTGATCGGCCGGGTCGGGCATATCCGCGCTTATGTGGCCTGTGCCGGGGTTGGCACCGCGGCAGTTCTGGGGCATGGCTTGACCGATTGGCTGCCGGCCTGGCTGTTGCTGCGCATGCTGGTAGGCCTGGCCATGATGTGCCAATACATGGTGATCGAGAGCTGGCTCAACGAGCAGGCGCAAAGCAGTCAGCGTGGCCAAGTGTTCTCCGCTTATATGGCTGCCTCATACTTGGGATTGATCCTCGGTCAGTTGGTGTTGGTGGTCCATCCGGCACTCGGTCTCGAACTGCTGATGCTGGTGGCGCTGTGCTTTGCCCTGTGCCTGGTGCCGGTGGCATTGACCCGCAGGCTGCACCCGGCCCCCATGCATCCAGCGCCGCTGGAGTTGCACTTTTTCATCAAACGGGTGCCCTTGTCGCTGACCACCATTGCCGTTGCCGGCTTGCTGATTGGTGCGTTCTACGGTTTGGCGCCGTTGTATGCAGCCCGTATGGGCTTGTCTACCGAACAGGTCGGTCTGTTCATGGGGAGCTGCATTTTTGCCGGGCTGGTGGTGCAGTGGCCGCTCGGCTGGTTGTCGGATCGTTACGATCGGGCCGCTTTGATTCGTGGCTGCTCGGTGTTGTTGGCGCTGGCGGCGTTGCCGCTGGCGCTGATGCCCGAGGCGGATTTGTGGGTGTTGATTGGCGCCGGTTTCGTCATCGGGCTGTTGCAGTTCAGCCTTTACCCACTGGCCGTGGCCTTTGCCAACGACCATGTCGAGAGTGAGCGGCGTGTTTCGCTGACCGCGATGCTGCTGGTGACCTTCGGTGTCGGTGCCAGTGTCGGCCCACTGCTGGCCGGCGTGTTGATGCGCTTTTGGGGCGCCAACATGCTTTACGTCTTCGTCTGCTGTTCGGCCTTGATCCTGATCTGGCGGGTGCGCCCGGATAATATTACCCACCTGCATCAGGTCGATGATGCTCCGCTGCACCATATTGCGACGCCGGACAACATGACCAGTTCGCCCCTGGTCGCCGCCCTTGACCCCCGGGTCGACGAGCACGTCGTGCAGGAGCAGATGCTGGACATCGCCGCCGCCGGCATGGCCGCCGCTGGAGCGGTTGATCCTCTCGATCAGGACGAGAAGATGCCGCAGTCGTGACGCCTTTACTCAGCGTAATCATCCCCGCACGCAATGAGGCCACGGCGTTACCCTTGTTGCTGGCGGATCTGGCGCCGTTGCGCGCGGCCGGAGCCGAACTGATTGTGGTGGACGGCGGCAGCAGCGACGCGACCTGTGCGCTGGCTGCGGCGCAGGCCGACAAGGTGCTTGAGACGAGCGCAGGACGTGCCCTGCAAATGAATGCCGGTGCCGCTGTCGCGCGTGCTGAATACCTGTGGTTCGTACATGCCGATACCCGGGTCAGTGCCGCGTCTATCCGGCATTTGCTGGCTACGTTGGCTGAGCGGCCGATCTGGGGCCGTTTCGATGTACGTTTGTCGGGCAGTGGCCTGGCTTTGCGCTTGATAGGTACGATGATTAATCTGCGCTCGCGGTTGACCGGTGTGGCGACGGGCGATCAGGCGATCTTTGTCGCCCGTGAGCCGTTTGAAGCGCTGGGTGGTTACGCGGACATCCCGTTGATGGAAGACATCGAGCTCAGCGGGCGCTTGAAGAAACGGGCGCGTCCGCGTTGCTTGCGTCCTCCGCTGTCAACTTCAAGCAGACGCTGGGAGCACGATGGTATTTGGCGTACCGTATTGTTTATGTGGCGTTTGCGGCTGGCCTACTATCGTGGCGTCAGCCCGGACCAGTTGGCGCGGCAGTATCATCGAGGGCCACCGCTATGAACCTGTCTATTTCTCTGCACATGCTGGCACGTGCGCCAGTGCCGGGGCGGGTGAAAACCCGGCTGATCCCGGTGCTGGGTGAAGAGGGTGCGTGCGACCTGCAGCGGGTACTACTCGAGCGCGCCCTGCAGCTTCCGGCTGCAGGGTTCAGTCAGCGGTTTTTGTGGCTGGACGACAGTCCGGATGCGCAACTGCAGGCACTCGCCGATCGGTTGAATTGGACGTTGGTCGAGCAGCCTGCTGGCGACCTGGGTGAACGCATGCGTCGCATTGCCACATTGGGCCTGGCGGAGAGCGATGCCGTGGTGTTGATCGGCAACGATTGCCCGGCGCTGGATGGCGACTACCTCAGTGGCGCCTGTGAGGCGTTGCACGGGCAACCTGTGGTGCTGGGGCCGGCGGAGGACGGCGGCTATGTCCTGCTCGGCTTGCGTTGCGTCGATCCCGCGCTGTTTCACGCTATGCCCTGGGGGACCGACCAGGTGTTGAACATGACCTGCGAGCGCTTGCAGCAGCTGGATTGGCATCATCGGCTATTGCCGGTGCTGTGGGATGTCGATCGCCCGGAAGACCTGCCGCGCCTGGCAGCGCTGGGCATTCGGGTCGAAGTCTGACCAGTCCCCGCGGTTGGGTTGGTCGTGACCTCGGCAGGCACAGCGTATTCCCGGACTCGCTGGTGTTCATCAGCGTCCGCAGCGTCCGCAGCGTTCGAATTTGACCGATATTGCCATGCTGGCGAGACGCTGGTGGGAGGGGCTTTAGCCGCGATCATGGGCGCTACGCGCCAGCGCCGCTGAAGCGCCTCCCACGGTCAATTTGCAGCGCTCCTGCCGGGCAGCCCCCTAGAACAAGCCGTCGCTGTCGAAACGGCGTGCCTCGCGCTGCAGTTGGTAGACGAAGCGCTCGACCTGGCGTTGCTCCAGGCCGCTCATGCGGTGGAAGCGCACGCCGGCAAAGGTCGTATCGAGTTTTTCTTCATACTGCACATGGCGCAGTTCCACTGCGGTGGTCATCGCGCCGAAGGGCAGTTGAGCGGTGAAGCGCTCATAAACCTGGCCGGAATGCAGGCTGCTGGCGACGTTGCCTGGCAAGCGCAGCTTGCAGCCTGTGGCGGAAATATCCAGCAGTAGTCCCTGGACTGGGCTGCGCAGCTTGTCGCCGGCCAGTTCGATCCTGACCTGATCGGATTGCTTGAGCGGAGCCCTGAAGGCATTGCGCCGCTGATGGTAATGCACAGCTTCAGGCATGGGGCTGAAGTAACAGCGTGCCCCCTGGTGTTCTGCTATCTGTACCGGTTGCAGGCACTCCCAGGCCACGCGCACACCTTCATGGAAGGCTTCGATGCGAAAAGGTTCGCCATTTTGCAGATAGCGTTCGGCATCGTTGGGGATCATCTCATCAAGAATCAGGCGATTCTTGTCGCGATCGACTTCGATCAGGTAGCTCTGAAAACGTTGGCTGCGTTCGTGGAAGGTGATAACCAGCGGGTCATGGTGCTGTTGCAGTTGGCGCAGATTGGCCACGATTTCCACGGGGGCTTTGAGAACCTTCGGTGGTTGCGGGCCATCATCCTCGATAAAGGGGTTGGACACGGTCCAGAACTCTCCAGGCAAATACGATGGCGCTAGGATGCCGGCATTATGACAGCATTTTTCCTGTGCCTTGTTATAAGTGTTCAGGCCTGACTGAGCGGGCGCTGCTGGCCGATTCTAGCGGTACTGCCGCGGCTGTCATAGAGGCTGGGGGTTTCGCCGCCACGGAGAATGCCGAGCATGTTGCTGGTCGTGGCCTGGTTGGAGCGAATCAAGCGACCGTTGCGTAAGTTGCCAGCCTGGCAACGTTCGAGCAGTGTCTGCAGTTGGTCGCCGCGCGCGAGCAGTTCAGCGCCCTGGCTGGAGCGTTCGGCAAGGGTTTGCAGGCCTGCGCGATCGGCGCTCAGCTGCAGGCTGAGGAGCAGTCGGCTGCGCGCCTGGCCGTGTTGGTCGAGTTGCACCAGCAGCGGTTGTTTCTTTCCCAGAATGCTTTGCAGGCGAACCAGGTCGCGCTCGCCGAGAGCCTGGAATTCGTCATCGAGCAGCTCGAGCAGTTGCTCGGCGCTGCCGATGTCGTCGTTGAAAAGCTCAAGCAGGGTGGTGTCGTGCATCGCAGGCTCTCAGGTGTCAGCGGGCCGTAGCAGCGCTATTGCGCTGTAAGGCTAACATCCCGGCGTTGCCTTTAGCCGGCGGTTGAAAAACTACCTACGAGGGCGATACGGCGTTAAAAATGGCCTCGGGTGCGAGCCCAGTCAAAATGCTCATTTACAACAGTAAACTCCGCTTTTGACTCGCTTCGCTCGCCCTGCGGGCCAGCCTACGGCTGTTACTCCGCTGCGCTACGTTGCGGCAATTTTTGCCTTGTCTCGCCTGCCTCGCCTACGTTTTTCAACGGCCAGCTAGACTAGCGCTGGGATTCGAAATCGAGCAGTTTGCCGGCAACGCGCTGGCTGTCGACCTGGTAGCTGCCGTCAAGGATCGCTTGTTTGAGCTGGGCAACCCGCTCTTTATCGACGACTGGTTGCTCGGCCAGTTTTTCACTGATTTTTTGCAGCTGTTGCGCTTCGCGACTGAGCTGTACCGACTCACCGCTCTTGCTGGCGTCTGCCTGCTGGGCTGGAGACGGGCTGGTCGCTTTGTCGCTGATGGCTTCATTCCGGCCACCAGGCTGAGCACCGCCCACACGCCCTGAATTGGCGGGGGTGGCGGCATTGTTTAGCCGGTTGAAGTCGATGACCATGATGCAAAACCTCGAACAGTGTTTGGACGCTTGCCTGGTTCTCGGCCGTGTCTGCAGAAACTTTAGAGAAATAACCGGTGTTTCGACAATTTGTTTTTCAACAAGCAGATTAACCACAGTGTGAAAAGTCGTAAGTCGACCTGGCCAAAGCTAAGGCGATAATCGTGCCTACATGGCCACTTCAACCTGCCCCGGCCCTATTACCCGCGCTTTGACGATACGTTTCGAGCGTTGGTTGCGCACGCTGATCTGTTTGCCGATGGCCCCGTCCGACAGGGCTTCGCCCGGCATGCGCACGCTCATGCCGCCGCTGTGTGCGCTGATCACCACCTGATCGCCTTTGCGGATGACCTCGGCCTGTTCGACGTGCCCCGGCGCCACTACCTGATCCGGTTGTAATGGTCGCGTCAGTTTTTTGCCGACCGCCTGTTTGAGGCTGGTCAGGTAGCCTTGGTTGAGCAGGCCGACATCACGTTCCACCAGGCTCACATCCATGTCGCTCAGCACGGCCTCGCGCTTGAGCGGGCGGATGGCGGTGACCACGTCACGGTACAACCTGACCTGCCCGGGAACGAAAACCGTCCAGGGTGAGCTGCCATCGCAGCGCACCCGCATGGTAACGCGGCCAATCGGCTGGGCCGGGCTTTCCAGGGTGACCGTCAATTCCTTGTCGCACAGCGGCAGGCGCAAACGTGGATCGAGACGGTTGATTTCAATCTCATGCCGCCCCTGGATTTCGCTGCGCTGCAGGTAGTCGGCCACCGTCAGCTCAAGAAAGCTGTGGGTAGTGCCGATAAGCTGTTCAGGCAAGGTTGCCGCGGCAGCAGCCAGCGAACTGTAGCCGAGCGCGAGCAAAGCAGGTAAAACTGCCAGCCAGTAGCGGCCTTTTGCCGTCAGGTCTCGATACCTGCGTCGATAAAAGTGTCGAAAAGTTGTCGTTTCTGCGTTCATGCAAAGTGACTAGCAAGGCGCGTGCCGCCTGCTACGCTGGGCACAATGTGCGCGACTCAAACAGAGGGGTTTGAGCATGGCCGGTGTAATGGATTCGGTTAACCAGCGCACCCAGTTGGTTGGTCAGAATCGTTTGGAACTGCTGCTGTTCCGCCTCGATGGCGGGCAGCTGTATGGCATCAACGTATTCAAGGTGAAGGAGGTGCTGCAATGCCCCAAGCTCACCATCATGCCCAAATCCAGCCCTGTCGTGCGGGGGGTGGCGAGCATTCGCGGGGGCACCATTCCCATCCTCGATCTGTCCATGGCGACCGGGAGACCGCCGTTGCAGGATCTGCAGAACAGTTTCGTCATCATTACCGAGTACAACACCAAGGTTCAGGGCTTTCTGGTGCATTCGGTCGAGCGCATCGTCAACATGAACTGGGAGGAGATCCATCCGCCACCCAAGGGGGCGGGGCGCGATCACTACCTGACCGCAGTGACCCGCCTGGACAAGGAGTTGGTGGAAATCCTCGATGTGGAGAAAATTCTCGCCGAGGTGGCGCCGACGTCCGAGGTGATATCTGTCGGCGTTGTCGATGCCAACACCCAGAACAAGGCGCTCAGCAAGCACGTCCTGATCGTCGATGATTCATCGGTGGCGCGTAAGCAGGTGATTCGCTGCCTGCAAACCGTGGGGGTCGAGGTCACGGCGCTGAACGATGGCCGGCAAGCCCTGGATTATCTACGCAACATGGCGGACGAGGGCCGGCATCCCGGTGAGGAACTGCTGATGCTGATTTCCGACATCGAGATGCCGGAAATGGACGGCTATACCCTGACCGCAGAAATCCGCGGCGATGCGCGCATGCAGAAATTGCACATCCTCCTGCATACTTCGCTCTCCGGGGTGTTCAATCAGGCCATGGTGAAGAAGGTCGGCGCCGATGATTTTCTCCCCAAGTTTCGTCCCGATGACCTGGCATCGCGGGTGGTCGCACGCATCAATGAAGTGGATCAAACCTCGTGAGTGTGGCCGAGTGGCGCAGGCACTGCGTCGCGCAACAAAAATGCAGGCCCGGGGCCTGATCTGTGTTTAACACCGTATCTGCGACTGCAGCCGTTTTGCTTCGGCCTGACGACAGGGCAGAGGGTGCATCTTTCAGTGCGATATTTTGATTGGCGAGGCCTGGCTAGTGTCTTCAGGTAATGTGGATTTTGAGCAGTTCCGGATTTTTCTGGAAAAGGCCTGCGGCATTTTACTGGGTAGCAATAAGCAGTACCTGGTATCCAGTCGGCTGAACAAATTGCAGGAACAACACGGGATCAAGACCCTGGGTGAGCTGGTGCAGCGTATGCAAAGCCAGCCACGCAGCGGTTTGCGCGAGCAGGTGGTGGATGCCATGACCACCAATGAAACCCTGTGGTTTCGTGATACCTACCCCTTCGAGGTGTTGAAGAACCGGGTCTTGCCCGAGTTGATCAAGGCCAATCCGGGGCAGCGCCTGCGTATCTGGTCGGCGGCCTGCTCGTCGGGCCAGGAGCCTTATTCGCTGTCGATGAGCATCGACGAGTTCGAGAAAACCAATATCGGCCAGCTCAAGGCCGGCGTGCAGATCGTCGCCACCGACCTTTCGCCGACGATGTTGGCCAATTGCAAATCCGGCGAGTACGACAGCCTGGCGATGGGTCGGGGGCTGTCGCAGGAGCGTTTGCAGCGCTATTTCGATCCGAAGGCGCCGGGACGCTGGGTGGTCAAGCCGGCGATCAAAAGCCGCGTCGAGTTTCGCCCGCTGAACCTGATGGACAGCTATGCCAGTCTGGGCAAGTTCGACATCGTGTTTTGCCGCAACGTGTTGATCTATTTTTCCGCCGAGATGAAGAAAGACATTCTCACGCGCATTCATGCCATGTTGAAACCGGGTGGCTACCTGTTTCTCGGCGCATCGGAGGCACTCAACGGTCTGCCGGAGCGCTATCAGATGGTGCAATGCAGCCCGGGGATCATCTACAAGGTCAAGTGAGCCGGTTGCACGGGCTTGCACTATCAGCGGGAGGCCAGTGGCCTCCCGTTTTGTTAGACGACGTCGGCGTTTGCCTCGTCGTCAGACGCGCCCAGCTGAAGGAGGGCCGCCCCGGCGCGATGCTTTTGCTTGTTGGGCGGACTGCGCCCGCCATCGCCGCGGGGTCGGGCCTCCTACAGCTCTTGTGGGAGGGCCGCCCTCGGCGCGATGCTTTTGCTTGCGGGCGGACGTTGTCCGCTATCGCCCCGAGGTCGGGCCTCCTACAGGTGTTGTGGGAGGGCCGCCCTCGGCGCGATGCTTTTGCTTGCGGGCGGACGTTGTCCGCTATCGCCCCGAGGTCGGGCCTCCTACAGGGGAATGCGGTGTTTGATGCTTTTGTAGGAGGCCGCCCCGGCGCGATGCTTGTGGGCGGACGTTGTCCGCTGTCGCCCCGAGGTCGGGCCTCCTACAGCTCTTGTGGGAGGGCGGAGCTCCGCCCCGGCGCGATGCTTGTGGGCGGACGTTGTCCGCTGTCGCCCCGAGGTCGGGCCTCCTACAGGGGGAGGCGGTGTCTGCTGCAAGCAGGGTCAGGCGCGAATGCCGGGCCTCAGGCCATCGGGTACTTCGGTCGTCGGCGGTTCGGGTGTTGCTATCACCGGTACTGAGGGGTGGCAGACCTGGCGGTATTCGCTGGGGGTGCAGCCGACGTATTGCTTGAAGGCGCGGGCGAAGTAGGACGGGTCCTTGAAGCCGGCTTCGTAGCCGATGCTGGTGATCGGCATCTGGCTATGGTTCAGCCGCTCCTTGGCGAAGTCCATGCGTTTGTTCAGGACGTAGTCCATGAAGCCGACACCGACGACTTCCTTGAACAGCCGGCTGAAGCGAAAGGGCGTCATGCCGAAGCGCTGCGCCAGTGCCTTTTGGTCGATGCTTTCGCGAAAATGCTGCTCGATGTAGTCCAGTACCTTGTTCAGGGCCTGGTGCTTCTGGTGCTCAGCCGTCAGCCTGATGCTGTCCGGCAGGGACGGGTGGCGCTCGACCAGCGGCTTCTGCTGCTGGCCATAAGGGCGGCGGCGCAACTCACACAGCTGATTGAGCGAGTGCAGATAGCGGCTTTTCTCGGCGGCCGTGAGCGGCAGCACCATGTATTCCCACACCCGCGAACGCATGGCCCAGATGGCCAGCTCTTCCGAGTGTTGCACGGTGAACATGGTGATCGGCAGCGAGGGCGCGGAGCGTTTGATCTCCAGCAACAGGTTGAGGCCGAGCGCATCCGGGCGGTCGAAGTGCATGCAGAGCATGTCCGGCTGTTGCGCGTGGGCCTGCACGGGCAGGACGCTGTTTTGCGCCAGCCGGCAATCGCAGCTTGAACGGAAATGCCCGATCAGCTCTTCAACCGATCGGTCATGGGTTAAATCGAACCATAACAATAATGGCTTGCTGGCCGAGTTAGACTTCATACCCTTAGCTCTGCGCCTCAGTGTTGTCTCTCCCCCGCCTTGAGTATTGTCACTATGCCAGTACTGTAAAGATCAAATTCTGATAAGAGAAAACAAGTCAAGTTAATTTGCTTCTATAGCTTGCCGCGAGCCCAGTGTTAGCTGGGCTTTCCGCTCTTTTTCGTCGCGCCGGGGAGCCACCGCTGGTCGCTTGCGAATCGGAGTCATCCGTAAGTCATTCCTTTTCCTGGGTTTTCCATTGCTGGCGCCGCGCGCGCTGTCGGTATTTTTGCTGCCTGGGCAATCGCTGCAAAAAAGTCCTGGTGATTCGCAAAAATCTCCTAACCGCTATTTTTCCCGCCGACTAGGGTTCAAGCAGGCGGGGCAGGCAGTGCCGCCGATTCCTGGAAGAACAACTTTTCTAGTGAGGTGGGCGAAATGACTTTTCAAGCAATCAAGACTGCGGTGATGAAGTTCGTTGAGGACGAGGATGGGTTGACGGTTGTTGAGTATGCAGTCGCAGGTGGCCTGGTAAGCCTCGTGCTGGTTGCAGCATTCACCGCATTGGGACAAAGCGTGTGCGGTGTAATTAATGCACTGATTACAGCTATTGGTGGCACAGCAGCTAGCTGCGCCACTCCTTAATTGGCTGAGATCTTCATTAACAACCTAAATAAAAGGCAATACGGCTATGGCTCAAGGGCAAATATTTGCTGCAGTTTTGCTGCTCGGGCTCTTGCTGATAGCGGTGGTGAGCGATGTGCGCCACCACCGCATTCCTAACTTGCTGATACTGGTTGGCTTGATTCTGGCACTGGCTGTCCAGGCCTATACCGGAGGTTGGCCAGGGCTGAGGAACGGTGCGCTGGGGCTGCTGATCGGTTTCAGCCTGTTTATACCTTTCTACGCTCTAGGTGGCGTGGCGGCCGGCGATGTGAAATTGATGGCGATGGCGGGCAGTTTTTTAACTTTGGGTACGAGTATCTGGGCAGTGGCGTTAACTGTAATAAGTGGCAGTTTATTGGGTGTTCTTTTTCTGATTTACAAGCGGCAGTTTTGGCGGTCGTTACACCGATATTGGGTGATGCTCAGTTTGCGTACCTATGTGCCAACCGTTGAGGGCGATGCTATCCGAATGCGTTTCCCATACGCCCTGGCCATCTTGACCGGTACAGCATTCAGTTTGGTTTGGCGGCCTGTGGGACTACCGGCAGGAATATTGGGTTAGGAGGAGGTCGGCACTATGTACGCCATCAGCGACAGCGACGCCTACCCCAGCGAACGTGAGGCCGTGGAGCGCCTGGCGCCGCAGCCGCGGAGCATTCGCGAGACCGGCCTGGCGGACAATTTGCTCGGCGACCTGCTGTGCAAGCACTTGCACGATGCCGGGGTGCTGGGTATGCCGCAGCTGGTCGAGCGCCTGGCGCTGACCGGCGCGGTGCTGGAAGAGATCCTGGCGTTTCTGCGCAAGGATGGCCGGGTCGAGGTACTCGGTCAGGCGGGCGGCCAGACCGCCGCCCAGGGGCTGCGCTACGGCCTGACCGAACGTGGTCGCAGCGCCGCCCGCGATGCCCTGGCGCGCAGCGGCTATATAGGTGCGGCGCCCTATCCGGTGAGCAGTTACCGCTCGCTGCTCAAGGTGCAAACCATTCACCACGGGCGCATCACCGCCCGCGACATGCGCGCCTCCTTCGGCGGCGTGGTGCTGAGCGAGGGCATGCTCGACCAGTTGGGCGTGGCCCTGAATTCCGGGCGCGCCATCATGATTTACGGCCCGGCGGGCACCGGCAAGACCTATATCAGCAGCCGCCTGATCCGCCTGTTCGCCGAGGCCATCTGGGTACCTTACGCCATCGCGATCAACGAGGCGGTGATCGAGATCTACGACCCCCAGGTGCACCAGCGTCTGGATGACACGGACGCGCAGCAGAACAGCCTGATGCTCAGCGAGGGCATCGACCGTCGTCTGCTGTGCTGCAAGCGCCCGGTGCTGATCACCGGCGGTGAGCTGAGCATGGAGCAGCTGGATATCCGCTATGACCCGTTCAGCCGCCAATACCAGGCGCCGCTGCAGCTCAAGGCCAGCAACGGCTTGTTTATCATCGACGACATGGGCCGTCAGCGCATGGCGCCGGCCGAGTTGCTCAACCGCTGGATAGTGCCGATGGAGGAGAAGCGCGACTTCCTCAACCTCGGCGGCGGCCGCCACTGCGAGCTGCCATTCGACCTGGTGCTGGTGTTCTCCACCAACCTCAACCCGCTGGAGCTGGCCGACGAGGCCTTTCTCCGGCGGATCGGCTACAAGCTGCACTTCAACTACCTCAAGGCCGATGAGTACGAGCGCATCTGGCGCCAGGAGTGCGAGCGCCTGGGCATCGCCTATGACCCGGTGCTGCTGCGCTATGTGCTGCAAGGCTTGTACGAGACCGAGGGCATGCCGCTGGTGCCGTGCCACCCGCGCGATCTGCTGGGCATGGCGCAGGATCGCCAGCGCTACCTGGATGGTGACGGGCCGCTGTCGCCGCAGGAGCTGGAGTGGGCCTGGCGTAACTACTTTATCCAGCTTGATTTTCTTGGCTAAGGAGATACAGACATGAGCGCGCGTACCCTGACCCTGGTTGCCCTGTCCCTGATCCTCGGGCTGGGCGCCGCCTGGATGGCCAACAACTGGCTGAGTGCCCGACTGAATGCCGGCCCCGACGACAACCTGCAGAGCGTGGTAGTGGCCACGGTGGAAATCCCCTTCGGTCAGATGATCGAGGCCCAGCACGTCAGCCTGGTGCGCATGCCCAAGAACACGGTGCCGGACGACGGTTTCGATGCCACCGACAAGGTGATCGGCAAGATCGCCACCTTCAGCATGCTGCGCGGCGACATCCTGCGTGGCGCGCGGCTGGCCGAGCACCTCGGCGGCAGCACCCTGGCCTCGCTGATCGGGGCGGACAAGCGCGCCATCTCGGTGCGGGTCGACGACGTGGTCGGGGTCGGTGGCTTCCTGCTGCCGGGCAACCGGGTCGATGTGCTGGCGACCAGGAAGGTCGGTAATAACAGCGAAGCCGAGTCGAAGACCATCCTCGAAGACCTGCGGGTACTGGCCGTCGACCAGACCGCCAGCACCGACAAGACCCAGCCGGTGGTGGTGCGCGCGGTGACCCTGGAGATGAGCAGCGTAGAGGCCGAGGTGCTGGTCAAGGCGCAAACCGAGGGCAGGCTGCAACTGGCCCTGCGCAACCCGCTGAACAACCAGAAAAAGCTCGAAGCCGCACCGCTGGCACTGGTCGAGGCGCCTGCGCCGACGCCGGTCGCCGCTCCGGCGCCGGCCAAACCGCTGGTGCGGCGCAGCGGCGGCGCTGGTGTAGGGGTCACGATCATTCGCGGTACCGCGGTGGAGGCGACCAAGGTGCAGTTGTAGGGCGGGAGAGGGGAGGCGCGAGCCAGGCGGGGTTCTCGCGCTCCCCATTCTCCTCACGGGACGAATGCAGTGGTAGCGGTTTTCCGCTGCTGGGCTAAGCCGGCAAGGCGACATAACAAGCAAGGAGTAGGGCATGGAGATCATCCTGAGACTCAGGTCATACGCGCTGTACGCATTGGGCGCCTGGCTGTTGTCGAGCATCGCGGTACAGGCGGCTGAAGCGCCGCCGGCGGTAAGCAGCATGCCGGCAGCCAATATCAGCAATATCGAGGTGCCGATCTATAAATCGCGGGTGCTGAGCACGCGCGCCCCGGTGAAGAAAGTCTCGGTGGGCAACCCGGAGATCGCCGATATCCTGATCACCAGCCCGACCCAGCTGTACCTGCTCGGCCGCTCCCTGGGCAGCACCAACGTGCTGCTGTGGGATAGCCGCAACCGCCTGATCGACAGCCTCGACCTGGAAGTGGTACACGACCTCGGCGGCTTGAAGGGCAAACTGCACCAGTTGATGCCCAACGAGCGCATCGAGGTCTTCAGTGCCCAGGGCGCGCTGGTGCTGCGCGGCCAGGTGAGCAGCGCGGCGGCCATGGATACCGCGGTCAAGCTGGCCAAGACCTATAGCGCCCAGACCGCCAGCGTGGTCCAGGGCGAGGGTGAGGCGGCGGCTGCGGCGCCGACCCAGTCGCTGGAGGTGATCAACCTGCTCACCGTCGGCGGTAGCCAGCAGGTGATGCTGGAGGTCAAGGTGGCGGAGATGCAGCGCAGTCTGGTCAAGAGCATCAATGTGCGCTTCAACGCCCTGGACTTCGGCTCTTCCAGCCGCTGGTCCACGGGGGGCTTCAACAATGGCGTCGGGCCAGGCGGGATTCCGATTGGATTCGTGCCCGATCCGGTAAACGATGGCTTTATCGTGCCCGATCCGACCAGCCTGATCGGCAGCGGCAAGGGCTTCCTCGGCCAGTTCCTCTCGGACAACTTCCTGTTCAACGTGGTGCTGGAGGCGGCCAAGGACAACGGTACGGCCAAGGTGCTGGCGGAGCCGACCCTGACCACCCTGACCGGGCAGCAGGCGGAATTCATTTCCGGCGGCGAGTTCCCCATTCCGGTATCCGACGATGATGGCATCACCATCGAGTTCAAGGAGTTCGGCGTCGGGGTGAAATTTCTGCCGGTGGTGCTCGACTCGGGGCGGATCAACCTCAACCTGAATGTCTCGGTCAGCGAGCTGGTGGCGGCCAATAGCCTGGTGGTGCAGACCGGCGAGCAGGTGGTGGGTACTGCCTTGCTGGTGCCAGCGCTGACCAAGCGCAGCGCGCAGTCCACGGTCGAGCTGGGCAATGGCCAGACCATCGCCATCGCCGGTTTGATCAGCGAGAACACCCGCGATTTCGTCAGCCGCTTCCCCGGCCTGGGCGATGTACCTGTGCTCGGTCATCTGTTCCGCAGCCAGGAGTTCGTCAACGGCGAAACCGAGCTGGTGATCCTGGTGACGCCGCACCTGGCCAAGCCGGTGGACGCCAGAAGCGTACGCCTGCCCACCGAGAAATTCGTCGAGCCGAGCGACCTGGACTTCTACCTGCTCGGCAAGACCAAGGGGCGTGAAGCCGGGCGTCCGGTGCCGGTCAGCCTCGGCACCAGTGAGGGTAGTTTCGGCCACGATTTGAATTAGTCGTAGGTTGGGTTAGCGGCGCTTGTATGCCCGGGCAAGTCACAGATTCGAGGCGCCGCGTAACCCGTCAGCAGGTACACCGTAATTAAGGGTTACGCCGCGCAGAAAATGCGGTTTTGCCGGGCATTGCCTGGGCGGATAACCCAGCAGGATGGGTATAACTTTGCTTAACCCAGCAGCATGGGTATCGCTTCGCTCAACCCATCCTACGGTCTAGCCGGCTGGCCGGTCGGGTCAAATTTGCAAGGGTGGCTCGCCTGGCGGGCCGCACAGGATCAACCAGTGGAGGCAACCACGATGAAACGCACAATGATTGTGACGCTGCTGTTGCTAGGGCCAAGCGGTTGCATGACCTACGAGGAGGGCCGGGTCGGTCCTTTGGGTTCGAGTATCTACGACGTCAACTATCAGCAGATTGCCGACAAGCAAGTGGCGGCCAACCCCGGTACCGAGGTATCGCCCAGCGGCACCGATGGCCCGCTGACGGAAAAAGTCATGGATGGCTACCGCGGCGTCACCGGCGACGCGCAGCAGGTCGGCCAACCCATCCAGATCAATATCGGTAACTGAGGGCTGGATGATGAAACCCCGTATGCACCGACCGTTCACCACGCTGCCACAACGCCAGCGGGGGGCGGTGATTGTCCTGATCGTGGTGGCCATGCTGGCGATTCTGGCAATGGCCGCCTTGGCCCTGGATGGTGGGCATATGCTGGTGAACAAGACGCGCCTGCAAAATGCCGTGGATGCGGCAGCGTTGAGCGGGGCCAAGACCTTGAGTCAGGTGAGTGGCGATCCCATGGGCTATCTCGCAGCGGCGGCCGCAGCACGGGATACCCTGACACGTAATGCCTATGCCGATGGTAACGGCGAGTTGGCCGATGCTATCGATGCTCCGGACTTTGTTATTGAGGTGAAATTTTCCGACAGCGTCTACGGATCTTTCAAGTACCCCCCCGAGTCGGAGGATCCCCGCTATGTGCGAGTTGAGGTAGCCAACTACAAGTTGAGCGAGTTTCTCTGGGGCATCCTGCGGCACCCGCTACTAATAGGCGATGGCTTTGCTCCGAATAAGGCCGTTGCCGCCATCGCCACCGCCGGTCCGAGTCCAACGGCTTCGACCTGCAAGATCGATCCTGTTGTGGTATGCGGCGATCCGGCTCAATACGACCCTGAAAATGGCAACTTCTGGGGGTATAGGTATGGCGACTTGCAAACGCTGACCTGCGGTACGCCCGGTAGTCCAAGTGCGGGTAATTGTCAGTTGCTACGGCTCGGCGATAGTACGGGCGGTGCGGATATCCGCCAGGCGTTTTGCGCCGGAACCGAACAATGCATCGATGACACTGGCTGGGTGGATACCGAACCAGGTATCACCTGGGGGCCGGTGGCCCAAGGCCTGAATACGCGGTTAGGGCTGTACAACGGCCCCGTCGACCCGGCGAGCTGCCCTCCGGACTGGTACACCAATTACAGCGAGCCACTGGTCGCAATGGACAGCGGCGTGCCTAAGCAGAATGGGGCCGTGGTCGTTTCCGCCAATGGCGATCTGTCGGCCGGCGCCGCCCAGTTGACTGATGTCAACGATTGGAAGAATGCCTATCTGGGCTGTGCCGCAAGTCCTGGTTCCTGCTCGGGGGTCGCCGAGCGCCGCGTCCTCAATGTCGTGATCGGCAATTGTGCCGCAGTGGCGGGAGGGGGGGCGACCTCGGTGCCAGTGCTGGGATTCGGCTGCTTCTATTTACTGCAGAAGGTCGAGCAAAGCGGTGAGAAGGAGGTCTTCGGCCAGTTCATGCGGGAGTGCGAAGGAAGTGGTTACGCCGGGCCGGAGCCGGCTGAGGATGTAGGACCACAGATCATCCAGTTGTACAAGACCTATATCGGCGAGGGTGTTAGGGAGTCGAGCCACGACTCCTAGGCTCACCTGGCAATCGGTCGGTGTAGCCCGGATAAATCCGGAGAGGCGTAAGTCTCGTACAACACCGATCCCGGATTGCATCCGGGCTACGAGGCTTCGCCAGCAAGCCGGCTCTTACAGGGTGGCTGCCTTGCAGCACGCAGGTCGCAATAGCAATGGATTGATTAAATTTCTGATAAGGAGGTGTGCGATGAAAGGTTCTGCTTTCAAGCAACTTCAGCTCCAGCGTGGCGTGGCCATGGTCGAGTTCGCCATCGCCCTGCCGTTGCTGTTGTTGCTGTTGCTGGCCATCGGCGAGTTCGGGCGCATGCTCTACCACTACAACAACCTGCTGCAGGCCAACCGTGATGCGGTGCGCTACCTGGCCGGTCATTCTTGGAACACCACTCTCGGCCGGGTGGTGATCGATACCACGCTCACGACTAGAACCAAAAACCTCGCAGTTTATGGTGTGCCTGTTGCCCAGCCTGGCAATGAAGTAGTGCCGGGGCTGACTACCGCCAATGTAACGGTCAGCACGATAGGCACCGAGCATGTCCAGGTCAGCATCAATTACGTATTCCAGCCGGTTATCGGCGGCAGCCTGCCGGCGCTGATCGGTAACGCCATCCCGCTGAACATCCCACTGGTGGCCACCACCGTGATGAGGGGGCTGTGATGAAGGCGGTAAACAGACGACGCATGCACGGGGTGTATGTGGTGGAGTTCGCCATCATAGGTGTGCTGCTGTTCACCCTGCTGTTCGGCGTGCTGGAAATGGGCCGGCTGCTGTTCACCGTCAATGCCCTGGACGAGGTGGTGCGACGCGGCGCGCGTCTGGCCGCGGTTTGCAATGTCACCGATTTAGAGCAAGAGAAAGTGAAACAACGGGCGATCTTCAACAACGATGGCGAGGATGACAGCCCGCTGATCGCCAATCTCACAACCAGCGATCTGACCCTGGCCTACCTGAACGAGAACGGCGCCGAGGTGCTCAATCCCACCAGCGACAACGGCTTCCGCGCTATCCGCTATGTCCAGTTGCGAGTGGATAATTTTACTTTCGACCTGCTGATTCCGGTGCTTGGAGGAAACATTGACCTCCCGGTATTCAGGTCGACCCTGCCCAGAGAAAATCTCGGGCGAAGTGTCGAGGGGGATACAGAATGCTGACGGCCAGAGAAGTCCCTGTAGCCAGAGCTACTCACAAGCAATGTTTGCAGCTCTTGATCAGCAGCCGCGACGCGGCTGCTCTCAACCATTTGAAGGCAGTCAGTCAACGTCTGCCCAATTTGCAGGTGAGCACACGCCTGGTGAGCAACGGCCATACCGATCCGCTCTATGGCCTGGAGCATATGCCCGACCTGCTGCTACTGCGGGTCAGCCATCTGTGGCGCGAGGAGCTGGCGGCCCTGCTGCTGCGCCCGGCCCATGAGCGGCCGCCGTTGTTGGTCTGCGGGCCGCTGGAGGAACGCGAGGGCATCCGCCTGGCGATGCAGGCCGGTGCCCGGGATTTTCTGCCCGAGCCGGTGGCCGCGGATGAGTTGTTGGCCGCCCTGGGCCGGATGATCCATGAGACCCGGGCGGGACAGGCCACGGGCGGTCAGCTGATCGCGGTGATGAATGCCAAGGGCGGTTCGGGCGCCACCCTGCTGGCCTGTAACCTGGCCCATCAGTTGAGCGTTGAGGGCGGCAGCACCCTGTTGCTCGATCTCGATCTGCAGTTCGGCAGCGTCGCCCACTACCTGGACGTGGTGCCGGCACACAGCCATGTGGATGTGCTGCAACAGATCGAGGAAATGGACAGCGTCGCCTTGCGCGGTTTCTGCAGCCATTTCAGCCCGACCCTGCACGTACTGGGCGGGCGTAGCGGTGAGCTGTGCCTGCCGCAGGATGTGCGTCTGGAGCAGCTGGAGGCGCTGTTGCGCCTGGCGCGCAGCAGTTACGACTGGGTGGTGGTGGATCTGCCGCGGCAGATCGACCACCTCACCGGCACCACCCTGGAGCAGGCCGACCGGGTCTATGTCCTGGTGCAGCAGAGCCTCAGCCACCTCAAGGACGCCACCCGCCTGGTGCGCATCATGCGCGAGGAGCTGGGGGTGCAGGGCGACCGCCTGCGGGTGGTAGTCAACCGCTACGACAAGGCCTCGCCGGTCAGCCTGCAGGATATTGCCGAGGCGCTGCGCTGCGGCGATCTGCAGAAACTGCCCAACGACTATGCGGTGGTCAGCGCCAGCCAGAACACCGGGGTGCCGTTGCAACTGCATGCGCCACGGGCGCCGGTGACCCTGGGCATGCGCGAGTTGAGCCAGGCGTTGCACGGCAGCAAGACGGCCGAGCAGGGTTTGCTCAAACGTACCTTTGGCCGACTTTTCGGGGGATAGACCATGCTCAGTGAGTTTCGCAATCGCCTGCGTCAGCAGTCCGCCAAGAGCGCGCCGGCAGCGGCGCAGGACGCGCAGGCCAAGGACGCGGAGGGCGTCAGCGCACCGATGGACTGGGAAAGCAGTGCACCGGATACCCTGTATGAGACCCGCTCGCGGCTCAACCCGATGGAGACCGAGTGGCGGGAGAGGATCTATCAGCAACTGCTCAAGGTCATGGACCTGTCGCTGCTCGATTCGCTGGAGCCGGCCGAGGCCGGACGGCAGATCCGCGAGCTCAGCCAGCGCCTGCTGGACGAGCATTCGGCGCCGGTGAGCGCCAGCAGCCGCCAGTTGATCATCAAGCAGATCACCGACGAGGTGCTCGGCCTCGGCCCGCTGGAGCCGCTGCTGGCCGACCGCAGCGTGTCGGACATCCTGGTCAACGGCCATGCCTCGGTGTACGTCGAGCGCTTCGGCAAGCTGCAGCGCACCGATGTGCGCTTTCGCGACGATCAGCACCTGCTGAATATCATCGATCGCATCGTTTCCAACCTGGGCCGGCGTATCGACGAGTCCTCGCCGCTGGTCGACGCGCGCCTGAAGGACGGCTCGCGGGTCAACGCGATCATCCCGCCGCTGGCCATCGACGGACCGAGCATGTCGATCCGCCGTTTCGCCGTGGATCTGCTCAATACCGAAAGCCTGGTGCAGATGGGCACTCTGACTCCGGCCATCGCCCTGGTGCTCAAGGCCATCGTCCGCGGGCGCCTGAACGTGCTGGTGTCCGGCGGCACCGGCAGCGGCAAGACCACCATGCTCAACGTGCTGTCGAGTTTCATCCCGCACAACGAACGGATCGTCACCATCGAGGACTCGGCCGAGCTGCAACTGCAGCAGCCGCATGTGGTGCGTCTGGAAACCCGGCCGCCGAACATCGAAGGCCGTGGCGAGGTGAACCAGCGCGAACTGGTGCGCAACAGCCTGCGCATGCGCCCGGACCGCATCGTCATCGGCGAGGTGCGTGGCGCCGAGGCGCTGGACATGCTCACGGCGATGAACACCGGCCACGATGGCTCGCTGACCACCATCCACGCCAATACCGCGCGCGATGCCCTGGGCCGGATCGAGAACATGGTGTCGATGACCGGCGCGACCTTCCCGATCAAGGCCATGCGCCAGCAGATCGCCTCGGCCATCGATGTGGTGATCCAGCTGGAGCGCCAGGAGGATGGCAAGCGGCGCCTGATCAGCGTGCAGGAAATCAATGGCATGGAGGGCGAGATCATCACCATGACCGAGATCTTCGCCTTCGTCCGCCGCGGCATGGGCGAACACGGCGAGGTACTCGGCGATTACCGGCCGACCGGCATGGTGCCGGCCTTCCGCGATGTGCTGGGCAAACGCGGCATCGAGTTGCCGCTTAACCTGTTCCGCCCGGAATGGATGGAGGGGCAGTCATGAATCAGATCCCCGGTGAATTTATCCTGGCGTTCCTCGGCATGGTGTTCGCCGCCGTGTTCCTCCTCAGCCAGGGCCTGGTGGTGCCGGTATTCGGCGAGGCGGGGCGGGTGCGCAAGCGTATCCGCGGGCGCCTGCATGTGCTGGAACATGCCAGCAACCTGCCGAATATGCAGACGGTGCTGCGGCAGAAGTACCTGCGCCGCCTGTCGCCGCTGGAGGCCCGACTGGAGCAGCTGCCGGCCATGGAGGCCCTGGCGCAGATGATCGAGCAGGCCGGGCATGACTACCGGGCTTATCGGGTGCTGTTGCTCGGGTTGATCCTCGGCGTGGTGGCGGGCATCGTACTGTGGCTGTTCACCCGGCTGTGGTGGCTGGCGCTACCGGTGGCCTTGCTGACGTGCTGGCTGCCGGTGCTGAAGATCGCCAGCGACCGCGGCAAGCGCTTCGCCCAGTTCGAGGAGGGGCTGCCGGATGCCCTGGACGCCATGTGCCGCGCCTTGCGCGCCGGCCATCCGTTCAACGAAACCCTGCAACTGGTGGCCGAGGAGCACCAGGGCCCGGTGGCCCATGAATTCGGCCTGACCTTCGCCGATATCAACTACGGCAACGACGTGCGCCGGGCCATGCTCGGCCTGCTCGAGCGCATGCCGAGCATGACGGTGATGATGCTGGTGACCTCGGTGCTGATCCACCGCGACACCGGCGGCAACCTGACCGAGGTGCTGGAACGGCTGAGCAGCCTGATCCGCGGGCGCTTCCGTTTCCAGCGCAAGGTCAAGACCCTGTCGGCGGAGGGGCGCATGTCGGCCTGGGTGCTGGTGGCTGTGCCCTTCGTGCTGGCGGCGGCGATTGTGCTGTCGAGCCCGACCTATCTGCCTTTGCTGATCAAGGAGCCCTTGGGTCAGAAGCTGATTATCTGGGCGTTCGTCGCCATGCTGATCGGGATTTTCTGGATCCGCAGAATTATCAGGATTCAGGTTTAGTGGCGCGACAGCGTTGAAATGTCGGTATGCGGTGTCTGCTGCCCCGGCGCGATGCTTTTGCTGGTTGAGCGGACGTTGTCCGCTATCGCCGCGAGGTCGCGCCTCCTACAGGGGAATGCGGTGTCTGCTGCTTTTGTAGACATCTGTGGGAACGGCTGGGCGGCACTCCGCCGGGCGGCGCTACCACAAAAAGCGACAGATGATTCATGTCGCGACACTGGCAGCTGTCGGATTTAGGCGTCCGTAGCGAGGGAAAGTCAGGTTTCAGGCTGCTAGGCACTGGCGTTGTTAGAGGAGGTATTGGTCATGGACTATCTGTTGAGTCTGCTCAATCGAGTGGTGGGCAACGAGGAGCTGGCGCGCCTGTTGTTCGTCGGCGCCATCGGCCTGAGTGCGGTGCTGGCGATGGTTACCCTGGCCATGCTGGTGTCGGGGCTGCGCGACCCGGTGCAGCGGCGCCTGACCCTGATCAAGCGTGGGCACGGCAGCCTGGCCGTCGGTCAGGAGGCGCCGAGCAACCTGCAGTTGATGCTGGAGCAGGTGGGCCAGCGCTTTGGCTCCGCCGAACAGGGCCAGGACTCGGCCACCCGCACCCTGCTGACGCATGCCGGTTATCGCTCGCCCGCGGCGGTGCAGTCCTACTGGGCTGTGCGCCTGCTGGCACCGCTGGTGCTGGTGGGGCTTACCCTGCTGGTATTGCCGCTGATCCCCAAGCTGTCCCTGTTCATAGGCATTGCCCTGGTGACCGCCGCTGCCGCCGTGGGCTGGCTGGCGCCGGCCATCTATGTCGACAAGCGCAAGCAGGCCCGCATGACCCGGCTGCTGGTGGCCTTTCCCGATGCCCTGGACCTGATGGTGGTCTGCGTCGAGTCTGGGCTGGCCTTGCCCCAGGCGATCGAGCGGGTGGCCGACGAGATGGCGGTCAGCCAGCCGGAGCTGGCGGTGGAACTGGCCCTGGTCAATGCGGAGATTCGCGCCGGCATTGCCAGTACCGAAGCGCTCAAGCACCTGGCCGAACGCACCGGCCTGGAGGACATCCGCGGTTTGGTCAGCCTGCTGGCGCAGAGCATCCGCTTCGGCACCAGCGTCGCCGATACCCTGCGTATCTACGCCGAGGAGTTTCGCGACCGGCGCACCCAGAAAGCCGAGGAGACGGCGGCGAAAATCGGCACCAAGCTGATATTCCCACTAATCTTGTGCCTGTGGCCGAGCTTTTTCCTGGTGGCCATCGGTCCCGCCATCATCGGGGTGCTCAAAGTCTTCGGGAAGGTATGAGATGAAAAGGATCAGTCTGCTGTTGGCCATGACGGCCGTGTTGTCAGGATGTCAGACCATGGGGCCGGAGCCGGAACTCGATACCCGCTCGGTTTATCGCGGCGACAATTCGTTGTTGCACAAGGTACGCAAACAGGCCAGTTCGGCCGATCAGGCCATGCAGATGGCCGCGATTTCCTACCAGGCCGGCGACCTGGATCAGTCGCTGTATCAGTATCTGCGGGCCATCGAACTGGAGCCGGAACGCTACGAGGCGATGCTCTGGATCGGGCGCATCCACCGCGAACGCGGTAATACTCAGCTCGCCGAGATGGCCTTCGGCGATGTGCTGGCGAACGCGCCGGACAATCCCGACGCCCTGGCGGAGATGGGCATGCTGCAACTGGCCAAACGTGATCACGAGGCCGCGCAGGCGTTGCTGTTCAAGGCGGTGGCGCTGGATCAACGGCGCCTGGGCAACGAGCAGGGCGACGGCCCGCCCGACGTGGCCGCGCTCAAGGTGGACAACCAGTCGCCGCTCAAGGTCTACAACGCCCTTGGCGTACTCGCCGACTTGAGCAACGACTTCCCGCTGTCCGAAGCCTATTACCGTTTGGCCATGCTGATCGAGCCGCGCTCGGTGCTGGTGCAGAACAGCCTGGGCTACTCCTACTACCTGGCCGGGAAATGGCCCGAGGCCGAACATACCTATAAGCGTGGCATCAGCTACGACGCCAGCTACAAGCCGCTATGGCGCAATTACGGGCTGTTGCTGGCGCGCATGGAGCGGTACGAGGAGGCGCTTTCCGCCTTCGAACAGATCGGCAAACGTGCCGAGGCCAGCAACGATGTCGGCTACATCTGCCTGGTGGAAGGCAAGCTGGATGCCGCCGAACAGTTCTTCCGCAGCGCCATCGAGCAATCCCCCGCGCATTACGACATGGCCTGGGAAAACCTCAACCGGGTTCAGCAGATCCGCCGCATCCGCCAGGTGGGCGGCAATCCCGGCTCTGTGGCGGTCGCCCCGCTGGAAGAGCCGATGGTGCAGTGAGCGTCCTGCAATGCTTTTGTAGGATGGTTGAGCGCAGCGATACCCATCGGCGTCGTTGATGGGTTACGCGGCGCGCAGGGGTGCGCGCTGTGCTTGAGTCTTGTGCTCCGCGCCGCTAACCCATCCTACGGACTCAGTTGACCGCGTCGGTCAGGGCTTTGGCCGGGACGTATTTGACTACTTTCTTCGCTGCGATTTCGATTGCCTTGCCGGTTTGCGGGTTGCGGCCGGTGCGGGCCGGGCGATCGCTGATTTTCAACTTGCCGATGCCGGGAAGGGTGATTTCGCTGCCGTTTTCCAGGGCATCGCTGACGATCTCGCTGAGTTGTTCGAGTGCCGCACGCACGGTGGTCTTGGGGGCGTCGATGGCTTCGGCGATATCGCTGATCAGTTGGTCTTTGGTCATGGCCATGTTGTTGCTCCTTGGAATGAGAGGATGGTGCTGAAAATGTCTCGCGCAGAGTACTGCGGTTTTGCCCCGCTGGCATTGCCTCAGGACAGGTTTCGGATGCTTGAGTCCAATACCACGGAAACTCCATGCCAGTATCGTGCAAGGGGTGAGACGTCGGCACCCTCTCATTCTGCTTTACGACACCTCACCTGCGCGGCCTCTCAGGTCTATGTGCTTGAAACAGTTGTAAGTTCAAGGCAAGCCGGTACAATGGCCCCGCTCGCTGCAAGGCGGGTAGCGTTATGGTGGCCCTGCCGGTCCCCCCGCAACGATCAGCCGTGAACCCGGTCAGGCCTGGAAGGGAGCAGCCGCAGCGGTGACATTGTGTGCCGGGGTGTGGCTGGTGGGGTCGCCTCCATCTTCAAACCCGTTCGGGTTGTCTGTTAATCCTTATCCGTTTATCTGCTTGCCTTTAACGAGGTACGTCCGTTTGCCTGCTTGAATGGCGTGAGAGCTGCAAAGGCTACCGCCCATGCAGTAGCGGGCTTTTGTAGCGCGGGCCGCCATCCTGCGGTGGCATCTCCGTGTCTCGGGACGAGATACGTGGCATGGGGAGAGTCGCTAAGGTTCTCCGCACTGGGCAATCAAAAAATGCCGCTCACCGGGGTTGAGTGAGCGACATTAGGCTTTGCCGGGGAGCCTTTGCTGTTTAAGTCGCTTCAGTCGACTTGGTAGCTGAGTACGCTGTTCTGTTCTTTCAGTGCTTTGCGCATTTCTGCGGGAATGTTGCCGGAGCGAACGGCCAGTTCCAGGCGAATATCTTCGAGGCTTTGCGCAAAGGCTTGCGGATCATCACGCTGGGCGGCGCTGAGGACTCGGCTGTAAGCGGTGGCGTCGGCGGCGTCGAGCAGGGAGAGGACAATGCCTCCATCCGGGCGACGCGGGCCGAAAGTGACGCGCAAAGGCGCAAACAACTCTTCGACGAACTGGCGATTAATGCTATCCATGACCGTACTCCATCCTGAGGTTGGTTGTTTGTGACCTCGGTGGGGTGGCGAAGTTCGCTCAGGCCGTCAGCGACTGACGTGCGCGTTCTATTACCTGTGGCAAGGATTCGCTGCTGTACTGCTCGGGGTACAGGCGCTGGGTATGCTGGGCAATACCGGCCTGATTGACGATAGTGAAGCTGAAGTTGCCCTTGCGGCTTGCAAGGATGCGGCAATCGAATGGCGCAAAAGCGTTGGATAGGGTGCGAATGGCATCCTGAATTTGGTGTTGAGTGTTCATTTTTTGGGTGTTTCCTAAAACTGCGGGCGCGTCATTGCGCTAAATAAAGCTCCAAGCTTTCGACTTTCTGGGTCGAAGGAATGAATCTGATCGGAGCGGGACTGCGCGCATAAGTTCAGTGTTGACTAGTGCTTATGCGGGTCGGTACTTCGGAGGCAGGCTGAGTCAGTGCTTGCGCAAGACGGCCTGATCAGTCAGCAGGTTGGGTCTGGTAAGGAACTGTGCGGCATCGCTTGATAGGGCGCTGCGTTCGTTACCTGGAATCCATCGAGGGGGCCGGAAGGCCTGATTGACTTACAGCGTGGTACTAACGGGCCGGATGGTAACTGTTTGATTAAACTTTAGCCAGCTGAATCTGCGACGGGCACGGATTAATACCCAGGCGGAGCCAACTGGCTGTATCCCTGCATTCTGGCGATCCGCGAGCAGTCGCCAACGATCGCCAGCAAGCTGGTGCTTTGCACTGCACGGGCTGAGTCGATGCCATGATTATTGTCAGGCAGCGCCGAGCCGAGCATCGGATGCAATTTAGCCCATGCTCCGTTACGATTAGCCCACTTTTGCTTTCATCTCGCGACGGTTTTAGATGAGTTATCAGGTTCTTGCACGTAAGTGGCGTCCGCGCTCGTTCCGCGAAATGGTCGGCCAGGCCCATGTGCTCAAGGCGCTGATCAATGCCCTCGACAGTCAGCGCCTGCATCACGCGTACCTGTTTACCGGTACCCGTGGGGTCGGCAAGACCACCATTGCGCGAATCATTGCCAAGTGCCTGAACTGCGAAAGCGGGATCAGTTCGACGCCGTGCGGGGTTTGCTCTATCTGCAAGGAGATCGACGAGGGGCGCTTCGTCGATCTGATCGAGGTCGATGCTGCCAGTCGCACCAAGGTCGAAGATACTCGCGAGCTGTTGGATAACGTGCAGTACTCGCCGAGCCGTGGGCGTTTCAAGGTCTACCTGATCGACGAAGTGCACATGCTGTCTTCGCACTCGTTCAACGCCTTGCTCAAAACCCTGGAAGAGCCGCCGCCGCACGTCAAATTCCTGCTGGCAACCACCGATCCGCAGAAGCTGCCGATGACTATCTTGTCGCGCTGCCTGCAGTTCTCCCTGAAGAACATGCCGCCGGAACGGGTGGTCGAGCATTTGACCCATGTGCTGGGGGCGGAAAATATTCCGTTTGAAGAGGATGCGCTCTGGTTGCTCGGCCGTGCGGCCGATGGCTCGATGCGCGATGCCATGAGCCTGACCGATCAGGCGATTGCTTTCGGTGAAGGCAAGGTGCTGGCGGCCGATGTGCGGGCGATGCTCGGCACCCTCGATCACGGCCAGGTGTACGGCGTGTTGCATGCTTTGCTCGAGGGCGATGCGCGTGGCCTGATCGAAGCTGTGCGTCATCTGGCAGAGCAGGGGCCTGACTGGAATGGTGTGCTGGCGGAGATTCTCAATGTCCTGCACCGCGTGGCCATCGCCCAGGCGCTGCCGGACGCGGTCGACAATGGTCAGGGCGACCGCGACCGGGTGCTGGCGCTGGCCGAGGTGTTGCCTGCCGAAGATGTGCAGTTTTATTACCAGATGGGCTTGATCGGCCGGCGCGATCTGTCGTTGGCGCCGGATCCGCGTAGCGGCTTCGAGATGGTGCTGTTGCGCATGCTGGCGTTTCGGCCTGCCGATGCAGGCGATGGGCCGAGGGTGGCGCTAAAGCCGCTAGGGATTAGCCAGGCCACAGCTGATCCCCGTCCCAACCCGGTGGCCGGCACGGCTGTGACTGTGTCGGCTGTGACTGCTGCCGTGGTTGAGGTTAAACCCGAGCCTGAGCCTGTGGTTGCTGCGCCAGCGGCTGTCGCGCCCGTGCTGCTCGAATCGCCGTCGAGGGCCGAGCCGGAAGCTGTAGCTGAGGCACCTGCTGCGCTGCCGGTGGCGTCGGTCGCTGACGTCCCCCGGGTCTTGGTGCAGCCGGCACCGGTAGCCGCGGTCACCAATCTGCCCTGGGAAGAGCAGGCGCATCCGCTTGAGGCCGGCGCCCCGCAGGCTGAGCCGCTGCCTGTGCAAGCGCCGACAGCGGCGCCGCCGCTCGGCAGTGCGCCGCAGGTCGATGCGGACGTCGATAGCGACGACGAGCCGCCGCCAGGCGATTACGATTATGTGGAGATGGATGCGCAGACGCTCGACTACGATTTTGATGCGGTTCAGTCTGCCGAGCCGGACCCGCTGCCGGCAGCCAAGCCGGCGACCGGCCTGGCTGCCGAGTGGCTCGAGCTGTTTCCCAAGCTTGGCCTGTCCGGCATGACCGGCAGCATCGGCGCCAACTGCACGCTGATGGCGGTCGAGGGCGACAACTGGTTGCTGCATCTCGATCCTGGGCACAGTGCGCTGTTCAACGCGAACCAGCAGCGTCGTTTGAATGATGCCCTGAATCAGTACCATGGACGCGAGCTGAACCTGCAGATCGAGTTGTGCATGCCCGAGCAGGAAACTCCGGCGCAGGCAGCGGCACGCAAGCGTGCCAATCGTCAGCGCGAAGCCGAGGAGTCAATTCACGGCGACCCGTTGGTGCAGCAAATGATTGAGCAGTTCGCCGCGGTTATCCGCGCGGACAGCATCGAACCAGTAGATACTCAAGTTAACCCCTGATTACCGAGGACTAGCACCATGATGAAAGGTGGCATGGCCGGCCTGATGAAGCAGGCCCAGCAGATGCAAGAGAAAATGCAGAAGATGCAGGAAGAGTTGGCGAACGCCGAGGTGACCGGTCAATCCGGTGCCGGCCTGGT
This sequence comes from Pseudomonas borbori, assembly GCF_900115555.1. Classification (GTDB taxonomy): domain Bacteria; phylum Pseudomonadota; class Gammaproteobacteria; order Pseudomonadales; family Pseudomonadaceae; genus Aquipseudomonas; species Aquipseudomonas borbori. The sequence continues at coordinate 79,492 of NZ_FOWX01000008.1, forward strand.
CAGCGTGGTTATGACCGGTCGGCATGACGTCAAGCGTGTGAGCCTGGACGACAGCCTGATGCAGGAAGACAAGGAAATCCTCGAAGACCTGATTGCGGCGGCGGTGAACGATGCGGTGCGCAAGGTCGAGCAGAACAGCCAGGACAAAATGTCCGGTATGACCGCGGGTATGCAATTGCCCCCCGGCTTCAAAATGCCATTCTAGTTCGGGCGTCCAGCCAGCGCACATGACTGCGTTGCAAGCAGGCACGGGCATCCTCATTTACAGCCAGTAAACTCCGCTGCCCGCGCCTGCTTGCGCCTTGTCCTGCACACCGTCTGACCACCCCTGGCAGCGGAGTTGATCCCCAGGTCAAAAGCTTGCATAACACTCCTGTAGCCAACGAGTACTCCCATGAGCTTCAGCCCATTGATCCGCCAATTGATCGATTCTTTGCGCATCCTGCCGGGGGTGGGGCAGAAGACTGCCCAGCGCATGGCGTTGCAGATGCTCGAGCGTGATCGCGGAGGGGCGTTGCGCCTGGCGCAGGCGCTGACCCGGGCAATGGAAGGGGTGGGGCATTGCAAGCAGTGCCGTAGCCTGAGCGAGGACGAGGTCTGTCAGTTGTGTCTCGATCCGCGCCGCGACGACAGCTTGCTGTGTGTGGTGGAGGGACCGATGGATGTCTACGCAGTGGAACAGACCGGTTTCCGCGGGCGCTATTTCGTGCTCAAGGGCCATCTATCCCCGCTCGACGGCCTGGGACCCGAGGCCATAGGCATTCCTGATTTGTTGGCGCGCATCGAGGCGGGAAATTTCAGCGAAGTGATCCTCGCCACCAACCCCACGGTGGAAGGCGAAGCAACGGCCCATTACATTGCCCAGTTGCTGGCTAACAAGGGCCTGATCGCGTCGCGTATCGCCCACGGCATGCCGCTCGGTGGTGAGCTTGAGCTGGTCGATGGCGGAACCCTGGCGCATTCGATTGCCGGGCGGCGACCGATTCAGCTGTGAGGCGCTCTGGCGCTGGCGCTCCATTTCAGTCCCATAGCCGAAGGCAATCCGCGAATTTTGATGGAGGCGACAAAGCGCGCCGCTCATGCGATAGCAGGGCTTTTGTAGGATGGCGTTGAGCGCAGCGATACCCATCGGCAATTCGATCTCTGCGTGGTAACCCCGATCAGGACGCTCTGCGTCCGCTGTACTGAGATGCGGAGTGTCTCGGCCTGCATGCCCACGCGGACGGTTCGACGCCTCGACGTGGGAACGATCAAGCCGCGCTTGCTGGTCCGCTGGCACCTGTAGGGGCGGCCGGGCGGCGTTCCGCTTCAGCCGCGAAGCTTTTGCTGTGTACCGAAGAGTCCGGCGAGACTGTATGTGGTGGGCTGAAGCCCACCCTACGGTGACAAGCTCTGCGTCGTGCTGGGTGCGGCTTTATCGCCTTCGCGTATGGCGCAATCCCTATTTTGTAAACCAGGCAAGTGCGAGCGCATAGTGCCCCAGGTGCTTGCAGGCGAGAGGATCATGGCTTTGGCGGTGACCGAGCCCTCAGGTGGCTCCGATGTGGCCAATCTGAAGACCCGCGCGGTGCGTGACGGTGATTTCTATCGAGTGACCGGTAGCAAGACCTTTATCACCAGTGGCATCCGTGCCGACTACTACACGGTGGCGGTGCGGACCGGTGGCGACGGTTTCGCTGGCATCAGTCTGTTGCTGGTGGAGAAGGGCGCGCCCGGTTTTAGCGTCGGTCGCAAGCTGAAGAAGATGGGCTGGTGGGCATCGGATACCGCCGAGCTGTTCTTCGACGACTGCAGGGTGCCGGTGTCGAACCTGATCGGTGCCGAGAACATGGGCTTTGCCGGCATCATGGCCAACTTCCAGAGCGAGCGATTGTCCCTGGCGATCATGGCCAATATGACGGCGCAGCTGGCTTTCGAGGAAGCGATGAAGTGGGCGCAGCGGCGTGAGGCGTTCGGCAAGCCTATTGGCAAGTTCCAGGTGCTCAAGCACCGCCTGGCAGAGATGGCTACCCAGTTGGAGGTCTCCCGCGAGTTCACCTGCCGTCAGGCGGCGAAGATGGCGGCGAAGATGGCGGCGGGCAAGAGTGTGATAAAGGAGATCTCCATGGCGAAGAACTTCGCCACCGACATGGCCGATCGTCTGACCTACGATGCGCTGCAGATCATGGGGGGAATGGGGTATATGCGAGAAAGCCTGGTGGAGCGTCTGTACCGCGATAATCGGATTCTGTCGATTGGCGGCGGCTCGCGCGAGATCATGAACGAGATCATCAGCAAGCAGATGGGCTTGTAGGGTGGGATTTGGTTCTTCACGGGCGCCGGGTCATCCTGAGCGTCTTTTTGCACAGGGGGCCTCAAGAGTGAGCACAAAAAAACAAGCCCCGCTTGTGCGGGGCTCGTCTTGAACAGGACAGGAAGCTTAAGCTACCTGTACCTCTTCAGCTTGCATACCTTTCTGGCCACGGGCGGCCACGTAGGTAACGGTTTGGCCTTCTTTCAGGCTCTTGAAACCGTCGCTCTGGATCGCTTTGAAGTGGACGAACAGATCATCGCCGCCGTTAGTCGGGGTAATGAAGCCGAAGCCCTTTTCATCGTTAAACCATTTGACGGTGCCAGTTTCGCGGTTAGCCATGATGTATCTCTTATGAATCGATGCGGATTGCAGTACTAGAAATACCCCAGCAGGGTGATGAACGCAATGATTTTTCGGCATTGAGTGGCTTTGACGGGAAATTAACTCTGTCCGATTGGACTGTTGCATGTGGATTTTTCAGGCGCTTTATAGTTTTTTTGCTGCTTGTTACTGGTTTTTACCTGTATATCGGCGAAGTTGCAGGGTGCGTGGCCAGTCGGGCCGTCTCGGATGTGCTGGAATCATAAACGGCGCTATTCCGAACGCCGACGCACCTCTTGGCAGCCCTGTCCGATGATGCCGGACGCAGTTTCTTGAGCTGTACCCGCGGTTCATCCTGGTCTTTCGGTTCAGGCAGGGTTGGATCTCGGTCAGCGGGCTTCTGCTGCTGTAACGCCACGCACTTGACCGACAAACCTTGCTGATTTTCTAGCGGACGCCCGATGGATCGGTCGCTGATTGTGCAGCGACCGCAGGGGCTGGTTGAGGTCAGTCGACCAGGGTCAAGGTGACGTCGATGTTGCCGCGGGTGGCGTTTGAATAGGGGCAAACGATGTGCGCGCGCTCGATCAGTGTCTGTGCTTGCTCGCGATCCATGCCTGGCAGGCTGATGCGCAGCTCGACTTCGATGCCGAAACCGTTGGGGATGGCGCCGATGCCGACCACGCCTTCGATCGAGGCATCGCTGGGAATCGCCAGCTTGTCGCGACCGGCGACGTATTTCATCGCGCCGATGAAGCAGGCCGAATAACCGGCGGCGAACAGTTGCTCGGGGTTGGTGCCCTGGCCGCCGGCACCGCCGAGCTCCTGCGGAGTGGACAGGGCGACGTCGAGCACGCCGTCGGAGGAGATGGCACGACCGTCGCGGCCGCCGGTGGCTTCTGCGTAGGCGCGGTAGGCAATGGTTTCAATCGACATGCTGGTAATCCTCTGAAGCTGTTGGGTTTGGTTGATGCGGTTGTTGCATTCGGCTCGCCGGGAACGACAGTTTTTCAGTTTGTTGTGCTAATGGTTTGTGCGCTAATTAATATGATGGGTAGAACAATAGCGAGCAATAATATTGCGCGCAATATATTTATTTGAGTATTTCGCGATAAGAACAAATAATTTTGGAATAAATGGCGGCTTTGGTTGTGAGATCAGGGCAGGGGCTGATGCATGCCGAGGCGGAATGTTAAGCGATCACCCTGGCAGCCCTGAGGGCTGCATTCGCCGCGGGGCGCGCCTCCTTCAGGGGATTGTGGTGTTGGCTGCTTTTGTGGGAGGGCCGCCCCGGCGCGATGCTTTTGTTTGTTGGGCGGACGTTGTCCGCCAATCGCCGCGGGGCGCGCCTCCTTCATAGACCTGGGTATGCCGCAAGCCTGCCGGCGACCTCGGGATGGGGGTGAGGACAAATGTCGAGAACGGGCGCGTGACGACGTTGTGGCGCAGGCTCAGACTGCCTGTCGCAGGTTGTTGCGCAGGGCTACCAGTTCTTCTTTGAGTGTCGCCAGTCGATCGAGCGATTGTTGGCTGGCCTCGAGGATGCACGCGGGGATGGTTCTGGCCTGTTCGCGCAGGGCGCGGCCTGTATCGGTGAGGAACAGTTCGACCACGCGTTCGTCGGTGCTGCTGCGAATACGCTTGAGCAGGCCTTCGGCTTCCAGGCGTTTGAGCAACGGGGTGAGGGAGCCGGGGTCGGTGAGCAGGCGTGCACTGATCTCGCCGACGGTAATGCCGTCGCCTTGCCAGAGCACCAGCATGGCCAGGTACTGTGGGTAGGTCAGGCCCAGCTCCTGCAGCAAGGGTTTGTACACCTTGGTCATCAGCAGCGAGGTTGAATACAGGGCGAAGCACAGTTGATTGTCGAGCAGCAGCTCGGTGCAAGTGTCTTGCGTGGCCATCAGGTTCTCCGGCGGCAAGGAAGGAATGGCGATAATTTATCGCGCTAACTAACGTTATGCCAACTGAATGGGCGCTGAAAAAAACGCCCGTCAGCTGTGAGGGCGGATGAATAAGCTCTCGCCTACTGCGACCGCCCGCTGCTGGCCGTAGGGCGGCTTGGCGGCGATCCGTTCGCAGCGCCACCGGAACTGCCAGGATAGGTGCCATGGCGATAAGCCTGCCCGAGTGACAGGGGTCGCCAAAGCGCCCGCTGCGGCGTTGCGCCCGTCGACAGCAGTCGGCATGCCGCTGCCGGCATTGCGTTGTGGTATGCGCCGCCAAGCAGGGGCGTCGTCAAGCGATGCGCGAGTGCGACAGCCGATTGGCCCTTCACTTCTGCTCGGTGGCGTCGCTGCCGGTGGTTATCTCTTCTTTGTGCGTGGCCAGGTTGAAGTGCTGGAACGCCTGGGCGACGGTGGCCCGCAGTTGGGCATCGTCCCAGGGTTTGGTGAGGAATTTGTAGATGGCGCCCTGATTGATCGCCTCGGTCACCGATGTCAGGTCGGTGTAACCGGACAGCACGATGCGGATGGTGTCCGGGTAGAGATCCTTGACCCGGCTGAAGAACGCGGTGCCGTTCATTTCCGGCATGCGCTGATCGGAGAGAATGACCTGCACCTCGTGCTTGGCCAGCAGGGCGAAGGCGTCTTGTGCCCGGTTGGCGGTAAGGACGTGATAGCCGTCGCGCCGCAGCACCCGGGTGAGGGCGCGGAGAATATTTTCTTCGTCATCGAGCAGTAACAGCGTCTGCGTGCTGCTATTGGCAGTATTGCCTGGTGCTGGCAAGGCAAGCTTGGCGCGCTGTTGCAGCAGGTAATGTTGCAGCGTTGCCAGCGGTATAGGCTTGGCGAAGTAGTAGCCCTGGAATTCATCGCAGTGGCTTTTCTTCAGGAAGGCGACCTGCGATTCGGTTTCCACCCCTTCGGCGATCACCTTGAGTTTCAGGTGATGGGCCATGGAAATGATGCCTTGGGTGATCGCCGCATCGTGTCGGTCGCTGATCACGTCCTGGATGAAGGAGCGGTCGATCTTGACCTTGTCGATGGGCAGGCGCTTGAGGTAGTTGAGGCTGGAGAAGCCGGTGCCGAAGTCGTCGATGGCGATGCGCACGCCCAGGTCTTTCAGGGCGTGCAGGGTGAAGATGGCTCGCTCGGCATTTGCCAGCAACACGGTTTCGGTGATTTCCAGTTCCAGCAGTTCGGCCGGCAACTGGGCCTCGGTGAGGCTGCTGCGCACGAACTCGACGAAGTTGGCGCGCTGGAACTGCACTGGCGAAATATTCACGGCCATCACTGCATCATTGAAGCCTTGATCGAGCAGCAGGCGGGCATCGCGGCAGGCGGTTTTGAGTACCCATTCGCTGAGCGGGATGATCTGTCCGGTGTCCTCGGCGATGGGCACGAATTGCGCTGGCGAAATGAAGCCCTGCTCGGCGTGTTGCCAGCGCAACAGCGCCTCGTAACCGATCACCCGACCACTGCGGCTGTCGATCTGTGGCTGATAGTAGAGTTCGAGGGCTTCGGCTTCGATGGCTTTTTGCAATTCGTTGCGCAGGGTCACTCGCTCGCTGACCTTCAGATTGAGGTCCTCGGTGTACCACTGATAGTTGTTGCGGCCTTGTTGCTTGGCTTTGTACATGGCCAGATCGGCCTGCTGGATCAGTTGCATCGGCTGTTCGATGCTGCCGTCGCTGAGGGTGATGCCGATACTCGCGGTGATGTGCAGGTCGACGCCGCCGATCGTGTAGGGCCGCGCGATGCTCTCCATGATCCGCTCCGTGACCAGCAGCACGTCCTCTTCGCGCGCCAGGTCCGGGAGGATGACGATGAACTCGTCGCCGCCAAGACGCGCCACTGTGTCGCCCGGGCGGACCTGCTGGTTCATGCGCCGCGCCACTTCGACCAGGATCAGGTCGCCGGCACTGTGACCCATGCTGTCGTTGATCGGTTTGAAACCGTCCAGGTCGATGAACATGACTGCCAGGCTGCGCTTGTAGCGGCGGCTGATCTGGCAGCCCTGGCTCAGGCGATCCTCCAGCAACGAGCGGTTGGGCAGGCCGGTGAGCACGTCGTGGCTGGCGTTGTAGGCCAATTCGGATTCGAAGCGCTTCTGCTCGGAAATATCGTTCTGCACGCCGATGAAGTGGGTGATCTCGCCCTCCTCATCAGGCACCGGGGCGATATACAGATCGTTCCAGAATGGCGTGCCGTCCTTGCGGAAGTTGCGCAGCACCACGTGGGAGTCGCGCTGTTCTGCCAGGCTCTGGCGAATTTCGGCGATGCCTGCCTGTTCGTGCTCGTTACCCTGGAGAAAGCGGCAATTGCGCCCGATGGCTTCTGCTGCACTGTAGCCGGTGATGCGTTCGAAGGCCGGGTTGACGTAGATGATCGGCTGGTCAGCGGCCAGCGCATCGCAGATCAGGGCACCGTTGTAACTGGCCTCCAGGCTGCGTTTGAGTAGGCGCAGTTGCTTGTCCGCCTCCTTTTGCGCGGTGATGTCGCGGAAGGCGACCACCCAGCCTTGTGGGCCATCGTCATCGACCAGGGGAGCGCTGTCGTAGGCGATATAGCGCTCGCCCTGAGGCGTCAGCGATAGCCTGACTTCGCCGTGGTAGCTGATGGTGCGTTCGTTATGTTCGCGGTCGTTGAGCGCGAGCGGCAGGTAGCTCGCCAGTGCCTGGCCGAGCAGCACCTGCGCCGGTTGGCCGAGCAGTTCGGCGGCGGTCGGGTTGACGAAGCTCAGCTGGCCTTGGCGATCCACTGCAAGCAGGCCCTCGGCGATGCTGTTGGTGATCGCCGAAGTGAACTCCAGCTGGGCTTTCAGGCGCCGTTCGCCGGTGATCACCGCTTGCATCAGACGGTTGTTCTCCAGTACCGCGACGGCCATCTGGGCAAATTGTTGGGCAATCGCCAGGTCGTCCGAGTCGAATTCACCGGCGTATTTGTCCGATAACTGCAGCAGGCCGAAATGGGCACCGCGGTGGTCGCGCAGGGGCACGGCAAGCAGGCCGCGCATGGGCGGGTGGCGATGGTCGGCACTGCCCATGTCGGGCCAGTCGGGGTGCTTTTCCAGTTCTTCCTGGGTCAGCAGAAGCGCTTGATTGGTCTCGCCAGTCAGGGTGCGGATGGCGCTGTCGTCGGACGGGGTGGGAGCGTCCTGCCAGGCGGCGTATTTATCCGAGAGTGAGACGGCGTTGATCGACTGTGCCCAGTTGCCGCCGCGGTTCAGGCTCATGGCGGACTGGTGTGCGCCGAGCAGCAGGCGCAGGCGTTCGCTCATGTAGTCCAGCAGCGCTTGGGTACCCATGATGCTGTTGAGGTTGACGGCGGTTTCACTCAGGCCGCGCAGCAGTTCGGCCTGGTGTTCGGAGTGCTGCAATGCTTCGCGCAGGGCGCGGGTCATACTGTTGCGCTCGCCGATGTCCTTGGCGATGGCGAACACCCCGACGATCTGTTCGTCGATGATGATCGGCAGGTTGGTGATGTCCACTTCCAGCAGTTGGCCGTCGCTGTTGCGGCAGCGAACTTCGTGGCTTTGGCTGTCGCCGCTGCTGGCGGAATCGATGTAGTCCTGGATCAGTGCCAGGTCTTCGTTGTGTACCAGCATGGACATGTGCTGTCCGAGCAGTTGCGCTTCGCTGTAGCCGGATAACTGGCAGCCTGCCTGGTTCATGCTTTCGAAGTTGCCGTTCAGGTCGAACGAGAACACCGGGTTGGGGTTGAAGGTGAACAGCGAGCGGTAGCGCTGTTCGCTGGCCTGCAGGCGCAGGCGGTCATGCTGGCGTTCGATGGCGATGGCGGCCAGTTGGCCGACGGTGGCCAACAGTTGCAGGTGGTCGTCGTCCGGGCTGCCGGGTTGCTGGCTGTAGATGGCGAAGGTGCCGAGTACATCGCCATGGTGGGAGATCAGCGGGATCGACCAGCAGGCCCGCAGGCCATGTTGCAAGGCCAGTTCACGGTACTCGTGCCAGAGCGGGTCGTTGTCGATGTCTTCGACGATGACCAATTGGCGGCGATACACGGCCGTGCCACAGGAGCCGACATTGGGGCCGATGGCGAGACCATGCACTGCCTGGTTGAAGCTGTCTGGCAGGCTCGGCGTAGCGCCGTGGATCAGGTGCTTCTGCTGTTTATCGACCAGCAGCACCGAGCACAGGGTACCGGGCGCCTGAGATTCGGCCAGCAGGCAGATGGTTTTGAGAATCTCCGCGAGCGGTTGGTCGGTGGAAATCATGCTGAGGATGTCGCGCTGATCCTCGGCGTAGGCTTCGTTGTATACCAGGCGGGTGACGTTGTGGGCGACGGCAAACAGGGTGCGGTCGCTCTGCGACCAGCCTGCGGACCAGAGCAGGTGCACCGTGCTGCCATCCTTGCGTCGGTAGCTGTTGCGAAAGCCGTGGTGGAATTCGCCCGCCATGATGGCTGCAACCGTGTCCCGGGTGCGTTCACGGTCTTCATCTGCGATGAATTGCAGGTAGGGCTGGCCAATCAGCTCTTCTGGCGCATAGCCAAGTACTGCGCTGGCGGACGGGCTGAGTTGGGTGAAGCGGCCCTGCTCGTCGATGGAACAGAGCACGTCCATGGAGTGGTCCATGATCCGTTGGTTGAGGGCCTGTAGTTCGGCCTGGCGGCGTAGGCTCTGCTCAAGCTCTGAATGGCCCCTTTGCAGGCGCTGGGAGTGCTCGATGGCCAGGTGGGCCAGGCGCTGGCTGATCATGATGGCGAGGCTGAAGGCCAGGCCGAACAGCATCACTATGCTGGGCAAATGGTTGGGGGTCAGGTAGGTCGTGCTGGCGCCTTGATAGCTGATCAGGCGCCAGTTGTTGGCATTCGGTCCGAGCATCTTGCTGGTCCCGGTCTCGCCGGGCAGGTGGCTGTTTTTGTCGAACAGCAAGTGCTCGCCCTGGTAGACCCGTGCGCCGTTGCTGTGCGGTTCACTACCCAGGCCTTCCTCCAGGGTGCGGGCCAGATCCAGGCTGGTTACCAGTGTCCAGTCAGGGTTGTTCGGCAAGCTCAGGCGGATCGCCATCAGCCCCTGTGGCCGGTCGGCTAGGCTATACGCCTCGCTCATGTGCGGTTTGCCGTCGGGGAGGATGCGCTCTAGCCAGGTGCGCGGGCTGGCTTGGTCGAGCAGGGTGGTCAGTTGTGCGGTTGCGGCGTGGCTGCGGCCAAGCAGCCGTTGTGGGCGCAGTTGCTCATCGAGCAGGGCAATCACCTCGATGTCGGCAAAATCGCGCAAGTAGCTGCGGCTCTCTTGTTGCCATTGGGCGTGAGTGGGCAGTTGCCCATTCACCGCCCAATGCTCGGCCGTGCGCTGGATCAGCGAGAGGCGGTTATTGAGGGTGCCAATGATCGAGTTCTGTTGTGTGGCTAGCAGCAGTTCGCTTTGCCGGGTATCCGACGCGATGTTCTGCAGGCTCAACTGGTACCAGACGCCGCAGGTAATGAGGGCGCCGAATGCGCCGGTCAGGATGCTGTTGCGGTCGAGCAGGTGGTTACGCTGCGCTGGCAGTCGATTGAGGCACAGCAGCGCAAGACCCATGGACAGGCCGAACAGATTGGCTGGGCGGCTGATGCTGGCATTGTATCCCAGGCGCCAGTCGGCGAGTTCTGGAAGCCAGTATGACAGCAGCGACAGACCGGTCAGCGCCAGTGTCGCAACGCCCAGCGTATGGCTCAGGCGTTTGCCGCTGGCGCTCCACTGGCTGCTGAGCAGGCCAATGGCGAGCAGGCAGAACAGCAGGGCCAGCGGGTTGCGCATGCGCTGGTAACCGCTGAGCAGCGATTGGCCAGACTCAGGACCGCCGCTCAGCAGGTTGTGTGTCAGGCTGTAGAGCGCCAATCCGAGCAGCAGGCTGAGTGACAATTTGATCAGGCGGGGTTGTCGCTGCGTGCAACCCAGGAGCCCGAGACCGAGCAACAGGCCTGCCAGGGCGCTGTCCGGCAGGAGCACGACCCGGGCGGTGCCGGGCTGCCACCAGAACAGGTAATCCAGCAGGCTGATGCCGCTCAGGACCAGAATGGTGAAGGCCAGGATATGCAGAAATGCCTGGTAAATCACGTGGCGGGTCTCGATGTCCATCCTCGCGTCCTTATCGATCTGCGCCGGGCGGCGCGGATGATCATCAGTTGGCTTGTGCGTCGTCCAACTCGTCGATCAGCACCGAGCCATCGCTGTCGCGGTGTACCCGGGTAAGGCCCGGGTGTTCGACCTCCAGGCGCAGCAATTCCTCCTGCTGGCGCTCGAGGGCGCTTTGTTGCTGGCGTACCTGCATCAGCAGGCGCTGGTTTTCGTCGCGCAGGAGAAACAGGTCGATGGCGCCGCGCAACGCGGCTTCGACCTCGAAGTCTTCCCAGGGTTTGGAGATGAAGCGGTAGACCTCGGCCTGGTTGATCGCCAGCATCATCGCTTGGCGGTCGCAATGGCCGGTCAGCAGTATGCGCATGGCATTGGGCTGGCGCTGCTTGGCGAATTGCAGGTAGGTGACGCCGTCCAGGTGCGGCATCTTGAAGTCGGAAACGATCACCGCGTATTCATGCTCGGTCAGTGCGTCCAGGGCTTCCTGCACGTCACTGAAGGCGTGCACTTCCCAGTCGTGAGGACGCAGTACCCGCTGCAGTGCCTTGAGGATCTGCGGTTCGTCGTCCAGTAGTTGGATTTTGATCATGGCGTCGTCTCCGTAGCGAACGTGGCATCCTCGGCGGTGCGGACAAACAGGGTGTAGTGGCCACTTTCACTGGCTTCGAAGGCGATCAGTTTGTCGATCAGAAGAGCGGTCAGCGGCTTGCCCTCATTGAGCAGCAGCATGCCATTGTCGGCATGCAGGTTGCGGGCGAGCACCATGCCCGGCTCCAGGCGGCGGGTATCCAGGGCGAGAATGCTCGGGTCGGCCAGGGTGATGTCCGGCGCCAGTTCGGTGCAGAGGCTGATGAATTGCTCGCACAACTGCGGATCGTAGAGGCGCCCGCTGTATTTGTTGATCAGCAACAGGGCTTCATCGCGGTTCAGCCTGCGCTCGAGAATGCTGCCGCGCTGCAATTCGATGAAGTCCACGGCCAGTTTCAGCAGGCGGGAACCGAAGGGCGTGGCTTCGCCCTTGAGGTGATCGGGGAAGCCGCTGCCGTCCCAGCGCTCCTGGTGATGGCGGATGATTCGGGCCGCATCCTGCAGCGGCTCCAGGGTCATCAGCAGGCTCTCGCCCTGAACCGGGTACTGCCGGTAGCGCTCGCGCTCCTGCTTGTAGAGCAGATCGGAAGGGCGGCCGAGCAGTTGATCGTCCCAGGTCAGCTTGCCGATGTTGTAGAGCGCGGCGGCCATGGTCAGGTCGCGGCTGGGGGCGGCGTCGAGGCCGTGCAATTCGGCATAGGCACGAACCAGGGCAATGACCTGGGTGTTGGTCTGCTTGTCCTTGGGGATGCGTTGGTTGACCAGGCTGGAGAACACCTCGGTCGCCGTCACATAGCTGCGCTTGAGCTCTTCGTAAGCCAGGTCGAGCATGTCGGCGGTCTGCTCCAGCTCCGCGGTGCGCGCCATGACCCGCTGTTCCAGGGTTTCGTTGAGTTCCTGCAGGCGCTGGTTCTGTGCCTGGCTGAGCGCTTCCAGGCGCAGCCGCTCGCGTTCCGAGTGCTGGTAGGCCAGGGCCTGGCGCATGGTCAGGCGCAGCTCGTCGTCATCCCAGGGCTTGCTGATATAGCGGTAGATCTGCCCCTGGTTGATGGCGCGAATGGTGGTGCCGATGTCGGCGTAGCCGGTGAGCAGGATGCGCATGGTCTCGGGCCAGTGCTTCTGCACCTCGGCCAGTAGGGTCGCGCCGTCCATGCCCGGCATGCGGGCGTCGGAAATCACCAGGTCGACCGGCTGGCTGCGCAGTATTTCCAGGGCCTGCTCGCCGCCGGTGGCGATCTGCACGCTATAGGCTTCGCCCCTGAGCACTCGGCGCAGGCTGCTGAGGATGTTTTCTTCGTCATCCACCAGCAGCACGCTGGCGATGGTAGCGGTACTCGATTCATTCATTGTGGCCGGCGTCCTCCTGGGTCTGTTGGGCTGGCTGCCGGGTCGGCAGCCAGACGCGAAAGCGTGTGCCTTGGCCGGGGGTGCTGAAGACCTCGATGCGGCCACTGTGCTTGCGCACGATGTTGTACGACAGCGACAAGCCGAGACCTGTGCCTTTGCCCACTGGCTTGGTGGTGAAGAACGGCTCGTAGATACGGTTGAGCAAGTGCGGCGCGATGCCTTGGCCGGTATCCTCCACTTCCAGCCAGACCCAGTCGTTTTCGTGCCCGCTGCGCAGGGTGATGCGGCCGAACTGTTCGATGGCGTGGGCGGCGTTGACCAGCAGGTTCATCATCACCTGGTTGATTTGCGAGGGCATGCACTCCACCGCAGGCAGCTGGCCGTATTCCTTGATCACTTCGGCCTTGTACTTGAGCTCGTTATTGACCACGTTGAGGGTGGTGTCGAGGCCGCGATGCAGGTCGGCGAGGCGGAATTCATCCTCTTCGAAATGGGAAAAATCCTTGAGCGCGGCGATGATCTTCTTGACCCGCTCGATGCCATCCTCGGATTCACCGATCAATGCCTCGACATCGTTGCGGATGTAGTCGTACTCCAGGCTGCGCTTGAGCTGGCGCAACTCGTCGAGGCTGGCTGCGCCATCCACCGCGTCGATGATGCGCAGTAGGTCATGGACGTAGCCGGCGAGGGTCTGCAGGTTGGAGAACACATAACCGATCGGGTTGTTGATCTCATGCGCCACGCCAGCGGCGAGCTGGCCGATGGCGGCGAGTTTTTCCGACTGCATGAGCTGGGCATTGGCTTTTTCCAGCTTGGCGATCAGCAGTTCCTGCTCGACCTGCTTGCTGCTCAAGGTATGCAGGGCCGCATCCAGCTGTTTGTTGTCGCGGGCGAGTTCGCTGCTGTCGTACAGCAGCAAGCCCAATAGCGGCTGGTCAGCGCTGCTCTTGAAAGGAAACAGCAGGGTACTTTGCAACCTCAACGGAGCCGGCTCCCCGGACCTGTCGAATGGCAGCCGAATCAGGTAGGGGGGCTCGTGCCACTCGGTGTAGACGTGTTCGCCATGGTCGCGGGCCAAGGCCAGCATCTTGCTCAGACAGGGGGTGTCGGCTTCAGGAAAGGTGAGGGTTAGCGGCTGTTGCCGTGCCTGCTCGAGCATCTTGCCGCTACACTGGCTAACGAAGTCGTTCCAGTACTGAATGCGCAGCTCGGAATCGAGGACGATCACGCCGATTTCGATGTGCTCAACAAGGGCAGAGGCCAATTCACGTTGGCGGCTATCCATGGCGACCTCCGCTTGGCGATCAGGTGCGGGTTGTTTGCGCTACCTGGACCTTGCCTTGAAATTAGGATTGTTAGCTTTATTTTGACGTCGAAATTATGGCTACGCAGCACCTTCGCTGCCACACTTATTTTCAATAACCCCGCCACTCAGGTTAGCCCATGGCGCAGTCAGCAACGGATGATTCGATCATCCAGTATCACTTCGAGTTTGCCGATGGCCGTAGCTGGCAGCATAAGGTCGATTTGGCGGCGCTGCCCGGCACGCCGGAGACCGCTCCTCCAGGCTGGGCGCGTCTCGGCTTCCAGCAATGCGGGCATTGTCCGCTGCGTGGCGCGGATACACCCTACTGCCCCTTCGCCGTTGCATTGGTGAAGCCGGTCGAGGTGTTGGCACAGATGCCGTCCTATGAGGAGGTGGCTGTACGGGTGCTATGGCGGGGGCGGGATATTCGTCAACGGACCTCGTTGCAGCGTGCTTTCGGTTCGCTGCTTGGCGTGCTTGGGGCGGCCTCGGGTTGTCCGCACACACGGCAACTCAAGGCCATGGCCTGGTTTCACCTGCCGTTCAGCGGCACCGACGAAACCCTGTACCGGGTGTTCGGCACCTACTTGCTCGGGCAGTACCTGCGCCAGCAGCGGGGCCTGAGTGCGGACTGGTCGCTGAGCGACTTGCGTGAGGTGTACCGCAACTTGCGCCTGGTCAATCTGGGTATGACTGCACGCCTGCGCGCCGCGGCTGGCGAAGATTCGGGGCCCAACGGCATGATCCTGCTCGACTTGCTGGCGGCCGACACCCTGTATTTCCTGGACCAGTACGAGGGCGAGCTGGATCGCTTCTTCGAGACGTTTTTCGAGTAGGTCGAAGTCCTGGTGCATCCCACTAGGGTGTGCCGCGCGCGCCAGGGCGTAGCCCGGATGAAATCCGGGAGCGGTTGGCAGGCGTCAGATTTCCCCGGATTGCATCCGGGCTACCGGAGCTGGGGCGGGCAGCCAGATGGGTTGAGCCTGCGGGCGCATGGGTGCGCACGGCGCACCTGGGCTCGCAGGGGCGTGAAGCCCGTGCGACCGCTCCTGCGAGGGGGCGGTGGGTCAGGCGCGTGGTTGGCGCAGTGCGGCGACTTCTGCGCGCAGGGCTTTGAGTTCATCGAGCAGCAGTTGTTCGGTTGTCGAGGGCGGAGCCAGCAGCGCTTCCTGGTCGTGGGTGGCTTGCATGGCATTGACCACTACCGCGATGAACAGGTTGAGCATCATGAAGGTGGCGATCAGGATGAAGGGCAAGAAGTACATCCAGGCCAGCGGGAACTGTTCCATCACCGGGCGCACTATGCCCATCGACCAGCTTTCCAGGGTCATTACCTGGAACAGGGTGTAGAGGCTGGCGCCGAGGCTGCCGAACCATTCGGGGAAGGCTTCACCGAACAGCTGGGTGGCCATCACCGCGGCCACGTAGAACACCAGGCCGAGGAGCATGGCGATGCTACCCATGCCCGGCAGCGAAGACAGCAGGGCCTGTACCACCCGGCGCATATTCGGGTTGATCGAGATCAGCCGCAAAACCCGCAATACCCTGAGTGCGCGCAACACGGCGAATGGGCCGCTGGCGGGCACCAGGGCGATGCCCACCACCAGGCAATCGAATACCGCCCAGGGATCGCGCAGCAGGCCGATGCCGCGGGCGATGAAGCGCAATGCCAGTTCGAGGATGAACAGGCCGAGTATCAACTTGTCCAGGGGCTGCAGCAGCCCGCCCCAGTCGGCCATCAGACTGGGCGAGGTTTCCATGCCGAGGATGGCCGCATTGAGGATGATCAGGGTGGTCACCAGGCGGGTGATGCCTGGGCTTTCCATCAGGTCGGCCAGGCGCTCGCGCCAAGTGCCATAGCTCGGGGTCAGGATGTTCTCGGGCATGATTAACGGACCGTTGAAAAATGTAGGCGAGGCAGCCAAGACAAGGCAAAAACAGGCGAGGAAGCGGACTGGGCTCGCACGCGAGTTTACCAGCTGTAAATGAGCATTACTCGCTTCGCTCGCCCTTCGGGCCGCGCTAAAGCGCGTTAGCCGCAAGCGGCTTGCCGAGCCTGTTTTTAACGCCCCTCTCTTTTATCAAGAGGGGCAACGTAGGTAGTTTTTCAACGGCCTGTTAGCGGTCGTCGAGGGCGAAGGCGGTGAGAGTAAAGGTCGGGATGCCGATGTCTTGCAGTTTTTCCGAGCCGCCCAGTTCCGGCAGGTCGATGATCGCAGTGGCTTCATGAATGCTCGCGCCCATGCGTCGCACCAGTTGGGCGGCGGCCAGCAGGGTGCCACCGGTGGCGATCAGGTCGTCGAACATGAGTATCTGGTCGCCTTCGCAGAGGCTGTCGGCCTGTACTTCGAGAAAGGCTTCGCCGTACTCGGTCTGGTAGCTCTCGCGCAGCACCTCGCCTGGCAGTTTGCCTTGCTTGCGGAACAGGATCAGTGGCTTGTTCAGTTCATAGGCGATGATTGAGCCAATCAGGAAGCCGCGCGCGTCCACGGCGCCGATATGGCTGAACTCGGCTTCGACATAGCGCTGGATGAAGCTGTCGGCGACCATGCGCAGGGCGCGTGGCGACTGCAGCAGCGGGGTGATGTCACGAAAAGTCACCCCGGGCTTGGGGAAGTCCGCGACTGTGCGGATCAGGGTCTTGATACTGAATTCGTCGAAAATCATTGTGAGAGTCCTTGAGGCGTCGGCTGCTGGCTGGCCGTCGCCCATGCTGCGATCAGGCGTCGAGGTTGCCGCCGGCCAAGGCACAGAGTTCGATCGGGTCGAGAATATGCACCGACTTGCCTTCGGTCTCGAGCAATTGGTTCTGCTGGAAACGGGTGAATACCCGGGAGACGGTTTCCACCGCAAGGCCCAGGTAGTTACCAATTTCATTGCGCGACATGGCCAGGCGGAACTGGTTGGGTGAAAAGCCCCGGGCGCGGAAGCGGGCGGACAGGTTGACCAGGAAGGTGGCAATGCGTTCATCGGCGGTTTTCTTCGACAGCAGCATCATCATCTGCTGATCGTCGCGGATTTCCCGGCTCATCACCCGCATCAGTTGGCGCCGCAGTTGCGGCAGCAGGATCGACAGTTCGTCGAGCCGCTCGAAGGGGATTTCACAGACCGAGGTGGTTTCCAGCGCTTGCGCAGAAACCGGGTAGGTATCGGTGTCCATGCCGGACAGGCCGACCAGTTCGCTGGGCAGGTGGAAGCCGGTGATCTGCTCTTCGCCGCTGTCGCTCAGGCTGAAGGTCTTCAGCGCGCCGGAACGCACGGCGAACACCGACTCGAAGACATCGCTCTGGCGGAACAGGAACTCGCCTTTCTTCAGCGGGCGACCACGCTTGACGATCTCGTCCAGCGAGTTCATGTCTTCCATATTCAGCGATAGCGGCAGGCACAAGGTCGCTAGGCTGCAATCCTTGCAGTGGGCTTGATGTGGCGTATGCAGTTTGATGCTTCCGGACATCGGCGTCGATTCCTAGGTAAAACACGCAGTGGCACCAAGGTTACAACAGGGGGCGGGTCTCAGCCAGTCGCAGAAAGACTTTGTTGGTCGAATGAAGCTGACAAGGCTGGCCGCATGGCCGTCGTTAGATCACCTCTGCGAAGTGCTGGCGACTGCCTTGATCAAGGTAGTGATCGAATAGCATGCACAGCGAGCGCACCAGCAGGCGGCCGGCTGGACGCACGCTTATGCCTTCGGCGCTGAGGTTGACCAGGTCGTCCAGTGCCATTTGTTCCAGTTGTGGCCAGATATCGGCAAAGTACGCGCGGAACTGGATGCCGTGGGCGTGCTCGATCTCGGCAAAATTCAGGGAGAAATGGCAGATCAGCTGCTGAATCACCGCGCGCCGCACGCGGTCATCGGCATTGCAGTGCAACCCATAGCGGGTGGCCAACTGACCGTTGGTCAGGGTGTGCTGGTACTGGTTCAGATCGCTGTCGTTCTGGCAGTAGAGATCGCCAATCTGGCTGATAGCCGATACGCCGAGGCCGATCAGGTCGCAATGGCCGTGGGTGGTGTAGCCCTGGAAATTGCGCTGCAGGCCGCCGTCTTCCTGGGCGCAGGCCAGTTCGTCATCGGCCAGGGCGAAGTGATCCATGCCGATATAGCGGTAGCCGGCGGCGTTCAGCTGGGCGACGCTGGCCTGCAGTATCGCCAGTTTGTCGGCCGGGCTGGGCAGGTCGTTGCTGTCGATGCGCCGCTGCGTCGTGAACCGCTCGGGCAGGTGGGCGTAGTTGAACAGCGACAGCCGGTCGGGCTGCAGGGCGATGATCTCGTCCAGGGTCAGGGCGAAGCTTTGCGGGGTCTGCTTGGGCAGGCCGTAGATCAGGTCGATACTGACCGAGCGGAACTGCAGGGTGTGGGCGGCTTCGACGATGGAGCGGGTTTCTTCCAGGGTTTGCAGGCGATTGACCGCGCGCTGCACCGCCGGGTCGAGGTCTTGCACGCCGAGGCTGACCCGATTGAAGCCCAGGTCGCGGAGCAGGCCCATGGTCGACCAGTCGGCTTCGCGCGGGTCGACCTCGATGCTGTAGTTGCCGGAGTCGTCATTCAGCAGGTTGAAGTGCTGGCGTAACTGGCTCATCAGGTGACGCAGTTCGTCATGGCTGAGAAACGTCGGGGTGCCACCACCGAGGTGCAATTGTTCGACGCGCTGACGGCGGTCGAGGTGG
Organism: Pseudomonas borbori; assembly: GCF_900115555.1. GTDB lineage: Bacteria > Pseudomonadota > Gammaproteobacteria > Pseudomonadales > Pseudomonadaceae > Aquipseudomonas > Aquipseudomonas borbori. The sequence goes on from NZ_FOWX01000008.1 coordinate 98,031, forward strand.
TGGTCGAGGATGGCCATTTCCTGTTCCAGCGCACGCAGATAGTGCTGGGTGCGCCCGCGATCCTTGGTGATCACCTTGTTGCGGGTGCAGTAGTAGCAAGCGTGCGCGCAGAACGGCAGATGCACATAGAGCGACAGCGGGCGCAGTTGCCTGCTGCTGTCGCGCAGGGCATGCAACAGCTCGAACGAACCGACGCCGCCGTGCATCTGCGCAACGGTGGGGTAGGAGGTGTAGCGCGGTCCGGCCTGATCGTAGCGGCGGATCAGCTCCGAATCCCAGTGGATGGCGTCAAACATACGGGTAATCCCCGATCCAACTATCAATGTCGGGAGTCTATGCAGGCGTGCTCCCGAGCGTGTTGACCTGTGTCAACGGGAGTTCGGGGCTCCAGCCGCAAGCCACAAGCTAGAAGCAACGGCGTTTCAGCTTATGGCTTGTAGCTGCTTCAATGCCCCATCAGCCAGTGCTGATGCGGGCCGGGCAGGGTCCATAGGCCGAAGAGGATCACCAGCAGGCCGCCGGCCATGCGCACGCCCTGTTTGCGCAGCAAGGCGGTCATGCGTTCGGCCGCCATGCCGGTGGCCAGCAGCACCGGCAGGGTGCCGATGCCGAACGCCAGCATCAGCGCGGCGCTGTCGAGTGCGTCGCCCTGGCTCGCCGCCCAGAGCAGGGTGCTGTAGACCAGCCCGCACGGCAGCCAACCCCACAGGCCGCCGAGGAGCAGGGCGCGCGGCAAACTGGTGACCGGCATGAAGCGACGGGTCAGCGGTTGAATAAAGCGCCACAGGCCGCGACCGAGCGCTTCGATGCGGGTCAGGCCGCTCCACCAGCCGGCCAGGTACAGGCCCATGGCGATCAGCAGCAGGGCGGCGACAACCCGCAGCAACATGGCCGCCGGGCTGCTGGCCAGAGCCCAGCCGGCCATGCCCAGGAGCAGGCCGGCGAGGGCGTAGCTGAGAATCCGCCCGAGGTTGTAGGACAGCAATAGCTGAAAGCGTTGCCCGCGCTGTTCCGCTGGTATGGCCAGGGTCAGGGCGCCCATCAGGCCACCGCACATGCCCAGGCAGTGGCCGCCGCCGAGCAGGCCGAGGATCAGCGCAGACAACAGCAGGGGCGCCAGTTCAAGCACGGGGCGGCTCCTGGTCGTCGCTTGGCTCATCAGTTTTTTGCGCCTGACTGACGCCGGCCTTGTGCATGGGGTCTTCGTCGTCGAACAGGATGCTGTGGGCCGGACCGTCGAGGTCGTCGTACTGGCCGCTGTCGACGGCCCAGAAGAACAGCCAGATGGCGAAGCCGACCAGGGCGATGGCAACCGGGATCAGGATGTAGAGCGCGGGCATGGGGTCTCCGAATACGGTAAGGCCTAGCAGGCCGTTGAAAAACTACCTGCGTTGGCAATACTGCGTTAAAAACAGGCTCGGATGCGAGCCCAGTCGGAATGCTCATTTACAGCTCGTAAACTCGCGTGCGAGCCCAGTCCGCTTCCTCGCCTGTTTTTGCCTTGTCTTGCCTGCCTCGCCTACGTTTTTCAACGGTCTGCTAGGGTGGATCGGGGTGCGTGGCTGGCGCTTTTTACATGGCTATGTACCAGTAGCGTGTTGTGTTCAGGCTTCGGCGCTTAAGTGTGAAGGATCTGACCTCGTAGGGTGCGCCGTGCGCACCAGCGCTGGCTGCAGGCTCTTGGTGCGCACGGCGCACCCTACCTATGCGGCCCTTGCAAGCAGGGCCACTCTTCCCCAAACGCCCCATGCAACAGCTAATTGGTACATAGCCTTTTACATCCACCCTTGCAGCCTTGTGGTGGATCGGTGAAGCCTGATCCACCCTACGGGCGGGTCAGGCGCAGGGCGTTGAGCACCACCAGCAGTGAGCTGAGCGACATGCCCAGCGCGGCCCAGATCGGCGTGATCCAGCCGATGGCGGCGAACGGCAGCACCAGGCCATTGTACAGGCTGGCCCAGACCAGGTTCTCGATGATGATCTTGCGGGTGCGCCGGGCCAGGCTGAAGGCCTGTACCAGGCTGCCCAGGCGGTTGGACAGCAGCACCGCATCGGCGCTGGTTTTCGCCAGGTCGGTGGCGCTGCCCATGGCCACGCTGATATCGGCGCCGGCCAGCACCGGCACGTCGTTGACCCCGTCACCGAGCATCAGCACCCGGCGACCCTGTTCATGCAATTTGTGCAGCTCCGCCAGCTTGGCGTCCGGGGTCATGCCGCCGCGGGCGTCTTCTATGCCCAGTTGGCCTGCCACCTCGCCGACCATCGGCGAGTTGTCGCCCGAGAGCAGCAGTACCTGCCAGCCGCGCGCGCGGCAGGCTTTGAGCAGGGCGGGGGCGTCATCGCGCAGGCGGTCGTCGAGGACGAACCAGGCCAGCGGGCCCCGGCCGTCGCCGAGCAGCAACCACTGGCCCTGTGCGCCGGGGATCGCCGGGGCGGCCTGGCCACTCAACTGGCTGACGAAGGCGGGCTGACCGATGCGCAGTTGACGGCCCCCGACCGAGCCCTGCAAACCCAGCCCGGGCATACTGTCGACCTGCTCGGCGGCCTGGGCGGCGCGGCCAAAGGCGCGGGCGATCGGATGTTCCGAGCGGTTTTCCAGGGCGGCGGCCAGGGCCAGGCAGGCATCGCCGTCCAGCGCGCCGAGCGGATGGATGGCGCTCAGGGTCAGACGGCCTTCGGTCAGGGTGCCGGTCTTGTCGAAGATCACCGTGTCGATCTGGTTGAGGCCTTCCAGCACATGACCACGGGTCAGCAGCAGGCCGAGCTTGTGCAGGCTGCCGGTGGCGGCGGTCAGGGCGGTCGGGGTGGCCAGGGCCAGGGCGCAGGGGCAGGTGGCGACCAGTAGGGCCAGGACGATCCAGAAGGCGCGTGAGGCATCGAGCTGCCACCAGATCAGGCCAACCGCAGCGGCCACCACCAGCACGATCAGCAGGAACCACTGCGCCACCCGGTCGGCGATCTCCGCCAGACGCGGCTTCTCGCTCTGCGCACGTTCGAGCAGGCGGACGATGGCCGACAGCCGAGTGGCATCGCCAAGCGCCTGTACTTCGACGGTCAGCGGCCCTTCGACGTTGAGGGTGCCGGCGGTCACGCTGTCGCCGACGGTGCGCGGTTGCGGCAGGTATTCGCCGGTGAGCAGCGATTCATCGACGCTCGACTGACCGCTGAGAATGCGGCCATCGGCCGGCAGCAGGGCGCCGGGCGGCACCAGCACCTGCTCGCCTGTGCGCAGTTCGCTGAGCAGGATTCTCTGGCTCTGGCCGTCGCCATCCAGGCGCAGACAGGAGGCCGGCAATAGTTGCACGAGCTGCGCGGTAGCCGCCGCCGTGCGCTCGCGGGCGCGGCGTTCCAGGTAGCGGCCGGTGAGCAGGAACAGGGCGAACATGCCGACCGCATCGAAATACAGCTCGCCCTGGCTGCTGACGGTCGACCAGATGCCGGCGACATAGGCGCCGCCGATGGCCAGGGATACCGAGACGTCCATGGTCAGGTGACGGGTGCGCAGATCGCGCAGGGCGCCGCGGAAGAACTGGCCGCAGCAGTAGAAGACGATCGGGGTGGTGAGGAACAGGCTGACCCAGCGCAGGATACTGTCCAGCTCGGGGCTGAGGTCGATGTTGAATTCCGGCCAGGTGGCCATGCTCGCCATCATCACCTGCATCCACAGCATGCCGGCCACCCCCAGTTCGCGCATGGCCCGGCGGTTTTCCCGCTGCAGCTGCTCGGCGGCGGCATCGGCCTGCCAGGGGTGCGCGGCATAGCCGATCTTGCGCAGCTCCTTGAGCAGTTGGCTGAGCGGCAGCTGGCTGTCGGCCCAGCGCACCTGCAGGCGGTGGTTGGACAGGTTGAGGTGGGCCGCGGCGATACCCGGCAGATCGCGCAGGTGCTTCTCGATCAGCCAGCCGCAGGCGGCGCAACTGATGCCTTCGATCAACAGGCAGGTCTCGCTCAGCTCGCCGTGCTGTTCGACGAAGGGTTGTTGCACGTCGCTGCGGTCATACAGCGCCAGTTCATCGGGTAGTGCCTGCGGCAGGGATTGCGGGTTGGCGGCGTTTTCGCTGCGGTGCTTGTAGTAGTGCTCCAGCCCGCCGGCGACTATGGCCTCGGCCACCGCCTGGCAGCCCGGGCAGCACAGGGCGCGGGTCTCGCCCAGGACCTGGGCGTGAAAGCGGCTGCCGGCAGGAACCGGCAGGCCACAGTGGTAACAGGGGGTTGGACTAGCCATGGGGGTGGAGTCGTGTACCTGGCGTTGCTGCGTAGCCGGCTGGCAGGCGTGGCGGCGGGGTGCGATCTGCGCTGCGAACCCTTTCGCCAGCAGCGATGCCGTAGCAGCGCACTACTGGGCATCCCCGAGGCGGATGGTCTTGCCGCTTTCCAGGGTTTCTTCTTCGAACAGGCGCCAATCCTGGCCGCCTTCCTGGCCGATCAGTTCGACGAAGCGCCGGCCCTGCACCACATCCTGCATCTGCCCGCGGTACAGGCCCTGGCCGTGCGGCTGCAGGACGATGCGGCGGTCGCGCTCCGGTTGGGTCGGCGAGATCAGGTTCAGCACCAGTTGCGCCGGGCCGCTATGACCTTGCAGACGCAATTGGGCCACGCCGGTCTCATCGTCGAGGTCGAGGGTGGCATGCAGTTGCAGGCGCGCGGCCAGGGTTTCGCGCTCCAGCGACTGGTTGATGCCTTTGCCGACATCGTAATAGTCATCGGAGATCAGGCCCGGTGGATTGCGCGTGGCAATGGTCAAAAGGGTCAGCCCTTGCACCACCGAGTAACCCAGCAGGGCAATCAGGAACCAGGGCCAGAACTGCTTGAACCAGGGTTTGATCGGTGCTTGGTCAGACATGTTTGGCCTCTTGATCAGCGGATGCTCGGGCCGATAAAGCGGCTGGCGGCGTCGTTGGTGATGCTCGCATCGTCCGCGGAGCGGATGCGGAACATGATTTCATTGGTGCTGGACGGCAGGTTTTCCGGGGCGATCGACAGTTCGACCGGCAGCGACAGCACTTCGCCGGCCAGCGCCTTGACTTCGCGTTTGCCTTCGTAGACCAGGCCGTCGAGGCCATCGGCTTCGATCAGGAAGGTGACCGGTTGTTGGGCCTTGTTCATGATCTTCAGGGTGTAGACGTTCTCGATCCGGCCTTCCTCGTTCTCGCGGTAGAGTACGCGATCCTTGAGCACGTCCAGTTCGACCAGCGAGCGGCTGGCCACGGCCCAGGCGAAGACCGCCATCATCGCCAGCAGGGCGATGGCGTAGCCGATCAGGCGTGGCCGGACCAGGTGGGTCTTCTGCCCCGACAGGTTGTGTTCGGTGGTGTAGCTGATCAGCCCTTTCGGGTAGTTCATCTTCTCCATGATGCTGTCGCAGGCGTCGATGCAGGCCGCGCAGCCGATGCACTCGATCTGCAGGCCGTCGCGGATGTCGATGCCGGTCGGGCAGACGTGTACGCACATTTTGCAGTCGATGCAGTCGCCCAGGCCCTGGGCCTTGTAGTCGGCATCACGCTTGCGCGGGCCGCGCTGTTCGCCGCGGCGCGGGTCGTAGGAGACGATCAGGGTGTCCTGGTCGAACATCACGCTCTGGAAGCGCGCGTAGGGGCACATGTAGATGCACACCTGTTCGCGCAGGTAGCCGGCATTGCCATAGGTGGCGACGGTGAAGAAGCCGACCCAGAACAGGGCCCAGCCACCGGCCTCGAGGGTGAAGAGTGCGGGGATCAGTTCGCGGATCGGCGTGAAGTAGCCGACGAAGGTGATCGCCGTGAGCAGCGACACGCCAGCCCAGATGCTGTGCTTGGCCAGCTTGCGCAGGAATTTCTGCGCGCTCATCGGCGCCTTGTCGAGTTTCATGCGCTGGTTGCGGTCGCCTTCGGTGACCTTTTCCGCCCACATGAAAACCCAGGTGAATACGCTTTGCGGGCAGGTGTAGCCGCACCAGACGCGGCCGGCATAGACGGTGATGAAGAACAGGCCGAAGGCGGCGATAATCAGCATGGCCGACAGCAGGACGAAATCCTGGGGCCAGTAGGTGGCGCTGAGGATATGGAATTTGCGCTCTGGCAGGTTCCACCAGACGGCCTGGCGGCCATTCCAGGTGAGCCAGACAGTACCGAAATAGAGGATGAACAGCAGGGCGCCGCCAAGCATGCGCAGGTTGCGGAAGATGCCGGTGAAGGAGCGGGTATAGATTTTCTCGCGATTGGCGTAGAGGTCGACGGTTTCGACCTTGGCCGGGGTGACGTCTTTAACGGGAATCTGCGTGTTCATCGGTGTGTACCACGGCGGTTGATTGGCTGCCCCGGTCGATGCATGCCAGCCGGGGTCATTCTCGCTATAGCGCTATGGTACGCCTGGCTTGCCCTGGCGGCGCGCGACCGTGGGTCGCGCGCCGCGCAGGTGGAGAATCACTTCTCCACGGGTTGTTGCGACAGGCTGTACACGTAGGCCGCCAACAGATGCACTTTGTCATTGCCGAGGAAGTCTTCCTGGGCGGGCATCTTGCCGCTGCGGCCATAGCGCAGGGTTTGCTGAACCTGAGCAAAGCTGGAACCGTAGAGCCAGACTCGATCGGTCAGGTTGGGTGCGCCCATGGCTGGTTGGCCCTTGGCGTCAGCACCATGACAGACTGCACAATTGGCGGCGAAGATGTCTTGACCTGCGGCAACGTCTATCTCGATAGCTTCCGGGTTTTTCAGGCCAGACAGACTGCGCACGTAACCGGCGACATTGCGGATGCCTGCTTCGCCAAGTGCGGCCAGTTGCGCGGGCATCATGCCCTGGCGCCCGCCCATGATGGTGGTCTTGATGGTTTGCGCTTCGCCGCCGTACAGCCAGTCGTTGTCGGTCAGGTTGGGGAAGCCGTAGGCCCCCTTGGCGTCGGAGCCGTGACACACCGAACAGTTGGACGCGAACAGGCGGCCACCCATTTTCAGGGCTTGCTCGTCCTGGGCAACCTGTTCGATTGGCATGGCGGCATATTTGGCGAAGATCGGCCCGTATTGCCCGTCGGCCTTGGCCATTTCCTTTTCCCACTGGTGCACGCCGGTCCAGCCCGCATTGCGCACGCCGTCACTGACCTGGATATCGGTGGCGAACGGCGTCTGGGCCTTGTTATCGAGGTACTCGTAGCCCGGCAGCAGGCCTTTGAAGTTACCCAGGCCCGGATAGAGCACCAGGTAACCCAAGGCGAAAACGATGGTGGCGAGGAACAGCATGAACCACCACTTGGGCAGTGGATTATCGTATTCCTCGATGCCGTCGAAACTATGGCCGACGGTCTCTTCGGTGGCTTCCTGGCGTTGGCCCTTGCGGGTGCCAAAGATAAGCCAGGTCAACGCGAAGATGGTGCCTAGGGAGAGGATTGTTACGTACCAACTCCAGAACGTGGTCATTGGTTATTGCTCCTGGAAGATTTCTCGTCACGCTCACTGGGTTTGGGATCGTCGGCGAAGGGCAGGTTGGCGGCTTCGTCGAAGCTCGATTTGCGCTTGCTGCTGTAGGCCCAGAGCACCACGCCGATAAAGGCGATGAACACCACTGCCGTGCCTATGCCGCGAATAGTCCCGATGTCCATTGTGCGTTACCGTTTGTTCTTGATTGAGGTGCCGAGGACCTGCAGGTACGCGACCAGCGCGTCCATTTCGGTCTTGCCCTTGACGGCGTCCTTGGCCCCGGCGATGTCTTCATCGGTATAGGGAATGCCAAAGCCGCGCATGACTTCAATCTTCTTCGCGGTGTCCTTGCCGTCGAGCTTGTTCTCGACCAGCCAGGGGTAGGACGGCATCTTCGATTCCGGCACCACGTTGCGCGGGTTGTACAGGTGAGCGCGGTGCCACTCGTCCGAGTAGCGGCCGCCGACCCGGGCCAGGTCCGGCCCGGTACGCTTGGAGCCCCAGAGGAACGGGTGATCCCAGACGCTTTCGCCGGCGACCGAGTAGTGGCCATAGCGCTCGGTTTCGGCGCGGAACGGACGGATCATCTGCGAGTGGCAGCCGACGCAGCCCTCGCGGATATAGATGTCGCGGCCTTCCAGTTGCAGCGCGGTGTAAGGCTTGAGACCCTCCACCGGCTCATTGGTGACGTCCTGGAAAAACAGCGGGACGATCTGGGTCAGGCCGCCGATGCTGACGGCGAGCACCATCAGCAGCGCCATCAGACCGATATTCTTCTCGATGATTTCGTGTTTCATCAGTGGGCGCTCCCAGCGGTGAACTGCGCGGCCGCTTCATATTCAACCGGCTTGGCGGCGCGCACGGTGCGGTAGGTGTTGTAAGCCATCAGCAACATGCCGGTGACGAAGAACATGCCGCCGATCATGCGCACCACGAAACCAGGATGGCTGGCCTCCAGTGCTTCAACGAAGGAGTAGGTGAGGGTGCCGTCTTCGTTGACGGCGCGCCACATCAGACCCTGGGTGATGCCGTTGACCCACATCGAGGCGATATAGAGCACGGTGCCGATAGTGGCCAGCCAGAAGTGCAGGTTGATCAGCGCGATGCTGTGCATCTGCTCGCGGCCGTAGACTTTCGGGATCAGGTGATAGAGCGAACCGATGGAGATCATCGCCACCCAGCCCAGTGCGCCGGCGTGAACGTGGCCGATGGTCCAGTCGGTGTAATGCGACAAAGCATTCACAGTCTTGATCGCCATCATGGGACCTTCGAAGGTGGACATGCCATAAAAGGCCAGTGAAACCACCAGAAAGCGCAGGATCGGATCGGTACGCAATTTATGCCAGGCACCAGACAAGCTCATCATGCCGTTGATCATGCCGCCCCAGCTCGGCGCCAGCAGGATCAGCGACATCGCCATGCCCAGGCTTTGCGCCCAGTCCGGCAGGGCGGTGTAGTGCAGGTGGTGCGGGCCGGCCCAGATGTACAGGGTGATCAGTGCCCAGAAATGCACGATCGACAGGCGATAGGAGTAGATCGGCCGTTCGGCCTGCTTGGGCACGAAGTAGTACATCATCCCCAGGAAGCCGGTGGTCAGGAAGAAGCCCACGGCATTGTGGCCGTACCACCACTGGATCATCGCATCGGTCGCGCCGGAGTACATCGAGTACGACTTGAACAGGCTCACCGGCACGGCAGCGCTGTTGACAATGTGCAGCATCGCGGTGACCAGGATGAAGGCGCCGTAGAACCAGTTGCCGACATAAATGTGCTTGGTCTTGCGCTTGACCACGGTGCCGAAGAACACCACCGCGTAAGCGACCCAGACAATGGTGATCAGTACGTCGATCGGCCATTCCAGCTCGGCGTATTCCTTGCTGCCGGTGAAACCCATCGGCAGGGTGATGACTGCAGCGACGATCACGGCCTGCCAACCCCAGAACACGAAGGCGGCCAGGCCGTCGGAGATCAGGCGCGCCTGACTGGTGCGTTGCACCACATAGAATGACGTGGCCATCAGTGCACATCCGCCGAAGGCGAAGATCACCGCATTGGTGTGCAAGGGGCGCAGACGGCCGAAGCTCGTCCACTCCATTCCCAGGTTGAGTTCCGGCCACACCAATTGTGCGGCGATGAACACGCCGAGAAGCATGCCAATGACTCCCCAAATCACCGTCATCACGGCGAATTGGCGAACCACCTTGTAGTTATAAGCAGTCTGACTGATTGCTGTGCTCATGCTGGGTTCCACGGTTAATGGATTTTTATAGGGGCAAAAATCGGCGGCAAGTATGGAGAAGGCAGGTAGTCAATGCAACGCTGCAGGCCCACCGGGTCGTGCTTTCAAGGGCTTTCGGCAAGGGTTTCGCGGCTGCTCTGGAGTGCCTTGTCGACAACTTGAAAAGCAGCGCGAAGATGGTCTTGCCCCGAGTTATGGCGGCTGGCGACTGGTGGCAAGCTTAACTCAAATCAAGAAATGGCCAAGTCGTAGTGGGCTGATGCGACGTTGCGTCGCACCCCCCGGCAGACTGACAGAAGGTGGGCTGGTAGAGGAGTTGGCGACAACGTGTTGTCGCCAACTGGGCGGGGGAAGGGTTTACCTGGCTTGCTGTTGCCCCTGGCTCAGGCTCAACACGTAGGCGGCCAGCAGGTGCACCTTGTCGTCACCCAGGTACTGCTCCTGGGCCGGCATCTGGCCGCTGCGGCCGTGGCGGATGGTCTGCTGCAGTTGCACCAGGCTGCTGCCGTAGATCCAGCCGGCGGGTTTGGTCAGGTCGGGCGCGCCGAGCATGGCCATGCCCGTGCCTTGCGCGCCGTGACAGGCCTGGCAGTTGCCGGCATATATCTGCGCACCCCGTTGCAGGTCGAAGGACTTGTCGGCAGGCAGCGGCAGGCCGGCCAGGTCGTGGCGCACGTAAGCCGCCACCTGCTGCACGCCGTCCTCGCCAAGCGCCTGGACCCAGGCGGGCATCATGCCCATGCGGCCATTGAGGATGCTGGCCTTGATTGCGGCAGGTTCGCCGCCCCAGCGCCAATGGTTGTCGGCCAGGTTGGGGAAGCCCGCCGAACCCTTGGCGTCGGAGCCATGGCAGACCGAGCAATAGGTGGCGAACATGCGCCCACCCATTTTCAGAGCACCCTCGTCTTTAGCCACTTCTTCCAGAGGCATGGCCGCATATTTGGCGAAGATAGGCCCGTAGAGTTCGTCGGCCTGGTCCACTTCGCGCTGCCATTGGGCCACCTGGGTCCAACCATCCGCGTAGCCCGGCAGCACACCTTTCCAGTTGCCCAGGCCGGGGTAGAGCACCAGGTAAGCGACGGAAAAGATCAGCGTGCCGATGAACAGCAGGAACCACCACTTGGGCAGCGGGTTGTCATATTCCTCGATGCCATCGAAGGAGTGACCCATGGTCTGCTCGGTCTCGTTCTTGTGCGTCTCGCCCTTGCGGGTGGCGAAAATCAGCCAGAACAGGGCGAGCAGGGTGCCAACGGTCAGCAGGGTTACATACCAGCTCCAGAAGGTACTCATGGGGTGTTGCTCCTCGATGCAGCAGACGTGGATTCATCGGCAAAAGGCAGCAGCGCCGCCTCGCTGAACGCGGCGCGACGCTTGCTGCTGTATGCCCAGAGCGTCACGCAGACGAAGGACAGCAGTACCAGTGCCGTACCTATGCCGCGCAGCGTGCCGATATCAATGGTTGCGAATGACATGGCCTACCTCTTGTTCTTGACGGCAGTGCCGAGCACTTGCAGATAGGCGACCATGGCATCCATTTCGCTTTTGCCCTTGACCGCTTCCGCGGCGCCGGCGATGTCCTCGTCGCTGTAAGGCACGCCAAGCGTGCGCAGCGCCTTGAACTTGGCGGCGGTGTCCTTGCCGTCCAGGGTGTTTTCCACCAGCCAGGGGTAGGACGGCATCTTCGATTCCGGCACCACGTTGCGCGGGTTGTACAGGTGAGCGCGGTGCCACTCGTCCGAGTAGCGGCCGCCGACCCGGGCCAGATCCGGCCCGGTGCGTTTGGAACCCCAGAGGAAGGGGTGGTCGTAGACGCTTTCACCGGCCACCGAGTAGTGCCCGTAACGCTCGGTTTCGGCGCGGAACGGGCGGATCATCTGCGAATGGCAGCCGACGCAGCCCTCGCGGATGTAGATGTCGCGGCCTTCCAGTTGCAGCGCGGTGTACGGCTTGAGGCCGGCCACCGGTTCATTGGTGACGTCCTGGAAAAACAGCGGGACGATCTGGGTCAGGCCGCCGATGCTGACGGCGAGCACCATCATCAGGGCCATCAGGCCGATATTCTTCTCGAGTATTTCGTGTCTCATCAGTGGGCTCCTTCAACCGAAAACTGCGCGGCGGCTTGCAACTCGGCGGCCTTGGTATGGCGCACGGTCTGCCAGACGTTCCAGGCCATCACCAGCATGCCGCTGAAGAAGATCGCGCCGCCGATCAGGCGCACCACAAAGCCGGGGTGGCTGGCTTCCAGGGCTTCGACGAAGGAGTAGGTGAGGGTGCCGTCTTCATTGACTGCGCGCCACATCAGGCCCTGGGCGATGCCGTTGACCCACATCGAGGCGATATAGAGCACGGTGCCGATGGTGGCCAGCCAGAAATGCACGTTGATCAGGCCGATGCTGTGCATCTCCTTACGGCCGAAGACCTTGGGAATCAGGTGATAGAGCGAACCGATCGAGACCATGGCCACCCAGCCGAGGGCGCCGGCGTGAACGTGGCCGATGGTCCAGTCGGTGTAATGGGACAGGGCGTTGACGGTCTTGATCGCCATCATCGGGCCTTCGAAGGTCGACATGCCGTAGAACGCCAGGGACACCACCAGAAAGCGCAGGATCGGGTCGGTGCGCAGCTTATGCCAGGCCCCCGACAGGGTCATCATGCCGTTGATCATGCCGCCCCAGCTCGGTGCCAGCAGAATCAGCGACATCACCATGCCGAGCGATTGCGCCCAATCCGGCAGCGCGGTGTAGTGCAGATGGTGGGGGCCGGCCCAGATGTACACGGCAATCAGCGCCCAGAAGTGCACGATCGACAGGCGATAGGAGTACACCGGACGCTCGGCTTGCTTGGGCACGAAGTAGTACATCATCCCCAGGAAGCCGGCGGTCAGGAAAAAGCCCACCGCGTTATGCCCGTACCACCACTGGATCATCGCGTCGGTCGCCCCGGCGTAGGCCGAGTAGGACTTGGTCAAAGTCACCGGAATGGCCATGTTGTTGACCAGGTGGAGGATGGCCACGGTGAGGATGAAACCGCCGAAGAACCAGTTGCCCACATAGATGTGGCTGACCTTGCGCTTCATGATGGTGCCGAAGAACACGATGGCGTAACTGACCCAGACCACGGTGATCAGGATGTCGATCGGCCATTCCAGTTCCGCGTACTCCTTGGAACTGGTGAGGCCAAGCGGCAGACTGACGGCCGCCAGGAGGATCACCGCCTGCCAGCCCCAGAAGGTGAAAGCCGCCAGTTTGGGCGCGAACAGGGTGGCCTGGGAGGTGCGTTGCACCGCGTAGTAACTGGTGGCAAACAGCGCACAACCGCCGAAGGCGAAGATCACCGCATTGGTGTGCAACGGTCGCAGGCGACCGAAGCTGGTCCAGGGCAGGTCGAAGTTGAGCGCGGGCCAGGCGAGTTGCGCGGCGATCAGTACGCCGACCGCCATCCCGACTATGCCCCACACCACCGTCATGATGGCGAACTGGCGCACCACCTTGTAGTTGTAGGCGGAACTGATTGTAGTGTTCATGTCTGGGTTTCCATCCACGGTTATGGGCAGATCATTCAAAACAGTCGGTCTTGCGCGGGCCTGAGCTGTGACGCGAGCCGAAGGACTTCTAAAGCGAGGCAAGCATGGGCAAATGGCAAAGTGCCGGTATTGACGGGGATCAATGCGCGCAGCCGGAGGCGCGGGATGGGTGGCTGTGGAATCGGCCGGCAGCGGCGGCGCGGGCCACGTTGATACTCGCCCACGGCGCCGGTGCGCCGATGGACAGCGAATTCATGATGCAGATGGCGCAACTGCTGGCCGCACGCGGGGTTGCGGTAGTGCGCTTCGAGTTCGACCACATGGCCGCCCGCCGTCTGGACGGCAAGAAACGCCCGCCCAACCCCCAGGCCAAACTGCTGGAAAAGTGGCGTGGGGTGTATGCCCGGGTGCGCCAACAAGTCGCAGGGCCGCTGGCCATTGGCGGCAAGTCGATGGGCGGGCGCATGGCCAGCGTGCTCGCCGATGAACTGGGCGCCGATGCGCTGGTTTGCCTGGGCTATCCCTTCCATGCCGTTGGCAAGCCGGACAAACCCCGCGTCGCGCATCTGGCCGAACTGCGCACGCCGACCCTGATCGTCCAGGGCGAACGCGACGCCCTGGGCGACCGGCAGACGGTGGCCGGTTATCAATTGTCCAAGGCGATAACCCTGCACTGGCTGGCGAGCGGCGATCACGACCTCAAACCGCTCAAGCGTTCAGGCTTCAGTCACGCACAGCATATGCAGGCCGCGGCGGATGTGGTGGCAGGATTTCTTGCAGGGTAAGGGCGCCCGTCAGGCTGGGGCAGTTCTTGCTGTCATCTCGTCGGGAGAGGCTGACAAGACGCGTGGCACTGTTCCCGCTATCGGCTATGCGAACCTGGGGGCACACTGCGCAACTGTAGCCTGGATGAAATCCGACAGGCCCACTGCCATCGCGAACGCCTTCCCGGATTGCGCTGGCGACGGCATTGCGAGTAGCGCTACAGCAGCATTTCGTCTTCGCAATGGCCTGCTTAAGGGTTGATCACACGGTCATTCTGGATGAACTGCGTTAAATTTCAGTGGGCTGGGTCGGTCCGACCCCGGGTGAAGTGCCTTCGGCTGGCGGGCGGAGAATGCAATAGCTCAGAAAGCGGCTCATATCCCGGGACAGGTTGATGAAAAAGATGCCGAACTGCTGGTTATCCAGTTCTTGCAGCTTGGCCAGGGCCTGGCTGGAAACCTTCAGCACTATGCATTCGCTGGTTGCTTCGCCACTCAGTAGCCGGGGGCGCATCGCCAGCATCGCGGAGAAACCGACGCTTTCCCCTTCGCCGGTCGTGTGGATGATCTCCCGTCCGGCATCGCTATCCTGATAAATCGCCAGATGCCCCCGCAGCACCACATAGAAGCAATCGGCGCGCTCTCCCTGATGATAGAGGGTCTCGCCCGCCGTCAGCTTGAGCAGCTCGCCGCCCTCCAGCAGGTTCTCGATGAAACTGTCCGTGAGGGCGCCGAATGCGGACATCTTCTGCAAGGCTCCGCCAGGAAGGATGTCGCTGAGCAGGGCCAGGTCGAGAGTTTGCATGGCGTTGCACCGGCCTTCCTTCCTCGCTGGAATGGCCCTCAGGTCACAGATTGGTGGCGTTGCCGCCATCATTGGCATGCGTGACTGAATACCGATCCAGTACCTCTGCACCGGCGCCAGCATGTGTACTGGCAGTATAGGCCTGAGAGGCGGTAGACAAAAAAACTCCCATCGCCAGACGTCCGCTGCTGAGGTTGCGCTGCGACGGCGCTCGATATTTTCACCCGTCTGAGCGGTGCTCAGCAGGCCGCAGCCGGCAAGCCGGCTCCAGAGCAGGGCCCGGTTTTTCTAGCGGTTGAAGCGTTCGACCAGCGAGTACTGTCCCTGCGCGGTGGTGGTGAGGGCTTTGCTGAGCACGGCGGAGCTTTGCGCTTCGCCGGATGTCTGGTCGGACAGTTGGGCGATGTTGGTGATGTTGCGGTTGATTTCGTCGGCGACCGAGCTTTGTTCTTCGGCGGCGGCGGCGATCTGATCGGCCATGGCGGCGATGTTGGACACCGCGTCGCTGATTCCGGCCAGGGCCTGGTCGGCCCTTTGCACGCGGTCGACGCCTTCGTCGGCCTGCTTGCGACCTATTTCCATGGTCATCACCGCTTCTTCGGCGGTGCGCTGCAGTTTGGCGATCAGCTGATGAATCTGTCCGGTGGATTCGGCGGTGCGTTGGGCCAGCGAGCGGACTTCGTCGGCGACCACGGCAAAGCCACGGCCCATTTCGCCGGCGCGGGCGGCTTCGATGGCAGCGTTGAGGGCGAGCAGGTTGGTCTGGTCGGCGATGCCTTTGATCACGTCGACCACGCCGCCGATTTCGTTGCTGTCCTGGGCCAGGCGGGTGACGGTTTCGCCGGTGTCACCGACCGACTGCGAGAGGCGCTGAATGGCGGCGCGGGTTTCCGCGGTGATGCTGCGGCCCTCGCTGGTCAGGCGATTGGCTTCCTGGGTGGCGATGGCGGTGCGCGCCACGTTGCTGGCAACTTCCAAGGTGGTGGCGGCCATCTGGTTGACCGCGGTGGCGACCTGTTCGGTTTCCTGGCGCTGGCGGTCCAGACCGGCCGAGCTGTTGTGCGCCAGGGCTTCGGCTTGCGTGGCCTGTTTGGCCAGGTTCCCGGCGCTGTCCTGCAGGCGGGCCAGGCAGGTTTTCAGGCGTGCTTCCTGGCTGAGCAGGGACATTTCCAGGCGGCCCTGGGCGCCGCGGCTGTCGGTGTACATCTGCGCGATCAGCGGGTCGGAGGTGGTTTTCTCGGCCAGCTGCAGCAGGCGTTTGAGCCCGCGCTGCTGCCAGTTGAGACCGGCCAGGCCGAGCGGCACCGAGAGCAGGGCGGCGATGGCGAAGCCCCAACTGCTGTCGAGCCAGGTGCCGATCAGGAAGCCGATCTGGCTGACCAGGATAAAGGGCAGCCAGTTTTGCAGGGTCGGCAGCCACCGGTCGCGACCGGGTACGGCGGACTTGCCGCCGTTGAGCCGCTGGTACAGGGCTTCGGCGCGGCGCACTTGTTCGGCGGTCGGTTTGACTAGCACCGATTCGTAGCCAACCACCTGGCTGTTTTCCAGTACCGGCGTGACATAGGCATTGACCCAGTAGTGATCGCCATTCTTGCTGCGGTTCTTGACGATGCCCATCCACGGGCGGCCCTGCTTCAGGGTGCCCCACATGTGGGCGAATACGGCCGACGGTACATCCGGGTGACGCACCAGGTTGTGTGGCGCGCCCATCAACTCGTCGTGGCTGAAGCCGCTGATCTCGGCGAACGCCTCGTTGCAATAGGTGATCTGGCCTTTGCCATCGGTGGTGGCGATCAAGCGCTGCTGGGCCGCAAAGGTGCGTTCGCGTTGGGTGATGGGCTGATTGTTGCGCATGAGGAGCTTGTCCCTAAGAGTAATGCCTTGTCATCGGCCAGGGGCGCCCGAAGTTGAGCAGAAAAACGGGGCGCAGTGCAACCGGCCAGCGAGCGACTGCGCATTCCTCTGCCCGAGCCGGCGGCGGGCATCACATCCTTGTGCGCCCGCCGTTTGCCTGCCTCAACCGGCGATCAGCTGGCGCAATACATAATGCAGAATGCCGCCGGCCTTGAAGTACTCGACCTCGTTCAAGGTGTCGATACGGCACAGCACTTCGACGCTTTCCCGCGTGCCGTCCTCGCGGCTCACTTCCACCATCAGTTGCATGTGCGGGTGCAGCTCGACGCCATCCAGGCCGTGGATGCCCAGGGTTTCCCGGCCGGTGAGGTGCAGGCTCTGGCGATCCTGGCCAGGCTTGAACTGCAACGGCAGCACGCCCATGCCGACCAGGTTGGAGCGGTGGATGCGCTCGAAGCTCTCGGCGATCACCGCCTTGACCCCGAGCAGGTTGGTGCCCTTGGCCGCCCAGTCGCGGCTCGATCCGGTGCCGTATTCCTTGCCGGCGACCACCACCAGCGGGGTGCCGGCGTCCTGGTAGCGCATGGCGGCGTCGTAGATCGCCAGCTTCTCGCCGCTCGGTACGTGCAGGGTGTTGCCGCCTTCCTCGCCACCGAGCATCTCGTTGCGGATGCGGATATTGGCGAAGGTGCCGCGCATCATCACCTCATGGTTGCCGCGGCGCGAGCCGTAGGAGTTGAAATCGACCGGTTCGACGCCCTGTTCGCGCAGGTAGCGCCCGGCCGGGCTGTCGGCCTTGATGTTGCCGGCCGGGGAGATGTGGTCGGTGGTTACCGAGTCGCCGAGCAGGGCGAGAATGCGCGCCTGGTGGATATCGCCGATATGCGGCGGCGCCTCGGCGATGTCCTCGAAAAACGGCGGGTGCTGGATATAGGTCGAGTCGGCCTGCCAGGCGTAGGTGGCGGCCTGGGGCACCGCGATGGCCTGCCACTGGGCGTCGCCGGCGAAGACCTCGGCGTACTCCTTGTGGAACATCGCGGTGTCGACCTTGAGGATCGCCTCGGCGATTTCCCGTTGGCTCGGCCAGATGTCCTTGAGGTAGACCGGCTGGCCGTCCTTGCCTTGGCCGAGCGCCTCTTTGCTGATATCCACCCGCACGCTGCCGGCCAGGGCGTAGGCCACCACCAGCGGCGGCGAGGCCAGCCAGTTGGTCTTCACCAGCGGGTGCACGCGGCCCTCGAAGTTGCGGTTGCCGGACAGCACCGAGGCCACCGTCAGGTCGTGTTGCTGGATGGCCTGCTCGATTGGCTCGAGCAGCGGGCCGGAGTTGCCGATGCAGGTGGTGCAGCCGTAACCGACCAGGCTGAAACCCAGTTGGTCCAGGTAGTGGGTCAATCCGGCAGCGTTGAAGTACTCGGTCACCACCTTGGAGCCGGGGGCCAGCGAGCTCTTGACCCAGGGTTTGCGCTGCAGACCTTTTTCCACGGCCTTCTTCGCCAGCAGGCCGGCGGCCATCATCACGCTGGGATTGGAGGTGTTGGTGCAGGAGGTGATGGCGGCGATCACCACCGCACCATCCATCAGGCGATGGGTCTGGCCTTCATGCTCGTAATCGACGGCAGCGATCTGCGCCGCGCTGCCGACCGCGGCGCCGCCACCGCCTTCATCGAGTAGGCGGCTCTCTTCATTGCTGCTGGGCGTCAGGTGTACGCCGATGAACTCGTCGAAGACCTTGCCGACCCGGGACAGGGCAACCCGGTCCTGCGGGCGCTTGGGGCCGGCCAGGCTGGCCTCGACGCTGTCCATGTCGAGCGCCAGGCTGTCGCTGAACACGGGTTCCTGGCCTTGCTCGCGCCACAGGCCCTGGGCCTTGCAGTAGGCCTCGACCAGCTTGACCGTCTGCTCCGGGCGACCGGACAGGCGCAGGTAGCCCAGGGTGATCGCGTCGACCGGAAAGAAGCCGCAGGTGGCGCCGTATTCCGGGGCCATGTTGGCGATGGTGGCGCGGTCGGCCAGCGGCAGGTCGGCCAGGCCGTCGCCGTAGAACTCGACGAACTTGCCGACCACGCCCTTGCTGCGCAGCATCTGGGTGACGGTGAGCACCAGGTCGGTGGCGGTGATGCCTTCCTTGAGCTTGCCGGTCAGCTTGAAACCGATTACTTCGGGGATCAGCATCGACACCGGCTGGCCGAGCATCGCCGCCTCCGCCTCGATGCCGCCGACGCCCCAGCCGAGTACGCCGAGGCCGTTGATCATGGTGGTGTGCGAGTCAGTGCCGACCAGGGTGTCGGGGAAGGCCAGGGTCTGGCCGTCCTCTACCCTGGTCCACACGCTGCTGGCCAGGTATTCCAGGTTGACCTGGTGGCAGATGCCGGTGCCCGGCGGTACCACGCGGAAATTGGCGAAGGCATGCTGGCCCCAGCGCAGGAAGGCATAGCGTTCGCTGTTGCGCTGCATCTCGATGGCGACGTTCTCGCCGAAGGCGGCGGGACTGGCGAACCTGTCGACCATCACCGAGTGGTCGATCACCAGGTCGACCGGTGACAGCGGGTTGATCTTCTGCGGGTCGCCGCCGGCCTTGGCCATGGCCTCGCGCATGGCGGCCAGGTCGACCACCGCCGGCACGCCGGTGAAGTCTTGCATCAGTACCCGCGCCGGGCGGTACTGGATCTCGCGTTCGGAACTGCGGCTGTTCAGCCAGTCGGCCATGGCCTGCAGGTCGGCGCCAGTGACGGTCTTGCCGTCCTCCCAGCGCAACAGGTTTTCCAGCAGGACTTTCAGCGACATCGGCAACTGGTCGATATTGCCGAGGGTCTTGGCCGCCTCCGGCAGGCTGAAATATTGGTAGGTCTGGGCGCCGACTACGAGGCTGCGGCGGCTGTTGAGGCTGTCTAAGGATGGCATTGCGCGTCTCCTGGGGCTTGCAGGGTGCAAACCGGATTGTTTGCTGCAGAGTGTTCAAGCTAGCTCTGCTTGGCGAAGCTCGCCATGTCATAGGTCTTATGGCTGTGCGGCATTTGCTCAGTCAGCCATCGCCGCGGCGCACTGCGGCACAAAAGGCGCGGCTCGGGCCGTCCGGTTACGCCCCGGGTTGCCGACTCCGTTATGATGCGCGCCTTGAGCAGATCACCGATGAATCCCCCCTATGAATACATTGCTACTGCACTGCCGCCCCGGTTTCGAGAACGAGGTGTGTGCGGAGATCGCCGAGCATGCCGCGCGTCTGGACGTGGCCGGTTACGCCAAGGCCAAGCCGAGCACGGCCTGCGCCGAATTTATCTGCAGCGAGGCGCAAGGTGCCGAGCGCTTGATGCGCGGAGTGCGCTTCAGCCAGCTGATTTTCCCGCGGCAATGGGCGCGTGGCCTGTTCATCGAGCTGCCGGAACTGGACCGCATCAGCGTGCTGCTGAGCCATCTGGCGGACTCGCCGACCTTCGGCAGCCTGTGGCTGGAAGTGCTCGATACCAACGATGGCAAGGAGCTGTCGAACTTCTGCAAGAAGTTCGAGGCGCCGCTGCGCAATGCCCTGAGCAAGGCCGGCAAGCTGGTGGAGGACGCACGCAAGCCGCGTCTGCTGCTGACCTTCAAGAGCGGTCGCGAGGTCTTCGTCGGCCTGGCCGAGCCGCACAACTCGGCGCTCTGGCCGATGGGCATCCCGCGCCTGAAGTTCCCCCGCGAGGCGCCGAGCCGTTCGACCCTCAAGCTGGAAGAGGCCTGGCACACCTTCATCCCGCGCGAACAGTGGGACGAGCGCCTGTCGGACCAGATGACCGGGGTCGACCTCGGCGCCGCGCCGGGCGGCTGGACTTACCAACTGGTCAGGCGCGGCATGCTGGTCACCGCCATCGACAACGGGCCGATGGCCGAAAGCCTGATGGACACCGGCCTGGTCCAGCACCTGATGGTCGATGGCTTCACCTGGAAGCCGAAGCAGCCGGTGGACTGGATGGTCTGCGACATCGTCGAGAAGCCCGCGCGCAGCGCCGCCCTGCTGGAAACCTGGATCGGCGAAGGCCTGTGCCGCGAGGCGGTGGTCAATCTCAAGCTGCCGATGAAGCAGCGCTACGCCGAGGTGCGCCGCCTGTTGCAGCGTCTCGAGGACGGCTTTGCCGCACGCAAGATCAAGGTGTCGATCGCCTGCAAGCAGCTCTATCACGACCGCGAGGAAGTGACCTGCCATTTGCGCCGGTTGTAGGTCCACGGGCGGTATCAAGGATCTTCGCGGATGTCATCCGGGGTAGGCGGCTGTGGCCTGACCCAATAGCTCTGCTTGTGTCCGCGGGCCTCGAACTGCCGCGCCAGGGCTTCGGCGGCGGCACGGCTGAGGCCTGTGCGTACGACGAATTGGTTGCCATTGTCGTCCAGGCGCACCAGGCACCAGTTACGCGGCTGGCTGGATGCGCACATGTTCACAACCTCCCGCGTGTGGGTCTACCCGCTACAGCTTAGCGGGTGGCCTGAGTGAGCGCTTTGCGCGACAATGGCCGCCTGTTTCTGGAGCCCGCCGATGTCCCTGCAATCCGACGCCATTCTCGATGACACCCTCGACGCAAGCGGGCTGAACTGCCCGGAGCCGGTGATGATGCTGCACAACAAGGTGCGCGAGCTGCCGGCCGGCGGCCTGCTCAAGGTGATCGCCACCGACCCCTCGACCCGTCGCGATATTCCCAAGTTCTGCGTGTTTCTCGGCCATGAGTTGCTCGAGCAGAGCGAAGAAGATGGAACCTATCTGTATCTGATCCGCAAGAAAGCCGACTGACTGCAGATCTGCTAAAGCGCCAGCGCTGGGCAAGGCCGCGATTACCTGTGCGAAGCCTACTGGTTGGCGCTGGCGGCCTCGCCTTTCCAGCCGGACTGACCCGGCGCCAGGCCACAGCTGTTCAGGCTGTCTTGCCAGGCGCGTACATGGCGCGCCGTGGCGGCTAGAAAATCAACCCACAGGGATTGTTCGGGACCCGCCAGGTTCAATAGATAGTTGCGCGTGGCTGCCGGCACCTCGGCGGCGGCGCTGAGCTGGCGCAGGCTGCTGCTCCAGCTCTGGCCGCGTTGGTGCACCTGGGCCAGATAGGGTTGCAGGCCGCCGGCGTAGTACTTGACGAAGATGTTCTGCAGGATGCGCCCGCGTGACGTCGCTTGCCCCAGTGGGCAAATGGGCCGCTGCTGCTGGCGTTCTTCGAGCAGGCGGCTGCCTTCATTCAATGTGTGGGTCAGGCTGGCCAGGCTGCTGATCAACTGGCCGCCCTGGGGGCTGGCATGCAGGGCGAAGAACAGCGGATCGAGCTCGGCGGTTGACGGTGGCAGGGTTTGCGGCAGGGCATTGGCCATGGCGGCCAGCTGCGCTAAGGCATCGAGGGCGGCAGCGTCCTCGTCGGGAGCGGTTGCTAGTGTCTGATCGGCAAAGCGCAGGTAGCGCTCGACTTCCGGGCTGGCATTGAGGGCATTCCAGAACACGCCGGGCAGTTGGGCGCGCTTCTCCAGGGCCAGGCGGCTGAGGGTGATGTGCAGTGCCTGTTCGTGCTCGGCGGCCAGGTGCGCCAAGCAGGCGTCGATGGTGCGCAGCAGGTCGCCCTCATAGCCCAGGCGGCTGCTGGGCACCAGCTGCTTGCCCAGGCTGCTGTTGCGCTGGCTGATCTGCTGCTGCAGAGCGGGGCAGCGGCGTACGTCGAGCAGCAGATCGAGCAGGCCGATACGTATCTCGGGAATAGCCACGAGGCGCTCGCGGCGCGGCGGCAAGCGGTACTGGGTCAGCGCCATCTTGTCGAAGGCCACGACGGCATCGCCCTCGACGGCATTGTGCAGGCGCTGCAGGTAGTCCGCCTGCAAGGCCAGGCCGTCATCGGCCGGTTGGCACGCCGACAGGCCGAGCAGGATGAGCAGGCTAAGGGTTCTGGCGATCATCGCCTCATCTTAGCGGCTCGAATGCGCTTGCGCGCGCTGCCGGCGAGACGAATCGCCAGCATGATGGCGGCGCAGGTCAGGCCGACGATCAAGCCCTGCCACAGGCCGCTCGGGCCGCTCGGCTCGCCGAACAGGCTGGACAGGCCGAGGGCGTACCCCACCGGCAAGCCGATGCCCCAGTAGGCGAGCAGGGTCAGCAACATGGTCATGCGGGTGTCCTGATAGCCGCGCAGGGCGCCGGCGGCCGTGACCTGGATCGCATCGGAGAACTGGAACAGCGCGGCATATACGATCAAAGCGGACGCCAGGGCGATCACCACCGGGTCGGCGGTGTAGATCTGCGCGATCTGCTCACGCAACAGCAGCATCAGGCTGGCCGACAGGCAGGCATAAGCCAGTGCCGCGGCCATGCTCACCCCGGCGGCGAAGCGGGCCTGGCGGGGGGCGCCGCGCCCGAGCATCTGACCCACGCGCACGGTGGCGGCCATGCCCAGGGAGTAAGGGATCATGAACACCATGGAGGTGAAGTTGAGGGCGATCTGATGGCCGGCGACCACGCTGACGCCGAGGCTGCCGATCAGCAGGGCGATCACCGAGAAGATGCTCACTTCGGCGAATACGGCGATGCCGATCGGCAAGCCAATTGCCAGCAGGCGTCGGATCACTGGCCACTGTGGCCAGTCGAAGCGCTTGAACAGCTGACTCGGCTGGTAGAACGGCGCCCACTTCACCCACCAGAGCATGCCCAGCAACATGAAGACCATTACCAGTGCGGTGGCCCAACCACAGCCGACCCCGCCCATGGCCGGCAGGCCGAACTTGCCGTAGATGAAGATGTAGTTGGCCGGAATATTCAACAGCAGGCCGAGCAGCCCCAACACCATGCTTGAGCGGGTATGGCCGAGGCCGTCGCTGAAGCAGCGCAACACATGGTACAGCGCCACCGCCGGGAAGCCGCAGGCCACCGCGCGCAGATAACCCATGGCGGGTTCGATCAGGCGCGGCTCGACATTCATCGATTGCAGGACGATTTCGGCGTTCCACAGCAGGACTGCGGCGCCGCCGCCGACCGCCAGCGCCAGCCACAAGGCCTGACGCACCAGCGGGCCGATCTCGGCCTGCTGGCCGGCGCCGAAGCGTTGCGCGACCTTGGGCGTGGTCGCCATCAAGATGCCGGTCATCAGCAGGAATACCGGCACCCAGATCGAATTGCCCAGCGCCACCGCTGCCAGGTCGCGGGAGCTGACCCGCCCGGCCATCAGGGTATCGACGAAGCCCATGGCGGTATGCGCCAGCTGGGCGATGATGATCGGCGTGGCCAGAACCAGCAGGCTGCGCAACTCGGTGCGTACGCGCAGCACGCGCGATACGGCAGGCATGGAGGTCATCCGCTGGCGCTCCGGGAAAACCGCGTAGTCTACGCGCTGACACTTCGGTCAGGAAAGCGTCTTGTGGGCTGTTTCAGCGTGCTGCCGGTACGGGCGACGACGGGTTAGAATGGCGGCCTGACGTATGGAGCCGCTCATGCAAATAGTCGCCGACGAGAACATTCCCCTGCTCGATGAGTTTTTTGCCGGATTCGGCCAGATTCGCCGTTTGCCCGGCCGCGGCATCGATGCGGCGGCCGTGGCCGATGCCGAGCTGCTGCTGGTGCGTTCGGTGACGCGGGTCGACCGCGCGTTGCTCGAAGGCAGCGCGGTGCGCTTTGTCGGCACCTGCACCATAGGTACCGATCATCTCGATCTCGCTTACTTCGCCCAGGCCGGTATCGGTTGGGCCAGCGCGCCGGGCTGCAATGCGCGCGGGGTGGTCGACTACGTGCTCGGCAGCCTGCTGCTGCTGGCCGAGCAGCAGGGTGTCGCGCTGGCCACGCGCACCTACGGGGTGGTCGGCGCCGGCGAGGTGGGGGCGCGCGTGGTCGAGGTGATGCGCGGCCTGGGCTGGCGGGTCTTGGTCTGCGACCCGCCGCGCCAGCTCGCCGAGGGCGGCGATTTCGTCAGCCTGGAGCAACTGCTCGCCGAGTGCGATGTGCTCAGCCTGCACACCCCGCTCGAACGCGGCGGTGCGCAGCCGACCCATCATCTGCTCGATGCGCGGCGTCTGGGCCAGCTCAAACCCGGCGCCTGGCTGATCAATGCCAGCCGTGGCGCGGTGGTGGATAATTCGGCGCTGCGCGAGTTGCTCCAGCGGCGCGACGATCTGCAGGTGGTGCTGGATGTCTGGGAAGGCGAGCCGCAGGTGGATGTCGAGCTGGCCGGTCTGTGCCGCATCGCCACCCCGCATATCGCCGGCTACAGCCTCGATGGCAAGCTGCGCGGCACGGCGCAGATCTATTCGGCGCTGTGCGCGCACCTCGGCCGCACGCCGACGGTCAGCCTCGCCGAGTTGATGCCGGCGCCCTGGCTCGCCGAGTTGAGCCTGGATGCCAGTGCCGATCCGGCCTGGGCGTTGGCGACCCTGTGTCGCGCGGTCTACGACCCGCGGCGCGACGATGCGGATTTGCGCCGCAGCCTGCAGGGCGATACGGCGCACCGGCGGGTGGCCTTCGATGCGCTGCGCAAGCATTATCCGATGCGCCGCGAGATCGATGGGCTGAGCGTGAAGCTGCAAGGCGATGCGCCGCAGCTGGCGCAGATGATCAAGGCGCTGGGCGCGACCTTGCGCTGATGCCGGTCGCTTCGCCGAAGAAAAGCTTATCCGGGGACCGGCCGGGCCTGGAGCGGATCAGTCGTTCTTCTTGGCCGGCGCCACCCGGTTTTGCTCCAGCTCTCGGCAGGCCTGCTGGATCATGTTTTCGGTGATCGGAATTTCCTGGCCTTGTTCGTCGATGAGTGCGCCGCCTACCGGTCGTTGCGACTGCTCGGGGGCAACAGGGGGTTCGGGTGTCTGCTGCTGGGGGCTCATGAATTGTCTCCTCATCGGATGATGTGCGCAGTCGAAATGAGTCGGATGAACGGGCTCTGACCGCCGCGAGCGGCGGAATTGCGCCAGAAATACGCTGCACCAGTGACTCTGATGTCACTGTGCCAAAAAAACTTGTGGGTTGAAAAGACCCCGGAGCGATTCGGGGGCAACGAGGTACTTATGTCGCGGTTTCATCTGGGCCTGATCATCAATCCCCTGGCCGGTCTTGGCGGTCCGGCGGGGCTCAAGGGCAGCGATGGCGTGGCCGAGCAGGCCCTGGCCCTGGGCAGCCAGCCGCTGGCGGCGGTGCGTACGCGCACGGCGCTGGAGTGTCTGCGAACGCTGCGCGAGCGCCTGGAGTTTCTGACCTTTGCCGGGCCGATGGGCGCCGATCTGCTGGCCGAGATGGGCTTCAGATACCGGGTGCTCGGGGAGTTGCATGAACGGCCGAGCAGCGCGGCGGATACCCGCAAGGCGGTCGAACTCCTGCAGGATGCCGGCGTTGCGCTGATTCTGTTTGCCGGCGGCGATGGCACGGCGCGGGATGTCTGCGCCGCCGTGCGCGAAGGCCAGCCGGTGCTGGGCATTCCGGCCGGGGTGAAGATCCAGTCCGGGGTCTATGCCGTCAGCCCGCGCGCCGCAGGCGAACTGACCGCGCGGCTGATCGAGGGCGGCCTGGTGCGTCTGGCCAGCGGCGAGGTGCGCGATATCGACGAACACGCCTTGCGCGAGGGTAAGGTCACGGCGCGCTGGTATGGCGAGCTGACCGTGCCGCAAGAGGGCGGCTATATGCAGCAGGTCAAGCAGGGTGGGGTGGAATCCGAAGAGTTGGTGCTCAGCGACCTGGCCGACTGGCTGCAGGCCAGCTGGGAAGCGGATGTGCGTTATATCTTCGGTCCTGGATCGACCCTGCACGGCCTGGCGCAGAATCTCGGGCTGGAGACGACCTTGCTCGGCGTCGATGTGATCGAGAACGGTCGGGTGATCGCCCTCGATGTCACCGAGGCGCAGCTGTTCGCATTGGTGGCCGGGCATCCGGCGCGTCTGCTGGTGACCGCGATCGGCGGACAGGGCCATATCATCGGCCGCGGCAACCAGCAGATCAGCCCGCGGGTGCTGCGCGCCGTGGGTCTGGAGCATTTGCGCGTGGTGGCGACCAAGCGCAAGCTGGCTACCTTGAGTGGCCGGCCATTGCTGGTGGACAGCGGCGACGTGCAGTTGGACGATGCCTTCCCCGAGGTGGTGCGGGTGTGGGCCGGTTACAAGGAAGAACTGCTGTATCCCGTGGGCAAGTGATGGCCGGCATCCTGCAGAGGGACAAAACCGCCTGGAGACAGCTTGTTCTGCTAGCGTATTTTCGCGACCCGATGGGCGTAGCAGTGTTGTAAATGAGCATTTTGAGCCTGTTTTTAACGCCGCGATGGCAACGCAGGTAGTTTTTCAACGGCCTGCTAGCGTATTTTCGCGACCTGATGGGCGTAGCATCGGGCAATGCAGGAGTTGCGCATGAGCGATTCAAAGCTTCCCCCCTTTATCCAGCCCGGCGAGCGCGTGGTGCTGTTCGATGGGGTGTGCAAGCTGTGCAACGGCTGGGTCAAATTCCTGATCCGGCATGACCCGCGGCAGCGCTTCCGTCTGGCCTCGGTGCAGTCGGTTCAGGGCCAGGCGTTGCTGGACCGGTTTGGCTTGCCGACCGAGCGTTTCGATAGCATGGCTTTAATCGAGGACGGCAGGCTTTTGCTGCGTTCGGACGCGGTGCTGCGCATCCTCGCGCAATTGTCCGGCCCCTGGCGACTCCTGGCCTGGCTGCGGGTGATCCCGCGGCCGGTGCGCGATTGGTGTTACGACCGTATCGCGCTCAATCGCTATCGTCTGTTTGGCCGTTATGACAGCTGCTTGCTGCCGAGCGCCGACCACGCCAGGCGTTTTTTTGCATGAGTGAAAGGACCCGCAAGGCCATTGGCGCCGAACTGCTTGATCTGTGCCGGATTCGCCCCCATCTAGGAGATTGTCTCGGGGTTTGTGTCTCGGGCACCGGCTCGTAGGGTGTGCGGGGCCGCCTAGGCCGTTTGCGCAATGATGGTTGCGCTCGCGAGGGCGCGCGCCTTCGCGGCGGTAGGTGCGGCACCTCTTATAACCTCAGGGCTGGCACGCCCAGCAGCGAGTGATCATGCTTTCGATCCTGTCTCCCCGCCAGCGCAACGCCCTGCACATGGCCTGGCGTTTCGTCGCGCCTTATCGCTGGCGTGTGGCCGGCGCCTTGCTGGCGCTGCTGTTCACCGCCGCCATCACCCTGTCCATGGGCCAGGGCATCAAGCTGCTGGTCGACCAGGGCCTGGCCACTCAGTCGCCCGCCGCGCTGCGCCAGTCGATCGGCTTGTTTTTCGTCCTGGTGCTGGCCCTGGCGGTCGGCACCTATACGCGCTTCTATCTGGTGTCCTGGATCGGCGAACGTTTCGTCGCCGATATCCGCAAACGGGTGTTCAATCACCTGATCGACCTGCATCCGGGCTTCTACGAGAGCAACCGCAGCTCGGAGATCCAGTCGCGTCTGACCGCCGACACCACCCTGTTGCAGTCGGTGATCGGCTCCTCGCTGTCGATGGCGCTGCGCAACCTGATCATGCTGGTCGGCGGCATCGTCCTGTTGATCGTCACCAACCCCAAGCTCAGTGGCATCGTGCTGCTGGCACTGCCGCTGGTGGTGGCGCCCATTCTGATTTTCGGCCGGAGGGTGCGTGCCTTGTCGCGCCTCTCCCAGGACCGGGTGGCGGATGTCGGCAGCTATGTCGGCGAGGCGCTCGGGCAGATCAAGACGGTGCAGGCCTACAACCACCAGGACGAGGACAAGCGGCGTTTCGGCCTGTCCGCCGAGGCGGCCTTCGACATCGCGCGCAAGCGCATCAAGCAGCGCGCCTGGCTGGTCACCGTGGTCATAGTGCTGGTGCTCGGCGCGGTCGGGGTGATGCTCTGGGTCGGCGGCATGGATGTGATCGCCGGGCGCATCACCGGCGGCGAACTGGCGGCCTTCGTCTTCTACAGCCTGATCGTCGGCGGCGCCTTCGGCACCCTCAGCGAGGTGATCGGCGAGCTGCAGCGCGCCGCCGGCGCCGCCGAGCGGATTGCCGAGCTGTTGCAGGCGCGCAATGAAATCACTCGGCCGGTCGCCGCTGGCCTGCAACTGGTGCAGCCGGTGCAAGGGCGGATCGAACTGCAGGGGCTGCGCTTTGCCTATCCGTCGCGGCCTGCCAGCTATGCAGTCGACGGCATCGACCTGCGCGTCGAGCCCGGCGAGACCCTGGCCCTGGTCGGGCCGTCGGGGGCGGGAAAATCTACTCTGTTCGATCTACTGCTGCGCTTTTTCGATCCGCAGGAGGGGCGGATCCTGATCGACGGCCAACCGATCGAGCGCCTCGATCCCCATGAATTGCGCCGCTGCTTCGCCCTGGTGTCGCAGAATCCGGCGCTGTTCTTCGGCTCGGTGGAGGACAACATTCGCTACGGCCGAACCGACGCCAGCCATGCCGAGGTCGAGGCCGCGGCCAGGGCCGCGCATGCCCACGAATTCATCATGAAACTGCCCGAGGGCTACCAGAGCCACCTGGGCGATGCCGGCCTGGGCCTGTCCGGCGGTCAGCGCCAGCGCCTGGCCATCGCCCGCGCGCTGCTGGTGGATGCGCCTATCCTGCTGCTCGACGAAGCCACCAGCGCCCTCGATGCCGAGAGCGAACACCTGGTCCAGCAGGCGCTGCCGCGCCTGATGGCGGGGCGTACCACCCTGGTGATCGCCCACCGCCTGGCCACGGTGAAGAGTGCCGAGCGCATTGCGGTGATCGAGCAGGGCAAGCTGGTGGCCATCGGCAAACACGCCGAGCTGGTCGCCAGCAGCCCGCTCTATGCGCGCCTGGCCGAGCTGCAGTTCAGCCGCGAGGCTGAGGCCGTTAATTGACATTGTGGGAGGGGCAGGCCCCCGCCAGAGCAGGCTGGGGCTGCGCTTCTATTCCGATAAGTTAAAGCACCTTGCCCTTGGGCCTGATGGTCGCCGCCGCGCCGGCCGAGGCCAGGATGATTGCGCTGATCGCCAGCCACTGGCTCAGGCTCAGGCGTTCGCTGAGGAACAGTAGGCCGGAGAGGGCGGCGATGGCCGGTTCCATGCTCATCAGGATGCTGAAGGTGCGTGCGGGCAGGCGGGTCAGGGCGACCATTTCCAGGCTGTACGGCAGGGCCGAGGAGAGCACCGCGACGCCGAGGGCGATGGGCAGCAGGTCGAGCGAGAACAGGCTGCCGCCGGCGTGCCACACCCCGATCGGGAATACCAGCAAGGCGGCGACTATGGTGCCCAGGGCGACGGTTTGCCGGCCGTGTTCGGCCCCGGCTTTCTGGCCGAAGATGATGTACAGCGCCCAGCACAGGCCCGCGGCCAATGCTAGGGCCATGCCCTGCGGGTCGAGCTGCACATCGGCTTGTGCGCTGGGCAGCAGCAGCCAGAGGCCGAAGACCGCCAGGACGATCCAGACGAAATCCAGCAGGCGTCGCGAAGACAGTAGAGCCAGGCCCAGTGGTCCGGTGAATTCCAGGGCCACGGCGATGCCCAGCGGGATGGTCTGCAACGATAGATAGAACAGCAGATTCATGCTGCCCAGGGCCAGGCCGTAGGCCAGCAGCGAGCGGCAGGAGCGCAGGCTCAGGCGTGCCTGCCAGGGGCGCATCAGTACGCACAGGATCAGGGCGGCCAAGCCCAGGCGCAGCGCGGTGGTACCGGTGGCGCCGATCAGCGGGAACAGGCCCTTGGCCAGGGAGGCGCCGCTCTGAATGGAGGTCATGGCGACCAGCAACAGCATGATCGGCAGAATCACCAGGGCGAAGTGCGATGAGCGCGGCATTCGGTTGTTCCACTATGTTGAAGGGCATAAACAAAAAAACCGGCCATCAGGCCGGTTTTTCTGGCGCTGATTACCTTAGCGGTATTCACACAGGTAGGCAGTATCGACCGCAACCTTGAGCTGGAACTTGCTGTTGGCCGGGACCGTGAAGTTGCTGCCGCCGGCGAAGGTTTCCCAGCTGTCGCTGCCTGGCAGTTTGACGGTCAGGGCGCCGGCGACCACATGCATGATTTCCAGTTTGTCGGTGCCGAACTCGTATTCGCCGGGTGCCATGACGCCAATGGTGGCGGGGCCTTCAGTCATGCCGAAGGCGACGGATGTGACGGTGCCGCCGAAGTATTCATTGACCTTGAACATGTGCAGTTCCTCGCAAGGGGTTGAGAGCTTGTGCTGAAAAAGGCCGGCAAGTATGCCCAAGCCGCGGCGGTGCGTCATCTGCTTTGCTAGAGCGGTAGTACCAGGGGTAGCAGCCGGGCGGTGTTGCGGGCATCGGTCAGCGCCCGGTGTTGCTCGCCGCTGAATGGCAGGCCGGCCAACTGCAGGGCGCTGGTGAGGCCGACCGAGCGGGGCAATTGGCGGGCTTCGGCAAAGCGCCGTTTGAGGTTGAGGTGGGGGATCTGGCTCAGGCAGCTGACCAGCTGGCATTGCTGCCAGTCCTGCTCGAATTGGCGGCGATCGTATTCGCCCCAGCTGGCCCAGCCGACCAGGCGCGGCCGGTGGCTCAGCAGCCAGCGCTCGAACTGCGGCCAGACGCTGGTCAGCGGCGCCGCGGCATCGACATCGGCCTGGCTGATATGGGTGAGTTCGCGGCAGAAGCGGGTCAAGTGAGGTCGTCGTAGCGGGCGCACGAAGCGCTGGAAGTGATCCAGCTCATGACCGGCGGTGCTGACCAGGCTGGCACCGATCTCGATGATCTCCATCTCTTCCAGTGGCCATCCGCCTTCTTCGGTGGTGGCTTCCAGGTCGATTACCAGCCAATGTCCCATGTGTCCTCCATTGTCGCGAGAGTTGGTGTGTGAAGCTTTTCTGGCTTGCTGGCAGCCTGTTAGGCTGAGTGTCCCTGAATTCGGAGGTGTGTATGGCGAAGGTAGCCTTTATCGGGCTGGGCGTAATGGGTTATCCGATGGCGGGCCACCTGGCCCGCAGCGGGCATCAGGTGTGTGTCTATAACCGCACGCCGGCCAAGGCTGCGCAGTGGCTGGCCGAGTTTGCCGGCAGCAGTGCGCCTACCCCGCGTGAGGCGGCCCAGGGTGCCGAGCTGGTGATGGTCTGCGTGGGCAATGACCATGACCTGCGCGGTGTGGTGCTGGGCGATGACGGCGCCTTTGCCGGCATGGCGCCGGCTGCCGTACTGGTCGATCACACCACGGCCTCGGCCGATGTCGCCCGCGAGTTGGCGGCCAGGGCCGACGAGTTGCAACTGGGTTTTCTCGATGCGCCGGTATCCGGCGGTCAGGCCGGCGCGCAGAATGGTGCGCTGACGGTGATGGTGGGCGGCGAGGCGGATGTGTATGCGCGTGCCGAACCGGTGATCCAGGCTTACGCGCGCATGGTGCGCCTGATGGGGGCGGCCGGCAGCGGCCAGCTGACCAAGATGGTCAACCAGATTTGCATCGCCGGTCTGGTTCAGGGGCTGGCCGAAGCGCTGCATTTCGCCCAGTGCGCGGGCCTGGACGCGCAAGGGGCGATGGAGGTGATCAGCAAGGGCGCCGCGCAATCCTGGCAATTGGAAAACCGCCACCAGGCCATGCTGGCCGGCGAATTCGATTTCGGTTTTGCCGTCGACTGGATGCGCAAGGATCTGTCGATCCTGCTCGAGGAGGCGCGGCACAATGGTGCGCAGCTGCCGGTCACGGCGCTGGTCGACCAGTTCTATGCCGATGTCCAGGCCATGGGCGGCGCGCGCTGGGATACGTCCAGCCTGATTGCCCGGCTGAAGGTGCCGGGCAAGCCTTGAGCGGGTTCGGGCGCTAGCAGCCTGGCGAGCGGTTGCCGGGCCTGGGATACCTGGCGGGTGTCGGGCCGGGTAAAATCGCTGGAGTATTCCGCTGTTTCGATCATCTCGAGGTTGTGCCGTCATGCAATGCCGTGCTGGATGTGGTGCCTGTTGTATTGCTCCTTCGATCAGCTCGCCGATTCCCGGTATGCCGCACGGCAAGGCGGCGGGCGAGCGCTGCATTCAGCTGTCCGCGGATAATTATTGCGGCCTGTTCGGCAAGCCGGAGCGACCGGCGGTGTGTTCGGCGTTTCTGCCGGAGCTGGATGTCTGCGGTTCGAGCGATGCGGAGGCGATCCGGCTGCTAGGCTGGCTGGAGCAGCAGACCTCCCTGGCGAGCTGAGGCGGCGGTCAAGGCGAGAGGCTGGCAATCATGAGGTCGTTGACGGGCATGCTTTTGTGCGCGGGTGTGCTTCTGGCGGTGGCCAACCCCTTGCCGGCCGAGACCTGGCGCCTGGTCAAGGATCAGGCGGGCATCCAGGTGTACCTGAGCGAGGTGCCGGGTTCGAGGTTTCAGGCCTACCGCGGCGTCGTCAGACTCAAGACGGATATGTCGACCTTGCTGGCGTTGCAGGAAGATGTCAGCGGATCCTGCGCCTGGATTCATGCGTGCCGAGAGCAGCGGTTGCTCAAGCATGAGGACGGGCAAAGCTGGATCTATAGCCGCTTCGCTATGCCGTGGCCGGTCAGGCCGCGCGATGCGGTGCTGAGGGTTGTCACCCGGCGAGGTGCCGATGGCAGCGTCACCCGTATATTCAGTGGCGTTGCCGATTATCTCCCGGAGCAGAAGGGCTGGGTGCGGGTGAGCAAGGTCGAAGGCCGTTGGGCGTTCATTCCGCAAGCGGCGGGTGAGGTCGAGGTGGTTTACCAAGTGCACAGCGAGCCGGGTGGCAGCGTACCGCCCTGGCTGGCCGCTAGTTTTGTGCTGGATGCGCCCTACAACACGCTCGAAGCGCTGCGCCGGCGAGTCATTCAGCCGGTGAATGACTCGGATGTAAAAAAGGCTGCCAGTGGCAGCCTTTTTTAGTGCATCGCCGAAGGCTGAAGCTTATTTCTTCAGGTCACGCTGCGGGTAGCCGGTGTACAGCTGGCGCGGACGACCAATCTTGTAAGGGCTGGAGAGCATTTCTTTCCAGTGCGAGATCCAGCCGACGGTCCGCGCCAGGGCGAAGATCACGGTGAACATGCTGGTCGGAATGCCGATCGCCTTGAGGATGATGCCCGAATAGAAGTCGACGTTCGGGTACAGCGAACGCTCGATGAAATACGGATCGGTCAGGGCGATCTCTTCCAGGCGCATGGCCAGTTCCAGCTGCGGATCGTCGGTGATGCCCAGTTCTTTCAGGACTTCGTCGCAGGTCTGCTTCATCACGGTGGCGCGCGGGTCGCGGTTCTTATAGACCCGGTGACCAAAGCCCATCAGCTTGAACGGGTCGTCCTTGTCCTTGGCCTTGGCGATAAAGGCGTCGATGTTCGATACGTCGCCGATCTCGTCCAGCATCGCCAGTACTGCTTCGTTGGCGCCACCGTGGGCCGGGCCCCAGAGTGCGGCGATGCCGGCGGCGATACAGGCGAACGGGTTGGCGCCCGACGAGCCGGCCAGACGGACGGTCGAAGTCGAGGCGTTCTGCTCATGGTCGGCGTGGAGGATGAAGATCTTGTCCATCGCCTTGGCCAGCACCGGGCTGATCGGTTTGATCTCGCACGGGGTGTTGAACATCATGTGCAGGAAGTTTTCCGCGTAATTCAGGTCGTTGCGCGGGTACATCATCGGCTGACCCATGGAGTACTTGTAGGTCATGGCGGCGAGGGTCGGCATCTTGGCGACCAGGCGCATGGCCGATACTTCGCGGTGATGCGGGTTCTTGATGTCCAGGGAGTCGTGATAGAAGGCGGAGAGCGCGCCCACCACGCCACACATGATGGCCATCGGGTGAGCGTCGCGGCGGAAGCCGTTGAAGAAGGTCTTCAGTTGCTCATGAACCATGGTGTGGTTCTTGATGGTACTGACGAACCTGGCCTTTTCTTCTGCAGTGGGCAGTTCGCCGTTGAGCAGCAGGTAACAGGTTTCCAGGTAGTCCGATTGTTCTGCGAGCTGCTCGATGGGGTAGCCGCGGTGCAGCAGAATGCCCTGATCGCCATCGATGTAGGTGATCTTCGACTCGCACGAGGCGGTGGACATGAAGCCCGGGTCGAAAGTGAAACGGCCTGTGGCGGTTAAGCTCCGCACGTCAATTACATCGGGACCAACGGTGCCGGTTAAAATGGGCAGCTCGACGGGGGCTGCGCCCTCGATGATCAACTGCGCTTTTTTGTCAGCCATGTGTGGCCTCCTAGTTATGCTTGAAATCATCTGACGGCCCCCCACGCAGGGCCCGCATCACTATAGTGAGATAAATTTGAAAGTCAATTTGGGAAAACCCAGGCGGCAGAAGGGTTTGCGGGCTGTTTTTTGCGAAAAATGGCGCTATTTACGCCATTTTTATTGGGTGCGCAATGAGCATTTAGGCGCAGGTCTTTGCGTTGCCATTAGCGACCTGCCGCGTTGTCATTAGCGACCTAACTGTCTATACTCTGCGCCCGACCGCCAAGGGCCTTGCGCCTTTAATTCTGGTGGTTGTCACTCCTTGGGTGATGGGTACCTGACCAGTGCACTTCCCGACAACTTTGCCCTGATAGTTGGGGCTCTCAGTGTGATAATAAAAGCCGTGAATAGCCAACGACCTGTAAACCTCGACCTTAGGACTATCAAACTCCCAGTCACCGCTTACACGTCCATTCTTCACCGTATCTCCGGTGTCATTCTCTTCGTCGGCATTGCCGTGCTGCTGTACGGGCTCGACAAGTCGCTGGCATCAGAGGAAGGCTTCGCCGCGGTGAAAGAATGTCTGACCAGTCCGCTGGCCAAGTTCGTGATCTGGGGATTGCTGTCCGCTCTGCTTTACCACTTGGTGGCCGGAGTTCGCCACTTGATCATGGACATGGGTATCGGTGAGACGCTGGAAGGCGGCAAGCTGGGCTCGAAACTCGTTCTCGTCGTTTCGGCGGTCGTGATCGTATTGGTGGGGGTGTGGATATGGTAACCAACGTCACGAATTTCTCGCGCTCGGGTCTGTATGACTGGATGGCGCAGCGTGTGTCGGCAGTCGTTCTCGCGGCTTATGTGGTGTTCCTGCTGGGTTATATAGTAGTCAACCCAAGCATGGGTTATGCCGAATGGCATGCTCTGTTCTCCAATAACGCAATGCGCATTTTCAGCCTGCTGACTCTGGTGGCGCTCAGCGCTCACGCCTGGGTCGGTATGTGGACGATTTCCACCGACTACCTGACGCCGATGGCGCTGGGTAAGTGGGCGACCGGTGTGCGTTTCCTGTTTCAGGC
Organism: Pseudomonas borbori; assembly: GCF_900115555.1. Taxonomy (GTDB): domain Bacteria; phylum Pseudomonadota; class Gammaproteobacteria; order Pseudomonadales; family Pseudomonadaceae; genus Aquipseudomonas; species Aquipseudomonas borbori. The sequence goes on from NZ_FOWX01000008.1 coordinate 133,666, forward strand.
GGCGTGTGGCATTGCCATGTTCACGTTCTTCGTCTGGGGCGTGCAGATTCTTTGGGGTAACTGATTCATGACTATTCGTACTCTTTCTTATGACGCCATCATCGTTGGTGGTGGTGGCGCGGGTATGCGCGCTGCGCTGCAGTTGGCTCAAGGCGGCCACAAGACCGCAGTAGTCACCAAGGTCTTCCCGACCCGTTCGCACACCGTTTCCGCCCAGGGCGGCATCACCTGCGCCATCGCTTCGGCCGATCCAAACGACGATTGGCGCTGGCACATGTACGACACCGTCAAGGGCTCCGACTACATCGGTGACCAGGACGCTATCGAATATATGTGCTCCGTTGGTCCGGAAGCCGTGTTCGAGCTGGAGCACATGGGGCTGCCGTTCTCCCGCACCGAGCAGGGCCGCATCTATCAGCGTCCGTTCGGTGGCCAGTCCAAGGACTTCGGCAAGGGTGGCCAGGCCGCCCGTACCTGCGCTGCCGCCGACCGTACCGGTCACGCCCTGTTGCATACCCTGTACCAGGCCAACCTCAAGGCCGGCACCTCGTTCCTCAACGAGTGGTACGCGGTCGATCTGGTGAAGAACCAGGATGGCGCCATCGTCGGTGTGATCGCCATTTGCATCGAAAACGGCGAAACCGTGTACATCCGCTCCAAGGCCGTGGTTCTGGCCACCGGTGGGGCCGGTCGTATCTACGCCTCCACCACCAACGCCCTGATCAACACCGGTGATGGCGTGGGCATGGCCCTGCGTGCCGGCGTGCCGGTGCAGGACATCGAAATGTGGCAGTTCCACCCGACCGGTATCGCCGGCGCGGGCGTACTGGTCACCGAAGGTTGCCGCGGTGAAGGCGGTTACCTGATCAACGTCCATGGCGAGCGTTTCATGGAGCGCTATGCGCCCAACGCCAAAGACCTGGCCGGCCGCGACGTGGTTGCCCGTTCCATGGTCAAGGAAGTCATCGCCGGCAACGGTTGTGGCCCGGACAAGGACCACGTACTGCTGAAGCTCGATCACCTTGGCGAAGACGTGCTGCACAGTCGCCTGCCTGGCATCTGCGAGCTGTCGAAGACCTTCGCCCACGTCGATCCGGTCGTCGCGCCGGTTCCGGTGATCCCGACCTGCCATTACATGATGGGCGGCGTACCGACCAACATCCATGGTCAGGCCATTACCCAGGATGCCAACGGCAACGACAAGATCATCGACGGTCTATTCGCCGTAGGTGAAGTGGCCTGCGTATCGGTGCACGGTGCCAACCGTCTGGGTGGCAACTCGCTGCTCGACCTGGTGGTATTCGGTCGCGCCGCCGGCCTGCACCTGGAAAAAGCCCTGAAAGAAGGCGTGGAAGTCCGTGGCGCCAGCGCAACCGACATCGAACAGTCGCTCAAGCGTCTGTCCGGGGTCAACGAGCGCACCAGCGGTGAAGACGTCGCGCCGCTGCGTAAAGAACTGCAACAGTGCATGCAGAACTACTTCGGTGTATTCCGTACCGGCGAATACATGCAGAAGGGCATTGCCCAGTTGAGCGACCTGCGCGAGCGCATCGCCAGCGTCAAGATCGCGGACAAGAGCCAGGCGTTCAACACTGCGCGTATCGAGGCCCTGGAACTGCAAAACCTGCTCGAAGTGGCCGAAGCCACCGCGATCGCCGCCGAGGTTCGCAAGGAATCCCGTGGCGCGCATGCCCGCGAAGACTTCGAAGACCGTGATGACGAGAACTGGCTGTGCCATTCCCTGTACTTCCCGGGTGAAAAGCGCGTGGCCAAACGTGCCGTCAACTTCTCGCCGAAGACAGTTCCGACGTTTGAACCCATGGTTCGGACTTATTAAGGGTGGCTGATATGTTGCAAGTCAGTGTTTATCGTTACAACCCGGAGCAGGACTCTGCGCCGTTCATGCAGGACTTCCAGGTCGACACCGGTGGCAAGGACATCATGGTTCTCGATGTGCTGGCGCTGATCAAGGAGCAGGACGAGGGTTTCTCCTACCGTCGCTCCTGTCGCGAAGGCGTCTGCGGTTCCGATGGCATGAATATCAACGGCAGGAATGGCCTGGCCTGCATCACGCCGATTTCGGCGGCGGGCCTCAAGGGCGGCAAGCTGGTAATTCGTCCTTTGCCGGGTTTGCCGGTGATTCGTGACCTGGCTGTCGATATGAGCATCTTCTACAAGCAATACGAGAAGGTGCAGCCGTACCTGCAGAACGATTCGCCGGCTCCGGCCATCGAACGCCTGCAAACCCCGGAAGAGCGCGAGAAGCTGGATGGCCTCTACGAGTGCATCCTGTGCGCCTGCTGTTCGACCAGTTGCCCTTCGTTCTGGTGGAATCCGGACAAGTTCCTCGGTCCCGCTGCGTTGCTGCAGGCCTATCGTTTCCTGGCCGACAGCCGCGACACCAAGACCGAAGAGCGCCTGGCTGCATTGGACGACCCGTTTAGCGTGTTCCGTTGCCGCGGCATCATGAACTGCGTGAATGTTTGCCCCAAGGGTCTCAATCCGACCAAGGCAATCGGCCACGTACGCAACATGCTGTTGCAGAGCGGTATCTGATTCAAGGCTTTACCTGTGACACCTGCGGCGCCTGGTTTGAAGCCAGCGTCGCAGTATAGCCAGAGCCGCAGCTCACAAAGCCGTGGCTCTAACTTTGAAAAATATGACGACCAGCAGGGGCATCCGGGCTGGTGCCCGGACTATCTGCGGGATCCGTGGTGGCTTTACCGAAGTCGCTGCTTCAAGACTTCGGAAGCCTGAACGGTTTCTTCGCCGGTGGTGTCCCCTTACCGAGGGTGACCAAGCATGCAAGAAAGCGTGATGCAGCGCATGTGGAACAGTGCCCACCTATCCGGTGGTAACGCTGCCTATGTGGAAGAGCTCTATGAGCTTTACCTGCACGATCCCAACGCTGTGCCCGAAGAGTGGCGCACCTACTTTCAGAAGTTGCCTGCAGATGGCAACGCTGCTACTGATGTATCGCATTCCACGGTTCGCGATCACTTCGTGTTGCTGGCGAAAAACCAGCGCCGCGCCCAGCCGGTATCCGCCGGCAGCGTAAGCAGCGAGCACGAAAAGAAGCAGGTTGAAGTCCTGCGCATGATCCAGGCATTTCGCATGCGTGGCCATCAGGCCGCCCAGCTCGATCCGCTGGGTCTGTGGCAACGGCATGCACCGGCTGATCTGTCGATCAATCACTACGGCCTGACCAATGCCGACTTGGACACCACCTTCCGTACCGGTGGTCTGTTCATCGGTAAGGAAGAGGCGACCCTGCGCGAAATTCATGATGCCTTGCAGCAGACCTATTGCCGCACCATCGGCGCCGAATTCACCCACATCGTCGATTCCGAGCAGCGCAACTGGTTTGCCCAGCGCCTGGAAAGCGTGCGTGGGCGGCCGAATGTTTCCGCCGAAGTGCAGAGCCATCTGCTCGAGCGTCTGACTGCCGCCGAGGGTCTGGAAAAATACCTGGGCACCAAGTACCCGGGCACCAAGCGCTTCGGTCTGGAAGGCGGTGAGAGCCTGATTCCGCTGCTCGATGAAATGATCCAGCGCGCCGGCTCCTACGGTACCAAGGAAGTCGTCATCGGTATGGCCCACCGCGGCCGCCTCAACGTGCTGGTCAACACCTTCGGCAAGAACCCGCGTGATCTGTTCGACGAGTTCGAAGGCAAGAAAACCGAAGGTCTGTCCTCCGGCGACGTCAAGTACCACCAGGGTTTCTCCTCCAACGTCATGACTGCCGGTGGCGAAGTGCACCTGGCCATGGCGTTCAACCCTTCGCACCTGGAGATCGTTTCGCCGGTTGTCGAGGGCTCGGTGCGGGCACGCCAGGATCGCCGCGGCGACAGTACCGGCGACAAGGTGCTGCCGGTTTCCTTGCACGGTGACGCGGCGTTTGCCGGTCAGGGTGTGGTGATGGAAACCTTCCAGATGTCGCAGACCCGTGGTTTCAAGACGGGCGGCACCATCCACGTGGTGATCAACAACCAGGTTGGTTTCACCATCAGTAACCCGGAAGATTCGCGCTCCACCGAGTACTGCACCGACGTGGCGAAGATGATCCAGGCGCCGATCCTGCACGTCAACGGCGATGACCCGGAAGCGGTGCTGTTCGTCACCCAGCTGGCCGTCGACTACCGCATGCAATACAAGCGCGACGTGGTGATCGACCTGGTTTGTTACCGTCGCCGCGGTCACAACGAGGCCGATGAGCCGAGCGGCACCCAGCCGATGATGTACCAGCAGATCAGCAAGCAGCGCACCACCCGTGAGCTGTATGCCGATGCGCTGACCGCTGCCGTGCGCCACTCTGCCGATGATGTGCAGAGCAAGATCGACGACTACCGCACCGCCCTGGACAATGGTCAGCATGTGGTCAAGAGCCTGGTCAAGGAGCCGAACAAGGAATTGTTCGTCGACTGGCGCCCGTACCTGGGCCATACCTGGACCGCGCGTCACGACACCCGTTTCGAACTCAAGACCCTGCAGGATCTGTCCGCCAAGCTGCTGGAAATCCCGGAAGGCTTCGTCGTTCAGCGCCAGGTCGCGAAGATTCTCGAAGACCGTCAGAAGATGGGCGCCGGTGCGCTGCCGATCAACTGGGGCTACGCCGAAACCATGGCCTACGCCACCCTGCTGTTCGAGGGCCATCCGATCCGCATGACCGGCCAGGACATCGGTCGTGGCACCTTCTCGCACCGTCACGCGGTGCTGCACAACCAGAAGGAGCCCGGCTCGCACGTACCGCTCAAGCACCTGTACAGCGGCCAGCCGCGTTTCGACCTGTACGACTCGCTGCTGTCGGAAGAGGCGGCATTGGCGTTCGAGTACGGCTACGCCACCACCAAGCCGGATGCCCTGGTGATCTGGGAAGCCCAGTTCGGCGACTTCGCCAACGGTGCCCAGGTGGTGATCGATCAGTTCATCACCAGCGGCGAACACAAGTGGGGCCGTCTGTGTGGTCTGACCATGTTGTTGCCGCATGGCTATGAAGGGCAGGGCCCGGAGCACTCCTCCGCGCGCCTCGAGCGCTTCCTGCAACTGAGCGCCGAGCACAACATCCAGGTGTGTGTGCCGACTACCCCGGCGCAGGTCTACCACATGTTGCGCCGCCAGGTGATACGCCCACTGCGCAAGCCGCTTATCGCTCTGACTCCGAAGTCGTTGCTGCGCCACAAGTTGGCCATCTCGACCCTGGAAGATCTGGCCGAAGGCTCGTTCCACACCGTGATTGCGGAGATCGATGCGATTGATCCGAAGAAGGTCGAGCGCATGATCCTGTGCAGCGGCAAGGTCTACTATGACCTGCTGGAGAAGCGTCGTGCCGAGGCTCGCGAAGATATCGCCATCGTGCGTATCGAGCAGCTTTATCCATTCCCGGAAGAGGATCTGGCCGAAGTCCTGGCCGCGTACAAGCACCTCAAGCACATCGTCTGGTGTCAGGAAGAGCCGATGAACCAGGGTGCCTGGTATTGCAGTCAGCACCATATGCGTCGCGTCGCCACCGCGTACAAGAAGGGCCTGTTCCTCGAGTACGCCGGCCGCGAAGGCTCTGCTGCCCCGGCCTGTGGTTACGCGTCGATGCACGCCGAACAGCAGGAAAAACTGCTGCAAGACGCCTTCACCGTTTAACGCCCTTGCGCAAGAGGCGGCCTGCTGAGGCCGCCTCGTAGAACAAACCGAATTTAAGGAACCACACAGAATGGCTATCGAGATCAAAGCCCCTACTTTCCCGGAATCGATTGCCGACGGCACCGTGGCCACCTGGCACAAGAAGCCGGGCGATGCGATCAAGCGCGACGAGCTGATCGTCGATATCGAAACCGATAAAGTAGTGATCGAAGTGCTGGCCGAGGCCGACGGTGTCCTCGCGCAAATCATCAAGAACGAAGGCGATACCGTCCTCAGCAACGAACTGCTGGGCACCTTGACCGAAGGTGCTGCCGCTGCTGCACCTGCCGCCGCTCAGGCTGCCGCGCCTGCCGCTGCTGCCCCGGCCGTTGCCGCCGGCGACGACCAGATCCTCTCGCCGGCCGCGCGCAAGCTGGCCGAAGAGAATGGCATCGACCCGAACAGCATTGCCGGCACCGGCAAGGGTGGCCGGGTGACCAAGGAAGACGTGGTCGCCGCCGCCGCCGCGAAGAAAAATGCCCCGGCCGCTGCACCTGCAGCCAAGCCTGCCGCCCCGGCCGTTGCCGCGCCTGTATTGGCCGCCGGCGACCGCGTCGAGAAGCGCGTCCCCATGACCCGCTTGCGCGCCAAGGTGGCCGAGCGTCTGGTCGAAGCCCAATCGAACATGGCGATGCTGACCACCTTCAACGAAGTCGACATGACCGAAGTCATGGCGCTGCGTTCGAAGTACAAGGATCTGTTCGAGAAGTCCCACAACGGCGTGCGCCTGGGCTTCATGTCGTTCTTCGTCAAGGCCGCCACCGAAGCGCTGAAGCGTTTCCCGGCAGTCAACGCCTCGATCGACGGCACCGACATCGTCTACCACGGCTACTCCGACATCGGTGTTGCCGTATCGAGCGATCGTGGTCTGGTGGTACCGGTGCTGCGCAATGCCGAGCTGATGAGCCTAGCTGAAATCGAAAGCGGCATCGCCACCTTCGGCAAGAAGGCCAAAGACGGCAAGCTGTCGATCGAGGACATGAGCGGTGGCACCTTCACCATCACCAACGGCGGCACCTTCGGTTCCATGATGTCGACCCCGATCGTCAACCCGCCGCAAGCCGCTATCCTCGGGATGCACAACATCCTGCAGCGCCCGATGGCGATCAACGGCCAGGTGGTTATCCGCCCGATGATGTACCTGGCGTTGTCCTACGACCACCGCCTGATCGATGGTAAGGAAGCCGTGACCTTCCTGGTGACCATCAAGAACCTGCTGGAAGACCCGGCACGTCTGTTGCTGGATATCTAAAAAGCCAGTTTCTCCCACGGCGGCCCTGTAACCAGGGCCGTCCGGTTTATTCGAGAAGGAATACGTTATGACCCAGAAATTCGACGTGGTAGTCATCGGTGCCGGCCCTGGCGGCTATGTGGCCGCCATCAAGGCTGCTCAACTCGGTCTGAAGACCGCCTGCATCGAGAAGTACCAGGACAAAGAGGGCAAGATCGCCCTCGGCGGTACCTGCCTGAACGTCGGTTGCATTCCGTCCAAGGCTCTGCTGGACAGCTCCTGGAAGTTTCACGAAGCCAAAGCCGGCTTTGCCATCCATGGTATCGAGGCCAAGGGCGTCAGCATCGACGTGCCGGCGATGGTTGCGCGCAAGAGCAACATCGTCAAAAACCTCACCGGCGGTGTCAGCACGTTGTTCAAGGCCAACGGCGTGACCCTGCTGGAAGGCCACGGCAAGTTGCTGGCCGGCAAGCAAGTGGAAGTCACCGCGCTGGACGGCACCACTCAGGTGGTTCAGGCCGAGCACGTGATTATTGCTTCCGGTTCCAAGCCAGTGGACATTCCGCCGGCTCCGGTCGACCAGGATGTGATCGTCGACTCCACCGGCGCCCTGGAATTCCAGAGCGTGCCCAAGTCCCTGGGTGTGATCGGTGCCGGTGTGATCGGTCTGGAACTGGGTTCGGTGTGGGCCCGCCTGGGCGCCGACGTCACCGTGATCGAGGCGCTGGACAAGTTTCTCCCGGCTGCCGACGAGCAGATCGCCAAGGAAGCCCTGAAGACCCTGACCAAGCAAGGTCTGAAGATTCGCCTGGGGGCGCGGGTAACCGGCTCCGAAGTGAAGAAGAAGCAGGTCACCGTCAACTTCACCGATGCCGAAGGCGAGCAGCAGCTGACCTTCGACAAACTGATCGTGGCGGTCGGCCGTCGTCCGGTGACCACCGATCTGTTGGCCACCGATAGCGGTGTCGATCTGGACGAGCGCGGCTTCATCTATGTCAATGACCAGTGCGCCACCAGCGTACCGGGCGTTTACGCCATTGGTGACGTGGTTCGCGGCGCCATGCTGGCGCACAAGGCCTCGGAAGAAGGCGTGATGGTTGCCGAGCGCATCGCCGGGCACAAGGCCCAGATGAACTACGACCTGATCCCATCGGTCATCTATACCCATCCGGAAATCGCCTGGGTCGGCAAGACCGAGCAGCAGTTGAAGGGCGAGGGCGTTGCCGTCAACGTCGGTACCTTCCCGTTCGCCGCCAGTGGCCGGGCCATGGCTGCCAATGATACCGGCGGCATGGTCAAGGTCATTGCCGACGCCACCACCGACCGCGTATTGGGCGTTCACGTGATCGGCCCGAGCGCCGCCGAGCTGGTCCAGCAGGGTGCCATCGGCATGGAATTCGGTACCAGCGCCGAGGACCTGGGCATGATGGTCTTCTCTCACCCGACCCTGTCCGAAGCGCTGCACGAAGCGGCCCTGGCCGTGAATGGCCATGCCATCCACGTCGTCAATCGTAAGAAGCGCTGACAAGAAGCGTTAAGTAGTCGTTTGTGGGTCGCTACGCCGGATGCTGTTCAGCGGTACTGGCGACCTTGCAAGAAGAACCACGGCGGACTGCCCGCACGGAGCCTGGCTCAAGTGCGGAATGCCGCCGGACTGCTCGCAGAAGCAGTCACAGGTGGTGCGGCATCACAAGTGCAGCACCGAATGCGCAATACCTAACGAAGACGGTAGACAAGCATGAATCTCCACGAGTATCAGGGTAAGCAGCTGTTCGCTGAATACGGCCTGCCCGTATCCAAGGGTTTCGCCGTAAGCACTCCGGAAGAAGCAGCAGAAGCCTGCGATAAAATCGGCGGCACCGAGTGGGTCGTCAAGGCTCAGGTGCATGCCGGTGGCCGCGGTAAAGCGGGCGGCGTCAAGCTGGTCAAGAGCAAGGAAGACGCCAAGGCGTTCGCCGCCAACTGGCTGGGCAAGCGTCTGGTGACCTACCAGACCGACGCCAGCGGCCAGCCGGTCAACCAGATCCTGGTTGAGTCCTGCACCGACATCGCCAAGGAGTTGTACCTGGGCGCGGTAGTCGATCGCTCCAGCCGTCGTATCGTGTTCATGGCGTCCACCGAAGGTGGCGTGGACATCGAGAAGATCGCTCACGATACCCCTGAGAAAATTCTCAAGGCCACCATCGATCCGCTGGTCGGCGCGCAGCCGTTCCAGGGCCGCGAGCTGGCTTTCCAGCTGGGTCTGGAAGGCGATCAGGTCAAGCAGTTCACCCACATCTTCGTTGGTCTGGCCAAGCTGTTCCAGGACTACGACCTGGCCCTGCTGGAAGTTAACCCGCTGGTGATCAAGGCCGATGGCAACCTGCACTGCCTCGACGCCAAGATCAACATCGACAGCAACGCCCTGTACCGTCAGCCGAAGCTGCGTGCCATGCACGATCCGTCCCAGGACGATCCGCGCGAAGCGCACGCGGCCAAGTTCGAACTGAACTACGTGGCCCTGGAAGGCAACATCGGTTGCATGGTCAACGGTGCCGGCCTGGCCATGGGCACCATGGACATCGTCAACCTGCACGGCGGCCAGCCAGCCAACTTCCTCGACGTAGGTGGCGGCGCGACCAAAGAGCGGGTTACCGAAGCGTTCAAGATCATCCTCTCCGACGACAACGTCAAAGCCGTTCTGGTGAACATCTTCGGCGGCATCGTGCGTTGCGACATGATTGCCGAAGGCATCATCGGCGCAGTCAAGGAAGTCGGCGTGAAGATCCCGGTCGTGGTTCGTCTGGAAGGCAACAACGCCGACCTGGGCGCTAAAGTACTGGCTGAAAGTGGCTTGAACATCATCGCGGCAACCAGCCTGACCGACGCTGCTCAGCAAGTCGTCAAAGCTGCGGAGGGCAAGTAATGAGCGTCCTGATCAATAAAGACACCAAAGTAATCTGCCAGGGCTTCACCGGCTCGCAAGGCACTTTCCACTCCGAACAAGCCATCGCCTACGGCACCCAGATGGTTGGCGGCGTGACCCCGGGCAAGGGTGGCAGCACGCACCTGAACCTGCCGGTGTTCAACACCGTGAAAGAAGCCGTAGCCGCGACTGGCGCCACCGCCAGCGTGATCTACGTTCCGGCTCCTTTCTGCAAGGACTCGATTCTGGAAGCGGCTTTCGGCGGCATCAAGCTGATCGTCTGCATCACCGAAGGCATCGCCACCATCGACATGCTTGAAGCCAAGGTCAAGTGCGACGAGCTGGGCGTGGTCCTGATCGGCCCTAACTGCCCAGGCGTGATCACTCCGGGCGAGTGCAAGATCGGCATCATGCCGGGTCACATCCACCTGCCGGGCAAAGTAGGCATCGTGTCGCGTTCCGGCACCCTGACTTACGAAGCTGTCAAGCAGACCACTGACGCCGGTTTCGGTCAGTCGACTTGCGTTGGCATCGGCGGCGACCCGATCCCGGGCTCCAACTTCATCGACATCCTCAAGCTGTTCCAGGAAGACCCGAAGACCGAAGCGATCGTGATGATCGGTGAGATCGGCGGTTCGGCTGAAGAAGAAGCGGCTGCCTACATCAAGGCCAACGTGACCAAGCCGGTGGTGTCCTACATCGCTGGTGTTACTGCCCCTGCGGGCAAGCGCATGGGCCACGCCGGCGCCATCATCTCCGGCGGCAAGGGCACTGCGGACGAGAAGTTCGCTGCGCTGCAGGACGCCGGTGTGAAAACCGTGCGTTCCCTGGCCGACATCGGCAAGGCCCTGGCCGAGCTGACCGGTTGGGAAGTCAAAAACGCCTAAGCGTTGCTGACTGCACAAGAAGAGGCCACCTTCGGGTGGCCTTTTTCGTTGGTGCGCCACGGCCTACGTCCAGGCTGCGACCTTGTGGGAGCGGCCTTGGCCGCGATTGCGAGCGCAGAGCCGGCAGGGTTTTCGCGGCTAATGCCGTTCCTGCGGACGCATGCCAATGGAGTTGCTGTCGCCATGCTGCAACTGTTGTTTATGCGACAGCTTGTTACGCCAGCTCGACAGTCCGACCTGCGCCAGTGCCACGCAAATGGCAAATTCGTTAGGCTAGCAACTATATCGTGCCTTGGCCGCCACAAGCGGGTCGCGGTGCAGTGGTGGCCCTGCCCAACCGGCAGGGTGACGTTTCCCCCTATCCTTCGGGAAACCCTCGGAACCCTTATTTTTCGGCCTGTGGTATTGCCCTCTATGACTCGTTTGAAAAGCTCGGACCTCCTGGCCCTCGGCTTCATGACCTTTGCCCTGTTCCTCGGTGCCGGCAACATCATCTTTCCGCCCAGCGCCGGCCTGGCGGCGGGCGAAAACCTGCTCCCGGCGGCGCTGGGCTTCCTGCTCACCGGGGTCGGCTTGCCGCTGCTCACCATCGTCGCCCTGGCCCGTGTCGGCGGCGGCATGGCCCTGCTCACCGCGCCGCTGGGCAAGCGTGCCGGGGTGCTCTTGGCGGTGGCGGTGTACCTGGCCATCGGCCCGCTGTTCGCCACGCCGCGTACTGCGGTGGTGTCTTTCGAGATGGCGGTGGCGCCGTTCACCGGCAATTCGGGCGTGCCACTGTTGATCTACACCCTGGCGTATTTCGCCGCGGTGCTGTTCCTGTCGCTCAATCCGGGGCAACTGGTCGATCGCATCGGTAAATTCATCGCGCCGGTGCTCCTGGCGGCTCTCCTGGTGCTGGGGGGCGCTGCATTGCTGATGCCTGCCGGCGAAATTGGCCAGGTTACCGCGGACTATCAGGCCGCGCCCTTCGTCCAGGGCTTCCTGCAAGGTTACCTGACCATGGATACCCTTGGCGCGCTGGTGTTCGGCATCGTGATTGCCACGGCCATCCGCGACCGGGGAGTGACCGATGGCGCGCTGATCACCCGCTATTCGGTGATTGCCGGGCTGATTGCGGCCGTTGGGCTGTCGCTGGTCTACCTGGCCTTGTTCTATCTCGGCGCGACCAGCCAGGGCATTGCCGGCGAAGCGCAGAATGGCGTGCAAGTCCTCACCGCCTATGTCCAGTACAGCTTCGGCACCGCCGGCAGCCTGCTGTTGGCGGTGGTCATCACCCTGGCTTGTCTGACTACCGCTGTGGGTCTGCTGACGGCCTGTGGCGAGTTTTTCAGCGGCCTGCTGCCGCTGTCCTACCGGGTGGTGGTGCTGGTGTTCGGCTTGTTCAGCCTGCTGGTGGCCAATCAGGGCTTGACCCAGTTGATCAGCATTTCGGTACCGGTGCTGGTGGGGCTCTATCCGCTGGCTATCGTGCTGGTTGCATTGAGTCTGCTGGACAACCTGTGGCTGTCGCCGCGGCGGGTGTTCGTCCCGGTGATGACGGTGGCCCTGGTCTTCGGTCTGATCGATGGTTTCGCCGCCGCGGGCTTCAGCCAGTGGTTGCCGGCATTGTTCGGCGAGTTGCCGCTGGCTGGGCAGAGCCTCGGTTGGCTGCTGCCGGTGCTGCTGACCTTGCTTCTGGCGGCGCTGCTGGACCGGGCATTGGGCAGGCAGCGTGCGGTAATGGCCTGATCCTTGCTGCTCCTTGCGAGTCAACCCAAAGGCTGTCTGCAACAGGCGGCCTTTTTGTTGGCCAGTGCTGCGCCGCTGCTGGCTATAATCGGCGCTGGCTAACAAGGAGCCCCTATGCCGTTCGATGACTATTACCTGGCGCATCTGCTGGCTGTTTGCTGGTTCGTGATCTGCTGGGTCGGTTACAGCCGCTACGCGCTGTTCAAGGGGCGCGCCACGCCCTGCCTGGCCAGCGTCCTGCATCTCTACCGCGAGGACTGGATGCGCCGCATGTTGCTGCGTGACAACCGCATCGCCGACGCCAGCGTGATCGGCAACCTGGAGCGTAATGCCTCGTTTTTCGCCTCCAGTACCCTGATCATTCTCGCCGGCATCCTCACTGTACTGGGCGCCTCCGATCGTGCGGTGTCGTTGCTGGCCGACTTGCCCTTCGTGCAGGCAGCCAGCCGCGAGATGTCGGAGGTCAAGCTGCTGAGTCTGGGGGTGGTCTTCGTGTATGCCTTCTTTACCTTCAGTTGGTGCATGCGCCAATACAATTTTGCCGCCGTGCTGGTTGGTTCGGCGCCGATGCTGGGCGAGCGGCACGTCACCGAACAGGAGCGCAAGGCCTTTGCCGAGCGCGCCGCACGGGTGATCTCGATGGCGGCCAACCAGTTCAACTACGGCTTGCGTGCCTATTATTTCGGTATGGCCGCCTTGTCATGGTTTATCAATCCCTGGTTCTTCATCGCAGTGACCACCGGCGTGGTGCTGGTACTCTACCGGCGCGAGTTTCATTCCGATGTACTGGAGGTGATGGTCTATACCCAGACCGTAATGGCCGATCCGGCCAAGGAGAAACGCGAATGAGTTTGCCGTTTTGGTGCATTTTTATCAGCGCGCTGTTGATCTTTCTGGCCAAAGCGCCGGTGGCCAGGGCCATGCAGCAGGAGAGTGGCACCTATGACAATCATCATCCGCGCAGTCAGCAAGCCCGGCTGACTGGTTTCGGAGCACGGGCCTTGGCCGCCCATCTGAACAGCTTCGAGGCCTTCCCGCTGTTTGCCGTGGGCGTGCTGATGGCCCATGTCACGCAGACCCATGGCGTGCTGGTGGGTGTGCTGGCGGTGACCTTCGTGGTCGCGCGGGTGCTCTATCTGCTGTTCTATTGGGCCGATTTGCACTGGCAGCGCAGCCTGGTCTGGGGAGTTGGCTTTCTGTGCAGCTTGCTGCTGATGCTGAGCCCAGCCTTGTAAGGCTGCCGAAACGACAAGGCCCGCATGCTGCGGGCCTTGTTTGTAGCGGGGCTGTTACTCGCCGTCGATGCTGTCTTTGACTTCCTCACCAGCCTCTTTGATGGCCTCAGCGGTGTCATCCGCCGCATCTTGGATTTTTTCGCCGGTGGTCGGTTCGGTGCCCATCACTTCATCGGCTTTTTGTTCGATGGCATCAGCGGTATCTTCGGCCGCGTCACCCAGCGATTCAGCTGCTTGCGAAACGGACTCCTTGGCCGACTCCATTTTGTCTTCCGGGGTTTTTTCGCAGGCTGCCAGGGCTAGAACAGCAGCGAGCAGCAGGGTATAGGCATATGGTTTTTGCACGGTTAGTACTCCTTGTGGATATTTAGGGTGGCTGAGTCGCCCCAGGCATGGCCCATTCGAGCGCAACCCGTCCGACGAAGTTCCCGACGAATTGCTCGCGAGTGTTCCATTGCACCGCTGCGGCAATGTGCCGTGCCCCGGTGAGGCTCTATCATGCGCGCCCTTTGTGCCATTGTGGTGGGCCTGAGTCGATGAGCAATACCCTTATTTTCGAACGGGCGCAGCGTTTTTTGGCGGCCTTGCGTCATTGCCAGGTGCTCGGTCTCCAGGTGCATGACGCCAGCCCTCTCGGTTTGACCCTGCGCTTGCCCTATAGCCCGCAGATAGTGGGGGACCCGGAGTCCGGGGTGATTCACGGGGGCGCGATAACCACCCTGATGGATACCGCCTGTGGCATTTCAACCGTCTGCGCGCTGGCCGAGTTCGAGGTTTGCCCAACCCTCGACCTGCGCATCGACCATATGCATCCGGCCGAACCTAACAGGGATGTGTTCGGTTTCGCCGAATGCTACCGGGTCACGCCGAATATCATCTTCGCCCGCGGTTATGCCTATCAGGACGACCCGGCGCAGCCGATCGCCCATGTGGTTGGCACTTTCATGCGCATGGGCATAGGCGTAGCGGGCGACAAACAACTCAAGCGCGATATTCAAGGGGCTGACGCATGAGCGACTTGAACCTCAATCAGTTGGTGCGTCAGGCCCATGAGCGTAACGATTACGACCCGCTGATCAGCCTGATGCCCTATGCCAGGCTTCTCGGCCTCGAATGTTTGCGTCTGGGCGACGATGCGGTGTTCCGCTTGCCGGCCAACCAGGACAACATCGGCAACCCGCTCCTGCCGGCGCTGCACGGCGGGGTGATCGCCGGCTTCATGGAGCATGCCGCCATGCTCCATTTGTTGATGTTCATGGGTATCCCACATTTGCCGAAAATCATCGACTTCTCGATAGATTACCTGCGCGCCGGTCATTATCGTGACACCTATGCCCAGTGTCAGGTGTGGCGACAAGGCAGGCGCGTCGCCAACGTGGCGATCAAACCAAGCAAACCGAGCCTATCGCCACGGCACGGGCGCACTTCAAGGTCGACGAGCCTTGAGTCTGCCGTTGTGCCCCGATCCGCCCGGTATATCGACATTAAGGAATGTGAATGGATGCGTTGCTGATCCTCGGTGGTTTGCTGCTGATTCTGGCCGGCCTGGTCTGGCTGGTGATGCGCGCTTTCGGTACGGGTCTGCTGTGGGGCTGGGCGAGTCTGCTGCCGCCGTTGACCCTGCTGTATGTATTGCGTCACTGGCGTAGCGCACGCCAGGCGCTGGCCCTCAGCGCCCTGGGTTTTATCCCGTTGGTCGTCGGCCTGACCCTGCTGGCCAGTCAGGATTCGCAGCGCCTGCATGCGCTGCTCAGCTTGCAGTGGCTCCAGCCCGAGGTGCAGGCGCTGGCTGAGCTGGCCATCGAGTTGCACGGCGAGTTGCATGGCCAGCCTTTTGCGCCGCAGCAGGGCGAGTTGCTCGGTACTGTGCTCAGCCTGCGCGAAGGCCAGGATTTTTTTGCCCGCCGCGAGCTGGTCATCCGCCTGCCACAGCCCGTGACCGGCGCCTTGCGCCTCGATGTGTTGCCAGGCGACCAAGGCCCACTGCCGGAAATCGAAGTGATCTGGCTGCTGCCGGAGCAGGAGTTGCCCGAGGCGCGCCGACTGAGCCACGGCTACACCCTGCACCTGAACCTGCAGCCCGTGCCGCCGAACAAGCTGGCGGGCGATTTTCATCTGGTGCTGCCTGCACGGTTCAAGACCACCCTGAGCGGCAGAGTCGAGCTGTTCAGCGATGGCTTGCGCTATCGCGACGGCAAGGTCGACCGGCATGTCGACTCGGCCGATACCCTGGCCTACGTCATCGAGGACTACCTGCAGCGGCGTTTCGCCACTCGCGCGGTGCAGCTGGGCAACCTGCCGGCGCTGCCACTGCCGGCTGACAGCCTCGAGCTGAGCGTCGATGCGCGGGTCGACGGGCAAGCACAGCGTCTGCCCATTCGCCTGAACAAGAGCGCGTCCCGCGGCTGGGCGGTTGAGGCCGATCGCTTTGCGCCATTAGCGGAACCGTCAGCCCCCCAGGTGGAGGCAGCGCCAGTCGAGGCGGCGAGCAGCCAGTCTGTCAGTCGTCCACTGGATAGGCGCTTGCGTTTCAGCCTCGAAGGCCTGCTGCGCAGCCCAAGCCGCTACGAGAATCTGGCCATGCGCGTATCGACTGCTCGCGGCAGCATGGCCGAGGGGCGTTTTCAGGGGATCGACCAGCAAGGCCGCATCGTCCTGCGCCAGCGCCTGAGCGGTTCGGGCGCGGCCAGCTATGCCTGGCACCCCGAGGAAATCGGCAAGATCGAGCTGCTGGAACCCTGAGAGCCTGGCCAACTACTTGAAATCCCGAAGCTTGCCCCCATCTGCATGACACCCGCCGGATTCCGGCTCAGTCACCAATGTGGAGTTAGACGACCATGAGTGTGGAAACTCAAAAAGAAACCCTGGGCTTCCAGACCGAGGTGAAGCAGCTGCTGAACCTGATGATCCATTCGCTGTATTCCAACAAGGAAATTTTCCTTCGCGAATTGATCTCCAACGCCTCGGATGCCACCGACAAACTGCGTTTCGAGGCGTTGGCCAAGCCCGAGCTGCTGGAAGGCGGCGCCGCGCTGAAGATTCGCATCAGTTTCGACAAGGAAGCCAAGACCGTCACCCTCGAGGACAACGGCATCGGCATGAGCCGCGAGGACGCGATCACCCACCTCGGCACCATCGCCAAGTCGGGCACCGCCGACTTCCTCCAGCATCTGTCCGGCGACCAGAAGAAGGACTCGCACCTGATCGGTCAGTTCGGCGTGGGCTTCTATTCGGCCTTTATCGTCGCCGACAAGGTCGACGTGTTCAGCCGTCGCGCCGGTCTGGCGGCCAGTGAAGGCGTGCATTGGGCGTCGAAAGGCGAGGGCGAGTTCGAGATCGCCACCGTCGACAAGGCCGAGCGCGGTACCCGGATCGTCCTGCACCTGAAGAAGGGCGAGGAAGAGTTCGCCGACGGCTGGCGCCTGCGCAACATCATCAAGAAATATTCCGACCATATCGCCCTGCCGATCGAACTGCCGAAGGAGCAGCACGGTGAAGACAAGCCGGCCCCCTCCGAAACTGAAACCGAGTGGGAAACCGTCAACCGCGCCAGCGCCCTGTGGACCCGCCCGCGTGCCGAGGTCAAGGACGAGGAATACCAGGAGTTCTACAAGCACGTCGCCCATGACTTCGACAACCCGCTGACCTGGAGCCACAACAAGGTCGAGGGCAAGCTGGAATACACCTCGCTGCTGTATGTGCCGGGCCGGGCGCCGTTCGACCTGTACCAGCGCGATGCCTCCAAGGGTCTCAAACTGTATGTGCAGCGCGTGTTCATCATGGACCAGGCCGACGAGTTCCTGCCGTTGTACCTGCGCTTCATCAAGGGCGTGGTCGACTCCAACGACCTGTCGCTGAACATCTCCCGCGAGATCCTGCAGAAGGATCCGGTGATCGACTCGATGAAGTCGGCGCTGACCAAGCGCGTACTGGACATGCTGGAAAAACTGGCGAAGAACGATCCCGAGCAGTACCAGGCGTTCTGGAAGAACTTCGGCCAGGTCCTCAAGGAAGGTCCGGCGGAAGATTTCGCCAACAAGGAGAAGATCGCCGGCCTGCTGCGTTTCGCCTCCACCACCAGCAGCGACGCGGGCGAGCAGAGCGTGGCCCTGGCCGACTACATCGGGCGGATGAAGGAAGGCCAGGACAAGATCTACTACCTCTCCGGCGAGTCCTACGCCCAGGTGAAGAACAGCCCGCACCTGGAAGTGTTTCGCAAGAAAGGCATCGAAGTGCTGCTGCTCACCGACCGCATCGACGAGTGGCTGATGAGCTACCTGACCGAATTCGACGGCAAACACTTCGTCGATGTCGCCCGTGGCGACCTGGACCTGGGCAAGCTGGACTCGGAAGAAGACAAGCAGGCCCAGGAAGAAGTGGCCAAGGCCAAGGAAGGCCTGGCCGAGCGCCTGAAAGCCGCGCTGGGCGAGCAGGTGGCGCAGGTGCGGGTCTCCCACCGCCTGACCGATTCGCCGGCGATCCTCGCCATCGGCGAGCAGGACCTGGGTTTGCAGATGCGCCAGATCCTCGAGGCCAGCGGACAGAAGGTGCCGGAATCCAAGCCGATCTTCGAGTTCAACCCGAGCCACCCGCTGATCGAGAAGCTGGATGCCGAGCCGGACGAAGAGCGCTTCGCCGACCTCAGTCACATCCTCTTTGACCAAGCCGCGCTGGCGGCCGGCGACAGCCTGAAAGACCCGGCGGCCTACGTGCAGCGTCTGAACAAGCTGCTGGTCGAGCTCTCGGTCTGATACCTGCAGTGCCCTGATACCTGTAGTAATGAAAAAAGCCCGCATCAGCGGGCTTTTTTCATTGTTGCGCCCGCCCAGGCGCTACTGTTTCAGGGGTACCCACTGAACAGGAGCGGTTCGATGAACAAATCATTTTTGCCCTTGGCGCTGGCGGGGCTGGTCGGTGTCGCCGAGGCCGCGGTGGTGGTCAAGCCGGTACCTTACGAGATCGACGGTGAAGCCTTCGAAGGCATGCTGATCTATGACGATGCGGTGGCCAGCCCGCGGCCCGGGTTGCTCATGGTGCCGGACTGGCTGGGGGTGACCGAGAGCTCGGCGAAGCAGGCCGAACTGGTCGCGGGCGACAAGTACGTGGTGTTCATGGCCGACATGTACGGCAAGGCCGTGCGTCCGGCCAACGCCGAGGAGGCGGGGGCCGCAGCCGGCGCGGTACGCGGCGACCGGGCCCTGATGCGCAAGCGCGCCCAGGCCGCGGTCGAAGTGCTCAAGGCGCAGGCCGCGCAAGTCGCTCTGGATAGCAGCAAGCTGGGCGCCATCGGCTTCTGTTTCGGCGGCGGTTCGGTGCTGGAACTGGCCCGTTCGGGCGCCGATCTGCAAGGTTTCGTGTCCTTCCATGGCAATCTGGATACGCCCAACCCGGCCGATGCGCAGAACATCAAGGCGCCGGTGCTGGTGCTGCATGGCGCCGACGATCCATCGGTGCCGCCGAAGCAGGTCGAGGGCTTCATGGCCGAGATGAAGGCGGCGAACACCGATTGGCAACTGGTCAGCTATGGCGGCGCGGTGCATTCTTTCACCAATCCGCAGGCCAGTACCCCGGGGCGCAACCAGTATCACCCACAGGTGGCGGCACGGGCCTTCAAGGCCATGAACGCGTTGTTCGACGAGGTGTTCGCCGCGCCCTGAGTCGCAGGGGGCGCGCATCGCGCCTGCTGTCCGTAGAGCCTATGTTTACTGACGTAGGAGCGGGCCATGCCCGCGATGCTTTTGGCGCGTGCGCTATCGCGGCCATGGGCCGCTCCTACAAAATGCCCAGGAACCCTAGCCTGTATTCAACGCGGCAGTTCGATGCGCGCGGTTTCTCCCGGCACCTGGGGCCAGTCGTGATTTTTCCAGCGCTCGCGGGCCTTTGCGATCAGCGCCGGGTCGCTGGCGACGAAGTTCCAGTCGATCCGCCGCGGCCCCAGGGATTGGCCGCCGATCAGCACCAGGTGGCTTGCGCCGCAGGCGCTGAGGGTGAATGACTCGCCCTCGGGCAGTACCGCCAGGCCACGTAGCGGCAGCGCCTGATCGTTCAGCAACACCTCGCCATCGATCAGGTACAGCGCCCGCTCGGGGTGCTCGGCGGCAATCGCCAGGCTGGCGCCGGCGGCCAGCTTGAGCTCGGCATACAGGGTCGGCGAACGCACCGGCACCGGCGACTGCAGGCAGAAACCCTGGCCGGCGATCAGGCGGATCTGCACGCCCATGGCCTCGCTGCTCGGCAGGCTGTCGGCGATATAGTGGCTGTAGCTCGGCTCGCCCCGTTCCTCCGTCTCGGACAGGGCCAGCCAGACCTGCAGACCGTGCAGGTGCGAGCCGCGCTGGCGCAGTGCCGCCGGCGTACGCTCGACATGTGCCACGCCATGTCCGGCGGTCATCCAGCTGACTTCGCCGGGGCCGACCAGTTGATCCGAGCCGAGGCTGTCCTTGTGCTGCAACTGGCCCGCGAACAGGTAGGTGAGGGTGGACAGGCCGATATGCGGGTGCTGGTCGATGTTCAGGCCGTGGCCGGGCGGGTAGTCGTGCTCGAGGATGTGGTCGAAGAACACGAAAGGGCCGACGCTGCGGCATTGCGCCGAAGGCAGCGGGCGCAGGATCGGCTGGCCGGCGATCTTCTCCGGGCGCGGCTGGATCAGCAGCACGCCGTTCATGGCGCGACCCCGTCGAGGCGGGTGGCGACCCGCACCTCGCTGCTGGTCATCAGCTTGTGCACCGGGCATTTGTCGGCGATGCGCAGCAGTTGCTGGCGCTGGGCGTCATCCAGCGCGCCGTGCAGGGTCAATTCCACTGCCAGGCGGTAGATGCCTTGGCGCTCCTCGCTGTCGTCGCGGCTGACGCGGACGTCCATGCCCTCCAGCGGCAGCCCCTTGTGCCGGGCGTACAGCGCCACGGTCAGGGCCTTGCAGGCGCCCAGGGCGGCGTCGAACAGGTCGTGGGGCTCGGCTGCCGCGCCCGTACCGCCAAGCTCGACCGGGACATCGCTGTGCAGGGTGTGCGGGCCGATGCTGATGCGCTGAAGCAAACCTCGTTCATTGCTGATGCTGATCATGACGGCGGTGTCTCCCAAGGCCGAATGCGGGCAATCGAAGTAGTCAGACTAGCCGATGCACCGCGCTATGGACCAGCGCGCATCCTGACGGTAGCCGCAGGGCTGGCCTGCGCGCTTGTCGCTGAACTAGCAGAGCGCCTGCACGGTCTAGTGCCCATACAGCAAGAGGACACGGATTTGCATGCATTGCGTCTGAGTTGCGCCCTTTTCATCGGCCTGGCCACTTGTGCTGTCCAGGCTCGCGAGTATGTCTACAGCGATGCCCATCTGCACTATGTCGATTTTTTCCAGGAAAGCGCCGGTATGGGCAAGCTGCTCAAGCGCATGGCCGAGGCCAATGTCGAGCATGTGATGCTCTCGGGTATCCCGGTGGCGAAGAAGTGGGACGAGAACGAACCCAAGCGCCCGCGCTACTACGCCGGCGATGACGCCAACGCTTATTGGTACAGCGCCACCGATGGGCTGATCGCGCATGCCTACAAGCAGCTGCCGGCCGAGCAGCGCAAGCGCTTTCACCCCTTCCTCTCCGGCTTCAATCCCAACGACAAGAACGCCGATGCGCATATCCGCCGCACGCTCGAAATGGATCCCGGCCTGTGGCAGGGCATCGGCGAAATATTCACCCGCCACGACGACCTGACCGCGCTGATCCATGGGGACGCGCCGCGAGCCGATAACGAGGCGCTGGCGCGGGTCTACCACCTGGCCGCCGAATACGACTTGCCGGTGATGCTGCATTCCAACATCACCTCCAAGCGCGAGCGCAACCCGCTGTATTTGGCGGAAATGGAGGCACCGCTGCGCAATCATCCGCATGTGCGCTTCATCTGGGCGCATGCCGGCACCAGCCTGGAAATACACCGACATCAGGACAAGCTGGATTTCCTCCTGGCGACCCTCGAGCGCTTGCTCGAAGCCTACCCGAACCTGTATATCGATCTGTCCTGGAGCATGCTCAGGCCCTATCTGCTGGATCGGCAGGGCAAGCCCGACGCGGATTGGCTGCAGCTGGTCAGGCGCTATCCGGAGCGGTTCATGCTCGGCTCCGACGTGGTGGGCCGCTTCGACAGCATGAACGAGTACATGCGCGGCTTCGAGTCGTTCCTCGATGCCTTGCCGGCCGAGGTGGCGCACAAGGTCGCGCGGGACAACTTCCTTTCCATACTGCCGCGCAAGGTGCGCGAAGATCTCCAGCAGTAGGCTGTCATTCGCCTGTCACAAGGGTGTCATAGGCTCGCGCCATCCCAGACAAGGAGCGCGACATGCAATACAACACCCGTTTCCGTGCGCTGGCCGCACTCATGCTGACGGCCGGCCTGGCACAGGCCGAGGTGCGGGTCGAAGGGCCGGTGGAATACGGCCTCTTCGCCAGCCAGTATCAGGACTTCAAGCCGGGCGAGCGGGTGCTGACCCGCAGCAATCAGCAGATCGAGCGCAGCGAGGTGATCCCGGCCAAGCTCGGCAGCAAGTTCGGCATGCGCTATACGCTGACGGGCAAAACCGCCGGCGCTGCGCCGCTGACCCTGCTCTACCTGACGCCCGGCGTCACGACTCCGGACGGCAAGCGCCACGACAAGTTCGTGGTGGTGCAGGAGCTGGTGCCGGATGCCCCCCAGGACGTCATGGCCTTCGAGTTCAGCGAAGCCCATGAAGTCGTGCCGGGCGAGTGGCATTTCCTGGTGTTCCAGGATGACCGCAAGCTGGCCGAGCAGCGCTTTCAGGTGCGCTGATACGCTCAGGCCAGGCGGCTGTGCAGCCGGGTGCCGTTGAGCAGGTTGTCGGCCAGCGGGCAGCGCCGCTCGATTTCGTCGAGCAGCGCCTGCTTCCGTTCGCGGTCGAGGTCGGCGTCGATCTCCACCTTGACCCGCAGCGCCTGGAACCCGGGGCGCACGTCATCGCGCCGGCCGAGCAGGCCGTCGGGATCGTAGTCGGCCTCGATCTCGAAGCGCATGCCGCGCAGCTCGATCTTCTGCTGATGGGCGATGTAGCGGCCCAGGGTGCCGAAGCAGCCGGCGACCGCCGCCAGGACGATATCCAGCGGGGTGGGGCCCAGACCCTGGCCGCCGGCATGGGTGGGCTGGTCCATGACCACGCGATGATCGCCGCATTGCACTTCGATGCTCATGCCGGCACGCATTTGCCCATGGGCGCTGATGGTTTTGCTCGTCATGCCTGATTCCTCATCGTGCTGCATTTGCGTTGCCAGCAGCGTAGAACGGTCCGCGGCCGAGGCGTTGATCCTG
The DNA here is from genome assembly GCF_900115555.1 of Pseudomonas borbori. Lineage (GTDB taxonomy): Bacteria > Pseudomonadota > Gammaproteobacteria > Pseudomonadales > Pseudomonadaceae > Aquipseudomonas > Aquipseudomonas borbori. The sequence continues at coordinate 156,630 of NZ_FOWX01000008.1, forward strand.
GTCAAGCAAGTCGCAATGCCCGTTCGGCCAATACCCGGACGTGCCGCGCGTCTGGCTGACTATGCTGTGATGAGCGGCGCGGTGAAGGGCTGCGAGGATGCGGGCATGCAGGACACACAGATCCTGGTGGTGGACGACGATGGCGAGGTGCGCCAGTTGCTCGAGGACTACCTCGGCGGGCAGGGTTATCGGGTGCGCAGCTGTGCCGACAGTGCGGCCCTGCGCCAGGCCCTGCAAAGCGGGATGCCCGACCTGGTGCTGCTGGATGTCGGCCTGCCCGGTGAGGACGGCCTGAGCCTGGCGCGCTTTCTGCGCGAACACCACGACCTGCCGGTGATCATGATTTCCGGGGCCGGCAGTGCGCTCGACCGGATCATCGGCCTGGAGGTGGGCGCCGACGACTACCTGGGCAAGCCCTTCGATCCGCGCGAACTGCTGGCGCGGGTGAAAACCGTGTTGCGCCGCTACCGGCGCGCAGGCGCCAGGGAGGCCGGCGCCGCGAGCGAGGAGGGCATCCGCCTGGGCCGCTATCGTCTCGATCTGCAACGACGGCAACTGCACGACGAACAGGGCCATGAGGTCGAACTGACCGCCATGGAATTCGATCTGTTGCAGGCGTTCGCCCAGCGCCCCAATCGCCCGCTGTCGCGTGATCAGTTGCTCAACCTGACGCAGAACCGCGACTGGAATCCTTACGATCGTTCCATCGATATCCGTATCGCCCGCCTGCGTCGCAAGCTGGAAGACGACCCGGATAAACCGCAGATCATCCGTACCCTGCGCGGCGTGGGCTACATGCTGGTGGTCGACCCGGCGCCATCGCATTAGCCGGAGGCTGGCGCGCAGGACCGGCGAAGCGGATCGAACAGCCTCTGTTTCAATTGTTTCAGTCTGGTTGTCGAGCGCCGTACCAGCAGCGGCGCTTCCTATACTCAGGACACAGCATCCGTGCGGAGAGGCAACATGACCCAAGCGGTTCCGGCACTGGCGGCCAGTGCCCTGGATCATCCGTTACGGCAGATCGTCGATAACAGCAGCGCGGTGATCTACATCAAAGACCTGCAGGGCCGCTATCGGCTGGTCAACCGCGCCTTCGAGCGCTTCTTCCAGCTGTCCGCCGAGCAGGTACTGGGGCGCAGTGATCACGAGCTGTTCCCCGCCGCCGTCGCCGATGCCCTGCGCAACAACGACCTGTGTGTGACCAGCCTCGGCCACTCCATCGAGTTCGAGGAGCAGTTGATCCTGCAGGATCGCTCCTGGGTCTATCTGTCGAGCAAGTTCCCCCTGTACGACGAGCAGGGGCGGGTCATCGCCGTGTGCGGCATCTCCACCGACATCAGCGAGCGCAAACGCGTCGAGGAGGCGCTGCGGCATGTCGCCCTGGGCGTCAGCGCCGCCACCGGCGAGGCGGTGTTCGAAGCCATCGCGCGCTATATGGCACGCTCGCTGCGCGCCGATTTCGCCTTCGTCAGTCGCGTCAACGACGGCGTGCCGCTGAGTCTGACGACCCTGGCGCTGTACTACGCGGGCAAGCTGCACGGCAACGTCACCTACGAGCTGCCGGGTACGCCCTGCGAGGCGGTGTTCAACAAGGCCTTCCACTTCGTCGACAGCGGGCTGCTCGAACATTACCCGGATGACGGCGTGCTGACCGCCTTTGGCGTCGACAGCTATGCCGGTTATCCGCTGTTCGCCAGCGATGGCAGGCCGCTGGGGCTGATTGCGGCAGGTCGTTGCGGGCCCATGCAGGATCGCAGCCGGGTGGAGTCGATCCTGCGCATCTTCTCGGTACGGGCTGCCGCCGAGTTGCAGCGTCTGGATGCCGAGGCCAGTTATCGTTCGATCTTCGAGGCGTCGGCGGATGCGATCTTCGTCCATGATCTGCATAGCTTTGCCCTGGTAGACATCAATCCACGGGCCTGCGAGATCTACGGTTACTCTCATGAGCAAATGCTGCGCCTGGACAGCGAGGTGTTCAGCGCCGGATATCCGCCCTATACCGGTGCCGATGCCTTGCGCTGGCTAGCCAGGGCCCGCGATGAAGGGCCGCAGCGTTTCGAGTGGCGCAGGCGCAACCGCGATGGCAGCCTGCACTGGGACGAGGTGTTCCTCAAGCGCGCGAGCATCGCCGGCATCGACCGGATTCTCGCCTTCACCCGCGAGATCAGTCAGCGCAAGGAGGCCGAGAGCGCCCTGCGCGCCAGCGAGCAGCAGTACCGCACCATCGTCGGCAGCGCGCTGGACTGCATCATTGGCATGGATGCCGAGGGGCGCATCACCACCTTCAATCCGGCTGCCGAACAGTGTTTTGGTTATGCCGCTGACCAGGTGCTGGGTCAGCCGCTGGCCGAACTGCTGATCCCGCCGCGCCATCGGCATGCGCATCGCCTGGGCTTTCAGCGTTTTCTCGAAACCGGGCAGGGGGCATTTCTCGGCCGGCGGGTGGAAGTCTGTGCGCAGCGTGCCGATGGCCAGGAGTTTCCTGCCGAGCTGGCGATCTCGGTGGTGCAGGGTGCCGAAGGACCGCAGATTATCGGCTTTCTGCGTGATATCACCGAGCGTCAGCAGGCCGAGTCCCAGCGCGCGGAATTGGAGCGACAGTTGCGTCAGGCCCAGCGCATGGAAGCCATAGGTCACCTGACCGGAGGTATCGCCCATGATTTCAACAACCTGCTGACCAGCATGCTCGGCTACACGGTGATGGCCGAGGAGTTGGCCGAGAAGCAGGGCGATGAGCGCTTGGGCCGATATTTGAGCCGCGTGCAACACTCGGCGGAAAAGGCCCGCGACCTGATCCAGCAAATGCTCACCTTCAGCCGCGGCAGCCGTGGCCAGCCGCAGCCGGTGGCGCTGGGCAAGCTGATCGGCGAGTTCCGTCAGTTGTTGCAATCCACCCTGCCAACCAGCATGGAAATCGAGATGAATCTGGCCCAGGGGCTGCCGCCGGCCCTGGTCGATCCGGTGCAGCTGGAGCAGGTGCTGATGAACCTGTGCATCAATGCCCGCGATGCCATGGGCAGCGTCGGTCGGCTGCAGATTGCCCTGCAGCGGGTGGTCCAGCCGCGCAATACCTGCGCCTCCTGCCAGCAGACGTTCAATGGCGACTACCTGATGCTGTCGGTGCGCGACAGCGGGCCCGGTATCAGCGGGCCGGTTCAACTGCACATGTTCGAACCGTTTTTTACCACCAAGGCACCCGGACAGGGCAGCGGCATGGGCTTGTCCATGGTGCATGGCATCGTGCATGAGTATGGCGGGCATATCCTGCTGGACAGCCGCGCGGGAGAGGGCGCCAGTTTCAAGGTGTTGATTCCGCCGCTGGTACAAGCGGCCACTCAGGCGTCTGCGGGCAGCTCGTGTCCGCTCCAGGACGGCCAGCAGGCCCGTTTGCGTGGCCGGGTCGCGGTGGTCGACGACGAGGGCATGGTGGCCGAGTTCATGGCCGAACGCCTGAGCCAATGGGGGCTCGACGTGGGCCTGTGGTGCGATGCCGAGCAGGCCTCGGAGCAGCTGCTCAACGATCCATACGCCTGGGGTCTGGTGATTCTCGACCAGAGCATGCCGCGCCTGACGGGGATGCAATTGGCCCGCCGCCTGTTGGCCGCCCGCGCGGACCTGCCGATTGCCCTCTATACCGGCTTCAGCGAGCAGCTCGACGAAGCCGAGGTGTTGGCCCAGGGCATTCGTGCGCTGATGCGCAAGCCCCTGGATCAGGCCCGGCTGCATGCCTGGCTGCGCACTATCCTGCCCAGTGACAGCGACTGAAACCATGCGCATACAAAGGCTAAACACGCCGCCATCGCGCTGATACATGCCCGGCGCAACCTGACCTCGACTGCAAACAGTCTTGCAGCTACCCCCAATCGAGGCAGGACCATAACCATGAAACGCTTTGCGATCTTTCTCTACGGCGTCGGCAGTTATGCCGTGTTTTTCGCCACTTTCCTTTACGCCATTGCCTTCGTTGGCAATTCTCCGCTGGTGCCGCGCAGCATCGACGGGATCCCCGAAATGGCTTTCGGCAACGCCCTGGTGATCAATATGCTGCTGTTGGCCGTGTTCGCCATCCAGCACAGCGTGATGGCGCGGCCGGCCTTCAAGGCCTGGTGGACGAGGATCATTCCCCAGGCGGCGGAACGCAGCACCTATGTGCTGCTTTCCAGCCTGGCGCTGATCGCGTTGTTCTATTTCTGGCAGCCCATGGGTGGGGTCATCTGGCAGGTGGAGAATCGCAGCGGCCAGTTGCTGTTGTCGGCGGGTTTCGGCTTCGGTTGGGCGCTGGTGCTGTACAGCACCTTCCTGATCAACCACTTCGACCTGTTTGGCTTGCGTCAGGTCTGGCTGCAGTTGCTGGGCCGGCCTTATATGGCGCTGCCGTTCAAGACCCCGGCGGCCTACAGGCTGGTGAGGCATCCGCTCTACCTGGGCTGGTTCTTCGCCTTCTGGTGCACCCCGCAGATGACGGCGGCGCACCTGCTGTTCGCTGTGCTGAGCAGCATCTATATCCTGATCGGCATCTTCTTCGAGGAGCGCGACCTGATCCGGGTTCATCCCGAGTACCGCGTCTATCGCCAGCAGGTGCCCATGCTGCTGCCGCGCTTAAGGAAGGCCAAGCGAGTTGCAGAAGTTGAAGAAGCGGCCTGAAGGCCAGACAAAACAAAGGGCGCCCGATTGGGCGCCCTTTGTCGTGGTGCGGGTACTGGATTGCATAAGGTGCGTCCATGCACCTTGCCCGGCTACTTGCCGGTCCAGCGCTTGAGTACCAGGGTGGCGTTGGTGCCGCCGAAGCCGAAACTGTTGCTCATCACGGTGTCGATCTTGGCATTCTCGACGGTGCTGCGCTGGATCGGCAGATCGGCGATTTCAGGGTCGATTTCGTCGATGTTGATCGAGCCGGCAATGAAGTTGCCTTCCATCATCAGCATGCAATAGATCGCTTCCTGCACGCCGGCGGCGCCCAGGGAGTGGCCGGTCAGGCTCTTGGTCGAGCTGATGGCCGGCGCCTTGGCGCCGAACACTTCGCGCACCGCGCGGCTTTCCGCGACGTCGCCGACCGGAGTCGAGGTGCCGTGGGTGTTGAGGTAGTCGATCGGCGTGTCGACGGTGGCCAGGGCTTGCTGCATGCAGCGCACCGCACCTTCACCGCTCGGCGCGACCATGTCGTAGCCGTCGGAAGTGGCGCCATAGCCGACGATTTCCGCGTAGATCTTCGCGCCGCGCTTGAGCGCGTGCTCCAGTTCTTCGACCACCACCATGCCGCCGCCGCCGGCGATGACGAAGCCGTCACGCTTGGCATCGTAGGCCCGCGAGGCTTTTTCCGGGGTGTCGTTGTACTGGGTGGAGAGGGCGCCCATGGCATCGAACAGGAAGCTCTGGGTCCAGTGCTCTTCTTCGCCGCCGCCGGCGAACACCATGTCCTGCTTGCCCAACTGGATCTGCTCCATGGCGTTGCCGATGCAATGAGCGCTGGTGGCGCAGGCGGAGGAGATCGAGTAGTTGACGCCCTTGATCTTGAACGGCGTCGCCAGACAGGCCGATACGGTGCTGCCCATGGTGCGCGGCACACGGTAGGGACCGACCCGCTTGACGCCCTTCTCGCGCATGATGTCCAGGGCTTCCATCTGGTTGAAGGTCGAGGCACCACCGGAACCGGCGATCAAGCCGACGCGCGGATTGGAAACATCTTCGGTGCTGAGACCGGCGTCCTTGATCGCCTGTTCCATGGACAGGTAGGCGAAGGCTGCCGCATCGCCCATGAAGCGATAGACCTTGCGGTCGATCAGTTCTTCCAGTTTCAGGTCAACGGAGCCGGACACCTGGCTGCGCAGGCCCATCTCGGCGTATTCCGGATTGAAACGGATACCTGCCCGGCCAGCGCGAAGGTTGGCGGATACGGTTTCTTTATCATTGCCCAGGCAGGAAACGATGCCCAGACCGGTAATCACGACGCGACGCATGGGGAAGATCCTTTAGAAACTGTCGGTAGAAGTGAACAGGCCGACGCGCAAGCCTTCGGCGCTGTAGATCTCGCGGCCATCGACACTCACGCTGCCGTCGGCGATGGCCAGAACCAGCGAGCGGGCGATGGTGCGTTTGATATGAATGTTATAGGTAACTTTCTTGGCCGTCGGCAGGACCTGACCAAAGAACTTCACTTCGCCGGAACCCAGGGCGCGACCGCGACCGGGGTTGCCCTGCCAGCCTAGGTGGAAACCGACCAACTGCCACATGGCGTCTAGACCGAGGCAGCCTGGCATCACCGGGTCGCCTTCGAAATGACAACCGAAGAACCACAGGTCCGGGGTGATATCGAGTTCTGCAACGATCTCGCCCTTGCCATACTTGCCGCCAGTGTCGCTGATGTGGGTGATGCGGTCGATCATCAGCATGTTCGGGGCGGGCAGTTGCGCATTACCCGGGCCGAACAGTTCGCCGCGGCTGCAGCGCAACAGGTCTTCCCGGGTAAAGGCGTTTTGTTTGGTCATGCGAGCTCCTCAATATTTCCCATGCGCCAAGGCTGGGTGAATCGTCCTGGCCGGCCACGCCGCTTGTGTGCGTTTACCGGTAGCCTAGTCATAGACTGTTGCGTTGTGGTGAAAGTCACAGCGCGCTGAGCACAGCGCTGCTCTGTCCCCCGACATCTTGCCACAGAGGGGCGCATTGGTAAGCCCGCGCAGGTCAAGCCTGCAACACTTTATCTGCCTTGACCACTGGCCGAAGGTCGGTGGGGCAACCAGTGTAGTAGCACCCGTTGCAGGTCGGCGCGTTTGAAGGGTTTGGCCAGGTAATCATTCATGCCTGCCGCCAGGCAGGTCTCGCGATCGCCCTGCAAGGCATTGGCGGTGAGGGCGATGATCGGTATATCGGCCTGGTCGGTGAGGCGGCGAATTTGGCGGGTGGCTTCATAGCCATCCATGACCGGCAGACGGCAATCCATCAGGATGGCGGCAAAGTGCCGGCGCTCGACGCTCTGCAGCGCCTGGGCGCCATCGCCGACCAGGCAGACCCGATACCCCAGGCTGCGTAGCATGGCCTCGATCACGGTCTGGTTGACCGGGTTATCTTCGACCAGGAGTATGTCCTGGCCTTGCCCTTGACCGTCTTTTGCCGGGTCGCTGGGGTTGCTGTGGCGAAGCTGGCGAGAGAAGGGCAGCGGTATTTCCAGGGTGAAGACCGAGCCAATTTGCTCCTGGCTTTCGCCGCGCAGGGTGCCGCCCATGCGCTCGGCCAGGGTGCGGGCGATCGGCAGGCCCAGGCCGGTACCGCCGTAGCGCCGGGAGATCGAGGTGTCGGCCTGCTGGAAGGCGTCGAACATGTGTTCCAGGCGTTCGGCCGAGATACCGATACCGCTATCGTGTACCGCACAGGTAAGCCACAGCACCTGGTCGTCCAGTTCTTGCCAGCGGATGTGCACGCGGATGCTGCCTTCTTCGGTGAATTTCAGCGCATTACCGATCAGGTTGACCAGTATCTGTCGGATGCGCGTCGGGTCGCCTTGAACTTCGAGCCGTTCCAGGCCGTCCTGGATCTCCAGTTGCAGCGTCAGGCCGCGTTGCAGAGCGCTGTGCTGGAACACCTGGACGCAAGTCTGCACCAGTTCCAGCAGGTTGAAGGGGATGCATTCCAGTGCCAGTGCACCGCGCTCGATGCGCGAGAAGTCGAGTATGTCGTTGATGACTTTCAGCAGGTGTTCGGTGGATTCGGCCGCCAGCGCGGCATATTCCGCCTGTTCCTCGGTCATTTCGGTGGTTTCCAGCAGCTGCAGCATGCCCAGCACGCCATTCATCGGGGTGCGCAGTTCGTGGCTCATCATGGCCAGAAAGTCGGATTTGGCGCTGTTGGCCTGCTCCGACTCTTCGCGGGCTTTGATCAGCAGCGCCATGGCCTGCTGCTGTTCCTGGCTGGCACGCTCCAGGCCATTGGCCAGGTTGTTGATGTGTCGCGCCAGGACGCCTAGTTCGCCATCCTCGATTTCGGGCAGGGTGGTGCGGTAATTGCCGCCCTGAATCGCCGTCACCGCAGTGCTCATCGCGCTGAGCGGGTGTGACAGTTGTCTTGCCAGGCGGCGCGCCAGGATAAAAGTCAGGAACAGGGCGAGCAGCGCCAGTGCTGCGGCTTTGAGGAGGATTTCCTGTTGCCGGGTGTTGAAGGCGTCATTCGACATGCCAACGACCACATGGCCCAGGTATTGCTCCGTGGGTTGTTCCTGGCGGGTAATGGCGTGCTGGAGGAAGTCGTTGTCCAGCGCGATCCGTTGCAGGTGAATGGGGGCGTGGAAGACCTCGACTTGTGCACTGCCCCGACCTTGGCCGCCAGTCTGTTCGACATACACCAGAATATTGTCGGCACTGTCGCGAACCTCGAGGAAGCGCACGTGTGGCGTTTTCAGGGTGGCCTGCAACAGGGCGTCGAGCACTTCCAGATTGCCGGAGATAACCCCGTATTCGGTTGCCGGAGCCAGCTGACTGGCGATCAACTGGCCCGTGTGGTCGAGCTCCTGACGCAGATCCTGCAGGCGCACGAAGGTGAAAAAACCAGTCAACAGCAGAGTCATCAGCAACGCCGGACCGACACTGATCAACTGCGTGCGCGCATGGATGTCCCAGCCACGGCCCAGCTTCATAGGTGTTCTCCTTCAGCCACTTGTTGCGTCAGGCTCGCGTCATCGGCCAGTTCTATGGCCAGTGCGCGTGCCACCTGACGGTTGCCGAGTACTTTGAAATAGGCGGGGTAAGCGCTGTGCGGCCAGCTCGAGGGTGGCTGGTCGAGCAGTCGGTCGAGGCTGTTGAGCCAGTCTTGCTGGTCGCTGTAGACGCTGGCCAGGCTGCCGGCGCGCACGAAGCTGGCGTTGGGGCCGATCATGGCGCGCTGTTGGCCGTAGCTGGTGAGCAGCAGGTTCTTCGCGGTGCGTGGATTGAACAGGTCGTCATCGTCGACCCCGAACAACAGGTCGCTGCGTTGCAGCAAGGCCAGCAGCGGCCGATTGTCACGGCTGTCCGGCCAGGCTTGGCCGACGATCTCCAGTCCCAGGGGCGTGGCGGCCTGGCGCAGTTCATCGAGCAGGAATTGGCTGTGCTCGTCGTGGAGCACGCCGATCCGTTGCGCCTGGGGTAAGAGCAGGCGTACCAGACGCAATTGGCGGGCCGGCGCCGGATCGCTCCAGAGCAGGCTGAGCTGTGCCGGGCGGTGCTTGCCGAGGCGCTCCCGGGCCTGTACCCGGCTGATGCGCAGCATCAGGGCCGGTGGGCCAGCGGCGGTACTCAGGCGCCAGTCGAGGGCGTGCAGGTCGAGCAGGATCAGGCGGGTTCCGGCGGGGATTCGCTCGGGGCTCGGCAGTTGCGCCAGCGGCTGGAAGCGCACCCGATCCTGCGGCCGCAACTCGGCCAGCGCGGCGCTGAATGCACGGATGGCCGGGTTGTCTTCGGCGCCGCTGAGGAGGATCTCGGCAGCGTGCAGTGGAGCGCTGCACAGCAGGCAGCAGAACAGGAGCCAGTGACGCATCCATGAAGATCGCATGGGGCTCATCCGTGAGGGGGGGTAATCCATCCTAGAATTCTAGCTCCGCGCTGAAATACAGCAGCTGTCGTTCGTCGTAGTTGTTTTCTTGCCAGGTCAGCGGCTCATCGTCGAGGCGCTGTTGCATGACCCCCGCCAGTTCCAGGGCCGCACTGCCAATGGTGATGCGTTTGGCCACCCGCAGATCCAGGCGTTCGAAACGGTATTGATTGAGTTGATCGGCGCCGTAATAGAACAGTGCGCTCGACCAGCCCTGACCCCAGTCGCGCAGCCAGCCGGCAGACCCACTGTGGCGCGCGCTGAGACGCCGATCGAGGTGACTGCTGGCGCTGAAGTCGAGGTAGGCGTAGCTCAGGCGCAGACGGTCGGCATGGCTGAGTTGCCAGTCGATCTGGGTCTCGGCACCGCTGAAGCGCATGCTGTTGGCGTTGCTCGGGAAAAATCGGTCGTTGCGCAGCGGCTCGCTGATCATGCCGTGGATTTCGTCGTAGAACAGCTTGATATCCAGGCTGATGCCCACATCGGCGAACGAACCGTTGTAGCCCAGTTCACGCGAACGCATGATTTCCTGGTCGAGGTCGCCGGGACCGCGGGAACGGGCGAAGTAGGTCGCGCTGCTCTGGCCGAAGGCCTGCGGCTGCAGATTGCGTACGCGGTAGCGCCAGTCGACGTTGTTTTCGTACATGTCCGGCGAACGCACGGCTTCGGAGTACACCGCGCGCAGGCCGTGGCGCGGCGTGATCAGGTAGTTGACGGCGATGCGCGGGGTCAGCGAGCTGCCGGAAAGCCGGTCGTCTTCCAGCATGGCGCCGCCCTGCACCAGCCAGTGGGCGCCGAGTTGCCACTCCAGATGGCCGAACAGGCGCCAGATGTGATTGCTCAATGCGCCGTTGAAATAGGTCTCGGAGTCCGCGTGATCGTAGCGATAGCCCAGACCGCTGAGCAGGCGCAGGTCGTCGGACAGGCTCAGGGTGTCTTGCACTTCGAAATCGTAGCGGGTCTCGCGCATGCTCTGGTTGACGTCGCCGCAGACCGGGGCCGCGCCACCGCCGAACAATTGTGCCCGCACGGCAGTGGCCAGCGCCTGTTCCCGGGCCGTACCGGGCGGGAGCACAGCGTTGGTGGGGTTGTTCTTGAGCTGCGTCAAATAGTCGCCGAACTTGACCACGTAGAACGGATTGAGATCCCACAACTCGCCCAGTTCCGGGCTGAAGGCGACTTCCGCCTCGCAGGCGCGCCAGACCTGCTTGCGTTCCCAGTGCTGGGCCGAACTCTGCAGGTAGAGGCTGTGTTCGGGGCTGAAGTCGAGGGTCCAGCGCAGCGAGCCGGCATAGTCGCGGGCCTTGACGTCCGAGCCGTCGTCGCCAGGTGCGATCTGCTCGTCGAATACCGAGGCATAGCCATAGGGGCGCTGGTTGCTGCCTTCTTTGGCCGCCAGTTGCCAGGCGAGGCTGTGGCGGCTGTCGAGTTGCTGGCTGGCGGACAGGTTGAAGCGGTTGAGCCGGCGGCTGTCGCGGTAATCGCGGCCGAACTGGTCGTGATCGAAGCCGCTGTCCTGCAGGCCCGAGAGTGACAGGCGCAGGGCGCCGTCCTGCCAGGCACTGCCGTGGCTGGCGTACCAGTCATGGATGCCGCGCTGGCCCTGGGTGGTTTTCAGGCGGGTGCCGCGGCTGTCGAGGGGGTGGCGGGTGAGGATATTGATCACCCCCATCAGGGCATTGGCCCCGTAACTGACGGTGTTCGGCCCGCGAAATACTTCGATCCGCTCGATGTCCTCGATCGCCACGGGAATATCCGTCCAGTCCACGCTGGCCAGGCCGGGACGATAGACCGAGCGGCCATCGATCAGCACCTGCAGGCGCCGGGCCTCGGTGACGTTGCTGCCGTGGTAGTTGGCGGTGGCCTGGTTGCCGTTGCGGTAGCCGACCATCATGCCGGGTACCAGGCGCAGCAGCTCCGGGATGTCGCGGGCGCCGCTGGCTTTGATCAGGGCGCTGTCGAGTACCGTGACGCTGCCGGGGACTGCCGCCGGTGCCTGCTTCAAGCGCGTAGCGGTCAGTACTTCCGGCATGGCGTGGTGGTTGTCGAACAGGTCATCGCCCAGCACTTCGCCAGTGGCCAACAGTGCCAGCAAGGACAGGGGGAGTGAGGCTCGGGGATTGATCGCCACGCAACGGCCTTGTTCGCGTTGAAAGTGCGGCATGTTAACCGAGCCGCGCAGCTTTTTCAGTCGGGGGCGCGGGCGTGTGGCGAATTTGTCGATCAACGCATGGCGGTTGCCGAGTTCCAGCTAAAAGCTGGCCGCCGCCCCCTCGGCCCGTATAATGCCCGGAGATCGCCATCATGCATGGCCCACAACGGATACGTTATGACTGAGCAGCAACCCATAGCCGTGCTTGGCGGCGGTAGCTTCGGCACCGCAATTGCAAACTTGCTGGCGGAGAATGGTCAGCATGTGTTGCATTGGATGCGCGACCCGGAGCAGGTCGAGGCGATCCTCGCCACTCGGGAAAACCCACGTTATCTCAAAGGGGTGAAAATCCACCCCGGCGTTGAACCCCTTACCGATCTTGCCGCGACCCTGGGTGCCTGCCAGCTGGTATTTGTCGCCTTGCCCTCCAGCGCCCTGCGCCAGGCGCTGCAGCCGGTGGCTGGTCGGCTCGACGGCAAACTGCTGGTCAGCACCACCAAGGGTATCGAAGCGCAGAGCTTCAAGTTGATGAGTCAGGTCCTCGAAGAGATCGCCCCGCAGGCCCGTATCGGCGTGCTGTCCGGGCCGAATCTGGCGCGGGAGGTCGCCGAGCACGCACTGACGGCCTCGGTGATCGCCAGCGAGGATGAAGAGCTGTGTCTGCGGGTCCAGGAGGCGCTGCATGGCCGCACCTTCCGCGTCTATGCCAGTGGCGACCGCTTCGGTGTCGAGTTGGGCGGCGCGCTGAAGAATGTCTACGCGATCATGGCCGGGATGGCGGCAGCCATGGGCATGGGCGAGAACACCCGGAGCATGCTGATCACCCGCGCCTTGGCGGAGATGACCCGCTTTGCCGTGCAATTGGGGGCCAACCCGATGACCTTCCTCGGTCTGGCCGGGGTCGGCGATCTGATCGTCACCTGTTCGTCAGCCAAGAGCCGTAATTATCAGGTCGGCTTCGCCCTGGGCGAGGGCTTGACCCTCGAGGACGCGGTGGAGCGTCTGGGTGAGGTGGCGGAAGGGGTCAACACCATCAAGGTGCTCAAGGCCAAGGCCGAAGAGTTGCAGATCTACATGCCGCTGGTCACGGGTTTGCATGCCATTCTGTTCGAGGGCCGCACGCTGGATCAGGTGATCGAGGCACTGATGCGTGCAGAGCCCAAGACCGATGTCGATTTCATTCCCACCACGGGTTTCTGACCCGGGACTTCACAAGGAGATTGTCATGAGCGAAGAGCCTAAAGATCTGGAGCGCGAGTCCATTCTGCTGCGGATTCTCTGGATGCTGGTATTCGTCATCGTCTGGCAGCTGGCCGAGCTGGTGCTCGCTGGCGTGGTCTTGCTGCAGTTGGGCTACCGGCTGTTTTATGCTGCGCCCAGTGCCAGCCTGCTCGGATTTGGTGACAGCCTGAGCCAATACCTGGCGCAGATTGGCCGCTTCGGCACCTTCAACAGCGAAGAAAAGCCCTGGCCCTTCGCCGACTGGCCGACCCCGCAAGCCCCGCAAGGTCAGGCGCCGCACAGCGTGCCGCCGGCCGCGCACCCGGTGCGAGACGAGGAGCCGAAACTGTGAGTACCCGCCAATGAGACTGTGGTTGCTGCGCCATGGCGAGGCCGAAGCACAGGCACGCAGCGATGCCGAGCGGCGCTTGACTCCGCGCGGTTGCCAGGAGGTGCGCCAGGCGGCGGTGCAGCTGGAGGGGCGTGCGCTTGGCGCGATCCTGGCCAGCCCCTATGTGCGTGCGCAACAGACCGCCGCGCTGATCCGCGAAGCCCTGGGTTTCACCGGCGGTATCCATAGCGTGCCCTGGTTGACGCCGGACGGCGATCCGCGCGAAGTCCTCCGCCAGCTCGACCACTACCCTCAGGGCGAGCTCCTGCTGGTGAGCCATCAACCGCTGGTCGGCGCCTTGGCCGGCCTGTTGATCCATGGTCACCGCCAGCAGCCACTGCCCATGCATACCGCCAGCCTGGCGGAGCTGGAAGGCGATGTGCTGGCCGCCGGGCTGATGGATCTGCTGGCTCTGGTGCATCCGCAGCACGGCTGAGAGCTTGTGAAAAAACTCTCGCCTACTGCGGCCGCCTCCAAACGCCTTGCCGCGAACGCTTGGAGACAGCCTCGCGACGGCGCTCGATATTTTCACAAGCTCTGAAAGCGGGCTACACAGCGAAACATTTCTTCACTTGCCGCTCGCCTTTGTGCGTGGAATAGTCCGGCCAAGCAATTGCTTGGTTGGCTCCACAATAACAACAAAGGAGGAAGCCCTGTGGCCGATGCTATCCGTTTGCCGTTGCAGGTGTTTTATCAGCGTGAAGCCCGACACCCGAACAAGCCCTATATGGTTCAGCCGCTGCCGGGCGATCAGCTGCAGACATTGAGCTGGGCCGATGTCGGCGAGCAGGCCAGGCGCAGTGCCAACTGGCTGCGCGGCCGGGAGCTGCCGCCAGGCAGTCGCATCGCGATCATTTCCAAGAACTGCGCGCACTGGATCATCGCCGACCTGGCGATCTGGATGGCCGGCCACGTCTCGGTGCCGCTGTACCCGAACCTGACCGCCGACTCGGTGCGCCAGGTTCTGCAGCATTCCGAGGCGGCGCTGGTGTTCATCGGCAAGCTGGACGACTGGCCGGGCATGGCGGCGGGGGTGCCTGCCGACCTGCCGACCATCGGCTTGCCGCTGCGCCCGCCGGGGCCGTTCAGCTACCTGTGGGACGAGCTGCAAGCCTGCGCGCCGATTCAGGACGACCCGACGCCGGCGGCCGAGCAACTGGCCACCATCATCTATACCTCCGGCACCACCGGCACGCCGAAAGGGGTGATGCACAGTTTCAGCAACCTGGGCTTTGCCGCCAGCCAGGCCACCGAGTTGTTCGGCGTCGGTGAAGACGATCGGGTCCTGTCCTATCTGCCGCTGTGTCATGTGGCCGAGCGCATGTTCGTCGAGTTGGCGTCGATCTACTCCGGCCAGACGGTCTTTTTCGCCGAAAGCCTGGAGACCTTCCTCGACGATCTCAAGCGCGCCCGGCCGACGGTGATCTTCGGCGTGCCGCGGATCTGGACCAAGTTCCAGATGGGGGTCTACAGCAAGATGCCGGCTGCAAGACTCGACTTCCTGCTCAAGCTGCCGCTGCTCGGGCGTCTGGTCGGCAACAAGGTGCTCGCCGGTCTGGGCCTGGACGCCGTGCGTTATGCCCTGTCCGGCGCCGCGCCCGTGCCCGAGGCCTTGCTCAATTGGTACAAGCGCCTGGGTCTGGAGGTACTCGAGGTCTATGGCATGACCGAGAACTGCGGCTATTCCCATGTCGGCCGGCCGGGCCAGTTCAAGCAGGGCTGGATCGGCCAGAACAGCCCCGGCGTCGAGGTGCGTATCGCCGAAGATGGCGAGGTGCAGGTGCGCAGTGGCGCGACCATGCAGGGCTATTACAAGGACCCGCAGAAAACCGCGCAAACCATTACCGCCGACGGCTTCCTGCGCACTGGCGACAAGGGTGAACAGGATAGCGAGGGCAACCTGCGTCTGACCGGGCGGATCAAGGAAATCTTCAAGACCAGCAAGGGCAAATATGTCGCCCCGGCGCCGATCGAAAACCGCCTGGCCGTGCATTCGCGCATCGAGCAGGTGTGTGTGGTCGGCGATGGCATGGCCCAGCCCATGGCGCTGTGTGTGCTCTCCGAAGTCGGCCGCCAGGAGATCGCCAATGGTAGCCGTGGCGACCTGGAAAACAGCCTCAAGAGCCTGCTCGAACAGGTCAACCTGGATCTCGACAAGCACGAGCGCCTGCAGCGTCTGGTCTTGGTCAAGGACGTCTGGGCGGTGGACAACGGCTTTCTCACGCCGACCCTGAAGATCAAGCGCACGGTGGTCGAAGGCACCTACGGGCCGCACTTCGCCGGCTGGGTCGAGGGCCGCGAAACGGTGCTGTGGCACGAGTGACGGGGCAACTGCATCACTGCAGGGTGGGTCAGCGGCGCCAACCTCCGGGCGATCAGGCACCGTCATCGTGGCGTGCCGTGCACCTTGGCTTCCCTCCAGGTCTGGGACATTCGCCTGAGCGGCGAGGACGGCAAACTCAGCTGCATCTCACGGCTGACCATGGCCATAGTGCCGTTGGGCGAGAACGGCCCGGCACAGCGTTGAATCAGCCAGCAGCAGGCCCGCATGGGCGTGCTGGCGTGCCTCCCCTCGGGTTTGGCCATAGTGCCGTCATTCACTGGCCGATTCGTCATTGCCGTGTCGGCGTGGCTGCCGGACAATCTCCTGATCATTTCACCTAAGCCTGCCGCCATGACTCATCCCGTGTTCTTCGCCCATGCCAATGGTTTCCCCTCGGCCACCTACGGCAAGCTGTTCGCCGCCCTGGCCCCGGATTACCCGGTGCTGCATCTGCCGCAACATGGTCACGATCCGCGCTTCCCGGTGAATGACAACTGGAGCAACCTGGTCGACGAGTTGTTGCATCACCTCGAGCAGCGCGACCAGCCGGTGTGGGGCGTCGGTCACTCGCTCGGCGGTGTGCTGCATTACCACGCGGCGCTGCTGCGCCCTGAGTTGTATCGTGGAGTGGTGATGCTCGATTCGCCGGTGCTGACCCTGGCCGACCGCATCGTCATCCGCGCGGCCAAGCGCTTCGGTTTTATCGACCGCATCACCCCGGCCGGGCGCACCCTGGGGCGGCGCGAAGAGTTCGCCGACCTGAGCGAGGCGCGCAGCTACTTTGCCGCCAAGAGTCTGTTTCGCCGCTTCGATCCGGAATGCCTGGATGCCTATCTGCAACATGGCCTGCACGGCAATGGGCAGAGCCTGCGCCTACGTTTCGATCCGGCCACCGAGATCAGTATCTATCGCAGCGTGCCGCACACCACGCCGGGACGCCCGCAGCAGCTGCAAGTACCGCTGGCGATGATCCGCGGGCGGCACAGCCGGGTGGTGCTGCCCCATCACGCGCGCCTGATCCGGCGCATGGCCAGGGGCGAATACCTGACCCTGCCGGGCGGGCACATGTTCCCCCTGGAACGGCCGCAGGACACGGCCGAGTTGCTGCGCTCGCTGTTCCAGCGCTGGTCCGGTCAAGCCCCTGTCGAGGCGTGCGCATGAGTCTGCCGTTCGAGGAAGTACGCCTGCGCCTGCCGCATATCGAGCTGGCGGCCCATCTGTATGGTCCGGCGGATGGCCAGCCGGTGATCGCCTTGCATGGCTGGCTGGACAATGCCGCGAGTTTCGCCCGGCTGGCGCCCAGGTTGCCGGGGCTGCGCATCGTCGCCCTGGATTTCGCCGGTCATGGCCATTCCGATCACCGCCCTCCGGGCGCCAGCTACGCGATCTGGGACTACGTGCATGACGTCCTGCAGGTGGCCGAACAGTTCGGCTGGCAGCGCTTCTCCCTGCTCGGTCATTCCATGGGCGCCATCGTCTCGGTGTTGCTGGCCGGCGCACTGCCCGAGCGGGTCGAGCGTCTGGCACTGATCGACGGCCTGATCCCCTACACCGGCGAGGCCGACACCGCGCCGCAGAAACTGGCCGAGGCGCTCAAGGCGCAGATGGCCCTGGCCGGCAAGCGCAAGCCGGTGTACGCCGAGTTCGAGCGGGCGGTCCAGGCGCGCATGCGCGGAACCGCGGCGGTCAGTCGCGACGCCGCCGAGTTGCTGGCCCAGCGCGGGCTGATGCCGGTGCCGGGGGGGTACACCTGGCGCACCGACAGTCGCCTGACCCTGCCATCGCCGCTGCGTCTGACCCAGGCCCATGCCATGGCCTTCGTCCACTCCCTGCAATGCCCGGTCAGCCTGCTGTTGGCCGAGCAGGGCATCCTAGTGGCGCAGCCGCATTTGGCCGAGCTGTTGAGCGGTTTGCCGATTGATCTGACCCATCTGCCTGGCGGCCATCATCTGCATCTGGATGACGAAGCTGGCGCGCAACTCGTAGCAGACTGTTTCAATCCATTCTTGCGCTCGTCTTGACTTGCCAAAGGCAACTGGGGAAGGTGTGGCCGATTGCAATGGAGAATCGCATGATCGACCTTTACACCGCCGCGACCCCCAATGGCCACAAGGTGTCCATCGCGCTCGAGGAGTTGCAGTTGCCCTACAGCCTGCATGCGCTGAGTTTCGAGCGCAAAGAGCAGAAGACCCCGGAATTTCTCAAGATCAACCCCAATGGCCGGATTCCGGCCATCGTCGACCGTGATAACGGCGACTTCGCCGTGTTCGAGTCCGGCGCCATCCTGATCTACCTCGCCGAGTTGACCGGGCAACTGCTGCCGCAGGATCTCAAGGGTCGTTCGCTGGTGTTGCAGTGGCTGATGTTCCAGATGGGCGGTATCGGCCCGATGCAGGGCCAGGCCAATGTGTTTTTCCGCTACTTCCCGCAGAAGCTGCAAGGCCCGATCGACCGTTACCAGCACGAGACCCGGCGCCTCTACGAGGTATTGGACCGGCGCCTGGGCGAGGCCGAATACCTGGCCGGCGACTACAGCATCGCCGATATCGCCTCTTACCCCTGGGTGCGCAGTCATGACTGGTCGGGCGTCTCGATCGAAGGTCTGGAGCACTTGCAGCGCTGGATCGGTGCGCTCGAGAGCCGTCCGGCGGTGCAGCGCGGCATTGTCCTGCCGCGCCGCGAAGTGCTTGATGACACGGCAGTAAAAACCGCCCAGTCGATGCTGATCCAATGAGGGCTCATATGCGTTGGTTCAGTCTGTTGGCTGGGGTGTTGGCAAGTGCTGCGGTCTCGGCTGCGGATGTCGCCGGCAGTCGCGATCTCGAGGTGCTGCCGCGTTTCCCCGGTAGCCAGATCGTCGCTTTCAGCGAAGCCGCCGAACAGGAGCGAATCTACCCGCAGGGAGCGATTCGGCGTATCAGTGGCCGTCTGCGCTACGAGCGCGAAGTGGCGGCGCAGGGGCAACTGACGACGCTGACCTATGAGTTGCCGCGCACCCATGCCGCCGACGAGGTATTCACCGCTGCCCGCGAAGCGCTGCAGGCGCAGGACGCCGAGCTGCTCTACTGGTGCCAGGGCCGTGAGTGCGGTTCGAGCAGCCTGTGGGCCAATTCGGTATTCGGCAATCGCATCCTGTATGGCTCCGATGACCAGCAGGCCTACGTGTTGATGCGCTTGGCCGAGCCGCGTCAGGACAGCTTGCTGGCGCTCTACAGCATCACCCGGGGTAATCGTCGGGCCTATATGCATGTCGAATTGCTGGCGGCCAATGCACCACTGGCCGAGGTGCTGCCAACACCCGCCACCTTATTGCGCCAGTTGCGAGACGATGGCGAGTTGCGCCTGCCGCAGCAGGCCGAGCCCAGCGAAGGCTGGGTGACATTGCTGGCGCGCAGCCTCAACCTCGACAGCACCTTGCGCGTCAGCCTGTCCGGTGCCCAGGCCGAAGCCTGGCGCCAGGCGCTGGTCGAACAGCGGGTCAGGGCCGCGCGGTTGGAGCTGGGCGAGTCCGCCGTTGCAGGTCTGCGCATCAGCGTGCTGCGCTGAGCGTGTTAGCCAGGCATCCTTAACGACCTGCCGACCGGGCCCTGCACCTGAGGTGCAGGGTCCGGCGTCGTTTCTCACTATTGCGGACTTGCCACCGTTGCGGAGTTGCCGGAATGCTCAATAACGACCGCTTGCTGGTGCAGATCCTGCTTCTCGGGCTTCTCGGCGCGAGCCTGTGGGTGCTCGCGCCGTTCGTCTCGGCGCTGTTCTGGGCGGCAGTACTGTCCTTTGCCAGCTGGCCGCTGATGCGCGGGCTGACCCGCTTGCTCAATGGCCGGCAAACCGCCGCGGCCGGGCTGCTGACCCTCGGCTGGATTGGTCTGGTGGCGGTGCCCTTGGTGATGCTGGGGTTCAACCTGGCCGAGCACGTCGGCGAGGTCGTGGCGCTATTCAAGGGTTACCAGGTCACCGGTCTGCCGCCGGCGCCGGACTGGTTGGTGCAGATCCCGCTGGTGGGTCAGAGCCTGCTGGGGTTCTGGCAGACCATCGACCAGCAGGGCGTGGCATTCTTCGCCACCCTCAAGCCTTATCTCGGTCAGGTCGGCAATTGGTTGCTGGCGCGTAGTGCACAGATTGGCGGCGGCGTGCTGGAGTTGGCCCTGAGTCTGGTGCTGGTGTTCTTTTTCTACCGCGATGGGCCGCGCCTGGCGCAGTTCGCCCACAGCCTGCTCGACCGCCTGATCGGCGAACGTGCAGAGCACTACCTGGAACTGGTTGCCGGCACCGTGCAGCGGGTGGTCAACGGGGTGATCGGTACGGCAGCGGCGCAGGCGCTGTTGGCCCTGATCGGCTTCTATATCGCCGGCGTACCGGGCGCGCTGATTCT
Organism: Pseudomonas borbori; assembly: GCF_900115555.1. GTDB lineage: Bacteria > Pseudomonadota > Gammaproteobacteria > Pseudomonadales > Pseudomonadaceae > Aquipseudomonas > Aquipseudomonas borbori. Next base: position 176,644 of record NZ_FOWX01000008.1, read on the forward strand.
CGGCATCCTCACCTTCGTGCTCAGCCTGATCCCCATGGGGCCGCCGCTGGTGTGGATTCCAGCGACTGCCTGGCTGTTCACCCAGGGCGACTACGGTTTTGCCGTCTTCCTCGGGATCTGGGGCATGTTCGTCATCAGCGGGGTGGACAACATCCTCAAACCCTACCTGATCAGCCGCGGCGGCAACCTGCCGCTGGTGGTGGTGCTGCTCGGGGTGTTCGGCGGCATCCTGGCCTTCGGCTTCATGGGCCTGTTCCTCGGTCCGACCCTGCTCGCCCTGGCCTACAGCTTGCTCAGCGACTGGGTGGCGAACAAGGCGCCGGCGCCTGAGCCGACGCTCAAGCAGCCACCGGAGGATCGGCTGGGCTAGGGGTAACGTTGCAGTACCGCGGGTTCGGTCGAGTGTGGATGCGGGCTGACTGGGGGATGTGCGCTGCTTATTCCCCGTTGTAATCAAGAATATTTATCATGCGACCAATAGCATTTCCTCGCATTGTCGAGTGCCTCTCGCTGACCTAGGCTCAAGTCGCTGGTGTCAAAATAGAGGCACATATGCGCACCTTACTGATTGTCGTTGTTGTTGTGGTCGGTTTATTGACGTTTACTTGGTGGTGGAATCTGCCCCAGCCTACGCCGGTGCAACTCTATGCCGTCGAGCGCGGGCCGGTGGAAACGCTGGTGGCCAATACCCGGGCCGGCACGTTGAAGTCCTGCCGACGCTCGCGCCTGTCATTCAATCTGGGCGGTCAGGTCAGTGAGTTGCTGGTCGACGAAGGCCAGCAAGTGCAGGCGGGCGCGGTCTTGATGCGGCTGCGTCAGGATGACCGACTGGCGCGCGTACAGGCCGCCGAAGCGCGCCTCGAGGCCAAGCGCAATGACCGTGAGCGGCACTGCCGCAGTGCCAGTCTGGGACAACGCGATTATCAGCGCCTGCGTCATCTGGCGGAGCGTCAGTTGGCTTCAGCGGACCGCCTGGATCAGGCCGAAACCAAGGCGCAGCTGGCGCACCTGGTGTGTACCTCCAGCGCCACGCTGATCCGTGAGGCCGAAGCCGATCTGGCACTGCAGCGTTCGCTGCTCGATCAAGCCACCCTGCGCGCACCCTTCTCCGGGGTGGTCGCGCAGATCAATGGTGAGCTGGGCGAGTTCGTCACCCCTTCGCCACCGGGGATTCCCACGCCGCCAGCGGTGGATCTGATCGATGACAGCTGTCTCTATGTCGAGGCACCGATCGACGAGGTGGATGCCGGTCGCGTGCGTATCGGCATGCCGGTGCGCATCAGTCTGGATGCCTTCCGTGGGCGCCATTTCGCCGGTCAGGTGAGCCGTATCGCGCCGTTCATCAGCGAGCTGGAAAAACAGGCGCGCACGGTCAATGTCGAGGTGCGTTTCGTCCAGTTGCCGGTCGATGTGGCCCTGCTCACCGGCTACAGCGCCGATGTGGAAATTCTCCTGGAACAGAGTGCCGGCAGCCTGCGCATCCCGACCGAAACATTGCTGGAGGGGCGCCGCGTGCTGCGTTACGACCCCGCAACCGGGTTGCTCAACGAGGTGGCGCTGGATACCGGCCTGGCCAACTGGCGCTGGACCGAGGTGTTGGGCGGCCTGAACGAGGGCGAGCGGATTCTCGCCAGTCTCAGCCAGGACGGCCTCAGGGACGGGGTCCCGGTGGTCTCGAGCAGCACTGCGGAGTCGCTGCGGTGATCCGTCTGCGCGGGCTGACGCGCCACTTTCAGGCCGGCGAGCAGAGGGTTGTGGGGTTGGATGCGCTGCAACTGGACATTCATGCGGGCGACTACCTGGCCGTGATGGGGCCGTCCGGTTCGGGCAAGTCGACGTTGCTCAACATCCTCGGCCTGCTCGATGCGCCAGACGCCGGCGAATACTGGCTCGACGGCGTGGCGACGGCCGCGCTCAGCGAGGCCCGTCGCGCCGAGTTGCGCAGCCGCACGATCGGTTTCGTGTTTCAGTCCTACCACCTGATTCCGCGCCTGACCGCGCTGGAGAATATCGAACTGCCGATGCTGCTCGCCGGTATCGAGCCGAACCTGCGGCGCCGGCGCAGCGGTGAACTGGTGGAGCGCCTGGGGCTTGGCGACCGGTTGAGCCATCGGCCTGGCGAACTGTCGGGCGGGCAGCGCCAGCGGGTCGCCATCGCCCGGGCGATGGTCATGCAGCCGGCGTTGCTGCTGGCCGACGAGCCCACCGGCAATCTCGACAGCCGTGCCGGGGGCGAGGTGATTGCATTGCTGGAGGAACTCAATGACGACGGCCTGACCCTGGTCCTGGTGACCCACGATGCCGAGCATGCGGCGCGGGCTCGGCGTCAGCTCAGGCTGCGTGATGGGCGCATCGTCGATGAGGCGTTGCTGGAGCCGGCCTGATGCGCCTCGTCGACACTCTGGCGCTGTGGCTCGGCGCTTTGCGCGGGCACGGTTCGCGCAGTGCGATGCTGCTGCTGGCGGTCGCCATCGGTGTGCTTGCGGTGGTCCTCCTTACCGGGCTCGGCGAGGGTGCGCGCAGCTTCCTGCTCAGCGAATTTTCCCTGCTCGGGCGCAACACGCTGATCATCCTGCCCGGGCGCAACGAAACCACCGGCGGTATGCCGCCGATCACCGGCATGGCGCCGCGCGACCTGACGTTGCAGGATGCCCGTGCTGTCGGCCGCTTGCCCCATGTCTGGCGGGTCGCGCCGCTGCAGGCCGGGCAGGTGCAGGTGAGTGTCGACAACCGCAGTCGCGAGGCTCTGGTGCTCGGCAGCACCCGCGATTTTTTCGCCATCCGCCAGCTTGAGCTCGCCCATGGTCAGGCGTTACCGGAACTCGACCCGGGGCAGGCCGAAGCGGTCTGCGTGATCGGTGCCCGACTGCGCCGTGAGCTGTTCGGTGCGCGCCCGGCCCTCGGCCAATGGCTGCGCGCAGGCGACCGGCGCTTTCGGGTGGTCGGCATCCTGGCCGAGCGGGGCGAATCCTTCGGCATGGACGTCGCCGATATGCTGATCATTCCGGTGGCCAGCGCCCAGGCGTTGTTCAATCGCGAGGGGCTGCTGCGTGTGTTCGTCGAGGTGCAAGGGCCGGCGTTCATGGCGATCAGCAGGCAGCAGATCCTTTCCACGCTGCAGGCGCGCCATGAGGGCAAGGAAGATGTCACCCTGATCAGCCAGGACAGCATGCTCGCCGCTTTCGGTGACATCCTCGGTGTGCTCAACCTGGCTGTGGCCGGGATCGCCGCCATCGGTCTGCTGGTGGCGGGCATTCTGATCATGAACGTCACCTGGATTTCGGTCAGCCAGCGAACTGCCGAGATCGGCCTGCTGAAGACCATCGGCGCCACGGCGGGCCAGGTGCGACTGCTGTTTCTCGGCGAGGCGCTGCTGCTTGCCCTGGCCGGCGCCCTGGGCGGGGTGCTGTGCGCCGAGGCGCTGCTCTGGCTCGCTCGCGCAGCGCTGCATGTGCCGCTTTATGCGCCCTGGTGGGCGCGCCTCGGCAGTTTGTCGTTGGCGCTGTGCTGCGCGCTGCTGTTCGCCTGGCTGCCGGCCAGTCGGGCAGCGGCGATGGCCCCGGTGATGGCGCTGCGTCCGGCGGGAGGGCTCAGCTGATGCAACTGCGAGATGGCCTTGCCCTGGCCTGTTCGGCGCTGCTCAGCCGGCCATTGCGCAGCCTGCTGACGCTGCTGGGGGTGGCCATCGGCATTGCCGCCGTGGCGTTGCTCACCTCCATCGGCGAAGGCCTGCGCGGCTATGTGCAGGACAACTTCGCGCAGTTCGGCTCGCGCAATGTCTCGATCCGTCCGGGGATGATCCGCACCAGCGGTCTCGGCGGACTGCTGAGCAGCGTGCGGCCGCTGACCGTCGCCGATGCCGACGCCTTGCGCCGCCTGCCGCATGTCGAGGCGGTGGTGCCGATCATTCAGGGCAATGGCGATATCCAGTTCGCTGCCCGTAGCCGCAATACCGGTGTGCTCGGTTGCGGTTATCAGATGGCACAGGCCTGGCGCTTCAAACTGGCGCTCGGGCAATTCCTCCCCGCCGCGCGCGACGGCCGTTCCCCCCCCTATGTGGTGCTCGGCCACCGCTTGCGCCTGGAACTATTCGGCGAAGCCAACCCGCTGGGTGAGCTGGTGCGCGTCGGCGGCACGCGCTTCCGGGTGATCGGGGTGATGGAAAGGAAGGGCCAGTTGCTCGGTTTCGACGTCGACGACATCGCCTATATCCCGGTCGACTGGGCGCAAAGCCTGTTCAATCGCAATGGGCTGGCCAAGATCAACGTGGTGTTCGGCACCGGTACCCACTCGGTGCTGCTCAGCGAGAGCATTCGTCGACTGTTGATCGAGCGCCATGGCACAGAGGACTTCAGCCTCACCACCCAGGACGACATGCTGCGCAGTCTCGACCGGATCCTTGCGAGTCTGACGGTCGCCGTCGGCGCCCTCGGCGGTATTTCGCTGCTGGTGGGCGCCGTGGGTATCCTCACGATCATGACCACCAGCGTTGCCGAGCGCACCGCGGAGATCGGTTTGCTGCGCGCAATTGGCGCCTCGCCGCGGCAGGTACTCGGCTTGTTTCTCGCTGAGGCGTTGCTGCTGTCGTTGCTCGGCGGCGGGCTCGGCCTGCTGCTGCTGGGGCTGCTGCTGGGGGGCTTGCACCTGGGACTGCCCGGCTTGCCGCTCAGCCTGCAGCCGCTGTTCCTGCTGCTGGCCCTGCTGCTGGCCGGGCTGATCGGCATTCTCGCCGGCCTCGCGCCGGCGCGCCGTGCTGCCCGGATGCATCCCGTGGCGGCGCTGCGCAGCGATTAGCTGTTAGCAGGCCGTTGAAAAACGTAGGCGAGGCAGGCAAGACAAGGCAAAAACAGGCGAAGAAGCGGAGTTTACGAGCTGTAAATGAGCATTCCGAGCCTGTTTTTAACGCAGTATTGCCAACGCAGGTAGTTTTTCAACGGCCTGTTAGTGCTCTCGCTCGTAGGTCGCCAGTGTGTCGCGGGCAATCTGTCGACCGAGCATGATCAGTTCCGGAGCCTTGTAGAACTCGAAGAAGCGGCAGGCGCGCCTGGGTACGTTGATCAGGATGTCCGGCGGGTAGCCGGCGATCTTGTACTGTGCCAGTGAGGTCTGCATGACCTCGAAACTCTGGTTGATCAGCTCCAGCAGGGAGGCCGGGCCGCTCAGGTCGGCGACCCGCGAACCACTGGCGGACTTGGTGGCGCCGGCGCTTTGTCCGGCGGGCTGCGCGGGTTTGGGCGTGGCGGCTTGTTGCAGCCAGGGATTCGACGACTGCTGCTCGGGTTCCTCCTGCAGCAACAGTTCGTCGTCCTCGCCCTGCTTGCGGCGGAATGAGGGCAGCCGCGAGCCGAGCGAGTTCATCACCTGGTCGAAACGGCCTTTCAATGCCGGTGGCCGCTCGATCACCGGTAACTGGTAATGCTGCTGGTGGGTCGAGTTGAGGTTGACCGCGATGATCAGGTCGCAATGGCTGGACACCACCGGCACTATCGGTAGCGGATTGATCAGGCCGCCATCGACCAGCATGCGCTTGCCCTGGACCACCGGGGTGAACAGGCTGGGAATCGCCGCCGAGGCGCGCATGGCCTGGTGCAAACAACCCTCCTGGAACCAGATTTCCTGCTGGTTGGTCAGGTCGGTGGCGACCGCGGTGAAGGGAATCGACAGGTCCTCGATATTGACCTCGCCAACGATCTCGCGGATCTTGCCGAACACCTTCTCGCCGCGGATGGCGCCCAGGCGGAAGCTCACGTCGAGCAGGCGCAGCACGTCCAGGTAATCCAGGCTCTGGGTCCAGTCGCGGTACTCCTTGAGCTTGCCGGCGGCGTAGATGCCGCCGATCACCGCGCCCATGGAGCAGCCGGCGATGCAGGCGATCTCGTAGCCGCGCGCTTCCAGCTCTTCGATCACGCCGATGTGCGCATAACCCCGCGCGCCGCCGGAACCCAGGACCAGCGCTACTCGCTTAGTCATCTTTCCATCCCCCGTAACGCATTGTTTTATCAACATACCGCGTGCCGATCACTGGCGCCAAGATGACATTTGCTAGAATGCCGCCGCCTGTCGACGATAAGAGTGAGATTGCATGAGCGAGCCGATCCGTTTGACCCAGTACAGCCATGGCGCCGGCTGCGGCTGCAAGATTTCCCCCAAGGTGCTGGAAGTGATCCTGGCTGGCAGTGGCGCGCAGAACCTCGACCCGAAGCTGTGGGTCGGCAACGCCTCGCGCGACGATGCGGCGGTCTACGCCATCGACGCCGAGCGCGGGGTGGTGTCGACCACCGACTTCTTCATGCCGATTGTCGACGATCCCTTCGATTTTGGCCGGATCGCCGCGACCAATGCGATCAGCGACATCTACGCCATGGGCGCCGACCCGCTGATGGCCATCGCCATCCTCGGCTGGCCGGTCAACCTGCTGGCCCCGGAAGTGGCCCGCGAGGTGATTCGCGGCGCCCGCTCGGTCTGCGACCAGGCGGGTATCCCACTGGCTGGCGGGCATTCGATCGATGCGCCCGAACCGATCTTCGGCCTGGCCGTCACCGGCCTGGTGGAAAAGCGTCACATGAAGCGCAACGACACCGCCACGGCGGGTTGCCGGCTGTACCTGAGCAAGCCCCTGGGCATCGGCATCCTCACCACTGCGGAGAAACAGGCCAAGCTGCGCAGCGAGGATATTGGTCTGGCGCGCGACTGGATGTGCACCCTGAACAAGCCGGGCAGCCGTTTCGGCAAGCTCGCCGGGGTCACCGCGATGACCGACGTCACCGGTTTCGGTCTGCTCGGCCACCTGGTCGAGATGGCCGATGGCAGTGGCCTGACCGCGCGGGTCGAGTTCGCCAGGGTGCCGCGTCTGGCCAGTGCCGAGTATTACCTGGAGCAGGGCTGTGTGCCTGGCGGCACCCAGCGCAACTTCGACAGTTACGGCGACAAGATCGCACCCTTGCCGGAGCTGCATAAACTCCTGCTGTGCGATCCGCAAACCAGTGGCGGCCTGTTGATCGCGGTGACAGCCGAGGGCGAGGCGGAGTTTCTCGCGGTCGCCGCCGAGCTGGGCCTGGCACTCGAGCCGATCGGCCAGTTGCTCGAACGACAGAGCTATGCCGTCGAGGTGCTGTGATGCGCGATAACACCAGCGATTACCGCCAGCTGTTTCTCGACGACGTGCCGATGATGGATGCCCGCGCCCCGGTGGAGTTCGCCAAGGGCGCGTTTCCCGGGGTGATCAACCTGCCGCTGATGGACGACAGCGAGCGGCAGAGGGTGGGCACCTGTTACAAGCAGCACGGCCAGCAAGCAGCCATCGAACTGGGCCATCAATTGGTCAGCGGCGCACTCAAGGCCGAGCGCATCGAGGCCTGGGCGGCCTTCGCCAGGGCCAATCCCGGGGGCTACCTGTATTGTTTTCGCGGCGGTCTGCGTTCGCAGATCGTCCAGCAATGGCTGAAAAACGAGGCGGGCATCGACTACCCACGGGTGATCGGCGGCTACAAGGCGATGCGCACCTTCCTCCTGGAAACCACCCAGCAGGCGACGGCGCAGTGCGACTTCATCCTGGTCGGCGGCATGACCGGCACCGGCAAGACCGAGGTGATCGCGCAACTCGACAACAGCCTGGATCTGGAAGGCCATGCCAATCACCGCGGCTCCAGTTTCGGCAAGCGCGCCACGCTCCAGCCGGCGCAGATCGATTTCGAAAATGCCCTGGCCATCGACATCCTGAAAAAACGCTCGGCGGGCATCGAGCAGTTCGTGCTCGAGGATGAGGGCCGCATCATCGGCAAAAGCGCCCTGCCGCTGGAGCTCTACCAGGGCATGCAGGAGTTCCCCATGGTCTGGCTGGAAGACAGTCTGGCGGGCCGGGTCGAGCGCATCCTCAAGGATTATGTGATCGACCTGTGTGACGAATTCGTCGCCCTGTATGGCGTGGAGGAGGGCTTCAAGGCCTTCGCCGGGCGTCTGCAGCAGAGTCTGGCGAACATCCTCAAGCGTCTGGGCGGGGAGCGCTACCAGCGTCTGGCGGCGATCATGGATCAAGCCCTGCTCGAGCAGCAGAGCCAGGGTGTGGTGGATCTGCACCGGGGTTGGATCGAGGCGCTGTTGGTGGAGTATTACGACCCCATGTATGCCTTCCAGCGCGAGAGCAAGGCCGGACGCATCGAGTTCGTGGGCGAACAGGCGGACGTGGTGGCGTTTCTCCGTCGGCGCGCCCATTCTTAGTTTGTCTATTGTTGATCTATGCAGGCACTTTTCAGTCCTGCAGCCGTCATATCGAATCATCAACCTCTGGTTGTTTCCCGCTATCAAGGAGTGCGCAACATGAAAGCCTGGATCTTGCTACCGATGATCGCCCTGGTACTGGCCGGTTGTGCGGGGAAAACCGCCTACCGCGACAGCTGTGCCACGCAACTGAATGCGGCCTGGGCCGAGCTGGATCTGGCCAAGGCCGAAGGCTTTGCCGGCACCGTGAGTTATTCCAAG
>NZ_FOWX01000018.1 GCF_900115555.1 Pseudomonas borbori
GCCGTCGAGCAGCAGCTGGCCGCTGGCGAGCAGCGCCGCGATGCGTGGCTCGATCTGCGCCGGGTCGATCTGGTCCGGCCAGTCGCCCATCAGGCCCATGATCACCGCCCGGTCGCTGCCGTGACCGACCCCGGTGGCCGACAGCGAGCCATACAGGCGCACTTCCACGCGCCGCACCCGCGCCAGCAGGCGCCGCTCGCGCAGCGCGCCGACAAACAGCGCGGCGGCGCGCATGGGGCCGACGGTATGCGAGCTGGAAGGCCCGATACCGATCTTGAACAAATCGAACACACTGATAGCCATAGCCGACTCCTAAAGCGTTTGCACGCCCCGGGGCGCGCGATGCGAAGGATTGTCGGCTGCTGCACATGGCTAAAACTGTCTAACGTCGACCCTAAAGTGTTCAGAGTCGCCATACCGAAACAGCGCACCGGCATGGGCTTTGCGCTGGCGCCCCGATTGCGCCGCGGCGCCCTGCAACTTTCGGCCTATCCCCCCGGCGCCCTCGCTGTGCTTAGATAGGCCGACTTGCCCCGCGCACAAGGATGGCCATGCCCCTTCGCACCCTGCTGCTGACCACCCTGGCCATGCTCGCCTTTGCCGGCAACTCGCTGCTCTGCCGCCTGGCGCTGAAGGACACCGAGATCGACGCCGCCAGTTTCACCAGCCTGCGTCTCGCCTCCGGCGCCCTGACCCTGTGGCTGTTGCTGCGCCTGCGCCGCGGCGATGGCGCGCTGGCCGGCAGTTGGTCCGGCGCCGCCGCGCTGTTCGCCTATGCCGCGGGGTTTTCCTTCGCCTATGTCAGCCTGGATGCCGGGGTCGGCGCGCTGCTGCTGTTCGGCGCTGTGCAGGTGAGCATGCTGCTATGGGGGCTGTACCGCGGCGAGCGCTTCACCACGCCGACCGCGACCGGCCTGCTGCTGGCCCTGGGCGGCCTGTTCGCCCTGCTGCTGCCCGGCGCCAGCGCGCCGGCACTCGGCGGCTCCCTGCTGATGCTGGTGGCCGGCGCGGCCTGGGGCGTCTACTCGCTGCTCGGCCGTGGCGGCGGCGACCCGTTGGCGGTCACCGCCGGCAACTTCCTGCGGGCCACGCCGTTGGCGCTGCTGGCCAGCGCGCTGCTGCTCAGTCAGGCCAGCTGGGATGGCCCCGGGCTGCTCTACGCCCTGCTCTCCGGCGCACTGACCTCGGGCATCGGCTACGCCGTCTGGTACACCGCCCTGCGCGGCTTGAAGGCGTTCCAGGCCGCCACCGTGCAACTCAGCGTGCCGATCATTGCCGCCCTGGCCGGCAGCCTGCTGCTCGATGAAGCCTTGAGCCTGCGACTGATCCTGAGTTCGCTGGCCGTGCTCGGCGGCATCGCCGTGGTGCTGAGCGCCAAACAGCGCGGCTGAAGCCAGCCCACAAGGAGGCGCTGGGCGATCTGCACAGACAGTCGCCAATAGGGCTAACCTGACGACAACAGGCCGTGCCTCGAGCAAAAGCCGCGGTACCGCTGCCTTCCATTGCGTCCCGTCCCTAATCGGAAGCCTCGCCATGCAGAATCCCCGTCCACTGTTTAGCCTCCTGCTGCGTATCCTCGCCTGCGGCCTGCTGCTCGGCCTCAGCGCCTGCAGCACCCTGGGCCAGCGCGACCCGTTGCATATCGACCTGGTCGGCCTGGAGCCGCTGCCGGGCGAAGGACTGGAAATGCGCTTCGCGGTGAAGCTGCGGATCCAGAACCCCAATGACGGTGCCATCGATTACAACGGCGTGGCCCTGCAGCTCGACATCAACCAGCAACCGCTGGCCAGCGGGGTGAGCAACCAGAGCGGCCAGGTGCCGCGCTTCGGCGAAACCGTGATCAGCGTGCCGGTGAGCATTTCCGCCTATTCGGTGATGCGCCAGGCCTGGGGCGTCAGTGGCTATAAACCGGGCCAGGACCTGCCCTACGCACTGCGCGGCAAACTGGCCGGCGGCCTGTTCGGCACCCGGCGCTTCAGCGACTCGGGCACCTTGAACTGGCCCGCGCCGGCGAACGCTCCGCCGAGGCCCTGACAACCACCCCCTAAACGGAGGGCGTGCAGGAGTAAGCGCCATGCAAATTGCCAACGGCGACCCGAAGTCAACCGCCACCCACCTGCAGGCCCTGCACCAGCAGGGTTTCGCCCTGCTTCCCGGGGTGCTGGATGCGCGCCAGATCACGCAGCTGCGCGCGGCCATCGACCGCCTCACGCCGCAGCACTGGGACTACTCCGGCCTGCTCGACCACTACAAGTGCGTGTTCAACCGCGATCCGTTCTGGCTGGCCTACCTCGACCAGCCGGGCGTGATCGAACTGGCCGAGGCCGCCCTCGGCGCCGATTGCCACATCATTGGCCAGACGGCCTGGCGCAGCCACCCCGGTTGCGTCGGCAGCGAACTGCACCTGGACTACCTGGTGATGGAGTTGCCGGAAGCATTGCTGGCCGGCCCGGCCTTCGAGCTGCCGATGCAGATCTGCACGGTGCATTTCTACCTCGACGACATCGATGCGGACCTCTGCCCGACCCGGGTGATTCCCGGCAGCCACCGCGCCGGGCGCAAGCCGCGGGCGGGCGAAAGCCAGTGGCAGGGTGTGCCGGCACAGGCGCTGCTGTGCCGCGCCGGCGATGTGCTGATGTTTCGCAGCGAGCTGTGGCATGCCGGCAGCCCCAACTGCACGGCGGACCGCACGCGCTACCTGCTGCAGGTGCATTACGGCCGGCGCATGGTCGCGCAGAAGTTCTCACCCTACCTGAGCTGGCGCTTCGCCCCCGCGGTGCTGGCCGCCTGCACCCCGCGCCAGCGCCGGCTGCTGGGCGAGCACGCAGAGGCGGAGTACGACTGAGCGGCGGTGAAAAAGATCCCCCTGCGGCGAAACTGGTCACTTGCGCCAACCGAGCAGCCGTTTTGCAGCCCGGATGTCATCCGGGGAGTCTGGCCGACGACAAGCGCCGCGGTTTTACACAAGCTTTACATCGACGGCGGGAGATTCTCGTCGGCCTGCCAGTCGAATGTTGTAACCGGCGCCTGCCGTCGATTTGCAGGAGATCCGCTCATGATTGCGCGTATTCCTTTACTTGCGGTGCTTGTAGCCAGCCTGGCACTGGCAGGCGAGGCATCGGCACGGGGTTCCGATCGCAATGCCGTGATTGCCGGTGCGGTCGTCGGGGCCGTGGTCGGTGGCGCTATCGTCGCCGGTAGCCGCTATGACCGCCCGCCGGTGTATGTCGAAATCGGCGCGCCGCCACCACGGGTCTACTACGAGTCCTATCCGCGCTACTACCATCCGCCTCCCGTGTACTACCGGCCCTATTCGGTGGTGGTAGAACCGCGCTACCAGTACCGCTCGGGCCACAAGTTCCGCCACTACAACAAGCATCACTACCGCAAGCATCACTACCGCAATGATCGCTACCGCAAGCACCATCGCTATAACCGCGGTTATTACGCGCCACGCTGGTAGCGCTGCCTATGTGCCCTGCGCGGGGCAGAAACCGGTTCGGCTGACAGGCTGCGCGGGCGCATGCGCTCAAATCCACGGCAAAACCCTATATAATCTGCGGCTTTCCATAATCCTGACCTCAAGGACCCGCCGTGAGCACTCTGCCCGCCTGCCCCAAATGCAATTCCGAATTCACCTATGAAGACGGCCAACTGCTGATCTGCCCGGAATGCGCCCACGAGTGGTCCGCCGATGCCGCAAGCGACGCCGCGGCAGAGGGCGACAAGGTGATCAAGGACTCGGTCGGCAACGTGCTGCAGGATGGCGACACCATCACCGTGATCAAGGACCTCAAGGTCAAGGGCTCCTCGCTGGTGGTCAAGGTCGGCACCAAGGTCAAGGGCATCCGCCTGTGCGACGGCGACCACGACATCGACTGCAAGATCGACGGCATCGGCGCCATGAAGCTCAAATCCGAGTTCGTGCGCAAGGTCTGACCGAGCGAGCGTTCCCACCGCCACGTGGGAACGCCCAGGCAGGGTGCGCGCACTGATCGGCCTCACCACCGCGCACCCAACAAACCCGAAAAACCCTCGTCCTAGAGCCTTTAGCAGGCCCATGGCCAGCTCTTGCGGTCCTATCATGCGCAGCTTTTTGCCCAGAGCCCCGCATGCCGCGCCTGATCGCCCTGTTCTGCCTGCTGTTCGCCGTCCCCGCCAACGCCGACGCCCCGCCAAACTTCGCCGCCGCCAAGAAAATCGCCTGGCGGCTTTACGCCGAACGCCCGAGCACCTTCTATTGCGGCTGCGCCTACCACGGCAAGCAGGTCGACCTGGCCAGTTGCGGCTATCAGGTGCGCAAGCAACCACGCCGCGCGCAGCGCCTGGAATGGGAACACGTGGTGCCGGCCTGGGTGATCGGCCACCAGCGCCAGTGCTGGCAACAAGGCGGGCGCAAGAACTGCACGCGCAGCGACCCGCTGTTCAAGGCCGCCGAAGCCGACCTGCACAACCTGGTGCCGAGCATCGGCGAAGTGAATGGCGACCGCTCCAACTACGCCCTCGGCATGCTCGGCGAAAAACCGCGGCAGTACGGCGCCTGCCCCATGGTGGTCAACTTCAAGCAGAAAACCGCCATGCCCCCCGAACCGGTCCGCGGTGCCTCGGCGCGCATCTACCTGTACATGGCCGACCACTACCAGCTGCGCCTGTCCAGGCTTGACCGGCGCACCTACGAGGCCTGGCACCGCCAGTACCCGGTCAGCGAGTGGGAACGCTGGCGCAACCAGAAAGTCGGCTGCGTCATGGGCCACGGCAATCCCTACATCGGCGCCGTCGACCAGGGCCGTTGCCCGGCGCTGCGCCGCGCCGGCGACACCCGCCGCACCAGCGGCTGACGCCAGAGCGGGCGGCTTTTGTAGGATGGTGCGGGCCGCGTAGGCTTGAGCGCAGCGATAGCCATCAAGCTCTACATCAGGGCTGCAACTGCTGCAGATAAGCGGCCAGGGCGCCGATCTGTGCGTCGCTGAGGTCGGCGGCGATCGACATCATCACCGAGCCGGCGCGGCTCGGATCCTTGTCGCGAAAACGGGTCAGCGCCTTGCGCAGGTACTCGGCCGGCTGGCCGGCCAGGCGCGGGGTGTTGTCGCGGCCCTCGGCATGCACGCCGTGGCAGCCGGTGCAGAGGGTCTTGAAGGTCACCTCGCCCAGCTGCTGCAACGCCGCATCGACCGGCTCGGTATGCGCCAGCAGCTTTTGCCGAGCGAAGTAGATGGCCACGTTGACCCGGTCTTCCAGGCTCAGGTTCGGCGCCAGCTGGGACATCACGTAATCCTTGCGCTCGCCGCTGGCGAACTTCTCGAAGGCGGTGAACAGATACACCGGATTCTGCTCGGCCAGGTTGGGAATGTACGGCCGCTTGCTGTTGCCGTCCTTGCCGTGGCAATTGGCGCAGAAGCGGATGCGCTCCTGACCGGCGGCAAAGGCCTGCTCGCGCAGTGCGGGATCGGCGTTGAGCTGGGTGAAGCGCTGCATGGCTGCATCGCTGGCCTGGGCCAGGCTGGCGATGCAACAGAAGCACACAAGGGCGAGTACGCGCATGGCGGGAGACCTTTGCCTGGTTATCTCGAGAGGACGGGAAATCAAGGCGGCGACTATAGGCGTAACGACTCGAGCGTACCCCGGCGCAGGTCAAGCAAATGGCAGATTGCGGGCTATCGCCATCCGCTGCAGCGGGTCTGACATCGCTGCATGCGGCTGCCCATGGCCGCGCCCCAGGTGCACACGAAAAGGCTATGTACCAGTAGTTGTTGCGTTCAGGCTTCGGCGTTTAAGCGTGAGGGATCTGACCTCGTAGGGTGCGCCGTGCGCACCAGCGCTGGCTGCAGAGAATTGGTGCGCACGGCGCACCCTACTATTGCGACCCTTGCAAGCAGGGCCACGCTTCCCCGAACGCCCCATGCAACACCTAATTGGTACATAGCATCGAAAAAGCCCCGGTGCGGGGCTTTCTGTTTACAGCCTCGATGCTGTTACCGACCCAGAGGCCCCGACGAGCCTCGATCTTGAATCCACCCAGACGGCCGCATCACCACGGCCTCAAACCAGAATCAGGTTATCCCGATGGATCAACTCGGGCTCGTCGACGTAACCGAGCAACCGCTCGATGGCATCCGACGACTGACCGATGATCTTTTGCGCCTCGAGCGCACTGTAGTTGGCCAGGCCACGGGCGATTTCTCGTCCATCCGGATCGACACAAACCACCATTTCGCCACGCCGGAAGCTACCCTGGAGCGCCTTGACCCCGACCGGCAACAGGCTCTTGCGCCCCGTTGCCAGGGCCTTGACCGCCCCCGCATCCAGCACCAGGGTGCCGCGGGTCTGCAGATGCCCGGCCAGCCACTGCTTGCGCGCCGCCAGCAAGCCACGCTCGGGCGCCAACAACGTACCCAGGTGCTCGCCAGCCTTGAGTCGCGCCAGCACCTGCTCGATGGCGCCACCGACGATCACCGTATGGGCGCCGGAACGCGCCGCCAGCCGTGCGGCGCGCAGCTTGGTCTGCATGCCGCCACGCCCCAGGGCGCCACCCACGCCACCGGCCACGGCATCCAGCGCCGGGTCGTCGGCGCGCGCCTCGTGAATCAATTCGGCATCGGGGTTATGCCGCGGGTCGGCGTTATACATGCCGTCGCGGTCGGTGAGGATCACCAGCAAATCGGCCTCGACCAGGTTGGCCACCAGCGCCGCCAGGGTATCGTTGTCGCCGAAGCGGATCTCGTCGGTGACCACAGTGTCGTTCTCGTTGATCACCGGAACCACATCCAGCTCGACCAGGGTGCGCAAGGTGCTGCGCGCATTCAGGTAGCGCTTGCGGTCCGACAGATCATCATGGGTCAGGAGAATCTGCGCGGTGCGCCGCGCATGCTCAGCGAAACTCGACTCCCAGGCCTGAATCAGCACCATCTGACCAATGGCAGCCGCCGCCTGCAGCTCATGCATGGCCTTCGGCCGGGCGCTCCAGCCAAGGCGGCTCATGCCGGCCGCCACTGCACCGGAGGACACCAGCACCAGTTCCACGCCTTGCTCGCGCAAGGCCACCATCTGCGCGACCCACACCGCCATGGCCGCACGATCCAGACCCCGTCCATCGGCGGTGAGCAATGCACTGCCGATCTTCACCACCCAGCGCCGCGCACTGGTCACCTTGTCACGCATGATCATCCAACCTTAGCCAGAAAGCGCCCAACGAATCACTCGGTGCAAAACAAGAACGCCGCAATCAAGCGGCGTTCAACAGGCTGCTCAATCCCGGACGTAAATGATTTCCGGGCCATCCTCATCATCTTCCTCATCCCAGAAGCTGTCGTCTTCCTCGACATCACCGACCGCCTTGACCCCGCTACGACGCAACGCACGCTTGTCATCCAGCGCCTGCAACTGAGCGCGCGCCTCGTCTTCGATGCGCGTATCCAGCTCGGCCAGCTCGGCGGCAAACTCGGGGCTCTCCTGGATACGCTCGGCGCGCGCCTCGAGGAAATCCATGATGTCGTAGCACAGCTGATCGGTGCCCTGGCGCGCCAGGGCGGAAATCACATAGACCGGACCTTTCCAGTCGATCCGCGCGACGATTTCGGCGACCCGCGCCTCCTGCTCTTCGTCGAGAATCTGGTCGGCCTTGTTCAATACCAGCCAGCGCTCGCGTTCGGCCAGCGAGGGACTGAACTTGGTCAGCTCATCGATGATGGTGGCCGCCGACTCCGCCGGGTCGGTCAGATCCAGTGGCGCCATGTCCACCAGATGCAGCAGCAGACGGGTACGCGCCAGGTGCTTGAGGAAGCGGATACCCAGGCCGGCGCCATCCGAAGCGCCCTCGATCAGGCCGGGAATGTCGGCAACGACGAAGCTCTTGTAGCGGTCGACACTGACCACGCCCAGGTTTGGAATCAGGGTGGTGAACGGGTAATCGGCGACTTTCGGCTTGGCCGCGGACACCGAACGGATAAAGGTGCTCTTGCCGGCATTCGGCAAACCGAGCAGGCCGACATCGGCCAGCACCTTCAATTCCAGCTTGAGGTCGCGCGCATCGCCCGGCTTGCCCGGCGTGGTCTGCCGCGGCGCACGGTTGGTGCTGGACTTGAAGCGGGTGTTGCCCAGGCCATGCCAGCCGCCCTGGGCGACCAGCAGACGCTGACCGGCCCGAACCAGATCGCCAATCACTTCCTGGGTACCCGCATCGATCACGGTGGTACCAATCGGCACCGGCAGGATCAGATCCTCACCCTTGGCTCCCGTGCAATCAGTGCTACCACCCTTGTCACCATTCGGCGCCTGGAAGCGACGGGTATAGCGGTAGTCCACCAGGGTATTGAGGTTGGCAAAAGCCTCGATATAAATCGAGCCGCCATCACCACCATCGCCACCGTTGGGACCACCGTTTTCGATGAACTTCTCACGACGGAAGCTCATCATGCCGTTACCACCATCACCGGCCTTTACAGAAATCGATACTTCATCGACGAATTTCATAGGTACGCCTCCCGCAATCAAGCGGGTTATCTAAGAACCGGTTCAACGTCTGCTGCGCGTCGGCCCTGCTGCGTTAAAAGCAGGGCTCTAGCTCGCGAGACCTTGAATAGGTTCTAACGAGAAAACCAGGTTCTTGCAAAATTGACCTGCATTCAAATCGAACGCTACGCCCAGGACAGTTTGGCAAGAACCCCAAGAATACAGAAACAAAAAAGCCCCGTCGCAAGGACGGGGCTTTTCCAGCAGTCGCGCGATTAAGCCGCAACGACGCTCACGTAACGGCGGTTGAACGCGCCTTTTACTTCGAACTTGATCACGCCTTCGATTTTCGCGAAGAGGGTGTGATCCTTACCCATGCCGACGCCGTAACCGGCGTGGAACTGGGTGCCGCGCTGACGCACGATGATGTTGCCAGGAATGATTTTCTGGCCGCCATACATCTTCACGCCAAGGCGTTTGGCTTCTGAGTCGCGACCGTTGCGGGTACTACCGCCAGCTTTTTTGTGTGCCATGAGTTCAATACTCCTATAGAGGGATTAGACCGAAACGAATCAGGCCTGAATACCGGTGATTTTGATCTCGGTGTACCACTGACGGTGGCCCTGACGCTTCATATGGTGCTTACGACGGCGGAACTTGATGATGGTGACCTTGTCGTGACGGCCTTGTGCAACGACCTCGGCCACAACCTTGGCACCTTCAACAACCGGAGCGCCGATTTGCACGTCGTCGCCGTTGCCGACCAACAACACGCGATCGAAAGTAATGGCCTCGCCAGTGGCGAGTTCAAGCTTTTCGACCTTGAGGAATTCGCCTTCGGTGACCTTGTATTGCTTGCCACCAGTAACAATCACTGCGTACATGGTAAATCTCCGTTAATCCTGCTCACCCAGCGCTTTATAGAAAGAGTTATTGGCTGGCATGGCTGCTCGGGGCCGGATAAGACACCCTCGCAATTGCGTAAGTCAGGGAAATACCCAGGGGGGAAGTTCAGGGTGCGCGATTGTACGCAAGCCACCGCCACGACGCAAGGCCCTCGACCACTCGCCTTGACAGCCCCTACCCCGCCCCCTAGCATGCCGCGCAACCTTTGAGGAGCACGTGCCGCTGATGCAACCCCAGGCTTTCTACCAAGTGGTGGCGGATGACTTTACCGCCGTCGACGGCATCATCCGCCAACAACTCGTCTCGCGCGTGCCGCTGGTGGGGAAGATCGGCGACTATATCATTTCCGCCGGCGGCAAACGCCTGCGTCCGCTGCTGGTGCTGCTCAGCGGCAAGGCCCTGGGCCTGCAAGGCGACGACCTGCGCCTGCTCGCCGCCACCATCGAGTTCCTGCATACCGCCACCCTGCTGCACGACGACGTGGTCGACATGTCCGACATGCGCCGCGGCCGCAGCACCGCCAATGCCCAGTGGGGCAACGCCCCCAGCGTGCTGGTCGGCGACTTCCTCTATTCGCGCTCCTTCGAGATGATGGTCGAACTCGGTTCGATGCCGGTGATGAAGATTCTCTCCCGCGCCACCCGGGTCATCGCCGAGGGCGAAGTGCTGCAACTGTCGAAGATTCGCGACGCCAGCACCAGCGAAGAAACCTACATGGAAGTCATCCGCGGCAAGACCGCGATGCTGTTCGAGGCCTCGACCCATAGCGCGGCGGCCCTGGCCGGTGCCTCGGCCGAGCAGACCGAAGCCTTGCGCATCTTCGGCGATCACCTCGGCGTGGCTTTCCAGCTGGTCGACGACCTGCTCGACTACCGCGGCGATGCCACGACCCTGGGCAAGAATGTCGGCGACGACCTGGCCGAGGGCAAACCGACCCTGCCACTGATCTATACCATGCGCGAAGGCACCGCCGAACAGGCCGCCCTGGTGCGCCAGGCGATCCAGAAAGGCGGTATCGAGAACCTCGAAAGCATTCGCAACGCCGTCGAAGTCGCTGGCGCCCTGGACTATACCGCCCGGCAAGCCCGCGACTATGCCGAGCGCGCCATCGCCTGCCTGGACGCCCTGCCCGCCAGCGAATACCGCGACGCCCTGGTCGAACTGAGCCGCTTCGCCGTCGCCCGCACGCACTGAGAGGCGGCAAAAAGACCTCGCCTACCGCGATAATGCTGTTCGCTCAAGCCAGGCGAGCAGCATTGTTTCGCAGCCCGGATGCAGCCCGGGAAAGCCTGCCACCAGAAAAACCGCTCCCGGATTGCGCTGCGAGCAGGCTGCGGATTTCGGTGCACGGCAACAACCGCCAACCTTGCGCCACGCCGGTGAACCACCGCGCCCGGCCTGCGGCGAACGACACGGGCGCGCAAGAACCGCGGCATATCCCACCACTCAATCGATCCCCAG
This sequence comes from Pseudomonas borbori, assembly GCF_900115555.1. Taxonomy (GTDB): domain Bacteria; phylum Pseudomonadota; class Gammaproteobacteria; order Pseudomonadales; family Pseudomonadaceae; genus Aquipseudomonas; species Aquipseudomonas borbori. Next base: position 10,816 of record NZ_FOWX01000018.1, read on the forward strand.
CTTCTTCAGCCGGTAGCGCATCGAGCGGAAGCTCAGGCCCAGGCGTTGGGCGGCGGCGGTGCGGTTCCAGCGGGTTTCTTCGAGGGCTTGCATGATCAGCTTGCGCTCGATGTCTTCCAGGTGGTCTTCCAGGTTGTCGATCTGCGCCAGGCTGGCGTCGCCGTTCTCGCTGGAGCCGCAGGCGTCGGCCAGGCGCAGGTCGGCGGCGGTGATCTGGTCGTCTTCGCACAGGGTGTAGGCGCGTTCGAGCATGTTCTCCAGTTCGCGCACGTTGCCGGGGAAGCGATAGTTCTTGAGCTTGTCCAGGGCGTCGGTGGCGAGTCTGGCCGGACTCAGGCCGGGGCCTTCGGCCAGGCGTTTGAGCATCACCTCGGTCAGTTGGGCGATGTCTTCGCGACGCTCGCGCAGTGGCGGTACGCGCAGTTCGATGACGTTCAGACGGTAGTAGAGATCCTGGCGGAAGCGTCCGGCGGCGACCTCGGCGGCCAGGTCCTTGTGGGTGGCGCAGAGGATGCGCACATCGACCACCAGTTCCTGCTGGCCGCCGACCGCGCGTACGGCTTTCTCCTGAATCGAGCGCAGCAGCTTGACCTGCATCGGCAAGGGCAGATCGGCAACTTCGTCGAGAAACAGGGTGCCGCCATTGGCCGCCTGGAACAGCCCCTGCTTGTCTTCGATGGCGCCGGTGAAGCTGCCCTTCTTGTGGCCGAAGAATTCGCTCTCCATCAGCTCCGACGGGATCGCGCCGCAGTTCACCGGCACGAACGGCTGTTCGCTGCGCCCGCCCTGTTCGTGGATCAGGCGGGCGACCAGTTCCTTGCCGCTGCCGGATTCGCCGCTGATATACACCGGTGCCTGGCTGCGCGCGAGTTTGAGGATCTGCTTGCGCAGCGCCTTCATCGGCGGCGACTCGCCGAGCAGGCGGCTGTCGACCGGCAGCTCTTCGCTGTCCGTCGGGCGCAGGCGCAGGGCGGTGGCCACCAGCTCGCGCAGGCGGCCGAGGTCGACCGGCTTGGTCAGGAAGTCGAAGGCGCCGGCTTTCAGCGCATTGATCGCGGTGTCCAGGCTGCCGTAGGCGGTGATCATCGCCACCGGCACCTGGGGATGGCGCTGGAGGATGTGCTGCACCAGGTCCAGGCCGGTGCCGTCGGGCAGGCGCATGTCGGTCAGGCACAGGTCGAACGGCTCCTTGGCCAGCCATTCGCGCGCTTCCTTGACGTTGCGGGCGCTGCGGGTGTCGAGCTTCATGCGGCCCAGGGTGATTTCCAGGAGTTCGCGGATATCGGGCTCATCGTCGACGATCAGGGCTCTCTGGCGGGTCATGGTCAGCTCAGTTTGCGTGGATGGGCGAAGGTGATGCGAAAGCAGCTGCCGCCGCCTTCACGGGGTTTGTAGTCGAGTCGGGCCTGGTTGCTTTCGCACAGCTCGCGGGAAATATACAGGCCCAGGCCGGTGCCCTTGTTTTCCGTGGTGAAGAACGGCTCGAAGATGTGCTGCAGTTGCTCGGGCGCCACACCCGGGCCGTCGTCGAGTACTTCCAGCACCGGCAGGTCGCTGCTCTCGTCGCGGAACAGTTTCAGCCAGACTTGCCCTCGCGGATGGTTGTGCGCGCTGTAGCGCAGGCCGTTTTGCACCAGATTGGTCAGCACCTGGGTCAGCTGGTGGGGGTCCATGCGGGTTTGCACGGTGCCGCTCTGGGTCTCCAGGTGAAGCGTCTGCCCTGGCGCCGCAGAGCCGCGGAACTCGCTGGCGAAGCGGTGCAGCCAGTATTTCAGGTCCAGCAGCTGCGGCTCGGCCTGGCGTCGGCGCGACAGCTGCAGGACGTTCTCGATTACCAGGTTCATCCGCCGCGAATGATCCTGGATGATCTGCGCCAGGCGCTGGTCTGGGCCTTGCAGGTCTTCCGACTCCTGCAGCAGTTGCGCGGCATGGCTGATCGCGCCGAGCGGGTTGCGGATCTCGTGGGCGATGCCGGCGGTCAGGCGGCCGAGCGAGGCGAGCTTGAGCTGCTGGGCCTGCTGGGCGATCTGCGAGATGTCGTCGAGAAACACCAGGGTGTGGCGCTCTTCGCTGCGCTGCAGGGCGATGAAGCTCGGTTGCAGCACCGGGCCATCGGCGAAGGCCTGCAGGCTCGAGGGGCGCAGGGTCGGGTTGTGCCGCCATTGCTGCAGGCGCTTGACCAGCTCCGGGCAGTGCGGGTCGAGAATCTTGCCGGCCAACGCGTCGCGGCCGAGCAGGTGCAGCGCACCCTGGTTGGCCAGCAGTACCCGATGTTGCTCGTCGAGCACCAGGATGCCGGTGCGCATGCGCTGCAGGATCAGGGCGTTGAGGGCTTCCAGGCTGGCGACATCGGCCGCGCGCTGTTCGGCCAGGCTTTCGCTGTCCTGCAGGCGCCGGGTCAGCCCCTGCAGGAGCAGGGCGGCGGCGAAACACAGGGCGCCGAGCGCCCCGGCCTGCACGTATTGGGCACTGGCTTCCGTGCGGCTGAGGCTGAGGTAGAAGGTCAGGTAGATCAGGCCCATGGCGGCCACGGCGGCGATCAGCAGGCCGATGCGTCCGCGCAGCAGGATGTTGGCGATGGCCACCGCAACGATCAGCAGGTTGCCGATCCCGCTGGGTGTTCCGCCTGCCGCGTAGAACAGTGCGGACAGCAGGATCACGTCGACCAGGGCCAGACTGAATATCTGTGCCAGGTGCTTGGGCCGCTGCACCAGCACGGCCACCAGGATATTCAGGATCAGGTAGAACCAGCTGCCATAGCGAAACAGCTCGGCGTGGGCCAGCTTGAGCAGCTGAGCATCCATGTCGCTGGAAATCAGCAGCACCAGCACCAGGCCGATGGCCAGGCGATACAGGTGGTAGAGCCGCAGCACGCGGCGGCCCTGGACTCCGCTGAGGGCTAGGGCTTCAGCGCTCACCAGGTTTCGGCCCTTGCTCGAGATGGGCCTGGCTGCAATACCACTGGTCGGCCTTGGTCAAGGCCTCGTCACGGGGCAGATAAACCCCGCAATGGGCGCAGCGCACCATGGGCGCGGGGCTTTGCCGGTGCTGTTCGGAGCGGCGCGCGGGGCGGGTAAAGCGCCGCCAGAGCCAGAAGGCGGCGGCGATAATGGCTATCCAGAACAGCAGGCGGAACAGGCCCATAGCGCTCTCTTGTTGTTGGAAATGCGGGTTGTTGGAAGGCAGCTTATTGGAAAGCCTGGCAGTTTAGCCAAGGATGTGGCGCCAGCACAGCGGCTATTCTGCCGCCTGGTTGGCAACAGTCATCGGTTCGCCCCCCCGGATCGGGCAGAGAGCGATACCCATCAAGCGGTTGCCCAGCCGCCAGTTTTTCGCGCTCGCAACATGCTTGTCAGACTGTTAAACCCTATGCTGAGTGTTGAACGATGCAATGTTACGCCTGAGCCGTCGGGCTCAGTCGAACGAGGGACTTATGTGGTGGAGGCAGTCATGAGCCAAACCCTGAGAGTCGTGATGGCCCAACTGAATTTGCGCGTTGGCGATGTGCACGGCAACGTCGAGAGCATCATCGAGGCGGCCTGCAATGCCCGTGATCAGTGGCTGGCGGATGTCATCGTGCTCCCCGAACTGGCGCTGTGCGGCTATCCGCCGGAGGATCTGCTGCTGCGCTCGAGCATGCAGCGGCGCATCGAACAGGGCTTGCAGCGCCTGCAAGATGAAGTGCGCGGCATCTATCTGGTGGTCGGCTTTCCCTGGCTGGAGGATGAACTGCGCTACAACGCCTGCGCGGTGATCGCCGACGGCCAATTGCTGGCCCGCTACTACAAGCAGAAATTGCCGAATTACCGGGTATTCGACGAGAAGCGCTATTTCGAGCCCGGCAGCCAGCCCTGCGTGGTCGACATCAAGGGGGCGGCGGTGGCGCTGAGCATCTGCGAGGACATCTGGTTCGCCGAGCCGATGGCCCTGGCCCGTGCCGCCGGGGCGCAGGCGATGCTGTGCCTGAACGCCTCGCCGTTCCATCTGGACAAGCAGCGCGAGCGCGAGGAAACACTGGCCGAGCGCGCGCGCGAAGGGGCGATGCCGATCGTCTACGTCAACCAGGTTGGCGGCCAGGACGAGCTGGTATTCGACGGTGGCAGCTGCGTGGTCGATGCCGACGGCCAGGTCTGTCAGCGCATGGCAGCCTTCACCGAGGGTCTGTACCCGGTCGACCTGGTGTGCGATGGCGAGCGGGTCAGCCCGCGGCCGGCCAACTGCGTGCCACTGCCGGAACTGGAAGCCAGCGTGTATCAGGCGCTGGTCGCAGGCGTACGCGACTATGTCGGCAAGAACGGCTTCAAGGGCGTGCTGCTCGGCTTGTCCGGCGGCATCGACTCGGCCCTGACCCTGGCGGTGGCGGTCGATGCGCTGGGCGCCAAACGGGTCGAAGCGGTGATGATGCCGTACCGCTACACCGCACAGATCAGCCTTGAGGACGCAGAAGCCGAGGCCCGCGCGCTGGGCGTGACCTACCGGGTGCTGCCGATCGCACCCATGGTCGAGGCCTTCATGGGCACCCTGGCCCCGGTGTTCGAGGGCCTACCGCGCGACGCCACCGAGGAAAACCTGCAGGCGCGCTGCCGTGGCACGCTGCTGATGGCCCTCTCCAACAAGCGCGGCTACCTGGTGCTGACCACCGGCAACAAGAGCGAAATGGCGGTCGGCTACGCCACTCTCTATGGCGATATGGCCGGCGGCTTCGATGTGCTCAAGGACGTGCCCAAGACCCTGGTGTTCCGCCTCTGCGAATACCGCAACAGCCGCGGACTGGTGATCCCGCAGCGGGTCATCGACCGGCCGCCCTCGGCCGAACTGGCGCCGGACCAGAAGGACGAGGACTCGCTGCCGCCGTATCCGCTGCTCGACGAAATCCTCAAGTTGTACATCGAGTACGACCTGTCGGCCGATGCGATCATCGCCGAGGGTTTCGATGCGGACACGGTCAAGCGCGTGCTGCGCCTGGTCGATTTGAACGAGTACAAGCGCCGCCAGGCCGCGGTCGGCGTGCGGGTCACCCAGCGCGGCTTCGGCCGCGACCGGCGCTACCCGATCACCTCGGGCTGGCGGATTGGCGATTGAGGCCAAGGCAGGACGTAGGGCGGCTCGGGCGGCGTTCCGTTCGGTGCGCAGCGACAACCCGCCGGATGTGCGCCGCGCCGAAGCAAAGGCTCAGTTGGCCAGCCAGATCAGCGAAGCGAAGCGACCGGTACCGGCGGCGCGGCGGTAGGAGTAGAAGCGCGGGTCGCTGTAGGTGCAGAAACCGCCACCGTAGACGGCCGTAACACCCCGTGCCGCCAGGCGGATACGGGCCAGTTGATAAATATCGGCCATGTAACGATCCGGGTTGACGCTGGCTACGAAGGCTTCGCCGGCCTGCGGATGCACAGCCACGAACGCTTCGCGCACCTCGCCGCCCACTTCGAAGGCTTGCGGGCCAATCGCCGGCCCGAGCCAGACCAGCACGTCCTCCGGCGCCACGGCCAGCGCATCCAGGGTCGCCTCCAGCACGCCGCCAGCCAGCCCGCGCCAACCGGCATGGGCGGCGGCGACGCGGCTGCCGGCACTATCGCAGAACAGCACCGGCAGGCAATCGGCGGTCATCACGGTGCAGGCGACATTCGGCGTGGCGCTCCAGCTGGCGTCGGCTTCAAGCACTTCGCCCGGCTCGGCAGGCACCACGGCAACCCCATGCACCTGGCGCAACCAGGCCGGCCTGCAGCCCAACTGGCTGGTCAGGCGCTGACGGTTCTTGGTCACGGCAACGGGATCGTCCCCGACATGCTCGCCGAGGTTGAAACTGTCGAAGGGCGCAGCACTGATGCCACCGCTACGCGTCGTGATGCAGGCCCTGACCCAGGCGGGCGCCGGCCAGTCTGGCGTCAGCCAGTCATGTGCCCAGCTCACCCGATAAACGCCTCGCGATCCTGACGCAACAGCGTCAGCAACCAGACGAAATCATCCGGCAGCGGCGACTGCCACTTCATGCGCTGCCCGGTAATCGGGTGATCCAGTTCGAGGAAGCGCGCATGCAGGGCCTGGCGCGGGAACTCCTTGAGGCTCTGCACCATGGTCTGGCTGGCCGCCGGCGGGATGCGGAAACGCCCACCATAGACCGGGTCGCCGACCAGTGGATAACCGACATGGCTCATGTGCACGCGAATCTGGTGAGTACGCCCGGTTTCCAGCTTGACCCGCGCATGGGTATGCGAGCGGAAGCGCTCCAGCACCCGGTAATGGCTGACCGCCGGCTTGCCGCCATCGCTGACCGCCATGCGCTGACGCTGCGACGAACTGCGGCCAATGGGCGCGTCGATCTTGCCGCCGGCAGTGATCACGCCGATCACGATGCACTCGTAGATGCGGCTGACCGTGCGCTTTTGCAGTTGATCGACCAGACGCGTCTGCGCCTCGATGGTCTTGGCCACCACCATCAGCCCGGTGGTGTCCTTGTCCAGGCGATGGACGATGCCGCAGCGCGGCACGTTGACGATGTCCGGCACGTGGTGCAGCAAGGCGTTGAGCAGGGTGCCATCGGCATGTCCGGCGGCGGGATGCACGACCAGCCCGGCCGGCTTGTCGATCACCAGGATCTGCTCGTCTTCGTAGACGATATCCAGGGCGATGTCCTGGGCGATCCACTCGCCCTGGGCCTCCTGCTCGGCGCGCAGCGCCAGTAACGCCCCGCCATGCACGATGTCACGCGGGCGTACCACGGCACCATCGACAGTCAGCAGACCCTCTTTGATCCAGGCGGACAGGCGCGAACGCGAGTGCTCGGCGAACAGTTGGGCGGCGACTTGGTCGAGGCGTTGACCGCCCATATCAGTGGGCACCTCGGCGTTCAGTTCAATGGTCTGCTTATTAATAGAGGACATGCTCGGCAACGGTGGGGGACCTGAGGGTCAGTTGATGTTTCAGTGCACGCCGATTGCCGCGACCAATCAGGCCAGGCAAGGCGTGGGACGCCGCCGAATGATCGCCACAGTGACAAGCCTGGCTGCATTTGCCGCGCAAGCCCGGGGGCGGCGGCCAAAATGCTGCATCAACAGGCCCTACTTTTGGTTTCGGCTACGCGCTTGTGGTTAAATACGGCGTCTTTTGCCCCAGGGTCACCGGGGGCGCTCATCATAACAGGACGGCTTTGCTCAAGACAGCCGCCGTCACAGGGACGCAAGCCGCCATGCAAGTGAGACACCTGCTGCTGATCGCCATCCTCGCCCTTACCGTTGCCTGCTCGTCCAAAGAGGTACTCGACGAGAACCTGAGCGAGACCGAGTTGTACCAGCAGGCGCAAAGCGATCTGGACAACAAGAGTTACACCAGCGCGGTGACCAAGCTCAAGGCTCTGGAGTCGCGTTATCCGTTCGGCCGCTATGCCGAACAGGCCCAGCTGGAGCTGATCTACGCCTACTACAAGAATGCCGAGCCGGAAGCCGCACGATCGGCCGCCGAGCGCTTCATCCGCCTGCATCCGCAGCACCCGAACGTCGACTACGCCTATTACGTCAAGGGCCTGGCCTCTTTCGATCAGGATCGTGGCCTGCTGACGCGCTTCCTGCCGCTGGACATGAGCAAGCGCGACCCCGGAGCCGCCCGCGACTCCTACAACGAGTTCGCCCAACTCACCAGCCGTTACCCGAACAGCCGTTACTCGCCGGATGCCAAGCAGCGCATGATCTACCTGCGCAACCTACTGGCCGCCTATGAAATCCATGTGGCGCACTACTACCTGACCCGCCAGGCGTATGTCGCTGCTGCCAACCGTGGCCGCTATGTGGTGGAAAACTTCCAGGAAACCCCAGCGGTCGGCGACGGCCTGGCGGTGATGACCGAGGCGTACCAGCGCCTGACCCTGGACGACCTGGCCGCGACCAGCCTGGAAACCCTCAAGCTCAACTACCCGGAGCACCCCAGCCTGGTCGATGGTGAGTTCGTGCCACGCGAGGAAGAAGCCGACACCCGCTCCTGGCTGGCCAAGGCCACACTCGGCCTGATCGAAAGCGAAACGCCGCTGCCGCCGGGCGAAACTCGCGCCAGCCAGGACGTGGTGCGCCAGTACGAGGACGCCGAAGAGCAGATACCCGACGAGTTGAAGCCCAAGGCCGAAGAAGCCAGCAAGCAGGACCGCTCCTGGTTCAGCCGCATCACCTTCGGCCTGTTCGACTGAATCGCGGAAACACCTCGACAGCGAACGCCAGAATAGATGCCGCGCACACAAGTGCGCGGCATTTTTTATGGACGGGAGAACACGATCGGCCGACCAGGGTCACTCGCCGCAGGCAGCGCACCATGGACTGCCGCCGCACTGCGAACCGACCGCACTGCGTGGCAGGCGGCTCACTCTGACGCCAACCACCGAAACAACAAGGCCCGCAACGAACCTCAGACGCGGAACGCGCCGATCAGCTGCTTCAGGCGCGACACCAGCCCGGACAGCTCGCGGCTGGCCGACTCGGTCTGGCTAGCGCCGGCGGCGGTGCGTTCGCCGGCGCGATTGATCTCGACGATGTTCTGGTCGATATCGTGGGCCACCGCGGTCTGCTGCTCGGCGGCCGCGGCGATCTGCTGACTCTGGTCGACGATCATGCCCACCGCACCGAGGATGTTCTCCAGCGCCAGTTGCACCTTGCCCGACTCGCTGACCGTACCACTGGCCATCTGATGGCTGGCGCCCATGGCCTTGACCGCCGCACCGACACCGCCCTGCAGCTTGCCGATCATGCTCTCGATCTCTTCGGTGGACTGCTGGGTGCGCTTGGCCAGGTTGCGCACCTCGTCGGCAACCACGGCGAAGCCGCGGCCCTGCTCGCCGGCCCGCGCCGCCTCGATGGCGGCGTTGAGCGCCAGCAGGTTGGTCTGTTCGGCAATGCCCTTGATCACGTCCAGCACCTGGCTGATCGAGGCGCTGTCGCCAGCCAATTGGTTGATCACCGCCACCGACTGGTCGATCTCGCCGGCCAGCCGTTGAATGCTGCCGACCTGGGATTCGACCAAGGCGCGGCCACTGACAGTTTCGCGATTCACGCTCTGCGCGCTGTCGACCGCCGCGGCGGCGCTACGGGCGACTTCCTGGGCGGTGGCGGACATCTGGTTCATCGCCGTGGCCACCTGCTCGATCTGGCTGCGCTGGCCGGCGACCGCCTGGTTGCTCTCGCCGGAGACCAGCTCCACGCTATCGGCCTGACGCTCGACCTCGACCACGGTCTGGCCGACCCGTTCGATCAGGTCGTGGATCTTCTGCACGGTCTCGTTGAACACCTGCCCCAGCTCACCCAGCTCGTCGCGGCTCTGCGCCTTGAAACTGACCGTCATATCGCCGGCCGCGACTTTATTCATGACCTCGCCGAGGCTCTTCAAGGTGGTCCGGGTCGACACATAGAAGGCGCCATAGAGGTAGCCGATCAGCAGGAACACCAGTACCAGGGCCGCGACCAACAAGACCATCTGCCCACGGTTTTCCTGCAGGCGCTCCTGCAGTTGCTGATCGAGGAAAGCCAGTACCGCATCATTCAGCTCATAGGTCTTGCCCATGGCCGCGCCGACTTCTTCATAGAACTGCGACCAGGGAGTATCCAGGGTATCGGCGATCACCACCTTATCCTCGAACAGCACCACACTGGTCTTCAGGGTCGCCTGGCTGGCTGCGGCCAGAGCTTCCAGCCCTGCGCGCGCAGCCGGGCTGCTGCTCAAGGCGTCCTGCAGATTCAAGCCGTACTCGGCGTGGAGTTTTTCCAGCTCCAGGAGCAAATCGTCGAACTTGGTGCTGGCGGCCGAGTTGAGGAAGCCCTGCCCCAGGGAATAGGCGCCCACTGCCCTGCCCTTGCTCAATGCCGAGGTGACCGCCGGCGTGGTGCTGACGATCAGGTCGGCCATCTGCCGGACTTCGCGCTGACGATCCTGACTGAGGCCAGCCTGAGCCGCGATCAACTTGATGAATACCTGCGAGCTGCCCAACAGCTTCTCGGCCGACGCCGCTTTGCTTTGCAGCGACGTCTCGCCCTGTGCAGTGGCCAGCGCGGCAATCATTTCGTCGCGCCTGGCGCTGAATTCATCGACCTGTTCGGCCTCATGCACCACCGGCACCAAGCCCCGCAAGCGCGCATCCAGCGCACTCTGCAGACGCGTGATACGCGCCTCGAGATCGCCCGTCTGACCGGACTGGCCGATCATCACGTTGATTTCCATCAGGTCGGCGAAATCCTCCAGGTCGCGCCTTAGATTCAGCGCCTGACCGAGCAGATCAATACTCTCCAGAGCCGCCTGGGTACTGACGAACTGGCGATAGGAGTCGCGCACCAGATAGAAGTTGGTGGCCAGCATGGGCAGAAAGAACAGGACACTGATCAAACTGAACTTCATGCCGAAGCTGAGGCGATTCATAAGCGCGATGGCCGGATACAGCACGGTCTTCACAAGACGTCTCCTGTTCTGATTATTGTTATGCAGCGCTACAAGGCCGACCGGGAAAAGGCTCCCGTGGTCATCGTTGCGTCCCTTGCAGCCGGGCCTGAGGCGTCCCGATCAATGCGCAGGATGCCCCACGGCAAATCCGCCGGAGCAACCATCTGGCTGATCGATCGAGCACAGTGAGCTTGTATACCCGTTATCGACAACAAACTCTGTAACTTAAGGTTAAGCAGACCTCGACCGCCGGCAGGAGCGGGAGCTTACCCAGCGGTGACTGGCTGACCGCCACCCCACAGGATAGTGCGGGCCCCGTAGGATGGGTTGAGCGCAACGATACCCATCACAGCGATCTGGACCCCGCACAACCGCGCCCCGGTGTACGCCGGGGCTTCTTCGTCTATGGATGGATTGATCGAAGAAAACGCCTGAACACCGCCGGGTATCGCCAGCTCAACCGCATTGCGCCAAAGGCGATCAGTAGAACAGCTCCCACAAGGCAAACACGGCGTACCAGAGCACGGCGGCGCGCACCAGCAGCTGCCACAGGCTATCCAGGCTGCTCACTCCGGCTTCGCCGAGTTCCGGCGCCGGCGTCTCGCAGGCCGCGCGCCCGACATCGATCACCAACTGCGCGGCGCTGATGTCCCAGCTCAACAGTTCGTGCAGCAACGCCCGGTTGACCGCCACGAAATTGCCGACCAGGGCGAAACTTGCCGCCAGCACGCGTACCGGCATCCAGTCGAAGGCATGCCGCAGTTGCACGGCGCGCTCGCGCAAGACCTCCTGCCCGGCATGCTCGGCCAGCAGGGCCAGCAGCCGATAGGCCAGGGCCGCCAACGGGCCAAGCAACGCGTACCAGAAGATCACGGCAAAGAAACTCTGATAGGCCTGCCACACCAGATGCCCCTGCACCTGCTGCAGCAGCGCGCCCTCTTCGTCGGCCTCCAGGGCCAGATCACGGCGGGCGACCAGATAGGCGGCCTCACTGTCACCGCGCCGCCAGCTGTCGCGAAACGGCCCGAGCGCCGCCTGCAAATCGCCACGCCCGAGACTGTAGATCAGCACCAGCAGATGCACCGGTAACGCCAGCCAACCGTAGGCCAGCGGTTCGAGCAGCACCAGCAGCAACCCCAGCACCACCAGCGGCAGAACCACCAGCGCCACGATCGCCAACCAGGGGCTCTCGATAAAGCCCGCTTGCCGCTCCACCCTGGCCAGCAGCCGCAACCAGGGACCATCCTGCTGGATCTTGTTGCGCCAGGCCGAAAACTTCTCCACCCACAGCACCAGCAACAACACCAGAAAACTCATGACTTCTCCTTCCTATCCATCAGTGCAGCGCGCAGGCGCGACCAGTCGAACGCCGGGCCGGGGTCGGTCTTGCGGGCCGGGGCGATATCGCTGTGCCCGCAGATCCGCTCCAGGGTGAGCGCCGGGTACACCCTTTGCAACTCGGCCGTCAGCCCGACCAATGCGGCATATTGGGCATCGCTGAAGGGCAGCTCGTCGGTGCCCTCCAGCTCGATCCCCAGTGAAAAATCATTGCAGTTCTCGCGCCCGGCGAAACACGACTGCCCGGCATGCCAGGCGCGCTCGTTGCACGAGACGAACTGGGTGATGGCGCCGTCGCGCTCGATCAGGAAATGCGCCGACACGCGCAAGCTCGCAATCTCGGCAAAGTATGGATGCTCAGCGGCGATCAGGCGATTCTGGAAAAATTCCTGCACCTTGCCGGTACCGAACTGCCCCGGCGGCAGGCTGATGTTATGGATCACCAACAGGGATATCTCCCCCTGCGGGCGCTCATTGAAATTGGCCGATGGACAGTGGCGCACCCCTTGACACCAACCACTGCGAGGATCCAGTTGCATAAAGACTCCTTGAACGAGCCTTCACTCTAGAGCAGGCCGGCAACGGGGCCAAGCAGCGATCCACTCGGAGCGCAGCGACAGATCGCAGGATGGGTGGGGCCGCCTAGGTGGGACCGCCTAGGCCGGGCCGCGTAGGTTAGGCGCCCGGAAATTGACCTGCCGTCAGCAGAACCAAGACGCCGTAACCCATCATCGACATTCGCCCTGCCAGCGGGTACAGACATAAACCGCTTGATGGGTATCGCTGCGCTCAAGCCTACGCGGCCCGCCGTGATCCTACAAAGGCCGCCCCGAATGCCGCATGGACAGCTTCAGGCGCCCTTGAGCCTGCGCAAGTTGCCGATTACCGACTCCAGCGCCCGGTCGAACAACAGCGCATCGTCGAGCAGCCGAATAGCGTTGCGGCGGAATTCGACCGCCAGATCCACGCGGCTTTTTTCCAGAACTTTCAATCCGGTGCGATTGACGAAGATGTACTTGCCGGTTGGCTTGATCACCGCAGCCAGCTTGCAGCGCAGCTTGTGCTCCTGATCTTCCTGAAACTCCACCCAGCTACCCACCCGCAGGTTATCCACCTGCTGCAGGGCTTCGTCATCATCTGCCAGACAGATTTCGGGTTCGTTCGCACTGCTTTGGCCTGGAGCCAGCAGCACGATCTCTTCGACCACCGCGATCATCGCCGCTCCATCCAACTCCGGCGCCGGCGGTTGCTCCAGCAAGGACGGCATGCCGCCGACCGCAACCCGGTCATCGACCGACTCTACCGCCGGAACCCGTTCGGCCTCAGACACCACCCGCTTGAAACGCTGAAAAGCCTGCACATGCAGAGCCTCCAACTGACTGAAAAACTCGCCCGCGGAGAACGGATCGAACGCCGCACTGGCCATGCCATCGCGCAGCGCCTTGAGCAGGCCCGGCACCAGTTCGAGCAAACGCAGGCGCGCCTCCGGCTCCTCATGCGGGTGCGCACTCCAGACCAGGTCATCCATGGTCGCCAGCGCGGCCTGCCACTCGGGCGAGCCGACCCCGTGCTTGAGGCATATGAGCATCAATACCTTGCTCCATGCCTCCTGCAACAGGCGCACCACCACCTCGGGCAGACACTTGCCCAGCAAGCGCTCATTCAGCACCAGCTCGACCTGACGCCGCGCCAGCTCAGCCCTGGCGCTGCCTTCTTCCGCATCGCGAGTACGCTGTTCCAGCAGCTCGCTGCGCCGCCGCTCATTGCCGGTAAAGGCGAGAAAGTCCGCCAGCAGCTCGGCAAAGATCAGCGGATCATCGACAAAGTCGTTGAGCAAGCGCTGCACCACCTGCTCGATCTTCTGGTACAGGCTGTCACGCTGGGTATCGTCCTGCTCGCCCCAGCCCAGGGCGGCCGAGGCGATTTCATTGAGCAGGCGTCGGGCCGGGTGGCTGCCGCGGCTGAAGAAGGTCTTATCCAGCAGCGCAACCTTGAGCATGGGAATCTGCAGGCGTGCGATCAAGGCTTTCAGCGAATCCGGCAGGGTACGGTCATCGAGGATGAACTCGAACAGCATCGACACCAGGTTGATTACGTCCTCATCCACCTCGCCGACCACCCGGGCCTTGCCGCTCCTGGCGCTGGCGCGACTGAGCAGTTGCTCGAGCTGCTCGCGCAGATCGGAGTCATCGCTGACCTGAGCCGGTGCATGCTGCTGCATGTGGGAGAGCAGGCGCAGCAGGTCCCGGCTGGTGATCGGCGACGCATCGGCCGGCGTCTTGCGCCGCGGCATGGCATGGCCGCGCACCTGCGCAAGCAGCTCCTGCAATGCCACGAAAACTTCCTGCACGCCTTCGCCAGCCTGCCCGCCAGCACTGGCGCCCGCCTGTTCAGCCGCACCGTACGCCGCCGTCCCGGACCCCTCCGGGTTGCGCCGCACCGGCGCCGACTTCAACTCAGGCAGCACACCGGCAGTGACCAGAATCTGATTGGCCTCGGCATAGAGCTGATCGAGATCGGCCAGCACGTATTTTTCGAACAGCTTGAGGATGATCAGCTTGACCTTGATCTCCACCCCCAAACTGCTGCACGCCTCGAGAAAAGCCGCACAGAGCAGGGCAGGCCCAAGCGGGTTGGACTTGTCGTCGAGCTTCTTGCTGACCAGGGCATTCAGGCGCGTGGTCAGGTGACCGACCGCCACCCGGTCCCGGCTCATCACCTTGGCCACCATGGCATCCAGCGCCACGGACTCTTCCAGCTCATCGTTCTGGATCAGGGCCAGGCCGTCGAACGAGATGCTGCCCAGGGACGACTTGCCAACCTCGTATTGATTGAGGGTGGCGAAAGGCTCGAAGACTTCTTGCAGGAAACCGCGCTCGATACTCTTGCGCTTCAAACGCAGATCACGCATGGCTTCGAAGAAGGCATTCTGCTCGCCATTGCTGGCCGCCCGGTCCGCCATCTCGAACAGCGTATCGTCGGCATTGTCGAACAACGCCTGCAGAGCCTGCTTGAGCTGCTGCGCAGCCTTGTCGCGTAAATGACTGAGCGCCACAGGCAGTCTTCCAACTGGATAAGTGGGCGATTGCTCCGCAGCCACCTTGTTCAGGTGCACCACATTCGCGTCCGTCTTCATTGCGACTCTCCTGCAGACTGCCCCTGCCTGGGCCTACCGATCTACATGGCAACCAACCGAGCGTCATCCGTAACGTCAAAGTCATGGCGTCAATATTCATAAAGCAAAATCATTATAAGTATGCCGCACCCACCCCAAACAGACTTTTCCTGCGGATATGACACAGGTCACAGATATAGAACTAGTGCGGGCGATACCCATCGAGGCCCGATCGAGCATGGTGCCAGCCGACCGGCCATGCGTAATCTCGCTGCACCCATCTTCGGCAATCCCTATAATCGCCCGACCCTGACAGTGGAGCCCACCATGCCGAACCTAACCCTCGCCGACCTGACTGGCGAAATCGAGGCCAATGTTCGTCGCGCGCTGACCGAGGACATCGGCAGCGGCGATATCACCGCGCAACTGATCCCCGCCACGCGCCTGGCCCACGCCACCGTGATCACCCGCGAAGCGGCCGTGATCGCCGGCAGCGCCTGGGTCGATGCGGTGTTTCGCCGGCTCGACCCGCGCGTCGCCGTGCACTGGCAGGTACGCGACGGCGAGCGCGTCAACCCCAACCAGCCGCTGTTCCACCTCGAAGGCCCGGCCCGCGCCCTGCTCAGCGGCGAGCGCAGCGCCCTGAATTTCCTCCAGACCCTGTCCGCCGTCGCCACCCGCTGCCGGCATTACGCCGACCTGGTGCAAGGCACCACGGTCAAACTGCTCGACACCCGCAAGACCCTGCCCGGCCTGCGCCTGGCGCAGAAATACGCGGTCACCTGCGGCGGCTGCCACAACCACCGCATCGGCCTGTTCGACGCCTTCCTGATCAAGGAAAACCACATCGCCGCCTGTGGCGGCATCGTCGAGGCCGTGCAAGCCGCGCACAAGATCGCCCCCGGCAAACCGGTGGAAGTCGAAGTCGAAAGTCTGCAGGAACTGCAACAAGCCCTAGACGCCGGCGCCGACATCATAATGCTCGACGAACTGTCGCTGGACGACATGCGTCAAGCGGTCGCCATCACCCAAGGCCGCAGCAAGCTGGAAGCCTCAGGTGGCATCAACGAAAGCACTCTGCGCAGCATTGCCGAGACGGGAGTGGACTACATCTCCATTGGCGCGCTGACCAAAGACGTCAAGGCGGTGGACTTGTCGATGCGCTTGAGTTTGTAGCGCAGACGATGCCGGGCGGCATCCCAGGGCGCCCCGGGCGACGGCCGCCCGGTGCGCAGCGACAGCCGCCCGCTACGCCTTCTCCCCCGCCACCACCAGCTCCACCACCTCGCCGCGCTTGATCAGCGCATAGACCACCCCGGTCAGCAGGCTGCCGGCGACTATGGCCAGCAGATAGAGCAGCGCATGGTTGATCGCATTGGGGATCAGCAGCACGAACAGGCCGCCGTGCGGCGCCATCAGTTTGCAGCCGAAGTACATCGACAGCGCGCCGGTCAGGGCGCCGCCGGCGATGCTGGCCGGGATCACCCGCAGCGGGTCCTTGGCGGCAAAGGGAATCGCCCCCTCGGAGATGAAGCACAGCCCCAGCACTCCGGCGGCCTTGCCGGCTTCGCGTTCGCTCTGGGCGAACTTGTGCCGGGCAATCAGGGTGGCGATGGCCACGCCGATCGGCGGCACCATGCCGGCGGCCATCACCGCGGCCATGGGCGCGTAGCTCTGCGACGCCAGCAGGCCGACCGAGAAGGCGTAGGCAGCCTTGTTGATCGGCCCGCCGAGGTCGACGCACATCATGCCGCCGAGCAGCAGACCGAGCAGGATCGCGTTGGTGCTGCCCATGCTGTCGAGAAAGCTGGTCAAGCCGGCGAGCATGCCCGCCACCGGCTGGCCGACCACATAGATCATCACCAGGCCGGTGAACAGGCTGGCCAGCAGCGGGATGATCAGGATCGGCTTCAGCGCCTCGACGCTGGCCGGCAACTGCACCCAGCGGGCGATCGCCTTGGCCGCATAGCCGGCGAGGAAACCGGCGATGATGCCGCCGATAAAACCCGCGCCCAGGCTGCTGGCGAGCAGGCCGCCGATCATCCCCGGCGCCAGGCCGGGACGATCGGCGATCGAATAGGCGATGTAGCCGGCCAGCACCGGCACCATCAATTTGAACGCGGCCTCGCCGCCGATCTGCATCAGCGCGGCGGCCAGGCTGCCCTCCTGCTTGAACGCCTCGATGCCGAAGACGAACGACAGGGCGATCAGCAGCCCGCCGGCCACCACCATCGGCAGCATATAGGACACCCCGGTGAGCAGGTGCTTGTACGCCCCGCCCTGGGCGACAGGGCCGGACTGCGCGGCCTCGCCCTGGCTGCCGCCGGCCAGCGGCTGCGCCTCGGCCAGGGCGCGTTCGAGGGTCTGCCGCGGCTGCTTGAGGGCCACCCCGGTGCCGCAGCGAAACACCTTCTTGCCGGCGAAGCGGGCGGTCTCCACCTCGATATCGGCGGCCAGCAGGACCACATCGGCGGCGGCGATGGCGGCGTCATCCAGCAGGTTGCGCGCGCCCACCGAGCCGCGGGTTTCCACCTGCAGCTCGTAGCCGAGCTGCGCGGCCGCCTGCTGCAGGGCCTCGGCGGCCATGAAGGTGTGCGCCACCCCGGTCGGGCAGGCGGTCACCGCGACCAGGCGTGGCCGGGCAGTCGCCGCGGCGGGCGCCGGCGCATCCTGCTGTAGGACCTCGGCATGTTCGGCGGCGGCAAGCAGGAACTGCTGCGGATCGACCAGCGCTTCGGCCGGAGTGGATTGCACCAGGCGTTTGCCGACGAAACGCTGCAGCGCCAAGTCGCCAGTCTTGACCACCACCACCAGGTCGGCGGCGGCGATGTCGGCGTCGCTCAGCGGCGAGCCTATCGCCTTGGGGTCATGCACCTCGACCCGGCTCGACCAACCCAGCCGCTGGGCGGCGGCTTCCAGTAAACGCGAGCAGAGCACGCTGGTGACCATGCCATTGGGGCAGGCGGTGACGATCAGCAGATTCATGAAAATGACCTCATTATTGTTTTAATCCAGGGACGCGACTCTCAATCCAGAGACGTGACAGCCACGCCCGCTTCCAGGCGCGCCAGTTGTTCCCTGTCGTGAATACCGAAACCGAGTTGGGTGACCGCCTGCGCCGCAATCGCGGTGGCCAGGCGCAAGGTGCGCTCGGCCGGCCAGCCGATCAGCAGGCCGTGCAGGGTGGCGGCGAGCAGCGAGTCGCCGGCGCCCACCGTACTGACCACCGCGACCTGCGGCGGCCGCGCCTGCAGCGCAATGTCCGGGCCGAACCAGTAGACGCCCTCGGCGCCGCGCGACAGCAGCACATGCTCGACGCCCGAGGTGCGCAGGCGCAGCGCCGCGGCCCGCAGATCGGCCGCGCTGGACGACCACAAACCGCAGGCATCGGCCAGTTCCTCCTCGTTGGGCTTGATCAGCCACGGCGCCACGGCCAGCCCGGCGCGCAA
The DNA here is from genome assembly GCF_900115555.1 of Pseudomonas borbori. GTDB lineage: Bacteria > Pseudomonadota > Gammaproteobacteria > Pseudomonadales > Pseudomonadaceae > Aquipseudomonas > Aquipseudomonas borbori. Next base: position 29,122 of record NZ_FOWX01000018.1, read on the forward strand.
GGCGGCGCCACTGCTGTCCAGCGCCAGCGGCAGGCCAAATGCCTGCAGCCGGCGCAGCAGGCTACTGAACCATTCGGGGCTGACGCACTGCGGCAGGCTGCCGGCGACCACGATGGCGTCGTGGCCGGCCACGATCCGCTCCAGCTCCTCGAGCAACTCGGCCTGATGCGCCGCCCCGACCTGCGGCCCCGGACCATTGAGGTCGGTGATCCGCCCGCTGTGCTCGGCCAATTTGATATTGCTGCGGGTTTCCCCGGGCACGCGGACGAAGGCGTCGACGAAACCGCGCCGGGCGAACAGCGCCTCGAAAGGCGCGGCGTTGGCCTGCCCGAGAAAACCGCTGACCGTGACCTTGTGGCCCAGGTCGGCGAGCACCTGGGCCACGTTCAGGCCCTTGCCGGCGGCGTGACTGTGCAGCCCCAGGCTGCGATTGACGGTGCCGGGCTGCAGGGTCTCGAGCGACACGGTCAGGTCCAGCGCCGGGTTCAGGGTCAGGGCCAGAATGCGTGCCATCAGCCGATCTCCTCCACCAGGGCGCGCACTGCCGTGGCGCTATCCAGACCGAGTGCCTGGCGGGCCAGCAACTGGCTCTGGCTGAAATCCAGCTCACGCACCCGCGCCTTGACCAGCGCGATGCTGCGCGCCGACACGCTCAACTCGTCCACCCCCAGGCCGACCAGCAGGGGCACGGCGAGCATGTCGCAGGCCAGTTCGCCGCACACCCCGACCCACTTGCCATGGGCGTGGGCGGCGTCGACGGTCATGCCGATCAGGCGCAGTACCGACGGATGCAGGCCATCGGCCTGGGCCGACAGGGTCGGGTGGTCGCGGTCGATGGCCAGGGTGTACTGGGTCAGGTCGTTGGTGCCGATGCTGAAGAAGTCCACCTCGCGCGCCAGCACCGGCGCCAGCAGCGCCGCCGAGGGCACCTCGACCATGATCCCCAGCTGCAGGTCGGCCAGCGGAATCTCCTCGCGCAGGCGCAGCGCCATGTCGCGCGCGGTGCGCCACTCCTCGACGCAGCAGACCATCGGGAACATGATCCGCAGCGGCCGTCCCTCGGCCGCGGCGAGCAAGGCGCGCAACTGGGTTTCCAGGATCTCCGGGCGCTGCAGGCTGAGGCGGATGCCGCGCACGCCGAGGAAGGGGTTCACCTCCGCCGGCATCGGCCAGTACGGCAGCGGCTTGTCGCCGCCGACATCCAGGGTGCGCACCACCAGCGGCCGGCCGTCGAGGGCATCGAGCACGCGGCGGTACTCGACCTCCTGGGTCGCCTGGCTCGGCGCCTCGGCGTGGTCCATGAACACCAGCTCGGTGCGCAGCAGACCGATCGCCTCGCCGCCCAGCTCGACCGCCGCAGCGGCTTGAGCGCTGGCGCCGATATTGGCCGCCACTTCCAGACGATGACCGTCGCGGGTCACCGCCGGCTGCATGCGTTCGGCATGGGCACGCTCACGGCGGGCCTCGCTGGCCTCGCGCTGGCGCAAGGCCTGCTCCAGGGCCTGCTGATCGGGCGCCACGCGGAGCAGGCCGTGATCGCCATCGAGCAACAGCACTGTGCCCTGGGCCAACGCCAGCACCGTCGCACCGGCCCCCACCACCGCCGGGATGCCCAGCGCGCGGGCGATGATCGCACTGTGCGCGGTGGCGCCACCGCGGGCGGTGAGGATGCCGGCGACGCGCTGGCGATTGAGGTTGGCGACATCCGAAGGCGCCACTTCATCCATCACCAGAATGTAGGGCTCGTCCGGCTCGCGCAGCGCCTCGACGCCACACAGGCGGGCCAGCACGCGGCGGCCGATGTCGCGCAGATCGGCGGCGCGCTCGGCCAGCAGCGCATCATGCAAGGCTTCCTGCTGGGCGGCGACCGTCTCGATCTCGTCCGCCCAGGCCGCCTCGGCGCTGAGCCCCTGGTTCAGGCGCGCGGCCACGTCCTCGGCCAAGGCCGGGTCGCGCAGCATCGCCTGGTGGGTAATGAATATCTCGCGGATATTGGCCTCGGCCGTGGCCTCGACCAGGCGCTGAATATCGGCGCTGACCTGCTCCAGCGCCGTGCTCAAGCGCCGTTGCTCGGCGGTCGCGCCTTGGCCTTGCCGCGGGTAATCGAGCACCGGCGGCACCCGCACCAACGCCGGGCCGATGGCGATACCCGGCGCCGCAGCAACCGCCTGCAGCCGTGCCCCGGCAGCCGGTGCCGGCAGTTTGGGCGCCGCGCTGACAATCGACGCGGCGCTGGCCGGCACGCCAGTCTCGGCCAGCGGCAAGGGCTCGATGCTTTCCCCCAGGCCCGCCAGCACGGCGGCTTCCAGGGCCGGCAGGACCTCGCCGGCAATCGCCGGTTCGGCGCTGAACTGCAGTGCCTGACCGCGCCGCGCGCCGAGCGCCAGCAGCTTGCTCAGACTCTTGACCGACACCCCGGCCCCCGCCTCCCCTGCCAGACGCACGCGCACCTCGCCGGCGAAAGCCAGGGCGATTTCGCTCAAGACCTTGGCCGGGCGAGCATGCAAGCCATGGGTATTGGCCAGGACCACCGAGCACATCGGCCAGTCGACGGGCACTTCGCCGCCCAGGGCCTCGAGCACGCTGCGGCTGCTGGTGGCCTGGCTGAAGGCCGCGGCGCGGCCCTCGATCAACAGATCGCAGAGGCGCTCGAGCAATTGCCGATGGGCCTCGCCGAGGCTGGCCAGGCAGAACAGGCCGGTCAATGGCTGGCCCTGGTAATCGAGCGGCTGCGCCGGAGTGACGAAAGCCAGGCCGGGACTGAGCACGGCCTGATCGCTGTGCAACCACCACAGGCCGTTGCCCAGCGGCAACGGTTGGCCCTGGGCCAGGCTGTTGGCGAAGCCGGACTCGGCGCAACCGGCCTTCTTCAGCAGCCGCGCGCCCTGCCAGAGCAGTTCGTCGAAATCCTCGACCGCCACGCCCAGGCCGATCAGCTGACTGTCCAGCGCCAGTTCCTGCGGCGCGCCCTGCAGCAGCGCGACTATCGCCTCGGGTTCCCGCGCCTCGCGCAACGCCGGGGCGAGATCGCCTTCGCCGAGGGCGCGGGTCAGCAGTTGCAGCAGGCGCAGGTGCTCATCCGAGCGGGCGGCGATGGCAATCGCCAGGTAGACCATCTGCCCATTGCCCCAGTCCACCCCTTCGGGGAACTGAATCAGGCGCACCCCGGTGCAATGCACCTGATCGCGGGTTTCTGGCGTGCCATGGGGAATCGCGATGCCCTGCCCCAGGTAGGTCGAACCCTGCGCTTCGCGCGCCTGCATCCCGGCGAGATAACCGGGGGTGACCAGGTCATCGGCGATCAGGCGATCGGCCAGCAGCGCCAGCGCCGCCTGTTTATCCGGGGCGCTATGGCCCATCTGGATCTGCGTGACATTCAACTCGAGCATTTTATTGTTCTCCTCTGGCAGGTGAGGCTGGCTGTCGCAGGCACCCGCGCCACCCAAAGGGTAGTCAATCGGCTCGCCTGCTGAATCGTTTCACCTAATGACTGGCACGTTAACCCATAATCGGCGATCCTTGAAGCCCGGCTGTCACCACATTCATTACCATCCGCGTATCGTGACAGGGTTCAAAGGTCGCAAAATTGTAGGAGCACGCCATGCGTGCGAATCGCCGGCATGGCGGAGTGCCGCCCAGCCGCTCCTGCAACCCGATGGCTAACGGCGCGTGGGACTCCACGACAAATGATCTGTGACGCGACACTAGGACTACGCCTTGAAACTCAGCGACATCGCCCGTCTGGCCCAGGTTTCCGTGACCACCGCCAGCTACGTGATCAACGGCCAGGCCGACAAACGGCGGATCAGCGCCGCCACCGTGGCGCGGGTACTGGAAGTGGTCGAACGCCACGGCTACCGTCCCGACCAGCAAGCCGCCGGCCTGCGCCGCGGGCAGAGCCGCTGCCTGGGTTTCATCCTGCCGGACCTGGAGAACCCCAGTTACGCGCGCCTGGCCAAGCTGCTGGAACAGCGCGCCCGCGCCGCCGGCTACCAGTTGCTGATCGCCAGCTCCGATGACGACCCGAGCAGCGAGCGCCAGTTGCTCGAACTGTTCCGCTCGCGCCGTTGCGACGCACTGATCGTCGCCAGTTGCCTGCCCCAGGACGATCCGGCCTACCCGCGCCTGCTCGCGGCCGGCGTGCCGGTGATCGCCGTCGACCGCGCCCTCGATCCCGCGCACATCTGCTCGGTGGTCAGCGACGACCAGCAGGCCGGCGCCCTGCTCACCGCCAGCCTGCTCAACCCGCCGCCGCGGCATATCGCCCTGATCGGCGCGCGCCCGGAACTGCCGATCAGCCAGGCCCGCGAACGCGGCTTTCGTCAGGCCCTGAACGATTTCGGCGGCACTGTCAGCGTCAGCCATGCCGAACAATTCAACCGCGCCTGTGGCTACCGGCAGATGCGCGCCCTGCTGGACAACCCCGCCGACCTGCCGGATGCGCTGATCACCACCGCCTATGTGCTGCTCGAAGGGGTCTTCGATGCCTTGCAGGAACAATCGGGGCCTGGCGTCGAGGGTCTACGCCTGGCCACCTTCGGCGACACCCAGTTGCTGGATTTCCTGCCGCTGCGGGTCAACGCCATAGTCCAGCAACACGCCCAGATCGCCGAGCGCGTCCTCGATCTGGCCCTGCGCGCCATCGAGCAGAATGACTACCAGCCCGGTATCGAAGCCATCCCGCGCCTGCTCAAGATCCGCCGCGCGTTGTAACAAGCGATGGCCGGCGCATCACCCTTAACTCCAAAGGTCGGCTGCTGAAGCGGCATGCCGACTGGCGCAGCGCCGACAAATCACCGATGCTTTGCCCATGCGCCTGATCGATACCCACACCCACCTGGATTTCCCCGACTTCGACGCCGACCGCGCCGAGCTGCTCGCGCGCTGCCGTACCCGGGGTGTCGAGCGCCTGGTGGTGCTCGGCGTACACCAGGGCAACTGGCAGCGGCTGTGGGATCTGGTGCAGGGCGATGCCGGCCTGTACGCCGCCTTCGGCCTGCACCCGGTCTATCTGGACCAACATCGCCCCGAACACCTGCATGAATTGCGCGACTGGCTACAGCGCCTGACCGGCCACCGGCAACTCTGCGCGGTGGGCGAGTTCGGCCTGGACTATTTCCTCGAACAGCTCGACCGTGAACGCCAACAGACGCTGTTCGAGGCACAACTGCGTCTGGCGCTGGAGTTCGAACTGCCGGCCCTGCTGCACGTGCGGCGCGCCCACGCCGCCAGCATCGCCACCTTGAAGCAGCTCAAGCTCCCACGCGGCGGCATCATCCACGCCTTCGCCGGCAGCTATGAGGAGGCCCGCGAATACCTCAAGCTGGGCTTCAAACTGGGCCTCGGCGGCGCGCCGACCTGGCCCCAGGCCAGACGCCTGCAGCAGACCCTGTCGCGCCTGCCGCTGGATGCCGTGGTGCTGGAAACCGACGCCCCGGACATGGCCCCGGCCATGCACCCGTATCAGCGCAACAGCCCGGAATACCTGCCGGAAATCTGCAGCGAACTGGCGCGACTGATGAACGTCGCCCCGGAGCAACTGGCCGCAGCCAGCAGTCGCAATGCCGCCGACTTGTTCGGCTGGGTTCTCTGAGCACCACAGCCTAGCTCCGGGTACCCACATCCAAGGGCCGCTCGCTCACCGGAGTTGATCGCCCTCCAGGAGCAGCAGACAGCGCATCCTCAGCCCAAACGCCCGTCTGGCGCGTAAGGCGTCGGATCGATGATCGGCTCATTTCCGAGCAGCAGATCGGTCAGCAACTGGCAGGAGGCCGGCGCCAGCACCAGGCCGTTGCGGAAATGCCCGCAGTTCAACCAGAGACCGTCATGCCCCGGTACCGGCCCGATAAAGGGAATGCCATGTGGCGAGCCCGGGCGCAATCCGGCCCAATGGCCCACCACCTCGGCATCGGCCAGCGCCGGCAGCAACCCAACCGCCGACGCCTTGAGGCTGGCCAGGGCTTCTTCGCTGGGCGTCTTGTCGAACCCCAGATATTCCAGCGTACTGCCAATCAGGACATGGCCATCGCGCCGCGGAATCGCGTAGCGCCCGTTGGCCAGCACGATACTGGTGAGAAAGTCCTCGGTGCACTTGTAGAGGATCATCTGCCCCTTCACCGGCTCGACCGGCAACGCGAGGCCCAGGCTGCGCAACAGCTCGCCGCTCCAGGCGCCGGCGGCAACCACCACATGATCGCCACGGATGTCGCCAGCGGAACTGTGCACACCACGGATCCGCTCGCCTTCGCGAATAAACCCGCTAACCGCACACTGCTCATGCACGGTCACATTGGGCATCTGCACCAGCGCCGCACGCAACGCCTTGACCAGGCGCGGGTTGCGCACATTGGCCACGCCCGACATGTGCAACGCCCGCGAGAAGCGCCTGGCCAACGCCGGTACCGCCCGATACACCGCCTCGACGGGCACCGCCTGCATCGGCCGCTGTTCACGCGCGGCCCAGGCCAGGGGCGCGGCCTGCTCCTGGTCGAGCCAGTACAGGCCGGTGACATACACCTCGGGATCGATGCCGGTGTCGGCCAGCAACTGCGCCCCCAGCTGCGGGTAAAAATCCTGCGACCAGTGCGCCAGAGCCGTCACCGCCGGCCGGTAGCGCCAGGGATAGAGCGGCGAAACGATGCCGCCTCCGGCCCAGGAGGCTTCGCCGCCCAGCGCACCCTGATCGAGCAGGCATACCTCGACACCAGCCGCGGCCAACAAGCGCGCCGACAACAAGCCGATAGCGCCACCCCCCACCATCAAGACTCGCATAGCTTCTCCAATAAAAACGGGCCGCAAAGGCGGCCCGTTATACGTCATAAACCCGGTGTATTTCTACCAGCACGCCTGCATGGCGCCGGCCGCGTTATTCAGCGTTTGCCCACCGGTGTGGGCGACCCGGTGATCGCCGCGGCGCACAAGCTAGCGCCGCCAGCACGCCGCCAGGCTGGCCCCCGTAGCCTGCCCTTTGGCCCCAGTATTGCCTAGGGTCATAGTGCCGCAGGTATCGTTCGCCATGCCCCCCTTGGATACATGCTGGCTGTGGGTTCGCGGGCGAAGTTCAGGTCGTAATATTTGCTGGTACCGTCCTTGGGCGACTCCGTGAAAGGCAGATCGGGGGCCGCCTCACTCGCCCTCCCCTGGCAGAGCCGGGGGAGGGCCATTCGCTACTGCAGCTGGCGCCAGGACTGACGTCCGACCTTGTCGCCCGAGCCCTCCTCCAGCGTTACCCCTAGCGTTCCGCTGGAACCAGAGGTGTACTTATATTCGACTTCACCGGCGCCGATGATACCGGGCGTCTTGATGATCTCGCCAAAGCTCTTGCCGTTTGCCGGGAGCCTGGTCCCATCGTCCAGGAGAATGAAGTCGTTATCGTCAATCAAGCCGTCGCCATTCACATCGAAGACCGAGTACGGCAAGCGACCACCATTGAAGGCGTCCAATTCCATCAACCAGCTGCTACCGCCAAAGGCACATGCATCCGCCGAGGGGATCAAGGTGGTGAATATGATTCGCCCGCCCCGCAACAGCGCCTGGCTAACCACCCGTTCTCCCGCCCCATTAGTGGCCCCAGGCGATTGCAAGTCCAGGTAGAAACCTTTCTTGGTCGAGTAATCGACCTCATTCGTCGAGGTCATACGGTAGCCGAACCGGTATTCGCCCCACGACTCTACCCCCGACGTCACCCCCTCATTGGTCACCGTCTGCTGTACCAGACTGGACAGCGCGGTAACTCTCGAGCCGCCATCGTAGACCGCATAGAAGCGCTGCAATTGTGGCGAACTGCCAACCACGTTATCGCCTGTCTCGAAGTACTTTCCGGTACCGAAATAAACCATCACGCCACTACCGGCGGCAGGGTTGCGACCTGCAGTAGCGCGAGCGGTTATCGCCTGCCCCGCACCACCTCCGACAGCGGTGAACAACGGCTTGGGAGTATTGCCTTGCTTATAGGCCACATCCCATTGCGTAGCGTTGGCATGGGTCAGGTCGAACTTCCACATGTTCCCCAACAAATCACCCGCATAAACCACATCGGTGATCCGGTCGTTGTTGGTATCGACCGGCAGCGGCGTAGCCAATCCATTGCCGGTCCCCGAAACGCCCGTATCGATCGCTTTCAATAACTGCCCATCGGACAACCTGACGACAAACAGCTTCACATTGTCGCCGCTGTCGTAGCCGTTGCCGAAGATGGCCACCCAATCCCCCGATGCAAGCCTGGCAATCACGGGATTGCTCATGGCGGTACCCAACTTGTCGGTCGCATTCGCGGCGGTGGAAAACTCCCAGAGCACGCTGTTCGCTCCCAAACTGCCCGGATCGCTTACATCGATGGCGAACACCGACTTGCCCCCCGCCCCGGTAGAACCAACCAGGACGGTTTTCCAAGCACCGCCGATATAGGCATCTGAGGCCCGCGCAGAGCCGTCGACAAAGTATTGGTGGGTATAACCAGGGTCCGTCAGCGACGCCAACTTGGGCGCCGCCTGCGACCCATAGGCGGCGGCGGGAATGAACGCGAACAGCTCGCGACCCGTATTGGCATCGAAACCATGCAACATCCCGTCGTTCGCGCCGACGTACAGCATGGGTGTTTTGCTCTGCTTGGCTGTCACGTAGGCCGCATAGCTGCTCCCCCCAGTAGCCAGCACGGAGAAGCCGAAATCCTCCTTCTTCACGAACAAAGGATCGGAGTTGACGACATCGCCCAGCAACCTGGTCCGGTTACGATATGGCCCGCCTTGATCAACTTCCCGGGCCTGAGAGCCGCGCAGCCACTCCAGCCGCTCCTGCCCCACCAAGTCTGCGGCACCGTTATTCAGGGCGTCACGCTGAGCCTCGCTGAGCAAATTCCAGCTAGCCGTCACGAAGCTAACCGCCTGGCTGCCCGTCCAAGTCACGATATTGCGATCGGCCGCTGCCGGAATGCCGTCACTGGTCGACCACGCCAGGGAAGCAATCTGCCCGCTGGAATCCACCGGGTAGGCGAGCAACTCGCCGGACCAGTCGGCACTGTCAAATTTTGCCTGGTAGACGAAGGTGTCGGCATCCAAGCGTGTCGAGTTGGTTGCTACCGCCGATGCGGACCCTGTATTGGCGATGATGTTGTTCAGGGCAACCTTGATGGTGGTGGCAACTTCGGCGGGAGTCTTCGCGTTCAACATCTGCCCGCGACCATTGATGGTGGCGTGCCACAGGTCATCCACAGCGCGCGGGCTGCGAGCCGGGAAACTGCTCCACCAAGCGGGCGGAGCGGCGTAGGGGTCGACTTGAGGATCTGCATCCGGGTCGAACAGAATACCCTTGCTGCCAAGCGTGACCCCGTAAGTCAGCATATGCAGGTTACGCTTGCAATCAGTCCCCGGGGGCGGGCTGGCCGTATTGCAAGCGGAGGCCACAGGTACACGACCGGCAGGAAAGCCCGCACCGGTGCGCAGGGGGCTGTTGTAATACTTCATGGCGATATCCGCCATGGTATCGCTCACGGTGTCGGCATAGGGCTCGCCCTGGTTGCCATCGGCGTTGCCCGCACTCGGGCTAGCCGTAGAACTGTTGCTGAAGCCATCGGTAAACAGGATGGTCGCATTGGCCTGACAGGCGAACTGGACCGGAGCGTCGGCGTCCGTTCGTTTTAGTTGTTCACCGGCATGGGTGAGCGCCTCACGGTTCGGCGTACCGCCGTTGACGGTTGGCGCCAGTACTGCCGAAAAGAAACTGTCGCGCTGGGCAGGCACGGAAAGATCGCGCATGGTCAGTGCGGTTCGGTTGTTAATGCGGAAGGTGGCTGCCCGAATCGTGGTCATGTCCTTGAAGGACGCGGCCACCCCACCCCGAGTCGCCAGCTGGCGCTTGCGGTAATAGCTGAACCAGTTGGCGAAATTCTGGATGGCGGCCTGGTACTTGGCCGTATCGGAAAAGTTGCCCGGCTTTATCTGGTACAGGTACAGATCCGCTGCACTCGCCCCCGGAGAGAAGCCGCTTCTCTGCGCAGCGGCGGTATAACCATAAGATGCGGGAAGCAACTCACTGGAGTAGAAAGAGGCCGGAAAATAGCTGATGGCGTAGCTCGTATCATTGCTGACGGTCTGCCCCCCGGGGACGGACGAGAATGGCACCACCCCGTCTGCTGTCAGCGTTCGCCAAGAGCCACCCAGATGAATCTTCGTCCCGAGCGCAACGGGCATTCCCTCATACAGCCTGAACAGGTGGTTCGCTTCGGTACTTTCCACATTGGCCGTCAAGTCGAACGTCATCGAGCCGGAAAGCCAGGGGTCGGCTTTAGCAGCCGTGGCTGGCATATCGGCAAAGGTTCTACCCGCTACCGAAGGCCAGGGTGCATAGGTTTGGCCCGGATCGAAATATGCCTTGTTGTACTCGACCGACCTGAAAAAGGCATAGGCGGGCAACGGCGGAACAGCATAGTGGTCATTACCGGCGTCTGAATATATACGCCCGCCGGCCCCGGTATCGCTGCCGTTAGGAAAAAGGTAGGCAAACTTCTTCCACGTACCGTTGGCGTTACCTGCGTGGTTGAAGTTCAGCCGGGTACCCCCGACAAAACTATCTGCTGAGAAGGCGGCATCCGTCCCCCAGCCAACAAAACCACGCCGCCCCGCATCGCTATCGATACGCCACCAAGGCGCACCATCGTTGGAAGGCAACAGGAACTCGGAATCCATGCTGCCGGAATCATCGATGGCCATGATGACATTGGGTGCGACTTGCGCACTGAGAGATAGCGGTTGTTGGGATACCGTCAATGCCGATGCAGACAGTGAAATCCCCAAGGTCTGCACGAAGGCAAACGCAACAATCGCGCAACGACGGGCTCTTCCTGAATTGATAATATCGAACATACTTGATCGACCCTCATTGACGCGAATGTATTGTCCCAGAGCGCCACCAGGCGGGGGCGGCACGGAACTAAGCGATTGTTATTCTAAGGCGCCTTACAGCACCGCCCTGCAGCAGGCTCGCGGCTAGCGACACATAGATGGAACAGCGGCCGACACTATCGCTAGCCGCCAATAACGACTTACCAACAAGCCGCCAGACTCTTGGTATTGCTATTCAGGGTGCGCGCTCCGGTATGGCTGATCTCGAAATTCCCACACCCATCGCTTGCCATGCTGCCGGTACGCGTAGCCCGCAAAGTGAAACTGTTCCTGGTCGCCGTGCCGGTCACTGCAATGTTGTAATAGGCCGTGCCGTTAGCGGGAACCGCAGTGGTAAAGACCGCGGCCAGCGCGGTACCACCACTGTTGAGGTACGTGCCATTGACCGAATAATTTCGCTCAATACTCTGTACCGCCTCCAGCAACGCCGCCTTGGCTTCGGCACGTTTGCCGCGGCTTATATACTCGGTGTAACCCGGGTAACCAATTGCCGCCAGGATCCCTATGATGACTATAACGATCATCAACTCGATCAATGTGAAACCTTTGGTTTTACTCAGTTTCATCCATTCACCTCTAGCCCTTGGCATGCCCAACTTCACACTCGAGCTCGCCTAGCGCCGATATGTCGTTTGCAGAACAGACATCGAGTTTTCCGACACCCCGAAACCACGCGCGGTCACCCGGTAGACTTCAATCTGCACCGGCGGCGTGTCCGCATCCAGGGGCGCATTGACATCCACGACCACCGGGTACTTTTCGATAATATATTGCGGCTGGGTGCTAACGTGACCAAGCCCCGACTGAGTCACCCAACCGGTAGAGGCCCTGTTACTCCAACTGGGTGCCATACACGCGGCCGCCGTGCTCGTCGGGCTGCAAATAGCAAAACGTCCCTGCGTCCCGGCGAAGTCGCCCAACGTTGCTGATTGCAAGTAACTCTCGCCTTCACGCAATGAGAACTCCGCCGCCAGGAAGGCCGCATTATAATCGCGCGCACTGCCCGCCATCTGTTCTTGCAACGTGGCACTTTGAATGGAACTGACGCCAATCATGGTCAGGATCAACAGAAAAACCAAACAGACAATCAGCGTCGCACCTTGCTGACGAATGCCAAGTTGAATAGGCATACGCCTCTCCTCAAGGAACACGATTTCGAACTGCAACAACAGTCCCGAATTTCTGGCGTAACCTGCCATCGGCGGTCACGGCGCTACCGTTGTAGTTGATCGCCTGCCCACCGCCACCGGCCAACTTGCCGTCCACCGCCTGCATCAACAGACTAAAACGCACACTAACCACTTTGCCCCAATCCACTGAGCCACTCGCGGGCTGATAGGAGTCCGCCAGATTGTCGTCACCCGAATCGACGCCGAATTCAAGTTGCATATCCTCTACACCCTCGATCAACTCGTAAGCGGTAGCCGTCTCCGCCGTCCCCCCAGCCTTGCGCTGTACATACAAGGCACGAATAGCATCGCCGTTCGGCGTAGTCCGCCCGGTGTTCCTCACGTAATACGCGACCGACTCGAACATCAGCACCTCGGCGTCCGGCCCATAGGCCTTGCTGAGGTTATTGCTGGTATTTATATTATTGGCATGCGCGATCGTGACAGTCCCCGCGCTGCTGGATACGCCGGTAGCCCGAAATATATCGGCATTAATACAATCCGAAATGAACAGAATATCCCCCGCCACGGCGCCCAAGGAATTCGAGACCACCTGGATATTGGCATTGACCGCACTCATGTTCCCGGTCAAACGCATGGAACCGCTTGCCGCCTTGCGCATCACCAGGGTATCCGTGCCAGCCACCGCCCCCCAGGTATTGGAGGCCGCCACATCATTCTGCCCCACAATAATTGCATCGCCATCGAATGCCGAAACAGCCAGCCCACCACCGTCAGCTTCCGCAATGATATTTACCGGGATACGATCGACATTGCCGCACCCCATAAAACCTGACATGCGCAAGTCATTGGCCAGATAGTTGACAGCGAAACGGCCATTTTCCTGCAACTGGCCCATGGTCTCCTGCAGGCGATAGGTATTCTTCGAGGATAAGAAAACCTGTAATACCGCGATACCGATCAATAGGCTGATCACTAGCGCTACCATCAATTCCACCAGGCTGAAACCCGTGCTGCGTTTTCTATCACCCGCCATTACCCCGATCATAGCCGGGTCTCATATACAAATTGCTGGCCCGCCGCCCCACCAACACGCGACTCGTCCCACTGCACGGTAATAATAAATTTCCCAGCACTGCGTTGGACCGCGCCCGTGCCGCTCGGAAGTTGCTCATCGAGCGCAGCCCTCCATTGCTGCAAATCGGTCGCGACTATGCTCGAGCCGGTCGGCGCGCTGGCAGTGAGACTGATATCGTAACTACCCGCCTGCGCCTTGGTGCGATTGGCCCGCATCCGATCGGTGATGTCATATACCAAAAAGGTCGCCTGCGATCGCACTGCAGCCACCTGGTTATACTTCAACGCATTGAGTTGCAAGCTGGCCATCCCCAAGATGCCGCTCCCCAACACCAGAACCGAAACCAAGACTTCTATCAGACTAAAACCCGCCGATTGACGACCACTGTTCACGAGCAAGTCCTCCGCTCTGACGACACACGCCCCAGGTGATTGATTTTGATATCGCGCTCCAACGAGCAATGGTCAGCTCCCACCCGGAACTGCAACGTCGTACTGCTACCCGGGGTTCCAGCACTCAAGTAACCCTGGGCGTTGAACATAACGGTGGCTGCACTGGAAACGAGGGTGTTTCCGCCAGTCAGCGCTGGAAACTCCTTGAGCGCCTCGCCGTCTTGAAAAGTGTTATCGCCATTTGCATCTACCCAAATACGCCAGCCCCCCGTCCAGCTTGTGCCGCTGGCCAAACTGACACGAACGAGAGTGGAACGGCGGATAGCCTCGCTACGTGCGAGATTGATCGCAGCGAAAAGAGTCGTGCGCTGTGATTCGGCGCGATTGGCGCGGATCATCTCGGCGAAATTAGGGCCGGCAATGCTCAATATAATGACCAGCACAGCCAACGTGACCATCATCTCGACCAGAGTGAAACCTTTCTGCGACATAGAATCTGCCTCTAGGGGCCAACGACGATATGCAAGAGCACGCCAAAGGGGGCGAATACGGAAATCACTCATTATGCAGGTAGCCACGAGCGGCAGGTTTGATCGACAAATTGTTGACCACCGCTATGGCGTTGCCGAGGAACGTTGCTCTGGCGTATAAACCATCGATCACCAGGCAATGCCCGCCACCTTGTAAGCACGCTTGCAGAGCGGGCGAACCGAGACGCCCGCTGGGGCTTATCGGCCAGAAAAAAGCACGGGTGACCCGCAGCATGCTGCTGATGGATGGAACGGCGATCCCGAGAACTATCGCAAGCACTGCGATGGTGATCATCGGTTCGATCAAGGTGAAGCCTTTCTGCGGCATCGCATCCACTCCATAGATGTCATCTTGCGTAGCACGCAGGACCGCCCTCTCCCTCCCCTGCAAACGCCCATCCATGGACAAACGGTCAAAAAATTCCGACTAGCGGTAATTTTGCGCCTCGGGATCATAACCGACTGATACGAGCGTTTCATATCGTTAATGTCAAGAACTGCGACCTCGCCCCCATATTGGCGGGTGACGGAAGGCGCAGCGCGGGAAAGCCGACGGGGCTGGAGCGAGGCGAACGGGCTTATCGGCAAACAGGCAGTTGCCGCGCCCGAAGACAGGAGAAAACGAAGGAAGTGGGCGCTGGCGGCAAGAGGGGATTAGCCAGAGTGGATGAGGCCGGCGCAATGCACGAGTCCAGCCCCGCCGCCTTTGCGGCGAGTCGCCGTTGTTTGATAGTGGGTGTAAAGGCTGCCAGCAGGGGCAGCCGGTTACGGCGGTTGAGCGAAAGGCAACGGGTCAGGAGCAGGTTCCGGTATTGGTCCTGGCCACTGATGCACGGCCTGTCGCGGTGATAGTGACCACCCGTTCTTGAGTGCCAACGCTGGGGGTGGCGCGGCAGGCTGTCAATGTGGCCTGAGTGGCCCCTACACCAGTTCCCTGAAAGCGCACGCTGTCGACAGTGCCGGTAATTTTAAAACCGGAGGCTGCCGCCTGATGCCGCAGCAGTACCGTCTCTCCTGCATCCAGCGTCCCGTCGTCGTCGGCATCGTGGAATACCACCCAGCCTTGCTCCCAGCCCCCAGTGATGCAGCTTGCGCCATCGGCGGAGACGCACATCCGCACCGCCTGATTACGTTTGATCGCCTCACTACGCGCCAGCACCGCGCCCGCGACCAGATCGTTGGCCTGGGAGCGCAGCTTGCTGCCCAGGGTCATGTCGGAGTACGACGGCACCATAATTGCCAGCAGCGCTGCGAATACAGCAAGAGTGATCAGCAACTCGACCAGCGTGAAGCCGTGCTGCCCAGATCGCTGAATAGAAGTAATGCGCCCAATCATTGCTCGATATTCCAGTACACGCGGCTTTTGTTAACCGCAGAACCACTAGGCTCGGGTGCATAATCAACTTCCACGGGGGAGTTTGGATTACCGCCAATCAAGAACGGAACATCGCTGCACACTCCGTCACTGGTACATACAGTCACTATCCCCGACACTGGAGAAGGTGGCAGCCCGCCGCCATCAATAACTTGAAAACGATCCGTCCCCTTGGCCGGTGAGGCATCCAGAAAATTCATGTTATAAACCCGAGCCGTCCCAAGATTTGAACCGCAACTGGTCGACGATGCTACGGTTGGAGTATGGGTACTGAAGGTTACCACCCCAAACACGACCACTGCAGATGTCACTACCTGTTCTTTATCGTGGATGGTACCTGCTGTACCGTACTGTAAATACCAGCCTTTATTATCGGCACCGCTTAGTTCGGACTGTTGATCAGCCGTTAGCCCCGCACTATTGGCATCGATTTCCAACAACACATCATCGTCGAGACTAATCACCTCTGGGTCGGCTGAACGATCATCCTTAATCATGAAAAAGGCGTTATTAACAGACGCAGTTACAGCGTCGGTACTCAATGGATGTTCGCGATCGCCAGAGCCCAACAGCACCGCATTGAAACCACTGGTCACGACGACTTCCGGAGCAAACAGGAACTTGCGATTGGCCACCCCGCCTGGACAAGTCTCGGTATCACAGCCAAGCGCAGCGATTGGATCGATCGTCCAGGTCGACGGGGCACCCGCGATATTGACCCGATAGACATTACCGCCGGTATCTGCCGCATACGCGTACTGCGCCAATCCGCTGCTATTGGTAACAACCGTAATGTCGCCCACTACGCTGCGGTCTGTAACCATAGTGCTATTCAACACCGTGCCAGTATCTGCATCCAGCACATAGACATTGCTGCCCTTGGGGGCGCCGGAGGTGCAGGTATTGAGATCAGAGGAGACCGTGCCATCCTCGCATGAGTCATAACCGCCGCCCATGATCACCATCGGCTTGTAGTTCGTAGTAGTAGTGGTGACACCGTCGCCGTCTGTGGAGCTGGTAACGCTGGTATAGCCTGCCGCCTTGATTACCTTGGGCGCCGACCAGGTCTGGCCAATATTACTCAACCCGGTGGTTGCACTGTCAGCCTTCCATTTCAGCCTTGGGTCAGTGAGGTTCGTGCCGGCACTGACATCGAATGCGTACACCGCACTGCCACCCCGGCGCATCGCAGCATAGACCCAAACATTGTTGCCATCTTTATGCGCAGTCACCGGGCCGTCGAAGAAGTAATCCTTGCGCGTGGCTGTAGCTATCGGCGTGCCTGGATAATACAACTCAGGGCTGTTCGAGCGCAGTCGTGCAAACTTGCTGTAGTGCTCCGGCGCCACAAACGACCAGAGTTCGTTGCCGTCGGTATCGCCCTGATTGCCATTGATGGCGCGCAAAGTGCCATCATTGGCGCCATAGAACACCACCACACCGGTGCTGCCACCGTAATCCACAGCTACCGGGCGGGAGTGCACCACGTCGCCATGCACCGAGGGACGCATATTGGCGGCAGTCTGACCCGTTTTCTCAGGGGTAGCCGTGTTATCCGCACCGGCAATCCAAGCAGCAAGATCGGATGCCAAGCCAGAGTTGGCGGCATTCATGACAGGAAGCGATAGTCCAGCCGAGCAGCCATTACAGGTCTTGATGTTGCGTGTAGTCGGCGTAAGGCCGCCACTCCTGAGGCTATATCCTGCTGCACCCTTCTCGACGATATCGCCGTCAGGTGAGTTGGACCGATCCAGATTAGGGACGACTACCTCGTTGATAGTCGTACAGGTGCCTTGCGGCAGGAACGACCAGTAGCTGTCTGGATCCTCAGGTGTCCAGAAACTGCGCGCACAAGGCTTGAGGAAGCCTGTCTTTGCCGTGCTGATGGCGGATGCTCCATCCGCATCGCCAAGAAACAACTTGAATTCACCGCCGGAGGTATCCGCTACAAACTTATATTGCTTGAGGTTACCCGCCCAACGCGGATTAGCATCAGCGTCCGGACGGAACATGCCGATAAACACTTGGTTCAGATAAGTGCCTTGGGTACTAACGCTGATTGGTAGGCTGGCCGAAGCAAATACACTGTTTACCGCCTGAATCTGGCTGAAGGTATCTAGAATTGCGACCGTCAATTGATCCACATCACTGGCGGCAAAATAGCTGCCGTAACCATTGTCGGCCATCGCCCTTATGAAATTGGGGTAATTCCCGTCACTCGAATGTCCCGTAACGGCAATCCCGTGAGTGATGATGCCTTGCGCGTCATCCTTGTCACTTACATCCGCGCCGCGCATATACCGTGCGTATTCATCGGCCCAGTTGCCTTGGTCACTGTTGCTGACTTCGCTGGTTGGATAATTGATCTGTGTAGTATTGCCGCCCAAGCCATCCAGGAGATCACGCGCCTCGTTGTTAGTCACCTCGCCAGGCCCGCCATTGGCGATGAAGATGATGTGATTACGCCCACAACTGTTAGCGGAGGGGCTGACATACTTTCCGCCCGCTACGGCTGCTGCATCCCACTTGCTACCGGCGGTGCCCTTGTAGGGTGTTTCTCCCTTGAAATACAGGTAGGCCTCATGCAATGCCTTGGCAAACGCGGCATTGTTACCTTTATCATCGCCAATACTAAGAGCGGCAACCTTTGCCTTGAGTACCGCTTTATTTGCAGTCGTCAGCGGCAAAAAGGCCTGACGCGGGTACCCCCCACTATTGGCGGCTGGCGACTCATTGAAGAGCATAAAGCCAACATTGAACTTGGCACCCCCATCCGCCTCGGTCGGCAGGGCATCAATGGCGTTGTAGAGGGCGCACTTCTCAATCGCCATCTTAGTGCCCTGCTCTTTACCTGGATTACTGGCCTTTGGCCCGACAGGAATTTCCGCAACAACTCCATTTTCCTTATAGAAACATGAAGCAAAAGAACCGGAACTCCAGTTTGCCGAGTTATCCAATATAAGCAACACATTGGGAAGTCCAGAATTCGGCGGTGTGATACCCGCAAACAGGTCGACGTCTTCCGCATAAGTATTGCAGTGCAGAATCAGTGCAGTCAAACCCAGCACGCTCTTCAGCCAAAAGCCTTTCATTATCCTTCTCCTAAGCGTCTATGCACTGCACTCAACTGCACTTTGCAAAATCTGGGTCGAGTTCGCCCATATACTTGCGCACACCATGACGCACGGTCACCGCCGCTCCCGACAGCCCGTCAGCCACAACCGACTTGAGTTCCCAGAGGGTGTAGAAACCGCTGGTACCGTGAATATTAGAAGAAACACCACTAAGGAGGGCTTCATCAACGGGGGCCGGCGTTGCTCTTCGGCAGCCTTCCACTGTCACTATCACCTGATAAGGCGGGGTCGCCGGATCCTGATCGAAATCGAGTTCGTAGGGTTGAGCCGCGGTCAGGCCGGTGAAATTCAGGCTTACCACCTGCTCAATGGCCGCGTTCGCCGCCGCAATGGCTTCGTCGCGAGACTGCATATTACCCACGGCCTTGAGATTGCTGCCGCTCATGTTGAACGCACTAGAAATCATCAGCGTAAATAGAAGCAGCATGATCAAGCCAACGATCAGGGTTGAACCACGCTGAGAATGTAACGATCTGGGCAAAGTCATGGTACCTCTCTTCTGCCAGATATGTTGTTCAGGCGCACCGTGCTGGAAAATACATGGCGCTTAAAGTTGTCATTAAATGGCCCGAGCGTGGTTGTGCCAAGGCTATAGGTCTTGCCATCGGTATAACCTGGCGTTGCGGTAAGACTGCGCACCAGCACATACACTTTAACCGCAACCACATTCGCCAGCTGATCTGCGGCACAGACAGTTGCGGCAGGGTGGGTCGAGGGAGCAGTCGTATCGGCAGAGATATTAGCCAAGGGGCAACGCACATAGGTATCGGGAGCACCGTCGACCGGACCGTCATCGATACCCAACTCAACCCTGAAGCCTTCCACACCCTCAATCATAGGCTCAGCGGCAAGATGTTTGTCCACGTCGAACCGTGAACGCATCAAGGTGTCATCGTCGCGAATATAATAAATATTCGACACAAACTTCCGTCTATCCGCAGCGGTCGCGCAGTCCATCTGATGAAGATCATGGTCATCGGTATCAAGCACATAGGAATAAGCTGTTTCAGGCGAGGTCGAACACAACGATGTCTGGAAATAAACTTTCCCAGCGGTATTTTCACAACCACCCACCCCAGCCACACAAGTTTCTGCGTGGCGCACCACCAAGAAATCAGTGTTGGCTTTTATATCTGCGCCTATCGCCGGCGAGGCACTGGTACAGCCCGTCGGCGCATCGTCGTATGCCTGTACGGGAATACCCAGCAGATTGTTTTTGTGCGCAGAGGTCCAGTCTGTATCACTGTAAGCAAGACAGGGATTTGGCACTGGATCGGTAGGAGCATCACTCGCCACGGTGGTCAACGTCAGGTCATCAAACTGGGGGACATAGCCGTCCCAAAACCCGCCATGCGAGAGGTCGTTCTGCAACAACTGAATGGCAAAACGACCATTCTCGATCTGGATATTGGTCTTGGCCAT
Source organism: Pseudomonas borbori (assembly GCF_900115555.1). Classification (GTDB taxonomy): domain Bacteria; phylum Pseudomonadota; class Gammaproteobacteria; order Pseudomonadales; family Pseudomonadaceae; genus Aquipseudomonas; species Aquipseudomonas borbori. The sequence goes on from NZ_FOWX01000018.1 coordinate 49,081, forward strand.
TTCATCGTTGGTGCGAGTGACATCCAGAAAGAGTGTGAGCACGCCCCCCATGATCAGCAAGCTGATGACCATGGCAACCATCAATTCGATGAGACTAAAACCAGATTGCGGGCCCTGCCCAATGGGTCTGCACTGCTTGCTTTGCACTTTTATTAATGGGGTTTTCATAGTGTGGCCACCCGCACGATGGTAGTGACCACACGACGACAAACATCATTGGCGCAGGTTGAACCGGCAGAACCATAGCTATTTGCGCCACAGGCAACACCCGCCGAAGGGGCCGCGAGGGGAAACAGGCCCTGCCAAGCCACCGTGACGAGGTATTGACCACTGCCAAGAGACTCGACACAGCCTCGACCACCTAGCATCGCGCCTATCTGACTGGTACCAACGTTTTCCGCCGCGCCTTGCAGGGCGGAGCACCACTCGCTGGAGTCTCTTTGCTTGCGGCTACCTGAATTGCTTGGGCAAGTCATGCCAACACCAAGCGGGCTGGCCGTTCCCGTAACGTAGGTAGCTGCATTATTGCGATTGCTGGCAATGCGATTGGCCATGTCATTGAGCAGCAACAGAGCCTGGGATCGCTGATAAGCCTCCATCTCGGACTGCTGCAACCGCGACTGCAACCCCGCGATACCCAGCAGACCGATGGAAAGAATAATCACGGTGACCAGCACCTCGATCAGGGTGACACCGCACTGATTACGAATAGTCGGTGGCATAAGCATAATCACCACTTCTCCGGCGGCGTCTTGGCCCCTTGACTATTCAGCGTCAGGTCGCCATCGCCTGCCTGAGCCCCCGTCGGCACGAATGTGATCGTAAAGGAAGGCTCAGACCCCGCACCCAGCTCGATCTTGAAGCCATATTTAGCGGACACGTCGGCAGGCAACACGTAGCCGGTACTGGTTTGAAAAGCGGTAGCGTTGGCGGCAGCGACATAGGCGCGGTTAGCAAGGAGTAATTGTTGTTCGCGGTTGGCTATATCCATCATCGCCGCCTGCGCCGCAGCGCGATTGCTCTTGATGATGTATTCCTGATAGTTCGGGTAGGCAATTGCGGCCAGGATGCCGATGATCGCAATCACGATCATCAATTCGATCAGGCTGAACCCCCGCTGCTCAGTTCGCTTCACCATATTCCCTCTCGCGCTCGTTTTTATTCACATGCCCTACCCATATGCCGGTAGGGTACGAATCATTGCACCGGGATACCGCTAACCAGTGCGAAGTTTCGACAGTTGGCGCTTTTCCATTCACGGACGGCCATGTCCATCGACTCAGGCGAATCTAGCAGACCGTTGAAAAACTACCTACGTTGCCGATACGGCGTTAAAAACGGCCTCGCGTGCGAGCCCAGTCAAAATGCTCATTTACAGCACGTAAACTGCGCTTTTTCGGCCGTTTTTGCCTTGTCTCGGCTGCCTCGCCTACATTTTTCAACGGCCTGCTAGCAGCTTTCCTCGATAGCTTGCCCTGCCCTTTTCTTGCTGTTCTTACGCTCTTGCCTTGCGCTAATTCCTTGCAAAATCCGGTTTCCCGACTAGAGCTTATAGGCCAGCCGCGGGAAACACCCCGGTCGGCGCGACCATCGGAGCCGGAACGGAGACGACCGGCACACGCCCTACCAGGATGGTGGGGTACCCCAACCAAGAGGCACGGACGCCATGCACCGTCACGCTTGCGGTTTCACCCTCCCCGAATTGCTCACCACGCTCGGCGTCCTCGCGCTGCTGAGCAGCGTCGGCGTGCCTGCCGCCCAGCAATTCGTCGGTAACCAACAACTGGTCAGCGCCAGCAATATGCTGGCGGCGAACCTGGCCCTGGCTCGTAGCGAATCGATCAAGCGGCGACAGCCGGTGTTGCTCGACAACACCGATGGCGATTGGGCCAGTGGCTGGCGGGTGTTCGTCGACCTGAACGACAACGGCCAACTGGATGAAGGCGAACCCCTGCTCAGGCAGGAGCCGTCGCTACCCAAGGGCGTGATCGTCAAGGGCAATACGCCGGTCAGGCGCTATGTCCGCTACACCCCGCTTGGCAACGCCAAGCTGCTGGGCGGCAGTTTTCAGGCGGGAACCCTGACGCTCTGTCATGCGAGCGGTGAACAGGCGGTCAGGCGTTTGGTGCTGAGCGCGAGCGGCAGATTGAGACGGGCCAGAGATGAGCCGAATAATTGCTGAAGGGGCATGCTGGATGAGCCCAGGGGTAACCTGGATAGCGCTCCCCGGATTGCGCTGTCGCTTATCTGGGCTACGCAATCGTAGCCGCTCGCTGCTTCCCAGGCGCTGCATGCGTGAGGGCAGCGTATTGCTTCGCGAGTACGCCCTCAAGCACCCGAGCTCCGTAGGATGCAGGCAGTGCACCGTGGCTCATCGATGCGGCACAGAAGCTGGCGGGCTGTCGCTGCGCTCCGAACGGAACGCCGCCCCGGGCCGCCCTACTCCCAGTGTTGCTGCATGCTCAGAGCTGCTGGACGCGCAACTCCTTCGGCATCGAAAACGTCACATTCTCCGGCCGCCCTTCCAGCTCGCTCTCGCCTGTCGCACCCCACGCCTGCAGTTGGCTGACCACCCCACGCACCAGCACCTCGGGCGCCGAGGCGCCGGCGGTGATGCCGATACCTTTGATGCCATCGAACCACTCGCGCTTGAGGTCTTCGGCGCCGTCGATCAGATAGGCCGGAGTGCCCATGCGTTCGGCCAGTTCGCGCAGGCGGTTGGAGTTGGAGCTGTTAGGGCTGCCGACCACCAGCAGCACGTCGCACTCGGCGGCCAGTTGCTTGACCGCGTCCTGGCGGTTCTGGGTGGCGTAGCAGATGTCGTCCTTGCGCGGCCCGCCGATGCTGGGGAACTTGCCGCGCAGGGCGTCGATGACCTTGCTGGTGTCGTCCATCGACAGGGTGGTCTGGGTGACGAAGGCCAGGGCCTCGGGGTTGCGCACCTGCAGGCGCGCGACATCGGCCTCGTCTTCCACCAGGTAGATGGCGCCGCCGTTGCTGGCGTCGTACTGGCCCATGGTGCCTTCGACCTCCGGGTGACCGGCGTGACCGATGAGGATGCATTCGCGGCCTTCGCGGCTGTAGCGCACCACTTCCATGTGCACCTTGGTTACCAAGGGGCAGGTGGCATCGAAGATCTTCAGGCCGCGCCGTTCGGCTTCGCTGCGCACGGCCTGGGACACGCCGTGGGCGCTGAAGATGACGATGACGTCGTCGGGGATCTGGTCCAGTTCCTCGACGAAGATGGCGCCGCGCGCGCGCAGGTCTTCGACCACGAACTTGTTGTGCACCACCTCGTGACGCACGTAGATCGGCGGGCCGAAGACTTCTAGGGCGCGGTTGACGATTTCGATGGCACGGTCGACACCGGCGCAGAAGCCGCGGGGATTGGCGAGTTTGATATGCATGGTGGTTCTCGGCACGCGGTCGTTCAGGGGGCAAGTGTAACGCGGGAGCGGGCGCCGTTCCCGTCTTGCGTAGCCCGGATGAAATCCGGGAGGGGTATTCGCGCCTTCCCGGATTTCATCCGGGCTACGGATTCAGGGATGCGCGGCGCAACTATGCTCCAGACGCTCGGCCAGCCAGATCTTGATGATAGATTGGCGCGTCACGCCCAGGCGACTGGCCTCACGGTCGAGGGACTCGATCATCCACACCGGGAAATCGACATTGACCCGCTTTTGCTCATGCCTGGCCCGCTTCGTTTGGGAGAGGTCGAGATGAGAGACGATGTCCTCCTCGCCTTCGTCGACAAGCCGATCAAATTTCGCTGCTTTCATAGAGGGCTATCTCCTCCGTACGGGAGCGGCGCACGGAAATAATACGTATGTGCTCTTGCCGATATGTAATCACGGCTGACCAATGTTTTTCTGCTATGCGCCCAATGACCAGATAGCACGGCTCGTCCTGGGTCTTGGCAGGAATCTCCAACAGGTCGGGATCCTTCCAGAGTCGTTGGGCGACGATGAAATCGATCCCGTGCTTTACCTGGTTGGACTGGCTCTTGGCTTCATCGTAGTTGAACGTCAGCATGGCATAGAAATTATACCAATTACACCCCTGTCACAACTCAAGCCTCGACAACCGATGACCGCCAGCAAGCCGGCTCCTACACAGGCGCGGCACCGAAACATAGACATCAGAGCGCCTTGACCTCGATGATCTCCACATCGAAGCTCAGGGTCTTGCCGGCCAGCGGGTGGTTGAAGTCGATGGTCACCTGGCTGTCGTCGAAGGCCTTGACCACGCCCGGCAGCTCGGCATTGGCGGCGTCGTTGAAGATCACCAGCAGGCCGTCGGAGAGTTCCATGTCCTTGAACTGGCTGCGCGGCATGGTCTGCACGTTCTGCGGGTTGGGCTGACCGAAGCCCTGCTCCGGCTGCACCTGCACGCTGCGCTTGTCGCCGGCCTTGAAGCCGTACAGCGCCTGCTCGAAGCCGGGCAGCAGGTTGCCGTCGCCGACCTTGAAGGTGGCCGGGGCTTTGCCTTCGGTGCTGTCGATCACATCGCCGTTTTCCAGCTTGAGGGCGAAATGCAGGGTGACTTCCCTGTCCGGGCCGATACGTACATCAGTCATGGGGTGGTTTCTCCGGACTTGTTGCTTTTGAACATATCCAGCGCCAAGAGGATGGCGCCGAGAGTAATGGCGGCGTCCGCGACATTGAAGGCGGGGAAGTACCAGCGGTGCTGCCAGTGGACCAGAACGAAGTCGACCACATGGCCGAATATCACCCGGTCGACCAGGTTGCCCAGCGCGCCGCCTAGTACCAGCGCCAGGGCCATGGCCAGCCAGGTTTCGTCCGGTTTCAGGCGCTTGAGCCAGACCACCAGCACGGCGCTGATGACGATGGCGATCAGGGCGAACAGCCAGCGCTGCCAGCCCGATTCGCCGGCCAGGAAGCTGAAGGCCGCGCCGGTGTTGTAGGCCAGGGTCCAGCTGAAGTAACCGGGGATCACCACGATCTGCTGATACAGGGTCAGCGCGTTGTCGAAGTAGAACTTGCTGGCCTGATCGATCACGAACACCAGCAGGCTCAGCCACAGCCAGGGCAACCTGCCGAAGCGGGCGCTCATAGGCGCCCCCCGAGATCGCAGGATGGGCGACAACCCATCAAATGCGGCGATTGCAGCGATGGGGTGCCACCCACCCTGCCCTCTCCCCCGAGAGAGCGGAGCAACGCAGTGTGCGCTACCTCACGCATAGTGACGCACCTCGCCAGCGCCTTCGATGTTGTCCACGCAGCGGCCACAGATCTGCGGATGCGCCGGGTTGATCCCGACGTCCTCGCGGTGGTGCCAGCAACGGCCGCACTTGGCGTGGGCCGATTTGACGATCTTCAGTTTCAGGCCCGCCACTTCGGTCTCCACGGCATCGGCCGGCGCACTGCTCAGCGGCGCCAGGCTGGCGGTGGAGGTGATCAGGACGAAGCGCAGCTCGTTGCCGAGCTTGCCGAGGTCGGCGATAAGGCCGTCTTCGCCATAGAGGGTCACTTCGGCCTGCAGGTTGCCGCCGATGGCCTTGGCCGCGCGCAGCCCTTCCATTTCCTTGTTGACCGCGACCTTGACCGCCATGACCCGCTCCCAGAACTCGCGGCTCAGCTCGAAGTCCTGCGGCAGCTCGCTCAAGCCCTGGTACCAGCCATTGAGCATCACCGATTCGTTGCGCTCGCCCGGCAGGTACTGCCACAGCTCGTCGGCGGTGAACGCCAGCACCGGCGCGATCCAGCGCACCAGCGCCTCGGCGATGTGGAACAGCGCGGTCTGGCAGGAACGCCGCGCCACGCTGTCGGCGGCGGTGGTGTACTGGCGGTCCTTGATGATGTCGAGGTAGAAGCCGCCCAACTCCTGCACGCAGAAGTTGTGCACCTTCTGGTAGACGTTCCAGAAGCGGTAGCTGTCGTAGGCTTCCTCGATCTCGCGCTGCAGCAGCAGGGCGCGATCCACCGCCCAGCGGTCCAGGGCGAGCATGTCCGCGGCGGGCAGCACATGCTGCGCCGGGTCGAATCCGCTGAGGTTGGCCAGCAGGAAGCGTGCGGTGTTGCGAATGCGCCGGTAGGAATCGGCGCTGCGCTGGAGGATGACCTTGGACACCGCCATCTCGCCGGAATAGTCGGTGGACGCCACCCACAGGCGCAGGATGTCGGCGCCCAGGCTGTCGTTGACTTCCTGCGGGGCGACCACGTTGCCCAGCGACTTGGACATCTTGCGACCGTTCTCGTCGACCACGAAACCGTGGGTCAGCAGCGCCTTGTAGGGCGCATGGCCGTCGATGGCGCTGCCGGTGAGCAGGGAGGAGTGGAACCAGCCGCGGTGCTGGTCGGAGCCTTCCAGATACAGATCGGCGCGCGGGCCCGAAGCGTGGCCGAGTGGATGGGAGCCGCGCAGCACATGCCAGTGGGTGGTGCCGGAGTCGAACCAGACGTCCAGGGTGTCGCTGATCTTGTCGTAGTGCGCGGCCTCGTCACCGAGCAACTCGGCGGCATCCAGCTTGAACCAGGCTTCGATGCCCGCCTGCTCGACGCGCTGGGCCACGGCCTCCATCAGTTCGGCGCTGCGCGGATGCAGTTCGCCGCTTTCCTTGTGCAGGAACAACGGGATCGGCACGCCCCAGTTGCGCTGGCGCGAGATGCACCAGTCCGGCCGCCCGGCGATCATGCCGTGCAGGCGCGCCTGGCCCCAGGCCGGGACGAAGGCGGTCTGCTCGATGGCGGCCAGCGCCCGCTCGCGCAGGGTGTCGCCTTCGTTGGGTTGAGTATCCATGCCGACGAACCACTGCGCGGTGGCGCGGTAGATCAGCGGGGTCTTGTGCCGCCAGCAGTGCATGTAGCTGTGCTGGATGACTTCGTGCTTGAGCAGGCAGCCGACTTCGTCGAGCTTGGCGACGATGGCCGGGTTGGCCTTCCAGATGAACTGGCCGCCGAAGAACGGCAGCGACTCGACGTAGACGCCATTGCTCTGCACCGGGCTGAGGATCTCGTCGTTGCTCATGCCGTAGCCCTTGCAGGAACGGAAGTCGTCCTCGCCGTAGGCCGGCGCCGAATGGACGATGCCGGTACCGGCGTCCAGGGCCACGTAGTCGGCCAGGTAGAGCGGCGCGAAGCGCTCATAGAACGGATGACGGAAGCGGATCAGCTCCAGCGCCTCGCCCTTGGCGATGGCGATCACCTCGCCCTGCAGGCCGTAGCGCGCCAGACAGCTCTCGACCAGCTCTTCGGCCAGCAACAACAGCTTATCGCCGGTATCGACCAGGGCATAGTTGAATTCGGGGTGGACGTTGAGCGCCTGGTTGGCCGGAATGGTCCAGGGTGTGGTGGTCCAGATCACGATGCTGGCGGGCTTGCCCAGGCTGGCCAGACCGAAGGCGGCGGCCAGTTTGCCTGCATCTTCGACCGGGAAGGCGACGTCGATGGCATCGGATTTCTTGTCCTGGTATTCGACTTCGGCCTCGGCCAGCGCCGAGCCGCAGTCGAAGCACCAGTTGACCGGCTTCAGGCCCTTGAACACGAAGCCCTGCTTGACCATCTCGGCCAGGGCGCGGATCTCGCCGGCTTCGTTGGCGAAGTCCATGGTCTTGTAGGGGTTGTCCCAGTCGCCGAGCACGCCGAGGCGGATGAAGTCGGCCTTCTGCCCTTCGATCTGCTCGCCGGCATAGGTGCGGCAGCGCTCGCGGGTCAGGTCGGCGGGCTGGTTCTTGCCGAAGGTGGTCTCGACCTTGTGCTCGATCGGCAGACCGTGACAGTCCCAGCCCGGCACATAGGGCGCGTCGTAGCCGGCCAGGGTCTTGGAGCGGGTGATGATGTCCTTGAGGATCTTGTTGACCGCATGACCGATATGAATGCTGCCGTTGGCATAGGGCGGGCCGTCGTGCAGGACGAATTTCGGCCGGCCTTCGCCCAGCTGCCGCAGCTTCTGATACAGACCCATGTCGTTCCAGCGCTGCAGAATCTGCGGCTCGCGCTGCGGCAGGCCGGCCTTCATCGGGAACTGGGTATCCGGCAGGTTGAGCGTAGCTTTGTAGTCGGTCATCTCAGGCTCTTCATTTAATCGGTTGGCCCTGCCAACAGGGTGTGCGGTTGACCCTGCCAATGGGCACGGGCGGCGGCAATATCGGCAGCAATGGCCGCTTTCAGTGCCTCGAGGGAGGCGAAACGCTGCTCTTCACGCAGCTTGTGGTGGAATGCCACCGTCAAACGCCGGCCATACAGATCACCGGCAAAATCCAGCAAGTGCACTTCCAGGTGGGCACTGCCATCGCCGGCCACGCTCGGGCGCACGCCGATATTGGCGACCCCCGGCCACGGCTGACCGTCGACCACGGTGCTGACCAGGTACACCCCGCTCAGCGGCACGCGCTTGCGCTTGAGCTGCACATTGGCGGTCGGCGCATCCAGCTGGCGACCCAGCTTCTGCCCGTGCAGCACCCGTCCGGCGATCTGGAACGGACGACCGAGCAGGTGCTCGGCCAGGGCGAAGTCGCCCGCGGCCAGGGCCTTGCGCACCCGGGTGCTGCTGACGCGCAGGCCATCCAGCTCGACCGTCGCGGCGGCCTCGACGCTAAAGCCTTCGCGCTCACCGGCCTGCTGCAGAAAGGCGAAGTCGCCGACCCGGTCGCAGCCGAAGCGGAAGTCGTCACCGACCTCCAGATGGCGCACATCCAGACCCTCGACCAGAACTGCCCGCACGAACTCGGCGGCGCTCAGCTCGCGCAAATGCGGGTTGAAGCTCAGGCACAGCACCCGATCGACGCCTTCGGCGGCGAGTAACGCGAGCTTGTCGCGCAGACGCGTCAGACGCGCCGGTGCCGTCTCGGGGCCAAAGAACTCGCGCGGCTGCGGCTCGAAAATCACCACGCAACTGGGCAGCGCCAACTCGGCCGCGCGCTCACGCAAACGCGCCAGAATGGCCTGATGGCCACGATGGACGCCGTCGAAATTGCCAATAGTGGCGACACAGCCCCGATGCTGGGGCCGCAGGTTGTGTAGGCCTCGAACCAGCTGCATAACGCGCTTCTTGCTCATAAAGTGGCCGATTATACCTGTAGCGAGCGGCAAGCTACAGGCAAAAGCACAGCAGTAAACGCACTCAATGGCGCAGATGACGCATGCGCAGCCCCAGCGCCAGCAAGGCGCCGACAAACGCCAGCAGCCCGCCGCCGACCAGCAGGCCCAGCCAGAGTACGCGCTGCTGCCAGCCCCAGACGAACCACTCGCTCGGCGCCACATTCAACCACCAGACCAGCGCCACCATGGCCGCACAGGCGCCGAGCAGGCGCAGGCCGTACAGACCCCAGCCCGGCGCCGGCCGATACACGCCGATCTTGTACAGGCCCCAGAACAGCAGCGCGGTATTGAGCAGCGACGACAGCGAGGTTGCCAGCGCCAGGCCGACGTGCTTCAAGGGCCAGATCAGGATCAGATTGAACACCATGTTCGCCACCATGCAGATGATCGCGATGCGTACCGGGGTTTTCAGGTCCTGACGGGCGAAGAAGGCCGGCGCCAGCACCTTGATCAGCATGAAAGCCAGCACCCCGAGCGAATAGGCGCGCAGCGCGGCAGCCGACTGCAGCACGTCACGCTCGGTCATCGCGCCGTAGTGGAACAAGGTGGCGATCAACGGCTCGGCGAGGATCGCCAGGGCCAGCGCCGCCGGCACCCCGACCAGCAACACCATGCGCAGGGCCCAGTCGATGGTGGCCGAAAACGCCTTGGGATCGTCGCCGGCGTGCTGGCGCGACAGGCTCGGCAGGATCACCGTGCCGATGGCGATGCCGAACGCGCCCAGGGGCAACTCGGACAGGCGGTCGGCGTAATACAGCCAGGACACGCTGCCGGTCTGCAGCAGCGAAGCGAGCACGGTATCGAGCAGCAGATTGATCTGGCTGACCGAGACGCCGAACAACGCCGGCACCATCAGCAGCATGATCCGCCGCACGCCCTCGTCGCGCCGCACCCTGGGCGTGGGCAGCAACCTGAGCCGCGCCAGGAACGGCAACTGGAACAGCAACTGGGCCACCCCGGCGATCAGCACGCCCCAGGCCAGGGCCATGATCGGCTGCTCGAAATACGGGGTCAGGTAGATGGCCGCGCCGATCATGCAGACATTCAGCAGCACCGGGGTAAACGAGGGCACGGCGAAACGCCCGTAGGCGTTGAGGATGCCGCCACAGAAGGCCGTCAGCGAGATCAGCAGCAGGTAGGGAAAGGTGATCTGCAGCAGCTCACCCGCCAGCGCCATCTTCGCCGGGTCGCTGTGAAAGCCGGGGGCGAACAGCATGATCAGGTAGGGCGAGCCGACCACGCCGAGGGCGGTCAGGGCGGTCAGGGTCAAGCCCAGGTAGCCCGCGGTGCGGTCGACCAGCTGCTTGACCTCGGCCAGGCTGCGCTGCGTGCGGTATTCCGACAGGACCGGGACGAACGCCTGGGCGAAGGCGCCCTCGGCAAACAGGCGGCGCAGAAAGTTGGGAATCTTGAAGGCGATGAAGAATGCGTCGGCCGCCGGCCCCGAACCGAAATAGGCGGCCACCACCATATCGCGTACCATGCCCAGCACACGCGACAACAGGGTCATTACACTGACCACCGCGCTGGAACGTAACAAGCCGCCCTTCCCTGCTCGCTCGGACATAGGTAACCCCTTGGAAAAGGTCGCCGAGTTTACCGACCCGCATGGATACTGGGTAGGGCGAGCAGCATGTCGCCGCTTGCCGACAATGGGCAGACGGACAGCAGCTAGAACCAAGCCAACGGGCTTGACAATGAACGCCGGCCTCGGCATGATTCGCGGCCTTATTTGTTTGTATCCCCCCAGATTTCGAGGAGCTTGACGGTGGCCAATACACCTTCTGCCAAAAAACGCGCAAAACAGGCTGAGAAGCGTCGTAGCCAAAACGCCAGCCAGCGCTCCATGGTCCGTACCTACATCAAGAACGTGGTCAAGGCTATCGAAGCCAAAGATCTTGAAGTAGCCAAAACCGCTTACACCCTGGCTGTGCCGATCATCGACCGCATGGCCGACAAAGGCATCATCCACAAGAACAAAGCAGCGCGTCATAAAAGCCGCCTGAATGGCCACATCAAGGCCCTCAGCGAAGCTGCAGCCGCTTAATAAGCGACTCACGCTTTACTGCTGCCAGTTGTTAAAAAACCGACCTCAGGGTCGGTTTTTTATTGCCTGCTCGCACCACGAGCCGGTCAACCTCACGGACGCGACGCCTGGGAACCCCGGACAAGCGTCAGCGCCAGACCTCTGCGGATCCGATTGGGCTAAAAAAAATGCCGCCCACCTGGTTTAAGTGAGCGGCATCATGAGGGTGTGAAAAAATTCCCGCCTGCAGCGACCGCCCCAAACGCCCGCCGCGGCGTTTACCGCCCTACCCGCTTAGCCGTTGCTGGGGAAGGCGAACTGCGCCGCCTCGTGGCTGGCGCGCTGCGGCCAGCGCTGGGTGATGGCCTTCTTGCGGGTGTAGAAGCGCACGCCGTCCGGACCATAGGCGTGCAGGTCGCCGAACAGCGAGCGCTTCCAGCCGCCGAAGCTGTGGTAGCTCACCGGCACCGGCAGGGGCACGTTGACCCCAACCATGCCGACTTCGATCTCATCGCAGAACAGCCGCGCCGCTTCACCGTCGCGGGTGAAGATGCAGGTGCCGTTACCGTATTCGTGATCGTTGATCAACTGCATGGCCGCTTCCAGGCTGCCGACGCGGACGATGCACAGCACCGGGCCGAAGATTTCGTCGCTGTAGATGCTCATCTCCGGGGTCACCTTGTCGAACAGGGTGCCGCCGACGAAGTAGCCGTTCTCATGACCGGCCACCACCAGGTCGCGGCCGTCGACCACCAGGCTCGCGCCCTGGGCAACGCCGGCGTCGATATAGCCCTTGACCTTGTCCCGCGCCGCTGCGGTAACCAGCGGCCCCATGTCGAGGCCGCAGACCGTGCCGGCACCGATTTTCAGGCCCTGGATCTGCGGCACCAGCTTCTCGACCAGGGCATCGGCGATCTGCTCGCCCACGCACACGGCCACCGAGATGGCCATACAGCGCTCGCCGCAGGAACCGTAGGCGGCGCCCATCAGCGCGCTGACCGCGTTGTCCAGGTCGGCGTCGGGCATCAGCACGGCGTGGTTCTTCGCCCCGCCGAGAGCCTGCACGCGCTTACCGCGCTTGGTGCCTTCGCTGTAGATGTATTCGGCAATCGGCGTCGAGCCAACGAAGCTCAGGGCCTTGACTTCCGGGGCTTCGATCAGCGCATCCACCGCAGCCTTGTCGCCGTGGACCACACTCATCACGCCCTTGGGCAGGCCGGCTTCGATCAGCAGTTCGGCGATATACAGGGTGGAACTCGGGTCGCGCTCGGACGGCTTCAAGATGAAGCAGTTGCCGCAGACGATGGCCAGCGGGTACATCCACAGCGGCACCATGGCCGGGAAGTTGAACGGGGTGATGCCTGCCACCACACCGATAGGCTGCAGGTCGCTCCAGGCGTCGATGTTCGGGCCGACGTTGCGGTTGTACTCACCCTTGAGAATCTGCGGCGCGCCACAGGCGAACTCGACGTTCTCGATGCCGCGCTTGAGTTCGCCGGTGGCGTCCTCGAGGGTCTTGCCGTGCTCCTGGCTGATCAGTTGGGCGATGGCGCCTTCGTGCTGTTCGAGCAGTTGCTTGAAGCGGAACATGATCTGTGCGCGCTTGGCCGGCGGGGTGTTGCGCCAGGCCGGGAAGGCGGTCTTGGCGGCGTCGATGGCCTGCTGCACGGTGGCGCGGTCGGCCAGGGCGACCTGGTGGATCACCTCGCCGGTGGCGGGGTTGAACACGTCGGCGGTGCGGCCGGTGCCGGCAATGCGCTGGCCGTTGATCAGGTGCGGGATATGGCTCATGAAAATCTCCGTAATCGAATTCTGTAGGGTGGATGAAGGTTGCGGCATCCAGCCAAATAGTTGTGCTGTTGTAGGAGCGGAGGGGGACGCCCAGCCCCATGCCCGCGAATCGCGGTGTTCGCGGGCATGGCCCGCTCCTACAGGGGTTGTCGTTGCCTCAGTCCAGGCGGTTCAGGGCGTCGCCGACGGCGCCGAACATGCGCTCGAGGTCTTCCATCTTGGCGTTGAAGGTCGGGCCGAACTGCAGGGTGTCGCCGCCGAAGCGCACGTAGAAGCCGGCCTGCCACAGGGCCATGCCGGCCTCGAACGGGCGGATCACCGGGTCGCCGTCGCGCGGGGCGATCTGGATCGCGCCGGCCAGGCCGCAGTTGCGGATGTCGATAACATGCTTGCTGCCCTTGAGGCCGTGCAAGGCGGCGGCGAACTTGGGCGCCAGCTCGGCGGACTGCTGCAGCAGGTTCTCCCGCTTGAGCAGCTCCAGCGAAGCCAGGCCGGCGGCGCAGGCCACCGGGTGGGCCGAGTAAGTGTAGCCGTGGGTGAACTCGACCATGTGCTCGGGCGTGGCCTGCTGCATGAAGGTGTTGTAGATCTCGCTGCTGGCGATCACCGCGCCCAGGGGGATGGCGCCGTTGGTGATCTGCTTGGCGGCGTTGATGATGTCCGGGGTTACGCCGAAGTACTCGGCGCCGCTCCACTTGCCCAAACGGCCGAAGGCGGTGATCACCTCGTCGAAGATCAGCAGGATGTTGTGCTGCGTACAGATTTCGCGCAGACGCTGCAGGTAACCGGTGGGCGGCACCAGCACCCCGGCCGAGCCGGACATAGGCTCGACTATCACCGCGGCGATGTTCGAGGCGTCGTGCAGTTCGATCAGCTTGAGCAATTCGTTGGCCAGTTCGACACCGCCGGTCGCGGCCATGCCCTGGGTGAAGGCCATGCCCGGCTGCAGGGTGTGCGGCAGGTGGTCGACGTCCATCAACTGGCCGTACATCTTGCGGTTGCCGCCGATGCCGCCGAGGCTGGTGCCGGCGATGTTGACGCCGTGGTAACCACGGGCGCGGCCGATGAACCTGGTCTTGGCCGGCTGGCCCTTCAGGCGCCAGTAGGCCTTGGCCATCTTCACTGCGGTATCGGCGCATTCGGAGCCGGAACCGGTGAAGAACACGTGATTGAGCTCGCCCGGCATCAGATCGGCGATCTGCTCGGCCAGTTGGAAGGACAAGGCATGGCCGTACTGAAAGCCCGGCGAGTAGTCGAGGGTGCCGAGCTGCCTGGCCACCGCTTCCTGGATTTCCTGGCGCGAGTGACCGGCGCCGCAGGTCCACAGACCGGACAGGCTGTCGTAAACCTGGCGGCCCTGATCGTCGGTCAGCCAGCTGCCTTGCGCGCCGACGATCAGGCGTGGGTCGCGCTGGAACTGGCGGTTGGCGGTAAACGGCATCCAGTGGGCGTCCAGCTTGAGCTGGCTGGCCAGTGACGGGGTGGTGGTCTGTGGCAGGTTCATGGCGGCCTCGCAAGGAAGGGCGGTATTTTTCTCTCCGTAGGAGCGGGCCATGCCCGCGAAAGACACGGGTCGCGGGCATGGCCCGCTCCTACGGAGTCATTGCCAGCCAAGGTGCCACGGGCATACAGTCCGTAAAACCATACTCTTCTTATCTTTAGTTAACTGGTTACTAAACAATGAGTACACGCCGCCCCGATCCCCTGGCCCAGGTCAGCGACTTCGATATCCGCCTGCTCAAGCTGTTTCGCAGCGTGGTCGAATGCGGCGGTTTTTCCGCCGCCGAGAGCGTGCTGGGGATCGGCCGTTCCGCGATCAGCCAGCAGATGAGCGACCTCGAACAGCGCCTCGGCCTGCGCCTGTGCCAGCGCGGTCGCGCCGGCTTCGCCCTGACCGCGGAAGGCCGCGAGGTGTACCAGTCGACCCAGCAACTGCTGGCTGCGCTGGAGAGCTTTCGCACCGAGGTCAACGGCCTCCATCGGCACCTGCGCGGCGAGCTGAACATCGGCCTCACCGACAACCTGGTGACGGTGCCGCACATGCGCATCACCAATGCCCTGGCGCGGCTCAAGGAGCGCGGCCCGGACGTGCGCATCCATATCCGCATGACCCCGCCGAGCGAGGTCGAGCAAGGCGTGCTCGACGGCCGCCTGCATATCGGCGTGGTGCCGCAGACCGGCGCCCTGTCCGGGCTGGACTACCAGGCGCTGTACGACGAGCGCTCGCTGCTGTACTGCGCGGTTGGCCATCCGCTGTTCTATGTCGACGACCAGCAGCTTGAGGATCAGCGGCTGAATGCTCAGGACGCCATCGCGCCGACCTTCCGCCTGCCGCCCGAGGTGCAGAGCCACTACCAGGCGCTCAACTGCAGCGCCAGCGCCTCGGACCGCGAGGGCATGGCCTTCCTGATCCTCACCGGACGCTTCATCGGCTACCTGCCCGACCACTATGCCGCCGCCTGGGTACAGCAGGGCCGCCTGCGCGCGCTCAAGGCGGACTCGCGCTTCTACGACCTCAGCCTGGCCGCGGTGACGCGCAAGGGGCGCCGCCCGCACCTGGTGCTGGAGAGTTTTCTCGAGGGCCTGGCGGCGAGCGCCTGAGCGGCGCCTGCCGGCCTCGCCGATTCGGAGCAGCGGCCGGGCGGCGTTGCGCTTCAGCCGCGCATGCGGTCGTCCCGGCGAACAGGGGCGCATCCGGGCGAGCAAGCGTCATCCATCCGCTGCCGATCCCTGCCGCCAGTCGCGCACCAGGCCGCGAAAGCAGGCATCGATCATGGGTGCGGCGTCGCTCAAGGGCTCGAACAGCGTCGGGTCGCGTAGCCAGTCGTGGAACAGACCGACGATCAGCGCGTGCAGGGTGCGGGCGGCGAGACGTGGACTCATGCCCGGCTGCAGACGCGGCCTGACGCCAGGCTGGTCGAACTGCTGTTCGCCCAGGGCGATGAATTGAGTGATGAAGGCGGCGTGGCGCTGCTCCGCCTCGCGCAGCTCGTCGGTGAATTCGCAGCGGCGCAGGAGGATGGTGAAGATGCGCTGCTTCTGCTGGTTGCGGGCCAGGTTTTCGATCGCTTCGATACACAGCTCGCGCAGCGCCAGCAAGGGATCGCGCCCGGCACAGGCGCTCAAACGCTCGGCCATTTGCTCGGGCGGCAGGCGCACCTGGCTGAGCAACTCGTGAAACAGGTGGGCCTTGTTCTCGAAGTGCCAATACACCGCGCCACGGGTGACCCCGGCGTGGCGGGCGATATGTTCCAGGCTGGTGTGGGCCACGCCTTTTTCCAGAAACAATGCCTCGGCGGCGGTCAGGATGGCGCAGCGGGTTTGTTCGGCTTGTTCTTTGGTTCGGCGCATAGCGGTAAAGGGGATGCTTTCCAGGTTCCGGTTTGGGCCGCAGAGTCTAATGACTTTAACCGCAAGGTTCTATTTACAAACAGTGTTGGATGTAACTAGCATCGTCGCCTCAGAGGTTGTGAAAATATCGAGCACCGTAGCGAGACCGTCTCCAGGCGTTCGCGGCAAGGCGCGCTACGTGAAAAGTAGGGGAGTTTAGTGAGCTAAATGACCCTGCTTTTCACGTAGCGCAACGCCGCAGCGGACGTTTGGAGGCGGTCGCAGTAGGCGAGAGTTTTTTCACAAGCTCCCAATGCTGCGCGCATGCCGTTGTTCCGGAGAATCCTATGTTTTTTGTCCGTCACCTCCCTCTCGTCCTGGGGCTTCTGGCCTATGCCGCACTGACGCCGGTGCTGCAGGCCGCCGATGCGCGCCCCGTACCCGAAGTGCTGGTGGAGACCGCCAGCGCGGCAGCGCTGCCGCTGGTATTCGAGTATTCCGGACGCACCGCGGGTTTTCGCGAGGTGCAGGTGCGTGCCCAGGTCAGTGGCATCCTGCGGGAGCGCACCTACCTGGAAGGCAGCCGGGTCAGCAAAGGTCAGGTGATGTTCCACATCGACTCGCGCACCTATCAGGCCGCCCTGGCCCGTGCCAAGGGCGCGCTGGCCCAGGAGCAGGCACGCTACCGGCAGACCGAACGCGACCTCAAACGCATCCGCGAGCTGCAGAAGAAGGGCTTCGCCAGCGAGAGCGAGCTGGATAACGCGATCTCCAATTTCGAGCAGAGCAAGGCCAATATCCAGGCCGCCGAGGCCGACGTGCAGTCCAGGCAGATCGACCTCGACTACTGCACGGTGACGGCGCCGATTTCCGGCATGACCAGCAAGGAAACCGTGTCCGAAGGCAGCCTGATGGTGGCCGGCGACCCGAACGCCAGCCTGCTGACCCATATCACCCAGCTCGATCCGATCTACGTCAACTTCGCCTACCCGGACACCGAGGCCGAACGTCTGCGCCAGGGCGTGCAGGCTGGCCGCATGCTGTTGCCGGAAGGCGGCAAGCTGAATGTCGAGATCAGGTTCGGCAATGGCGACAGTTACCCCTTGGCGGGCGACGTGGATTTCACCGACAGCCTGATCGACCGGGGTACCGGCACCATCAGCGCCCGCGCCGTGGTGCCCAACCCCGGGCAGGAATTGTTGCCCGGGCAGTTCGTGCGGGTGCTGGTCAAGGGCATCAGCCTGCCCAACGCCATTACCGTGCCTGAGCGCGCGGTGGCCCAGGGGCCGCGCGGCACCTTCGTCTATGTGGTGGACGAGGACGGTATCGCGCGCATGCGTCAGATCAGTACCGGGCACACGGTCGATGGTCGCTGGGTGGTCGAGTCGGGCATCGGTGTCGGCGACCGGGTGATCGTCGAAGGGCTGGCCAAGGTACGCCCGGATACGCCGGTGAAAGTTGCCGAAGCAGCCGCGCCCGTTAGCCCATCAGCGACCAAGCAACCCTAGGAGCGGCGCCGGTGATCTCACGCTTCTTTATCGACCGCCCGGTGTTCGCCGCGGTCATCTCCATCGTCATCATTCTCGCCGGCCTGATGGCCATGCGTGCGCTGCCGATCGCCCAGTACCCGCAGATCCTGCCGCCGCAGGTATCGGTCAGCGCCACTTACTCCGGCGCCAGTGCCCAGGTCATCGCCGAAACCGTGGCGGCACCGCTGGAACAGTCGATCAATGGCGTCGAGGGGATGATCTACCAGCAGTCCAACTCCGGCGGCAACGCCATGAGCCTGTCGATCTACTTCCAGGTCGGCACCGACCCGGACCAGGCCACCATCGACGTCAACAACCGGGTCCAGGCCGCCCTGGCCAAGTTGCCGGAGGAGGTGCGCCGGCAGGGGGTGAGGGTGGAGAAGAAATCCTCCGACATCCTCCAGGTGGTCACGTTGTTTTCCCCGGACGGCTCGCGCGATCCGGTGTATATCAGCAACTACGCGCTGATCAACGTGATCGACGAGCTCAAGCGCCTGCCCGGCGTCGGCGATGCCCGCCAGTTCGGCTCCAAGGACTATTCCATGCGCATCTGGCTGCGCCCGGACAAGCTGGCGCAGTACAACCTCACGCCAACCGACGTGGTCAGCGCGATCCGCGAGCAGAACTCGCAGTTCGCCGCCGGCAGCTTCGGCCAGCAACCGCTGCAGCAGGAGCAGGATTTCACCTACACGGTGACCACCCAGGGCCGTTTCACCGATCCGGCGGAGTTCGAGAACGTCATTCTGCGCAGCGACGCGACCGGTGCCAGCCTGTTGCTCAAGGATGTGGCGCGGATCGAACTGGGCGCCCAGGACTACTCGCTGATGACCTCGCTCAACGGCCAGCAGAATGCCGCCTTCGGCATCTACCTGCAGCCGGGGGCCAATGCCCTGGACACCGCCGATGCCGTGAGCAGTACCCTGGCGCGCCTGTCGCAGCGCTTTCCCGAGGGCATGACCTACAAGATTCCCTACGACACCACCAAGTTCGTCCGGGTGTCGATCGAGGAGGTGATCCACACCTTCTTCGAGGCCCTGGTGCTGGTGGTACTGGTGGTCTTCCTGTTCCTGCAGAACTGGCGCGCCACCCTGATCCCGCTGCTGGCGATTCCGGTGTCGTTGATCGGCACCTTCGCCGGCATGTACCTGCTCGGTTTCTCGATCAATCTGCTGACCCTGTTCGGCATGGTGCTGGCCATCGGCATCGTGGTCGACGACGCCATTGTGGTGATCGAGAACGTCGAACGGGTGATGAACAGCGACAAGATCGGCCCGCGCGAGGCGACCATCAAGGCCATGCAAGAGGTCACCGGGCCGATCGTCGCCATCGTCCTGGTGCTCTGCGCGGTGTTCGTGCCGGTGGGCTTCCTCGGCGGCCTGGCCGGGGAGATGTACAAACAGTTCGCCATCACCATCGCCGTGTCGGTGGTGATCTCCGGCATAGTCGCGCTGACCCTGAGCCCGGCGTTGTGCGCCCTGCTGCTCAAGCCCGGCCATCACGAGCCGGCCGCGCCGTTCCGCTGGTTCAACCGCCTGTTCGACCGGCTGACCGCCGGCTACACCAGCGGCGTGCGCTTCTTCCTCAAGCGCTCGGCGGTGGGCCTGCTGCTGTTCGGCCTGATGATCGCGCTGCTGGCCGTGCTGTTCGGCCGAGTGCCCAGCTCGCTGGTGCCCAACGAAGATCAGGGCTACGTGATCAATGCCTACTTCCTGCCGCCGGCTGCCTCGCTGACCCGTACCGAGAAGCTCACCAGCGAGGTGACCCGGCAGCTGATGGCGCACCCGGCGGTCGAGGACGTGGTGACCTTCGCCGGCTTCGACGTGCTTACCTTCGGTACCCGCAGCAATGCCGGGGTGTCCTTCGTGCCGCTCAAGGACTGGAGCGAGCGGACCACGGCGGAACTGGATGCGCGCAACCTGACCCGCGAATTCATGGCCATGGGCGCGCAGCAGAAGGACGGCCTGGTGATGACCTTCAACCCGCCACCGATCACCGGCATGAGTACCACCGGCGGCTTCGAGGGCTATATCCAGGACCGCAGCGGCGCCGGCACCCGGGAATTGGCGGCCAGAGTCGCGGACTTCCTCGAGGCCGCGGGCCAGCGCCCGGAACTGGCCGGGGTGCAGAGCACCTTCAGCGCCAACGTGCCGCAGTACTACATCGACCTCGACCGCACCAAGGCCCGCGCCCTCGGCGTGTCGGTCAGCGACGTGTTCACCGCCATGCAGGCGACCTTCGGCAGCTACTACGTCAACGACTTCAGCCTGTACGGGCGCACCTTCCAGGTCAGCCTGCAATCGGAGTCGGAGTTCAGGCGCAAGCCGGAAGACCTGTCCCAGGTCTATGTGCGCTCGGCCGGCGGCGAGCTGGTGCCCTTGTCGACCCTGGTCAAGGTCGAGCGCATCCTCGGCCCGGACAGCTATGCGCGCTTCAACGTCTATCCGGCGGCGAAGATCCTCGGCGGCCCGGCCCCCGGCTACAGTTCCGGCCAGGCCCTGACGGCGGTGCAGGAGGTGGCCGACGAGGTGCTCGGCAGCGACTACAGCATCGGCTGGACCGGCTCCGCGTTCCAGGAAATGGCCACCCAGGGCTCCGGCGGCACGGCCTTCGTCTTCGGCCTGATCATGGTGTTCCTGATTCTCGCCGCCCAGTACGAGCGCTGGACCCTGCCGCTGGTGGTGGTCACCGCGGTGCCCTTCGCGGTGTTCGGCGCGATCCTCGCGGTGTGGTTGCGCGGCATCGAGAACGATGTCTACTTCCAGGTCGGTCTGATCACCCTGATCGGCCTGGCGGCGAAGAACGCCATCCTCATCGTCGAGTTCGCCGTGCTCTGCCGGGCCCAGGGCATGAGCATCTTCGACTCGGCCCTGCAAGCCTCGCGCCTGCGCTTCCGCCCGATCATCATGACCTCGCTGGCCTTCATCCTCGGCGTGGTGCCGCTGGCCATCAGCAGCGGCGCCGGCTCGGCCAGTCGCCATTCGATCGGCACCGGGGTGATCGGCGGCATGCTCGCGGCGACCGTGCTGGCGATTTTCCTGATCCCGATGTTCTACCTGCTGGTGGAATCCTGGGCGGAAAAGCTCGGCAAGGGGCGCAAGAAGGTCGTCACACCGGTTTGATTCCCGGAGCCGTGCAGAGCGTAGTCCGGATGCAATCCGGGAGCGGTTTAGCGGACGCCGGATTTCCCCGGATTGCATCCGGGCTACAACGGCCCCTGCGTGCCCTTCCTTATCTGGAGTCCCATGCCGCTACGCCTTCTGCTGATCCTCGGCGCCTTGAGCGCCTTCGGCCCCCTGGCCATCGACTTCTACCTGCCGAGTTTCCCGACCCTGGCGCGGGTCTTCGCCACCGACGTCGAGCATGTGCAGTTGTCGTTGGCCGCCTACTTCATCGGCCTGGCGCTGGGGCAACTGGTCTACGGGCCGTTGGCCGACCGTTTCGGCCGGCGCAAGCCGCTGCTCGCCGGGGTGCTGCTGTTCAGTCTGGCCTCGCTGGCCTGCGCCCTGGCACCGAGCCTGGAATGGCTGATAGTCGCGCGTTTCGTCCAGGCCCTCGGCGGCTGCGCCGGCATGGTGGTGAATCGCGCCGTGGTGCGCGACCTGTGCGATCCGATCGCCTCGGCCAAGGTATTTTCCCAGCTGATGCTGATCATGGGCCTGGCGCCGATCCTCGCGCCGCTGGCCGGTGGCGCGCTCCTGGGCTGGCTCGGCTGGCAGTCGATCTTCGCCTGCCTGTTCGCCTTCGGCGTGCTCAGTTGGCTCGGTGTGGCGCTGTGGC
The DNA here is from genome assembly GCF_900115555.1 of Pseudomonas borbori. Classification (GTDB taxonomy): domain Bacteria; phylum Pseudomonadota; class Gammaproteobacteria; order Pseudomonadales; family Pseudomonadaceae; genus Aquipseudomonas; species Aquipseudomonas borbori. The sequence goes on from NZ_FOWX01000018.1 coordinate 70,593, forward strand.
TGCCGGAAACCCTGGCGGCCGACTCGCCCAACGCGCCCTTGCGCGGCGCGCTGGGCGAATACCGGCGGCTGCTCGGCGATTGGCCGTTTCTCGGTCATGCGCTGACCGGCGGCCTGGCCGTCGCCGGGATGTTCGCCTACATCGCCGGCTCGCCCTTCGTCTTCATCGAGTTGTACGGCGTACCGGCCGAGCACTACGGCTGGCTGTTCGGCAGCAATGCCCTGGGTTTCATCCTGGTGGCGCAACTCAATGCCTGGCTGGTGGCGCGGCATGGGCCGGGCTACTGGTTGCGCCGTACGGTGTGGTTCTACCTGGCCTGCGGCCTGTTGTTACTGGCGATCGCGACCGCGCGCCCGGCGCACCTGTGGCCGCTGCTGATCCCCCTGTTCGGCTGCATCGCCTGCCTCGGCATTCTCCTGCCCAACGCCTCGGCCTGCGCCATGGCTGGCCAGGGCACGCACGCCGGCAGCGCCTCGGCCCTGCTCGGCAGCCTGCAGTTCGGCATAGCCGCCGGCGCCGCGGCGCTGGTCGCGGCCCTGCACGACGGCAGTGCCTGGCCGATGGCTCTGGTGATCTGCGCTTGCGCGGCGCTGGCCGTACTCTGCTCGCGCCTCACGCGCTGGGCGGAACGGCGTAGCGGGCACCCGGGTTGGTAGGCGGTTGTGAAAAAACTCCCGTCGCCTAGTGTCGCGTCACAGATCATTTGTCGTGGAGTCTCATGCGCCCTTAGCCATCGGATTGTAGGAGCGGCTGGGCGGCACTCCGCCATGCCGGCGATTCGCACGCAAGGCGTGCTCCTACACCTTTGCGACATTTGAACCGTGTCATGACCCTGGCTCGTGGGTGCGACACATATCCGGGCTGTCGCTTCGCGCCGAACGGATCAACTGGCGGCGCGCTGCGCCTGACTCGGCCATTGATGGGGGGCTTGCAGGCGCGCTTCGAGGGTGGCGACGAACTGGCGGGCCTCGGCTTCGCTGCGGAAAGTCACGCTATGGCTGGCGAAACGTACTTGCCAGCAGGCGCCTTCGGCTTTGTGCAGTGGCTCAATGCTGATGTTCATGCGCGACACCTCCGCTGGTTAGGCAGACCAGTCTAGTCCTGGCAAATGGACTTTTCCTGACATGGATCATGCGCACGACTGGCGGTCGTCGGCGCGCGTGCCGTTCATCATTGTTGCAGCTGTTGCACGGCCAGGCTGGCCAGGCGAGTGAACTCGCTGACCATGGCGATATCGGCCTGACTCGGCCGTCTGGGCTGGTCGTAGTAGATGCCGAAGGTGCCGAGTACCCGGGCATTGTCGTCCTTGAACGGCAGCGACCAGCAGGCATGCAGGCCGGCGTCCAGGGCCTGGGTGCGAAACGCCTGCCAGTAGGGGTGGGTAGCGAGGTTTTCGGCGATCACCAGTTCGCCACTGCACGCGGCGTGGCCACACGAACCGAGCTCGAGCTGCGCCTGCAGGCCGTCGATGGCCTGCAGATAAGGCTCGGGCAGGCTCGGCGCGGCGGCCAGATGCAAGCACTGCTGCGCATCCAGCAGCATGATCGACACCTGCATGTGCGGGTTGAGGTCCTGCAAATGCCGGCTGATGTTGTCGAGAATCTGCGCCAAGGGGCGACGGGCGAGCAGATCATCGAGTAGCGCATTGCGCGCTTGCTGCAGTTGCTGGCCCTGATGGCGTTCATGGATGTCATGCAGGCTGCCGGTAAGCATGTCGTTCGACGGGCTGCGGTTCAGTTGAATGTCCACCCAGCGCAGTTGACCCTGGCGGGTGAGCAGGCGAAATTCGCCGCGCACGCCGGTTTGCTGGCCCTTGCCGACGGCACTGATCTGCTGGATGAAGCGCGCCGCGTCGGCGCTGTCGAGAAACTGCGTCAGTGGTCGACCGAGGCATTCATAACAGGCATAGCCGCTGAGTCTTTCCCAGGCCGGGTTGAGAAAACCCAAGTGACCGCTGGCGTCCGTCAGCACGATGACATCGTTCAACTGCTCGACCAATTCGCGATAACGCGCCTCGCTGGCCTGCAGCTCGAGGTTGATCTGTTTCTGTTCGCTGAGATCGATGTCGATGCAGTACAGCTCCGGCTGATCGCGGCTGTCGTGCAGCATCGAATGGGTCGAGTAGACCCACACCTGACTGCCGTCCTTGCGCTGCAACGGCAGCTCTGCGGCGGCAATCGCCGGACCGCCGAGCAGCCAGTGATTGATCGCACTGATCACCTGGGTGCGCGCGGCCGGCGGGATGATCAGCTCTTCCAGGCGCCGGCCCATGGCCTCCTGCAGGCTATAGCCATAGAGCTGGACGCTGGCCTGGTTCCAATAGATCACCCGGCGTTCGCGGTCGTAACCCTGCACGGCGATCCGCGGGGTTTGCTCGAACAGGTGGCGGAAGCGCTGCTCGCTTTCGCGCAGGGCGTTTTCGTCGCGCTTCTGGCTGCTGATGTCCTGCACGGTGCCGAGGATCTGGCCGTTGGCGTCCGCCTCGCCGCGCAGCATCAGCCAGGTAGCCTGTTGCTGCTGCGGTTGATGCAGGCGCGCACTGATCGCCATCGGCTTGCGTTGTTCGAGCAGGGCCTGCCAGGCGCGCTGCAGGGCTGGTCGCTCGGCGGGGTAGAGCCAGCTGAGCAATTGTTCGGCGTTACTGCATTCACTGCCGGGGTCGCGGCCGAGCAATTGCAGGGCCTCGGGGCTCCAGTGCAGGCGCCCGTCATACTCCCAGATGCCGAGGGCGGCGGTGCGCTGGGCTTGTTGCAGCAGGCGGGCGTTGTGCGTCAGGGCGTCGAGCAGCTCGCGCTGGGCGCGGCGGTCACGGTAGTTGAGGGAGAAGATCAGCAGGCTGCTGAGCAGTACGAAGAGCATGCCCTTGACGGTTTGCAGCCGGTCGATCAGGCCTCTGTCGTTGACCACGGCCAGCAGCAGGGAGTCGCTGGCAAAAATCCACAGGCTGCTGAACAGGATGTAGGCGCCGGCCAGGCGCAACGGGACTGTCAGATCGGAACGCATCCTTACCTCCGATGATTCGCGGGTTCGCTAGAGGCCGCGGAGCACACCGCAGCCTGCGGGGCATGCCCTGAGAGGGTGCGAAAAGACCCTCGCCTGCTGCGTCGCTTGATTCTTTCACAAGCTCCGAGCGTAGTTGCAGTCTAGTCGGCTGCCGGCCGCTTGTAGGGGAAATGGCTGCCAGACAACGCTGGCAGCCCATATGAAGCCCGGCAACAGGCGCCTGCACTGCTCTGCCAGGCGCCAGGGGGGGAATCGCGGGTTCAGTCACCGCTGTCGTAGCGACCCAGTTCCAGGTAGTTGACCTTGTGCAACTTGCCGTTGCTATCGAGGAAGATGATGGTCGCCGGTACCACGCCGACCTTGTCCGAGTTGTCGGTGATATGGATGACTTTCTGCACATCCAGGGACATGCCGTAGTGATAGTCCACCGCTTGCACTTCTTCAGCTTCTTGGCTGGGATACGATTGTGCCCAGGCTGTGCCCGCGATGCCAAGGGTCGCGGCGAGCGTGAGGGGAATGAGACGTTTCATGATGCTGACCTCGTAAGGATGCGTCACCTCTCAATAGACCGATCAACCGCCATGAGGTTACGCCCACGACCTACCGTTGATCGGCGCACGACGGCGACTATTTTCCCAACCGCTGATTGTGCACCCGTCTAAACTGCGCTAATCGACCACGGGGCGTGGCCTCCTAGAATCGTCCGATGAAACTGACCCGCACCGACCGCTCGTTGCTCGCCTGGACGCTCTATTGCTGCGTCCTGTTCACTGCGTTCGCCTGCAGCATCGGCCATGGCCAGATGGCCGGCTTGCAGCTCAGCGGTGTCGATGGGTTGTACTGCTCGGCCGCGGGCAATCCTGATCCGACTGCCGACTTTGCCGTTTCGCCCACGCTCAACCCAGCCAGCGGTTTCGCTTGTGCGCTGTGTTCAACCTTCCCGGGCTTGACCTTGGCGGCCCTCTTCGGTCTGTTGGGCTGGCTGTCCCGGCGCCAGGCGACACCAGGCAGTTTGCCTGCCTTGCTGGGCCGGCCCGTCCGCTACCTGTGGCCATCGGCCAATCCCCGCGCCTCGCCGCTGCTTGCCTGACTCCTGCAAACCTCACACTTGAATGCTGCACCGCGCGGCCATTCAAGCCGTTTCAGCCTGTTGGCGCCGAGCCTTCGAGCTGCAGGCCAATCGACGAATGCGTTATCGTGTGCCGCCGCAGATGGCTGGGCGCCACACCCCGACGAGTTGGAGAATCCGCATGTTGAACAAATCCCTGCTCATGGCCGCACTGCTGGGTACCAGCCTGCTTGCCGGCGCGCACGACTACACAGTGGGCGAGTTACAGATCGAACACCCCTGGTCGCGTGCAATGCCGCCGGTGGCGCCGACCGCCGCCGCCTACTTCGTGGTGCACAACCAGGGCCAGGAGGCCGACCGCCTGCTCGGCGTACAGACCCCACATGCCGGCAAGGCCGAACTGCATGAACACGTGCACGCCGATGGCGTGATGAAGATGCAGCAGGTGCAGGACGTTGTCGTGCCTGCCGGTGGCGAGGTCAGGTTCGAGCCCATGGGCTACCACGTCATGCTGTTCAACGTGCCGCAGCAGGCCAAGGACGGCGAGCGCTTCCCCCTGACCCTGACCTTCGAGAAGGCCGGCGCTATCGAGGTGGAGGTCGCGGTGCAAAGCGAGGCGCCGGTGACCGATGCAGGCCATGGCCCCGAGCATCACGAGCGCTGAGCCTGTGGGGGCTCGGCCGCGTAGCGGACAGTCCCCCCGGATCAGCACTCTGGCTACTGCGCCATGTCGCGGCTAAAGCCCCTCCCACAGCACTCGGAACCTTTGTCGGAGGGGCTTTAGCCGCGACGCTTTGGGTCTCAAACCAGGCGCGCCTCCAGGCTGTTCTGCGCCAGGCGCCGGGCCTGCGCCTCGGTCATGCCCAAGCTGTCGTGCAGGGCGGCGAAGTTCTCGCTGACGTAACCACCGAAGTAAGCCGGATCGTCCGAGTTGACCGTGACCTTCACCCCGCGCTCGAGCATCTGCAGGATGTTGTGCTGGCGCATGTCATCGAACACCCGCAGCTTGATGTTGGACAGCGGGCAGACGGTCAGCGGGATCTGTTCGTCGATGATCCGCTGCATCAGCCGCTCGTCCTCGATGGCGCGCACGCCGTGGTCGATGCGCTCGATCTTGAGCAGGTCCAGGGCCTGCCAGATGTACTCGGGCGGGCCTTCCTCGCCGGCGTGGGCGACGCATCGCAGGCCCTCGCTGCGCGCCTTGGCGAACACCCGCTGGAACTTGCTAGGCGGGTGACCCAGCTCCGAGCTGTCCAGGCCGACGGCGATGAAGGCGTCGCGAAACGGCATGGCCTGCTCCAGGGTCTCGAACGCCTGCTCCTCGGACAGGTGACGCAGGAAGCTGAGGATCAGGCCGTGGCTGATGCCCAGCTGCTTCTCGCCATCGACCAGCGCCTGCCTGATCCCGCGCAGCACCACCTCGAAGGGGATGCCGCGGTCGGTGTGGGTCTGCGGGTCGAAGAAGGGTTCGGTGTGGATGACGTTCTGCGCCTGGCACTTGAGCAGGTAGGCCCAGGTCAGGTCGTAGAAGTCCTGCTCGGTGCGCAGCACGTCGGCGCCCTGGTAATAGAGGTCGAGGAACTCCTGCAGGTTGTTGAAGGCGTAGGCGCCGCGCAGTGCCTCGACGTCGTTCCAGGGCAGCTTGATTTTGTTGCGCTCGGCCAGGGCGAACAGCAGCTCGGGTTCCAGCGAACCCTCCAGGTGCAGGTGCAGTTCGGCCTTGGGCAGGGCGTTGAGCCAGTCGTACATGGTCGGGTCTCGCTATCGGGCTTGGTCGCTGATGAGTTTAACCCCGTAGGGCGGGTGAAACCCGCCGGAGTCGTAGGATGGGTTGAGCACAGCGATACCCATCAAGATCGAGGAAAGCGATGGGTATCGCAGGCTCAACCCATCCTACGGTCTGCTATCTGCGCTAATGCCTATCCGCCAATCAATTCCCTGGCCGCCTGACGGTGATCGGCGATCAGTTGGGCCACATCCAGGCCCTCGACCTGGCCGTCGATCACCCGCCAGGTGCCGCCGATCATCATCCGGTCGGCGCGGTCGGCGCCGCACAGCAACAGGGCCGAGAGCGGGTCGTGGCTGCCGGAGAAGCGCAGTTCGTCGAGTTTGAACAGCGCGAGATCCGCCTGCTTGCCGACCGCCAGCTCGCCGATGTCCGTGCGTCCGAGCAGGCGCGCCGAGCCCTGGGTGGCCCAGCCCAGCACCAGCTCGGGGGTGATTTTTTCGGCGCCGTAGCGCAGACGTTGCAGGTACAGGGCCTGGCGCGCCTCGAGGATCAGGTTGGAGGCGTCGTTGGAGGCCGAGCCGTCCACGCCCAGGCCGATCGGCGCGCCGGCCGCAGCAAGGTCCAGGGTCGGGCAGATGCCCGAGGCCAGGCGCATGTTCGAGCTGGGGCAGTGGCAGATGCCGGTGCCGGCGGCGCCGAGGCGGGCGATCTCATCCGGATTGAAGTGGATGCCGTGGGCCAGCCAGGTGCGCGGCCCGAGCCAGCCGACGCTGTCCAGGTAGTCCACGGTGCGCAGGCCGAAGCGCTGCAGACAGAAATCTTCTTCGTCCAGGGTCTCGGCCAGGTGGGTGTGCAGGCGCACGTCCAGCGCCTCGGCCAGCTCGGCACTCTGGCGCATGATCTCCTGGGTCACCGAGAACGGCGAACAGGGCGCCAGGGCGATCTGGATCTGCGCGCCCGCGCCACGCTCATGGTACTGCTCGATCAGGCGCCGGCTGTCGGCCAGGATCACCTCGCCCTGCTGCACCGTCTGCTGCGGCGGCAGGCCGCCGTCGGCCTGGCCCAGGCTCATGGAACCGCGGGTGAGCATGGCGCGCATGCCCAGCTCGCGCACCGCCTCGACCTGCACGTCGATGGCCTGCTCCAGGCCGCCGGGGAACAGGTAGTGGTGATCCGCCGCGGTGCTGCAGCCGGACAGCAGCAGCTCGGCCAGGGCCACCTTGCTCGCCAGGGCGAGTTTCTCCGGCGTCAGGCGCGCCCACACCGGGTACAGGGTGGTCAGCCAGGGGAACAGCGGCTGGTTGACCACCGGCGCCCAGGCGCGGGTCAGGGTCTGGTAGAAGTGGTGGTGAGTGTTGATCAGCCCCGGCAGCAGCACGTGCTCGCGGGCGTCGAAGACCTGGTCGCAGGGCCGCGAGGGCTGCTGGCCGGCGCCGAGCAGTTCCTCGATGCGGCCGTCCTCGATGACCAGGCCGCCGGCGGCGTCCAACTCGCCCCCGGTGAAAACGGCCAGGGGGTTCTTGATCCAGATACGGGTAGCTGCCATGAGCAGGCTCCTCTGAGGGTGAGTTCAGGTTAGCCAGCTCAGTGTTGACCCTGTCTGCTGATCCAGGTGCGCCGAATGGCGTGGGCCGAAAGATACCTGTCTTGGTGGTCAGGAGCAACGGCAGTCGCTGCTAAAGCCCCTCCCATGAGGTTCCAGTGACTCTGTGGGAGGGGCCGGGCGGCGATCCGTTTTAGCCGCGACGGAGTTAGCGCTTCTTCAACTCGCTCCGCCCGCGGCTGATATCCGCCAGCAGCCGCTGCAGTTCGGCGAAACGTGCTTCGGGCACTGCCAGCTGCAGTTCGGCGCCGCTGGCATCGAAGGTCTCGCTGTCCAGCACGGCGTCCAGTTCGGCCAGGCGCGCCTTGAGCAGCGGCAGTTCGGCGAAAAGGCAATGGCAGCAGTAATGCTCGCGGGTCACTAGCTCGGTGCGCTGACCGCCCTGCAAACACTTGCTGGCGCTGCCGCCGTAGGCGCGGGCCAGGCCGCCGGTGCCGAGCTGGATGCCGCCGTACCAGCGGATCACCAGCAGCGCCACCTGGTCGCAGTCCTGAGCCTCGATGGCGGCCAGGATCGGCCGGCCGGCGGTGCCGCCCGGTTCGCCGTCGTCGCTGAAACGGTACTGCTGGCCGACCTTCCAGGCCCAGCAGTTGTGCGAGGCGCCGGGGTCGCTGGCGGCGGCGATAAACGCCTGCGCCTCGGCCGCGCTGGCGACCGGCACGGCGCGGGCGAGAAAGCGGCTCTTGCGGATCTCCTCGCGGTACTCGCAAGGGCCGAGCAGGGTGAAGGGCATGGGTTCAGGAGGCCGGCGGAGTCAGGCCGCAGCCCTTGAGGATGATGCGCACCAGGTTGTCGCCGGCCGCCTCGAAATCCGCCTTGGTCAGGCGCGTGCGGCCGGTGACCCGGCAGATCTGCGAGGCGAAGTCGGCGTAATGCTGGGTGCTGCCCCACAGCAGGAAGATCAGGTGCATCGGGTCGACCGGGTCCATCTTGCCGGCGGCGATCCAGGCCTGGAATACCGCGGCGCGGCCGCGGAACCAGCTCTGGTAGTCCTGGTTGAAGAACTCCGACAGGCATTCGCCGCCGCTGATCACCTCCATGGCGAAGATCCGCGAGGCCTTGGGGTAGCGCCGCGAGAACTCCAGCTTGGCACGGATGTAGCGGGCCAGCGCCTCGGCCGGGTCGTCGTCGACGCTCAGGGTGTTGAAGGTGCTGTCCCAGAGTTCGAGGATGTCGCCCAGCACCGCCAGGTACAGGCCCAGCTTGTTGCTGAAGTAGTAGTGCAGGTTGGCCTTGGGCAGGCCGACGGTCTGGGCGATGGTGTTCATGCTGGTGCCCTTGAAGCCGTGGCGGGCGAATTCCTCCTCGGCGGCGGCAAGGATCGCTTCTTCGTTTTTCTGGCGTATGCGCCCGGCCGGTTTGCCGGCGGCGTGGGCGCTGTGCGCGGGGACTTCGACGGTCATGGGGCGGTTCCGCAGTGGTCAGGTTTTCAGACGCCTGCACTGATAACCCACTGTCGCCGGGGTGACAAGTGCGGACTGCATAAAGCCACTGGCGCTGGCGGCTCGCTAACCGAGCATCTTCTCCAGGAACCAGCTGCCGGCCGGGCCCAGCGGGCGGAATCTGCACCAGACCGCATCGACGACTATCTGTCTGGGCCAACCGTGCACCTTGAGCTCGTGCAGCGCGGCGGAGCCGAAGCGGCTCACCAGGCTGCGGGGGATAGGCGCCCAGCCGAATCCGCGTTCGGCCATCTCCAGCAACATCAGGTAACTCGGGGCTGACCAGGAGCGCCCGCGCACGCTGGCACCGGCGCTGTTGAGCACGGTGCCCAGGCGCAGCTGGCGGTGCGCTTGTAGGGCCTCCTCGCTGACGTGGCCGAGGGCGGCGAGTGGGTGGCTATTGCAGACGAACAGTCCCATTTCAGAGGGTTCGGCGACCGCGGCAACGCTGATTTCGGGTGGGTAGAGCGCTTGCGACTCGACGAAGCCCATGTGCGCCCGACCTTGCTGAACCACGGCGAGCAGGTCGTCGCACTCGGCGATCAAACACTCGAACTCCAGATCCGGGTAACGTTGCTGGAATTCGCCGAGTACCTCCTCGAAGCGCTCGGACTGATAGGTATCCGACAGCACTATGCTCAGCCTGGACTCCAGTCCCTGCGCCAGCTCCTGCGCGGTGCGGGCTAACTGGCTATTGGCCGCCAACACCGCTTCGGCCCGATGCAGAAGCACTCGGCCGTGTTCGGTCAGGCTCGGTTTGCGGCTGCTGCGATCGAACAGTATCAGGCCCAGATCCGCTTCTAGGTTGGCGATTGCCGCACTGATGGTCGACTGGCTCTTGCCCAGCCGGCGTGCCGCCGCTGAGAAGGAGCCTTGGGACGCGGCCTGGACGAAAGCCTGCAAGGTCTCGGAGGAGGGCATCATCTATCGTCTTTGTCGATGGTAACTAGCTTTGAAGTATCCGGAGCTTCGGTGAAGATGACAACCGCCTCGTCAGTAACAGGAATGAAGTCAGTCATGAGCGCCGAGAAAAACCTGAATGAGCGAATCTTCCAGGCCCTGGGTTTTGAAATCCTGGCAATTGTCCTGTGCACTCCCCTACTAGCCTGGCTGATGGAGGCTGATTGGCAAACCATGGGCGTCGTCACCCTGGCCAACTGCTTGATCGCCTTGGCCTGGAACGTGCTGTTCAACCGGCTGTTCGACCGTCTGCGACGGCGCCGGGGGATCGCGCTGAGTGTGCCGGTGCGAATAACCCACGCCATGCTGTTCGAAGGGGGCTTGCTCGTGCTCTGCGTGCCCTTTGCTGCCTGGTGGCTGGGAATCGGGCTGTTTGCCGCCTTCATGCTGGATGTCGGGCTGCTGCTGTTCTTCCTACCCTACACTTACCTCTATCACTGGGCCTATGACGCCCTGCGCGAACCGGCGCAGCGTTGGTATGGCCGTCGTCGCTCGCGACGCTGGCCAAGTAGCAAGGGCTGCTGACTCCGCGCGAACTTGTTAGCCGGTGGCGTCCGGCGCCTCGGAGAAAATCATCTCGGAGAAAATGCTCTCCAGCGCCGCCGTTGCAGGGTTACGACTGGCTCCCGAAACCCTGATCGTGCTGGCAGCCTGCCGCATCCGCGCTGTCATTGCCTTGGATTGCATCCGGGTAGGGCTGCGGCCTCAGCCATGCAGCTTGGTAGCAGCCGGTGGCGTGTTCTGCTCCTGGCGCCCGCCCAGGTACCAGCCCAGCGCACCCCACGCGGCGGCCAAGGCGGCGCCGACCAGGGCGGCGAGCAATACGCCCTGACTGAGCATGTCGAGCAGGGCCTTGGCCCAGGCGCTGACGGCGTCGCCGCCGCGGTAGACCAGGGTGTCGATGAAGTTCTTGGCCTTGTACTTGGTCAGGGCATCGAGCGGGGCGAAGAGCATTTCCCGACCGGGGCGGACGAAGGCGTACTCGCCGACCCGGCGCACTATCATCAGCGCCGCGAGCATGGCGAAGGTCGGCGCCAGGGCCAGACCGAGAAAGCCCAGGCAGACCAGCAGCGGCACCCCGGCCAGCAGCGCGCGCAGGCCGAATTTCTCCGCCACCCGCCCGGTGACGAACAGCTGGGCCAGCAGCGACAGGGCCTGCACGCTAAAGTCGATCAGGCCGAACACGCGGATCTGCTGGTTGCGTTCCGGGAAGGTCAGCGCCACCAGGCGTGCCTGTTCGAAGTAGAGGAAGGTGCTGGCGGTGGCCAGGAGGATGACGAAGGCGCTGATGCCCAGCAGGTAGGGCGAGGCCAGCACCCGGCTGATGCCGCTGAACGGATTGCCCGTCACCGGCTCGCGCGGGTGCTCGCTGGGCGGTGCGCCGGGCCGGCCGGCGCCGCCGCGGGCGCGCCAGGCCATCAGGTAGTGCTTGGCCAGCACCGCCACGCCAAGCAGCAGGGCGGCGCAGAGGATCAGGCCGCTCTGGCCGATGGCACCGACCAGCAGCGCGCCCAGCGCCGGCCCGGCCAAACCGCCGCAACTGGCGCCGGCGGCGATAAAGGCGAACAAGCGCTTGGCCTGGGTCGCATCGAACACGTCGGCCATCAGGCTCCAGGCCACCGAGACCACGAACAGGTTGTAGACCGAGATCCACACGTAGAACACCCGCGCCGCCCAGATATCGTCCGCGGCCTGCTGGAACAGCGCGGCGAAGGCCAGCAGGTTGAGGATGAAGAAGCCGTACACCCAGTCGATATAGCGCGCCCGCGGCACCCGCGAATTGAGCCAGGCGAACAGCGGCACGGCGGCGAGCATGACCAGAAAGGTCGCGCTGAACAGCCATTGCAGGTTCTCCACGCCGCCGCGAATGCCCATCGCCTCGCGGATCGGCCGCAGCATGAAATAGCCGCTGAACAGGCAGAGAAACAGGCCGAAGCCGCACAGCGCGGCGAGCAGTTCGGCCGGTCTGGCGTTGATCGCCGTGGCCAGGCGTTCGACTGGAGTCATCGATCTTTCCTTTCTGCGGCCCGGATGGACGAGTCAGGCCGCACCTCTACAGATGATCCGCCATCTTGTAGCAGCGGATTCGGCCGTGGTAGCGATGAACTCGCGGCTAAAGCCCCTCCCCCATTTTCCTGCGTACGCGGGAGGGGCTTTAGCCGCGAGCTTGTGCGGTGCATCGAAGATTCACGGCGCGAAACCGCGCTCCAGGCGAGTCAGCCGAACGCCCGCACGATCCGCTGGCGCAGCGCCGCATCCGGCAGGCGGCCATGGCCGGCCATGAGGTTGTCGGCCATGTAGCGCGCCTTGGAAGTGGCCGGGATCACCACGGTCACCGCCGGGTGGGCGAGGATGAACTTGAGCAGCAACTGCGCCCAGGAGGTGGCGTCGACCTCGATCGCCCAGTCCGGCAGCGGCTTGTCCCTGACCCGGCTGAACAACTGGCCGCGCTGGAACGGCCGGTTGATCAGGGTGGCGATGCCGCGGTCGGCGCAGTAAGGCAGCAGGCGCTGCTCGGCGTTGCGCTCGGCCACCGAATAGTTGAACTGGACGAAGTCCACCGGCTCCTTGGCCAGCACCGCGAGCAGGTCGTCGTGGGCCGAGTCGCGGTAATGGGTGATGCCGATGTAGCGCACCCTGCCCTGCTCCTTCAGCTCGCGCAGCAAAGCCAGCTGGGTGCGGGTGTCCTGCAGGTTGTGCACCTGCAGCAGATCGAGCCGGTCGGTTTGCAGGGCGCGCAGGCTGGCTTCGACCTGGGCCATGCCGCGCTCGCGGCCGCTGGCGGACACCTTGGTGGCGAGAAACGCCTTATCCCGGGTACTGGTGCGCCTGAGCAACTCGCCGCTGACCGCCTCGGCGTTACCATAGCTGGGCGCGGTGTCGATCAGGGTGCCGCCGCCGTTGATGAAGGTGCGCATCACCTCGTCCAGCGGGCCGAGGCTGGCATCGTCGAGGCTGACGTGGAAGGTGCGTGAGGTGCCCAGGCCGATCACCGGCAGAAGTTCGTCGCTGCCGGGAATGCGCCGCTGCAGCAGTTGTCCGGGGTCCAGGGCGAAGGCACGACGCGCCGGCCAGGGCACGGCTGCGAGGCCGAGCAGGGTGGCGCTGCGCTGAATGAAGTGACGACGGCTAGGCATGAAATCCTCCGTGGTGGCACTGCATGGGTATCGAGCATAGTTGTGTGACCGCCACGCACGCCACCTGCGCCCGCCCAGTTGTTACCTGGTATGTCGCGAGCGCGGTGGGCTAGCAGGCTGTTGAAAAACTACCTGCGTTGCCATCGCTGCGTTAAAAACAGGCTCAAAATGCTCATTTACAACACGTAAACTCCGCTTTTTCGCCTGTTTTTGCCTTGCGCTGGCTGCCTCGCCTACGTTTTTCAACGGCCTGCTAGTGGCCTGCAGAATTAACCGCTGAGGATGACGCCTGTTTCATCCGCCCTGCTCGCAGGGCCGGATGCCCCCCCGGAAAAGGGCAAGGCCGAAGCGACTGCCCCGGATTGCCCTTGCTGCAGTCGGCCATTGCGGCGATGCACGGAAGCAATAGTTACGCCAGACCCACCCCGTAGCCCGCCTCGGCAATCGCGATGATCAGTTCGTCGCTCGACAGGCTGCTGCTCACCCGCACTTCGCCTCCTTGCAACTTCACCTTCACATCGGCCGCCGGATCGCGCGCCAGCAGGGCTTCTCTAACCGTTTTGACGCAATGCTCGCAGGTCATGCCTTCGACCCTGAATGTGTGAATCTTTGTCGTCTGCATCTGCAACCTCCTGATTGAATGTCGGCCCCTTTTTACGGGAGGCACACAGTGTCAGGCTTGCCCCATGGGTAAGGTCAAGGCATAAAACAGCACTTGACCTTACCCATGGGTCAAGGTTGATCCTGTAGCGGAACTCAACGGAGGCTCCTGCATGTCCGATCTGACCACTTTCGACCTGCCGATCAATGGCATGACCTGCGCCAGTTGCGCCGGCCGGGTCGAGCGCGCCTTGCGCAAAGTGCCCAACGTCGCCAGCGCCACGGTCAACCTGGCCAGCGAACAGGCGCGCATCGAAGCGCCGTCGGACAGCCTGGAGCAGTTGCTCGCCGCCGTTGCCGGCGCCGGCTATCAGGTGCCCAGCGAACGCCTGGAACTGGCCATCGCCGGCATGACCTGCGCCAGTTGCGTCGGCCGCGTCGAGCGCGCCCTGGCGCAGCTGCCGGGCGTGCTCAGGGTCAGCGTCAACCTGGCCACCGAACAGGCGCTGCTGCAGGTCACCCCGGGTCTCGACGTGCAAGGCCTGCTGCAGGCGGTCGCCAAGGCCGGTTACACGGCCACCCCGGTGGATCTCGAAAAGCCCGCCCAGCCGGCCGCCGAGCGTCACTTGCAACGCGAACGCCGGGCCCTGACGCTGGCCCTGCTGCTCACCGCGCCGCTGCTGATCCCGATGCTGGCGCAACCCTTCGGCGCGCACTGGATGCTGCCGGCCTGGCTGCAGTTCGCCCTGGCCACGCCGGTGCAGTTCGTCTTCGGTGCGCGCTTCTACCGCGCCGCCTGGCTGGCCCTGCGCGCCGGTGCCGGCAACATGGATCAACTGGTCGCCCTGGGCACCAGCGCCGCCTATGGCCTGAGCCTCTATCAATGGGCGATCACCCCGAGCGACGCGATGCCGCACCTGTACTTCGAGGCCTCGGCGGTGATCATCAGCCTGATCCTGCTCGGCAAATACCTGGAAAGCCGCGCCAAACGGCAGACCACCAGCGCCATCCGCGCCTTGCAGGCCCTGCGCCCGGATCAGGCCCTGCGCCTGCGCGATGGCGTCGAGCAGTGGGTGGCGCTGAGCGCCCTGATCCTGGGCGATCAGGTGCTGGTCAAGCCCGGCGAGCGCTTCCCGGTCGACGGCCAGGTGCTGCAAGGCCAGAGCCATGCCGACGAAGCCTTGATCAGCGGCGAGAGCCTGCCACAACCCAAGCAACCGGGCGATAAGGTCACCGCCGGGGCGATCAACGGCGAAGGCCGCCTGCTGATCGAGACCACCGCCCTGGGGGCGGAAACCGTGCTGGCCACGATCATCCGCCTGGTCGAGGACGCCCAGGCCGCCAAGGCGCCAATCCAGAAGCTGGTGGACAAGGTCAGTCAGGTCTTCGTGCCGACCGTGCTGCTGCTCGCCCTGGCCACCCTGCTGGGCTGGCTGCTGTTCGGCGCCACGCTGCAAACCGCGCTGCTGAATGCCGTGGCGGTACTGGTGATCGCCTGCCCCTGCGCCCTCGGCCTGGCCACGCCGACGGCGATCATGGCCGGCACCGGGGTGGCCGCGCGCCACGGCATTCTGATCAAGGACGCCGAAGCCCTGGAAGTGGCCCATGGGGTCACGGCCGTGGCGTTCGACAAGACCGGCACCCTGACCTCGGGCACGCCGCGGATCGCTCACATGACGGCACTCGACGGCGACACCGCGACCCTGCTGCAACTGGCCGGCGCCCTGCAACGCGGCAGCGAACACCCGCTGGCCAAGGCGGTGCTGGACGAATGCACTGCCCGCCAGTTGCCGCTGGCCGAGGTGGTCGACAGCCAGGCCCTGGCCGGGCGCGGGATTGCCGGGCAGATCGGCGAGCGGCAACTGGCCCTGGGCAACAAACGCCTGCTCGAAGAGGGCTGGCTGCACAACCAGAGCCTGGCCGCCGAGGCCCTGGCCTGGGAAGCCGAGGGTCGCACCCTGTCCTGGCTGATCGAACAGGCACCGACGCCGCAGGTGCTGGGGCTGTTCGCCTTCGGCGATACGCTCAAGGCCGGAGCCGCCGAGGCCATCGCCCAGCTCAAGGCGCAGGGCATCAGCAGCCACCTGATCAGCGGCGACAACCGCGGCAGCGTCCATGCGGTGGCCAGCGCCCTGGGCATCGATGCCATGCACGCCGAGGTGCTGCCGGCCGACAAGGCGACGATCATCGGTGAGCTGAGAAATACCGGGGTGGTGGCGATGGTCGGCGACGGCATCAACGACGCCCCGGCGCTGGCCGCCGCGGATGTCGGCATCGCCATGGGCAGCGGCACCGATGTGGCCATGCATGCCGCCGGCATCACCCTGATGCGCGGCGACCCGCGCCTGGTGCCGGCGGCGCTGGACATCAGCCGGCGCACCTACAACAAGATCCGCCAGAACCTGTTCTGGGCCTTCGTCTACAACCTGGTCGGCATCCCCCTGGCCGCGGCCGGCCTGCTCAACCCGATGCTCGCTGGCGCCGCCATGGCCCTGTCCAGTCTCAGCGTGGTGAGCAATGCGCTGCTACTGAAGACCTGGAAGCCGAAAGAGCGCGAATAGCCCCAATCGCGGCCATGGACCGCTCCTACACGACGACGAGCGAGTCCACGACAACCCCGTAGGAGCGGGCCATGCCCGCGATCACGCTTTCACGGACAGCACGCAGAATGGGAGACAACCATGAATATCGGCCAAGCCGCGCAGAAAACCGGCCTCAGCGCCAAGATGATCCGCTACTACGAGTCGATCGAGCTGCTGCCGGCCGCCGGGCGCAGCGACAGCGGCTACCGCCAGTACGGCGCCCAGGACCTGCATCGCCTGGCCTTTATCAAGCGCGCGCGGGATCTGGGCTTCTCCCTGGCCGAGGTGGCCCAACTGCTGGCGCTGTGGCAGGACCGCCAGCGCGCCAGTGCCGACGTCAAGGCCCTGGCCGCCGGACATATCGCCGAGCTCAACCACAAGATCGCCGAACTCAGCGGCCTGCGCGACACCCTGCAGGAGCTGATGCAACACTGCCAGGGCGACGAGCGCCCCGACTGCCCGATCCTCAAGGACCTGGCGTCCGGCGGCTGCGCAAACGCGTAAATCCGTGGTGCGCACGGCGCAGCCTACGACAAGTGCTCCGCCGCCTAGGGTGCGCCGCGCGCACCGGAATGCTGATATGTCTGAGGGTGGCCATTTCTGCTTGCCCGGCAAATTCGCGGAATCCGGCTAGATCACCCGCTGCAGCGCCGCGCAATCCACCGCGAAGTGATCGGTCAACTGCGGCCAGGGGTTGTCCGGCAGATTGACCAGCACGCCCCAGGCGCCCGCGGCGCGGGCGCATTCCAGGTCGAAGCGGTAGTCGCCGACCATCACCAGTTCGCCCGGCGTCACCTGCCAGCGCTCGGCCAGGTGCAGCAAACCGCCGGGATGCGGCTTGGGCGGCGCCTCGTCGCGGCCGAGAATGTCGCCGCTGGCGAAGCAGTCGCCCAGGCCGATCGCCTGCAGCGTCACCAGCGCCAGCTCGTGGGCGTTGCGGGTGAGGATGCCGAGCCGGCAGCCGCGTCCGTGCAACCCGCGCACCAGCTCGATGGCCCCCGGCGCCGGTTTGGCGCTCAGCGCCAGCTCACGCTCATGCTCCAGCAGCCAGGCGTACTTGGCCGCCGCAACCTCATCGGGCAAGGCCGCCAGGTGGTGGAGGATGTCGTGCTCCAGGGGGATGTCCAGCGACCGCTTGATCGCCTCGAAGTCATGCACCGCCAGGGTCAGGGTGCCGTCCATGTCGAACACCCAGTGGCGCGCTGCGCTTAGCTTCATTTCCAGTCCTCACGCACCCGGGTCAGGCCTTCCTGGGCGACCGAGGCGACCAGCTGGCCCTGACGGTTGAAGATGCTGCCGCGGGAGAAGCCACGGGCATTGCCGGACCAGGGGCTGTCCATGGCGTACAGCAGCCAGTCGTCCATGCGCAGGTTGCCGTGGAACCACAGCGAATGGTCGAGGCTGGCGACCTGCATGAACTTCTGCCAGACCGACACGCCATGGGGCAGCATCGAGGTGGTCAGCAGGTTGAAATCGCTGGCGTAGGCCAGCAGGTACTTGTGCAGTTGCGGGTCGTCCGGCAACTCACCGGCGGCGCGGAACCACACATGCTTGACCGGCTCGCTCGGCTCGGGGGCGAAGGGGTTGCCGACCGTCACCGGGCGGATCTCGATCGGCTTGTCGATCACCGCGCGCTCGCGTATACCCTCGGGCAGCGAGTCGGCGATCAGTCGGGCCAGCTCGGTCTCCGACTTGAGACCCTCCGGCCCCGGCACGTCGGGCATCCCGGTCTGGTGCTGGAAGCCTTCCTCGTCGTACTGGAAGGAGGCGCTGCAGAAGAAAATCGGCTTGCCCTTCTGCACCGCCACCACGCGGCGGGTGCTGAAGCTACCGCCGTCGCGGATGCGCTCCACCTGATAGACCACCGGCAGCGCCGCGTCGCCGGGACGCAGAAAGTAGCCGTGCATGGAATGCACATGACGGTCGGCCTCGACCGTCTGGCTGGCCGCCGACACGCACTGACCGAGCACCTGGCCGCCGAACAACTGACGGAACCCCAGATCCTGACTGACGCCTCGAAAGAGGTTCTCCTCGATGGCCTCCAGGCTCAACAGGGCGACCAACTCGTCCAGTACCTGACTCATGCTTGTTCTCCAATGACTGCCCCAGTGGGCGGCAAACGTAATTCCGAATAGGCCGGTAGCGAACTGAGGCGCTCATCCCACACCGCCCGACCCAGGGTGAAATGGTAAAGACTTTGCCAGCGGCTGTCGGCAAGCCCGAGCAATTCATGCACCGAATCGTCGAAATAACAGCCAATCCCGGTGGCGGACAGCCCCGCCGCCTCGGCTTCCAGATAGAGCAACTGGCCGATCTGCCCGCACTCCCAGTACAGCCGCGGGTAACGCCAGGCGCCGGCCTCGAGGGCCGTGTCGAAGCGACTGAGCATGGCCAGGGCCACGCAGCCATCGCTGGCGATGTCCTGGCCGCAGGAGAGAAACTCCGCCAGGCCGCGGGCGTCGCCGGCGAGCAGGCGGTACAGCGGCAATTCGGCGTGCACCCGCTGCCAGAGAAAATCCTCGCGCAGGCCGTGTTGCGCCTGCCCGTCGACCCGCGCCAGCCAGTACAGGCCGGGGTCCAGGCCCTGCACACGGTGGACGAACAGCAGCAGGTCGACCTGCGCCGCCTCCCCGGTCAGGGCGAAAGGCACCGGCGAGTTGGCCGGCATCAGCCGCTGCAGCCAGGCGAACAGCAGCTCGGCGTGAATCCCGCTCTTGCCGTCCATGGCTTGCGCGCTGCGCCGGCGATGCAGGATCGGCCGCAGCGCCAGACCGGGATTGTCCGCCTGCACGCGACCGGCTTCCGCCAGCCAGGGCTGCGCGGGCAAGGCTGGGGCGCGACAGAGCGCCTGCACCCGGGCCAGTTCCGGCCAGTCGCGCTGCTGAGGCGACAGGCGATTGGGCGCGCCACTCAGTTCCAGCGCGGCCAGGCCATGCAGCAAGCTGTCTTGCAGGGCGAACTCGCTGGCCTGGGCCGGGCCGACCCAGAGCAGGCAGTCGACATGCTCGGCCTCGGCAAAGCCCGCGCGATCCAGGCCGAACACGCCGTCCAGGCGCGCCTCGGCCACCCCGCGCAGCAGGCGCACCTGCCAGCCCAGCGCGCTGGCGGCGATGGCCAGGCCAGCCAGGGCATGGCCGAGGTCATGCTGGCAGTAGCGATAGGCCCGCTCGCCGTATTTCCACGCCTCGCGCCAGGCAATGCTGGTCAGCGCCAGCAGGCAGCCGCCCGCCGGCAACTCCTGGGACAACTGGGCGGCCAGTGGCGCCGGCAGTTCGCCACGCACCTCCAGGGCATGGGCGTCGGCCGTGTAATGGGCCAGCAAGGCCTCGTCTTGCAGACTGCCGGCCGGCAGCAGCAGATAGGCCTCGGTCGGGTGCAGATTGCCCGACGACGGATTGACCCGCAGCGCCCAGCGGCTGCCGCCGGCCTCCTTCCAGGCCGACAGCGCCAGGCTGTCATACAGCAGCTGCGACAGGCTGGCCCGATCCAGCGGCGCCGGCGCGCCCAGCGGCGCGGCGAACACCGCGTCGTAGTCGGGCGACTCCTGCAGCGGCCGGTGCCACAACTCGATCAGGCGCGCACCGGCGTAACGGCGAAAGGCGGCGGGCTGGGTCGCCCACTCCAGCTGCCCGGGTCCGGGGGCGAAGCGTTGCGGCTGGTGCTTGCTCAGCTGGTGATAGGCGCGCACGGCGTCCTGCTCGGTCATTGGTGTCCCACTTGAGTCGGCCCAGGCAGCGCCGCCATACTCAGGCGCTGCATTGAAGAGTGCCATTGTATGCGCCTGCCGCTGGTCTATCACGACGACTACAGCCCGCCCTTCCCGGCCGGCCATCGTTTCCCCATGGAAAAATTCCGCCTGCTGCGCGGTCACCTGGTGGCCAGCGGTCTGACCAGCGACGCCGAGTTGCTGCGCCCCGCGCTGTGCCCGCCGGAGGTGCTGGCCCTGGCCCACTGCCCGGCCTATATCGAGCGCTACATGAGCGGCGAACTGCCCCACGACGACCAGCGCCGCCTCGGCCTGCCCTGGAGCGCGGCCCTGGCCCGGCGCACCCTGCGCGCGGTGGGCGGCTCGCTGTTGGCTGCCGAGCAGGCCTTGCAGCATGGCCTGGCCTGTCACCTGGCCGGCGGCACCCATCATGCCCATTACGATCACCCGTCCGGTTTCTGCATCTTCAACGACCTGGCGGTGATCGCCCGCTACCTGCTCGAAGCCGGCAAGGCGCAACGGGTGCTGATCTTCGACTGCGACGTGCACCAGGGCGACGGTAGCGCCCGCCTGCTGGCCGATATCCCGGAAGCGATCACCGTCTCCCTGCACTGCGAAAAGAACTTCCCCGCGCGCAAGGCCGCCAGCGACTGGGACATCCCCCTGCCGATGGGCATGGGCGATAGCGCTTACCTGAAGGTGGTGGACGACGCGCTGAATTACCTGCTGCCGTTGTACCAGCCGGACATCGTGCTGTACGACGCCGGGGTCGACGTACACCGGGACGACGCCCTCGGCTACCTGCAACTGACCGACGCCGGCATCGCCGCCCGCGACCGGGCGGTACTCGAGCACTGCCTGGGCCGCGACATCCCGGTGGTCGGCCTGATCGGCGGCGGCTACGACCAAGACCGCCACGCCCTGGCCCGCCGCCACGGGATCCTCCATCACAGCGCCAGCAAGGTCTGGGTCAGCCGTGGGTTAGCTGGAGCCTCGTAGGCCGAGTTCCGCGAAGCCCAAGATTTAGATCCCGACGTGACCACAGCCCGGACTCACTCAGGGCAAGCCGAAATCCATTGCACCTGGCACGGACCGGCCCCGTAGGGATGACCTAAGAAAGATTCGCCAGTTTGCCGCTGGAACCTAGCGAGGTGTAGCCAGGCCATTGCCGCAGCAAGGTATCGACGAACTGCTCGGCCGCAGGCGACAGCGACGAGCCATGCCGACGCACCAACCCCAGGGTGCGGCTGATGACCGGGTCAACCAGGGGGCGCTGGATCAGAATTGGATGATCGTCCGCCGGCATCGCCAGGCTGGGCAATGCCGCCACTCCCAGCCCGGCCTCGACCATGCCCAGCGAAGTGGATAGGTGCTGCACCTCGTAGAACCAACTGGGCCGCCAATCCAGATGGGCCAGGCCGTGGTCGAGCAGTACCCGGTTGCCACTCAAGCGACCGACGCCGATCAGGCGGTAATCGCTGAGTTCGCGCCAGGCCACCTGAGGCTGTGCGGCCAGAGGATGGTCACGGCGGCAAGCGAGCACGAAAGGTTCCTCAACCAATGGGGTGAAGTCGATCTCCGCGCTCTGACCGCTGAGCATGTTGATGCCGAAATCGGCCTCACCACGTAGCACCGCCTCCAGCCCTTCATGGGCACTCAGGTCGAGGATGCGGATGCGGATCTTCGGATACTGCAGGTTGAATTCGCGGATCACAGTCGGCAGGAAGTAGAACGCCGCCGTGGGAATGCAGGCCAGGGTCACCTGGCCTGACTGGCGCTCGGCCAGTTCGCGAATGCAGAGGATTGACCGCTCGAAATCGTCCAGCAAGCGCCTGGCCTTGGGCAAGAAGTCGCGGCCCACCGCGGTCAGGCTGACGCGACGCGTGGTTCTGTCAAGCAACTGGGTGCCCAGCCCCTCCTCGAGCTTCTGCATGCGCCGGGTCAATGCCGGCTGTGACAGGTGGATCGCGTTGGCGGCTTCGTGAAAATTACCGAATTCGGCAATTTTTACGAAGGCCCGGAGGTCCTGCAGTTCGTAATTCATGCGTGACACCTATTAATCGGCGTGATTTTTACGATTCACAAATCGAATGCAGTCGACCAATCCCGCGACGCGCCTGTTGCGACCCTGTGAATGGGGTTGTGCGGCCTGCATTAATGCGTGAAATCTATTAATAGAGCAAATATATGCAATGTACAAATCAAACAGAATCGCCCAATAATTATTCCACGCAACAATAAACCTATTTATTGCACCGGAGACATCATGCAGGCGATACCTTGTGTCCTTATGCGCGGCGGCACGTCCCGAGGCCCGGTTTTCCTGGCCAACCACCTGCCCAGCAATCCTGCTCTGCGCGACGAGTTGCTGCTCAAGCTGATGGGCTCGGGGCATGAGTTGGAAATCGATGGTATCGGCGGTGGCAGCCCGCAGACCAGCAAGGTGGCGATTGTCAGCGCTTCCAGTCATCCGGACGCCGATGTCGATTACCTGTTCGTGCAAGTGATGGTGGCACAGCGCCGGGTCGATACGGCCCCCAACTGCGGCAATATGCTCTGTGCCATTGGGCCTTTCGCCATCGAGCATGGCCTGGTCAACGCCGCTACACCGGTCACCCGGGTGCGCATTCGCAACGTCAACACCAATACCCTGATCGACTCCGAAGTGCTGACCCCCAACGGCCGCGTGCGCTATGAAGGCGATACCAGCATCGATGGCGTACCCGGCACCGCGGCGCCGATCAAGCTCACCTTCCTCGATGCCGCCGGCGCCAAGACCGGCCGCTTGCTGCCCACCGGCCAGGTACGCGATCGCTTCGATGGCGTTGAGGTCACCTGCATCGACATGGCCATGCCGATGGTGCTGATGCATGCCGCCGCGCTGGGCAAGACCGGCTACGAAAGCCCCGCCGAACTGGATGCCGACAGCGAGTTGCTGGCGCGTCTGGAGAGCATTCGCTTGCAGGCCGGACGAGCTATGGGGCTTGGCGATGTGTCGCAGATGGTCATTCCCAAGCCGGTGCTGTTGTCCTCGCCGCGTAACGGCGGCGCGCTCAACACCCGCTACTTCATGCCGCACAACTGCCACCGCTCCCTGGCCGCCACGGGGGCCATCGGCCTGGCCAGTGCCTGTGCGCTGCCGGGAAGCGTGGCCCACGACCTGGCACCGGTCAACGGCCCCACTCTGGTCAAGCTCGAGCACGCCGGTGGGCAAATCGAGGTATCGCTGGAGCCGGCCGCAGGTGACTCGCCAGAAGCTATGCGTGCCTCGCTGATCCGCACCGCGCGCCGCCTGTTCACCGGCGACGTGTACGTACCCAGCTCACGTCGGTAAACGCGAGCCATTCAAAGGCGGCTGCTGACGCCTGACCTGGTTACCACAGACTCGACCCGGCTTTGGCGGGGTCATTACCTGCAACGGAGAGTATCGATGCGTTCCAATAAGAATAAGATCAGCTTCGGACAGACTGCGGCGTTTACCGCCAGCCTGATCCTGCCGCTCAGCGCCATGGCCCTGGACACCAGCGGTCACTCCCTGGAGTTGAAGACGCGTGGTGTTCACTTCGATCGCGATTTCGAAACCGACAGCAACGACCGCACGCAGTCGGCGCTGGGCTTGCAGCTCAACTACGAGTCGCCCTATTTCGCCGACGTGATCGGCGTCGGTATCTCCGGTTACAGCGTCAACAAGCTGGATAACAGCGGCAAGAATACCTCCGACGTGCTTTCGGTCGACAACAACGGCGAGCTGCACGACTCCTTCGGGCAGGTCGCCCAGGCCTTCGTCAAGCTCAAGTACCAAGATCTGGCCAGCGCCAAGCTTGGCCGCCAGTTGCACAAGTCCATGCTGCTTTCCAGCTCGGGTAGCCGCGCCGTGCCGAACACCTTCTCGGGCGGCAGTCTCCAGCTCATGCCGCTCAAAGGCCTAAGCCTGTACGGGGCGCGCTATAACGAATGGTCGTCGCGCTCGGACAGTTCCTTCGAGGAATTCAAGACCGACAACTCCGCCGATGGCGCCATCGATTACATCGACAGCCTGGGCGCCAGCTATGTGGCCGGCCCCTTCAGCCTCAACCTGGAACACCTGCGGGCCCAGGACTTCCTGAAGAAGACCGGCCTGGTCGCCTCGTACAACTTTACGCTGGGCAACCAGTCCAGCCTCAAGCTGACCGGCGGCATCCACACCTCCAGCGATGACGGCAAGCTCTTCGTCACCGGCTCCGAAAGCGCCGAACTGGACGACGAGGATCTGCCGGGAGCGATCAACGGCGTGACCGACAGCGACAACGATGGCCAAGGCATTTATCTTGCCGCCAACTGGAAGCTGGGCAACGTGGAGCTGGGCGCAGCAGTGACGAAGTTCGACGGCGCCTGGATCGAGGACAACTTCGCCGGCGATCACGGTACCAACCCCTTCCCCACCGGCGGGGTGCTGGCCGACTTCAGCAACAACGACGAAAAAGTCTGGATGCTCTCCGCCGGCTACGACTGGCAAGACCATGTGAAAGGCCTGAAGACCGTCGTCAGCTACAAGGACGGCAGCGATGCCAAGAACAGCGCCAACGCCGCCCTCGGCGAAGCGGACGAGAACGAACTCGCCTTCGACCTGACCTATCAGGTCCCCGTGATCAAGGGTCTGGCGGTTCGTTACATCTATCTCGACTACCACTCGGCCAAGACCGGCCGCCTGGATGGCGTGAAGGAAGACGAAACCGACCACCGCTTCTACGTCGACTACACCTATCGCTTCTTTTGATCGAGACCGCCTGGAACCAGGCTCCCGGCTGGGAGCCGACGAAAGTCACTTGACTCCCAGCCCAATCGTGGCGTGCTGGTAACACGGCGCCCAACTCCTGCAAACAAATCCAAAAACAGGAACGCAACCATGAAAACAGTCACCCTCAGCAAACTCCTGCCCCTCGCCTGCGCCTTGATCCTGGGCAGCGTTTACGCTCAAGCAGGCGAGCCGTCGCGTCCCGAGTGCATCGCCCCGAGCAAGCCCGGCGGTGGTTTCGACATGACCTGCAAGCTGGCCCAGGCCGGCCTCAAGGATCACCACCTGCTCGACTCGCCGATGCGCGTCACCTACATGCCCGGCGGCATCGGTGCGGTGGCCTATAACGCCATCGCGGCCAATCGCCGTGACGAGTCCGGCACCCTGATCGCCTTCTCCGGCGCCTCGCTGCTCAACCTGGCCCTGGGCAAGTACGGTCGCTACGACGAAAACGCGGTGCAGTGGCTGACCACCATCGGCACCGACTACGGCACCCTGGCAGTGCGCGAGGATTCGCCGTTCAAGAGCCTCGAAGATGTGATCCAGGCGCTGAAGAAAGACCCCAAGAGCATTACCGTCGGTGGCGGTGGCAGCATCGGAGGCCAGGGCTGGGCCAAGATTGCCCTGCTGGCCAAGGCCGCCGGCGTCAATCCCCGCGAACTGCGCTATGCGGCCTTCGAAGGTGGCTCCGAGCATTACATGGCATTGATGGGCAAGCACGTCGACCTGGTGACCGGCAGTGCCAGTGAAATCCGCGCGCAACGCGGCAACAAGATCCGCGCGCTGGTGGTCTACAGCGAGGAACGCCTGCCGGGCGAACTGGCAGACGTCCCCACCGCCAAAGAACAAGGCTATGACATTCAATGGCCGCTGATCCGTGGCTATTACATGGGCCCTGAGGTCAAGCAGGAAGACCTCGACTGGTGGAAAGCTGCGTTTGCCAAATTGCAAAGTTCGCAAGAGTTCCAGCAGTACCTGCAAGATCGCGATGTGCTCCCGCTGAATGTCACTGGCCAAGCGTTGAACGACCTGGTGAAAAAGCAGGTTGAGGATTATCGCAAGCTGGGCGAAGAGTTTGGCCTGGTCGCCGAGTAAATCCATCGACGGTGTGGGTTACCCATGTGGGCAGCCCAGCCAGGAGCAGAATGATGCACGATCGTATTTTTGCAGGCGTTAACCTGCTGATTTATGTGGCTTTGATAGCGTTGGCCTGGGGCTATCAGTCCCCCTTCGCTTACGAGCCCGTGGGGCCACGTGCCTATCCCTTGCTGTTGTTATCACTGCTGGTACTGGGTGCGCTTTACCAAGTGTTAAAGCCAGCCAAACAGACCGAGCCCAGGGAAGAGCCGCCGCTGAATCGTCAGGTAATCCGCAAGATCGCGCTCTGTATCGCGGCGATGGTGGCCTACGCGGCTTTGTTCGATGTGCTCGGTTTCATCCTCAGCAGCGCACTGTTCGCGGTCGCCATGGCTTATCTGTATGACGCAACCCGCGTACAGAGCGCTGTCGGCGGCATAGTGATCGCCGTTGGGCTCTATCTGCTGTTCGACTATGGCCTCGATGTGCCTCTGCCACTCGGCATGCTCGCGAAACTGGGGAGCTGACCTATGGACACTATTCATTATCTGGGCCTCGGCTTCGGCGTGGCCCTGACACCCTACAACCTGATTACGGCTTTTTGCGGCACCCTGATTGGTACCATCGTCGGCCTGCTGCCTGGTTTAGGGCCGGTCAACGGCGTCGCCCTATTGATCCCGATTGCCTTCGCCCTCGGCCTGCCGCCGGAAACCGCCTTGATTCTGCTCGCGGCGGTCTATCTGGGCTGCGAATATGGCGGACGAATTTCCTCGATCCTGCTGAATATTCCCGGCGAAGCCTCGGCGGTGATGACCACCCTCGATGGCTACCCTCTGGCCCAACAGGGCAAGGCCGGTATCGCCCTGTCGCTGTCGGCCTGGAGCTCGTTTATCGGCGGCACCATCGCGACTATCGGCGTGGTGCTGTTCGCGCCCCTGCTGGCTAAATGGGCCGTGGCCTTTGGGCCGGCGGAGTATTTCGTGTTGATGGTGTTCGCGATTACCTGCCTGGCCGGCATGGCCGACAACAAACCGCTGAAAACCGCCATGGCTGCGTTCATCGGCCTGGCCCTGTCCTGTGTCGGCATCGATGCCAACAGCGGCGTGTATCGCTTCACCTTCGGCAGCCTGGGGTTGGCCGACGGCATTCAGTTCATCGTCCTGGTGCTCGGGTTGTTCAGCATCAGCGAAATCCTGGTGCTGCTGGAAAGAACCCACCATGGCCACAAGGCGGCCAAAGCCACCGGACGCATGCTGTTCAACTTCAAGGAAGGGGCCTTCGTACTGGCCACCAACCTGCGCAGTGGTGTGGTCGGTTTCGTCCTGGGCGTGCTGCCTGGCGCCGGGGCGACCCTGGCCAGCGCAGTGGCTTACATGTCCGAGAAGCGCATGGCGAGCAAGGACAACCAGTTCGGCAAGGGTGACCTGCGCGGCCTGGCCGCCCCGGAGACCGCCAACAGCGGCGCGGCCTGTGGCTCCATGGTGCCGATGCTGACCCTCGGCGTACCCGGCTCCGGCACCACCGCGGTGATGCTCGGCGCGCTGACGCTGTACAACATCACGCCGGGACCAATGCTGTTTCAGAACCAGCCCGAAGTGGTCTGGGGCCTGATCGCCTCGTTGTTCGTCGCCAACATCATGCTGCTGGTGATGAACGTGCCGATGGTGCGCATCTTCACCCGCATCCTCGCAGTGCCGACCTGGGCGCTGGTACCAGCAATTGCCATCATCACCTCGATTGGCGTGTATGCGGTGCATTCGACCACCTTCGATCTGTTCCTGATGATCGGCATCGGAGTGTGCGGTTACATCCTGCGCAAGCTGGACTACTCGCTATCTGCAGTGCTGCTGGGCTTCATTCTCGGCGGCATGATGGAAGACAACCTGCGTCGAGCGCTTTCGCTGTCCAATGGCGAGCTGGGTATCCTGTGGGGCAGCCCAATTACAGTCGCTGTATGGGCGCTGGTTGCCGTGATGGTGGCCTTGCCGATATTGCGCGCCTGGCGCGGGCGCAAACCAGCACCCCTTGCAGTCACTGACTGATCGATCATCGAAGCGGCGTGGAGGGCGTTGTGCGCTCCAGGAGATCTGCACTTGAATATCGTGATTCCCGATGACTACCAGCATGCCGTCCGCTCGCTCGACTGCTTCGCGCAGTTGAGCGGGCATGAGGTCAGCCTGTATCACGATGCGCAGAAAGACCCCAGAGTACTGGCGCAACGCTTCGCCGATGCCGACGCGCTGGTGCTGACCCGCGAGCGCAGCGTGATCGACGAGACCCTGCTGGCGCAGTTGCCCAGGCTCAAGTTGATCAGCCAGACCGGCAGGGTCGGTCCCCACTTGGATCTGGATGCCTGTAGCCGTCATGGCGTAGCGGTGGTGGAAGGTCGGGGCTCGCCGATTGCCGCCGCCGAACTGACCTGGACCCTGATTCTCAATGCCCGCCGGCAACTGCGTACGGCGATAGATGGGCTCTACGCCGGGCACTGGCAGGTCAATCTTGGCGAGCGCTTATGCGGCCAGACGCTGGGCATCTGGGGCTACGGCAAGATCGGCCAGCGGCTGGCGCGCTATGCCCAGGCTTTCGAGATGCCGGTACTGGTGTGGGGCAGCGCGGTTTCACGCCAGGCGGCGCAGCGTGATGGCCATCGTGCGGCCGAGTCGCGTCAGGCGTTCTTCAGCGAAGCCGATGTGCTCAGCCTGCATCTGCGCCTACTCGACAGCACGCGCCACGCGGTAACCCTGGAAGATCTGCTGTGGATGAAACCCAGTGCCTTGCTGGTCAATACCAGCCGCGCCGAGCTGATTGCCCCCGAGGCCCTGCTGACGGCCATGAGCCAAGGACGGCCAGGCTTTGCCGCCCTCGATGTATTCGAGGACGAGCCGCTGCTGGATCAGGCGCACCCGTTGCTGAACCACCCCAGAATTCTCTGCACCCCGCATCTCGGCTATGTCGAGCGGCACAGCTATGAGCTGTATTTCGGCGATGCCTTCGCCAACCTGCTGGCGTATTTCAATGGGGACAGTTGCACCCTGGTCAATCCCGAGGTGCGTCAGGGCGATGCAGCGCTGTCTGACTGAGCGGAACCCAGGCGAGCCGGACACCACAATGTGGGCCGGGTGGCGATTCGCTTAAGCCCAGCGGCTGCCCGGGTAATTCACCTTGATGATCTGAATTTGATCACCATGCTGCGCAGACCAGAGGCAATGAATCGCAGGTCGCCATAAACAGACCGCCGACAGAATCCCAGCGTCCATGACTATGCTTATCCCAGTGCCGAAAGCGTTTCCCAGCCAGGGATCAGCCAGGCTGTCGCCCCCCCCTCGACCCAGGAGATAGCTGCCATGCAACTGCTCACGGTGAACATCGACAAGCCGGAGGAGATCAACTTCATCTTCGGCCAGACCCACTTCATCAAGTCCGTCGAGGACATCCACGAAGCGCTGGTCGCGGCCGTGCCGGGGATCAAGTTCGGCCTGGCCTTCTGCGAGGCCTCGGGCAAGTGCCTGGTGCGCTGGTCGGGCACCGATGACGCGATGATCGAGCTGGCCCAGCGCAATGCCCAGGCGATTGGCGCCGGCCATTGCTTCATCGTCTTCCTCGGTGCGGGCGTCTACCCGCTCAGCGTGTTGAACAGCATCAAGCTGGTGGCCGAGGTCTGCCGGATTTTCTGCGCCACCGCCAATCCGACCGAAGTGGTACTCGCCGAAACCGCGCAGGGCCGCGCCGTGCTCGGCGTGGTCGACGGCTACTGCGCCCGTGACCTCGAAGGCGACGACGACATCCTCTGGCGCAAGAACCTGTTGCGCCAGATCGGCTACAAGCTCTGAGTGGCCAGACTAATCGCCCTCAGCCCCCGCCCCCGTGCCGGCCGGCGCGCGCCGCCAACACCCGGGTCGCGCCCTGGGTCTTGTTGGTGAACCAGAGCACCCGGCTCACGCCCCGGGTGATCGCCACATAGGCCAGGCGCAGGCCTTCATCGCTCATCGCCTGGTCGTAGCTGTTGCGGAAGAAGCCCGAGTAGGCATAGAGCGCATTGCGCAGCGGGTGCGGCTGCGCCGGCGCGCAATCGTCGACGATGATCGCCACCTCGGCCTGCAGGCCCTTGGCGCGGTGGATGCTGTAGGCCTTGACCGGCAGCCGCTTGTCCAACTTGGCCTGAATCGCCCGCAAGGGCTCGTTGCGCCGGCTCAGCAGCAGCACCGCGCTGCGGTCGGCCATGCGGCGGCTGGCGACGTGGGCGCACTGGGCCTCGATCGCCGCCAGCAGCTCCGGCATGCGCGCCTTGCTATCGAAGCCCTGCACCAGCTTGACCCCGTGATCGCCCGGCTGCATGGCCTTGAACGCCTTGCTGGTCTTGGCTTGCTTGCAGGCGACGCCGGCCAGCACCGCCTCGCCGTCGCGGATCACCGGCTCGATGCAGCGGTAGTTGGTGGCCAACATCAGCAGCGCGCTGCTCTTCGCCTTGCCCTTGCCCGGGAAGTGCCGGTCGAAGTCCATGAACAGCTCCGGGGAGCTGCCGCGCCAGCCATAGATCGACTGCCAGTCGTCGCCGATCGCCATCAGGCTGACCGCCGTACCCTGGCGCGCCAGAGCGCGGTGCACGGCCTGCAGCCACTGCACGATCTGCGGCGAGATGTCCTGGAACTCGTCGATCAACAGGTGATTGAACGGCGCCAGCGCCTCGGCCGAGATTCCCGCCGCGTCGCCGCCCAGGCGTTCGCCGAGGGCCTGGAAGGCGCCGTCGAAGGTCATCAGGCCCTGCTCCTGCAGGCAGCCCTCGAAAGCCTTGCAGAACAGCACCAGGGCCTCGATAAAACTGCGCTCGCGGGCGGAGCAGGACAGCGCCTGGGCATCTATCCGCTCGGGACGGAGGCCGATGCTCTGGATAAAGCCGGCCTGCACATAGAAGGCCTCGTACAGCGGCAAGGCAGTGAACTCCCCCGCCAGCTTGAAACCATCCAGCGGCGCCTTGGCCGCCCGTGGCCGCTTGCCCGCTGATGTTTCCGCCGGCGCCGGCAGCCCCAGCAGGCTGTGCACCAACTGGCGAAACACCGGCTCCTGGGCGTAGCACTGCTGGTAGGCCTGCTTGAGCAGGCGCTGCTGAGCCGGACGCAGGCGCGCGGCGGTCAGCGGGTTATCCAGTTCGCGGGGCGCGCCGGGCGCATCGTCCAGCTGCTCGAACCAGCGCGGGCTGTTCAGCGCCTGCCTGGCCAGCACGCCCATGGCCGAATGGAAGGTGCGCACGCACTGGCGGGCCTGGTCGGCATCGAAGGGGTACTGCCAGAACCCCAGCACCCTGAGCAGTTGCTCGCGCAACTCGGCGCAGGAGGCGTTGGTGAAGGAAATCACCGTCAGCCGCCCCGGCTCGATGCCCAGATGACAGAGCATGAACACCACCCGCAGCACCAGAGTGGTGGACTTGCCCGACCCCGCCCCGGCGAAGATCCGCGTGAGCGGATGACGACCGAGGATCATCGCCCACTGCTCGTCCGACGGCGCACTGATCACCCCCGCCGCCACCGCCTGGGCGACCCGCGCGCGCATGGCCTCGACCTGTGCCGCATCGACCGTCAGCAAGGCCGGGCCGTAGATCGCCGTGCTGGCCGACTGGCCCGACTTGGCTCGCGGTCTGGCAGGCTTTTTCCCAGCGCCCGCCTTGCTCTTGCCCGCTGCGCTCTTGCCCGCCGCAGCCCCTGCCTGCTTCGCCCGAGCCCGCGGCTTCTGCTGCGCCAACCCCGCCTCGCGCTCGGCGCGCAGATAGGCCGTGGTGCGCGGAAAATAACGCGCCAAGGCACCGGAGAGGAGCAACTTGTAGCGCTCGACAGCAGACGACATTCGACGATTCCCACCCTGAGCATGATGTATATGGCTGAATGATAAGTGTTTTTTGCCGGGGACTGGCAAGCGTTGGGCAACGGCACCAATAGTCGAGGGGTGGGCCTGCGGGCCGGAGCGGTGGATCTTATCCGTGGCTTTGTGCAAGGTCGCCGAGAGTCGGATGGGAGCGGGGCCAACCGGCGGTAACCGGCGGTAACCGGCCAGAAGCGGCCACCCAGCACCGCCTACACATTCTGGGTCGATTCAATCCTTAAAGGAAATAGCCACCTAATCGCGACCAGCTTTACTTAGCTCACCAGTTCCTTAAGGAAATCGGTGAGCGCTTTCTTCGGGTCGTCCTCCTCCGAAACAATCATCTCGATTCCCCATTGGCCATTGGCCCAAAACCTCCTGTGCAACCGGGTTTGGTCGGTTCGTGAACACGTAGGACTTGGGTCTTGCAGCCGAGATGGCGGAGCGGCCCCACATCTCTGTCAGTCGATAGAAAAGGAGTCGGATATTGATGTCGGATAGGCTGTATCCGATGAAGAGGACTGAGTTCCCCAGGACATCGTTGCTGAGCTTGATGTCCAATGGCGAGTCATAATTTAACCTCTGGAAATAGCTGGTCTCATCCAGGACGATTGATGCGTCGTCATCGAAGTCCCCATGGAACTTCACAATCTGGCGACGGCCGTCTGTGACGGAGACTAGGTCGGCTACGCTTGCGACTTTATCGTAGGGGACGCCGAATTTGTCATGGGCGATTTCCAGCCACCGGTCATAGTTGGTTGTGTAGATCCGCGAGAATTTTCCAAGGGTGATCAGCCGATGAATCTCGGACTGAGTGATGTCTGTGCCGGGCTTGTGCCATTCACGGTCCATCCAGCTACGCAGCGGACCCAGACTTCCCTTTTTCTTTTTATAGAACTCCGCAAGCGCTAGCGCGGTGCCATATGTAGAGAAAATCTTAGGGTCATAACCCAGTTCCGTTGCGATGTGCGCTGTCAGCTGGCTCCAGGTTGGCAGGTTGAGATTGGCAGACACTCCGGCGCCTACAAAAAGCATCAGCTTGTTGGTGCGGTGCGCATGAAGTAATTCAGCGTTCATTTCACGCCTCCCACGGAATTGAGGTATGCCGCGAACTGGTCAAGGGCTTTACGTCGCATAGAAATTTCGTCCTTGGCCTCACCCATTTCAGCGAAGGTTTGGGGGTGTCCATTCGGAACGAAGACGCAGTCCCATTGGAAGCCCCTTGGGCCTGCCGGCGCGGGTGGCACTGTTCCCTCAATGGAGCCTTCGAACAGGTGAATCTCACGCCCATCACAATAGCCGAGTACCGTCTTCGCCATCACAGTCGCATCTCCGAGCCCCGCAACTAGGTTGACGAAGCGATCCGCCTCCAACTTGTCCCAGAAGATCTGAGTCAATCCTGCAGGTAAGTCGTTGAGACCTCTCAAGTACAAGCCTGTGTGCTCTACGAAAAGAGGACGACCGATAACCTCAAATGCCTTAATCAGCTTGTCCCGTACTAGGCGATCGACATCTTCGGTCTGCAGCTCCTCAATCTTCCTCGACACCGGCACTATTTCCACGCCAGCCGGTGCCAAGATCCGTTGCACCTCGGCGACCTTGTGCGCATTTCCAGACATGAATCGAATTTTCAATCTAGATCCCTTATGAATGAGTAGCGCTTAGCTGCTTCGTACTGCTGGTCCAGGTCGCTGGCGGTAAGCCCCTCAGCAATCGCGATCGTTTGGTCATCCGCAAGACCGCGTTGATGGATTGCAGGGTTGTCTGAGCAGATAACAAACGGAACCCCAAAGCGCCGAAATTCTTGAAGTGGATGGGCCTCATCGAAAGGTACTGCGCCGGTGAGTCTGTTGCTAATCGGGCATACTTCGATGCAGATGTCCTGCGTTACCAATTTGTCTAGCAGGTGAGGATCCTTACCTGCAGCTGTCCCATGGCCAATACGGTCGGCGCCAAATAACTCCACAGCAGCCTGAACGTTTTCCACGCGACCTGTTTCGCCGGCATGTATGGTGACCCCGAGTCCGAATCGATCTTTTGCCTTTCGGAAAAGTGACGGCAACTCCGATGGATATGCGATTTCCTCATCACCCGCAAGATCGAGCCCCACCACATCGTTCGGCTCTCCGAGGTCTTGATAGGCCTGTAGTAGTGTGGAAAGACAAACCGCACCGTAGTCGCCGCGCGTCACTGTAAGAATCAGACCGCGACGAATGCCGTGACGATGCGCGGCGTTCCTGGTTGATTCGATCAGATGTTCTAGCGCTTGGGTGGGCGAGCAATTCTGCAGATGGGCGAGGTACAAGACGCTGCTTCGTAGTTCGACAAAGCGTACTCCGTTCTCCACGAGGCTAGCGAAGACTGCATTGGAAATGCGATCCAGGTTCTCGCGCTTCTTGGGAAATAGCCTCAGTGCCTGCCACGGAGTTAAGTACGACGCCAAGGAATGGCAGGGTGTGTTTCGAAGCAGGTCGCGCTCAATCAGAAACCCGGGCGGCAGTTCCGTTGATTCGTCGGCCAGTATCTCTCGAATTATTGGTGCCGGAATCGCTCCGTTGAGGTGCACGTGGAGCTCTCCTCGGTCGCGCACACCGGCCATCTTCGCCTTGCCTTGTTGTACCTCGTTGCCCCTGCTGACATCGCCCTGCATCCCAGGTAAATAAGATTGGCTCTGGTTCAATCACTTTCCTTATTTGCTCGTCGAGCGTAATGCGTGGGTATAGGGTTGGGCGGTTACGCACTAGATGCTGCCTTGGCCAGAAACAGCCATAGGAGTCAATGGCCACCCGCGTGCCGCCGCAACACTGAGGCGAGCACAATCGGCCATGCACGCCATCTATACAGCGAGTCAGCGATGATAAATACCGTCCTCCAACGGGGGGCCATCAGCAATGACCCCGCTGATAGGATCTCTTAGCTCAAAGATGGATCCTCCAAATATCGCGTCGAACTCTGCTTCTACGTCCGCCAGGTATTTCAATATGATCTCTAGCAATCCTCGGAACGTGTCGCAATGCCATTCGATGTGAGGAGTAATTTGTGCGAGTACCCCGGTCTTAAATTCATCCAGACTCTTTGGGAGGTCGAGCAAGGTGCCCGTGTTTAACACTGGAGACAGGACCAAGTTATTGAACATCGACAAGAACATAAGCGATCCACCGTTCTCTCTTCTTAGCCGATCAAATTTTTCTTGATCTTCGCGACTAAGCTTTTCGTAAGCGCTGTCTCGCACGGTGTTGAACTCCTCTGTGTAGTGGTCTACTGATTCCGGACACCCATTTAGGCGAGAATGCTCGCCAGATCGAGGTGTCAGATGACCAAACAACGCCGTTCCTTTTCTGCTGAATTCAAACGCGAGGCTGCCGATCTCGTGCTCAAGCAAGATTACAGCTACATCGAAGCCAGCCGTTCACTCGGCATTGGTGAGTCAGCACTACGCCGCTGGGTCAGCCAGGTGCAGCAGGAGTGCCAAGGCGTTACCCCGCAGAGCAAAGCGCTGACACCGGAACAGCAGAAAATCCAGGAGTTGGAAGCCCGGATTACCCGCCTTGAACGGGAAAAATCGA
>NZ_FOWX01000005.1 GCF_900115555.1 Pseudomonas borbori
CGAACAACGTGGAAGACCTCAGAGCCTACTGTTCCACTCGGATCAAGGGTCGCAGTATGCGAGCCGTTTATTTCGCCAGAGGCTGTGGCGTTATCGAATGCGTCAGAGCATGAGTCGTCGGGGAAATTGCTGGGACAACGCACCGATGGAGCGTGTGTTCCGCAGCTTGAAAACCGAATGGATACCGACCCTGGGTTACAGAACTGCCCATGAAGCCCAGCGTGATATCAGTCATTATTTGATGCATCGGTACAACTGGATTCGACCCCACCAACTCAATGGTGGGCTGGCCCCAGCTCAGGCCGAGAAAAAGCTTAACGTCGTGTCCGAGATTAGTTGACCACTACACACCTTGTTGCGAGCATCACTGACCAGATCAGAATAAGAATGGCCGTATTGTGCTTTGGCGTAAGTGTCGAAAATCACGCCAATCTTCGTTCCCTCAGGAGCTGCCTTCAGAGCTTCATTGCGGAAGTCTTCGACCTTGATCTTGATGCCCTTGTGAGGAATCGAAAGCGTGAGCTTGGAGGTATCAATCGCCTTGGCGAGATGGTGGAATGGGTTCGGCTCCCCCATCATTCCTGTGATCTCAATTTGCCGCTCAGACAGTGGAGCCTGAACCCAGGCGTTCATCTTCTCTTTACGGGTTTTAGGCTCACGGTTTTCAGCGCCAACCCGAGTACCGGGCAAGATGAAGTCTTTACTGTCAAAGACTTTCTGGCGAATAGGAGGAAGATTATTACCCAGGATTGTCAGGGTAAATTCTTGCAGGGTTGCTGGTTTCGTGTTCATAAGCACGTTCTCCAAAAGTAGGGCTTTTGGACATTGTCAGGCCACTAAACAAAGTCACTTTGCCCAATTGGGAAGGTGCTTCATTTACTCTGTTGTACAGCTTGTTCGCTTTAACGACTGTTTGGTTCCCATAGGTGGCCTATGGACATGGGGTCAGCCACGCGAGCTGAGAAAATATCCCCACTCTCCATGGCTGTCAAATGGCCGGGGATGTCTACCGTAGCGGGGGTAGTCCACTCTACATCTGTAAATGACCTAGCTGCGCCTCGCTGGTTCTGATAGCTTTTTGCCATGAGCCACCATCAGGGAGGGAATACAGTGGATGTACAGGCAGAGATTCGTACATGGCTGCTTAAGCAAAATGACTGGCTACAAGAGGCCGCTGACAGGCTTCTGAAAAATGGAGAACTGGGGCCGGCTGACATTGCAGCCTTGGTGGCCATCCTCAAGACTCCATCTGGCCAAAAACCTACCAAGCACCGCGGTTTCGTGGAGTTGACCAACAATCCAAAGGCAGGAGATGAGCTGCGGCTGGTTCGAATCGCCGATGTTGTCGGGATCGAAAGTCTGGAGCCCCGCGTTCCACTTGAGTTTGGTAGCGCGAACCTCACCGTGATCTACGGCCACAACGGATCAGGTAAATCCAGCTATACCCGCATTCTCAAAACGGTGTCGGGCAAGCCAAGGGCCATTGACCTTAAAACCAACGTGTTCAAGGCAGCGCCTCCGCACAGCAAATGCAGTATCACCTCGAAACTCAATGGCGTAGAAAGCTCGCATGAATGGATCGTAGGAGGCGACGCCGTCGACACTCTGCGAGGCATCGACATCTTCGATAGTGACGAAGCGAGCCATTATCTGACAGCTGAAAGCGCTGCGGCCTATATCCCTCCCGTCCTAAGCGTCTTTGAGAAGCTTGCGTCCGCCGCCGAGATAGTTCGGCAAACCCTGGAGTCCGAGCAGGCCAAACTGGTCAGCGCACTACCAGTGCTCCCACCGATCTACGGCACCACGCCGTCCCAAAAGCTGTACAGCGGGCTCGGCAAACTGTCCGTATCTGAACTTGAAACAGCCCTGCGTTGGGCCGCTGAAGATGAGCTGCGGCTTTTAGCGCTAGTGGAACGCCTCAAGACCGAAGACCCAGCCGCGCTAGCACAGCAGAAACGACGCACCAAAGCCGAGCTCCAAAAAATCATCAGTGCACTCCAGCAAACGTCGACTGCTTACGGAGCCGACAACATCCAGGCCCTGCGCAACCTCAGAGAGGAAGCGGTATCCAAACGACAAGTTGCTGTTGAGGGCGCCAAGGTGAAGTCAGCTGTGCTCGACGGGGTGGGCACTGCCACATGGCGCGCGATGTGGGAGGCGGCCAGACTCTATTCCGCAACGCCATATCCGGAAACGGCCTTTCCGGCGACTGCGGATGCATGGTGCGTGCTATGTCATCAAGAGCTGTCTGAAGATGCGCAGCAGCGTTTGAAGGACTTTGAATCTTTTGTGCATAGCAAGCTTGAGTCAGATGCGAGAACCGCTGAAGCAAATTACAAAGCGGGCCTTGATCAGCTGCCAGGCATCACGACTGAACAAGATATGCAGACCCAGTGCCAGGCTGCCGGCGTGACAGATGAGGCTTGGTTGAATTACCTCAAGGGCTTCTGGCAGCAAGCGCTTTCAGCCAAGAACGCTCTGATTGCCCATGAGGCCGGCCAGCTTGCAGCCCCAGTCCTCCCAGCCGATGAAGCCGTCACTAAGCTGACGGTTTATCGAGATGAATTGGAAGCGGCTGCCGCCCAGTACGATCAGGATGCTCTGGGTTTTGACAGAGCACAGGCGACAAATCAGAAACTCGCGCTGGAGGCCAAAAAGTGGATTACAGAGCAAGCTGCGGCCATTCGTGTTGAGGTCGCCCGACTGCACCAGGTGAACGACTATGAGTCCTGGAAGGGGTTAGCAGGCACCCGGGCGATATCAATGAAATCAGCAGAGGTAACCCAAGCCGTCGTCACCGAGGCGTATGTTGAGCGCTTCAATCGTGAGCTCCTCGCACTCGGCGCAACACGCATCCAAGTCGAACTGGTCAAGACCAGAACTCGCAACGCCAAGGTGCTTCACCAGATCAAGCTCAAAGGCGCCCAGAACGGTCGAGCTATGCCCGACAGTGTCCTGAGTGATGGAGAGCGCCGGATCATTTCCCTTGCCGCGTTCCTGGCCGATGTCTGTGATAAACCAGGCGCGGCCCCTTTCCTATTTGATGATCCAATCTCCTCCCTCGATCATGATTTCGAATGGTTTGTCGCATGTCGCCTCATTGAGCTTGCCAAAACCAGGCAGGTGGTTGTGCTCACTCACCGATTGTCCCTTTACGGAGTTCTGGAAGACCTAGCCCGAAAACAAGGCGAGAAGTGGAAAGCAGATCACTATCAACCGTTGTGCATCGAAGCCTACGCTGGCGTTGCTGGCCACCCCGCAGACCAGGACGTTTGGAACGCCAATACAAAAAAGGCCAACAACCTCTTGATCACCAAGCTGGACGCTGCGCGTAAGGCTG
The DNA here is from genome assembly GCF_900115555.1 of Pseudomonas borbori. GTDB lineage: Bacteria > Pseudomonadota > Gammaproteobacteria > Pseudomonadales > Pseudomonadaceae > Aquipseudomonas > Aquipseudomonas borbori. The sequence continues at coordinate 3,341 of NZ_FOWX01000005.1, forward strand.
GTGAGACGGGTGGTGCTGCGGCCTATCGGATGCTCGCCCAGGGGATTTGCAGTGAGTTTCGCAAGCTAATTGAGCGGTCGGTTGAAGAGGACTTGCTCAACAAGGTCGTGCTCAGACACCGGCGTAGCATTACTACCGATAACCGTCTGCATGCTGTCCAGGACATTGAGCCAAAGGACTGCGAACTGATTGATACGCTGATGACCAAGTACAGCTGCTACGAGCACAGTCAATCGAGCGAGATACCTGTGTTTATTCCGGAGGAGCCAGAGCTGCGTCAGGACTTGGAAGCACTCAAGGCCTGGCGTGACGGCTTGAACAAGCGACGCGCTGAAGCGGCTTAGGCGTAGTCGCCTCCGAGAGCGGAAAATCGCACTCGGTACACCCGCCTACAAATGCGGGGCTAGTGCGTAAGCGAGGGGCTCTTTCACAAACAGGCAGCTTTGAAGTATGAGGCTGATCCCAAACCACAGCGAGTCGCCCCTAATTTGTTAGGCACCATTGAGCGGCAAGCTTTTGAATCATGGCTGGCTAGGTGGCTGGAACGGGGTAGGCCCTGATTATAGCCTGCGTCTATTCCGTGCAGTCGTGGCCGCACAGGGTTTGGCCCTTGTGGAGAATGGGGTACACGCCTCCTTAGGGATCGACTGATGCTTTTTTGGCCCCACGTATTTTGGGGGCAAAACTGGGGGCAAAACCCAGGCCGCTGCAAACCGTCCAAAACCAGTAGGTGCTGGATTTACTGGGCTGTAGCGGTGCTTGGAGCGGTGTGGGCGTGTAGTAGACAGCGTTCAAATCCCTATCTTCCCGCCATATATGTAAACGCTAAGCCCCTGATTTCTATAACGACTTCAGGGGCTTTTGCGTTTCTGGTGTGCTGGTTAGGACAAAATTAGGACAAAAACTGCGTACTGCAGACCGCTTCATTCCGGTCTAGGCCTCCCCGGCTCTTCCAGACCAAATCTCAACCCTGTCCCGATTTTTTCGGACCTTTTTCAAACGGGAAATCCTGGCGCCCGCGCTGGAGAAACCGAGCAGGTTCGGGAACGTCTGGTGTAACTGGCCACAAATATCAACGGGCAATTCCCAATGGGAAGGGGGTAGATGTATTTTCTGACCTGTCAGTAAGGTAAGGAGGCAAGCTATGAAAGCGGAAAGGGACGATGCGCCAGTACATCTACGCACCAAGACGGAAGGTCCGTGGCGAATGATTGCCATCTTGGGCGTTGGATCCGCGATTACCTGGGGCCTGATCGCGCTATTTGCCAAGCCAATCGTGATCGATGTTTACCAGCTTAAGCAGGCCATCCGTGTTGGCGGTCAGCCGTTATTTAGCGAGCTGCCAGCTCAACCGGCAGCACAGGCTTACAGCGAACCTGCTGCACCTATCAGATTGCCATCCATACCACTTGAGCATGTTCAACGGCAGGTTACTCAGCAGCCAAGCAAAGCTGATATTGAATGGTTTGAACGAATGGAAGCCATCGCTATCAAGCGTTCCCAGAACAGCTTCAACGATGACAACTACAAACCAAAGCAGCCTGAAAACACCTACAACCCGCCAGCGATTGCAGTCGCACCGGTTGTCTCTGAACGAAAACAACGCAATGTAAGCCGAGAGCGAACCTCGAAGTGGATCAAGAGCTGGAATGGCGGCTCGAACTACTTAGCAGAGTGGGTGGCCGTTAATAACTACATCGACAGTAGCAGCGTGTGCGCCAACCACCGTAAAGGCTCAATCGATTACCGAGAGTGCCGCAAGGCCGCTAAGCAGTACTATCACGAAGAATGCAGAACATGGCGAGCCCGCTACGACAATGACCGTAAAGATCATAGTGATCGTATGAAACAGCGCTATTGCTCAGCGGCGAGCAGTTTTAGCCCGATGGGGTAGGTCTTGCGGCGGATTTAGCATGCCGTACTCGGCGGCGAAGGCTTGCAAAATATTGGCGATCAACCGGCACCGTGGGGCTGGATGCAGCTCCTGAGAGGAGCTGGTCGCGCAGCTGCGTATAGCCGTCATTTTTCATGCCGATAACGATTTCAGGGTGTTCCGGTTAGGACAAAATCAGGACGGTAAGCGTGTGCTCAGTGGGGAGCCAGCCATAAAGCCGGCATGTGCCGGCTTTCCTGAAATCGTGCTGCTGGATTGGTCGAGCCCTGGGGAGGGCCTGTCGGCTTATTTGCGCCGCCACTGCCCTTGCCATTGGATGTACTGACCGGGTGGGGTCTTTTCGATGGCTTTCTTGCCGGCGATGGCTTCCACGTCGCTGCGCTGGATGCCGTTCTGCTCGGCGAGTTTCTGGTATTCGGCGCGCCGGGCCTGGTTGATCTGACTGACGATTTCCTCGGCTTGGCCTTTGCTCTCGACTACCCCGAGATAGCCGGTGGGCATTTCGCCGACCAGGCCGCTGGCCTTGGCGTCGCCGAGGGCGGACATGGCTTCGTTGAGGTTCAGGGCCAGCGCCGGCAGGCTCAGGCTGAGCAGCAGGAACAGGCTGGCGATGCGTTTTGACAGTCTCATGGTGTGGCTCCTTAGAACAGTCCGCTGGACTCGCTGAACATGCTGTCCAGCGCCTTATCCACCTTGATGTAGATTTCGTGCTCGATCTTCACGTTGAGGTTGATATTGATCGGCTCGTTGGGCATCGCCAGCTGTACCGTCGGGGTGCAGGCTACGCTCAGCAGGCCCATCAGCAGGGCGGCGAAACAACTACGCAGGCGCATGGCGCTTCTCCTTGATTAAGGCTCCTTCGGGGATGCCGCATTGCGTTCCAGCATGCGCTGCTGCACCCGTCGCTGGATGATCTCGCTTACCTTGTCGGTCAATTGCAAACTGGCCAGCAGGGTCGGGATATCTTCCTCCAGATTGATGTTGAAGTGGATCGGCCGGCCCTGTTCGATGGCCGGGTTGCGGCCTTCCAGGCGCATGGCCAGGAGCAATTTGCCTTGCCGATCATAGTCGACCTGGCTGGTCAGTGTCGTGTAGTGAAAGTCTTCCAGTGATTGCGTCACCAGTTGCATGGCCGGGTTGCTGCGGCCCAGTGCCCTGATGCGCGCCGAGTGAAACTGCAGGCGCCCGCCTGGGGCGCGCGCCTGCAGTTGGCCCTGTTCGATCTCGATGCCGGCGGGGCCGACGCTCAGCGGCAGTTGGCCGTCGATCAAGCCGCTGCCCGCCAGACCCTCGGCCGGGTAGAGGGTGAAGAACCGATCGAGGTCGAGGCCTTGCAGGTGCAGGGGGAACAGCAGCGTGCTCTGTCGCAGATCCCACTGGCCGGGATCGAGGCGGAGCGTACCGCCCATGACCGCGGCCTGGGCCTGTTGCAACTCGAGCAGACCCTGCTCCGGTTGGCTGCGCGCCGCCTTGTAGGAACCACGCAGCAGCGCCGGGCCGATGGGCATGCCCGGGTTGACTTGCTCCAGGCGCAGCTCGTTCAGCTCGAGGTGAAGCTGGTGCTGATCCAGGCGCAGCTGCAGGCGCGTATCCAGGCCGCTGAGTTCGCTGCGGTCATAGATCCCGGCCAGGCCTTTGCCGTTGAGCGCGAGGCGTAGCTCGGGCGAGTCGCGGCCCGGGGCGAGGTTGAGGCTGGCGTTGCCGCTCAGGCGGCCGTTGTTGAAGTCGAGCAGCGCCGGCCAATCAGCCAGGGTTTTGCCCAGGGGGTTGCCGGCGCGCAGAAACACTTCAGGCAGCTGCGCCTGCAGCTGCAGACCCTGGCGGTTGTCGTGTCGCAGCTGCACGGCCAGTTGCAGATCGGCATCTGCCGACACCTGGCCGTTGAGTTCGAGCCCTTGTTCGCTGGCCGCTAGCGTGCCTTGCCAGCGCCAGCCCTGCGGCTTGAGTGCAGCATGCTCGAGGTGTTGGGCTGCCAGCGTGGCGGGACCCTGCAGGTGCCAGGTCTGCAGGTGGCCGGCCTGGTGCTGCGCGTGCAGCTGCAGATCCTGGGTGGTGACTCTGAGCTGTGCCAGGCGCAGATCTGCAGCGCTGAGTTCGCCCAGCTTGAGCTGCGAGCCTTGGCTCAGGTTGAGGTGTAGTTGCTGGCTGTCCAGGTAGCCGTTGAAGTGCAGATTCGCTTGCAGGTCGCGCAGTTGCCAGTCGTCGACCGCCAAGGCCGGGCTGCTGACCTCGAGCCGCGCCTTGCTCAGCTGTGCGGCCCAGGGCGGCGCGTTGGCCAGGGCCAGATTGGCCTGCAGGTCGAATGGGCTGGCGCCGCTGCTGGTCAGGCCGATCGCCAGTGGCAGCGAGCGCCCGGCCAGGTTGCTCGGCAGCTCGGCGAGCGGGTTGGACGCCTGGATCCGCAGGTGCAGCGAGTCGGGGTGCAAGGCTGGCGGCAGCGCGCTCAGCCACTCTGCGGGCAGTCGGTTGAGGTGCAGGTCGGCTGCCAGGCGTTCGGCGAACCATTGGCCTGCGACGCCGCGGGCGGCGACGGCGAAATTGCCTTGCACCTGGCCCGCGCCAGGGATGGGCCAGGGCTCGGGCAGGCGGGCGCTGGCGTCGACCTGGCCGCTGGCGCTGCGCAGGTGCTCCAGGCTCAGGGCGCCGGAGGCCAGCTGCAGGTGCCAGGTCGCCGAGAGTTGCGCGGCGCTGGGGGCGCTGGGCAGTCGTTCGCCAGGGGCGAGCGCCCACTGGCTGAGCCAGTCCTGCAGGGCTGCTGCCTGGCTGAGATCGGGCGCGCTCAGGTTGCCGCTCCATAAGGGCCCGGCAGGGCTATTGCGCAGGCTGCTGTGCAGGCTCAGTTGGCTTTGATCGTCGACTGCCAGGGTCAGTTGCAGATCCGCCGCCTGAGCATCGCCCTGCAACTGGGCGCGCCATGCCAGCCGATGGGTCTGGTGGTGCAGGTTAAGCGCCAGTTCCAGGGTCAACGGCGTGGCTGGCATCCGGCTCAGGTGCAGGTCGCCTTGCAGCGTGCAGCGCCCGCTGGCGCAGGGCAGTTCGGCCGTCAACTGCTCGATGTGCAGGCTGAGCGGCAGCCAGGCCAGCGCGGCGGCGAGCTGCTGCGGGTCGGGCGCGGCGGCGGATTCCTGCTCACTGTTCTGGCCGGCGGGTAGCCAGGCCACGGCGAGGCGCTCGAGGCGAATATGCTGCCAGAAGGGCGGCGTCAGGCCGGATTGCTGCCAGCCCAGGTGCAGTTGCAGCGCCGTGACCCGGGCGCTGCCGGTGCTGTCGCGCTGCTCCAGGTCGAGGCGCGCCAGGCCGATACCGCTGAGCGACAGGCTTGCCCCCTGCCAGTCCAACTGGCGAATCGCGTGGCGCTCGAGCAGGCGCAGCCAGCTGGAGTAACTGTAACCGCCAAGCAGCACCAGCAGCAGGAGCAGGCTGATGAGTCGCAGCCCGGAACGCCGGCTGATCATGGGTGCATTTCCATTGTGTTGATAAGGGCAGGGTGCTGCCTGGACGTTAACCCATGAGCCCGGGGCTGCCAATCAGCTGCGGCGAGTCGTGGAAAAGTGGCATGCCCGCCGGTGGCCAAGGGTCGGGTTTACTCCACCTGCAATGGTGCCGGCTTTGATAAACTGCCGGCCCAGCCGCTGCAGGATCCAACATGCCATTCATTTCTCGCCGCGCAGCGCTTTGCGCATGAGCCATGCTGTCGCTCGTTTGCGCGCCGCGCGCATTGCGCGTAGTGAAAAACCCTTCCTTGCCCGTGGCTCCAAGGCCGTGCGTTGTCAGCGCTGCCGGCTGGCTCTGAGTCATTGTTTGTGCGCCTGGCGTCCGCAGGTCGAGGCAATGTCGGGCATGTGTTTGCTGATGCATGATGTCGAAGCGCTCAAACCCAGTAACACCGGCTGGTTGATTGCCGATGTGGTGGCCGATACGTCGGCTTTCGGCTGGTTGCGCACCGCGGTCGAACCCGCCTTGCCAGCACTGCTGAGCGATCCGCAGTGGCAGCCCTATCTGGTGTTCCCCGGTGAGTACGCCGAGCCTGAGCGGGTGGTCAGCGAGGTGCAGCATGCACCTGGCAAGCGGCCTCTGTTCATTCTGCTCGATGCGACCTGGACCGAGGCGCGCAAGATGTTTCGCAAAAGCCCCTACCTCGATGGTTTGCCGGTACTCACTCTGCAGCCGGAGCAGTTGTCGCGTTATCGCTTGCGTCGGTCAACGCGCGACGATCACCTGTGTACCGCCGAGGTGGCGGCACTTTGTCTGGAATTGGCGGGCGATCAACATGCCGCCGATGCGCTGAACGCCTACCTGGATGTCTTCAGTCAGCATTACCTGGCGGCTAAAGCTCCACGCGCGGTTGATCTGGACGACGCCCTGCATCAGCACCTGCAGCTGTTTCTGTGAGCAGGGTTACAGTTTTTTTCGGCCATAGTTGCGCCAGCAGCATGCCGGTGAGCATCAGTGCGCAGCCGAAATAACCACGTAGTTGCAGCGCTTCGCCCAGTAGCCAGGCGCCTGCAATGGCGGCGAACACGGCTTCCAGCGAGAGGATGATCGCGGCATGCGAGGCGATCGCATGCTTTTGCGCCACAACCTGCAGGGTAAAGCCGATTGCCACGCCGAACAGACCGCCATACAGAATCGCCGGCCCGGCGGCGATGATCGCGTTGAGGCGGATGTCCTCGAAGATCAGCGCCAGCAGCAGGCTGATCAGCGCGCAGGTGGCGAATTGCACCACGGCCAGACGCAAAGGGTCATGACGTCTGGCGAAAACCCCCACCAGCAGCACATGCACGGCCCAGATCACGGCTCCGGCCAATTGCAGCCAGTCGCCGGCGGCGACCTGAAAGCCTTCGCCGACGCTGAGCAGGAACATGCCGAGCACCGCCAGCGAGGCGCCCAGCCAGATGCCCAGCCCCGTCTTGTGGCCGAGCAGCAGGCCGAGCAGGGGCACGATGATCACGTACAGGCCGGTGATGAATCCGGCGTTGGTGACACTGGTGAAGAGCAAGCCGACCTGCTGCAGGTTGATCCCCAGGGCCAGCGCCACGCCCATCAGGCCGCCACCCAGCAGCAGATGGCGGTTCAGCGGCGCGGTCGGCGTGCTGTGCGCGCGGCGCTCGAGTAGCGGTAGCAGGGGCAGCAGGATCAATAGCGCCAGGGCAAAACGCAGGCCGCTATAGAGGAATGGGCCGATCGAGTCCATGCCCAGGCGCTGAGCGACGAAGGCCGAGCCCCAGATCATCGCCGTCAGCAGCATCAAGAGGTCGGCGCGCAGAGCCTGGCTTCGCATAAAATAGCCTCGTTGGGCAAAAGTGCAGACTGTGACGTAAAGCAACGCGCTTGACCACTCCATGATCGCTCGGCATGCTGGACGCCGCCTTAGGCGCATTTGCGATTGCCCGTGTACTATGCGTGGCTCAATCGAGCGGTCTGTCGCGTTTCACCCGGCACGCCTGCGCCAGCGGTACTCACATAACAAGAACAGGACCTGCAATGGCCGCTTATGAAATCCTGATTGCCGACGATCATCCGCTCTTTCGCAGTGCGCTGCAGCAGGCTCTGACCCTGGGACTTGGCCCGCAGGTACGGCTGGTGGAGGCTGCCAGCATCGCCGAGTTGGAAACCTGCCTGGCGGCAAAAGCAGATTGGGATCTGGTTTTGCTCGACCTCAACATGCCCGGTGCCTATGGCTTTTCCGGTCTGGCGCTGCTGCGTGGGCAATACCCGCAGGTGCCGGTGGTGATGGTCTCGGCGCAGGAAGAGGCGGCCGTGGTGGCGCGGGCACGCGAATTCGGCGCGAGTGGTTTCATTCCCAAGTCCAGCTCCCTGGAGAGCATCCAGCAAGCGGTGCAAGTGGTACTCGATGGCGATACCTGGTGGCCACAGCAAACTGAGGAGGCCGCTCAGGTCTCTGCCGAGGCCAAAGCCGCCAGCGCCGGGCTGGCCAGTCTGACCCCGCAGCAGTTTCGCGTGCTGACCATGGTCTGCGACGGCCTGCTGAACAAGCAGATCGCCTACGAGTTGAGCGTTTCCGAGGCCACGGTAAAGGCGCATGTCACGGCGATTTTCCGCAAGCTCGGCGTGCGTACCCGCACCCAGGCGGCCCTGCTGTTGCAGCAGATGGAATCGATTCCGAGCAGTTGAGTGGGTTGTCGAGGCGAGTCGCCCTGATCCTCAGGTGCAGGCCGGTTTGTTGGTGCAGGTCTATAGTTCTCCTGCCAACCGGCTTTTTACACTCCGGGCAACTTCTTGGGCAGCTTTCTCATGTCGCCATTCAAGGGCCAGACGGGCCTCAAGCGTATCGTCAATGCAGCAGGCTATTCGCTAGCGGGTTTGCGCGTCGCGATTGCCGGCGAAGCCGCCTTCCGTCAGTTGATGCTGCTCAATCTGGTGTTGATTCCCCTGGCATTTTACAGCGACGTCAGCCGGGGTGAGCGCGCCCTGATGGTTGGGGTCTGTCTGTTGGCGTTGATCGTCGAGTTGCTCAACTCGGCGCTGGAAGCGGCGGTCGATCGTATCTCCCTGGAGGTGCACCCCTTGTCGAAAAACGCCAAAGACATGGGCAGTGCTGCACAATTCATGTCCTTGACGCTGATCGCCAGTGTCTGGACGGTGATCCTGTTAGGCTGATGACGCGCCGGCAAAGGCGCTCAGGCAATGTTCGGCAGCACTATTTCATCGCTGCGCCTGACCCCGGCAGTCAGCGCCTGGCATAACTCGATGAACTCGCGCATGGCGGCGGTCTGGTACTTCTGTTTGTGCCAGATAAAGTAGAACTGCCGGCGCAGATCCAGCTCGGGCGTTTCCACGGCCACCAGGCTGCCGCGGCGGAATGCATCGCGCAGGGCCAGGCGCGAGATGCAGCCAATGCCCAGGCCCGACTCCACCGCACGCTTGATCGCCTCGGTATGTTCCAGCTCCAGGCGGATATTCAGCGAGCGCGGGTGATGGCGCATCGCCTGGTCGAAGGTCAGGCGGGTGCCCGAGCCCTGTTCACGAAGGATCCAGGCTTCCCGGGTCAATTCCTCCAGGCTGGCTTCGCCGCGTTTGGCCAGGGCATGTTGCGGTGCGCAGAACACCACCAGTTCATCCTCGACCCAGGGCTGCACCTCGATGTCCGGCTGCTGGCAGTCGCCCTCGATCAGGCCGATGTCCAGTTCATAGTGGGCAATCTGTTGCACCACATGCGCGGTGTTGTGCACCTGTAGCTGCACCCGGCATTCCGGGTGGCGCTGCATGAAGCTGCCGATCAGCAGGGTGGCCAGGTAATTGCCCACCGTCAGGGTGGCGCCCACGTTCAGCGAGCCGAAGCCGCTCTTGCCGCCCAGCAAACGCTCGATCTCCTTGGCCTGATCGAGCAGGGCCACCGCCTGCGGCAATAATTGCGTGCCCAGGGCATTGAGAATCAGGCGCTTGCCGGCACGGTCGAACAGTTGGCAGTCGGATTGGCGCTCCAGCTCGCTCAGCGAGGTGCTGGTGGCTGACTGGGACAGGGCCAGCGAGTCGGCTGCACGCGAGACGTTGCCCTGCTGGGCGACGGCAACGAAAATCTGGAGTTGCCTGAGGGTGAATCGCATATCTATATAACCTATAATCTATATCGTAATTATCCGCTTAACAGATATTCTGGCCGCGTCTAGAATCCGCTGCAACTGCAATAGCCTGTGATTCTTGAGGAACAAGCATGAGCAACCTGAACGTCGAGCGTGTACTCAGTGTTCATCACTGGAACGACACCCTATTCAGCTTCAAGACTACCCGCGATCCGGGCTTGCGCTTCGAGAATGGCCAGTTCGTGATGATCGGCCTGCAGCAGGACAACGGCCGGCCGCTGATGCGCGCCTATTCCATCGCCAGCCCTAACTACGAAGAACACCTGGAGTTCTTCAGCATCAAGGTTCAGGACGGCCCACTGACTTCGCAGTTGCAGCATCTCAAGCCCGGCGATGAACTGGTGGTCAGCCGCAAGCCCACCGGCACCCTGGTGCTCGACGACCTGTTGCCCGGCAAGCACCTGTACCTGCTCAGTACCGGCACTGGCCTGGCGCCTTTCATGAGCGTGATCCAGGACCCGGAAACCTACGAGCGCTATGAAAAAATCGTGCTGGTGCATGGCGTGCGTTACGTCAACGAGGTGGCCTATCGCGAGTTCATCACCGAGCACCTGCCGCAGAACGAATACTTCGGCGATGCCTTGCGGGACAAGCTGATCTACTACCCGACCGTGACCCGCGAAGAGTTCGAGAACCAGGGGCGCCTGACCGACCTGATGCGCAGCGGCAAACTGTTCCGCGACATCGGCCTGCCGCCGATCAATCCCCAGGACGACCGCGCGATGATCTGCGGCAGCCCGAGCATGCTCGACGAGACCGCCGCCGTGCTCGACAGCTTCGGCTTGAAGATCTCCCCGCGCATGGGCGAACCGGGCGATTACCTGATCGAGCGCGCCTTCGTCGAGAAGTAGGCTCAAGGTTGTGATACAGCGGCTCGCTGCAGACGCAATGCCGTTCACTTGCTCGGGTGAACGGCATTTTTTCTTGCTGGGAACTCTGCTCGGCGCCTGAATCCAGTCACGCCGGGATCGATCATTGCGCAGGCTCAGCCCGGGGCGGCTCTCGCGTGATCTGGAAGCGGTTGCCGCCGCTTCTCTTCGCAATATACATCGCGTAGTCGGCATGATTGAGCAACTGTTGCGCATCATTACCATGCTGCGGATAGAACGCCACGCCGATACTCGGCAGAACCACATGCGCCTGATCATTCAGCTCGAAGGGTTGGTTGAGCGTCACGCGGATCTTCTCGGCGACCAGCAAGACGTGATCCGGCGAGTGGAAGTCTTCGAGCAGTACCACGAATTCGTCGCCGCCCAGGCGTGCGACCGTGTCCGATTCGCGAACGCATTGTCTGAGGCGATGGGCAACCATCTGCAGTAGCAGGTCGCCAATGGTATGGCCGAAGGTATCGTTGACCTGTTTGAACTTGTCCAGATCGAGAAACAGCAGGGACAGTTGCGTTTGCTCCCGGCGTGCCCTGGTCAGTGCGGTGTGCAAACGGTCGTGCAGCAGTGCGCGGTTAGGCAGCTGGGTCAGTTGGTCGTATTGGGCCATGAACTGCAAACGACTGAGCATCTGCTGGCGCTCGATGGCTGCCGCCACCTGGGTCGAGACGAACTGCAGCAGTTCTTTGTCCTTGTCGGTGTAACGTGCACCGTGGGTATAGCTCTGGACTACCAAGGCGCCAATGGTGCCGTTGTGCGAGGTGAGTGGTACGCCCAGCCAGTACAGTGAGGCGCAGTCGATCGCCTGCACATGCTCGGGCAGTGCCGTCAGGGTTTCTGGCGAACGCAGCAAGGTCTGCCCGGTGCGGATGATTTCGGCGCTGAGGGTGGGTGCATCGCGCTTGTGCGGAGCCGGTGCCTGATGGCGCTCATCGATGTGGTAGGGAAAGCTCAGCTGATCGTTCTGCTCGTCGTAAAGGGCCACCGAGAAGTTGATGGCCGGCAACAGTTCGCCGACGATCGAGTGTACTTTCTCGAACAGACCGGGCAGATCCTTGGCCAGGTGCGCCGCCTCGGAAATGGCATAGAGCGCCGTTTGCATGGTCTCGCTGCGTTTGCGTTCGCTGATGTCATGGGCCACGGCAATCCGCAGTTGATCGTCCTCCGACCAGCGCGCCGACCACATGATGTGAACGAGCTGCCCATCCTTGCGCACATAGCGATTTTCAAAGCTGGGTTTGCTGGTCCCCGCCATGATCTCGTTGGCCGCCTGCAGGGTTCTGGCGCGATCTTCCGGCAATACCAGCTCGATCATGGGCCTGCCGACCATCTCCTCGGCCGTATAACCGAAGATCCGCTCACAGGCCGCACTGACAAAAACGAAGCGTCCTTCCTTGTCGACCACGCAGATGGCATCGAGCAGAAGGTCGACCAGGTTGCCTGATGGCACGTAAGGTTGTTTTTTCATAAGGTAGATTATGGATTCTCGGGATCAGCCATGATCTGCAGAAGACTGTGGCGAGAGCGTGACGATGTACCGAAATGTGCTGCCCACGAGTCAACTCTAGCCGCAGCCCAGACGCTGCGGAAGCAATACTTCAATCAAAATGTGTAGTGGCTTGGTGCAGGCTGGAGATTTGCCCCTGGCTCAACAGGTCATCACCACTTCCAGCACGCAGATCCTGCCCGCTTCGGGGTAGTGCCAGCGCACATCGACATCCCACAAGCGCGCGCCGTAGCGCCGCTCGGGTGGCGGTATCTGATAGGCCGGGCGCGGATCCTGGGCCAGGCATTGCTCGATCAACTCGGTCAGCGGCTGGTCCAGGCGCAGGCCGTGGCTGCGCGCCTGGCCGAGGGCCGCGTCCAGCCACTGCACCTCGATCAACGGCGGGGCGGCCTCGGCGATGCGGTTACAGGCGCCTGCGACGCTGTCGGCATAGGGCACATAGGGCTTGATATCCAGCACCGGGGTGCCGTCGAGCAAGTCGATCCCCGACAGCCAGAGTCTGCCCGGCTCGACCCTGTCCAGCGTGACCACCGATTGACCGATGCCGTTGGGGCGGTGAGTGGCGCGGCTGGCGAAGACCCCCAGCGATTTATTCCCGCCCAGACGCGGTGGGCGCACCTTCAGGCGTGGCTGGTCTTGCAGTGCCTGGTGAAACACAAACAGCAGCCAGACGTGGCTGACCTGCTCCAGGCCCTGCACCGCCTCTCCGGTATCGAAGGGGGCGATTAGTTCCAGCACGCCGCGGGCAGCCGGTGCCAACTGTGGCTGACGGGGAATAGCGAACTTCTCCTTGAAGCAGGAGCGGACGAAGCCGATGGGTGAGACGGAATAGGACATGGGAGCGGTCGTCGGCGGCGGGAACTCATCTTACCTGCATTGCGCGGCGCACTTAAGCAGTCCTGGTGCGGTCTCGGAATTACTGTTTCGCTGACACCGGCGCGTAGGGTGCGCCGTGCGCACCAGGCATCCGGTTGCCAGACGTGTGCGCGCCCTACACTAGCCCAACAGCAGCCACAGGCCCCAGCCGAGTAGCAGCAAACCGCAGACGCGGCCGAGCCAGAGTCCCTGCGGCAGGGTTTTCTCCAGCAGGACGAATGCGCCGATCACGGCCACCCAGAGCAGGTTCATCACCCCGACCACGAACAGCAGGCCCATCAGGGCCCAGCAGCAGCCCAGGCAGTAGGCGCCATGGGCCAGGCCCATACGCCAGCCGCCGAGGACCCCGGGGCGCCAGTAGCCGAGCAGAAAATGCAGCGGCCCGCGACAATGCTCGAGGCACACCGCCTTGCTCGGCAGCCACTGATAGACGCCCGCGACCAGCAGCAGGCCGGCGCCCAGCGCGGTACTGCTGCTGCGCATCCCCGGACTGAGCAGGGCGAGCTGCTCGAGCGCCCACTGCAGCGCCGTGGCGCCCAGGGAGAAGCCGGTCCAGACCAGGCCGTAGGCGCTGCAGAACAGCAGCAACGCCAGATGCCGCTGCGGGGCCGGCATGCGCTTGCGCAGCATCTGCTGGTAGATCAGCAGCATGGGCAGGGCGCTGGGCAGCATCATGCCGACCATCATCACCGTCCACATGGCGAACATCAGCAGCGCATCGGTCAGGCTCCAGGGCATGAGCATGCCGGCCATCGCCGCATCGGCCATGCCGCCGGGCGCGCTCATACTTGCGGCCATGCGCAGCAACAACAGCCACGCGATGCCGATCAATGCCAGCAGACTAAGCAGCGTCAGCCATTGTTCCTTGCCCAGCGGCCAGTGGGGCAAGCGTTGCTGCTGGCCGGCGAACTCCTCGGGAAAGCTCGGCACCTTCAGCGCACCACCCCTTGCCCGGTGAAATGCAATCGGGCGAAATGCCCGTGGCTATTCTTGGAGGCGATCTTGATCGCGCCCTGAGTCTGGTAAGTGCCACTGGCCATTTGCGCTTCGGTGAACTCGAAGCCCTTGGGTAGAATCAGCCGCGCCTCCTGAGGTTCGCCGGTTACCGGGTTACGAATCGGTTCGCCACTGACCTCGAGTACGCCAGCAATCTGCGTGTGGGCCTCGCGCTTGTCCACGTCCACGCTGAACGCGATGGGCACGAATTGCGGCTCAAGCATCTCGCTGATGGTTCCGGCGAATACCGAAAAAACAGTGCTGCCGGGTTCGGTGTCCTCTCCGGAGAGAATGTGCAGCAGTGCTTCGCGCTGCTCTGGGGTGGCCCTGTCTTCGATGAAAACCTGGCAGCGACCGTTGCCCTCGTGGATGGCGCCGGGCCAGGCAAAGGTGCCGACCCAGCACAGGCCGTCCAGCTTGACCTCGTTGTAGTGGCCCTGGTCTATCCGCATAGACACCACGGCTTCGCAGTGACCGTTACTGGGGAGGGCGCTGAACTGACAGGGACAGCCCCAGTTACAGTTGCAGGTGGCAAATTCGGCGCCCTGCATGCGCCAGTCAGCCATGCCCATGGCTTTAGCTCCTTGCCGCAGCAGCGGCTTCAGGTGCGGTTACCCCCAACCAGTAAAGCTAGCAGAGCCATAGGTCAGCGAGCCGCGCGCCAGACCAACGGCCGCGCGGGTTCAGAGGTGGAAACCACCGTCGATGGGGATGATGGTGCCAGTCATAAAGGCCCCGGCGGTACTCGCCAGGCTGATCGCCAGGGCGGCCATTTCGTCCTCGCGGCCCCAGCGCTGCATCGGGATCAGCGCGCAGTCTTCGGCCATGGCCGCCTCATCCTGGGCGATGAACTGGGTCATCTTGCTCGGGAAGCGACCAGGGGCGATTACGTTGACGTTGATGTGCTGGCCGACCAGTTCGCGGGCGAGCATGCGCGACAGCTGATGCAGGGCAGCCTTGCTCGGGCCGTAGGCGTATGCGTCTTCGCCATGGGAGGTGATGCCGGCGACCGAGCCGATATTGATCACTCGTGCCGGGCTCGCCGCATTGCCGGCCTTGCGCAGCAGCGGCAGCAACTGCTGGATGCAGGTGAACACCGAGGTCACGTTGAGCTGCATGACCTTTTCCCAGCCCTTGGCCGGGTAGCTTTCCAGCGGTGCGCCCCAGGTGGTGCCGGCGTTGTTGACCAGAATATCCAGGCAGTCGATTTTTTCCGCCAGTTGTGCGGCCAGCGTCTGCACGCCTTCTTCGCTGGCCAAATTGGCGGCCATGCCGTGGCAGGTGCCGAAGGCCGAGAGTTCGGCGGCGGTCTGCGCGCAGGCCTCGCCGTCGCGGGCGCAGACGTAGACAGTGGCGCCGGCTTCAAGAAAGGCCTTGGCGATCATCTTGCCGATGCCGCGGGTGCCACCGGTGACCAGGGCGGTGCGGCCCTGCAGGGAGAAATAAGGGTGCATGGCGAATCCTTTTAACGGATGAGTGCCACTACCCTAATCGCCCGATTGCCGCCTGGCAGTCATTATTGCGCTTGGAAATACGCCGCCATGCGCCCGGCATTCGCGCAGTTCAGTCGCGCCGCTGATCAGCCGCGCACCCGCAGGGTCAGGCCCTTGAGGAAGTTGCGCAGGAACTGATCGCCGCAGGTGCGGTAGTTGCTGTGGCCGAACTTGCGGAACAGCGCGCTCATCTCCGGCTTGGACACCGGGCAGTCGACGCTGTGCATGATCGCGTGCATGTCGTCTTCTTTCAGCTCGAAGGCGACCCGCAGCTTTTTCAGCACCATGTTGTTGGTCACCGGCAGCTCGAACGGCTGGGCCGGACGGCTGTCGTCCTTGCCGCGTTTGAAGTACACCAGGCCATCGAGAAAATGCGCCATCAGCTCGTCGTCGCAGGCGACGAAGCCATCCTCATCCTCCTTCTTCAGCAGGGCTTCGAGTGTTTCCAGTTCGATCTCCTTACCGCTGAGTCGAATGATCTCGGCCAGCTGCGCATCGTTGACGTCGAGCGTGTAGCGCAGGCTGCGCAGTACATCGTTATTGAGCATGGGGCTGTCCTGAAAAGGGCTGGCACCTGAGAGGCGGCAGCTTGGAAAAAGTTAGAAGCGCTCTTTGCCGGCGAGATAGCGCCATTGGCCGGGCTGAACCTTGGCCATGGGCACGCCGCCGATGCGGATGCGCTTCATGCCCAGTACCTTGAGGTCGACGCTGTTACACATGAACACGATCTGCCCGGGCAAGGGGTTCTTCAAGGCGAAGCGCAGGCGGGTTTCGTTCTGCCAGCTGACCTTGCACGGCGCCAGGGCGACGCCGTTGAACACCAGGCCATGGTTGAGGCGTTTCAGCTGGCTGTTACTGAGCGTGCCGATCACCTCGACCACGTATTCCTGCTCCAGCTTGGCCTGATCTTCCTTGAGCTTGCGCTCGATACGCCAGTCCTGGGTCAGCACGTGCAGGCCATCGGCGCCGGCCTGCAGCGGCAGGCAGGTGACCAGGCGGGCGAAGTGGCTTTTCAGCGGACGGATGCCGGAGTTGTCGTCCGGCCACTGGCTGGCCGGGCCAATCGACTCCGCTGCGCGGTCGGGAAAGTGCCCCGAGGGCACATGCAGCAGCAGGGTGACTGGCTCGACCGGGGCCAGCACGGCATCGGGGTGCAGCTCGACGCGCTGATCCAGCACCTTGAACTGCGGCGCTTCGACGACCTCGCCGTCGACTGTCACCCAACCGCCCTCGATATACAGCTCGGCCTCGCGGCGCGAGCAGCCGGTCATCTCGATCAGGCGTTTGGACAGGCGTATCGGCTCGGTCATGGAAGTGGTCATCGGCGAAAAAGGGCGACCATTGTAACTGGCCAGGGCTCCCGTGCACGGAACATCAGGCGAGCGGTGAAGATAAAAAAACCGCTCCGAGGAGCGGTTTCAATAAGGCGGGTAGTGTTAACCGCCCAGGTAGGCGTCGCGTACCTTCGGATCGTTGAGCAAATCATGCCCGCTGCCCTGCATGACGATCCGGCCGTTCTCCAGCACATAGCCGCGGTCAGCCAGCTTGAGCGCCTGGTTGGCGTTCTGCTCGACCAAGAACACGGTCACGCCGTCCGCGCGCAGCTGTTCGATGATGCTGAAAATCTGCTGGATGATGATCGGCGCCAGCCCCAGCGAGGGTTCGTCGAGCAGCAACAGCTTGGGCTTGCTCATCAGTGCGCGACCGATGGCGAGCATCTGCTGCTCGCCGCCGGACATGGTGCCGGCACGCTGGGTCAGGCGTTCCTGCAGACGCGGAAACAGCTGCAGGACCTTGTCCAGCTGTTCCTTGAACTCGGCCTTGGCGGTGAAGAAACCGCCCATCACCAGATTCTCTTCCACGGTCAGGCGGGAGAACACCCGGCGGCCTTCCGGGACCACGGCGATGCTCTTGCGCATGATGTCCGGCGTCTCCTGGCCGACCAGTTCTTCGCCCTGATAGCGGATGCTGCCACTGCTCGCCTGCGGCGAGCCGCACAGGGTCATCAGTAGGGTCGATTTGCCGGCGCCGTTGGCCCCGATCAGGGTGACGATCTCACCCTGACGGACCTCGACGCTGACGTCGTGGAGAGCCTGGATCTTGCCGTAGAAGGTGGAAACCTTGTCGAAATACAGCATCAAGCTTCCCCCAGGTAGGCTTTGATCACGTCCGGGTTGGCGCGGATCTGCTCCGGCGTGCCGTCGGCCAGGGGGGTGCCCTGGTTGATCACGTAAATATGGTCGGAAATGCTCATGACCAGTTTCATGTCGTGTTCGATCAACAGAACGGTGACGTTATGTTCATCGCGCAGCATGCGGATCAGGGCCTTGAGGTCGTCGGTTTCCCGCGGGTTGAGGCCGGCGGCCGGTTCGTCGAGCATGAGGATGCGCGGGCGCGTCATCATGCAGCGGGCGATCTCCAGGCGGCGTTGCTGGCCATAGGCGAGGGTGCCGGCCGTGCGGTTGGCGAAGTCGCTCAGGTTGACCTGCTCCAGCCAGTGTGCGGCAAACTCCATGGCCTCGCGTTCGCTCTGGCGAAACGCCGGGGTCTTCAACAGGCCGGCGAGGAAGTTGGTGTTGAGGTGGCGGTGCTGGGCTACCAGCAGGTTTTCCACCACGGTCATTTCCTTGAACAGACGCACGTTCTGGAAGGTCCGCACCACGCCCTTGCGGGCGATCTTGTGGCCCGGCAGGCCTTCGATTTGCTCGCCATCGAGACGGATATTGCCGCTGGTCGGCTGGTAGAAGCCGGTCAGGCAGTTGAACACCGTGGTCTTGCCGGCGCCGTTCGGGCCGATCATCGACACAACCTGTTTTTCATTGACGGCCAGGCCCACTCCGTTGACGGCCAGCAGACCGCCGAAGCGCATGGACAGGCCGCTTACCTCCAGAATAGGCCGGCTCATTGTTTCAGCTCCAGGTGGGGGCGCTGCATGGGCAACAGGCCCTGCGGACGCCAGATCATCATCAGCACCATCAGGGCGCCGAACATCAGCATGCGGTACTCGTTGAATTCCCGTGCCAGCTCCGGCAACAGGATCATCACGATAGCCGCGAGGATGATCCCCAGCTGCGAACCCATGCCGCCCAGCACGACGATGGCGAGGATGATCGCCGACTCGATGAAGGTGAAGGACTGCGGGCTGACCAGGCCCTGGCGCGCGGCGAAGAAGCTGCCGGCGAAACCGGCGAAGGTGGCGCCCAGGGTGAAGGCCGAGAGCTTGATCACGGTAGGGTTCATGCCCAGCGCGCGGCAGACGATCTCGTCCTCGCGCAGGGCTTCCCAGGCGCGGCCGATCGGCATGCGCAACAGGCGGTTGATCACGAACAGGGTCAGTAGCACCAGCACCAGGGCGATCAGGTAGAGGAAGATCACCTTGTTGATCGAGGCGTAAGCGATGCCGAAATACTCGTGGAAGGTCTGCATGCCCTCGGCGGCCTTGCGGTCGAACGACAGGCCGAACAGGGTCGGCTTGGGGATCGAGCCGATGCCGTTGGGGCCGCCGGTCAGCCAGGTCATGTTGTTCAGCAGGATGCGGATGATCTCGCCGAAACCCAGGGTGACGATGGCCAGGTAGTCGCCGCGCAGGCGCAGCACCGGGAAGCCCAGGATAAAGCCGAAGAACGCCGCCATCAGGCCGGCGATCGGCAGGCAGATCCAGAAGCTCAGGCCGAAGTAGAACGACAGCAGCGCATAGCTGTAGGCGCCGACGGCGTAGAAGGCCACGTAACCGAGGTCGAGCAGGCCGGCCAGACCCACCACGATGTTTAGGCCGAGGCCGAGCATCACGTAGATCAGGATCAGGGTGGCGATGTCCACCGCGCCGCGCGAACCGAAGAACGGCCAGGCTAGCGCCACCATGATCAGGCCGAGGATCACCCAGCGCTGGGTCGAGGGCTGGGTGAGGAAGTCGCTGGCACGACTCGGTACGCTCGGCAGCTTGGGCGCATGGCTCCAGGCGGCACTCAGCTGGCTGCGGAACAATTGCCAGAAGAACATGGCGATCGAGCTGCCGAGTATGGTCCAGAGCACGGCCGGGCTGGCGCCCTCGACTTGTAGCTTGATGCCGATGGTGGAGAGTTTCAGGCCCATTACCGGATAGGCCACGGCCAGCACCAGCAAGGCGCTGAAGATGGCGGTCTTGAAGTTGTTCTTGATCGAGGTACTCATACTTTCTCAACCTCCGGACGACCCAGGATGCCGGTCGGGCGGAACAGCAGTACCAGCACCAGCAGGCTGAATGCCACCACGTCCTTGTACTGATCGCCAAAGATGTCGGCGCCGAAGGCTTCGGCTACGCCGAGCACCAGGCCGCCCAATACCGCGCCGGGGATGCTGCCGATGCCGCCGAGTACCGCCGCAGTGAAGGCCTTGATCCCGGCGAGGAAGCCCAGGTGCGGATTGATCACGCCGTACTGCATGCCCAGCAGAACCGCGGCCACGGCCGCCAGGGCGGCGCCGATGACGAAGGTCAGGCTGATGATGTTGTTGGTGTTGATGCCCAGCAGGTTGGCCATCTTCAGGTCTTCGGCGCAGGCCCGGCAGGCCCGGCCCAAACGCGAGCGGGAGATGAACAGGGTCAGGCCGACCATCGCCAGGAAGGTGACGACGAAGATCAGCACCTGCATGTAGGAAATGACCACGCCATTCATGGCGCTTTCACCGAACACGAAGTTGCCCGGTAGCGGGTTGGGGATAGCTTTGTCCTTGGAGTCCTGGGACAGCAGTACCAGGTTTTGCAGGAAGATCGACATGCCGATCGCCGAGATCAGCGGGATCAGGCGGTTGCCGCCGCGCAGGGGGCGGTAGGCGACCCGTTCGATGCTGTAACCATAGGCGCTGGCGACTATGATGCTGGCGGCGAAGCCGGCGATCATCATCAGCGGCAAGCTGTCCAGGCCGAACATGGCCAGGCCGGCGATCACGATGAAGACTACATACGAGCCAATCATGTAAACCTCGCCATGGGCGAAGTTGATCATGCCGATGATGCCGTAAACCATGGTGTAGCCGATGGCGATCAGGGCATAGGTGCTGCCAACGGTCAGGCCGTTAACCAGCTGTTGCAGGTAGTGATAAAGATCAGGCATTGCCTAACTCCTGGGTCGTCACGCACGGCGGCGCTTGTGGCGCAACGTGAGACCGGAATTCTTCTAATAAACAAAACCCACTGCGGCTGCAGTGGGCTTTGGGTTCGGGCGGGAAGCCGCTTATCAGTTAAGCGGCGCTTCGGTCTTGCTGCCGTCCTGGTGCCATTCGTAGACCACGAAGCTGAAGTCCTTCAGATCGCCTTTTTCGTCGAAGCTGAGAACGCCGGTCGGAGTGTCGAAGCTGTTGGCGCGCAGGGCTGCGGCCACTTCGGCCGTGTCGGTGCTGCCGGCTTTCTCGATGCCTTCGGCAATCACTTGCACGGCGGCGTAGGCCGGGAACACGAACGGGCCGCTGGAGTCTTCGTTCTTGGCTTTGAATGCCTCGACCAGCGCCTGGTTGCGTGGATCCTTGTCGAACGACTTCGGCAGGGTCACCAGCAGGCCTTCGGAAGCCGGGCCGGCGATGGCCGAGATCTCCTTGTTACCCACGCCTTCCGGACCCATGAACTTGGCGCTCAGGCCTTTCTCGGCCGACTGACGCAGGAGCAGGCCCAGTTCCGGGTGGTAGCCGCCGTAGTAGACGAAATCCACACCGGCTTGCTTGAGCTTGGCGATCATCGCGGAGAAATCCTTGTCGCCGGCGTTGATGCCTTCGAACAGGGCGACCTTGATGCCTTTGCCTTCCAGGGTCTGCTTGACCGCGGTGGCGATACCTTCGCCGTACTGCTGCTTGTCATGGATGACGGCTACGGCTTTCGGCTTGACGTGGTCGGCAATGAAGTTGCCGGCGGTCGGGCCTTGCAGGCTGTCCAGGCCGATGGTGCGGAACACCAGTTCGTAACCGCGGGCGGTGATGTCCGGGCTGGTGGACGCCGGGCTGATCATCAGGATGCCTTCATCTTCGTAGATGTCGGAGGCCGGCTGAGTGGAGCTGGAACAGAGGTGACCGACCACGAACTTGACTTCGTCGTTGACGATCTTGTTGGCCACGGCCACGGCTTGTTTCGGATCGCAGGCGTCGTCGTAGACCAGGCCTTCGAGCATCGCGCCGTTCACCCCGCCGGCCTTGTTGATCTGCTCGATGGCCATCTTGGCGCCGATGAACTGCATCTCGCCATATTGTGCGACTGCGCCCGTTACCGGGCCTGCCATGCCGATCTTGATGGTGTCAGCCGCTAGCGAGTAGCTGGCAACGCCGGCCATGGCCATGGCGGCAAACAGTTTGGAAATCTGCTTAGTAGCCTTGTTCATAGTGCTCCACTCTTATTGGTTTTCTATCGGTTTTCGTTGTGTGGTTCTGGCGGCCAAAGTTGCATGACCGGATCGCTTCATCCGGTCATAACCCCGGCAACTTTACCGCTGCAGTGTAGAGCGCCGCATTGCAGCTTGAAAGCCGGCCGTTGAGGGCAAAGCGCGCGGATGTCGCTTAATTGCAAGAAACGTATAGAAAAACGGCGTGGCTTGCCTGCGCTCGGTAGCCTCCAGCGTACTTGCCTGGCGCTTGCCCGGCGCTATCATGTTGCCCGAGCAAAACTCGGACTACATCAACGGACAAACCATGACTGAACAACCTAGCACGCTCTCTAGCAACACTCTATATGCCAAGCTGCTTGGAGAAACTGCACCAATCACCTGGCAAGAGTTGCAACCTTTCTTCGCCCGCGGTGCATTGCTGTGGGTGCAGGGTAAGCAAGATCTGGTCGCGGTGGCGCAAGCCGTGGCCGAAAACGATCAGGGCCAGGTGGCGGCCTGGCTGCAAGCCGAGGTGCTGAGTAAGGTCGATGAGGCCTGTGCGCAAGACTTGCTGGCACGCGACCCCAGGCTCTGGGCCGTGGTGGTGGCGCCTTGGGTGCTGGTGCAAGAGCGCGCAGAGACGCCAGCACCAAGCTGAGCAAATACGCCGCTAGTCGCTTTTAAATCAAGCGGACGGCGCTGAGCTATGCTCGAAAGTGACTTTCATAGAGAGGGTGTCATCATGTTCGAGCCCGGCCATCTTCACGTCACCAATCCCGCGGGCATAGCCGATCAACTCGCGTTCAGCGTCGATCTCTACTACGAGGTGCGCAGGGATCCAGCCGAAGGACCGATGCTGCACATGCGCATGGTTGGCGATCTGGCAGGCAAGATCTTCGAGGAGCAATTTGAACTGCACCGCGATACCGCCTTTAATTTTGCCAGCGTTGCTACCCGTATTGCGCGTAAGCACGGCTTTCCGACCAACTCCAGTTTGGTCATGCGTAACCATCAGGAGTACGACGAAATGTTCGCCGATATTCAGGCCAAATTGGGGGTGAATGCGGGCGATCCGATTGACCTCGATCATTTGGAGAAAGATGGACTGTAAGCCTGTCGTTTGCGCCGACCAGTACGTACTCCGCCCTTAGTTTGCCATTCCGGTGCTGCTAGCAGCGGCTAACGTCAACTCGCATGGAGCTGGCGAACCCTATGCATCGAGGCTCTACGCACTGACCCAGCGCTGCCGCACCCAGCCGCTGAAGGCGTCGACGCCCAGCACCAGGATCAGCATCGCCAGGATCACCGTCGCCGCTTGGGCTTGCTGGAACAGGCTGAGGCTGACGTAGAGCATCTGACCCAACCCCCCGGCGCCGACAAAACCGAGCACGCTGGCCATGCGGATGTTGTTTTCCCAGCGGTACAGCGAATAGGCGATCAGTTGCGGCCAGACTGCCGGCAGGGTGCCGTAGCAGAACGCCGCGACATGTCCGCCACCGCTCAGGCGAATCGCCTCGGCCGGCTCGCTCGGGGTGTTCTCCAGGGCCTCGGCGAACAGCCGGCCGAGCACCCCGGTGGTGTGCAGGGCCAGGGCCAGGGTGCCGGCATTCGGGCCGAGGCCGGCAGCCAGCACCACCAAGGCCGCCCACACCAGTTCCGGGATCGCGCGCAGGGCATTCAAGAGCAAGCGTGAGCCGCTCAGGGCCAGCCAGCCAAAACGTCCGGCCGCCGGCAAGGCCAGGAGCAGGCCGAGCAGGGCCGCCAGCAGGGTGCCGATGGCCGACATGGCCAGGGTTTCCAGTGCACCCTGGCCGATGGCCAGCAAATGTGGCGCCGAGAAGTCCGGGTTGAAGAAGTTTCCGGCGTAGCGACCCATCTGGCTCAGGCTGTCGCCACCGACCAGCGCACCAAGGTCGATGCCGAGGAAAGCGAAGGACGCCACCACCGTCACCAGCAAGGCCAGCAGCAGGGCATAGTTGCCCGGGCGCTTGTCCGCGCAGGGCCTCTCCTCGGAAGTCTTCATAGCAACCTCGCGCGCAACAGGCGGCTGAGTTGGTCGGCGAGCAGCACCAGCAACAGGAAGGTCAGCAGCATGCTGGCCACCTCACCGCCGGCGAACATGCGCATTGACAGGTCGATTTGCTGGCCCAGGCCGCCGGCACCGACGAAACCCATCACCACCGAGGCGCGGATGGCGCATTCCCAGCGATAGACCGTGTAGGAGAGCATTTCCGCGCCAGCATTGGGCAGTATCCCGTAGGCGAAGGCGGCCAGGCGCGGGCTGCCGGCGATCAGCAGGGCACGACTGGGGCGCGGGTCGACCGACTCGAAGATTTCCGCATAGACCTTGCCGAGCATGCCGCTGTAGGTGATGGCGATGGCCAGTACCCCGGCCGTCGGGCCGAGGCCCACGGCGCGCACGAACAGCAGGGCCCAGACGATCTCCGGCACGCTGCGCAGGACGATCAGCAGGCCGCGCACCGGCCAGCGCAGTGCCTGTGCCCACCAGGCCGGGCGGCCACCACGGTACAACGCGGACAGCGACAGTGCGCGGCTGGCCAGCAGGGCGCCGGGAATGGCGATCAACAGCGCCAGGGTCATGCCGGCGGTGGCGATGGCCAGGGTTTCCAGGGTGGCGCGGCCGAGCAACCGGAGGAACTCGCGATCCTGCGCCAGCGGCCAGAAGTCGGCGAGAAAACGGCCCATATTGGCCGCGTTCTGTTCATCGAACAGCAGCGCCAGGTTCAGCTCGCTGAGCACCAGGCCCGGCCACAACAGCAGCACTGCCAGCAGGGTCAGCGCCAGGCGCGGCAAGGCTGCCGGGTCACGCGGTAGCGGGTTCAGCATCGCGGGATCTGCACGCTCACTGGCGCCGGCGCTGCCGAAGCAGGCACGGCTGGCAATTGTTCGTTGGCGTACAGCGCATCCAGTGCGTTGGCGCCGATTGCCGCGGGCGGCAGGTCGAAGACGATGCGACCCTCGCGCACGCCGATGATTCGCGGGAAATGCGCCAAGGCTAACTCGACCGCATGCAGGCTGGCCAGCAGGGTCATGCCGCGGCGGCTGACCTCCTCATTGAGTACGCTCAGGGTATGCCCGGCGAGCACCGGGTCCATGGCCGACACCGGCTCGTCGGCGAGGATCAGTTCCGGCGCCTGATAGAGCACCCGGGCGATGCCGACCCGTTGCAACTGGCCACCGGAGAGCTGATCGCAGCGCTCGAACAGCTTGTCCGCCAGGTCCAGGCGCGCGAGGGCCGCCTGGGCGCCGGGGATATCCAGCGGGTGCAGCAGGTTGAGCAGGCTCTTGCCCAGCGACCATTGGCCGAGCTTGCCGGCCAGTACCGCGGTGACCACCCGCTGGCGCGGCGGCAGGGGCGGTGCCTGATGGATCAGGCCGATGCGCGCGCGCAGCTGCTGGCGCTGGCGTGCGCCGAGTCGCCAGGGCTGCTGGCCGAGCAGGTGGATCTGTCCGCTGCTGGGTTGCAGGTTGCTGGCGAGCAGGCGCAGCAGGCTGGTCTTGCCTGCGCCCGATGGGCCGATGATGGCCACCCGTTCGCCGATTTTTACCTGTAGATCGATCTCGCTGAGCGCCACCTGACCGTTGGCGTGGGTCAGGCCCACGCCGTTGAGGCTGACACTCACTGCAACAGGCCGGCCGCCTGGGCTGCTTGCTCGATACCCTGGTAGTTTTCTGCCTTGGTCGCGATAAAGCGGCTGGCGGCTTGCAGGTCGAGGATCGCCTTGTGTTCCGGGTTGGCCGGGTCGAGGGCGAGGAAGGCGGCCTGGATCTTGTCGCGCACAACCGGGTCGAGGGTGCCGCGCACTGTCCAGTTGTAATCGAAGTAGGTTGGGGTGGTGGCAATCACCTTGACCTTGGCGGTGTCGACCTTGCCGGCGGCGACCAGCTTGTCCCACACCGAGGCGTTGAGCACGCCGCCGTCGGCCTTGCCGGCCTGAACCCAGGCGGCGGTGGCGTCATGTGCACCGGAGTAGGCGATGCGGCTGAAGAACTCTTCCGGTTTGATCCCGTCCTGGAGCATGAAGTAGCGCGGCATCAGGCTGCCGGAGGTAGAAGACACCGAGCCGAAGGCGAAGGTCTTGCCTTTCAGGTCCTGCAGCGAGTGCACGGTCGGGTCGGCGCTGATGATCTTGCTGGTGAACTTCTCATCTTCGGCGCGTTGCACCAGCGGGATGGCGGGGTGCGCAGAGTTGGCGGTTTTCAGGCGCGCCTGGACGAAGGTGAAGCCGCCCAGCCAGGCCAGGTCGATACGATCGGCGGCGAGGGCCTCGACCACCGCGGCATAGTCGGATACCGGGACGAATTCGACCTGCATGTCCAGCTGCTGCTCGAGGTAGGCGCCGAGCGGCTCGAACTTGCGCAGCAGTTCGGTGGGGGCTTCATCGGGGATGGCCGAGACGCGCAATACATCGGCGGCTTGGGCGAATACGGCGGAAAAAGACAAGGCAAGGCCGGCGGCCAGCGCAAGGGGACGCTTCAACATGGGAGTTCTCCGGTTCAATAGCGGGGAAAGCCGGCGGAGTATAGAGAGATTCATGGGTTTGTGAAGGTGAGCTTTGCCGACGCAGCGCCAGGCTACGTTAAGATGGTCGCGACTTTTAGAGGAGGCTGATCATGGCTGCAGCACGTCCCGCCCTGGCTTTCGCCGGTATAGGCCTGATGGGCCTGCCGATGACCCGCCGCCTGCTGGCCGCGGGTTATCCCCTGAGTGTGTGGAACCGTTCGCCGGACAAGTGCCTGGCGTTGCTCGAACTGGGGGCGCAGCGTGCGCAGACTCCGGCCGAGTTGTGCGCCGATGCCGGCATCGTGATGCTCTGCCTGGCCAATACCGAGGTGGTGCGCGAGGTGGTGTTCGGCCCGGGCGGTATCGTCGAGGGGGCGCGGCCGGGGCAGTTGCTGGTGGATTTCTCCAGCCTGGAGCCGGCGGCGACCCGGGCGATGGCCGCCGAACTGGAGCAGCGCTGCGGCATGCGCTGGGTCGATGCGCCGGTGTCCGGTGGCACGCCCGGCGCCGAGGCCGGCAGCCTGACGATCATGGCCGGCGGGCGCGAGGAGGATATCGAGCGGGCGCAGCCGATTCTCGCCCACCTGGGCCAGCGTCTGACCCGCATGGGCGAGGTCGGCGCCGGTCAGGTGACCAAGTTGTGCAACCAGATGATCGTCGCCTGCAACGCCCTGGTGATTGCCGAGGTGGTGGCCCTGGCGGAACGGGCCGGGGTCGATGCCGGTCTGCTCGCCCCGGCCTTGGCTGGCGGTTTTGCCGATTCCAAGCCGCTGCAGATCCTCGCCCCGCAAATGGCCAGCAGCCAGTTCGAGCCGGTCAAGTGGCATGTGCGCACCCTGCTCAAGGATCTGGACGGCGCGGTCAAACTGTCCCGCGAGCTGGGTTCGGCCACGCCACTCAGCGGCCTGGCGGCGCAGCTGATGCGCCTGCACGGCAGCCAGGGCAATCTGCAGCGCGATCCGGCCACCCTGGTCGAGATGTACCGGGAGGGTGAGGCATGAAGATCGCCGCCAACCTGTCCCTGCTGTTCACCGAGCTGCCGCTGCGCGAGCGCGTTGTGGCTGCCGCCGCAGCGGGTTTCGATGGAGTGGAAATCCAGTTTCCCTATGAGTTGGCGGCCATCCGCCTGAAGGAGGCGCTGGAGGCGGCGGGCATGCCGCTGGTGCTGATCAACCTGCCCGCCGGCGATTTGCTCGGCAGCGGCGCCGGGCTGGCGGCGGTGCCGGCGCGCCAGGCCGAGTTCGATGCCGCGCTGCGGGAGGCGCTGACCTATGCGGCGATGGTGCGCCCGGCCTGCGTCAATGTGCTGCCCGGGCGTCTGGCCGAAGGTGTGGGTCGCGAGCTGGCGCTGGCGACCCTGGCCGCCAATCTGTACAAAACTGCCGAGGCGTTTCAACTGCTGGGCATCCGCGTGCTGGTAGAGGCGATCAACCCGCTGGACATGCCGGGCTTCCTGGTCAACACCCCAGAACAGCTCGATGAGTTGTTGCGTGCGGTGCAACATTCCAACCTGGCGGCGCAGTACGACCTCTATCACATGGCCCGTCAAGGCGTGGATCTGCTGGCGGGCATCGAGTTGCTGGCCGGGCGCATCGGCCATGTGCAGTTCGCCGATTGCCCCGGGCGCGGGGCGCCGGGAAGTGGCCAGCTGGATTTTGCCCCAGCCCTGGCGGCGCTCGAGCGCAACGGCTATCGGGGCTGGCTGGGTGCCGAATACCTGCCGGGCGAGGCGGGTACCCAGGCGGGACTGGGCTGGCTGGCCAACTGGCGCAGCAGCGCCAACTGACGAGCCGGCCGGCCGTTACACCAGGGGCAGGATGGCGCAGGGGGAAAAGCGTTCGACCCGGTTGCGCCCCAGCTTCTTGGCACGGTAGAGCGTCAGGTCGGCGCAGTGCACCAGTTCGCCCAGGCCTTGCCCGGGCTGCCATTGTGTTACGCCGAAGCTGGCGGTGACGCCGATGGTGCCGGTCAGCGGTTCGGCGGCGAGCAGGTCGCGAAGTTTTTCCGCGATCAGGCAGGCCTGGTCGAGGTCGGTGTGCGGCATGAGGATGATGAACTCCTCGCCACCCCAGCGGCACAGACTGTCGGAGTCGCGCAGGTGGCTCTTGATCCGTTGCGCCACGCCAGTGAGGACGCAGTCGCCGACGTCGTGACCGTATAGATCGTTGATCGACTTGAAGTGGTCGATATCGAGAAACACCAGGGCCAGGGGGAAACCATAGCGCTCGGCCCGCTTGATTTCGTTGTGCGCCAGTTCCTCGATCTTCAGTCGCGACCATTGCCCGGTCAGGCGGTCGGTATTGGCCAGGCGCTCCAGTTGCAGGTTGCTGTCGCGCAGTTCCTGCTCGGCCTGTCGCCGGCGCCCGACCTCCAGGCGCAGCTTGCGGGTCAGGCGGGCGAAGCGCAAGGCCACGGCACCCAGCAGCAGCAGGGCCAGCAAGGCGCCTGCGAGCACCCGGTAGAGCAGGCTGTGGTCGGTTGCAAGCTGGCGCTTGTAGAGGAAACCGTCCAGTTCGATCGGGCCATCGGCCATACCCAGGTCCAGGTAACTTTGCGCAATGGCTTGCCAGCGCCCAGGGTTCATGTGCCCCAGTTGTACCAACTCCGGCATGATCAGTTTCTTCAACTGCTCGGCTTCGAAACGCAGATGTTCCAGGCTCCTGTCGGGGGCGTAGCGCTGATGGATCAGCTGGATACTTTCCTCGGTGTTTTCCAGGGCGTATTGCCAGCCCTGGAGGCTGGCCTGGATAAATGCCTCGACCTGTGCGGGACGCTGTTGCAGCAGGTCTTCGCGGGTGGCCAGGACGTCACTGTAGAAGTTGACCCCGTATTCGCGCGGTTTGACCAATCGGTAGGGCACCTTCTGCTGTTGCAGCCAGAACGGTTCGTTGGAAATGTAGCCGTTGTAGGCGTCGGTGTTGCCGTCGAGCAGATCCTGCGGGTTGAAACTGGTCTGTTGCAGCTCCAGGTGGGCATGATCGACACCTTCGCGGGCGAGGGTGATAAGCAGTTCGGCACTTTCCGGTGCCGGCATCAGCATCACCCGCTTGCCGGCAAGGTCGTGGGGCGTGTAGATGTCCGAGTCGGCGCGCACTATCCAGACGATTGGCGAACTCTGCATGATCGCCGCCAGCGCCACCAGCGGTTTGCCCTGCATGCGCGCGATGACCAGGCCGCTGTTGGCAACGGCAAAATCGACATCGCCTTCGAGCAGGAGGTCTATCGGCTTTGGCGTGCCGGGTCCGCCCGGGAGGATTTGCACATCCAGCCCGGCCTGCGCATAGAAGCCTTTTTCCAGGGCCATGTAGTAGCCGGCGAACTGGAACTGGTGCAGCCAGCGCAGTTGCAGGCGCATTTTCTCCGCGGCCATGGCCTCGCTCAGGCACAGCAACTGCAGCAGCAACAGGCCGAGGCCTAAGCGTAGCGAAGCGTTGCCCCGCTTACCGGGAGGTGTTTGAACGGGTAGGAACATGGCGACCTGCCGCGGACTCAACGTTTATGCAGCCTTGCAAAAACCACCAACAGCGGGTGCGGTCACGGCCGCCAGCTCTGCTGGTCAGTCGTGGCTCACGCTCTCGTCGGAGTAGGTGTCGCCGAGCATCCA
Source organism: Pseudomonas borbori (assembly GCF_900115555.1). Lineage (GTDB taxonomy): Bacteria > Pseudomonadota > Gammaproteobacteria > Pseudomonadales > Pseudomonadaceae > Aquipseudomonas > Aquipseudomonas borbori. The sequence goes on from NZ_FOWX01000005.1 coordinate 33,047, forward strand.
TAAAAGTTATGGCGATCTGGCATCAGTATAGTGAGTCTGTGCACAAGGCAAGTTTCTGGCGACGAGCCGACATGCTGGCCCTGAGCTGCGATGAAACAGCGGCGCGCCCGGTTGATCTCGTGGCTGCGCTTGTACTTGGTAAGTCATGCAGGGCCTCAACTGCGATTTCCTGACATCAACGCTACAAATAGTCACAGACAGCTTGAGCTGCAGGCTCTAGATTCGACCGCACAGGTGTCTGGCAGAGGCTGTCATGCACGCTCGTGCAGCCGCGGCGTATCGCGCTCATAACAATAACCAGAGATGGATTCCATGCAGCAGTCCCAACAAGCGGCGAACGCCTGGCGCATTCTGTTCCTGTTGTTTCTCGCCAACCTGTTCAACTTCTTCGACCGCACCATCCCGGCCATCATCATCGAGCCGATTCGCCTGGAATGGGGCCTCAGCGACTTTCAGCTGGGCCTGATCGGCACCGCCTTCACCATCGTCTATGCCATCGCCGGCGTGCCGCTGGGACGCATGGCCGACACCGGCGCGCGGCGCAAGATCATGGGCTGGGGCTTGGCGGTATGGAGCGGCTTGACCGCGGTCAACGGCCTGGCCTGGAATTTCTGGAGCTTCCTGCTGATCCGCATGGGCGTCGGCATCGGCGAGGCCAGCTATGCGCCGGCAGCCAACTCGCTGATCGGCGATCTGTTTCCACCGCACAAGCGCGCCCGGGCCATGGGCATCTTCATGCTCGGCTTGCCCTTGGGCCTGTTGCTGGCGTTCTTCACCATTGGCGCCATGGTCGAGGCCTTCGACAGCTGGCGCGCACCCTTCTTCATCGCTGCCGTGCCGGGGGTGATCCTCGCGCTGTTCATGTTCTTCATCAAGGAGCCCAAGCGCGGCGCGGCGGAAGCCGTGCAGGTGGCGACCAGCGCGGTGGACAAGCCGCTGCGCAAGGTGCTGGCGATCCGCACCTTCTGGTGGCTGGTGCTCGCCGGCCTGGCCTTCAACTTCGCCACCTACGCCTGCAACTCCTTCATGGTGCCGATGCTGCAGCGTTATTTCCTCCTGCCGCTGGAGCAGGCGGCGGTGGCCACCGGAGTGATCGTCGGCCTGACCGGCCTGCTGGGTTTGACCGCCGGCGGCTGGATGGCCGATCGCATCCACCAGCGCTCGGCCACCGGGCGCCTGTTGTTCGCTGCCGTGAGCATGCTGATCGCCGCGCTGGCCACCGCCTATGCGTTATTGGCCGGGCGCGTCGAGGTCGGCGTGTTCGTCGCGGTCTTCAGCGTCGGCTGGCTGTTCGCCTACAATTTCTACACTTGCGTCTACACGGCGATTCAGGATGTAGTCGAGCCGCGCCTGCGGGCTACCGCCATGGCGTTGTTCTTCGCCGGCCTGTACCTGCTCGGCGGCGGCCTCGGCCCCATTGCGGTGGGCCTGCTGTCCGATCATTTCTCCCAGGCGGCGATGCTCGCGGCCGGCGCCAGCGAGATGAGCGAAACCTTCAAGGCTGTGGGCCTGCACGATGCGATGCTGCTGATCCCGCTGGCGCTGTTTGTCACCATGCTGGCGCTGCTGCAGGCCTCGCGCTGCTTCGTCGCCGATTCGACGCGCATGCGCGCCGGCATGGTCGAGGTGCTGCCGGCTTGAGCGCGAAATCGTAGCCTGGATGTAGGAGCGGGCCATGCCCGCGATCCGCGCCTCCATCGCGGGCATGGAACTAGGCGTCTCCCTCGCTCCTACAAAGGATTTTCTGCATCCGGGCTCATAAAAAAGGCGCTCCGAGGAGCGCCTTTTTTACCGGTCGACTTAGCCGGCGACCAGTACCCTGATCGCCTCCAGGCGCAGCGCGGCTTTGTCGAGCAGGGCCAGGCCCTGCTCGCGTTGCTGGCGCAGGGCGTCCAGTTCGCTGTCGCGCACGCTCGGGTTGACTGCCTGCAGGGCGGTCAGGCGTGCCAGTTCCTCTTCGGTGTCGGCGGCCAGACGCCGTTTGGCCTCGGCGACCCGCTCCAGGTGGCGCGGCGCGACCTTGTCTTCGCCGGCATTGATCAACGGGTTGAGGCTATCGCGCTGGGCCTGGACGAACTTGTTGGCGCTGGCGCGCGGCACGCTTTCCAGTTGGTCGTTGAGGGTCTCAAAGGCCACCTTGTGCGCCAGGTCGTTGCCGTTGGCGTCGAGCAGGCAGCGCAGCGCCGCCGGCGGCAGGTAGCGGCCCAGTTGCAGGGCGCGCGGGGCCACCACTTCGCTGACATAGAGCAATTCGAGCAGCACGGTGCCGGGTTTCAGCGCCTTGTTCTTGATCAGCGCCACCCCGGTGTTGCCCATCGAGCCTGCGCGCACCAGGTCCATGGCGCCTTGCACCATCGGGTGTTCCCAGGTGAGGAATTGCATGTCCTCGCGGGCCAGGGCCAGGTCGCGGTCGTAGGTGATGGTCACGCCCTCGTCGTCGCCGAGCGGGAAGCTGGCATCCAGCATCTTCTCGCTGGGGCGCAGGATCAGGGCGTTGTCCGAGTGGTCTTCGCTGTCGATGCCGAAGGCGTCGAACAACTGCTCCATATAGATCGGCAGGGCGAACTGATCGTCCTGTTCGAGAATGGCCTCGACCAGGGCTTCGCCTTCGCCGGCACCGCCGGAGTTGAGTTCCAGCAGACGGTCGCGGCCGGCGTGCAGCTCGCCTTCCAGGCGTAAACGTTCGCCGCGGGCTTCGTCCACCAGGCTTTGCCATTGATCGTCGTCGCCGCCTTCCAGCAGCGGCAGCAGGCGGCTGCCGAACTGGTGCTGCAGGGCATTGCCGGTCGGGCAGGTGGCCAGGAAGGCGTTCAGCGCCTGGTGGTACCACTGGTACAGGCGTTCCTGCGGGCTGTTCTCCAGATAGGGCACATGCAGCTGGATGCGGTGCTTCTGACCGATCCGGTCGAGGCGGCCGATGCGCTGCTCGAGCAGGTCCGGGTGGGCCGGCAGGTCGAACAGCACCAGGTGGTGGGCGAACTGGAAGTTGCGGCCCTCGCTGCCGATTTCCGAGCAGATCAGCACCTGGGCGCCGAATTCCTCGTCGGCGAAGTAGGCGGCGGCGCGGTCGCGTTCGAGGATGTTCATGCCCTCATGGAACACGGTGGCGGCGATGCCCTTGCGCACGCGCAGGGCGTCTTCCAGGTCCATGGCGGTCTCGGCGTGGGCGCAGATCACCAGCACCTTGACCCGCTTGAGCATCTTCAGGGTGTCGATCAGCCATTCGACGCGCGGATCGAAACGCCACCAGCGCTGTTCCTCGTCGACTTCGGCCAGGGCCTGGTAGCTGACTTCCGGGTACAGGTCCGGGTGCTCGCCAATCGGCAGCTCCATGTACAGGTCCGGGCTCGGCAAAGGATAGCCATGCAGCTCGCGCTCGGGGAAGCCTTGTACGGCGGCGCGGGTGTTACGGAACAGCAGGCGGCCGGTGCCGTGGCGGTCGAGCAGCTCGCGGACCAGGCGTGCCGCGGCGTCCTGGTCGCCGGCATTGACCGCGGCGAGCAGCTCTTCGCCCTCGTCGCCGAGAAAGTCATGGATGGTCTGGTGCGCGGCGGCCGACAGGCGGCCCTGGTCGAGCAGTTCCTGCACGGCTTCGGCGACCGGGCGGTAGTTGGCGCTTTCGGCGCGAAAGGCGGCGAGATCATGGAAACGATGCGGGTCGAGCAGGCGCAGGCGGGCGAAGTGGCTGTCCTGACCGAGCTGTTCCGGGGTGGCGGTGAGCAGCAGCACGCCGGCAATCACTTGCGCCAGCTGTTCGACCAGGGCGTATTCCTCGCTGGCATGCTCCGGGTGCCAGACCAGGTGATGGGCCTCGTCGACCACCAGCAGATCCCAGCCGGCGGCGAACAGCGCGTCCTGGGCGCGCTCGTCCTCGCACAGCCATTCCAGGGCGACCAGCGCCAACTGGCAATCCTCGAAGGGGTTGCTGGCATCGCTCTCGATAAAGCGCTCGGCATCGAACAGGGCGACGTCGAGGTTGAAGCGCCGGCGCATTTCCACCAGCCACTGGTGCTGGAGGTTTTCCGGCACCAGGATCAGTACGCGACTGGCGCGCCCGCTGAGCAACTGGCGATGGATCACCAGGCCGGCCTCGATGGTCTTGCCCAGGCCCACCTCGTCTGCCAGCAACACCCGCGGAGCGATGCGGTCGGCGACTTCGCGGGCGATGTGCAGCTGGTGCGCGATCGGTTGCGCACGCACGCCGCCCAGGCCCCAGAGCGAGGACTGCAACTGCTTGCTGGTGAACTCCAGGGTGCGGTAGCGCAGGGCGAACCAGGCCAGCGGGTCGATCTGCCCGGCGAACAGGCGGTCGCTGGCCAGACGGAACTGAATGAAGTTGGACAGCTGGGTTTCCGGCAGGGTGACGCTCTGGCTCTGCCCGTTGAGACCGTGGTAAACCAGCAGGCCGTCGAGGTCGTCGACTTCCTGCACGGTCAGCTTCCAGCCTTCGAAGTGGGTGATCTCGTCGCCCGGAGAAAAGCGCACGCGGGTCAGCGGTGCGTTGTTCGCAGCATACTGGCGGGTTTCGCCAGTGGCCGGGTAGAGCACGGTGAGCATCCGGCCGTCCTGCATGAGGATGGTGCCCAAGCCCAACTCCGCTTCGCTGTCACTGATCCAGCGTTGCCCCGGTTCATACTGCGCCATGCCTGTCTCCTGGGTGAAAAAGCCGACTATGGTAACGGAACGCCATGCCCAGGCCAAAGGCACAATGGTGCTTAACTGGTACTTATAGACGTTACTCGAGTCGAAAGTGTAGCGAGGCCGGGCTCAAGTCGCCGTCGCAGTGGCCGACAGCCTGACCAAAGGAGGACTGCAAAGTGCTACCGCCCATTCCCCACGGCATGGCGCCGGTCACCGTCCAGCAGGACGTGATCAAGCCCAGGCCCGATATTCCGCCGGTTACGCCGGCTGCCGCCAGCGCCAAGGAAAGTGGCGTGAGCCTGGATAAACGCCACCCCCAGGAGGCTGCCGAGTTGTTGCGCGAGGAGCAGCGCCGGCGCCAGCGGCGTGGCTACAGCGCCGAAGAGCTGGCCGAAGGCGAAGTGGCCGAGGCCGACGAGGCGGCAGTCGACGAACTGCCCCGCCAGGGGCTGTGGGTGGATGTGCAAGTCTGAGTCGCGCACACTGTACGCTGGAAACCAAGCCCGATTGCCCATGAGCCTATTCCCCGCTACCGATGTGCAGCTGCCCGACGCCGAGCTGGATTTTCACTCGCACTGGTTGGAGCAGGCAACGGCGGATCTGTGGCTGCGCCAGTTACTCGAGCAAACGCCTTGGCAGCAACCGCAGGTGCGGATCTACGGGCGTGAGTATCCGCTGCCGCGGCTGGTCGCCTGGTACGGCGATGCCGAGGCCAGTTACCGCTATTCCGGCCTGATCCATCGAGCGCTGCCCTGGACGCCCCTGCTCGCGGAGATTCGCGCCCGGCTGGTGGCGACGGTCGGGCAGCCGCTCAACGGCGTATTGCTCAACTATTACCGCGACGGCCAGGACTCCATGGGCTGGCACAGCGACGACGAGGTTGAACTGGGCGTCAATCCGCTGATCGCCTCGCTCAGCCTGGGCGGCACCCGGCGTTTCGATCTGCGGCGCAAGGGACAGAGCCGTATCGAGCACTCCCTGCCGCTCAATCATGGTTCTCTACTGGTCATGGGCGGGCCAACCCAGCATTATTGGCAGCATCAAGTGGCGAAGACGCGCAGCCCCTGCGCGCCACGCCTGAATCTGACGTTTCGTTTAATCCGGTCGCCATCATGAGCAACGACGACAAGCTGATCGACTTCAGCGCCGAGCGCGGCAAGCGCATCCACGACCTGCACGACAAGAAGCTCGACGAGATGCGTCAGGCATTCGAGCAGGCGCTGCCCCTGCCCAAGGGTAAGAAGAGCAGCAAGGGCAAGCCGAAAAAGCGCTAGCCAGCTCTGGCTCAGCGGTTGTGAAGCTGTCGAGCGCCGTCGCGAGGGCGCAGCGACAGCCCGTCAACTTTTGTGCTGCGCCGATCAATCCAGGCGCACTGTTGGCCGGAGGCGAGCGTCGCTGCACAAGCGTTTCGCGCACTCCACGTGGGCGATGTCGCCTTGCACCACGCCGGTTCATTCGCCCCGTTCGGGGCCTATTCGTTGATCTGGATCAGTGTCTTATGTCTTGCGCGGCCGGTCTCCGTGCAGGCTTGACTTGGATCAATGAATACGCCCGTGGCCCTGATAACGTGCAGTCATCCCCAACAACCCAGCAGGGTTACCGCAGGAGGCAGCCATGTTTGTCGATGTCGTAGTTCTCGCCGGGATCGGCACCGTCGGTTTGATGGTCGCTTTCTTCGCAGGCGTTGGTTATTTCATCTGGAAAGACTCACACAAGCGCAAGGCGCCCTGAGTCTTTCCGGAATCACGGGCACGCAAGGCAATTTGGGCGACTTAGGTCGCCCTTTTTTTATGCGCGCGAATAAGCGCCGAGGGTGGGCCGGCCAGCCCACGTCGCTCGATGGCTCAGCGGGTGCCGAGGAAGTCGCGCTTGCCGATGGCCACACCGTTGTGGCGCAGGATGGCGTAGGCGGTGGTGAGGTGGAAATAGAAGTTCGGCAGCACGTGATCGAGGAGGAAGGCCTGACCCTGGAAGTGGGTGTCCTTGCCGCGGCGCGACAGGGTCACGGTGCGCTCCTCGCTGCCGTCGAGCTGCGCCGCGTCGACGCCTTGCAGGAAGGCCTGGACCCGGGCGATGCGCGCCTGCAGGTCGGCGAAGCTGGTTTCGTCATCGGCGCAGCTGGGCGCATCGATACCGGCCAGTAGTGCAGTGCCGGCCGAGGCGCCGTCGCAGGCGATCTGGACCTGACGGCTCAGCGGGAACATATCCGGCGCCAGGCGGGCATTGAGCAGGACGCTGGGGTCGATCTTGCGGGTCTCGGCGTCGCTGGCGGCGATGCCGAGGATGGTCGAGAGGTTGCCGAGTTGGCGGATAAACACCGGCACGGATGCCTGGTACATGGACAGGGACATGGGATTCTCCAGTGAAACAGTGGGGGCGGGCAGGGTTGTTCCTGCAGCGGGCCGGGACAGCGTGGGCTGGGCGGCGGGCGATCCGTTAGCCCAGTACAACATCCAGCCCGGCATCTGCGGAGGCGGGTATCGCCTCCAGGCAAAAACCTCAACCGATGGTAATGGGCGGCAGTTCGGCCAGTTCCACGGTCTGTTGTTTGCGCGGGGCGAGGATTTCCGCTTCGCCGTCGACTACCAGCTCGTCGTTCTGGTTGAACACCCGGGTGGCGATGCGCACGCGGAACTTCGGCAGTTTCTCGAGGATCTCCAGGCGCACGGTGAGGGTGTCGCCGAGTTTCACCGGCGCGGTGAAGCGCATCTGCTGGCCCAGGTAGATGGTGCCGGGGCCGGGTAGTTCGCAGGCCACCGCCGCGCTGATCAGGGCGCCGCTGAACATGCCGTGGGCGATGCGTTCCTTGAACATGGTGGTGGCGGCGTATTCGGCATCCAGGTGCACCGGGTTGCGGTCGCCGGAGACTGCGGCGAACAGCTGGATGTCGCGCTCTTCGACGGTCTTGCTGTAGCTGGCGGTCTGGCCTACTTCGAGAACTTCGTAAGGCGTGTTGCGGCTTTGACTCATGGGTGTGTCTCCTGGGGCTGTGGGTGAAGCTGGCGGGGATGACTCAAGGCCTGTTCCAGCCAGTCGATCAAGTCGGCGGTGACCTCGTCGCGGTTGCTCTCGTTGAGCAATTCGTGGCGAGCGCCCGGATAAATCTTCAGTTGCACCTGGGTATTGCCGGCCTGGCGCAGGGCATTGGCCAGGTCGGCCAGGCGCTTGCCGGCGCTGACCGGGTCGCGGGCGCCGCCGATCACCAGCAACGGCAGCTTGCAGTCGATCTGCGCCAGGTTGCGCGGCGGGGTGATCTGCAGCAAGCCGTCGAGCAGGTCGAGCCACAGCTGGTTGCTGCAACGGAAGCCGCACAGCGGGTCGTTGAGGTAGGCATCCACCTCGGCAGGGTCGCGGCTCAGCCAGTCGAAGCGGGTGCGATTGGGTTTGAAGGCTTTGTTGAACGAGCCGAAGGAGATCAACTCGAGCAGTGCGCTTTGTCCGCTTGGCCCCTGGCGCCAGCGCTCGAAGCGGGCAATCAGCCGGGCCGCGCGGTACAGCGCCAGCGGCTGGTAGTTGGAGCCGGACAGAATCGCCCCCTGCAGGCTGCAGCTGTGCTGCATCAGGTAGGCCTGGCCGATGTAGCTGCCCATGCTGTGGCCCAGCAGGAAGATCGGCGCCTGCGGGTGCTGCTGGCGAATATGGTGGTTGAGGCAGGCCAGGTCGCTCACCACCAGGTTCCAGCCGTTGGCGTCGGCATAGTGGCCGAGACGGCCATGCTCGGCCGTCCTGCCGTGGCCGCGCTGGTCGTGGGCATAGAGTTCGAAGCCCGCTGCGACCAGGGCGGCGCCCAGGCGCGCATAGCGTCCGCTGTGTTCGGCCATGCCATGGGCCACCATCAGCACCGCTTTGGGCGGCTGTTCGGCGAACCAGTGGTTCACATAGAGCGGTGCGGCATCGCTGCTATCGAGCCAAAAAGCATTGTGCTGCATGGCGAATCCTTCGGCCTGCGGGAGTCCGGCATTGTAGAGCTTGCGCGCAGGCTTTTCCCAGCCGAATGGCGTGATCGTAGATTCACGCTGTCAATGACGCCCCTCAAGTATTTGCGCTACGGGCCGGAACTGCTAACGTCGGCCCAGCTCCTTGCCGGTCGTCGTCAGGCCGTTGGCCATGACGGATTCAGCGGAGCAGACACTTTCAGGGGAAGAGGATAAAAATAATGCAGCCCGATTTCTGGAGCGACAAACGTCCCGCCGGCGTGCCCAACGATATCGACCTGAGTGCCTACAAGTCGGTGATCGAAGTGTTCGAGCGCTCGTGCAAGAAATTTGCCGACCGTCCGGCGTTCAGCAATATGGGCGTGACCCTGACCTACGCCGAGCTGGATCGTCTGTCCGGCGCCTTTGCCGGTTATCTGCAAAAGCACACCGATCTGCAGCCCGGCGAGCGCATCGCCGTGCAGATGCCCAATGTCCTGCATTACCCGATCGCCGTGTTCGGCGCCATGCGCGCCGGGCTGATCGTGGTCAACACCAATCCGCTGTACACCGCCCGCGAGATGCGCCACCAGTTCAAGGATGCCGGGGTGCGCGCCCTGGTCTACCTGAACATGTTCGGCAAGCTGGTGCAGGACGTGCTGGCCGATACCGAGATCGATTACCTGATCGAGGCGCGCATGGGCGACCTGCAGCCGAGCCTCAAGGGCTGGCTGGTCAATACGGTGGTGAAGAAGGTCAAAAAGCTGGTGCCGGACTACCAACTGCCCCAGGCGGTGCCGTTCAAGGCAGCGCTCAAACAGGGCCATGGTCACGCGCTCAGGCCGGTCAAAGTCGGCCAGGACGATGTCGCCGTGCTGCAATACACCGGCGGCACCACCGGGGTGGCCAAGGGGGCGATGCTGACCCACGGCAATCTGGTGGCCAACATGTTGCAGGTCGATGCCTGTCTGTCGCAATTGAGCGAAGACGGCAGCCCGCTGATGAAGCAGGGCCAGGAGATCATGATCGCGCCGCTGCCGCTCTACCATATCTATGCCTTCACCGCGAACTGCATGTGCATGATGGTCAACGGCAACCACAACGTGCTGATCAGCAATCCGCGCGACATCCCCGGCTTCATCAAGGAACTGGGCAAATGGCAATTCTCCGCGCTGCTGGGACTCAACACCCTGTTCGTCGCGCTGATGGACCATCCCGAATTCAAGAACCTGGATTTCTCCAGGCTCAAGGTCACCAACTCCGGCGGCACCGCCCTGGTCAAGGCCACCGCCGAGCGCTGGCAGGCCATCACCGGCTGTACGGTGGTGGAAGGCTACGGCCTTACCGAGACCGCGCCGGTGGCCAGTACCAACCCCTATGGCGCCAAGGCGCGCCTGGGCACGGTGGGCATTCCGGTGCCGGGCACTGCGTTCAAAGTCATCGATGACGACGGCAACGAGCAGGCCCTGGGCGAGCGTGGCGAGCTGTGCATCAAGGGGCCGCAGGTGATGAAGGGCTACTGGCAGCGCGAAGAAGCCACCCGCGAGGTGCTGGACGCCGAGGGCTGGTTCAAGACCGGCGACATCGCGGTGATCGACCCGGACGGCTTCGTACGCATCGTCGACCGCAAGAAGGACATGATCATCGTCTCCGGTTTCAACGTGTACCCCAACGAGATCGAGGACGTGGTCATGAGCCACCCGCAAGTCGCCAGCTGCGCGGCCATCGGCGTGCCCGACGCAAAATCCGGCGAGGCGGTCAAGCTGTTCGTCGTCGCCCGTAACGGCGACCTCAGTGCCGAGGAACTCAAGGCCTACTGCAAGGAAAACTTCACCGGTTACAAGGTGCCCAAGCACATCGTCTTCCGCGACTCCCTGCCGATGACCCCGGTGGGCAAGATCCTCCGTCGCGAGTTGCGCGATAACGCGTAGCCCGGCGGTCATCCGGGGCCGATCTTCAGTGATTTCAATGAGTCCCCCCCGGATTTCATCCGGGCCACGAGAGCCGGCTGGATGACGCCTTTTTCATCCACCAGCGCTCTTGGTGGATGGATGAAGCATCAGCTACGCGCCTCGATCCACCCTACGATGGCGCAGACCTGCGGCTGAACATAGGATTTCGCACCATCGGCAGGGCTAATCACTATCGTGACCATATTATGAGCTTCGGTCGCTTTTGTGACTGACTAGGCCATGTTTGGTGCTGGTCGCTCCCAGGCAAAGCTGCTACTCTCGGCCCGCTTTTTGGCCGTCTGCCAGGCCGGAAAGTAGGCAGACACACAATAAACAACCGCCTTTGCGCGGTGAAGATCAGCTGTTGCTTAGGAGTGGGCTTCCGTGACCGAAAATTTTTGGAAGGACAAGTATCCCGTTGGGATTGCTGCCGAAATCGATCCCGACCAGTATCCGAATATTCAGGCGGTACTGAAACAGTCCTGCCAGCGTTTCGCCGACAAGCCGGCCTTCAGCAACCTCGGCAAGACCATCAGCTACGGCGAACTGTATGAGCTGTCCGGTGCCTTCGCCGCCTATTTGCAGCAGCACACCGACCTGCAGCCGGGCGACCGGATCGCCGTGCAACTGCCCAACGTTCTGCAATACCCGGTCGCCGTGTTCGGCGCCCTGCGTGCCGGGCTGGTGGTGGTCAACACCAACCCGCTGTATACCGCACGGGAAATGGAACACCAATTCAACGACTCCGGCGCCAAGGCCCTGGTCAGCCTGGCCAACATGGCGCACCTGGTCGAGCAGGTGGTTCCCAAGACCGGAATCAAGACGGTCATCATCAGCGAAGTCGGCGATATGTTGCCGCCGCTCAAGCGCCTGCTGGTCAACAGTGTGGTCAAGTACGTGAAGAAGATGGTGCCGGCCTACAAACTGCCGCAGGCCGTCAAGTTCACCGGAGCCCTGAGCAAGGGCCGCGGCAAAGCGGTCAGGGACGCCAATCCGGCCAGCAGCGAGCTCGCCGTGCTGCAGTACACCGGTGGCACCACCGGGGTGGCCAAGGGCGCGATGCTGACCCACCGTAACCTGATAGCCAACATGCTGCAGGCCCGGGCGATGATGGCGTCGAACATGAACGAAGGCAGCGAAATCGTGATCGCGCCGCTGCCGCTCTATCACATCTACGCCTTCACCTTCCATTGCATGGCCATGATGCTGATCGGCAACCATAACGTGCTGATCACCAACCCGCGCGACTTGCCGGGCATGGTCAAGGATTTGTCGCGCTACAAGTTCAGCGGTTTTGTCGGCCTCAACACCCTGTTCGTTGCCCTGTGCAACAACGAGGACTTCCAGAAGCTCGACTTTTCGTCGCTGAAAATCACCCTGTCCGGCGGCATGGCTCTGCAATTGGCCACTGCCGAGCGCTGGACCCAGGTCACCGGCAGCCCGATTTGCGAAGGCTTCGGCATGACTGAAACCAGCCCGGTAGCCTCGGTCAACCCGGTCCAGAACATCCAGTTGGGCACCATCGGCATCCCGGTGCCCTCGACCCAGTGCAAGGTCATCGACGACCAAGGCAACGAGTTGCCGCTCGGCGCGATCGGCGAGTTGTGCGTCAAGGGACCGCAGGTGATGAAGGGCTACTGGCAGCGCCAGGACGCCACCGACGAAATTCTCGACGCCGATGGCTGGCTGAAGACCGGCGATATCGCGGTGATCCAGGAAGACGGTTACATGCGCATCGTCGACCGCAAGAAGGACATGATTCTGGTGTCCGGTTTCAACGTCTACCCCAACGAACTGGAAGACGTGCTGGCCACCCTGCCGGGCGTGCTGCAGTGCGCGGCCATCGGCATCCCGGACGAGAAGTCGGGCGAAGCGATCAAGTTGTTCGTGGTTGCCAAACCGGGCGTGACCCTGACCAAGGAGCAGGTCATGCAGCACATGCGCGCCAACGTCACCGGCTACAAGGTGCCGAGAGCCGTGGAGTTCCGCGATACGCTGCCGACCACCAACGTCGGCAAGATCCTCCGCCGCGAGCTGCGCGATGAAGAGTTGAAGAAACAGGCCAAGAAGTAAGTCTGCCGAGCAAGCCCCGCCCAGTGCGGGGCTTGGTCGTTTTGCCGAGACCGTTTCCCGGCTTGGCCCGGCAATCCCGCGCTTGCTGCATCAGGGCTTGCGGGCGATCAGGACGGCGCGGGTGGGGGCCGGCAGGCCTTCGAGGGTGCGGCTATGGTCGGCCGGATCGAGGAACTCCGGCAGCGACTGGAAGCGCATCCAGTCGGTGGCGCGTTGCTCGTCCACCGAGGTGGTGTTGACGTCCACGCAGCGCACATCGACGAAGCCGGCACGCCGTAGCCACAGTTCCAGCGCCGGCACCGAGGGCAGGAACCAGACGTTGCGCATCTGCGCGTAGCGGTCTTCGGGAACCAGCACCTGCTGCGCATCGCCTTCCACCACCAGGGTTTCCAGCACCAGTTCGCCGCCCTTGACCAGGCAGTCCTTCAGGTCCAGCAGATGATCGATCGGCGAGCGCCGATGGTAGAGCACGCCCATGGAAAATACCGTGTCGAAGCCCTGCAGCTTGCCCGGCAGCTCTTCGAAGGCCAGCGGCAGGTGCCAGGCCGCCAGCTCGGGCAGGTAGTGCTTGATCGCCAGGAACTGGCAGAGGAACAGCCAGTTGGGGTCGATGCCGACCACGCTGTCGGCGCCGGCCCCGAGCATGCGCCACATGTAGTAGCCGTTGCCGCAGCCGACATCCAGTACGCGCTTGCCGGCCAGGTCGAGGTAGGGCGCCACGCGCTGCCACTTCCAGTCCGAGCGCCACTCCGTATCCACATGCACGCCGAACAGCTCGAAGGGGCCCTTGCGCCAGGGAATCAGCCCCTGCAGCGCGCTTTTCAGCGCCGCACGGGTTGGCTCGGCGCAGGGGCCGTCGAAGCTGAAGCGCTGCTGCAGTTCCAGGTGTTCGACGGTCAGCGCAGGCAAGGCCTGAACGGCGCCGTACCAGCGCTGCAGGTCGCCATGGCCGATGGCCAGTTTGGCGTCGATCTGCCCGGGCAGGCCGGCTGCCCAGTCTTGCAGCGGGGTGCCGGCCAGCGCGGCTTGCAGGGCGTCGAGGTCGAGGCGGTTGATCATGGCAGGGCAATCAATGAGGCGAAGTTGAGGCACTGGAACCAGGGCACCACCTTGCTGAAACCGGCGGCTAGCAGGCGCTCGCGGTGTTGCTCCAGACTGTCGGGGAGCATGACCTTCTCGATGGCGCTGCGTTTCTGCGCGATTTCCAGTTCGCTGTAGCCGTTGGCGCGCTTGAAGGCGATATGCAGGTCGCCGAGCAGCTGATGTTGCTCGACATCCTCGAAGCGCAGTTTCTCCGAGAGGATCAAGGCGCCGCCGGGCAGCAGGGCCTGGCGAATACGCGTTAGCAGTTCGAGGCGTTGTTCGGGCTGGATGAATTGCAGGGTGAAATTCAGCGCCACCAGCGAGGTCGGCTGGAACTCCAAGCCGAGAATGTCGGCCTCGAGCACCTCGACCGGCAGCAGCTCCTGGAACATCGAATCCTGGGCATGCAGGTATTCACGGCAGCGTTCGACCATGGCGCTGGAATTGTCCACCGCGATCACCCGGCAGTCTTCGACCTGGACGTGGCGGCGCAGGGCCTGGGTCACCGCGCCCAATGAGCTGCCGAGGTCATAGAGCACGCTGTGCGGCTGGGCGAACTGGCCGGCGAGTACGCCGATGTTCTCGACGATGGTCGGGTAACCGGGCACCGAGCGTTTGATCATGTCCGGGAACACCCGCACCACGTCCTCGTTGAAGGCGAAGTCCGGCACCTGGGCCAGGGGCTGGGCGAAGAGACGGTCGGGCTGTTTTTTCACGGTGGTTCCGCGCGAGGTCGAGAAAGCCGGCGATATTAGCGTGAAAGTCGCGCAGCGACGACGCCCTTGTGTGGGAACCATGGGTGAGGGTGGCCGTGCCGCCAGGGCTTTGCCGGTGCGGCAGGCAGTGCCTGAGCGGCATCCAGGTACGCCACGATCACTTCAGTTGATCGGAGAAATACTCACCGGCGCCTTGCAGCGGACCCAGCGGGTTGCGCTTGACTTCGAAATGACGAATGTTCGGCTCGCCGTTGCTGACCTTGTGCACCAGGACATCGTCGACCAGCACGAACACGGCGCGGAACGACCAGCCCTGTATTGCCCGCTGCTTGCGGAAGTTGAACACGTCGGCCCAGAAACTGCCGACCCGCTGGGTGTCGGTCTTGGTGAACTCGAAGGCATAGCCGACGCAGCGATCCTTGGCCTCCAGGCATCGCACCAGGCCGTCCGGCAGGTAGTTGATGGGGATATTCGGCTGCACGAACATCAGCCGCACGTCGATGAACGAGAGCATTTTGCCGTTGCCCTGGGTCAGCGGGTCAAAGCCCAGGGAGAACAGCTCGGAGCGACTGGTCATGCCATTCACGGCCTGGGAATAGCGCATTTCCGCATCCAGGTAATCGATGAATGGTGATTGCACTTCGGCTCGTTCGCTGGGCAACAGGCTGCCGCATCCACTCAGCCAGACCAGCGTCACGACCACTACTGCTTCACGCCAGAGTCGCGTCATGTGGTGTTCCTCGAAAGTAGAACCCGTCTATTTGCTATAGCCGATTAAACCGGGTTCTGCTTGCTTGGCGAGGACAACATTCGGGGCATGAGCATTGTCAGGAATTTGTCGAGCCGTGGCGCCAAGGCTGTAACGGCCGGGCAGGGCGGTCGAGCGGGTCTACTGGACCCTGAGTGGACAATCGAAGGTCTTTGCCGGGGCGACCTCGGTTTCCCAGGGGCGCTGATAGGTCAGCAGCAGGTGGCCCGCGCCTGCCTGTCTGGCCTGGAAGCGCCAGGTCGACTGACCCGCGCTGCCGATCAGGCCCGCGTCTTCCGGGTTGCTGTAGACCTCGGGGCCGAGGCTGTCGAGCAGACTGCTGGCGCCATCGCGCAGCACCCAGCGGAAACCGGTGGTGGGGTTGCTCGGCAGGGTCAGGATCACCTGCTGACCGCTGCGCAGGCTTAGCGGGCACTGGCTTTGCTGGTGCACGGCCAGGCTGCCGGGTTGATGGGCACAGGCGCTCAACAGGGCGAGGCCGAGCGGCAGCAGCAGGCGGTAGGCGGTAGGCATGGTGAGCTCCTGGGGGCGGCAAACGCCTGCCAGCATAGCCGCTGTGCGGGGCAAGGGGTAAGCCGCCGAGAGCTTTTGTAGCCCGGGTGCAATCCGGGAAACCTCGCGCCTACCCCCGGATTGCATCCGAGCTACGAGAGCTGGGTAGGGTGGATGACGCTTTACCCATCCACCAACGACGGTGGTGGATGATAAAGGCGTCATCCACCCTACGACGCCGCAGACCTTGCACATGAACATAGGCTCGGAGCTACAGGTGCTCTAGTCGAACAGCACCTTGGCCACATCGCTGTAGCGTTTGGCGAAGTGCACGCACAGGCCTTCCCTGAGGTAGTCCGGCAGTTCCTCGTAGGAGCCGCGGTTGGCCTCCGGCAGGATCAGCTCGAAGATCTTCTGCCGGCGTGCGGCTATGACTTTCTCGCGCACCCCGCCGATCGGCAGCACCTGGCCGGTGAGGGTCAGTTCGCCGGTCATGGCCACGCCTTTTTTCGGCGCCTGGTTGCGCGCGATCGAGAGCAGGGCGCTGGCCATGGTCACCCCGGCGCTGGGGCCGTCCTTGGGCGTGGCGCCTTCGGGCACATGCAGGTGGACGAAGGCCTGGTCGAAGAAGCCCGGGTCGCCGCCGAACTGTTTCAGGTGCGAGCTGATGTAGCTGTGGGCGATTTCCGCCGACTCCTTCATCACCTCACCCAACTGGCCGGTGAGCTTGAAGCCGCGATTGAGGGTGTGGATGCGCGTCGCCTCGATCGGCAGGGTGGCGCCGCCCATGCTGGTCCAGGCCAGGCCGGTGATCACGCCGACCCCGGACAGCACCTGTTCGCGGCGGAACGGCGGCATGCCCAGATTGGCCTCCAGATCCTTGGGACCGATCCTGACCTTGCTCGCGGAGTCGTCGAGCAGCTTGACCACCGCCTTGCGCACCAGCTTGCCGAGCTGCTTCTCCAGCTGGCGTACCCCGGCCTCGCGGGCGTAGCCCTCGATCAGCGCCTTCAGCGCGGCATCGCTGATGGCCAGGCGATTCTTCGGTACGCCGGCCTTGGCCAACTGCTTGGGCCACAGGTGGCGCTTGGCGATCTGCAGTTTCTCCTCGGCGATGTAGCCCGACAGGCGGATCACCTCCATGCGGTCGAGCAGGGGGCCGGGGATCGAGTCCAGGGTGTTGGCGGTGCAGATGAACAGCACCTTGGACAGATCCAGGCGCAGATCCAGATAGTGGTCGAGGAATTCGACGTTCTGCTCCGGGTCGAGGGTCTCCAGCAGCGCCGAGGCCGGATCGCCCTGGTAGCTGCTGCTGAGCTTGTCGATCTCGTCGAGCATGATCACCGGGTTCATTACCTCGACCTCTTTCAGCGCCTGCACCAGCTTGCCGGGCAGGGCACCTATATAGGTGCGGCGGTGGCCCTTGATCTCCGCCTCGTCGCGCATACCGCCGACGCTGAAACGGTAGAACGGCCGGCCGAGGGATTCGGCGATCGACTTGCCGATGCTGGTCTTGCCCACGCCGGGCGGGCCGACCAGCAAGACGATGGAGCCGGCGATCTCGCCCTTGAAGGCGCCGACGGCGAGAAACTCGGTGATCCGCTGCTTGATGTCGTCCATCCCGGCGTGGTGCGCATCGAGCACCTGGCGGGCGTGCTTGAGGTCGAGCTTGTCCTTGCCGAACACGCCCCAGGGCAGCGCGGTGGCCCAGTCCAGGTAGTTGCGGGTGACCGCGTACTCGGGCGATCCGGTCTCGAGGATCGACAGCTTGCCGAGTTCTTCGTCGATGCGTTTGCGCGCCTGTTCGGGCAGGGTCTTGCCCGCCAGACGCAGCTCGAACTGCTCGATGTCGGCGCTGCGGTCGTCCTTGCTCAGGCCCAGTTCCTGCTGGATGATCTTCAGCTGTTCCTTGAGGAAGAACTCGCGCTGGCGGTCGCCGATCTGCCGATTGACCTCCGCCGACAGCTCTTTCTGCAGGCGGCCGACTTCCACTTCCTTGCGCAGCAGCGGCAGGACCTTCTCCATGCGCTTGAGCATCGGCACGGTATCCAGCACTTCCTGCAATTCGTTGCCGGGTGCGCTGGTCAGGGCGGCGGCGAAATCGGTCAGCGGCCCGGGGTCGTTGGGGCTGAAACGGTTCAGGTAGTTCTTCAGCTCTTCGCTGTACAGCGGGTTGAGCGGCAACAGTTCCTTGATCGCATTGATCAGCGCCATGCCGTAGGCCTTGACCTCGTCGCGCGGGTCGGCCGGGCTTTTCGGGTAGTCGACTTCCGCCAGGTACGGCGGCTTGCGGCTGAGCCAGCCGCGGATGCACACGCGGGTCAGGCCCTGGGCGACGAATTGCAGTTTGCCGCCTTCCTCGCTGGCATGATGGACCCGCACCAGGGTGCCGTGCTTGGGCAGGCTGTCGGGGTCGAAGCCGGCGCCGTCAACCGGCGGACTGTCCATGTAGAACAGTGCCAGGCACTTGTGCGCGGTATTGGCGACGCGCTCCAGGGTCTTGCCCCAGGGGTCCTGGTTGACGATGACCGGCAGCACCTGGGCGGGGAAGAAGGGGCGGTTGTGGATCGGGATCACATACAGCTTGTCCGGCAACTGCTGATCGGGCAACGCCAGGCCATGGCTGCCATGACGCTCCTGGTCGGTTTCGCGGGCTTGGTCTGCGAGGATTTCGATGTCCTGTGGCTCGTTCATGCGGCGCCTGTCTGGTGGTTGCACGTTAGGTGCTACATGGGGCGCTGCCAGGGTTTTTTCAATCAGATGCTGGTAATGCGCATTTTCAGGGCATGTTGCAAGTCGCGCAGATGGGCATCGATCAGTGGGGTGATCAGGCTGAAGCAGTCGTGAGGTGCCAGGCGCACTGGGCTCGCCTCTAGCAGTTCCACTTCCAGGCGTTGCAGCAGGCTGCGTAGCGGCTCGCCTTGGGCCGCGTTGTCGAGGCGCTGGCAGAGCGTGCGTATCTGCATGTGCAGGCCCGCTGGACAGCGGCTGTAGTTGGCGGCGCGTACTGCCAGGCCGCGCAGGCGCGCGAGCTCCTCCAGATTGCGGCAGGCTGGCTCCAGGCCTTGCAGCTCGGGCGTGTCGTGCAGGCACAAGCGTGCTTCGAGTTGGGCGACGACCGCCAGCAAGGCCTCGATCATCCGGCCGTGGGCCTCGAAGTCGGCTGGATTGCGCCGCAGTTGTGGCCAGTCCTGCTGCAGTGGCGCCAGTTGCAGACTGTGGCCTGGCCAGTTCAGCCAGAGCTGGTCGAGCTGACGGGCCAGGGCATTGCGCTGGCTGACACTGACGATGTCCTGCTGCGCCCCCAGACCGCGATGCTTCTGCAAGGTCTGCAGCAATTCAAGGGTGCGCAGCAGGGTGGCGCCTTCGAGCCGGGTGATTGCCTGCCGATGGCGCCGACTGGCGCGGCGGGTGAGCCACTGGCCAAGCAGGACAAGAGCTGCGGCCAAGGCCAGGGCAATGCTGAGTTCCATTGGTCGACTCCTCGGATCGGCAGATAGGGGGGCTGCTCATCACGCTGGTATAAGCAACACTCCTGCCAGTTGAAGAGAACTTCGGCTTGGCCGGGGTCCAGCGCGGCCGCCGTCAGCGCTTTCTGCTTCATGGTTGTGCGTGCGCCCTTTTTCCAAGGCCGTTTTGGTGCGTCGACGGTAGGGCTCCAGGTGGCTGTTGCAACGTGCGGGACGGCCGCTGCCGCTGGTCGCCGGGGATGACGGCGGCCCATGCAACTGGTTAAAGTGCCAGCACACGTCCGCGGAATTGTCGTTGCAATGCTCAAAGCGCGCCTGCTGCGCCTGGATGACCAGGCCCACGAACACACCCACGATCACCACCAGTTGGTGCTGTCGCTGACCGGTCGTGCGGAGTTCGAGGTCAACGGCCGTGGTGGCGAGGTATGCCGCATGCGCGCCTGCCTGGTGCCGGGCGATGCCGATCACCAGTTTGCCGGCATGGGCGACAACCGCATGCTGATCATCGACCTGGATGAGCAGGGCACCTCCAGCGAAGACCTGGCCCTGCTTACCCATCTGTTCGAGACGCCGCGTTACCCGCAGCTGGATGCCGACTTCCAGAACCTGCTGAGCTATGCCGGTGCCGAACTGGAACGCTACGGCAGCGACCCGCTGCTGGCGCGCGCCCTCGGCGGCGTGCTGCTGCGCGCGCTGCACCTGCGCCTGTTCGGCGAGCAACCCGGTCGGGTGCCGGGAACGCTCGACCTGGAGCGGCTGGATGGCTACATCGTCGAGCACCTGGCGCGGCGCATCAGCGTCGCCGAACTGGCCCAGGTCGCCTGCCTCAGCCCGAGCCACTTTCATGCGCAGTTCAAGGACAGCGTCGGCCTGACCCCTCATCAATACCTGCTGAAAACCCGCCTCGACAGCGCTTCGCGCTTGTTGCGCGAGAGCGGCCTGCCGTTGATCCGCATCGCCGAAGAATGCGGCTTCTCCAGCCAGAGCGCGCTGACCACCGCCATGCGCCGTTACCTCGGCCTGACCCCCAAGCGCCTGCGCGGCGCTCAATAGCGCCGCAGTCCTATATTTGTCTGCGGGGGCTGGTCAGGCCGCCCGCCAACGCTGTACCGCGCCTGCAATTGTCAGCAGCCTGCTAGGCTTGTCGACATGCAATTCATGATGCGGGTATGCCTATTGCGCTGCGCTTGGCGCCGAGCATGAGTGATCAGCATGAGCAGATGCCTTCTTGATCCGCGCCGCTCCGTCGAGTGTCCGTGGCGAGCGATGCCTGATGCTGCCCGGTAGTTTTCGCACGCGCATCGCCAGTGTGGTGATCCTGCTGCTACTGCTGGTGATCGGCGCGCTGTATTTCGCCGTGCAGGCCGCCACCGATGCGGCCGTGCGCAGCCAGACCGGCGAGCAGCTGGACGCCGGGGCGCGGGTCTTCGGCCACCTGCTCGATAGGCGTGGCCGGCAGTTGCACGGTGCGGTGCAAGTACTGGCCGCCGATCCCGGCCTCAAGACGGCGCTGGCCAGTGGCGATAGCGAGGCCATTCGCGCGGTGCTGGCCAGCCATGGCGCGCAGGTCGATGCCGGCGCGGTTATGCTGCTTGACCTCGATGGCCGTCTTGCGCTGAGCACCGAGCGGCAGATCGACGGGCAGACCGCCAGGCGCTTGAGTAGCCGGCTGGTGGCGGGGCAGGGCGCGGGCGTGTCGAGTGTCCTGATGCCGGTTGCCGGCGGGATTTACCTGCTGGCCCAGGCTGCGGTCGCCGCCCCTCTGCCGGTGGGCTGGGTGCTGATGGGCGTTCGGCTGGATCAAGCCCTGGTGCGCGAGCTGGGCGAACTGACCCTGCTCGAATTGACCCTGTTCGCCCGCCAGGAGGGGGTGCCGGTGGTCTGGGTCAGCAGTCAGCCGGTCTCCCCCCGGGGGGGGGCGCAGGCCGACCTGGCGCTTGAGCACGGTGCGGCCGGCGACCTGCGGCGGATCGGCACAGAGCGCTATCTTGAGCGGCGCCTGGTACTTGCCAGGGGCGATGATTTTCAGGTCGAGGCGCGCTTGTACAAGTCCCTGAGTCCGGCGCAGCGGGCTTTTGCTCCGCTCGACTGGCATATCCTGGCGATCGCCCTGAGCGCCCTGCTGGCCGCGCTGGGCAGTGCTCTGCTGCTGGCGCGCACTGTCTCGCAGCCGTTGCGGCATTTGGCCGCCGCGGCCGAGCGGGTCGGCCAGGGCGATTACCAGGTGCCGCTCGAGCTGCATCGCAGCGATGAACTGGACGGCCTGGCCAAGGCGTTTCACGCCATGCAGCAGGGTATTGCCGAGCGTGAGCGGCAACTGGCGCACAACGCCCTGCATGATGCGCTGACCGGCCTGCCCAATCGCGTCCTGGCGCAGGAGTGGCTCGGCAGTGCGATTGCTGCCGGGCGACCTACGGCGTTGCTGTATGTGGGGGTCGGCAACTTGCGTGCGCTCAACGACAGCTGCGGGCCAGGTTCCAGCGACCTGGCCCTGCAGCAACTCAGCCAACGCCTGCAAGCCAGCCTGCGCCCCGGCGACAGCCTGGCTCAGCTGATGACCAGCGAGCTGCTGCTGTTGCTGGAAAACAGCGATGGCGACAGTGCGGTAGCGGTCGGCGACCGCTTGCAGCAATTGCTCAGCCAGCCCTTGCGCATCGGCAATCAGGAGGTCGTGCTGGATTGTTGTGTCGGCATCGCCACCTACCCGGCCGATGGCGAAACCCCGGATGACCTGCTGCGCCGCGCCAGCATCGCCATGCAGGACGCCGCGCAACTGCCCGGGCGCCTGCAGATGTACGAGGTGGGTCGCGACGCCGCGCACCAGCGGCAGATCGGCCTGATCCGCGACCTGCGCCTGGCCCCCGCTAACGCCGAACTGCTGCTGCATTACCAGCCCAAGCTGGATATCGCCGCCGGCCAGGTGCGTCAGGCCGAAGCCCTGCTGCGCTGGCGGCATCCGCAACTGGGCATGATCGCGCCAGGCGAGTTCATTCCCCTGGCCGAGCGTACCGGCAGTATCCAGAGTCTCACCGCTTGGATGCTCGAAGAGTCCCTGCGTCAGTTGCGCGAGTGGAATGGCCGCGGTCTGCGCATGCAGCTGTCGCTGAATATCTCCACCGAGGATCTGGTCGATGCCAAGCTGCCGACCCGCGTCGAGCAGCTGCTGATGCGCTATCGGGTGCCGGCCGAACAACTGATTTTCGAGATCACCGAGAGCGGAGTGATGGTCCAGCCCGAGTTGGCGTTGCAGGTGCTGCATGAGCTGCGCGAGCTCGGCATCAGCCTGTCGGTGGACGATTTCGGCACCGGCTACTCCTCGCTGACCCAGCTCAAGCGTATGCCGGTGCAGGAGCTGAAAATTGACCAGTCCTTTATCTGCGATCTCGACGACGCCAGCGAAGACGCGGTGATCGTCCGCTCGACCATCGAGATGAGCCACAGCCTGGGACTCAAGGTGGTCGCCGAGGGCGTCGAACTGGCGTGCAGCCTGCGTCTACTTGAACATTGGCAATGCGACTACGCCCAGGGACACCTGATCAGCCGACCGCTGCCGGCCGAGGCTTTCGAGGCCTGGATCGCCCAACCGCTGAAGGCTCCCGTGCTGAAAACGTCCTGAGCTGACGCCACCCGGCCAGCCGCTTCTCCTTGTTCGTGCATCAGGCCGCAGATGCACGCGTAGGAGCGGGCCACGTCCGCGAAGCTTGTCCGCACGTCTGCCCGCAGATGCGCATGGAGGAGCGGGCCATGCCCGCGAAACCAGACGACCCGGTAATTGACCCGTTGATCGCTCCACCTCGAGGCATCGAACCGTCCGTGTGTGCATGCAGCCCGACACGCTCTGCGTCTCAGTCCGGCCCGCAGGCGCTTTGCCTTGGCTCGGGCGGTGCTCTGAACTATGCTCGGCAAATCCAAGGGAATGCCAGCCAACCCCGCCAATCCGGCCAGGACCGCCGTTACTCCCTGTCTTTCTTGTCATGCAGTCGCCAGCCTCGTTGTGCGCAGGGGAGGGCGGTAGCGTGTCGGTCGCAGTCAAGAATCCAGCACCAGTAGCTTTTCTTGATCCGAATACTGCAATGACGCCGCCGCATCTGCTCGCGTAGACGAGGTTTTAGGTAGAGCTGTCCATGCCGCACCTCGGGTGCTGTGTTTCTACACAGCGCTAATGGTGGGGCGGAATGCGGAAGTCAAGCGAACACAGGCAGAAACCCGTTGTACTGGTATAACAGGTTGATCTGTAATGGTTTTCAGGTATTAAGATTCCAGGATAGTGTGTGCTTATACCGAATCCACTAGCATCGGATTAACGAAGAATTCCATCTAATCACTGTTATGCGCTAAGGAGAATTCATGGCTGCCGCTGATACCGAATATGAAAAACTCGCCAAAGAGGTTTATGACGAGATTCTCCAAGCAGAAGGCTTCGATACCATTGAAGTTAAACACAACACCAATATTGAAGGTAAATCAGGCCAAAAACATCAAATAGATGTTTTTTGGGAGTTTAGCATTGCAGGCATGACACACCGAGTTGCTGTTGAGTGTAAAAACTACACATCTCCCGTATCCGTTGGGAAGATAAGGGATTTTTCGGCAGCTCTCGATGATATTGGAAATATTCAGGGTATTTTCATTACCAAAACTGGTTATCAAGCAGGTGCCAAAAAATTTGCCAACTACAAAGGCATCGAGCTTAAACACCTAAGAGAACCTACTGAGGCAGACCTAAAAAGCTTTGGCCCACCACCAAGCCTGAATATTCGAGGGAATATCTATTATCTTTCTAACATAATTCCCGATATCAAGTTCAATTTCCCTTGGGTCATCCAGAATACACAAATGAAAGAAGGCGATCCGTTCGAAATGGCCGCGTTAAACTGCGATATAAAAATCGTCGACGAAAATGGTTTGACGCTAAAAACATTTCATGACCTTGAAAAAGAACTCCCCAGCGAATTCAAGGAAGAGTTTGGAAAGCACCACATCTTCAAATTCACGAATGAGTATTTGGCTTGGCCGAACGCCCACTATGAAAAATTAAAACTTGAACACATCGCATTCCAGTACGATGTTTTGCATACCAAAACCTTTACCACCTTCGAAGGACGCTGGGCAGCAAAGGCCGTGCTTGAAGACATTAAGTCCGGAGCAATTCACCTTCATAAAAAAGAAGGCTACCTTGGCGTTATCGCATAACAATGCGCTCAAATCGTTCGCTTCGCTCACTGGGACCGGCTAAAGCCGGCCCCTTAGCTTAATCGTTAGCTTCCAAGCTTGCCCCAAACATAAAGGCAGCCAAATGGTATTTGAAAAATTCGTATCTGAAGTAAAAAATATCTGGCATCGTTATCTCAAATATATTTCTGACATGGATGCCAAAGGAAACCTAGATTCAAAAGGTGGAAGTGTTCTCTACCCAAATATTTTGTTGGTTACGAACTGCTCCGGTTTTTACATAGCAGAGCTTGTTGGAGCTGTACGTGAGTATCAGGGGTTGACCTTAAAAAGACACAAAGAGAAGTCGATCTACCGTTACTTAAACCAGTTTGATGATTCAGAACCAGACCCGTGCATGCACCTTGACGGAGCCGGTGCAGGGTTCAGATTTTTATGTTTGGCTCAAGAAGCCGACTTTAAAGCGGTATCAGAAAGATTTCCTTCAATTGAACTCTATGGATCGAAGCTGAATAGAATAGGTGGAAAGGGCAGCGTTTTTTCTTTTGGGGAAAATTTCGAATCATGTTCAATTGAAAACTGTGTGCTTGTGAATAGGTTAGACAATCTGTACCGGTGTAAAAATATACTTTCAGCATATATATTCAAAAGCAAAATTACAAAGGAAAAGCTAACTGGGTTCTTTAATGAGGTTTTGGGCAAGAATGAAGTCAAAGGAGTTCATACAACTCAAGGGGATAGTGAAGAACGGGTTTTCGTGGCTGGTCAATTGCAGAACATGTACCTTTTACCCGGACTTCACGAAACCACCATTGGGGAGTTTCTGAACCGGCATCCAGAAATAATAAAGAAGGCGTTTAAAACTGATCACTTTGAGTACGAACCCTATTTGGAATGGATTGAGCATGACGGAACTTGTGACGATGTGGCAATCAATCCAGATTTATTGATTAAGCGAGAAGATGGTTTCTATGATATATACGACCTTAAAACTGCCGCGCTAGCTAAGAAAAATATCACAAAGGGTGGTAGGAAACGGCGCCGATTTATTGACTACGTTGAGGAAGGTGTGGCTCAGCTCGCGAATTATAAGGAATATTTTGTTTATCCCAAGAATGCGGATCATGCCAGGAACAAATATGGCATTAGGATTAAAGAACCAAAATTAGTACTTGTGGTTGGCAGTTGGGAGAATTCTTCATTGGAAGAAGTCAATCAGGCGCGGCGAAGATATCCGGGTATTGAGATCATTGATTATGATACTTTTTGCCACCTCTTCATTGGAGCAAGCTAACAAATTGCTGCACTCTGATAAATTACTCGCTGCGCTCCTAGTTTACCGGTGCGCAAGGCGTTAGCCCTCTTGTGCCGTCCATTGGGGCGTCAACAAAAAAGGACATACACATGTCAGCAAAAGAACGTTTCGCCACCTATCTTGAAGCATATGCAGGAAAGAATTTACAGAAAGTATCAGAAATGTTTGCTGCCGACATTACGCTTCGGGATTGGAAAATATCTGTATCCGGCAAAGATGCGGCGATTGCAGAGACGGACAAAAACTTCCGGTCTGCCAAAACAATAGAAATTAATATTCTAGCTACCCATGAATCAGACAATGCTGTTGCCGGTGAGCTAAAAATTGTTGTTGATAGCACAGAAGTCCTATATGTCGTTGATGTGGTGTCTTTCAACATGGATGGGCAAATAGATTCAATTCGCGCATATTTGGGTAGAACAGATTGACGACCAAGATTAGAGTTACATCTTCGAATGCATGCCGAACGGCCTAACTAGCGGTTCAAACCGCTCGCTTCGCTCACTCGGGACCGCGTTCCGCGGTCCTTTAACCTGAACGTTATGCAGCAAGGCCCTGGCCATGAGTGAATTTGAGATCAGAATATTGACCCCGGGGGATTGGAGTTTTGTAACAGCTCCATAAAGACACATTCCAAAGGGCTGACTGAAGCCTGGGCGGCACCCCCATAACCTCAATCTAATTCCGCCGCAGGAGAAGACTCCTCGGCACCATCAGCGCGCAACTCCGCCTATGGCAGCCTAGGCTTGGAGGATTGCACAGGGATTTTGCCTATGAACACCAGCGACAGGTCTACGACAGGCGCATCCGTAGCTGTGCGGCGTCCGCAGTTCTGGCAGGTGGCCAAGCGCTGTTGCCAGATCGCCGGCACGGTGGATGTGGCATTTTTCTTCCTGTTTCATGTCCTCGGTTCGCCCTTGCTGGCCTGGGTCAATGTCATCAGTGTGTCCATGTACATTCTGGCGTACCAGGCGCTGGCCAGGCGGCGCAATCGGCTGGCCATTGCGCTGATCTGGACGGAGGTCATCGTCCACGCCACCTTGGGCACGCTGTTGATCGGCTGGGACAGTGGCTTTCACTACTATCTGTTGATGTTCATCCCGGCGCTGTTTCTCAGCATGCCGTTGCGCGGCGCCCTCGTGGCGCTGGTCTCGTTGTGGGCGTTTTACGTGACGCTGGATGTCGTCATGTGGACTGTCGAACCGCTGCAGCCGATTTCCCGCGATGCCTTGCTGGCCGTGCACCTGTTCAATCTGAGCGTGGTATTCGCCATGTTCAGTTACTTGTCGTTCTTCTACCTGAAGATCGTAAGTTCGGCACAGCGCAAGCTGCGGCTTATGGCGGCCACCGACCCGTTGACGGGGCTGTTCAACCGCCGGCATATGCTCGATCTGGCCGATAAGGAGCTGGCACGCTTCCAGCGCAGCCGGCATCCCATCGGCCTGCTGTTGCTGGACATCGATCACTTCAAGTCGATCAACGACAGTCACGGCCATGAGGTCGGCGACAAGGTGTTGGTGGAGGTGGCGAACGTCATCAAGGCGCAGCTGCGCAGCCAGGATCTGATTGCGCGCTGGGGCGGCGAGGAGTTTCTGGCGATTCTTCCGGATACCGGCCTGGAGCAGGCGCGGGCGAGTGCCGAGCGGGTCCGGCAGGCGCTGATGCAGCAGCGCTGGAGTTTCGACGGCCAGTCCGTCGCGGTCACCATCAGTGTGGGCGTCAGTGAATTCCAGGTGGACGATGGGCTGAAAAGCGCCATCAACCGTGCCGACAGGGCGCTTTACCACTGCAAGGATAATGGCCGTAACCAGGTCGAGGTGTGCCCCGGTAGCGAAGAAGCCGTCCCAGCCGCTCTGCCGGTCAATGGTCTCTGGGACGAGAGGTAACGCGTGCATCGTCGGTTGCCGGGGTCCAGGTCGATGCGTGACGCCACGCTAAACAAGGCCAGCGCTCGCCCTCCGTACAGGACAAGGAGGCCAGCCAAACCACCGGCCGTGCTCATGGCTGAACGCATGATTTATGGTGGCGCACCAAAAAGATACATAAAGGCGACATTTTGCTCTATTTAGGTGCTCCGGCTACTGCTAGAGTGCTGGCCTATTTCAGTGAGCGACCGTATGAGAACGGTCAATCGAGGGCAGTTTCATGAGCGAATCCGTAGACCATTTCCTGGCCCGCCTCAAGCAGCGCGATCCCGACCAGCCCGAGTTCCACCAGGCCGTCGAGGAAGTGTTGCGCAGCCTCTGGCCGTTTCTCCAGGCCAACCCGCGCTACCTGCAGGGCGGCATCGTCGAGCGCATGGTCGAGCCCGAGCGGGCGATCCTGTTCCGCGTGCCCTGGGTCGACGATCAGGGCCGGGTGCGGGTCAATCGCGGCTATCGGGTGCAGATGAGCAGCGCCATCGGCCCCTACAAGGGCGGTTTGCGCTTCCATCCCTCGGTGAACCTGGGCGTGCTCAAGTTCCTCGCCTTCGAGCAGGTGTTCAAGAACTCCCTGACCTCGCTGCCCATGGGCGGCGGCAAGGGCGGCTCGGACTTCGACCCCAAGGGCAAGAGCGACAACGAAGTGATGCGCTTCTGCCAGTCGTTCATGAGCGAGCTGTATCGGCATATCGGTGCCGACCTCGACGTGCCGGCCGGTGACATCGGCGTCGGCGCCCGCGAGATCGGCTATATGTACGGCCAGTACAAGCGCCTGGCCAACCAGTTCAGCTCGGTCCTGACCGGCAAGGGCATCGCCTACGGCGGCAGCCTGATCCGCCCGGAAGCCACCGGTTTCGGCTGCGTGTATTTTGCCGAGGAAATGCTCAAGGGCCGCGGCCGGACCATCGATGACCTGCGCGTGGCCATCTCCGGCTCCGGCAACGTGGCGCAGTACGCCGCGCGCAAGGTGATGGATCTGGGCGGCAAGGTGATCTCGCTGTCCGACTCCGAAGGCACTTTGTATGCCGAGGCCGGCCTCAGCGAGGAGCAGTGGCAGCAGCTGATGGAACTGAAGAACCTGCGCCGCGGGCGGCTCAGCGAGATGGCCGCGCAGTCTGGCCTGCAGTTCATCGCCGGCCAGCGCCCGTGGCACCTGCCGTGCGATGTCGCGCTGCCCTGCGCCACGCAGAACGAACTGAACGCCGAGGACGCCCGTGCTCTGCTGAAGAACGGCTGTTTCTGCGTGGCCGAAGGCGCCAACATGCCCTCGACCCTGGATGCCGTGGACCTGTTCATCGAGGCGCAGATCCTCTATGCACCGGGCAAGGCCTCCAACGCCGGCGGTGTGGCGGTCAGTGGCCTGGAAATGAGCCAGAACGCCATGCGCCTGCACTGGACCGCTGGCGAGGTCGACGAGCGCCTGCACGGCATCATGCAGTCGATCCACCATGCCTGCATCGGCTACGGCAGCGAACCGGACGGCTTCGTCAACTACGTCAAGGGCGCCAACATCGCCGGCTTCGTCAAGGTCGCCGATGCCATGCTGGCGCAAGGCGTGGTTTGAACCCGCGGGTGCCGTTCAGCGTCGGCTGACGGCACCCGGCCATCGCTCGGCATGGCCAGCAGGGTTGCCGGCGATCCAACGTCCGTTCAACCATCAAAAGCATTGCGCCGGGCGGCGTTCCGACCCCGCGGCGATAGCGGACAACGTCCGCTCCCAAGGAAAGCGACAGACGATCCGTGTCGCGACACTAGCCTGGCCATCGCGTCGCCTCGACCACTTCGCCGGATGCGGGGCGCTTCTCCCGGCTGCGCATGGCCCTCGGTCGGGTCGATTGCGCTCGTCACATCCTTCGTCAGAAGCGGGAAATCCTGCGACGGGTTTTCCTTGTCAATTGGCCGGCATGTCGTAGGATAGGCAAAAAAATGCATGGACAATTGGTCTGACCAAATTAGCCCGGTAGTTCGATGCGCATAATCCTCATGGTTGTCTGATCTGCGAAGGTACTGCCGCTATGCTAGCCACTCTTCGGTTACGCTCCAAAGTTCTGCTGTTGGCCTTGGTGCCGATTCTGCTGTTGACCCTGCTGCTCAGCGCCACCGCCGTGTTCACCCTGCAGCAACTGGCCGATCAGCAAGAGCAGCAGACCCGCGAGAAGCTGACGCAGGATCGCCGTAGCGAAATCAAGCAGTATGTGGATCTGGCTCTGAATGCTGTGGCGCCGCTCTACCAGGCCTCGGCCGCGGGCGACATGACGGCGCGCGAGCAGGCGGTGGCCGTGCTCAAACGCCTGTCCTACGGCGTCGACGGTTATTTTTGGGGCTACGACGACGACTCCGTGCGAGTGCTACAGGGCAATACCAATGAGCGCATTGGCGACAGCTTCGCCGATTACCGCGACCCCAATGGGGTCTACGCGATTCGCGAGCTGGTACGCGCCGGCAAGGACGGCAGTCACTACGTCGACTACAGCTTCGTTCTCGGCGCCGGCAAGGTGCTGGTGCCCAAGGTCGGCTATGCCCACTACCTGCCCAAGTGGAAGCTGGCCTTCGGCACCTCGGTCAATCTCGATGGGGTCGAGCGGGACGTGCAGTTGGCGCGTGCCGAATTCCAGGCGCGCATCGACGACTTGCTGCTGATCATGCTCGGCTCGGCGCTGCTTCTGTTGCTGCTGATGGGCCTGCTCGCCGTACTGCTGGGCAACTCCATCCTCAGCCCGCTGCAGCGGATCAAGGCGGGGCTCGACGATATGGCTGCCGGCGACGGCAACCTCACGCAGCGCCTGGCGGTCACCAGCCAGGATGAACTGGGCGAGCTGGCGAACTCGTTCAACGGGTTCGTCGACAAGATCCATGGCCTGGTCCGTCAGGTGGCCGACACCACTCGCCAGCTCGCTACTCTGGTGGGCGCGGTAGCCGGCCAGGCGCAGCGTTCCGAGCAGATGATAGCGGGGCAGCGCCAGGAAACCGAGCTGGTGGCCACGGCGATCAACCAGATGTCCGCGGCCTCCCAGGAGGTGGCGATGAGCGCCCAGCACGCCGCCGAAGCCGCGCGCGAGACCGACCAGCAAGGCTTGTCGGCCAAGCGCGTGGTGGATCAGAGCATCGAGTGCATTCATGAGCTGGTGGCTGAGGTGCGTAGCAGCAGCACCTCGCTGGAAACCCTGCGCCAGGATGTGCAGGGCATAGTCGGGGTGCTCGACGTGATCCGCTCGATCGCCGACCAGACCAACCTGCTGGCGCTCAATGCGGCCATCGAGGCGGCGCGTGCCGGCGAGGCGGGCCGTGGTTTCGCCGTGGTCGCCGACGAAGTGCGCGCCCTGGCCAGCCGTACCCAGCAGAGCACCGGGGAAATCCAGCACATGATCGGCCGCCTGCAGAACGCCACCGGCCAGTCGGTCAGTGCCATGCAGCGCGCCAGCGCAATGGGCGAGGACACCAGTGAGAATGCGGCCCAGGCCGGCGTCTCGCTGCAGGCCATCTCGGCGCTGATCGGCACCATCAACTCGATGAACGCACAGATTGCCAGCGCGGCCGAAGAACAAACCGCGGTGGCCGAGGAGATCAACCGCAGCGTCCATCAGATCGCCGTCGGGGTCGACGATGTTGCCAGCGAAGCCGCCCAGGGCGCACATACCTCGCGCGAGCTCAACCAGCTTGGCGAGCGTCTGCAGCGCCTGGTCGAGCAGTTCCATATATGAGCGGTTGGGAAAATACTCCCGCCTGCTGCGCAACGCTGTTCACCCAAGCCAGGTGAGAGCATTTTTTGTAGCCCTGATGGAATCCGGGAGCGTTTTTTCAGGCGCCAGACTTTCCCGGATTTCATCCGTATACGGGAAATGCTGCGGCCGCCTTCGGCGCCCGTTGCTGAGACTGCACTAAGCAGAACTTGAGGGATGGATCATCCGGCCAGCTGCGCTCCCTGGCCGGGCCGCATTACTGCTCCTGCCAATCCAGATCGCAGCAGAAGACATAGAGCGTGCCGCCGAGCCTGACGGTTTGCGACAGGGTGATGCACATGCGCGAATCCGCCACCGACAGATAGGGCCGGCTGATCTGAATGACCCCCGGTTGCTTCAGTGCCCGGTAGTGGTAGTGCTTGTGCGACCAGTTGGCGTTGTCGCCACATAACAGGGGGGCAAAGCGCGCATTCATCTGCTGTTGGTAATGTGCGCCGTAGACATTGCGCGACACCTGATAGCCCGCTTCATTGAGCAGGTAGCAGCGCGCCGTGCGCGGGTCGCCGAAGAGCAAACCGCTGCTCTGCTCAAACTGCTGGTTGGCGGCAAAGTTCGCCACGGCCTGCTGAAACAAACCTTCCAGTTCACGCACGTAGTGCCGCAGGTCGGCGCTGCGTTTGACGCTTTGCCACTGCTGGCCGCGCAACAGGCTGTCGAAGGTATTGGCAAAACTCTGGCCCGTATTGATGCGCGCCTGGGGTTTGGCGAAATAGAAGCCCTGGAGCATGTCGGCGTTGGCGGCAATCGCCACCAGGGCCTCGTGTTCGCTTTCCACACCCTCCACGACCACCAGGCTGCCGGCCTCGTGCAGCAGACTGACCATGCCGGTGAGAATCCGCTCCACCCGGCGCGAATGGCCGGCATCCTGGATCAGGCGGCGGTCGATCTTGACGATGTCGGGTTCCAGATCCCAGATGCGGTCGAAGTTGGAATGCCCGGCGCCGAAGTCATCGATGGCGATCAGGCAACCCAGCTCGCGGAAATGGCTGATGAAGCGCTTGAGCTGGGCCTGATCGCCGACTTCGCTTTCAATGATTTCGATCACCAGACGATGCGCGGCAATGCCGGTGCTCTGCAGCAGGTTATGGGTAAAGCCGATGTCCGGTTGCTCGCTGACCAGGTACTGCGAGTTCAGGTTGAGAAATAGCCAGGCCTGCCCCGTGGCCTGGCGAGCGAAGTTGTGTACATGCAGGGTCCGGCAGGTGCGATCCAGCTCCAGGCTTTCCCGGCCATTGCCCGGCATGGCCAGCAGGGTTGCCGGCGGCTCTGCCGTGCCATCGGCATGCCGGGCGCGAATCAGCCCTTCGTAGCCCACTGCGCGGCCGTGGGCGATACTGAAAATCGGCTGAAAATGGCTGCTCAGCGACAAGCCACGATAGCGGGTGGCGACTAGGGGGGCGCTCGGCAGGCCCAGGACTGGCGGACAGGCGGGCGTCTGCTGGTCGTGGCGTAGCGGCTGGACGGTAGTGAGCATCTGCAGTTCCTTAGCGGGGCTGTAGCTGAGCCAGCGCCGCATCGACCAGGGCCAGCAGTTCGTCGATGGCTTGGGTGGCGCGCTGGAAGTAGGTCTTGGCGGCAATCACGGGTTGTTCCTGGCCGAGCAGTTCCTGTTTTATGCAGTGCAGAAAATCCGCCACCACCTGTTGGCCATGCTCCAGGCGGAAGCCGTTGGCCTGCGGGTGTTCGGCGGCATGCCGTTGCAGGGTGGCGAAGGCCGTGCCGGCCAGCAGCTCGATCTTCTGGTAGAGAAAACGCATGCGCACGCGCTGCTCGGCGCTGCTCTGGCCGGCCGCGGCGATGCCGGTGCCCAGGGCGCGCGCCTGGCCGGCCCATTCGGCGGCCTGGACCACCTCGCGCCAGATGCAGGGCAGGTAGCCGAGCTCGGCACGGCCTTCGCTCAGGTCGATTTCGCAGGCCACATCCTCCATCAGAAAGATGCTGTTGCGGATGATCAGGTGATGTTGCGCCAGGTTGTTCGCCCGGTCGCTGCTGCGCCCTTCGCGCATCCGTGACCAGTGATCGATCAGGCTGTGCCAGGCGTCCCGGTGCGTGCCGTCGAGTTCCTGGGCGGCGCGGATATGCCGGTCCAGCCCCTGGCGGACAGTGGCCAGGTCCTGGCTCAGGCTGGCATCGCCGCAGAGCACGCCATTGCTCAGGCCGCGATGGCGCTGCAAGCCGGAGATCAGCGCGCGCAGCAAAGCCAGCTGGCGAATGTTCAACTGGATATGTTGGCGTTTTTGCCGCTGCAGGCGCCGATGCAAGCCATAGAACAGCAGGGTCGGTATGACCAGGGCGGCGGCGCCGGCGAGCAGCAGCGGTAGTCCGTGCAATCCATTCATGCTGATTATCCCGTCAGATGAGCCAGATGGTGGGCGATGGTGCGCGCCTGATCGGCGGCCTGCAGGTTGTCGGCATTGCCCTGGCGGACGCGGTCGGCCAGTTCGGCGATCTCCGCCACGGCCTTGCCCTGTTGTTCGGTACTGACCGCGACCTGATCCACCTGCCCGGTCAATTGCAGGGTGCGCTGTTGCACCTGATCGAGCAGGCGGCGCACCGCTTCTGAGCTGTCGGCGCTGCGATGGGCCAGATCGGTCAGGTCGGACATCTGCAGCGTGGCGTCCTTGATGTGCTGTTGCACCGACTCGATGTTGCGGCTGATCTCCGCCGCCGACTCCTGGCTGTGCAGGGCCAGGCGGCGCACTTCATCGGCCACCACGGCGAAGCCACGGCCGCTTTCGCCCGCACGCGCCGCTTCGATGGCGGCATTCAGGGCGAGCAGGTTGGTTTGCGTGGCAATCGCGCGGATGGTGCCGGACATTTCATTGATGGTGCGCGAGTTGCTGTTCAGTTGCAGGATCAGTTGGTTGGTGCTGATGGCTTGCTGCGCCATCTCGGACACCTGTCGCACCAGATTGGTGAGCTGCTCGATGCCGTCGGCCAGTTGTGCGCTGGCCACCACGCTGGTCTGCCGCGACTCATCGGCCAGCGCCGCCACCTGCACGATGCTCACATTCAGTTGTTCCACCGCCGCTGCCGCGATTGTGGCCGATTCGCTTTGCCCCTCGGCATTGCGGGTCACCAGTGCGGCGCTCTGCTCGAGTTCCTGCGAGGAGTGGGATATCTCGTCCAGGCGCTGCTGCAACAGCTGTTGTTGCCGTTGCTCGCGGTTCAGCCACTGCTGAAAGCTGCGGCCGAGCGGCTGCAGCAACAGCCACTGGCCAGCGCTGCCGGCGTCCTGGACGCCATGCTGGGCGGCATCTTCACAGTAGCGTTGCAACTGCCCGATCTCCTCCAGCAGCAGCCACAGGCTGGCAATCGCCAGGTAGGCCAGCACTGCCCACAGCGGCTCTACCGGCAGCGTTGGCGCCGCCAGGGTGGTGGTGGCGCCCGCCAGGGCAAGCGCCAGCAGCGTGCGCAGCATGCCGCCGAAGCCCAGCTCGCGCAGCAGCAAGAATGCAGGGTAGGTAAGCCACTTCATGTGCCTGAATCTCCAACGCGGTAGCCAAAAAAACGCCTGAAGCCTCTGCGAAATAGCCGCAGCGGATTCAGGCGCCTTTGCCTTGCAGGAGCGAATCCTGCGGATGTGATTGGTTGGATAGCAAGAGTGATGCCAGTGGCTACCGGTGTTGTTCACGCTGGCGCTCGGCCGCTGTCGCTGGGGGCTTGGAAGCCCGCGAAGACTGCCCCGAAGCATTCTGCTGCTAGCGCAGGCCGGAGCAGTTGCGGAGTCCGGCAGGGGTTCAGAACCAGCGGTCGTTGCGCTTGCGGCCCCGGGTCATAGCCGGCAGGATCAGCCCGAGGAGCAGACCGGCGCCAGCGATACCGGCGCCGTAGATCAGGTAGCGCATCAATAGCTGACTGTTCTCATCGCCCAGGCGCGCCTGCGCGGTGCGAAGCTCGGATTGGCTCGCGGTCAGCTCGGCGTTGAGGGCCTTGCGCTGCGCTTGCAGTTCCTCGATCAACGCCTTGCGCGAGTCCAGGGTTTCCTGCAGGCCCTGGGTCCGGGCCTTCCAGCCGTCGTCGATGGTCTTGAGCTGGTCGCTGAGCTCGGCCACTTGCTGCACCAGTTGCGGCAAACGCTCGGCCTGGCCGGGCATGTCCTGCAGATCCCTGCTGGGAATCCAGACGCTGCTGCCGGACTCGCTGCGGACCCGGCTGTAGTCGCCCTGGGTGCTGATCAGCTCGACCTTCTGCCCGGACTGGAGGGTGCCGACTATGCGATAGCCGTCAGTCGGACCGCTGCGTACATAGGTGTGCAGCGTGTCGCTGACCCAGCGCTGATTGCCGGCGGCCTCCTGAGCATGGGTCGGGGCGCAGACCGCGAGCAGCGCGCCGAGCAGGCCGGCGCCCAAGGCTCGGCGCCGCGCACGGGGCTGAAGGCCGACAAGACGAGAGACAAGTACAAAAAGATGGCGGGATAGGGACATGATGACTTCACATAGAAGAGGAAAAGATAAAGGCTCCGATGGCCACGCAGTAATCGATGGGGCAATAGTTTGATAAGGCCCTGAAGCCGTAGCGACGGCTTTTGGCACGACTGGGGGGCGCCCCTTCTTCCGGAAGGGACTCATGGCCCGTTGTGCCATCTCCAGATGACAGACACCTCGAGTGGCCTCGGGTTCACTAACGGCCGCTAGGAGTCGTGCAGGCCAGGCTTGGCTGTTTCCCGCTGCTAGTGTGCGAGCTCGGAATTATGGTTTCGATGACACCGGCTCGTAGGGTGCGCCATGCGCACCAGGAGTTGTCAGCGGTGCGCACGGCCTGTGCGGCGGGGTACAGCAGGCAAAATCGACGCGAAGCGGCTGGTGGCGACTGGCAGAGCGCGGTCAGGAGCTGCCCTTCGGCATCAATACCGTGGTCTGTGTGCGCCTGATTGTTCTGATTGTTCTCTCCGCTATCCTAGGAGTAGCCGAGCAGTCGATATGAGGTCGTGCCATGAGCCACAAACACCAGAACCTCCTGCACTCGATTTTCCAGGGGCAGTTGCCGAGCAACGTCCACTGGCGGGAGGTCGAGTCTTTGCTGCATCACCTCGGGGCCACCATCGAACCCGTTCTCGGCGCGCGTTTTCGTGTGGTGTTGAACCAGTACGAGTTCTTTCTGCACCACCCGCACCACAGCAATGAGTGCAGCCGGCAGGAAATCAAGCACCTGCGCGAATGCCTGGCCAGCGCCGGCATGACCCCGGCGGCCTATGACGAGAAGTTTGGCTGAGCGCGGCGGCAGGCGCCGGAGCGCATCGAAGGAGGCGTGAAACACTCATGGCGCGTTGGTTGATGATTGCCGGCCTGACGCTGTTGCTGCTCGGTGCGCTGCTGCATTTCGCGCCCGGGCTGCTGCACTGGTTCGGCCGTTTGCCGGGGGATATCCGCATCGAATCGCCCCGCGGCCGGGTATTCATTCCGCTGACTTCGCTGCTGCTGGTCAGCATCGTCCTGAGCCTGCTGGTCAACCTGTTCAGGCGCTAGCGGTTTTATCGCCTGAACGCCTCAGTCCGGTCGCCACAGTTGCAGGTAGCTGGCCTCGTGACTGGTATCCAGCTCGATGTTGATGGTCTCGCTCTCGCGCATTATCTCGGTGGTGACCAGCAGCGGCCGGGCGACGTAGCCGCTGGGCGGCTCGCCGGAGAAGGCGCGGTTCAGTTCGTCGACCACTTGCCAGCCGTGGGCACCGAGCGGTTCGGCAATGCTGGCGATCTGCTGGGACAGCCCGGAATGGATCCGCGCCAGCGCCCTGGCCGAGCCGTCACCGGCCGACACGTGGCGGATGTCCTGGCGCCCGAGCCGCGCCAGGGGCACATGGATATGGTCGAAATACACGTCATTGATCGCCAGGCTGTGGGTCCAGGCCGAGCCAAAGCGTTGCTGCAGTTGCCTGACCCGGCCGGCGATCTCCTCCGAAGCCCTGGCAATCGGCAGGTCC
The DNA here is from genome assembly GCF_900115555.1 of Pseudomonas borbori. Taxonomy (GTDB): domain Bacteria; phylum Pseudomonadota; class Gammaproteobacteria; order Pseudomonadales; family Pseudomonadaceae; genus Aquipseudomonas; species Aquipseudomonas borbori. The sequence continues at coordinate 70,228 of NZ_FOWX01000005.1, forward strand.
TCGACACTCAGCAGGCGACAGTTCGGGCACTCGCGGATGCGCCGGGCCATGCGCTCGGCCTTGGCCGTGGCAATGGCGAACTGGCTGTCGGTGAAGATCACCACACCGATCTCGTCCTCGCCGATGATCAGCTCCACGGCCAGGTCCGCTACCACCAACGGGTCGGTGGTGACGTTGCTGAACAGCCACTCGCTCGGTCCCGGCGTATCCCCGGCATGCCAGCCGACCAGGGTTATCTTGCGTCGCTGGAACTGCGCCGGCAGTTGCCCCAGCGCCTCCACGCCGAAACCGCCCAGCACCACGCCGTCCGGCGCCTGCTGCAGTGCCTGCTCGGCGATACGCCGCCATTCGGTGGCATCGCCATGCCCATCCAGTGCCTGCACCTGCCAACCGATCAGCCTGGCCGCCCGCTCGATGCTGCGATACACCGCGACCACCCCGCCGTTGCGAAAGTCGGAGGCGAGGAACACCACTCGCTTGCCCGCCAGCGCCACCGGCCCCTCCTTGGGCCCTGTCCAGTCGCCATGGCTGGCGATAACCAATAGGCCGAGCAGGCCGGCGACCAGCAGACGCAGCACGGCAGCAGCTTGCATGGCAGTCCTCCCTGCGCCCGGATAGCGCCCAACCCGAGCGTCCGTAGTCAGATTATTAATGGCTCTACGCTATGGAGCATAGCGGTTGCTGCCGGGCTGCAGCTGTCCAGGGGCACCGTAGCAGCGGGGAGACGTCCAGTTCCGTGCCCGCGACATCAGTTTCGCGGACATGGCCCGCTCCCACGGGAGCCGATCCCGAACGCCCGTTCGTCGTTAGTTCCCCTGCCCATAGCTTTTCGCAAAAACTCCAGAGCTTTCTGCAAGAAGTTGTCATGGCTATGCCACTAAATTTCACCACCCACTGTTAATCGTGTGGGCTCGCCATGCGTCGGTAGTCATACCGGCGCATCTGAGCTAGACCCATAGCAGCAGTTCCTACAACAACAGTCTCCACAAGAGGATGGGCGTGATGTTTAAAGCCAGTCACGTCTTGCAGGACGAGTTCCTTAACCGGATCTCTGCCGCCAAGGCCGCCGATTTTTTCCCTGTCATCAGCGCCAACTACAGCGTTGACGAGGCAGCCTATCTCACTGAGCTCTTGCAGCTCGCCGATCCCGGTGAGGCCGGCATCGAGGCTATCCGCCGCGGTGCCCGTACCCTGATTCAGGATGTACGCAGCCGGGACAATGCCGTCGATACCCTCGACGCACTGCTGCGTCAGTACAGCCTCGATACCCAGGAAGGGCTGATGCTCATGTGCCTGGCCGAGGCTTTGCTGCGCGTGCCGGATGCCGCCACCGCCGACGCGCTGATCCGCGACAAACTGAGTGCCGCCGAGTGGGAACGCCACCTCGGCAAGAGCGACAACGTGCTGGTCAATTTCGCCGCCTGGGGCCTGGTGATGACCGGCAAGGTGGTCGACCCGGACGCCGCCGACGGTCGGCCGAAGAAGGTCATCGGCCGCCTGATCCAGCGTTCCGGCGAGCCGGTGATCCGCGCCGCGATGAACCAGGCGATGAAGCTGATGGGCAAGCAGTTCGTGCTCGGTCGCAATATCGCCGAGGCGCTGAAGAACGGTCGTTCCGAGCGCGAAAAAGGCTACACCTATTCCTTCGACATGCTTGGCGAGGCGGCCTTGACTGCCGATGACGCCGAGAAGTACATGGCCGACTACCGCAAGGCCATCGATACCGTGGGGGCCGAGCCGCAGGTCGGTCCGGGGCCGAAGCCGTCGATCTCGATCAAGCTGTCGGCCCTGCATCCGCGTTACGAAGTGGCCCAGCGCGAGCGCGTGCTGACCGAGCTGTTCGCCAATGTGCTGGAACTGGCGGTGCGCGCGCGCAAACTGGGCGTCGGCATCTCGGTGGACGCCGAGGAAGCCGACCGCCTGGAACTGTCGCTGGAGCTGTACGAGAAGCTGATGCGCGACCCGGCCCTCAAAGGCTGGGGCGAATTCGGCCTGGTGGTGCAGGCCTACTCCAAGCGCTGCCTGCCGGTGCTGGTGTGGCTCACCCTGTTGGGCAAGGAACTCGGCGAGAAGATGCCGCTGCGCCTGGTCAAGGGCGCCTACTGGGACACCGAGATCAAGCAGTGCCAGGTCCAGGGCCTGGACGGCTACCCGGTGTTCACCCGCAAGGAAGGCACCGATACCTCCTACCTGACCTGCGCGCGCTTCCTGCTGTCGGAGTTCACCCGTGGGGTGATCTACCCGCAGTTCGCCAGCCACAACGCCCACACCGTCAGCTGCATCCTGGCGATGGCCGCCGAGCACCGGCAGCCGCGCGAGTTCGAGTTCCAGCGCCTGCACGGCATGGGCGACGCACTGTACGACACGGTGCTGGAAAAGCATGGCAAGACCGTGCGCATCTATGCCCCGGTCGGCGCGCACAAGGATCTGCTGCCCTACCTGGTCCGCCGCCTGCTGGAAAATGGCGCGAACTCCTCGTTCGTCCACCAGTTGGTCGACCCGAGCACGCCGATCGAGTCACTTCTCGATCATCCGGTGACGCAACTGCGCAAGTTCAAAACCCTCGCTAATGACAAAATCCCCCTTCCGCCTGCTCTGTTCGGTACCGCGCGGAAAAACTCCCAAGGCCTCAACATGAACATCCAGCAGTCTCTGGCTGAGCTTGAGCTCGCCTATCAGCCGCACCTCAACCGTCAATGGCAGGCCGCACCGGTGATCAACGGGCAGACGCTGCCCGGCACCGCGCAGGACGTGCACTGCCCCTATGAGCTGAGCAAGCTGGTCGGCAGCGCCCAGTTCGCCAGCGCCGCCCAGGCCGCCCAGGCGCTGGACGTGCTCAGCGCTGCCTGGCCGCGCTGGAATGCCACGCCGGTCGACCAGCGCGCGAGCATCCTCGAGCGCCTGGCCGATCTGCTCGAGAGCAACCGCGGCGAGCTGATGGCGCTGTGCACCCTGGAAGCCGGCAAGTCCATGCAGGACGGCATCGACGAAGTGCGCGAGGCCGTGGATTTCTGCCGTTACTACGCCCAGCAGGCGCGCCTGCGCCTGGGCCGCGAGGAGCTGAAAGGCCCGACCGGCGAGCGCAACGAACTGTTCCACGAAGGCCGTGGCATCTTCGTCTGCGTCAGCCCGTGGAACTTCCCCCTGGCCATCTACCTCGGCCAGATCGCCGCCGCCCTGGTCGCCGGTAACTGTGTGCTGGCCAAGCCGGCCGAGCAGACCAGCCTGATCGCCGCCCGTGCCCTGGAGCTGATGTTCGAGGCCGGCCTGCCGGCGGATGTGATCGCCTTCCTGCCCGGCGACGGCGCCACCCTCGGTGGCGTGTTCTGCCGTGATGCCCGGGTCGCCGGGGTGTGCTTCACCGGCTCCACCGACACGGCGCGGATCATCAACCGCCAGTTGGCCGAGAAGGCCGGGCCGATCGCCGCGCTGATCGCCGAGACCGGCGGGCAGAACGCGATGATCGTCGACTCCACCGCGCTGCCCGAGCAGGTGGTCAAGGATGCCGTGCAATCGGCCTTCACCAGCGCCGGCCAGCGTTGCTCGGCGCTGCGCGTGCTCTATGTACAGGCCGACATCGCCGAACGGGTGCTGGATCTGCTCAAGGGCGCCATGGCCGAACTGAAGGTCGGCCCGACCCAGCTGCGCGCAAGCGACGTCGGCCCGGTGATCGATGGCGAAGCCAAGGCGGGCCTGGACGCGCATATCGCCCAGCTCAAGGGCGAGGGCAAGCTGATCGCCGAAACGCCGCTGCCGGCTGGCCTGCACGGTCACTTCGTCGCGCCGGTGGCCTTCGAGATCGGCGGCATCGCCGAGCTGAAGAAGGAAAACTTCGGCCCCATCCTGCATATCGTGCGTTACCAGGCCAGCGAACTGGAGCAGGTGGTCGCCGCGATCAATGGCACCGGTTACGGCCTGACCCTCGGCGTGCATACCCGCAACGAGGAAACCGCCGAGCGCATCGAGGCCCTGGCGCGCGTCGGCAACCTCTACGTCAATCGCAACCAGATCGGCGCCGTGGTCGGCGTGCAGCCGTTCGGCGGTTGCGGCCTGTCCGGCACCGGACCGAAAGCCGGCGGCCCGAGCTACCTGCTGCGTTTCGTCAACGAACGTACCACCTCGGTCAACACCACGGCGGTGGGCGGCAACGCCTCGCTGCTGTCGCTGGTCGACGAGGACTAAGAGCTTGTGGGAGAGCACGCCTGCTGCGACCGCCCCTGGCGTCCGCTGCTGGCGTTGCGTTAAGCGAAAAACAGGAGACGCTCGGTATTTTTCCAAGCTCTGATTTTCAGGGGCAGGCTTACAAGGCCAGTCCCGCCTCCGGCCAGATGGTCAGGCGTGCACCTGGTCGGTGGTTTCAAGGCAGTGGCCGCATACAGCGGTCGCTTAACAACTAGAGTCACGGCCCGAGCCGTGCCAACAAGAGAACAACAAGATGAACGAGCAGAACGTTTTTGTTGTAGGGGTGACCTTCGTGGTCTACCTGGTGATGATGTTGTGGCTGGGTCTGGTGGCCTACAAACGCACCAGCAATTTGTCCGATTACATCCTCGGCGGCCGTTCCATCGGCCCGACCACCGCGGCGTTGTCGGCTGGCGCTTCCGACATGAGTGGCTGGCTGCTGCTGGGCTTGCCGGGCTACGCCCTGGCCGCTGGTTTCGAAGCCACCTGGATCGCCGTCGGCCTGCTGGCCGGCACCTGGCTGAACTGGTTGTTCGTGGCCCAGCGTCTGCGTGTGTATTCGCACACGGCCAATGATTCGGTGACCATGCCGTCCTACTTCGAGAATCGTTTCAACGACAAATCCCGCGCCCTGCGCGTGGTGTCGGCGTTGATCATCCTGACCTTCTTCCTGTTCTATACCAGCTCCGGCCTGGTGGCGTCCGGCAAGCTGTTCGAAACCGTGTTCGGTCTCGATTACCCGATTGCCGTGGTGATCGGTACCCTGGCGGTGGTGTCCTACACCCTGTTCGGCGGCTTCCTCGCCGTGGCCTGGACCGACGTGGTGCAAGGCCTGCTGATGGCCGCGGCGCTGGTGCTGGTGCCGGTATTCGCGCTCAATGCCGTGGGTGGCGTGGATGCCGCGCATCTGGCGATTGCGGCGAAGAATCCCGAGTTGTTGACTTTCTTCAACGATGTCAAGGGCGAGCCGCTGGGCATCATCGCGATCCTCTCGCTGCTCGGTTGGGGCCTGGGCTACTTCGGCCAGCCGCATATCCTCGCGCGTTTCAAGGCGATCTCCGACGACAAGGACATTCCGACCGCGCGCCGCATCGCGGTGAGCTGGACCGCCCTGACCCTGATCGCCGCCCTGGCCATCGGCTGGATTGGCATCGGCTATCTGGAAACCGATCTGGGCGACGCCGAAACCGTGTTCATGGTCCTGGTCAACAGCCTGTTCCACCCGGTAGTGGCCGGTATTCTGATGGCCGCCGTGCTGGCTGCGATCATGTCCACCGCCGACTCGCAACTGCTGGTCAGCTCCTCGGCCCTGGCCGAGGACTTCTACAAGGCCATCCTCAAGAAAGATGCAGGCGACGCCGAGCTGGTATGGATCGGCCGTGGCGCCGTGGTGCTGATCGCCATCATCGCCCTGGTCTTGGCGCTGAACCCGGATACCACCGTCCTGGGTCTGGTGTCCTACGCCTGGGCCGGCTTCGGCGCCGCCTTCGGCCCGGCCATCCTGCTGTCGCTGTACTGGAATCGGATGAACCGCAATGGCGCCCTGGCCGGCATCATTCTCGGCGGCGTGACCGTGGTGGTCTGGAAGCAACTGGCAAGCCTGGGCGGTATCTTCGGTCTGTACGAAATCATCCCCGGCTTCATCCTGGCCAGCGTCGGCATCGTCGTCGTCAGCCTGCTGAGCGAAGAGCCGGAGGCTGCGCTGCAAGTCCAGTTCGACGAGGTCGGGCGCAAGCTGGCCTGATCCGCTGGGATTCATCCCCGCCTGCAGCCGGTCGTCTGCAGGCGGGGCGCTCGAGTCAGGATCTGGCTCGGGCCCCACGACGACCCGATAGTGCTTTGCCGGCTCACACCCCGTTGTGTTGGGCCGGTTTTTTTTGCCTGGGCGGATCAGTGGTCGTGCGGGTGCTGCGGCGGCCTGCTATGCCTGACAAGGCACACTGGCGGAACGCAACCATGCTTCGGTCCGCGCGGTGCTGCGCAAGCAACAGGCTCAAGTAATCGATGGTCGGACTCGCGGATTTGGAAGAATGGCGGCCCTCTTCCAGGTAATCGCTGCCGGCTCTGTGACCGCCATTCAGCAACCCTGACAAGGGGTGTAATCATGGCAACCTTCATCTCGCTGGTTAATTTCACCGATCAGGGCATTCGGGCGGTCAAGGACTCACCGGATCGCTTTCAGGCATTCAAGGCGCTGGGGCAAACGCTGGGCATAGAGGTCAAGGCCGTCTATTGGACCGTGGGCAGTTACGACCTGGTGCTGATCGTCGAGGGGGACGAGGAGGCAGCCATCTCGCTGCTGTTGAAAGTAGGCTCGCTCGGCAATACGCGCAGCCAGACACTGCGTGGCTTCTCGGAGCAGGAGATGCGCAAGATCATCGGCAATATGCCTTAGCGTGAATGATGTGCCGCAGGTGCACAACAGCGGCAGTCGTGTAGCGGCCCCACCCTTGGTGCGGGCCGTTTTTTATCGAGGCGATGGCGCTCGCCGCATTTCCCGCCGCCCGGGGCGTCAGACCCGCCAGATGCTGCCAGAGCCCTGGGGCGCTTGCAGGCTATCCTGCGAGTCGCCCCGCAAGGCCCGTCGGGCATCAATCGGTTCGCCAGCTATTCTTGTTAGCAACCCTTGGCTAAATCGGCAGGCGGCCTGGTTCTGCCGCCAGCGAGGCTGATGATAATGCGCACCGCACTCCTTGGCTTGGGCGAGCCTGCCCCGTGGTTCACCTGTCGTACCGAGACCCGTGAGCGCTTCGTGTTCGATACGGTCGCTGGTCGTTATGTGGTGCTGTGTTTCTTCGGTTCCGCCGCCGAGCCCGGCAGTGCCCAGTTGCTCAGGCAACTGGCTGCGAGTCGCCAGCGTTTCGATGATGCCAACCTGTGCTTTTTCGGGGTCACGGTCGATCCCGAGGACGAGCGCCAGCAACGGGTGCGCACGGCTTTGCCGGGGGTGCGCTATATCTGGGATTTCGATCGCCAGGTGAGCGAACTCTATGGGGCGCTGCAGCCGGATGGCGGCTACCGCCGGGTCACCTATGTCCTCGATCCGATGTTGCGCGTGCTCGCGGTACTGCCGTTCCAGGCTTCCACGGATCTGCACATGCCCGCTTTGCTGGCGGTGCTCGATCGCCTGCCAGCCATCGGCCCGTCATTTCCGGTTGCGCCCAGGGCTCCGGTGCTGGTCTTGCCCAGGGTGTTCGAGCCCAAGCTGTGCCAGGCCCTGATCGACTACTACCGTAACCACGGCGGAGAACCCTCCGGTTTCATGCAGGATATCGATGGCCGGACGCAGCTGGTGCATGGTCAGGATCACAAGAGTCGGCGCGACTGTACGTTGGCGGACGAGGAGTTGCGCCAGGCTTGTCGACGGCGCATCCAGGAGCGGGTGGCGCCTGAAATCCACAAGGCATTCCAGTTTCGCGCCACGCGCATGGAGCGCTACCTGATCGGCTGTTACGAGGCCGGCGAGGGCGGGCATTTCCGTGCGCACCGCGACAACACCACCAAAGGCACGGCACACCGCCGTTTCGCCATTTCCCTGTTTCTCAACAGCGGTGACTACGAGGGCGGTTTTCTGCGTTTCCCCGAATTCGGCCCAGGGCTGTATACGGCGCCGCCTGGAGGTGCGGTGGTGTTCTCCTGCGGCTTGCTGCATGAGGCCAGTCCGGTCACCCATGGCCAGCGCTATATGTTTCTGCCGTTTCTCTACGACGAACAGGCGCGGCGAATCCGCGAGGAAAATCAGGCGTTTCTCGATGCCGGGCCTGACCCGGCAGCGCCGTCTGGCACGCCGGGGGAGGCCTGTTAGCCCGGGTGCCCGCAGCCGCCCTCGGGCACTTTCCGCTGTGAGGCGTGCTCGCCTTGAGGGGTTCGCCTTACCTGCGCTGGCTATATCGGGCGGCATGCCAACTTGCCCCTGTGTTTGCCGCCAGCATGGTTCTAAACTGCTTGGACATAACTAAAACATTGCGTGACCTTGCCTGCATGAAAATTCATCCACTGCCTCCGCTCAATAGCCTGGTGGCATTTGAAGCCGCTGCGCGCCATTTGAGCTTTACCCTGGCCGCCCAGGAACTGAACGTCACCCAGGGCGCGATCAGCCGTCAGGTGCGTTTGCTCGAGGATTACCTGGGCAAGACCCTGTTCGAGCGCACCACCCGGGCGATCAACCTGAGCCCGACCGGCAGTCAGTACTACGATACCGTGCGCGACGCGCTCATGCAGGTGGCCCAGGCCACCGGCGAGATTCGCCACTGGCGTGGCGCTCAGCAGGTGACGGTGGCCACCAGCACGGCCATGGCCTCGTTGTGGCTGCTGCCCAAGGTGGCCGAGTTCCAGCGCGACAATGAAGAGATCGACCTGCGCATCATCGCCTATGACCACGTCAAGGAGTTCGCCCGCCTGGATTGTGACCTGGCGCTGTACTACTGCCGCACGCCGCCCAAGGATATTCAGGTCACGCCGCTGTTTTCCGAGGAGGTGTTTCCTGTGTGCAGCCCTGGCTACCTGGCCAAACACCCCGGGTTGCACGAGCCGCAGCAGCTGGCGGCCTGTACCTGGTTGTGGCTGGAGGATCCGCAGCGCGACTGGATCGGCTGGCCCGAGTGGTTTCAGCGGCTCGGGCTGAAGGCGCTGGAGCCCAAGCGGCGGATCAATATCAACAGCTACTCGATGCTGATCCAGTCGGCGCTGAGTGGCCAGGGCATCGCCCTGGGCTGGTCGAATCTGGTCGATAACCACCTGCAGAGCGGGGCGCTGGTGCGACCGGTCGAGACCGTGCTGAACACCGAGGCGCAGTTTTGCCTGCTCGAACCATACAGCCGCGGTCTCGGCCGGCAGAGCGTCCAGCGCTTTCGCAGCTGGTTGCTCGAGCAGTTGCCGGCGTCACTTGCCGAGGGGCAAGGCGAGGGGTGAGAGATTGCCCGCTGTCTTCGACGGAGCGCTGTCGCGCAGAAAACCGTAGGTATTCGTGTCTATGGGCTATTGGGCACCCGTAGGCGCGGCGGGGACGCCCAGTCCCATGGCCGCGAAAGGCCGCAAGCCCGTCAGAATATTCGCGGCTAAAGCCCCTCCCACAAGAACACCGCCGTACCCCGTAGGAGCGGGGGGGACGCCCAGTTCCATGCCCGCGAAATCCATCGCGGCCATGGGCCGCTCCTACAGAAAACTGCGGTGTCCGCTAACGCTGAAACGACCGCTGCCGCGGGCTTGTGGCCGGCGGCAGCGGTCGCTGGAGCGGGTGCGCTGCGTGCAGCGCGGTCGTTAGCAGGCCTTGCGTGCGTGTAACGCCAGTGGCGAGGCCCCGCCCAGGACAGGGACAGGCTGGTTGGCCGTCTCGTCTTCGGCGTGTTCCCGGGTTGCATAGTGGCTGCCCGGCAGCGGCGTGGGCAGGCCGCTGAAACCTTCCTGACGCAGGCAGCGCATCAGGCTGTAGCTCATCAGCAGGATGAACACGGCGATCGGCAAGCCCGCGGCGATCGAGGCCATCTGGATGGTCTTCAGGCCGCCGGCATACAGCAGGCCCATGGCGATAAAGGCCTGCAGCACGCCCCAGAGCACGCGAATACCTTGCGGCGGTTCCGGGTGTCCGGCGGCGCACAGGGTACAGAGCACCAGGGTGCCGGAGTCGGCTGAGGTGATGAAGTAGGTCGCCAGCATCAGGCAAACCAGCACGCTGAGCAGTTGCCCCAGTAGGCCGCCGTCGATCTTCTTCAGCAGGGTGAACATCGCCGAGGTGGTTTCCGCCTTGGTCGCGGTCAGCACGTCGCCGCCCTGGAACACCGCCGCCTCGCCAACCAGTTGGCCGCTCTCGACCTGCTGCTGATGCAGTGCGCGGTCGTCCTGTTCGGCTTTCAGGGCCGAGCCGCCGAGTACCGACATCCACACGATGGTCACCAGGGTCGGCACCAGCAGGGTGCCGGCGACCAGTTCGCGGATGGTGCGGCCACGGGAAACCCGGGCGATGAACAGGCCGACGAAGGGCCCCCAGGTCATCCACCAGGGCCAGTAGAAGGCGGTCCACCAGTTCTGCCAGCCGCCGTCTTTCTGGGTGTCGCTCCACACGCTCAGGCCGACGATGTTCTGCAGATAATCACCGCTGCTTTCCAGCATCAGGTTGAGCAGGTAGCGGGTCGGGCCGAGCAACAGGACCACGCCGACCAGCAGGATCGACAGCAGCATGTTCCATTCCGACAAGCGACGGATGCCGCGCGAAACCCCGGACATCACCGAGAGAATGGCGCAACCGCTGATCAGCGCAATCATCAGGGCCTGCACGCCGAAATTGATCGGCAGGCCGAACACCTGATTGAAGCCGGTGTTGATCTGGGTGACGCCGAGGCCCAGCGACTGGGATACGCCAAAGGCAGTGATGGCCACGGCGAGAATATCCACGGCGTGGCCGATGGGGCCGTAGATGCGCTTGCCGATCAGGGGGTAGAGGATCGAGCGCATGCTCAGGGGCAGGCCCTTGCGATAGGCGAAGTAGGCCAGGGCCAGGCCGACCATGGTGAAGATCGCCCAGGGGTGCAGGCCCCAGTGGAACAGGGTGAGGCGCATGGCCGCGGTGGCCGCCTCGTCGCTCAGGGCTTCGGCGAACGGGTTGCCGGCGTAATGCCACATGGGTTCGGCCACCGACCAGAAAATCAGGCCGATACCCATGCCGCCGCTGAACAGCATGGCGATCCATGAGCTGAAGGCAAACTCCGGGCGCTCGTCGTCGCGGCCCAGGCGGATATGGCCGAAGCGGCTGACCATCAGGTACAGCAGCAGGCCGAGCACGCCGCTGACCAGGCTCAGGTAGAACCACTTGAAGTTGTCGAGGATGAAATCCGAGGTGTGCTGGAAGAAGGCGCCAGCCTGTTCGGCGAGTACTGCGCAAAGCACTACGAAGCCGATGACCAGGAGCTTGGAGGCCACGGTTACGGTGGGGTTTAGGCCCTTGAACAGGCCTGCCTGTGCACGCATTGCAATGTCCCCTTTTATTGTTGGTAAGGGTTTTTGTGGTGCAAGCCGGGGGCGTGGGGGGGACAGCTGCAGACTCGGCCAATCCGGCGAAGGCAGTCGCTCAAGGCGCGGGTCAGCAGGTGGAACCCTCAGGCTCGGTTGCCCTGTTTCAGGGGACAAAGTGACGGTTCGGACGATTGCCCAACAAACCATTTATTTTCATTGATTGATGAGTTTTAAACATTAATCAGCTGCGCACTTCGGCCAATGGGCTGCTGTTGGTCTGAGCGGGCGGCGATTGTTTATTCATGAGAAAAAGTCATTAACGAGTCTGTAATTATCGTTTGTCGAACAATCCCCCGGTTCTCGAAACTCGCTGCCAACGGACCTTGGCCAGTGTGCCTGCCGATCATCAATTACCGTGCCTTGCAGGGGAGAACAACAATGAACAATTCCATCTCTCAACGTATTCCTGTGCAACAACTGGAACGCGTACTCAATCCGATCGACCAGGCCACCGGGCTTGGCAACGAGTTCTACACCGAGCAGCGTTACTTTGAATTGGAGCGCGATCAGGTCATGGGCAAGACCTGGGCCTGCGTCGGTTTCGCCAGCGACCTGGTGAACAATGGCTCGGTCAAGCCGGTCGACTTCATGGGCCTGCCGCTGCTGCTGATGCGCAACCGCGAGGGCCTGGTGCAGGTGTTCCATAACGTCTGCAGCCACCGCGGCATGAAGCTGGTGCAGGAAGAGGGTGAAGTGCAGGGCGTGATCCGCTGCCCCTACCATTCCTGGACCTATGACCTCAACGGCGGTCTCAAGGGCACCCCGCACGTCGGCGGTATCGACAAGCACAAGGATGAGCGTTTCGCCTGCGAGAAGCACGGCCTGAAAGCCCTGCGCAGTGCGATCTGGATGGACATGCTGTTCGTCAACCTGTCCGGCGACGCCCAACCGCTGGAGGAGATGCTCGCGCCACTGACCGCGCGCTGGAGCCAGTTCCTCGGCGCCGACGGCATGGAGCTGCTGCGCCGCCGCCCGGGCTTTGATTCCACCACCCTGGATATCAACTGCAACTGGAAGCTGGCGGTGGAGAACTACTGCGAGGCCTACCACCTGCCGTGGGTGCACCCGAGCCTGAATACCTATTCGCGCCTGGAAGACCACTACAACATCCTGTTCGACGAGCGCTTCGCCGGCCAGGGCAGCTACGCCTACAACCTGTCGGACGTGGCCGGTACCCACCTGCCGAAGTTCCCCAGCTGGCCGCAGGATCGTCTGCGCAACGCCGAATACGTGGCCTTCTTCCCCAACGTGCTGCTCGGCATCCAGGCCGATCACGCCTTCGCCATGCAGCTGGAGCCGGTCGCGCCGGGCCGCACCATCGAGCACCTGCGCCTGTTCTATGTCGGCGACGAGGCCCTGGGCGACGAGTACGCCGCCTGCCGCAACGCCATTCTGGAGTCCTGGAAAGTGGTGTTCGCCGAGGACATCAGTTCGGTCGAAGGCATGCAGAAAGGCCGTCACTCGCCGGGTTACAGCGGCGGCGCCTTCTCCCCGGAGATGGACATCCCGACCCACTTCTTCCACCAGTGGGCGGCCCGTCAGCTGCTCGAAACCACGCCGTCCGCCTGAGGAAGTTGCCATGTATCCGATTGCCCCCCACTGGCTGAATTACATCGACGGCCAATGGTGTGACAGCGCCCAGCGCCTGACAGTAAACAACCCCGGCAGCGCCGAGCCGTTGGCGACCATCGCCCAGGCCGACGTCGCCGATGCCGAGCGTGCCCTGCAGGCGGCGCGGCGCTGCGCCGATGGCGGCGCGCTGAGCAGTGTGCGCCCGGCGCAGCGGGTCAGCTGGCTGCTGCGTATCGCCGCCGAGATTCGTGCGGTCGCCGACGAAGGCGCCTGGGTCTTGTGCCAGGAGAACGGCAAGAGCCTCAACGACGCCCGCGACGAGTTCACCGAGGCGGCGCGCTACTTCGAGTACTACGCCGGCATGGCCGACAAGATCGAAGGCACCTCGATCCCGCTGGGCGACGGCTACATGGACTTCACGGTCTACGATCCGATGGGCGTGTCGGCGCAGATCGTGCCCTGGAACTTCCCGGTGTCGATCTGCGCCCGTTCGCTGGCGCCGGCCCTGGCCGCCGGCAATGCGGTGGTGATCAAGTCGCCGGAGCTGTCGCCGCTGGGCATGTGCGTGCTGGTGCGCGCCATCGCCCAGGCCGGCCTGCCGAATGGCGCGGTCAACCTGATCTGCGGCCGTGGCCGTGAGGTCGGTGCGCACCTGGTGAGCAGCGCCAAGGTCGATCAGATCGTCTTCACCGGTTCTGTGCCGACCGGCCAGACCATCCTCCGTGACGCCGCCGAGCACGCCATTCCCAGCGTCATGGAGCTGGGCGGCAAGTCGGCGGCGATCGCCTTCGCCGATGCCGACCGCGAGCAGCTGCTGGCCAGCGTCAAGGGCGGCATCTTCTTCAATGCCGGCCAGGTCTGCTCGGCCATGTCGCGGCTGCTGGTGCAGCGCGAGATCTATGAAGAAATCGTCCAATCCGTGGTCGCGCTGGCCGAAGGCCTCAGCGTCGGCCTCGGCCAGGACAACCCGGACCTCACGCCGGTGGTCAGCGCCGGGCAACTGGCCAGCATCGAAACCCTGTGTCGGCGCGCAATCGATGAGGGTGCGGTAGCGGCCACCGGTGGTGAGGCCTTCAGCGACCGCGCCGGGCACTTCATGCGCCCGACCGTGTTCCGCGATGTCAGCCCCGAGATGTGCATTGCCCAGGAGGAAGTGTTCGGCCCGGTGCTGGCGATCATTCCCTTCGACAGCGAAGAGGAGGCCATCGCCATCGCCAACGGCACCGAGTTCGGCCTGGTTGCCGGCGTGTTCACCCAGGACATCAGCCGCGCCATGCGCTGCGCGCGACGCCTCAAGGCCGGCCAGGTGTTCGTCAACGAGTGGTATGCCGGCGGCATCGAGACGCCGTTCGGCGGCGTCGGCCTGTCCGGCTTCGGCCGCGAGAAGGGTCAGGAAGCGCTGTACAGCTACGTACGTACCAAGAACGTCGCCATTCGCGTGGCGGGGGAGTAAGCGACATGTTCAAGACCTGGCTCTGTGTGGTCTGCGGTTTGATCTACGACGAGGCCCTCGGTTGGCCGGACGACGGCATCAAAGCCGGCACCCGCTGGGAGGACGTACCGGCGGACTGGAAATGCCCGGAGTGCAAAGTCGGCAAGGACGATTTCGAGATGCTCGACATCAGCCCGGTGGTCGCCGCCGCGGTGGCCAGCACGCCACTGCCGCTGCCGAAAGCCGCACAGCCGGCAGTCGCTGAGGTGCGCCAGCCGATCGTCATCATCGGCAGCGGCTATGCCGGCTACGGCCTGGCTCAGGCCCTGCGCCGCGCCGACCCGCAGGTCGAGATCCGCGTACTGACTCAGGAGTCCGGTCACCTCTATTCCAAACCGGCGCTGTCGATCGGCCTGGCCCAGGGCAAAAGCGCCCAGGCCCTGGCCGGCGAGTCGGCCCTGGCGATCGAGCAGCGTCTGAACATCCGCGTCTATCCCCATTGCCGGGTCGAACGCATCGACGCCGCGGCCCGGCGCCTCTCTACCAACATTGGCGAGATGGAGTACGGCCAGCTGGTCCTGGCCAGCGGCGCCGCGCCCATCCGTCTGCCGATCGAGGGCGACACGGCGGCGCTGCTCAGCGTCAACAACCTGCACGACTATCGCAGCTTCCGCGAGCGTCTGGTCGGCGTGCGCCGGGTGGCGATCCTCGGTGACGGCCTGATCGGCTGCGAATTCGCCAACGACCTGGCGGCCAGCGGCTTCGCGGTCAGCGTCATCGGTCTCGGCCAGTGGCCGATGGAACGCCTGTTGCCGGTCGAGGCCGGCCGCCAGTTACAGGCGGCGCTCGGTGACCTGGGGGTGAGCTGGCACCTGCAGAACACCCTGCAGCGTATCGAATCGGTGGAGCAGGGCTATCGCCTGACCCTCGCCGACGGTCAGCAACTGGACGCCGACTTGGTGCTCTCCGCCGTCGGCCTGCGCCCCAACCTGGCGCTGGCCGAGTCCGCCGGGGTCGCGGTGGGACGCGGTATCCAGGTGGACGCCCAACTGCAGTGCTCGCAACCGAATATCTATGCCCTGGGCGACTGCATCGAGATCGACGGCCAGTTGCTGCCTTACCTGGCGCCGATCAACCAGGGCATCGCCGCCCTGAGCAAGACCCTGCTCGGCCAGCCGACGGCGGTCAGTTATCCGCTGATGCCGGTGACGGTGAAAACCCCGGCCGCGCCGCTGTGCCTGTTGCCGCCGGCCATCGGCATAACCGGCGAATGGCGCTGCACGGCTACCGACGATGGCCTGAGCGCCGGCTTCTACGATGCCGAGGGGGCGCTGCACGGCTTCGTCCTGCTCGGTCGCCAAGCACAAGTGCAGCGCAACAGCTGGCTGCAATCCTGTCAGAACGCACAACGGGCAGTGGCCTGAGGGCTGTACCATGAAAAAGACCATCAATCTGCCCTACGACGACGCCAGCTGCGGCTGGTATGCCGCGCTGCCCGCCGCCAAGCCCGCGACCCGCCTGCAGGGCGAACAGCGCGCCGACTTCGCGGTGATCGGCGCCGGTTTCGCCGGCCTGGCCGCGGCCCGCCGGCTGGCCGAGCATCATCCGCAGGCGCGCATCCTGCTGGTCGACGCCCAGCGCGTCGGCTACGGCGCCTCCGGGCGCAATTCCGGCTTCGTCATCGATCTGCCGCACAAGTTCGCCCTCGAGCACCCGGACCCGGCGCACAAGCAGCGCCTGCTCGGCCTCAATCGCGCCGCCATCGCCCAGTTGCAGGGGCTGATTCAGCGCCACGGCATCGATTGCCAGTGGTCGCATGCCGGCAAGTACCAGGGCGCCGTCGGCCCGCGTGGCCTGGCCTATCTGGAGCATTTCGAGCACCTGCTGAAGAACCTCGGCGAGCCCTTTCGCTGGGTCGAACGCGAGGAATTGGCCAAGGTGGTCGGCAGCCAGCACTACAGCCGGGCGATCTACACCCCGGGCTGCTACCTGATGCAACCGGCGGCGCTGGTCACCGGCCTGGGGGCTTCGCTGCCGGGCAACGTCGAGCTACTCGAGGAGTCGCCGGTCCAGCGCCTGGAGCGTGACGGCCAGGGCGGCTGGATCCTGCACGGCAACAATGGCCGCATCCGCACCCCGCAGCTGCTGCTCGGTACCAGCATCTTCACCCAGGAATTCGGTTTCCTGCGCAACCGCCTGCTGCCGGTGATGACCTTCGCCAGCTGGACCCGGCCGCTGACCGACAGTGAGCTGCAGGTATACGGCGGCGAGCTGGACTGGGGCCTGACCCCGGCCGACCACGCCGGCACCACGGTGCGCATGACCCAGGATCGCCGCCTGATGATCCGCAACACCTACAAACACGTGCCCAAGTACGGCCAGAGCACCAGCGATGCCATGCGCGCCAGCGTGCGCGAGGATCACCGCAAGGCCTTCCTGGCGCGCTTCCCGCAACTGGCCAACGTCCCGTTCAGCCATACCTGGGGCGGCGTTTACGCCATCTCGCGCAACTTCACCAACTTCTTCGGCGAGCTGGAGCAGGGCGTCCATGCCTCGGCCTGCGACAACGGCGTCGGCGCGGCCTGGGGCACCATCTCCGGTACGTTGCTGGCCGACCTGGCGGTGGGCGCGGATTCGGCGCAGTTGCGCGACATCCAGGCGGTCACCGGCATGCCGTCGTTGAATCCGCCGGAACCCTTGCTCGGCCTCGGCGTGCGTTCGCGCATTCGCCTGGCGGCGTGGAACAGTCGGAGCGAGCTATGAGTCAGGTCGTTTCCGGGAAAGGCCCGGTGCTGCTGGTCGATCACCATGACCTGGACTTCATGCCCCGAGGCGGCCCGCCCGGCGCCGCCTATGTGGCCCGCGCGATCAGCAACGAAGTGTCGCCGAATATCGGCATCGGTTTCGCCCGCTGGGAAGGCGCCGAGGTCAACTGGACCCTGCTGTATGACGAGGTGATCTTCGTCATCGAAGGCTGCTTCGAACTACGGGCCAACGGTGAGCTGTACCGGGTCGAGCCGGGTCAGTTGCTGTGGATTCCCGAGGGCACCGAGCTGGTCTACGGCGGTCATGCGCTGTTCGGTTATGTGGTTCATCCGGGCGACTGGAAGCAACGTCACGGCCTGGCCTGATCGTTTTGCCGTCGCATTCCCAACCCGGGAGCGGCGGTTTTGTTCATTCTGGCCAAGGAGCCAAGCATGTTGGGACTGACCCGCACCTTCGGCGCCCTGTACCTGGCCAGCCTGCTGATGCAGCTGGGCTCGACGCTGCTGATGACCTACCTGGCGTTGCGCCTGACGGCCGATGGCGTCGCCGAGTTCTGGGGGGGCGCGCTGATGGCCGCCAACGCCCTGGGCATGGTGGCCGGTGGCCGGGTAGGGCGGGTGCTGATCGAACGGGTCGGGCATATCCGCACCTACGTCGCCTGCGCCGGGGTAATTGCCGCCGCCGTGCTGGCCCACGAATTCAGCAGTGCCTTGCCGCTCTGGCTATTCCTGCGCGCGCTGGTCGGCCTGGCCATGATGTGCCAGCTGATGGTGCTGGAGAGCTGGCTCAACGACCGCGCCCGGAGCGACCAGCGCGGCAAGGTGCTGGGTATCTACATGGTCGCGGTCTATGTCGGCATGATGCTCGGCCAGCTGGCCCTGAGTCTCAATGGCGACCTGGGTATCCACGCCTTGCTCGGCGTGGCCATGGCCTTCGCCCTGTGCCTGGTGCCGGTGGCACTGACCGGCAGCATGCACCCGGCCGCGCTACGTCCGGCCCCCATCGATATTCGCCTGTTCCTGCGGCGGGTGCCGCAGTCGCTGGTGACCATTCTGATCTCGGGCATGATCAACGGCGGCTTCTATGGTCTGGCCCCGATCTACGCCAGCCAGCAGGGCCTGGGTACAGTCGAGATCGGCCAGTTCATGGCACTGGCCATCGCCGCCGGTCTGCTCGCCCAGTTACCGCTGGGCTGGCTGTCCGACCGTCTGCCGCGGGCCAGCCTGATCCGCGCTGTGGCCGTACTGTTGCTCCTCGCCTGCCTGCCACTGGCGTTCTACCAGGACTTGTCGTTCGGCGCCTTGCTGTTGTTCGGCGCCGGCATCGGTTTCCTGCAGTTCTGCCTATATCCGCTGGGCGTGGCCCTGGCCAACGACAATATCGAAGCCGAGCTGCGGGTGTCGCTGGCTGGCTTGTTGCTGGTGGCATTCGGCATCGGCGCCTGCATCGGCCCGTTGCTCGCCGGTGCGCTGATGGAGCAGTTCGGCGCCTCGAACCTGTACGCCTTCTTCGCCGTCTGCGCCGCGCTGCTGGCCCTCGCGGTCGGCCAGGGCAAGGTCAGCGGCGCGCACTTGCAGGAGGATGCACCGTTGCATCACCAGGCCACGCCAGTCGGCCTGGCCAGCGCCACCCTGGCGGCGGCGGTG
This sequence comes from Pseudomonas borbori, assembly GCF_900115555.1. GTDB lineage: Bacteria > Pseudomonadota > Gammaproteobacteria > Pseudomonadales > Pseudomonadaceae > Aquipseudomonas > Aquipseudomonas borbori. Next base: position 88,834 of record NZ_FOWX01000005.1, read on the forward strand.
GAGCCTGCCGAGTTGGCGGTACCAGCCGCCGGCAGCACTCCCCCCGCTGAGCCTGCCGCCGCCTGTGAGTCGTCGGCGAGCTGAGCGTCAGCCGTCATTTGGTCTGTATTCATCCAGTGGAAGTCCAGTCATGTTCGACAACAAGAATAAGTACCTGGTCGATGAGAACGCCACGCCGGCGCTGCGCAACCCGGTCGACATCCAGACCCACCGGGCGGCGCGGGCGTATCGCCTGCAGCGGGTGCGCCAGCGACTGCTGGCCGAGGACTGCGCAGCGATCCTGCTCTACGACCCGGTGAACATCCGCTACGCCACCGACACCTCGAACATGCAGGTGTGGACCCTGCACAACTTCGCCCGCTACGCCCTGGTATTCGCCAGCGGGCCGGTGATCCTGTTCGAGTTCCACAACTGCGAACACCTGCACCAAGGCAACAAACTGCTCGACGAGATCCGCCCGGCGATCAACTGGAGTTATTTCGGCGCGGGTTCGCGCATCTCGGAGAAGGCCCGCGCCTGGGCCGGCGAACTAGCCGACCTGGTGCAGCATTACGCCGGTGGCCAGGCCCGCCTGGCGGTGGACAAGGCCGATCTGCAAGGATTCGACTTGCTGCGTGAGCATGGCCTGAGCCTGGTCGAGGGCCACAGCCTGATGGAGGAGGCGCGCAAGATCAAATCCACTGATGAGCTGGAATTGATGCGCTGGACCATTCAGGTTTGCGAGCGCGGTATCCAGCGCATGCACGACGAGCTGCGCCCCGGCATGAGCGAGAACCAGCTGTGGGCCTGGCTGCACTACGAGAATATCCGCCACGGCGGCGAGTGGATCGAAACCCGCCTGCTGGCTTCCGGGCCGCGCACCAACCCCTGGATGCAGGAATCCAGCGAGCGGGTGATGCTGGAGGGCGAGATCGTCAGCTTCGACACCGACCTGATCGGCCCCTATGGCTACTGCGCGGATATCTCCCGCGCCTGGACCGTTGGCCACGTCGCGCCCACGGCCGAGCAGCGCCGACTCTATGGGCTGGCGCACGAACAGGTGCAGCACAACATGGCGTTGCTCAAACCGGGGCTGAGTTACCGCGAATTCAGCGAGCGGGCCTGGGATATCCCGGCGCCGTTCTACCCGAACCGTTATTGCTGCGTGCTGCACGGCGTGGGTCTGGCCGATGAGTTTCCGGCCGTGGCCCACCGTGGTGAAGATTGGCGCGGCAGTGGTTACGACGGATTGTTCGAGGAGAACATGGTGGTCTGTGTGGAAAGTTATATCGGCGCACGGGGCGGTAGCGAGGGCGTCAAACTGGAACAGCAAGTATTGATCACTGCCGATGGCTGCCAGGCGTTATCGACGTTTCCCTGGCAAGCCGATTGGCTGGCTTGAGTCGATGGCGCAGATGAGCCTGCGCATGACGCCCTGAGGATGGTTGGCGGTTGTTGCGTAACTCTATAGTCAGCCGCGAAATATAGGCTTGCGCACCGCGTCCTGAGATTGTGTACGGGTGATCTTGGCCAGCTTCTGAAACTTGATATTGCCCCTGCCGGGGTGGCCTGCGTGTGCGCACTCGTCAGCTGTTTCATTGATGTAAGGCGGGCGGCTGCGTCAGTCGATTGATGATTAAAACGCATTAATCAGGCCGGTAAAAATCAGGTGTCAGAAGTTGTTTTTTATCGAACTATCGCGGCTTGGAAAAACAACCTGGAGACCAACCAAAGATTGACCGGCTCGCCTTGAGCCCAGCGTGCACAGTGGCAAACAAACAATAACAACGGAGCACATGCTATGAGCAATTCCAACGGTATGTTCCACGGCGTAGACGCCCGGATCACCGTGGTGTCGACCCTGATAATCGCGGCATTCGTCGGCTTCTGCGCCGTCATGGGCGAGCAGGCCGGTGCCATATTCGGCGAGCTTTCCACGAGTATCTTGCAGAACTTCAAGTGGTTCTATCTGGCCATGGCCTCGGGTGTATTGGTCTATCTGCTGTATCTGATGACCAGCCGTTACGGCAATGTGACCCTCGGCAAGGACGGCGAGAAACCCGAGTTCAGCACCATTTCCTGGCTGTCCATGCTGTTCAGCGCCGGCATGGGCATCGGCCTGCTGTTCTGGTCGGTGGCCGAACCCATGTGGCATTACGCCGGCAACCCCTTCAGCGCCACCGCACTGAGTGCCGAGTCGGCCCAAACGGCGATGCGCGTGACCTACTTCCACTGGGGCATGCACGCCTGGGCCCTGTACCTGATGCCGGCCCTGTGCCTGGCCTACTTCTCCTTCCGCAAGGGCAAGCCGCTGTCGATCCGCTCGACCCTGACCCCGCTGTTCGGCGAGGCGCGGATGAACGGCTGGCTGGGTGCCATCTTCGACATCCTCATCGTGGTCGTGACCGCCTTCGGTATCGCCACCTCGTTCGGCCTGGGCGTCGAGCAGCTGGCCACCGGGATCAAGACCCTGACCGGCATCGAGATGGGCATCGGCATGAAGATGCTGCTGATCCTCGGCATCTCCCTGGTCGCCATCATGTCGGTGGTGTCCGGCGTGGATCGCGGCATCAAGTTGCTGTCGCTGTGGAACATGGGCCTGTCGTTGGTGATCCTGGCGGCGGTGATGGCATTCGGCCCGACCCGCTACATCCTCAACACCATCCTCGAAGGCACTTCCGACTATGCCCAGAGCGTGATCGGCATGAGCCTGTGGAGCGACACCCAGAACGACGCCGGCTGGCAGAACTGGTGGACCGCCTTCTACTGGGCCTGGTGGCTGACCTGGGCGCCCTTCGTCGGCACCTTTATCGCGCGTATTTCCCGTGGTCGCACCATCCGCCAGCTGGTGATGGGCTCGCTGGTCATTCCGGTACTGTTCAGCTTCGTCTGGATCGGCACCTTCGGCGGCGCCGCCCTGAGCTATGAAAAAGACGAGCGCGTTGCCCATCAGGAGCAGGTGCAGAGCCAGGCCCTGACCGGCGAAGCGGCCAACTTCGCAGGCGGTTCCATCCTGGTGGCGACCAAGGCCGATGCCACCCACTCGCTGTTCACCCTGTTCGACAAGATCGAGCAGTCCTCGGGCATGAGCATCGGCGGCTTGCTCGGCGCCCTGGCCTCGCTGCTGATCGTCACCTACTTCGTCACCTCGGCCGACTCCGGCACCCTGGTGGTGAGCACCCTGGCCGCGCGCGGCAGCCTCCATCCGCCGGCCGCCAGCCGGGTGGCCTGGGGCCTGATGGTTGGTGCCATCGCCGCCGGCCTGCTGTGGTCGGGCGGCCTCAAGAGCGTGCAGACCGCCACCATCTGCGCGGCCCTGCCGATCGGGGTGATCCTGGTGCTGATGGCCATGGCCCTGCACCGCACCCTGCTGGCCGAGCCGGCGGTCAGCCTGCAGATCAGCACCGCCGACGACCTGCGTGCGTCGGCCAGCTAAATCTCGGTAATAGGGTGACGCCAAAGCCTGCCTCCTTCCTGGAGGCAGGCTTTTTTATGACGGCAGCCCAGGCCGTGACTGGGCTGGAGAATTGTGCATGACAAGCGATAGCTACAACCTGGACAACTTTATCGACGATCTGCGCCGTATCGTCGCCTCCGCCGCCGATGAAACCAACCTGCTGGCCCAGGTGGCACCGCTGGCCCGGCGAGTCGTTGCCGAGCGAAATTGGCTGCGAGCGGACATGTACGACGCCGACCCGGCGCTGGGCTTCGGTACCACGCTGTTGCATGTCGAGGCCGACCAGTCGCTGTTCGTGGTGGTGGACAGCTGGCTGCCAGGACGTGGCGTGCCGCCCCATGACCACGATACCTGGGCGGTGGTGGTGGGCGTCGAGGGCAGCGAGCGCAATATCTTCTGGCAGCGCCTGGACGATGCCACGCGCCCCGGTTATGCCGAGCTGCAGCGCATGGGCGAGCAGTGCATCGCGCCGGGGCAGGCGTTGGCCATGCCCAGCGGCAGCATCCACAGCCTGATCAACGAAACGCCGCACACCAGCCTGTCGTTTCATGTCTATGGTCGCCATCTCAACCATACCGCCCGTCGCCAGTTCGACCCCGAACACCACCGCGAACTGCCGTTCATCATCGACGCTCGCTGAGGCTGGCCGAGAGCTGCAAGCCGGGGCGGCGCATTTGCGCTGGAGCTGGCGGGTGACTCGGGTCAGAATATGCCCCCCACGCGCGTCCCGAGCCTGTCAGCCGGTGCGCCGCGTCACGCCGTCGACACAAGGTTGCGCATGACTCAATCGCCGAAAGACCCGCTGCATGGCGTCACCCTGGAAGCCATCCTCAACGACCTGGTGGCCAAGCTGGGTTGGGACGGTCTGGCGGCGCGCATCGATATCCGCTGTTTCAAGAGCGATCCGAGCATCAAGTCCAGCCTGACTTTCCTGCGCAAGACCCCCTGGGCGCGGGAGAAGGTCGAGGCGCTGTATATCCGCCTGCAGAAGAAGGGCTGAACGGCGAAACAGGACAGTACGCCTGCGTAGGAGATCCCTCCCACACGAACAACGCGGTACCCGTGAGAGCGGCTCCTCCCACAAATCCCGATACCTACCGCCTACTTCCAGCTGGCCTGCACCGGCGCCAGCGGGGGGAGGCATTGGCTGTAGCTGCCTGGCTCCAGATAGGGCGCGAGGATCGGCGCCATGCCTTTGAGTACCTGCACCGGCAGCGCCGAGGTGAAGGTGAATTTCTCCGCGGCGCGCCCGGGCACGAAGGCGGTGAGGGTGCCGTAATGGCGCGGGCCGATGAAGAAGACGAAGGTGGCGGTGCGGTTCATCGCCCGTGAACTGAGCACCTGGCCGCCGCGGCTGACGGTTTCGACCCGGTTGTCGCCGGTGCCGGTCTTGCCGCCGAGGGTCAGCAGGCGGCCGTCGGGCAGGCTGAAACTGCCTTGCAGGCGCCGTGCAGTACCGCCTTCGACCACTTGCGAGAGTGCGCCACGCAGGGCGGCGGCCACTTCGCTGGGCATCACCCGTCTGGCCGCCAGGGCGTTGCGCGCGACCCGGGTATCGTAGGGTGTGTCGGCGGCGAAGTGCAGGCTGTCGATACGCACCGTGGGTTGGCGGATGCCGTCGTTCTGGATGATGCCCATCAGTTCCGCCAGGGCCGCCGGGCGGTCGCCGGAACTGCCGATGGCGGTGGCCAGCGACGGCACCAGGTACTCGAAGGGGTAGCCGTGTTTCTGCCAGCGGCGGTGGATGTCGAGGAAGGCTTCGACCTCCAGCATGATGCGGATACGGCTGTCGCGGGCGCTCTTGTGTCGGCTGCGGAACAGCCAGCCATAGACTTCCTGGCGCTGGTCGCGGCTGGCGGCCACGGCGTCGCTGAAGCTGGCCTCGGGCTTTTCCAGCAGGTAGCCGAGCAGCCACAGTTCCAGCGGGTGGACCCGGGCGATATAGCCCTGGTCGGGCAGGCTGTAGGCGCCGGGGCCGTAGTTCAGGTACAGCGCGCGGATGCGCTTGTCGCTGAGTTTCTCGTTGGGCGCATGGGCCCGCAGGAAGGCGGCGAAGGTCGCTTCGTCGACTTCCGGCATCAGGTAGCGGTGCACCGCGGCGAGACGCACCGAAGTGTGGCGCAGGCCGCTGAGGAAGGTGTCGAGACGCTGTTGCGCCGGCTGGCCCTGGTATTTGCGCCAGAAACGCAGGAGGAAGGTCGTGCCTTCGCGGTCGGCGAAGCGGCTGAGGTAGGCCTGACGGCGCGGGTCCTTGTCGTCCTTCATCAATTCGGCGCTGTTGCCGGGCGCCTGGTAGGTGCTGTAGCGCACCAGGTCGCGCATCAGGCGGATGAACGGCAGGTTGATCGACTCGCGCAGTGCTTCGCGCAGGGTCGGGTTGCGGCCGTTGTCTTCGCGGCGGAAGTTGGCGAAGGTGTGCAGGCCGCCGCCGGTGAAGAAGCTTTCATACGGACTGGCGGAATACTTGCGCTCCAGCGCGGCCTCGAGCATGGCCGGCAAACTGGCGTCGGCGTTGCGGCTCAGGTAGTCGATGGCCCAGCGGCTCAGGTAGTCCTGCGCGGCAAGCTCCACGGCACGCAGTTCGGCAACGCTGCGCCCGGCATGGCGCTGGTGCAGCTCGGCGATCACCTCCAGGTAGGTGGCCAGCACCCGCAGTTTGGCGGTGGAGCCGAGCTCCAGTTTGCTGCCTTCGTTGATGTCGAAGGGTTGGTCGGTGTTGTCGGTCTGCACCCGCACCCGGCTGCCATTGGCCGTGCGCTCGAAGAGGGTGAAGCTGTAGCGCACCTCGTCGGTCTTCTCCGCTGACAACAGGCGCTCGCCGAACAGGCCGATCCGCTCGGCAAAGGCGGGGTCGGCGAGCTGCTCCAGGTAGCGGCTGACCGTTTGTTGCAGCTCGTCGTTGAGGCTGGTGCTGGCAGAGAGATCGAGGCGGTCGAGGTCATACAGCGGCATGTTGAGCAGGTTCGAGAGGCGCGTGCGGGCGACGCTGATGCCCTTGTTGCCGTCCACCGTGCGCAGGTTCGGCTCCAGCACCCAGTCGCGATAGCGCAATTGCTGGGCCAGGGCGGCATCGCGCAACGCGGTATCGATCAGGCCGCCGCCCGCCAGCAGGCGGATATGGCTGTCGATCAGTGCCGCCAGTTCATGCCGGCCCTGGGCCAGGTAATACGAGGGCCGGCGCTGGGCGATCAGCATGGCCAGCACCTGGCGCAAGGCCAGGCCGCGTTCGGCATTGCTCGCCTCGGGCGAACGTTGCGGGTCGAGCAGGCGATTGACCTTGGCGAAGTCGGCAGCGAACCAGATGCGCAAACCGTCGGCCAGGCCATGCACCTCGCCGTGCCCGGGCGCGGCGGAGAGCGGCACGCTGTTGAGGTAGTCGCGCACGATGTTCTCCCGCACCGCCCGGGTTTGCGCGCCGCCTTGGTAGGCGCGCACGCTGGCCGAGACCATCTGCCGCAGTTTTTCCGCGGCCGAGTGGGTCAGGCCATCCGGCGAGTGGCGGTATTTTTCCAGCTGGGTGGCCAGGGTGCTGCCGCCGGCGGATTGATCCTGCACGTCGAGCACCTTGCCGACCTGGGAGATGGCCGCCATGGCGAAGCGCGGCCAGTCCACCGCCGGGTTGGCCAGGGGCTGTTCGGGGTCGAGCAGGTGGCGGTTCTCGATGAACAGCAAGCTGCCCACCACTAGCGGCGGGATGGCGCTGAAGCTCGGGTAGCGCTGCTGCGGGTAGCGGAATTCGTAGAAGGGCGTGCCGCGGCAGTCGCTGATGCTCAGGCCGGTCTGGATTTTTTCCGGATAGGGTGCAAAGAAGCCGCGTTGCGTGTAGTCGAGCAACGCCGGGGAGAATCGTGCCTGCTGGCTGATCTGGAAGTCGCGCTGCTGCAGGCGTTCCAGCATCAGTGGCAGGTAGGTGTAGCCCAGGCGCTTGTCGAAGGGACCGTCCTGCGGGTAGAGGATCGCCGGGCTGGGGCCAGGCTCCACGCGGTAGGTCAGGCTGTTGCCGTAGCGACTGAGGTAATGGGCCTGGAAATGCGCGGTGCGCAGTTCAAAAACCAACAGCAGGGCAGCCGCCACGATCAGCAATGTCAGCAGCAACCAGACGACGATGCGCAACTTGCTGGCGTGCTTGATCGGCTTCAGCTCGAACGCCGGCTGCTTGCTCGTCGGTAGTGCCTGCTCCGGTGCATCGGATTTCCATAGTATGCCCATATCGTTCGGTCTGACCCCCACGTCACCCTTCACCACAGCTTAGCCGTTGCTTTATGAATTAGACGCTAGCGTTATTGACCAGGTCGCAAAGATTTCAGCGTTGCCCGCGACTGAACGACTTTGTGCCTGGAACGCTGTCGCAAGGGCACTGGTACGACGACTACAATCGATTCTATCGCCGAACCGGCAGCGAGTGACTTATGCAGCGCGATCATCGTGAGCAACTTGCCTTGAGTTGGCAGGCCAATGCCGCTGCCTGGACCGCTGCGGTGCGCGAGCAGCGCATCGAAAGCCGGCGCCTGGTCACCGATGCGGCGATTCTGCAGGCGGTGCTGGCCCTGGCGCCTGCGCGGGTACTGGATGTCGGCTGTGGCGAGGGCTGGCTGTGTCGTGGCCTGGCCGCGCACGGCATCGAGTCGGTGGGGGTGGATGCCTCGGCGCCCTTGATCGAGGTGGCGCGGGCCGCTGACGATCCGCGCGCCCGCTACCGGGTCTGCGGCTATGCCGAGCTGGCCAGCCAGGTCGGCGAGCTGGGCCGCTTCGATGTGCTGGTATGCAACTTCGCCCTGTTCGAAGAAGCGCTGACCCCGACCCTGGATGCCCTGCACGGGGTGTTGGCGGCGGGCGGCCGTTTGTTGATCCAGACCCTGCACCCCTGGCGCGCCTGCAACGATGCGAACTACCGCGACGGCTGGCGGGTGGAAAGCTTCGCCGGCTTCGGTGCGGGCTTTGCGCAGCCGATGCCCTGGTTCTTCCGCACTCTGGAGTCCTGGCTGGGCCTGCTCAATCAAACCGGCTGGCGCCTGCAGTGGCTGCAGGAGCCGCTGCACCCGGAGAGCGAGCAGCCGGTGTCGTTGCTGCTGCTGTTGAGTTCCGCGCGTCAGGGCACAGCATAGCCTTCGGCGGGAGGTGGGCATGCAACTGCTGCTGAATATCGATGTGCCGGATCTGCCGGCTGCCGTGGACTTCTATACCCGGGCCTTCGATTGGCGGGTGGGTCGGTATCTGTTCGGCGGCACTGTGGTCGAGCTGCTGGGCGCGCCCCTGCCGATCTACCTGTTGGCCAAGGCCGCGGGCAGTGCGCCGTTCGCCGGCAGCCAGCAGGGCCGCAGTTACCAGCGGCACTGGACGCCGCTGCACCTGGATCTGCTGGTGGACGATCTGGATGCCGCCCTGGCCCGCGCCCTGGCGGCGGGGGCGCAGTTGCAGGGGGCGGTCAGCACACAGGCATGGGGTCGCCTGGCCTGCCTGAGCGATCCGTTCGGCCATGGTTTCTGCCTGATGCAATGGCAGGGCCGCGGCTATGAGCAGGTCGCCGATTGAGGAGGTGTTCATGCCCAGAATGAGCCACAGGTCGAGCAGCTACCTGATCCCTGGCGACTGGATTGCACGAGGGCGAGACGATGCGAACGCTTGAGTTGGCCGGTGTATCGGTGCCGGCAATCGGTCAGGGCACCTGGCGCATGGGCGAAGTGGCCAGCCAGCGGCGCGCGGAAGTGGCGGCCTTGCGCCAGGGTATCGAGTTGGGCCTGGGCCTGATCGACACGGCCGAGATGTACGGCGAAGGCGGCGCCGAGCTGGTGGTGGGCGAGGCGATTGCCGGCCTGCGCGAGCAGGTGTTTCTGGTCAGCAAGGTCTATCCGCACAACGCCAGCCGCCAGGGCGTGGCGGCGGCCTGCGCGCGCAGCCTGAAAAGGCTGAGAACCGAGCGCATCGACCTCTATCTGTTGCACTGGCGCGGCCAGTACCCGCTGGCGGAAACCGTCGAGGCCTTCGAGCGTCTGCGCGAACAAGGCAAGATCGGCCGCTGGGGCGTGTCCAACTTCGACCTGGACGACCTGCAGCAATTGCACGACCTGGGCGTCGCTGGCTGCGCCACCAATCAGGTGCTGTACAACCCCGAGGCACGCGGCGTCGAGTTCGACCTGCTGCCCTGGCAGCAACGCCAGGGCATGCCGTTGATGGCCTACTGCCCGCTCGGCCAGGGCGGGCAATTGCTGCGCCACCCGGCGCTGCGCCAGGTGGCCGAGGCGCATGGCGTGACCCCGGCCCAGGTCGCCCTGGCCTGGCTGTTGCGCCAGAGCGGGGTGATCGCCATCCCCAAGGCGGTCGAGCCGGCGCATCTGCAGCTGAACGCCGAAGCGGCGGGCTTGCAGTTGAGCGCCGCAGATCTGGCGCTGATCGATGCGGCCTATCCGGCGCCGGCGGGCAAGCAGGCCCTGCAGATGGTGTAATAACCGGCTTGCCGTAATCCGGTATTACAGCAATCCTCAGACCGTAGCCCGGATGCAATCCGGGAAGTGCTATCGACGATCTGCCTCGGCGGCCTGCGTACCACGGGGTTTCAGGCAGGCCAGGAGGCACCAGGATTATCTTCTTGTCATTGCGGGTTGAACAACATGAGCGGCACCAGCCTGAGCGAGGAACAGGTTCACTTCATCGAGAGCGGTGTATCCATCAGCGCGGCCTCGCGCGACATGCGCCGGGTGCCCTCGGTGAGCAAGGTGGTGGGCTGTCGGGTAGCGGCGGATCGGCGCCAGGTCACGGTGTTGGTCGACGCCACGCAGGCCGGCCAGTTGCTGCAGGACGTTGAGGGCAGCAAGGCACTGGCTGTGGTCTTCTGCCTGCCCAGCAGTCACCGCACCCTGCAACTCAAGGGCTGTGACGCCCACCAGGTAGCGCTGGCGCCGGGCGATGCCGAATTGGCGGCGCGCCACCGTGATGCCTTTGCCGCGGATTTGTTGCCCTTGGGCTACGCGCTGCCGTTCGCCCGCGCCACCCACGAGTTCCAGGTCGAACAGTTGCGGGCGCTGTGTTTCACCCTGAGCGACCTGTTCGAGCAGACCCCTGGGCCCAATGCCGGCTCGCGCCTGGAGCAGGAATGATGCCGTCCAGTCGGAGTCTGGACGCCATCCGCCCGTGCCTGGAGGGTGCGGTACCGGCGGCGATCGCCACCTGCGGGGCGGACGGCACGCCCAACGTTACCCTGGTCTCCCAGGTGCATTACGTGGACGCCAGCCATGTCGCGCTGTCCTTCCAGTTCTTCAACAAGACCCGCGAGAACATTCTGGCCAACCCCCAGGCCACGGTGTTCCTCCTGCACCCGCAGACCAGCGCGCGCTATCGCCTGGCGTTGCTCTACCGACGCACGGAGACCGCCGGGCCGCTGTTCGAGAGCATGAAGGCCAAGCTCGCCGGGATCGCCTCGAATGCGGGGATGAGCGAGGTGTTCCGCCTGCGGGGCGCAGATGTCTATCAGGTGCTGGATATCGAGCATGTGCCTGGCGTCGAGGTGCCGCCGGCGCAGTGCGCGCCCTGCCATATCGCCCGCCTGCGTCAGCTGAGCCAGCGCCTGGCCGCCTGCACGGACCTGGCCGGTTTGCTGGAGCAGTGCCTGGAGGGCTTGGCCAGCCAGCTTGAGATGCCCCAGGCCATGGTCCTGCTGCTCGACAGCCAGGGCCGGAAGCTCTACACCGTGGCCAGTCACGGCTACCCGCTGTCGGGGATCGGCTCGGAGTTTCCCCTGGGGCGGGGCATCATCGGCGTGGCGGCGCAGTTCCGCACGCCGATCCGCATCGCCCACCTGGCTTCGGAATACGCCTACAGCCGGGCCATCCATGAGCACCTGGCCGAGGCCGGGCTCGGTGATCGGTTGGAGACAGAGATTGCCTTTCCCGGCCTGGCCGAATCGCACAGCCAGTTGTCGGTGCCGATCCTCGCCGCCGGGCGCCTGCTCGGCGTGCTACATGTGGAAAGTGCCGAGCCGCACCGCTTCGGCTACGACGAGGAGGACTGCCTGATGGGCCTGGCCAGCCTGCTTGGCGCCTCGATCCTGGCGCTGCAGCAGGTAGCCGATAACCCGAGCGAGGAGGGTGCCGCGCCGTTGTTCGCCGCGCCGCTACAGGGCACGCCGTTGACGGTGCGCTACTACCCGGCCAACAGCAGCGTGTTCCTCGGCGAGGACTACCTGATCAAGGGCGTGGCCGGCGCGATCTTCTGGCGCCTGCTGAGCCTGCACGTCGAGGAGCAGCGTAGCGAATTCAGCAACCGCGAACTGCGCATCGATCCGGCGCTGAAGCTGCCGGAACTGGACGACAACCTCGAGGCGCGGCTGATCCTGCTGCAGCGCCGGCTGGCCGAGCGCAGCCGCGACATCGTTCTGCAGAAGTGCGGGCGTGGACGCCTGCGCCTGCTGCTCAAACGCCCGGTGCTGCTGCAGCAGATCGCCGCCCGCTGATCAGGCGCGGCGCCAGAACACGTTGCCGGCGAACAGCAGCACCGCCAGCAGCATCACCATTGCGGCGCCGCCGAGGACCGGACCGGCCTGCGGCGTGCCGGTGATCACCAGGGTCAGGGCCACCATCATCACCGGCAGAGTCAGGTTGTGCAGCCAGAACTGCAGGCTGGCCAGGCGGCTGGCGGCGGCCTTGGGGAAGTAGTGGTAGATGATCCCGACCAGGGTCAGGGTGACCCAGCCGAGCAGGTTCAGATGGGCATGCACGCTCATCAGGCGGTGATCGCCGCTGGTGCCCATGAACACACCCAGGCTGACGGCCAGGCAGAAATAAACGATGGCGACATAGATCCAGCGACGCGAAACGGGACTCATCGGGGTACTCCTCTGGGTGGTGTTGAGGAGCTCCATGCTAGGGCCAGGCGCAGCGGCGCATTGCGAAATAGACCCTATGCAATCCCTAAAACTTTCCTAAATAGCTGTCGGCCTTGCCGCCGCTGCGCTGACGATGCCGCATCGGGCCGGGTAGGGTGCGCCGTGCGCACCACGTGCCCCTGCAAGCGGTGCGCGTGGCGCACCCTACGGGTTGATGGCGCTTCAATGTGTAGGGTGGATGACGCTTTTTTCATCCACCCTCGCTGTTGCTGGATGGGTGAAGCGTCAGCTACGCGCCCCGACCCACGAGGTCGCAAGGTTTCCATCGATGGCTCCTCAAGTGTCCTGCGTGCTGCTGGCGCGGGCGTTGCCGGGCAGCGGCGCGAGCAAGTGTTCCGGCAGGTCGAGCAGGTCGTCGTCGAAGGTTTCCAGCGGCGGCGGGCGGCGTTCGAAGCGCGCGCCCAGCACCAGCAGGCAGGGGGTCAGCAACAGGGTCAGCACGGTGGCGAAACTCAGGCCGCCGGCGATGGCGCTGGACAGCTGGGTCCACCACTGGGTCGAGGGCGCGCCCAGGCCCAGGCTCGGCGCCAGCAGGTCGACGTTGACGCCGAGCACCATGGGCACCAGGCCGAGCACCGTGGTCACCGCCGTGAGCAGCACCGGGCGCAGGCGCAGGCTGCCGGTTTCCAGCGCCGCCGCGCGCGGCTCCAGACCCTGGCGGCGCAGTTGGTTGTAGGTGTCGATAAGGATGATGTTGTTGTTCACCACGATGCCGGCCAGGGCGATCAGGCCCATGCCGACCATGACGATGCCGAACGACTGGCCGTTGACCAGCAGGCCCATCAGCACCCCGGCGGTGGACAGGACTATGGCTGAAAGTACCAGGATGGCCTGGTAGATACTGTTGAACTGGGTTACCAGGATCAGGGCCATGAGGAAGATCGCCACGCCGAAGGCGGTGGCCAGGAAGACCGCGGCCTCGCGCTGGTCGGCATCCTCGCCGGCGAAGGTCAGCTGCACGTCCGTCGGCGGCTCGCCCATGGCTTCGCGCAGCGCTTGCAGGCGTTCGTCCAGGCGCGCGCCCTCGGCCAGATCGGCCTGCAGGGTGATGGTGCGGTTGCCGTCGACCCGGCGCAGGGTGCCGACCTTGGGCGCCGGCTGCAGGGCGACGAAGTTGCCCAGCGGCACCTGGCCACTGGGCGTGTTCAGGGTCAGGCGGCCGAGTTGGTCGAGCGAACGCCAGTCGGCGGGCAGGCGCACGCGGATGTCGACCTCGTCGGTGGCGTCTTCCGGCCGGTAGGTCGCCAGCTTGAGGCCGTTGCTGACCATCTGCACGGCGTTGCCGACGCTCAGCACGTCGGCGCCGAAGCGTGCGGCGGCCTCGCGGTCGACCTTGATCCGCCATTCGACGCCGGGCAGGGCGCGGTCGTCTTCGACGTCCTGGAAGCCGCCGATGGCGAGCATGCTGGCGCGCAGCCGCTCGACAAAGCGATCGGCTTCGAGCGGATCCAGGGCGCTGATTTGCAGCTTGACCGGCTTGCCGCCGCTGGGGCCCTGTTCCTGTCCGCGGAACTCGAGGACCACCCCGGGAATGTCGGCACTGCGCTCGCGCATGTCGGCGAGAATCTGTCGGGCCGGGCGCCGCTCATGCCAGTCGACGAACTGGAACTGCAGGGTGCCGATCACGTCGACCCCGAGCTGACCGTCCGGCTGGGCCAGGGAGCGGGCGTACAGCGCCTTGACCTCGGACATGCCGAGCAGGCGGCGTTCGACCTGTTGCAGCAGGGCGTCCTTTTCCTGCACCGACAGGTCGCCGCGGGCGCGCAGCCAGATCTGTGCGTTCTCCGGTTCGACCTCGGGGAAGAACTCCACCCCATGGTTGAAGCGGCCGTAACCGGCATAGATCAGGGCGATCAGCGCGAGCATGCCGAGCAGGGTCAGGCCCGGCCGGCGCAGCAGTCTGTCGAGCAGTGTGCGGTAGGCCCGGGCGCCACGGCTGGGCGTGCTCGGCAGCGGCTGCGGGCGACCGCCGGTCACCGCGCCCAGTACCGGCAGGAACACCAGGGCCATGGCCAGGGAGGCGAGCAGGCAGACGATCACCGTGGCCGGCAGGTATTTCATGAACTGGCCGACCACCCCGGGCCAGAACAGCAGCGGCAGGAACACCACCAGGGTGGTGGCGGTGGAGGCGATCACCGGCCAGGCCATCCGCGTCGCCGCGTTGGCCCAGGCCTGGCGCGGGTGCTGGCCTTGGTGCAGGTTGCGGTCGGCCAGCTCGGAGACCACGATGGCGCCATCCACCAGCATCCCGGCGACCAGGATCAGGCTGAACAGCACGACTATGTTGAGGGTGAAGCCGAGCATCCAGATCAGCAGGATGCCGGTCAGGAAGGCGCCGGGGATGGTCAGGCCGACCAGCAGCGCCGAACGCAGGCCCATGCTCGCCACCACCAGGATCAGCACCAGGACGATGGCGGTCATCACGTTGTTGAGCAGGTCGCCGAGCAGGCTCTCGACTTCCTGCGACTGATCCATGATGTAGCTGACCTGCAGGCCGTCGGGCAGCAACGGCTGGGCCTGGACCATCAGTGCCTTGACCTGCTCGATGGTGGCTATGATGTTGGCGCCGCTGCGCTTGGCCACTTCCAGGACGATGGCTGGCTGACCGTTGATCCGGGCGAAGCCGGTCGGATCCTTGAAGGTGCGGTGAATGCTGGCGACATCGCCGAAGGTCACCACGCTGCCGCCGACCACCTTGATCGGCATGGACAGCACGTCTTCCAGATTCTCGATGACCCCGGGCACCTTCAGGCTCATGCGCCCGGCGCCGGTGTCCAGGCTGCCGGCGGCAACCAGGCGGTTGTTGCGGGTGACCAGGTTGAACAGCTCGCTGTAGTCGATGCCGTAACTGTCGAGTACCTGTGGGTCGACGACGATTTCCAGCAGGTCTTCGCGGTCGCCGCCGATCTCCACCGAGAGCACCTCTGCGATGCCTTCGATGTTCTCCTTCAGCTGGCGGGCGACATACACCAGCTGCGCTTCGGCGATCGGCCCGGACAGGCCTATCGACAGCACCGGAAACAGCGCCACGTTGACTTCGGTGACCGTCGGTTCATCGGCTTCCTCAGGCAGTTTGCTGCGTGCGGTATCGACCTTTTCGCGCACGTCGATCAGGGCCGCCTTGGCGTCGAAGCCGGCATCGAATTCCAGGGTCACCGAGGCCTGGCCTTCGTTGGCCATCGAACGCATTTCCTTGACCGCTTCGAGGCTGCGCAGCTCCTGTTCCAGCGGGCGGACCAGCAGGCGTTCGGCGTCTTCCGGGCTGATGCCTTCCAGTGCCACCGAGACATAGATGATCGGGATGCTGACGTCCGGGTTGGCTTCCTTGGGGATGGCCACATAGGCGGCCAGGCCGCCGATCAGCAGAAAGGCCAGCAGCAGCAGGCTGGTGCGGCTGCGGTCCAGCGCCGCGGCGATCAGGGCGTGCATTTCAGCTGCCCTCGTTGGCGAGTTGGCTGAGCACCTGCTGGCCAGGTTCGACAAAACCCTGGCCGAGGGTGATCAGCGCGACCCGCGGCGGCAGGCCACTGACCCAGGCGCCCTGATTGTCGACGCTGATCAGCGCAACCGGGGTGAACTCGACCCGTTGCTGCTGGTTGACCCACTTCACGCCGTGGCGGCCGGCTGCATCGAGGCTGAGCAGGGCCGGGGAGAGGCGGTGGGCCATGGCCTCGCCGGTCTGGATGTGCAGGGTGGCGCTGGCCCCGGCCAGGCGCAGCCGCTCGGGGTTGTCGACCCGCACCTCGATGCGGAAGCTGCGCGAGTCGGGGTCGGCGGCGGCGGCGATGAAATGCAGTTCACCGGCAAGCTCGCGGCCGTCGAGCAGTTGCACGCGCACTGGCTGGCCAAGGGTCAGTTGGGTGACTTGCTGCTGGGCGATCTGCGCGCTGACCTTGAGCTGGCGGATGTCGACCAGGGTCAGCAGGCTCTGCCCGGCCTGGACGAAATCGCCCAGCTCGACCTGACGCGCATCGTAGACCCCGGCGAAGGGCGCCTCGATGCGGGTGTTGCGCAGGTGCAGGCGGGCGGTTGCCAGCTCGGCGCGGGCCTTGGCCAGCTCGCTGTCCAGACGCAGCAGTTCGTTGGCGGAAAACAGCTTGCGTTCGTGCAGGCGCCGGGCCGAATCGACGTCGGTCTCGCGCTGGCGCACCTCGGCTTCGCTGCGTACCACCTGGGCGCTGCGGTCGTCCGGCGACAGGCTGAGGAGCAACTCGCCCTGTTCGACCGGCTGGCCCTTGTCCCGGTCCAGGCGCAGCACGCTGGCGCTGATCTGCGCGCGCAACTCGACCCGGCGCCAGGCTTCGACCTGGCCCTGGACCACGTGCTGGCGCTGCATCGGCTGGGCCTCAAGCCACTGGATCTCGACTTTCGCCAGCCCCTGCTCCACGACGGGCTGATCGGCGCTGGCGGTTTTCTGCGCCTTGAACAGCGAGCCGCTGAGCAGCCAGAGCAGCAGCAAGACGCTGATGGCGACGGCGATCAACCATGGACGTTTGGACACTTGACTGAACATGAGCGGTTACTCGCGGCTGGCGGATGGGGCGCAAAGGTTGGCGGCCTGGCCACGCAGGCCGGCGATGATGAAATCGGTGACGCGGTCGAAGTAGTCGCTCAGGGCGGTGGGCTCGGCCCAGTGCTCGAAGCCGCCGGAGGCGATGCGCGCCATCACCCCGTTGACGCAGGCCTCCACGCCCCACAACAGGTACTGGCAGTCGCCGGGAGAGAGTGCGCGATCATCGAAGGTGTCGTGCAGCAGTTGGCCGAAGAAGTCTACGTAGTCGCGTTCCAGCTGCAGGAACTGCTCGCGGTAGGGCGCCTCCAGACGCTCCTGAAAGGCCGGGCGGTCGCAGTGCTGGCACAGTTGGGTCAGGATCGGGTCGGCGAGCATCTGCTCGAAGGCGCGGCGGATCACCTGGCGCATGGCCTGTTGCGGCGGCTGCGCGGCATGCAGGGCGCGCAGTTCGGCGAGATTGGCATGGCTCATGTCCAGCGTCAGGCGGGCAAACAGCGCCTCCTTGCTGGGAAAGTGCTTGTACACCGTGCCCTTGCCGATGCCGGCCTGGGTCGCCACCTCGGCGATGGTCACCCGGTCCCAGGGCTGCTGGCGAAACAGCAGGCGCGCGGCATCGAGGAGGGCGCTTTCGCGCTGCAGGAAGAGGCGGTCTTGAAGGCGCATGGGCAGGAATATGTCTGGCTGTGACTGGCGGTCATGCTATGACTGCCGGTCACGGTGAGCAAGCGGACAGTTGTAACAGCGCTTGGCGACGCCTGGATTTATCTGCGAGGCGCTGCCGGTGCCGGTAGGCGTTCGCTCGCCATCTGCGCCGGAGCGCTGTCGCGCAGTAAACTGGGGCACTCAAGGATCAAGACCGTAGGATGGGTTAGGCGCCCGCAAATTGACCTGCTGTCAGCAGAACAAAGGCGCCGTAACCCATCATCGATATTCGCCCTGCCAGCGGGTACAGGCATAAACCGCCCGATGGGTATCGCTTCGCTCAACGCCACAGCATGGGTATCGCTTCGCTCAACGCCACAGCATGGGTATCGCTTCGCTCATCCTACGCTGCCCGCACCATCCTACGGTTACTGGCTCCTGCGTTTTGTGCCTGGCTGCGCCTGCCAGGAGTGGAAAACTCCAACGGGTGATCCACCATGCCAGTCGCCGTTACTTGGGTTGCGCCACCACGCGCAGGTAGGGCTTGAGGGTCTTGAAGCCCTGCGGGTACTTGCGTTTGGCCTCTTCGTCGGACACCGAGGTGGGAATGATCACGTCGTCGCCCGGTTTCCAGTTCACCGGGGTGGCCACCGTGTGCTTGGCGTTGAGCTGCAGCGCATCGAGCAGGCGCAGGACCTCGTCGAAGTTGCGTCCGGCACTCATGGGGTAGACCAGCATGGCCTTGACCTTCTTGTCCGGGCCGACGATGAACACCGAGCGCACCGTGGCGTTGTCCACCGCGGTGCGCGGGCCGCCGCTGGCGTTGGGGTGGATCATGTCGTAGAGCTTGGCCACCTTGAGGTCGGGGTCGCCGATCATCGGGTAGTTGACCGCATGGCCCTGGGTTTCCTCGATGTCGCCGACCCAGGCCCGGTGGTCGCTGACCGGGTCGACGCTGAGGCCGACGATCTTGGTGTTGCGTTTGTCGAATTCGGGCTTGAGCCTGGCCATGTAGCCCAGTTCGGTGGTGCACACCGGGGTGAAGTCCTTGGGGTGGGAGAACAGGATGGCCCAGCTGTCGCCGATCCACTCATGGAAGTGCAGGGGGCCTTCGGTGGTGTCGGCGCTGAAGTCGGGGGCTTCGTCGCCAATGCGGATGGTCATGATCAGCTCCTCTTACAGTTGCGGGGCCGACTCGTCAGTACTGCAGCTCGCCAGTCCGGGTTGCGGGAACAAAAAGTATAGGCCCGCTGCGCTATCTGACCAGGCTCCGGCTATCGGCGGTTCGCTAGGGTGGCGCCGCCCGGTCCAGCGCAACGGGCCAGGCTAATTGATCCCTATCAATTGTCTCTGGCCAGGCGTGGGGCTAGACTGCCCGGCATGAACGCCTTCCCTCGCTTCTGTCTGGTATTGCTCCTGGCCCTGGTCCTGCCCTTGCAGAGCCTGGCGGGCGCGCTGCTGGTCGTCGAGCCTTGCCCGATGAGCCAGGACGCGCCGCAGGCGAGCGACTGCTGCGACGACGCGGCGATGCAACTCAGCGGTCAGCTGTGCCCGGACATGAGCAAATGCTCCAGCGCCGGCCTGCCCTTGGCCGATGGCTATCGATTCAAACTCAAGCTGCTGCCGGCCGCCGCCAACGCCTCCTCGTATAGCCAAGCCGAACCCCTGTCGCGACCCTCGCTTGCCCCCTGGCGCCCACCCCGCGCCTGATTCCCGTCCCGTTGCGAACCCCATCGTGCAGCTCGGGTTGCACGCTGGCCGTTGCGCGTTCATCGCGCGATATCGACAGGAATCACCCGTATGTACCTTTCGTTTTCCTTCCCCGGCCGTTGGCTGGTCGGCGCGCTGGCCGCTGCCTGGTTCAGCCTGCCGGTCGCGGCCCTGACCCTCGACGAGGCCTTGCGCCAGGCCGAACGCGAGGCGCCCTCGCTGGCCGCACAGGCCGCGCAAGTCGAGGCCTCGCGCAGTTCGGCCATCCCTGCCGGCGCACTGCCCGATCCCAAGTTGTTGCTGGGCCTGCAGAACGTGCCGATCGAGGGCGCAGACCGTGGGCGCCTGGATCGCGAGCCGATGACCATGCAGATGGTTGGGGTCATGCAGGAGGTGCCCAACCGCGCCAAGCGCCGCGCCCGGGTCGACCTGGCCCAGGCCGGGGTCGAGCGGGCGACGCTGGAACAGCGGGTCGAACGGCTCAAGGTCCGCCGGCAAACCGCCTTGGCCTGGATCTCGGCGCGCGCCGTCGAGGAGAAACTGGCGCTGTTCCAGACCCTCTACGCCGAAAACGATCTGCTGGCCAAGGCGGTGCGCGCCAGCATCGCCGGCGGGCGTGCTCAGGCCGCCGACAGCGTCGCGCCCAAGCAGGAGGCGGCGCTGCTGGCCGAGACCGAGGACCAGTTGCTGCAAAGTCGCGCGCAGCAGCGCGCGGCCCTGCGCCGCTGGATCGGCCCGCGCGCCGATGAGGCCCTGGCCGGCCGCCTGCCGAACTGGCCGGTGGATGCCGCGCATTATCGGCACAATCTGCAACGCCATCCCGAACTGGCGCTGTTCGATCCCATGACCGATGAGGCGCAAGCCGAGGTGCGCCAGGCCGTGGCGGACAAACAATCCGACTGGAGCTGGGAGCTGGCCTACCAGAAGCGCGACGACGCGTTCGGCGACATGATGAGCGTGCAGTTCAGCTTCGATCTGCCGCTGTTCCCGGGCGCGCGGCAGAACCCCAGAATCGCCGCCAAGCAGGCGCAGCTCAGCCAGTTGCATGCCGAACGCGAAGCCGCCGAGCGCGAGCATGCGCAGCAGTTGGCCGATGATCTGGCCGAATACCAGCGCCTCGACCGCGCGCTGCGCCGCAGTCAGGAACTGCTGCTGCCGCTGGCCGAAGAGAAAGTCGCGCTAACCCTGTCCAGTTATCGAGCGGGCAGCGGTGAACTGGCCAGCGTGGTCGCCGCCCGCCGCGAGCTGATCGAGGCGCGCCTGAAACACATCGACTTCGAACAAGCGCGCGCGCTGACCAGCGCCCGCCTGCATTTCGCTTATGAAGGGGTGAGCCAATGAGTGCTCGAATCGCAAAAGGCGCGCTGCTGGCGACGCTGGTACTGGGGATAGGCGCGGCAGGTGGCTACTGGTTCGCCCAGCAATCGATGAGCGTCGGGCCCGAGGCCGCTCACGCGCAAACTCAGGCCAGCACGGTAGACCAGCGCAAGGTGCTCTATTGGTACGACCCCATGGTGCCGCAGCAAAAATTCGACCAGCCGGGCAAGTCGCCATTCATGGACATGCAGCTGGTGCCGCGCTATGCCGACGAGGGTGGCGACAGCGCCGCCGTCAGCATCGATGCGAGCATCACCCAGAACCTCGGCATGCGCCTGGCCCCGGTGACCCGCGGGGCGCTGGCCAACAGCCTGGAGGTGGTTGGCAACCTGACCTTCAACAGCCGCGATATCGCCGTGGTGCAGGCGCGTACCGGCGGTTTCGTCGAGCGGGTCTATGCCCGCGCGCCCGAGGATTTGCTCGAGGCCGGCGCGCCCCTGGCCGACCTTCTGGTGCCCGAGTGGGTCAGCGCCCAGGAAGACTATCTGGCCCTGCGCGATGCCGGCGATCCCGCGCTACTGGCCGCGGCGCGCCAGCGTCTGCGCCTGACCGGGATGCCGGCGGCGCTGATCGCCCGATTCGAGCGTAGCGGCAAGGTACAGGCACTGTGGACGGTGACCAGCCCGATCGCCGGCGTGCTGCAGCAACTCGACGTACGCGAAGGCATGAACCTGATGGCCGGCGACACCCTGGCGACCATCAACGGTTTACGCAGCGTCTGGCTGGATGTGGCGGTGCCCGAGGCCGAAGCCCTGGGCCTGCATAAAGGCCAGGTGGTCGAGGCGCGCCTGCCGGCCTTCCCCGGCGAAGTGCTCGGCGGCAGCATCGAGGCCATTCTGCCCCAGGCCAACCTCGACAGCCGCACCCTGCGCGTACGGGTTGTGCTGGATAACCCCGAAGGCCGTCTGCGTCCGGGCCTGACCGCCCAGGTACGGCTGGTTCGCCCGGCCGAACGCGATGCGCTGTTGGTGCCGAGCGAGGCGGTGATCCGCAGCGGTCGCCGCGCCCTGGTGATGCTCGCCGAAGGCGAAGGGCGTTTCCGCCCGGTGGAAGTCCGTCTGGGCCAGGAGGCCGCGGGCACTACCCAGATCCTCGAAGGGCTGGAGGAGGGCCAGCAGGTGGTCGCCTCCGGGCAGTTCCTGCTCGATTCCGAGGCCAGCCTGCGCGGCATTCTGGCCCAGCAACTGGGCGCGCCTGCGACCGAGGTCAAACTGCAGCCGGCGCTGCACGAAGCCGAGGGGCAGATCGACGCCATCGAAGCCGATGGCGTGATGCTCACCCATGGCCCGTTCAAGACCCTGGGCATGCCGGGCATGAGCATGCTGTTTCCGGTCGCCGATCTGGCGCTGCTGGAAGGCTTGAAACCCGGCGACCGGGTCCGGGTCGGGGTGCGCGCCGACGACGACGGGATGCAGATCGAACGCATCGAGCACCTGGCGCCCGTGCATGACGGCCATCAGGAGACGCAGCCATGATCGCCGCGCTGATCCGCTGGTCGGTGGCCAACCGTTTCCTGGTGCTGCTGGCGACCCTGTTCGCCACCGCCTGGGGCGTCTGGTCGCTGCAGAACACGCCCATCGATGCGCTGCCGGACCTGTCCGACGTGCAGGTGATCATCCGCACACCCTATCCGGGCCAGGCGCCGCAGATCGTCGAGAACCAGGTGACCTACCCGCTGGCCACCACCATGCTCTCGGTGCCGGGGGCGAAGACGGTGCGCGGCTATTCGTTCTTCGGCGACAGCTTCGTCTATGTGCTGTTCGAGGACGACACTGACCTCTATTGGGCGCGTTCGCGGGTGCTGGAATACCTCAGCCAGATCCAGAGCCGTTTGCCGGCCAGTGCCAAACCGTCGCTGGGGCCGGACGCCACCGGGGTCGGCTGGATCTACCAGTACGCCCTGGTCGACCGCACCGGCACTCACGACCTGGCGCAGCTGCGCGCGCTGCAGGACTGGTTCCTCAAGTTCGAGCTGAAGACCCTGGCCAACGTCGCCGAGGTGGCGACCATCGGCGGCATGGTCAAGCAGTACCAGGTGCAACTCGACCCGATCAAGCTGACCAGCCTGGGCATCACCCAGGCCGAGGTGACGGCGGCCATCGGCCGGGCCAACCAGGAAACCGGTGGCGCGGTGCTGGAACTGGCGGAAACCGAGTTCATGGTGCGTGCCTCGGGTTATCTGCAAAGCCTCAACGACTTTCGCGCCATCCCGCTACGCCTGGATGGCGGCGGCGTGCCGGTGACCCTCGGCGAGGTGGCGCATATCCAGATCGGCCCGGAGATGCGCCGCGGCATCGCCGAACTGGATGGCGAGGGCGAGGTGGTCGGCGGCGTGGTGATCCTGCGCAGCGGCAAGAACGCGCGCAGCACCATAGACGCGGTCAAGGCCAAGCTCGAGGAACTGAAAAGCAGCCTGCCCGAGGGGGTGGAGATCGTCACCACCTATGACCGCAGCCAGTTGATCGACCGCGCGGTGCGTAACCTGGGCGAGAAACTGGTGGAGGAGTTCATCGTCGTCGCCCTGGTCTGCGCGGCCTTCCTCTGGCACCTGCGTTCCTCGCTGGTGGCCATCGTCTCCCTGCCGGTCGGGGTGCTGATCGCCTTTACCGTCATGCAGCAGCAGGGCATCAACGCCAACATCATGTCGCTCGGCGGCATCGCCATCGCCATCGGCGCCATGGTCGACGCCGCGGTGGTGATGATCGAGAACGCGCACAAGAAGATCGAGGCCTGGCGCCAGAAGCATCCCGGCGAGGAACTCAAGGGCGAGCAGCACTGGCGGGTGGTTACCGACGCGGCGGTGGAAGTCGGCCCGGCGCTGTTCTTCTGCCTGCTGATCATCACCCTGTCGTTCATTCCGGTGTTCACCCTGCAGGCCCAGGAAGGCCGCCTGTTCGGCCCGCTGGCCTTTACCAAGACCTATGCCATGGCCGCCGCCGCGGGGCTGTCGGTGACCCTGGTGCCGGTGCTGATGGGCTACTGGATTCGCGGGCGGATTCCCGATGAAGCGCGCAACCCGCTGAACCGCTGGCTGATCCAACTCTATCAGCCGGCGCTGGACGCAGTATTGGCTTGGCCAAAAGCCACCCTGGCGGTAGCGGCGCTGGTGTTTCTCAGCACCCTGTGGCCGCTGTCGCAACTGGGCGGCGAGTTCCTGCCGCCGCTGGACGAGGGCGATCTGCTCTATATGCCTTCGGCCCTGCCCGGCTTGTCGGCGCAGAAGGCCGCGCAGTTGCTGCAACAGACCGACCGCATGATCAAGACGGTGCCGGAAGTCGCCCATGTGTTCGGCAAGGCCGGCCGCGCCGAAACCGCCACTGACCCGGCGCCGCTGGAGATGTTCGAGACCACCATCGCGTTCAAGCCGCGCGAGCAGTGGCGCGCCGGCATGACCGCGGACAAGCTGGTGGAGGAACTGGACCGGGTGGTGCAGGTGCCGGGGTTGACCAATATCTGGATTCCGCCGATCCGCAACCGCATCGACATGCTCGCCACCGGGATCAAGAGCCCGATCGGGGTCAAGGTCGCCGGCAGCGATCTGGCGCAGATCGATGCTGCCACCCAGGCGATCGAGAAGGTCGCCAAAGGTATCCCCGGAGTCAGTTCGGCGTTGGCCGAGCGGCTGACCGGCGGACGCTATATCGACGTCGATATCGACCGGGCGGCGGCCGCGCGTTACGGCCTGAATATCGCCGATGTGCAGGCGATCGTCGCCAGCGCCATCGGCGGCGAGAATGTCGGCGAGACCATCGAAGGCCTGGCGCGCTTCCCCATCAGCGTGCGTTATCCGCGCGAATGGCGCGACTCCCTGGGCGGGCTCGAACAGCTGCCGATCTACACCCCCCAGGGCAGCCAGATCACCCTGGGTACGGTGGCGCGAATCAGGGTCAGCGACGGCCCGCCGATGCTCAAGAGCGAGAATGCGCGACCCTCGGGCTGGGTCTATGTGGATGTGCGCGGGCGCGACCTGGCCTCGGTGGTGGCCGATCTGCGCACCGCCATCGACGAGCAGGTGCAACTGCAGCCGGGTATCAGCCTGAGCTATTCGGGGCAGTTCGAGTTTCTCGAACGGGCTAACGCGCGGCTCAAGCTGGTGGTGCCGGCCACCCTGCTGATCATCTTCGTCCTGCTCTACCTGTGCTTTGGCCGCTTCAGCGAGGCGCTGCTGATCATGGCCACGCTGCCGTTCGCCCTGACCGGCGGGGTCTGGTTCCTCTACCTGCTCGGCTATCACCTGTCGGTGGCCACCGGCGTCGGCTTTATCGCCCTGGCCGGAGTCGCAGCGGAGTTCGGCGTGATCATGCTGCTCTACCTGAAGAATGCCTGGGCCGAACGCGAACAGGTCGGTGAGCGTAGCGAGCATGCTCTGGTCGAGGCGATCCGCGAAGGCGCAGTGCAGCGGGTACGGCCCAAGGCCATGACCGTGGCGGTGATCATCGCCGGCCTGCTGCCGATTCTGCTCGGTGGCGGCAGCGGCAGCGAGGTGATGAGCCGCATCGCCGCGCCCATGGTCGGTGGCATGCTCAGCGCGCCGCTGCTGTCGCTGTTCGTGTTGCCGGCGGCCTACAGGTTGATGCGCCGCCGGCGTCTCCCCGCTGCGGCCAGCATTGCTCTGGGAGACATCGCCTGAAGAAAATCCTGTGCCTGTTGCCGACATGCTTGTCGTAGGGTGCGCGGGGCCGCCCAGGCCATGCGCACCGATATACTCGCGATCATTGCCGCGGTCCCCCATGCGCGGCGGCAACAAATGGTGCGCGCGGCGCACCCTACGGGAGCTGTTAGCAGTCCCATAGCCCGGATAAGCCTTGGCGCAATCCGTGAGGATGACGCCCCCCGGATCGCGCTGCGCTTACCCAGGCTACGAACAGCGTAACGTCCAGGCTTATTGGCCGTTCGGCACTGACTGGTTTTCCAGCATCTGCTCCATCATCTGCAGCATGTTCTGCATATTCTGGTGCATGTCCTTCAGGCATTGCTGCTGCATGGGCGCATCCTTGGCCATCGGGCATTGGCTCTGCTGCATCTGCTGGTTCATCATGCCCATCTGCGAGCGCATGGCCTGGCGGTGTTCGCTGCGGATCTTCTGGCGTTCCTGGGGGTTGGTGGTGCCATGCATCTGCCGCATCATCTCCTGCATCTGCGACCAGTCCATCATGCCCTTGCCTGGCCCCATTCCTTGGCCCATGCCCATGCCCATTCCTTGGCCCATGCCCATGCCCATGCCTTGGCCCATGGGCATGTCTTGCTGGTTCTGCGCCAGCTGCTCGGGGTGATGGGCGTCCTCGGCGAAGGCCGGGGCGGCCAGCAATGCGCCGGTGAGGGCGAGGGCAGTCAGGGTCTTGTAAGTGAAAGTGCTCATGGTGTTTCTCCTGCTTGGTTTCAATGAGTGCTGCGGATGACGCTCAAGGGGGATCTCTTGAGCAGTAGGGAATTGGCGATCACCGACAGCGAACTGGCGGTCATGGCGATCACGCCGATCATCGGGTGCAACAGGCCGACGGCGGCGATGGGGATGGCGGCGACGTTGTAGGCCGAGGCCCAGATCAGGTTCTCGACGATCTTGCGAAAGGTCAGGCGCGACAGCTGCGCCGCTTCCACCAGGCCGCTCAGGCGTCCACCGATGAGAATCACGTCGGCGGCCTCCATCGCCACGTCGGCACCGCTGCCGATGGCGATGCCGACGTTGGCCTGCTTCAGTGCCGGGGCGTCGTTGATGCCATCGCCGACCATCGCCACCCACTGACCGTACTCGGCCTGCAGTTGGCGGATGACCTCGACCTTGCCGCTGGGCAGCACATTGGCGTGGACGCTGTCGATGCCCACTTGCGCGGCGATATGCGCGGCGGCACGCTGGTTGTCACCGGTCAGCATGACGGTATGGATGCCCAGGGCGCGCAGTGCCGCGATGGCCGCCTGGGCGTCCTCCTTGAGGCTGTCGGCGACCGCGATCACGCCGATCAGTTGCTGCGCGCGGGCCACATAGAGCGCGGTCTTGCCCTGGTTCTCCAGGGCTTCCAGCTGGCCGGCCAGGACGGCGGTGTCCACCCGGCATTCCTGCATCCAGCGCGCGTTGCCGACGCGGATCAACTGGCCGTCCACCTGGCCCTGCACGCCCAGGCCGTTGAGCGCCTGAAATTCGCTAAGGCCCCCCAGTTCCAGACTGAGTTCCTTGATGCGTTCGACCATGGCCTGGGCAATCGGGTGCTCGGAGCCGTATTCCACGCTGGTGGCCAGGCGCAGCAGCTCGTGTTCATCGATGCCCTCGCCGGCCAGGCAATCGGTGACCACCGGTTTGCCCAGGGTCAGGGTGCCGGTCTTGTCCAGCACCATCACCTTGATGTCCTTGAACATCTGGATGGCGGTGCCGGAACGATAGAGAATGCCCAGCTCGGCGCCGCGCCCGGCTCCCACCATCAGCGCGGTTGGGGTGGCCAGACCGAGGGCGCAGGGGCAGGCGATCACCAGCACCGCGACTGCCGACAGCAGCCCCACCAGTGGCGACGACAGCTCGGCATCGACCCAGGGCAGCCAGGTCGCGCCCCAGACCAGGATGCCGCGCAGCGACTCGCCGGCGATCAGCCAGACGGCCAGGCTCGCCAGGCTGATGAGCAGCACCACGGGCACGAAGCGCCCGGTCATGCGGTCGGCGAACTCCTGGATCGGCACCTTGGAGCTTTGCGCATGCTCCACCAGATCGATCACCTGGGCGAGGAAGGTGTCCTGGCCGACCTTGGTCGCACGCACCCGGAGCAGGCCTTCCTTGTTCAGGGTCGCGCCGATCACCGGATCGCCCGGCCCCTTCTCCTTCGGCAGCGGTTCGCCGGTGGCCAGGGACTCGTCGATATGACTGTTACCCTCGACCACCTCGCCGTCGCTGGGGATCTTTTCGCCGGGGCGCACCAGCATCAGGTCGCCGACCACCACCGCCTCGATCGGCACCTGCACCTCGACGCCATCGCGCAGCAGCACCGCGCTCTTGGCCCCCAACTCGAGCATCTTGCGGATGGCCTGGGAGGCGCGACCCTTGGCGCGGGCCTCCAGGTAGCGGCCGATCAGGTGGAAGGTGGTGATGGTGGCGGCCATCTCGATAAACGAGGTCATGGGGAAGAAAAACCCCACCAGACCGATGAAGTAGGGCGGCAGGCTGCCCAGGCTGATCAGCACGTCCATATTGGCGGTGTGGTTGCGCAGCGCTTTCCAGGCCGATGCATGGGTGCTGGCGCCGGCGATGAACACCGGCACGGCGGCGAGCAGCGCCACCATCGCCAGATAACCCGGCAGCATGAACCAGAACATCTGCACCGCCATGATCAGCATGATCAGGGTCGTGGGCACGCCGGCCAGCCACATGCGCCGCCAGGCGTCGCGCAGGTACTGCTCTTCCTCCTCGATCCCGCTGGGTTCGCCACGGGTGCCGGCCAGCTCCGCCCTGGCCACCTCGTAGCCGGCCTGCTCGACCGCCTGCTTGAGCGCGTCCAGGTCGGTCTGGCCGGCATCGAACTCGATGTGCACCTTGTGGCTGGCGATGCTGGTGCTCAGTTCGACAACACCCCGCAGGCGCCTGAGCGACTGGCTGACCAGGCCGGCGCAGTGATCGCTGCCCATGCCGGGCACTATCAGTACCGCGTTTTGTCGCTGTCTGCTTGGTTCGGCTGCGTTCATGGTCTGAGGCCGCAGGCTGGTCGTTTCTGATCCATGTCTGGGTTCCGCTTCGGCTCGGGGCGCTTGTTGCCCCGGCCGTGACCGTGGTGCATGAACAGATGCAGCAGCGGGCACAGCAGCAGGACCAGGTAGGGCAGGGCGCCGAGCAGATGGGCCTGATGCTCTGCCCAGAGGAAGAGCAGGGCGATGGCGGCGAACAGCAACAGGGCCGGCCAGAAACGCCAGGGGTTGCCGGCCGCTGGGGCATGGCGGGGGTCGTGGGGCATGGCAGGATTCTCCAGAAAACCGGGGTGGCCGACCTGCAAGCGCGGCTTGCGGCCGGCATGGCGAGGCGACGGGGTTCAGCGGGAGAGTGGGGCTATTCGTTATAGCGATGCAGCTGCTTGCGAATGGGCGTAGGCAGGCCGGGGCTGAACAGCGGAGCCCGCAGGCTGCTGGTGCGGCGCTGCAGGCCGGTGAGCAACCCAAGGCTACCGGCCAGGCCGAGGAGGGCGGTCAATGCCAGGAGCGTCAGCAACTGCTGGTTGAGGGGAGCGTTCTGCAAGGTGCTGCAGCTGTCCGCGGCGCTTGGGTCATGCCGAGTGTGGGCGTGGTCGCCGTGCAGAGGACTCGCCAGGCTGGCCGAAGCCTCGTCCATCATGTCGCTGGTAGCGGCTTGTACATGGGTGAAGGAACAAGCGAAAAACAGCACGAACCAGAGCGCCAGCAGATTCCTGGCGAGCCCTGTATGGCGGCTGCGCATCGCTTGGATCATGAGGTCGGCTTCCGCGTGTGGTTGACGCTGTTGTTCTGATTAAAGCCCAGGGTCGGCCAGGCACTATTGATCCAAATCATGCGCGTGCCGAGCTTTTCAGCGCGGGGGCGTGCGTAGGGTGCGCCATGCGCACCGGGGTGACCGTCAGGCCAATGCGTGGCGCTAAGTCATGGTGCGCGCGGCCTAGGCGGCCCCGCACTCCCTACGGGGTCGGCCATTCAGCGCGCCACGCTGACCCCTTCCAGATTGGCGAAGGAGGTGTCCTTGGCCGTGAGCAGGAAGTCGCGCATGAACGGCGAGTCGAGCATATCGGTGCGGATGCCGGCATACAGGGTGGCGAACAGGCCTTTTTCGCCCAGGCGTTTGGCCGTGACGTAGCCGCGCGAGCTGTATTCGTGCAGCGCCCAGTTGGGCAGGCCGCAGACGCCGCGGCCGCTGGCCACCAGCTGCATCATCATCACCGTCAGCTCCGAGGTGCGTACCTGGGCCGGCTCGACATCGGCCGGTTCGAGGAAGCGGGTGAAGATGTCCAGGCGGTCGCGCTCGACCGGGTAGGTGATCAGGGTTTCCGTGGCCAGGTCTTCGGGCTGGATAAACGGCTTGCTGGCCAGCGGATGCTGGTTGGCTACCGCCAGCATGGCCTCGTAGGTGAACAGCGGCACGTAGGTGATGCCGGCCAGCTCCAGCGGATCCGAGGTCACCACCAGGTCCAGGTCGCCCCGGGCTAGGGCCGGCAGCGGGGCGAAGGAGAAGCCCGAGGCCAGGTCCAGCTCGACCTCCGGCCAGGCGTCGCGGAACTGGTCGATGGTCGGCATCAGCCACTGGAAGCAGCTGTGGCATTCGATCGCCATGTGCAGGCGGCCGGCGGTGCCGCCGGCCAGCCGCGCCAGATCGCGCTCGGCGCCGCGCAGCAGCGGCAGCACCGCATCGGTCAGTTGCAGCAGACGCAGGCCGGCGCTGGTGAAGCGCACCGGCTTGGTCTTGCGCACGAACAGCGGCATGCCGAGGCGCTCCTCCAGCTCCTTGAACTGGTGCGACAACGCCGACTGGGTCAGGTGCAGGCGTTCGGCGGCGTCCACCAGGCTCTCGCTTTCGCGCAGGGCGTGGAGGGTTTTCAGGTGGCGCAATTCGAGCATGGGGGCCTCGCGGGGAAGGGGGCGTAGGGTGGATCGGGGCGCGTAGCTGACGCTTCATCCACCCTACATGAGTAAAACTATAGATCAATACAAATATGTTGAGTTTGTCTCACGCTGATGGCTTGCCGAGAATACGCCCCATCTTGTTTATCTATGGAGCGTTTTGACATGGCCCTGTCCCATTCCCTGGGTTTCCCGCGTATCGGTGCCGACCGCGAACTGAAGAAGGCCCTGGAGGCTCACTGGAAAGGTGAGCTGGATGAGGCCGGTTTGCAGGCGGTTGGCCGCCAGTTGCGCGCCGCCCACTGGCAGTTGCAGAAGGACGCCGGTATCGACCTGCTACCGGTCGGCGATTTCGCCTGGTACGACCAGGTACTCACCCACTCGCTGTGCTTCGGCGTGATCCCCGAGCGCTTCCGTCCGCACAGCGGCAAGCCGAGCCTGGAAACCCTGTTCGGCATGGCGCGCGGCGTTAGCCACAGCAGTTGCTGCGGCGCTGCCCATGCACAGGAGCTGACCAAGTGGTTCGACACCAACTACCACTACCTGGTCCCCGAGTTCAGCGCCGACCAGCAGTTCCAGCTGAGCTGGGAACAGCTGTTCGAGGAAGTCGATGAAGCCCATGCGTTGGGGCACACCGTCAAACCGGTACTGATCGGCCCGCTGACCTACCTGTGGCTGGGCAAGGTCAAGGGCAGCGCCTCTGAAGTTAAGAGCTTTGACCGTCTCGACCTGCTCGAACGGCTGCTGCCGGTGTACGGCGAAATCCTCCAGCGCCTGGCCAGCCAGGGTGTGGAGTGGGTGCAGATCGACGAGCCGATCCTCGCGCTGGACCTGCCGCAAGCCTGGAAGAATGCCTTCGAGCGTGCCTACAACCTGCTGCAGCGCGAGCCCGGCAAAAAGTTGATCGCCACCTACTTCGCCGGCCTGGAAGACAACCTCGGCCTGGCCGCCAACCTGCCGGTGGATGGCCTGCATATCGACCTGGTCCGCGCACCCGAGCAGTTCCCGAGTATTCTCGACCGCCTGCCGGCGTACAAGGTGCTGTCGCTCGGCGTGGTCAACGGGCGCAACGTCTGGCGCACCGATCTGCAGCAGGCCCTGAGCATCCTGCAACAGGCGCAGGAGCGGCTGGGCGAGCGCCTGTGGGTGGCGCCGAGCTGCTCGCTGCTGCACAGCCCGGTCGACCTGAACCCTGAAGACCAGCTGGATAGCGAGCTGAAAAGCTGGCTGGCCTTCGCCGTGCAGAAGTGCGAGGAAGTCGCCCTGCTGACCACCGCCCTGAATGACCCGCAGAACGCCAAGGTGCAGGCCGCGTTGGCGCAGAGCCGCACCGTGCAGGCCAGCCGCGCGCAGTCGCCGCGTATCCACAAACCGGCGGTGCAGGCCCGGCTGGCCGCCATCACCGCGGCCGACAGCCAGCGCGCTTCGCCCTTCGCCCTGCGTATCGAGCAGCAGCGCGCACGCCTGCAACTGCCGGCATTGCCGACCACCACCATCGGCTCCTTCCCGCAGACCGCTTCGATCCGCCTGGCGCGTCAGTCGTTCAAGGCCGGCAAGTTGTCGCCTGCCGCCTACACCGAGGCCATGCACAGCGAGATTCGCCACGCCGTCGAGGTGCAGGAAAACCTCGGCCTGGACGTGCTGGTGCACGGCGAGGCCGAGCGCAACGACATGGTCGAGTATTTCGCCGAGCAGCTCGACGGCTATGCCTTCAGCCGTTTCGGCTGGGTGCAGAGCTACGGTTCGCGCTGCGTCAAACCGGCGCTGATCTTCGGTGACCTGAGCCGGCCGCAGCCGATGACCGTGGAGTGGATCCGCTACGCCCAGACCCTCACCAGCAAGGTGATGAAGGGCATGCTGACCGGCCCGGTGACCATGCTGATGTGGTCCTTCCCGCGCGACGACATTTCCCGCGAGCAGCAGGCGCGTCAGCTGGCCCTGGCGATTCGTGACGAGGTGCTGGACCTGGAGGCCGCCGGGATCAAGATCATCCAGATCGACGAAGCGGCCTTCCGCGAAGGCTTGCCGCTGCGCCAGGCCGGGTGGCAGGACTACCTGGCCTGGGCCACCGAGGCCTTCCGCCTGTGCGCCTCGGGTGTGCGCGACGAAACCCAGATCCACACCCACATGTGCTACAGCGAGTTCAACGACGTGATCGAGTCCATCGCCGCCATGGATGCCGATGTCATCACCATCGAGACCTCGCGTTCGGACATGCAGCTGCTGGAGGCCTTCGAGCGCTTCGACTACCCCAACGACATCGGGCCCGGGGTCTACGACATCCACTCGCCGCGGGTACCGGACAGCAGCGAGATGGTCAAGCTGCTGCGCAAGGCGGCGCGGCGCATCCCCGCCGAACGCCTGTGGGTCAACCCGGACTGCGGCCTGAAGACCCGCGCCTGGCCGGAAACCGAGGCGGCGCTGGTCAACATGGTGGCGGCGGCGCGGCAGTTGCGCGGCGAACTGGCCTAGTGTCGCGTCACAGATCAACCTGCGGTTAAACGGCCTCTCGTAGGGTGGGTTAGGCGCATGCCGCCGATAGTGATGATCCAGCAAGATCCGCTGCGCCGTAACCCACCACCGGCGCAATACGGGAGATCGCTTGGTGGGTTACGCGGCGCGCCACGATCGCGGAGCCTGATCGCTCTGCGCTTGGCGCCGCTAACCCACCCTACGGAACTACGACACTTCATGGTTGACGCGACACTAGCGGCTGGCAGCATGAACAAGGCGACCCACGGGTCGCCTTTTTTGTCTCATGCCACGGCTGGCGCGGCCTTCAGCCGTGATTGGCGGTGCGCGAGCAGGTCGCCAGGTCCTCGAGGAAGGCGCGCAGGATCGGCGGCGGGGCCAGTCCGCGCCGGCTGATCACGTCGAATGGCGACATCAGTTGCAATTGGTTTGTCGCCAGTTGGCGCATGTCGTCGCTCTTCACCCACTGCGCGGCGAAGTGCACTGGCAGGAAGCCGAGGTAAGCGCCGGAGATGATCAGGATGGCCAGGGCCTCGATGTTGTCCACCGTCGCCGCGGCCTTGCTCGCGCCCAGTTGCTCCAGATCGTAGTGCTGCATGTAGCCGCGGGCGACGATGCGACTCGCGCGGATTTCCTCGAGCAGCCTGGCGCCCTCGGTCTGGCTGGCAAAGAGCGGGTGGCGGCGACCGCAATACAGGCCCAGCGCCTCCTGGTAGAGCGCCGAGTACGACAGCCCGGGCACATGGATGGGGAAGTGCCCCACGGCCAGGTGCAGGCGACCGTCGAGCACGCGCTCCTCCAGTTCCGCCGGCGAACCGATATAGACGTTGAGATGCACGTCATGGCCGCGGGAGACGAAGCGCTGGGTGGTGCGCGGGATCGGCGAATCGGGGTCGGTGATGGTGGTGTCGATGATGCCCAGGTTGAGCTGGCCGCTGATGTGCTGCTTGAGCACGTCGGCGTCCAGGCAGAAGTTCTCCACCGCCGCGAGCAGGCGCAGGGTCGCCTCATGCACCGCCACGCCTTGCTCGGTCAGGTGAAAGCCGCTGCGCCCGCGCTGGCAGAGTTTGACCCCGAGCCGGGTTTCCAGATGGGACATCTGTTCGCTGATGGTCGACTGGCCGGCATTGAGCGCCGCCTGGGCCGCGGAAAAGCCCCCGCACTTGACGATAGTGGCGAAGACCCTGAGCAGTTTCAGGTCGACATCGTGCAGCTGGATCACCCAGACCTCCGGTTCGCGATACATCGGAAACGCCGATATGAGTATCTGAAGTTGCGCATTTTTTCCAGAAAAAACTGCGCCCATAGTCACTCCAACGGCGAATGCCTAGCCGCTTCGCCCCTCGCCAAGAACAAGAGTTGGAGACGCCTGAACATGTCGAACAACAGTTACGAATCCGGTCGCCTGAACCTGCCATTCGTGGGTCATTGCACCTTCGCCAAATCGCCGGTCTGTACCGACTGGGATGCGCTGAATGCCGATGTGGCGATCCTCGGCGCGCCCAACGACATGGGCACCCAGTGGCGCTCCGGCGCACGCTTCGGACCGCGCGGCATTCGCGAGGCTTCGACCCTGTTCTCCTTCGGCCACGCGGGCGCCTACGATCACGAAGACGACGTCATGTACCTGACTGCTTCCGATGTGCGCATGGTCGACGTCGGCGATGCCGACATCGTGCACACCGATATGGTGGCGAGCAACGCCAACACCGAGTACGCCGTGCGCAAGATTCTCGAGGCTGGCGCCATGCCGGTAGTGCTGGGCGGCGATCATTCTGTGCATGCTCCGGTGATCAAGGCCTTCGAGGGGCGCGGGCCTATCCATATCCTCCATATCGATGCCCACCTGGATTTCGTCGATGAGCGCCATGGCGTGCGCTATGGTCACGGCAGCCCGCTGCGTCGGGCCTCGGAGATGAACCACATCATCGGTATGACCCAGTTGGGCATCCGCAACGTCTCGTCCTCCAACCGCGACGATTACGACGCCGCGCGCAGTGCCGGCTCGAATATCTTGTCGGTGCGCGACGTACGTCGCCTCGGCGCCCAGGGCGTACTCGATTTGATTCCCAGCGGCGTGCCCTACTACATTACCATCGACATTGACGGCTTCGATCCATCCATTGCGCCGGGCACCGGCACTCCGAGCCATGGCGGTTTCCTCTATTACGAAGTGCTCGAGATCATCCAGCTGCTGGCCAAGCGCAGCCGGGGCAATATCGTCGGCATGGACCTGGTCGAGGTGGCGCCGGCCTATGATCCTACCGGGATGACCTCGATCCTGGCCGCGCAGCTGCTATTGAATAGCATCGGCTTTATTTTTCATGAGCGTAACAAGGCAAAAGAGTAACAATCACGTTAGAACGGCTATCCAGAACAATTACAACATCTGCGTACCGGAGAAAAACCATGACTCATTTAAGAACATTGTTGGGTGCTGCTGCGTTGCTGCTGGCAAGTTCCGGCAGCTTTGCGGCCGAAGTGTGGAAATACGCGATTGAGGAACCGCCCGAGTCCTTGATGGATGTCTACGCCAAGGAGTTCAAGAGCCGCATTGAACAGGCGAGCCAGGGTGAAATTGAAGTCAAGATCTACTACCTGGGGCAGCTGGGAACCTCGACTGAAATGGTTGAGCAGACGGCTGACGGTGCGGTCAATTTCGTCAACGTCGCAGTGGGCGCATTGGGCACCTTGGTGCCGGAGTCCCAAGTATTCTTGATGAACTATGTGCTGCCGGACAACCCCTCGGCCATAACCCAGCTGCTCAGTTCAGAGAGTCTTTTGCGTGGCGATCTGGGCACGGCTTTCGAGGAAAAGGGCTTGAGATTGCAGGCGCTGTTCTCCGAGGGACCACAGGTTTGGACTACGAATCGTCTGGTGCGCAGTCCTGCTGATTTGAAAGGTTTCAAGATGCGCGTCATGGTTTCGCCAGTGTTACTCGATGCCTACTCTGATTTGGGGGCGAGTCCGACGCCGATGCCGTTTGGCGAAGTCTACGGTGGCCTGCAGTTGAAGCAGATCGACGGGCAAACCAACCCGGTGCCAGCCATCCAGGAAATGAAGTTTTACGAAGTAACCGATTTCATGATCTGGGCCGGAGAGCAGGAGCTGGTGACGGCGATCATGGCTGGTGATGATTGGTATCAGAATCTTTCGCCGCAGCGGCAAAGTCTGATTGACGAGACCATAAGCGGCATGAATGGCTATATCGCTGAAGCGGTGCAGCAATACAACGCCGAGCGTTTGCAGGCCATCCAATCGGCCAAGCCTAGCATGCAGATGGTGCAGTTGAGCGAAGCCGAGCGGGAAGTGTTTCGCCAAGCCAGCCAGAAAACCCATGAGAAAGTTGGAGAGCATATCGGCGTGCGCGGCAAAAAGCTGCTTGCCTCGATCCTGCAAGAGGTCGCGAAAGGAGAAAACGCTAATTAGGGTGTCGCAGCCTACAGTCAGGCACGCGCCGGTTTGGCTGTAGGTGCCCGATCAATTTAAGACGCCGCAATAGAGGCAACTATGTACAAGAATAAGATGTCGCCTGTAAATCATGTTCTTATTGGTCTGGATTGCTTGCTTGGTAGAGTTGAAAGTGCGGTTCTGGGAATGGCAATACTGGCTTTGGCGGCCTTTGCTTGCGCCAATGTTTTCGGGCGATTCGTGTTCAGTGAGAGCATCTATTTCGTCGAGGAGCTCAATGAGTTCCTGATGGTGCTGATTACCTTCTTCGGGCTTGGTTACGTCACTCGCAATGGGCGACATATCCGGATGACGGCCATTTATGATCAGCTTCCGGCCGTTACCAAGAAAGCGCTGATGATAGTGATTGCCCTGGTGACGGCTGGCATCATGTTTGCCTTGGCCTATTTCGCCATCGAATACGTCGCCAAGACCGCCAGTCGCGGGCGGTTGACGCCGGCGTTGAAAGTCCCGCTGTACCTCGCCTATGTTCCGGTGGTGCTGGGCTTCGTGATTACCGGCGTCCAGTATCTGCTGACTGCCTGGCGTAACCTCGATTTTACCGATCCCGATGTTTATGTCTCCTACAGAACGCGTGATGAATACGAGGCGGTAGAGCTCGCCGATTCGTCTGTGATGGACGATGCGGGACGCGATAAGCATAGTCCGCAACCCTGTAACGATGCGCGTGACGCAGTGCTCAAGGAGGTCAAGTAATGACTGCCTTAATGCTGATCATTATGGTCATTTTTCTGCTGGCAGGGTTTCCCATGATGGTGCCGCTACTGGGCGCTACACTGGGTGCTTTTATATTCTATTTGCCTGACTTGAGTCCGCAGCTGATTATTCAACAGATGATCGGCGGAGTAAAACCGGCATCACTGATCGCCATACCGATGTTCATGTTCGCCGCTGACGTCATTACCAAGGGGCATTCGGCCGATCGCCTGCTCGACCTGGTGCTGAGGTTTGTCGGTCACCAACGGGGCGGCTTGGCGGTGGCGGTGGTTAACGCCTGTGGCATGTTCGGCGCGGTTTCCGGTTCGACCCAAGCCACAGTAGTGGCGATCGGCTCGCCTATGCGCACGAAAATGCTCCAGGCCGGCTATAGCGACAGCTTCACCATCGCCCTGGCGGTCAACTCGGCCGGCCTGGCCTGTCTGATTCCGCCGTCGATCGGCATGATCGTGTTTGGCGTGGCCTCGGGCACTTCGGTCTCTGAGCTGTTTATCGCCGGTATCGGGCCTGGGCTGCTACTGCTCCTGGCGTTCTCCTGCTACAGCTTCTTCTATGCCGTCCGCCGAAACATCCCGACTGTCGAGAAAGCCAGCTGGCCCGAGCGCTTCTCGGCGATGCGCCGAGCCCTCTGGCCAGCGGGTTTTCCGGCAATCGTCATTGGCGGCATCTATGGCGGAATTTTCAGCCCGACGGAGGCCGCGGCTGTTTGCGCGATCTATGCGATCATCCTTGAGGTTGTGATTTTCCGTTCGATCAAACCGGCGGAGCTGCTGGGCATTGCGCGCTCGACAGGCATGATCACCTCGGTGGTCTTCATCCTGATTGCGGCGGGAGCGGCATTTTCCTGGGTGCTGGCCTATGCGCAGATACCGCAGGGGATCATCCAGTCGTTCGGCCTCGATGGGGCAGATCCTTACACCGTTCTATTTGCGATTACCTTGGCATTCTTCATCGGCTGCATGTTTGTCGACTCGATCGTCGTGATTCTGGTGCTGACGCCGATCTTTATGCCGCTGACTGTTGCTTCTGGGCTTGATCCGGTGCTGGTGGGGGTGATCGTCATCCTGCAAGTGGCGATCGGTGGTGCGACGCCGCCGTTCGGTTGTGACATCTTCACCGCGACAGCTGTGTTTCGCCGACCCTATATCGATTGTATTCGCGGCTCCTTGCCCTTCTTCCTGCTCAAGATTGGTGCCGCGGTGGCTTTGATCTATTTCCCACCGATTGCACTCTTTCTCAGGGATATGGTCTTCAGATGAGCTCACGCCAACGCCGTCTGAGGGCGGCGTTGGCGTTGCCACTGGCTTGGTTTCCTGTCCCGCCATGATCGATCTCCTCGCCAGTGACCTCGATTGACTGAAGAAACCCGCTCAAGCCCGGTTTTTCCGAAAGCGCTCCATAAACCCCATCTTCAAATGATCCGAAGGCCAGCCAATGCTGTGCTCCGATTTCTTTCTGGAGCCAGCCGCCATGATGCGTCCCGATGCCAAGGTCGAAAAAGTCTACCTCTACCCCAAACCCGTCGACTTTCGTAAATCCATCGACGGGCTGGCCGCCTTGGTCGAGTTGGATATCAAGGTGGCGGTGTTCGACCCGGTGTTGTTCGTCTTCCTCAACAAGTCGCGCAACCGGGTGAAGATCTTGTACTGGGAGCGCAACGGCTTCTGTTTGTGGCTCAAGCGCCTTGATGCCGAGCGATTCAAAACATCGCCTGACGATCAAGACGAAGCCATCGTGCTGACGGTCCAGGAATTGAACTGGCTGCTGGATGGTTTCGACCTGTGGCGCAACCGCCCGCACCAGGTTTTGACGCCGCGTTTCGTGACCTGAGCCGGTATAATCCACGGCATGATTTCCGTGCCCGAAACCCTTCCTGACGATCCCGAAACGCTCAAGCAGCTGCTGTCTGACGTGCTGCTGGAGCGTCAGTCGAATCTGGGCAAGATCACGCAACTGCAAGAGCAGGTTGCCTTGCTGCGTGATCGCCTGTTTGGCCGCAAGTCCGAGCAGACCAGCGATCCCGAGTCGCCGCAATTGCCCTTGCTCAACAAGGCCGAGGTGCTGGCCGAGCAGCCCAATGGCGATGGTCAGGACGACGTCGAAACGGTCGAACTGCGCCCTGTCGCCGTCAGCAAACCGCGTGGCAAGCGCCAGTCACTGCCGGCCGAACTGCCTCGCATCGAAGTCATTCACGAGTTGCCCGAGCACGAACTGACCTGCGAATGCGGTTGCCGCAAACACGTCATGGGTGAGGAAACCAGCGAACAACTGGAGATCATCCCGATGCAGATCCGGGTGATCAAACACATCCGCAAAACCTACGCCTGCAAGGGCTGCGAACGCGCGCCAGTCACCGCCGATAAGCCGGCGCAGTTAATCGAGAAAAGCCTGGCCAGCCCCAGCGTGTTGGCCATGCTGCTGACCACCAAGTATGCGGACGGCCTGCCGCTGTATCGCTTCGAGACGGTTCTGAGCCGCCATGGCATCGACATCCCCCGCCAGACCCTGGCGCGCTGGGTGATTCAGTGTGGCGAGCAGTTGCAGCCCTTGCTCAACCTGATGCGCGACAAGCTGCTGGACAGCCCGGTGATCCATTGCGATGAAACCCGTGTGCAGGTGCTGAAAGAGCCGGGGCGCGATCCGAGCAGTCACTCCTGGATGTGGGTGCAAACCGGCGGCCCGCCGGACAAGCCGGTGATCCTCTTCGACTACACCGCCAGCCGTGCCCAGGAGGTACCACTGCGCCTGCTTGCTGGCTATCGCGGCTATTTGATGACCGACGACTACGCCGGCTACAACGCCGTGGCCGCACAGTCGGGTGTTGAACGTCTGGCCTGCTGGGCGCATGCACGGCGCAAATTCGTCGAAGCGCAAAAGGTGCAACCGAAGGGCAAAACCGGACGCGCCGACATCGCGTTGGGGATGATCAACAAGCTGTACGGCATCGAGCGCGACCTCAAGGAAGCCAGTGCCGAGCAACGCCATCAGGGCCGTCAGCAGCACAGCCTGCCGCTGCTCGCCCAGCTCAAGGTCTGGCTGGAGAAAACCCAGCCGCAGGTCACCGCGCAGAATGCCCTAGGCAAGGCGGTGAACTACCTGGCGAGCAACTGGAGCAGGCTCGAACGCTATATCGAGGGCGGCCACCTGCCGATCGATAACAACGCCGCCGAGCGGGCCATCCAGCCCTTCGTCATCGGCCGCAAAAACTGGCTGTTCAGCGACACGCCGAAGGGCGCGACAGCCAGCGCGCAGCTCTACAGCCTGGTGGAAACCGCCAAAGCCAACGGTCACGAGCCTTATGCCTGGCTGTGCCATATCCTCGAGCGCCTGCCCCAAGCCACTACCGTTGAGGACTATGAAGCGCTACTGCCCTGGAACCTGAAGGCGATTTAAAACCAAACTGCCTGAACTGGGTAGGTGGGGTTTATGGAGCGCTTTCGTTTTTCCGCACTACGGACGTCAACGTCCGACAGGCTCTTAGGCAGCGTCCGTCCGTGCTCAGGTCTGCCATATAGCATTCCTCCGCCCTGTAGCGACCGCTCGGCAGTATTCATCAAATTGTCATGGTTCTGTGGCAGCGCGCTCGAGCGAATGTCAGCAAACTCGCGTCTCAATGGGGTTCTGCGTTCTGGTGTTTGCATGCGTGCGTTAATTTTTCTGGCCGTACTCCTGTGCGGCTGGCCTGTGTTGGCCAGCGAGCGCTGCGATGTGCAGGCGCCGACCTTCAAGGTCGAGTTGGGCGAGGTGCAACTGGCCTACCAGAGCATCGGCCGCGCCAGTGATCCGGTGTTGCTGATGGTCATGGGCCTGGGTGGGCAGCTGATCCACTGGCCGGACGAGGTGGTCGCGCGCCTGTGCGAGCAAGGCTTCCGGGTGATCCGCTTCGACAACCGCGATGTCGGCCTGAGCAGCTGGGTTCAGGCTGCGCCGCCGGCCAACCTCGCCTACGAGGCGCTGCGCTACCGCCTGGGGTTGTCGGTATCGGCGCCGTACCGCCTGCGCGACATGGCCGGCGATGCCCTGGGCCTGATGGATGCCCTGGGCGTGCGCCAGTTTCATGTGCTCGGCGCCAGCATGGGCGGGATGATCGCCCAGCACTTGGCCGACCTGGTGCCGGCACGGGTGCAGAGCCTGACCCTGATCATGACCAGCTCCGGCGCCCAGGGCCTGCCGGCGCCCAGTCCGGCATTGCTGGCCTTGCTGGCCGAGCGCGAGGCGCCAAGCCGCGAGGTGGCCGTCGAACAGCAGGCCGATCTGCTCGCCGCCCTCGGCAGTCCATTGGTCAGCGACGATCGTCAAGCGCTCCTGCAACAGGCCGAAACCGCCTACGACCGTGCCTTCAACCCGGAGGGCGTGCAGCGCCAGCTGCTGGCGATTCTCGCCGAGTCCAGTCGGGTCGAGCTGCTCAATCGTTTGCAGGTACCGACCCTGGTGGTGCACGGCACCGCCGATCCGTTGCTGCCGGCGATGCACGGCGTGCATGTGGCCGCGCATATCCAGGGCAGCGCGCTCAAGCTGATTCCCGGCCTGGCCCATCGCTTCCAGGAGGCGTTCAAGGAGCCGTTGCTGGCGGCGGTACTGCCGCATCTTAAGGCGAATCACCGGGACGGGCACTGGGCGCGGTTGTAAGCGACTCAGGTGTAAAAAGCCCCGCGTCTCGGGCGATCGGCGAGGCGAAGGATCTGCAAGAGAGAGTCAGGTCGCGTGGGCATCTTCCGGGCTGTTAGGCGATGCGATGCACAGGTAGCGGATCAGTCTGGCCTGCTGTGAGGGCGTCATGAACAACCCCAGCTTGGTCCGCCGCCAGAGGATGTCGGCCGCCTGCATGGCCCATTCCTGCTGGCACAGGTAGTCCACTTCGCGCGTATACAGGCCGCCGCCCAGGTGTTCGCCGAGGTCGCTCAGTTCCCGCACGCCCTCGAGCAGGACCCAGCTGCGGCTGCCGTAGCAGCTGGCCCAGCGCCGGGCGAGGGCGGTCGACAGCCAGCCGCAGCGGGTGCACAGGGCTGCGACCATGGCGCTCTGGCTGTCCAGGTTTTCCGCGCCGGGGAGCAGGGAGGTGGCGGTCCAGCGCGGTTTCATCTGCGGGAAGTGCGGCGCCAAGTGCGCCAGCGCCGCTTCCGCCAGCTTGCGGTAGGTGGTCAGCTTGCCGCCGAATACCGAGAGCAGCGGCGCCTCGCCCGGTAGGCCGGACAGGGCCAGGGTGTAGTCGCGGGTGACGGCGGAGGGCTGGTCGGACTCGTCGTCGCACAGCGGGCGCACGCCGGCATAGGTATGCAGGATGTCCGTGCGCTGCAGCTGCTGCTTGAAGTGGGCGTTGACCACGCTCAGCAGGTAGTCGATTTCTGCCTCGCTGATCGCCACCTTGGCCGGGTCGCCGGTGTATTCGCGGTCGGTGGTGCCGATCAGGGTGAAGCGTTCCAGGTAGGGGATGGCGAAGACGATACGGCGGTCTTCGTTCTGCAGGATATAGGCCTGCTCACCGTCGAACAGCTTCGCCACGATGATGTGGCTGCCCTGGATCAGGCGGATGCCATAGGGCGAGGCCTGCTTGATACCGTCGCGGATAAAGCGCGCGACCCAGGGGCCGGCGGCATTGACCAGGGCGCGGGCGCGGATCGAGAACAGGCTGCCATCGACGCGCTCCATGTGCATGTGCCACAAGCCCTTGCTGCGCCTTGCGCTGACGCAGCGGGTGCGAGTGTGCACATGCGCCCCTTGTTCGCGGGCGGCCATGGCGTTGAGCACCACCAGGCGGGCGTCGTCGACCCAGCAGTCGGAGTATTCGAAGCCGCGGCTGATTTCCGCCTTCAGCGGGCTGCCGGGGCCGAAACGCAGGCTGCGTGAGGAGGGCAGTTTCTCGCGCTTGCCCAGATGGTCGTAGAGAAACAGGCCGGCGCGGATCATCCAGGCCGGGCGGAGGTGCGGGCGGTGCGGCAGGATGAAGCGCAGCGGCTTGACGATATGTGGGGCCTTGGCCAGCAGCACCTCGCGCTCGGCCAGGGCTTCGCGCACCAGGCGGAATTCGTAATGTTCCAGGTAGCGCAGGCCGCCGTGGATCAGCTTGCTGCTGGCCGAGGAGGTGTGCTCGGCCAGGTCGTCCTTTTCGCAAAGGAATACCGACAGGCCGCGGCCGGCCGCATCGGTGGCGATGCCGACGCCATTGATGCCGCCACCGACAACCGCCAGATCGTAGACTTCGGCGACAGGCGCAATATGCTTGGGGCGAGAAGGCATGGTGGCACCCTAAAGTCGAAAGTGAACTTACTTATGTTCAGTTTCGAAAATATGCTAGTCGAATGTACGCACGCTCGCCACCTCGCTGCACGATTTCGCGCCGAGCGGTCGTGAAGGGCCGTGGAGGAGGGATCAGACAAGGTCCAACTG
Organism: Pseudomonas borbori; assembly: GCF_900115555.1. GTDB lineage: Bacteria > Pseudomonadota > Gammaproteobacteria > Pseudomonadales > Pseudomonadaceae > Aquipseudomonas > Aquipseudomonas borbori. The sequence goes on from NZ_FOWX01000005.1 coordinate 131,992, forward strand.
CACCTTGTTCTCGGCCAGCAGACGGCTGATCGCCAGCGAGGGCTGGGCGTCGGTGAACACGCGGTCGACCAGAGTGATCGAGCCCAGGCGCACCACCGCGTTGCGGCCGAACTTGCTCGAATCGGCGGCGAGGAAGACCTGCCGCGCATTGCCGATGATGGCCTGGGACACCCGTACTTCCTGGTAATCGAAGTCGAGCAGGCTGCCGTCCTCGTCGATGCCGCTGATGCCGACCAGGGCGAAGTCGACCCTGAACTGCTGGATGAAATCCACCGTCGACTGGCCGACGATGCCGCCGTCGCTGCGCACCGTGCCGCCGGCCACCAGTACCTCGAAATCCGCCTTGGCGCTGAGCTGGGCGGCGACGTGCAGGTTGTTGGTGATGATCTTCAGGCCCTTGCGCTTGAGCAGCTCGCGGGCGATCGCTTCGGTGGTGGTGCCGATGCTGATGAACAGCGAGGCGTGGTCGGGAATGTGCGCGGCTATGGCTTCGGCGATGCGCTGCTTCTCCTCGCGCATCTGCCCGGCGCGCATGGCATAGGCGGTGTTCTGGGTGCTCGAGGCTTCGCTCGCCGCACCGCCATGGGTACGGCGCAGCAGGCCCTGCTCGGCGAGCTGGTTGATGTCGCGGCGGATGGTCTGCGGGGTGACGGCAAAGGCCTGGGCCAGTTCGTCTATGCTGACGTAGCCACGCTCGCGGGCGAGGTTGAGAATGTCGTGTTGGCGCGGTGCCAGGGTCATGGGAGCGATCCTTGTTGTGCACGGCAGTATAGGCTGCCGGCCGGCAAATTTTATGGCCTGCCATCCATGGCGGCCACCCTGCGGGCCGTCGCTGCACGACGTTAAAAACTGCTCCTGGCAGTTTTTTCGGCTAAGGTACGCGAACTCAGCCAGATAATTTTCACAAACGAACATGACTCCCGCTATCGACCTGCTGAAAAAACATAAGGCTGCGCATCGGATGCACAGCTACAGCCACGATCCAAAAGCCGCTTCCTATGGTCTGGAAGCGGCGGAAAAACTCGACCTCGAGCCGGCCCGGGTGTTCAAGACGCTGCTGGTCGCTAGCGAAAAAGGCGAGTTGCTGGTGGCGGTGGTGCCGGTAGCCGGCAGCCTCGATTTGAAGGCCCTGGCCCAGGCCGCCGGGGTGAAGAAGGTCGACATGGCCGACCCCGTTGCGGCGCAACGCGCCACCGGCTATCTGCTCGGCGGCATCAGCCCGCTGGGGCAGAAGAAGCGCCTGCGCACCTTCATCGACGACTCGGCGCAACTGTATCCGACCCTCTTCGTCAGCGCCGGGCGGCGCGGGCTGGAGGTGGAACTGGCGGCCGAGGTGCTGGCGCAACTGACCGGGGCCGGGTTCGCCGCCATCGGCCGACAGTAAGCCGCCCGACGGTCTGATCCCTAGGCATAACAACAAGGAAATCCGCATGTCCGACTACCTGCTCGCCATCGACCAAGGCACCACCAGCAGCCGCGCCATCGTCTTCAATGCCCAGGGCCAGCCGCTGGCGCGGGCGCAGCAGGAGTTCAAGCAGTACTTCCCGCAGGACGGTTGGGTCGAGCACGACGGCGAGGAAATCTGGCAGAGCACCCTTGAGGTCTGTCGTGCGGCGCTCGAGCAGGGCGGTCTGGACGCCAGCCAGATCGCCGCCATCGGCATCACCAACCAGCGCGAAACCACCCTGGTGTGGGACGCGCTCACGGGCGAGCCGATCCACCCGGCCATCGTCTGGCAGGACAGGCGTACCGCCGACTACTGCGCCGCGCTCAAGGCCGCCGGCCATGAGGCCATGGTCAGCGCCAAGACCGGCCTGCTGATCGATCCCTACTTCTCCGGCACCAAGCTGCGCTGGATTCTCGAGAATGTGGCCGGCGCGCGGGCTCGGGCCGAACGCGGCGAGTTGCGCTTCGGCACGGTGGACAGCTTCCTGCTGTGGCGCCTGACCGGTGGCAAGTCGCACAAGACCGACGCGACCAATGCCTCGCGCACCTTGCTGTTCAATATCCATAGTCAGCAGTGGGACGCCGAGTTGCTCGAGTTGCTGGAGATTCCGCCCAGCCTGCTGCCCGAGGTGCTGGACTGCGCCGCCGACTTTGGCACCCTCGACGCCGAACTGCTCGGCGCGCCTATTCCGGTCTTGGCCGTGGCCGGCGACCAGCAGGCCGCGCTGATCGGCCAGGCCTGCTTCCAACCGGGCATGGTCAAGAGCACCTACGGCACCGGCTGCTTCATGATCCAGAACACCGGCGAGACCCCGGTGGCCTCGAAAAACCGCCTGCTCACCACCGTCGCTTACCGCCTGGACGGCAAGGTCACCTATGCGGTGGAGGGCAGCATCTTCGTCGCCGGCGCGGCGCTGCAGTGGCTGCGCGACGGCATCAAGCTGATCAGCCATGCGCGCGACAGCGAGGCCCTGGCCGAACAGACCGGCGATGCCTGCGGGGTCTACCTGGTGCCTGCGTTTACCGGCCTGGGCGCGCCTTACTGGGACCCGAAGGCGCGCGGCGCGATCTTCGGCCTGACCCGCGACACCGGGATCAAGGAGATCGTCACCGCCGGCCTGCAGTCGGTCTGCTACCAGACCCGCGACCTGCTCGAGGCCATGCGCCAGGACGGCGCCGCCGAGCCCAGCGCGCTGCGGGTGGATGGCGGCATGGTGGAGAACAACTGGGTCATGCAGTTTCTCGCCGACATTCTTGGCGTGCCGGTCGAGCGCCCCGAGGTCACCGAAACCACCGCCCTCGGTGTGGCCTATCTGGCCGGACTCAAGGCAGGCATCTATCGCGACCTTGACCAGATCGCCGGGCATTGGCAGCGCCAGCAGCGCTTCACCCCGCGGATGAGTGCGGAGCACCGCAGCAAGCTCTACCACGGCTGGCTGGATGCCGTGCAGCGGGTGCGCAGCGAGGGTTGAGTGGGGAGTCAGCGATACAATTTGACCCTGGCGCCAACGTAGGGTGCGCCGCGCGCACCAATCTGTTGGCTCCCATGGCGCACCCTACCGGGTTGAGTTGGTGCGCCTCAGGATCCTGCCAGCATCACCCCTTCATACTGGCTGGTCAGCTCGTTCATCTGCCACAGCAGGGTTTCGCTGGTGGTGGCGATCACCGTGGGTACGAAGCGCGAGTCGGCGGAGAGGTTGAAGCCGGCGCGGGTGAAGCGCCATTGCGCTTCGGCCTGCTGCAGGCCCTTGGCGATGGCCGGGGTGTTCTGCCGGGCCTGTTGCAGTTCCTGCAGGGCCTGGTCGAATTCCTCCACCGCCTGATTGAACGATTGTTGCAGGCCGGCGACCGGCAAGTGCCAGTTCATGGCCAGGTAGAGCTTGGCGATGCGCTGGCTGAGCATGCGCTGGCGGCCGCTGCGGTTGACCAGCCGGGCGCTTTGCCCGCCGCTGTGGCGTTCGAGCAGTTGCACCACCAGCTCGCTCTGCGCCAGCAGTTGGTCGCTGAGTTCCAGGATGACCGGCGCCCGCTGCTTGTCCGGGCGTGACAGGGCTAGTTCGCGGTAGCGTTGCCAGGTTTGGCCCACGTCGTTCAGGGCGTTGCGAATCTGTGCGGTGGGGGCGTATGCGTCGAGGGCCAGATAGTTGCTCTCGAACTTGGCGATGCTCTGGTCGAGCTGCTGTTCGGCCAGATCCGGGCGGACCTCGGCGCCGATCATCAGGTAGCTCTTGGCGATGCGCTGACTGAGCATGCGCTGCATGCCGGACAGGTTCATCGCCTCGGCGGCGTTGATGGTCGCCCAACTCGGCGGGCTGAGCAGGGCGAGACCGAACAGCAGGCCGGCAATAATCGGGTTGAGCATGGGGATGTCTCCTTGAGACCCGCGGCGGCAACGGCCGCGGGCACAGCGGGGCCGGGACGTCAGTAGCTGTATTGCAGTTGCGCCCAGAACTTGTCGGTGTCCACGGAGAACCCGTCGGCGTCGTAGCTGGCGTACTTGACCAGGCCGACCAGACCCTTCACGCCGGGAATCGGGTGGGCGTAGGAGACGTCGATCTCCGAGCCGTAGTCGCTGCTGCCCTGTTCGGCGCTGAAGTTGTGGTACCAGGCTGCCAGGTTGCCGCCGAGCAGGGGGGCAGTAAAGCCGAGGTAGGCGTCCTCGACGCCATCGGCCGGGGTCAGCAGGAAAATGTCGGCCCAGCCCTGGAAGGCGTGTTTGGTCGCCAGTGGGGTCTGGAAGGCGCGGTTGCCCGGCCCTTCATCGCCGCCGAGCACTTCGTAACCGGCCTTAAGCGCGATGCCTTTGATCGTGTAGCCCAACTCGCCGAGGTAGTAGTCGCTGTCCAGTTGCAGCGGGTTGTCGGCGTACTCCTTCTGCTGGGCGTATTCCAGGGCATAGCTGATGCCGGCGATGGCACCATTGAGGCGGACACCGCTGGTCTGGCTCGATTGGCTGCCCAGCGCCAGGTTATCCAGGCCCAGGCGGTACTGGTAGGCGGTGGCGGTCAATTCGGGCATGACCATGTACTGGGCATTCAGCAGGTGGCTGTGGCCTTCGATATTGGCCGGGTTGGCGGCGGTATCGAAACGATTGTCGCCGGGGCCGAAGATGCTGTTGATGTTGTCGATGTAGGCGTAGGTCAGGGTCAGGCCGTCCAGTGGTTTCAGCTGGCCGAGCACACCGTCATAGGTCTGCTCGTTCTGCCGCCAGGCGACGCCGCCGATGAAGCGCTGGTTGTCCAGGTTGATGCGCTGACGGCCGAGCACCGCGTTGCCCAGGGTGTGGTCATAGCGCAGCAGGGCCTGGTTGACCTCGCTACCGTCCGGGTCGGCGACCACCGAGTAGTCGCCCTGGCCGTTGCGCGTGCTGTTGTAGCTGGCGTCGCCGATGCGGCTGACGTTGTCGGCCTCGATCAGCGCCGAGAGGCCGTACCACTTGCCGCTCTGGAAGCCGACGCGGGTGCGCAGGGTCTGGGCGTTGGCGTTGTTCAGCGCGTTGTCCTGGTCGACGTGCTCGTAGCGGTAGCGCAGGTCGAGGATCGGCTTGCCTTCAGTGATCAGCGTGCTCAGTGGCTGGGTAGCGGAAGCGGCGTGGCTGAAGGTGCTGCTGGCGATGGCCAGGGACAGGAGGGAGAGGGTTATCGGGCGCATGGCATGCTTCCTATATGGGCCAAAATCGCAAAAAAAAACGTCACAGTGTCCGCGGCTCGAAGATGAGCGGGGTACCGTGACGTCGTTGTCGGATGTATGGCAGACACGCCGTTGTGCTGACCGGGGCTGGTCATAGCAGGTGGCGTGCCAGAATCTGCAAGTGTCTGATTTATTGAGGGTTGGTGGTTTTTTTAGAACCTTTCGCGATTGATCCATGCACCGTGCTCGTTCGCGGCGCCTTGAGACAGTGCAGCTGTAATGTCTTTATCGGGGGCGACTGTAGCGGGCGCACGGGCGCGGATTTCGGCATTCTCGACTCATTGCGGATCAGGAGTATCCCCCTATGCAACTCGAGTTCCATCAGGTCGACGCCTTCAGCAATCGTCCCTTCGCCGGCAACCCGGCCATGGTCTATCGCCTGGACAGCTGGCTCAGCGACACGCTGATGCAGCAGATCGCCGCCGAACACAATCTGGCGGAAACCGCCTTTGTGGTGAAAGAGGGCGCCGTCTGGCATATCCGCTGGTTCACCCCCGTCGCCGAGGTGCCGCTGTGCGGGCATGCCACCCTGGCCAGTGCCCATGTGCTGTTTGAGTGCTATGCCGAGCCGGGCGAGAGCATCGACTTCATCTGTCAGTCCGGCGCTCTGCGGGTGAGTCGCGAGGCCGGCCGTCTGGTGCTGGATTTCCCAGTGCGCAGGACCGAACCCTGCGCATTGACCGCGCAGGTCGAGCAGGCCATGGGCATGCCGGTGCAAGCGCTATTGGTGCTGAAGGCGCCGCAGGGCATTCAGGAGCTGCTGGTGATCCTGCCAACGGAGGCCGCCGTGCGCGGGTTTCGGCCGAACCTGCCGGCCCTGGCCGAATTACCGGGCTTGGGAGTGCTGATCACGGCGCCCGGTGAACGGCATGATTTCGTCTCGCGTTACTTCGCCCCTGCAATCGGCATCGATGAAGACCCGGTCACCGGCTCGACCCATTGCATGCTCACGCCCTACTGGGCCGAGCGTTTGGACAAGACCGAGCTGAGTGCTTACCAGTGCTCGGCGCGTGGCGGCGAGCTGCACTGTCGGCTGGAGGGGGAGCGAGTCAAAATTGCCGGCCAGGCGGTATTGGTGGCCAGCGGCCGGTTGTGCCTGAACGAGGATGTTGGACAGGGTTAACCGTGGCATTGGTGCGCGTGGCGCACCCTACGTCGGGCGCAAGGGGTGAGGTTGAACCGTCAGCTGGCGCTGCTGTAACGCCTGACCCCTGAGTCGCCGAGGTTGACCTGGGTGGCGATGCTGCCGGGGGCGGGGAACACCACCAGGTGATCGGCCGCCACGCGAATGCCGACGTGTTCGCCAGGGCGGTGGTCGGCATGGCTGGGGAACAGCGATTCCAGCTGACTTCCAGTAGCAAGCTGCAGCCGATACAGGGTAGCCGCGCCGAGGAAGGTCTTGCCGACGATCAGCGCTTTCAGCTCGCTGTCGGGGGCGTAGACGATGTCGTCCGGGCGCAGCAGCACATCCACTGCGCTGCCGGTCGGCCAGATATAGGCACGGTTGCCACTAATCAGGCCCAGTTCGGTTTGCACCGCTTCGGGGCTGAGCAGCTGGCCGCGGATGAAGTAGCCCTGGCCGATGAAGCTGGCAACGAATGGGGTCAGCGGTTCGTGGTAGAGGTTGAAGGGCGTGTCCCACTGCTCCAGCTTGCCTTGATTGAATACCCCGACATGGTCGCTGACGGCGAAGGCTTCCTCCTGGTCGTGGGTGACCAGAATGGCGCTGATGCCGCGGGCCTTGAGGATGTCGCGGACTTCATGGCTCAGGCGCCGGCGCAACTCGCCATCGAGGTTGGAAAAGGGTTCGTCGAGCAGCAGCAGGCGCGGCTCGGGGGCCAAGGCGCGGGCCAGGGCCACACGCTGTTGCTGGCCTCCGGACAGTTCATGGGGGTAGCGCTTGCTCAGTTGACCGAGCTTGACCAGGTCCAGCAGTTCGTTGGTGATGCGTTGGCAATTGGTTTGCTGACGAATGCCGAAGGCGACGTTTTCCGCCACGCTCAGGTGCGGGAACAGCGCGTAATCCTGGAACACCATGCCGATTCGGCGCTTCTCCGGCGCCAGGGTGAAACCGGCGCGGGAGATCACTTCATCGGCCAGCTGGATCTCGCCTTCGAGCACCGGCTCGAAGCCGGCGATGGCGCGCAGGGTAGTGGTCTTGCCACAGCCTGAGGGGCCGAGCAGGCAGCCAATGTCGCCAGCGTTGAGATGCAGATGGAGGTTCTGTACTACCTTGTGTTCGGGGTAACCGCAGCTCAGGTCGCGCAGGTTCAGCAGCGGTTGGCTCATGCGTGGTGGTACGCCGGTTCGACCAGGAATTCGAGCAAGGCCTTCTGCGCATGCAGGCGGTTTTCCGCCTGGTCCCAGGCCGCCGAGCGTGGGTCGTCGAGCAGGTCTGTGCTGATCTCTTCACCGCGGTGGGCCGGCAGGCAGTGCAGGAACAGCACGTCTGCGGCGGCGGCGTCGAGCAGGGCGCAGTTGACCTGATAGGGGGCGAACAGCTTGGCCCGCTCGGCGATTTCCTCTTCCTGGCCCATCGAGGCCCAGACATCGGTGCTCACCAGGTGCGCACCCGCTACCGCTTCGCGCGGGTCGCGCAGGATCTGCACCCGATCACCGGCATTGGCCAGGAACCCGGGGTTCGGCTCGTAGCCCTCGGGGCAGGCCACGCGCAGCTGGAAGTCGAATTGCTCGGCGGCTTCTATATAGGAGTTGCACATGTTGTTGCCATCGCCGATCCAGGCCACGGTCTTGCCCTTGATGCTGCCGCGCTGCTCGTGGAAGGTCTGCATGTCGGCCAGCAGTTGGCAGGGGTGCAGGTCATCGGACAGTCCGTTGATCACAGGCACTCGCGAATTCGCGGCGAACTCGGTCAGGGTGCTGTGGGCGAAGGTGCGGATCATCACCGCATCGAGCATGCGCGACATGACGATGGCGGCATCGCCGATCGGCTCGCCGCGGCCGAGCTGGGTGTCGCGTGGCGAGAGGAAAATTGCCTGGCCGCCCAGTTGGATCATGCCGGCCTCGAACGACAGGCGGGTACGGGTCGAGGCCTTCTCGAAGATCATCCCCAGTACGCGGTTCTTCAGCGGCTCGAACAGCACGCCTCGGTTGCGCAAGTCCTTCAACTCGATGCCGCGGCGGATCAGGCCCACCAGCTCTTGCGGTGTGCAGTCCTTCAGCGAGAGAAAGTGTCTTGCGCTCATGGTTAACTACCTTTTGACAACAGGGCGCAGGTTCAACGGCCGGATTTAACAGAAAAATGGCAGAACCTGCGGCTGGGAGCCGCACAGTGCGACGAAACGGGGAAGGCGCGATCTTATAAGGAAATGCCGAGCAGGCGCAAACTGTCCAGTCGCTCACAGTTTGCGGGGCGTCGTGTAAGCCATCGCCTAATTCCGCGTGCGAGATGTCATAAAGCCCTTATCCATGCTTGCCCGCTCCAGGCCGGGCTTCTAGGATGCGCCCGCCTTTCGGGCAATGCATTGCCCCGCAATGGGGTATCCATGGAATGTTATGCAAAGGAGTTTTGCATGAAACGTATCGCAACTATCGCCACTATCTCTGCGTTCGCCCTGTTGACTGGCTGTGCCAGCCAGAACGTTAGTCAGCCTGCAGTGCCGTTGAACGGTACCGTTGAGACTAACCTCAAGGCCGACGTGAAAGTGGGCGAAACCATCTCCGGTGAGTCTTCGGTGAACATCCTGTTCAATGTGTTCAAGCTGGGTGGCGATACCCAGTTCGCCGATGGCGTCACCTACGGTGGTAGCGAAGGTGGTTTTGCCCTGGGTCTCGACCCGGTGACATCCGCCAAATCCGCCGCTGCTTACAAGGCAGTCACGGCCTCGGGTGCCGACGTGATCGTCGCCCCGCGTTATGAAGTGAAGGTTCAGGATTACTTCGTATACAAAACCGTGCACGTCAAGGTGACCGGCAACAAAGGCACTGTGACGGCAATTCGCTAAGAATCAGCCGTTACCGGGAGCAAAAGCTCTGCGCCTGAATCGGCCGGCATGATGCCGGCCGATTCATGAGACGAACGCTACTGGCACAGTCCCTCTGCAGTCCCCATAGTCATGTTCGTAGCGACCGTTGCGCTCGTTTGAACAAGAATATGAGGCCAGGCCATGACCAAGACCCTCCATCACCGTGCGTGCCATTTGTGCGAGGCCATCTGTGGCCTGACCATCGAAACACAAACCCAGGATGACGGCTCGACGCAGATCCGCTCGATCAGGGGCGACGCCCAGGACAGCTTCAGTCGCGGCCATATCTGCCCCAAGGCCGTGGCCTTGCAGGATATTCAGAGCGACCCCGACCGCCTGCGCCAACCGATGCGGCGGGTCGGCAAGCAGTGGCAGACCATCGACTGGGACGAGGCCTTCGAGCTGGTCGCCGGGCGCCTGAGCGAGATTCAGGCGCGCCATGGGCAGAACGCCGTGGCGGTCTATCAGGGCAACCCGAGTGTGCACAACTACGGGCTGATGACCCACAGCAACTACTTCCTCGGCCAGTTGAAAACCCGCAACCGCTATTCCGCCACCTCGGTCGATCAGTTGCCGCATCACCTGACCAGCCACCTGATGTACGGCCACGGCCTGCTGATCCCCATCCCCGATATCGACCACACCGACTTCATGCTGATCCTGGGCGGCAACCCGCTGGCCTCCAACGGCAGCATCATGACGGTGCCGGACGTGGAAAAACGCCTCAAGGCGATCAAGGCGCGCGGCGGCAAGCTGGTGGTGGTCGACCCGCGGCGTAGCGAGACGGCGGCGATTGCCGATCAGCACATTTTCGTCCGTCCGGGTCAGGACGCGGCGCTGTTGTTCGGCCTGCTCAATACCCTGTTCGAGGAGCACCTCGCCCGCGCCAGCCATCTGCCGGTAGATGGGCTGGACGAGGTACGTCAGGCCATCGCCGGTTTTACCGCCGAGGCCATGAGCGAGCGTTGTGGCGTGCCTGCCGCAACCATCCGCCAGCTGGCGCGCGATTTTGCGGCGGCCGACAAGGCGGTCTGCTATGGCCGCATGGGTGTTTCCACCCAGGCCTTTGGCACCCTGTGCCAGTGGCTGGTGCAGTTGATCAACCTGACGACCGGCAATCTCGACCGTGTCGGTGGTGCGCTGTGCACCGAACCGGCAGTGGACCTGGTCGCCGCGACGTCGGGCGGGCATTTCAATCGCTGGCAGAGCCGGGTTTCCGCGTTGCCGGAATACGGCGGCGAGCTGCCGGTGTCGGCCCTGGCCGAGGAAATGCTCACCCCGGGCGAGGGGCAGATTCGTGCGCTGGTCACGGTGGCGGGCAACCCGGTGTTGTCCACGCCCAACGGCCGGCAGTTGGAGCAGGCGCTGGACGGCTTGGAGTTCATGCTCAGCATCGACTTCTATATCAATGAAACCACCCGCTATGCCGACCTGATCCTGCCACCCAGCGGGCCGCTGGAGCACGATCACTACGACACCACCTTCAATCTGTTCGCCGTGCGCAACGTCACCCGCTTCAACGAGGCGGTGCTGGCCAAGCCGGCGGGCGCGCTGCATGACTGGGAAATCTTCATCGGTCTGGCCAAAGCCTTTGCGGCGAAAACCGGCGGCGAGTTGCGTCCGAGCATGCCTCCCGAGCAGATGATCGACATGGGCCTGCGCGCGGGGCCTTATGGCGACAAGTCCGCGCGCAAGCTGTCTCTGGCGGCCCTGCGCGAGCATCCCCATGGCTTGGACCTGGGCGCGCTCAAGCCGAACCTGGTTGGTCGATTGAAAACCCCGACCCAGACAGTGCAGGCGGCGCCTGGCATCATCATGGCGGATCTGCAACGCTTCGCCGGGCAGGTTGCGCCCAAGGCGGGCGGGTTGCTGCTGATCGGCCGCCGTCATGTGCGCAGCAACAACTCCTGGATGCACAACTACCACCGTCTGGTGAAGGGTAAGCCGCGCCATCAACTGCTGATGAATCCGCAGGATCTGGCCCGGCGCGGTCTCAGCGACGGGCAGTTGGTGAGCGTGCGTTCGCGGGTCGGCGCCATCGAGGTGGAAGTCGCCGCCAGCGAGGAGATGATGCCCGGCGTGGTCAGCTTGCCCCACGGCTGGGGCCATGCCCGCCCCGAGGTGCAGATGGCCATCGCCAGTGCGCAACCGGGCGCCAGTGCCAACGACCTGACTGACGAGCGTCAGCTCGATGCCCTGTCCGGCAACGCGGCGCTCAATGGTGTGCCGGTCGAAGTGGAGGCCGCCTGATTGCGCTAGACCCCATGTCCATGTGCAAGGTCTGCGGCATCGTAGACCCGGCTAGGGCTTGAGAGGAATGGGGGATGAGGAATGAGGTTGTGCTGGCCTCGATGGCGGGGCTCGATCCCCCATCCCTAATTCCCCATAGCGCCCGTAGCCCGGCACGGGTTGACCGAGCCGCGTCAAGGCCGAGCATTGCGCTCGGCTTTTCGCTACAATGCTGCCACAGCGCCGACCCTTGAGTCGGGAAGTTAAGACCTGAGGTGCCCCATGGATATCATCGAAACCATCAAAGAACAGATCGCCAACAACACCGTTCTGTTGTACATGAAAGGCTCGCCGAATGCCCCGCAGTGCGGTTTTTCCTCCAAAGCCGCCCAGGCGGTGATGGCCTGTGGGGAAAAATTCGCCTATGTCGACATTCTGCAGAACCCGGAAATCCGCGCCAATTTGCCGAAGTACGCCAACTGGCCGACCTTCCCGCAGCTCTGGGTTGGCGGCGAACTGGTCGGCGGCAGCGACATCATGACCGAGATGTTCGAGAACGGTGAGTTACAGGCCCTGATCAAGAACGCCGTGCAGAAAGCTGACGCCTGAGTCGGCTTTATGTTGAGAAACCCCGCTGAGGCGGGGTTTTTTCTGCGTGCGGCATACAGCTGAATGCGTATTTAGTTCCGTTGCGGATGAATATTTTTTTTAAATGTGTTTGAGAATGATTGTCTTTAAATTAGGATGCCCGCCAATTTGTAAAGAAACTGTCAAATTGGGGGATAAACATGCGCTATTCGTTCCTGACCCTGGCCGTCGCACTGGCCAGTGGAGCCACCTGGGCCCAGGCGGCAGAGCCGCTCAAGCTGGGTTCCAGCGAGATCATCGGCAGCAAGGCCAAGGCCGCCGAGTTGCCCGGCTCCGGCACCGTGCTGACCCAGGAAGACCTGGATAAATTCAAGTACACCGATATCAATCGCGTGCTGGCCGAGGTCCCGGGGGTCTACCTGCGCAGCGAGGATGGCTACGGCCTGCGGCCGAACATCGGCATCCGTGGTGCCGCTGGCGAGCGTTCGCAGCGTATCACCCTGATGGAAGATGGCATCCTCATCGCCCCGGCCACCTATGCCGCACCGGCGGCCTATTACTTCCCGACCACCGGCCGTATCGCCGGAGTCGAGGTGCTCAAGGGGCCGGCGGCCATTGCCAATGGCCCTTACACCATCGGCGGTGCGCTCAACCTGCTGTCCACGGCGATTCCGGTTGAACCTTTCGCCGGTCGTTTCACCCAGGAGCTGGGCAGCGACAATATGTACCGCACCCACGCCCACGTGGGCGGCTCCAGCAGCAACTTCGGCTGGTTGGTAGAGGGGCACACCCAAGCCACCGACGGCTATGCCGACATCGACCGCGCTTCCGATAAGACCGGCTTCGACAAGGACGACCTGATGGTCAAGCTGCGTCTCAACTCCGACCCGGGTGCCGCTATCTATCACCAGCTGGACCTGAAACTGCAGTACGCCCAGGAAGACTCCGACCAGACTTACGTCGGCCTTACCGACCGCGACTTCAAGCGTGACAGTGAGCGCCGTTATGGCCTGAGCAAGCTGGATAACATGCGCAACAACTTCAAGGGCACCACCCTGGGTTACCTGGTCGACACCGGCGACTTGCGCGTCAGCACCCAGGCCTACTACCACGAGTTCCAGCGCAACTGGTACAAGGTCGACAAGATCGGCGGCCTGAGCCTGGGCAACTTTTTCAACTGCGCCAACTTCGGCGGCAACTGCGGCGGCGTGGGCAGTCAGGCCAACGCCCAGGCGATTCTCGACGGCAACGCCGCCGGACGAGTGGACGTCAAGGGCAACTTCCGCAAATACCAGTCCAAGGGTATCCAGACCAAGCTCAACAAGGATCTGCAACTGGGCAGCATCGAGCACGGCCTGGAGCTGGGTGCGCGCTACCATGAGGACCAGGAATTCCGCGACCAGTACAGCGACCGCTTTCAGCAGGACGCCAATGGCAACCTGGGTTTCGTCTCGCGCAGCCATGAGGCCAAGCAATTGCAGCGTGCCAAGGCGCTGTCCTACTACGTCACCGATGCGATCAGGCTGGGCGACTTGACCCTGACCCCGGGCATGCGCGTGGAGGACTACAAGATCGGCCGGCGCAACGACGGCAAGCAGGACCAGCACGACCGCGAAACCCTGTTCGGCCTGGGCGCCCTGTACAAGCTGAACCCGCAGTGGAGTCTGCTGGCCGGCGTGCACGAAGGCTTCTCCCCGACCTCCAGCGTCGGTGCCGACGTCGAGGAGGCGCTGAACTACGAGCTGGGCGCGCGCTACAACGACGGGCGTTTGTCCGCCGAAGTGGTCGGCTTCTACAGCGATTACGATAACCTGCTGGGCACCTGCACGGCCTCCACGGGCGCCAACTGCGATCCGGGCGATCAGTTCAACGGTGGCGAAGTCGAGGTCTATGGCATCGAGTCGCGCTTGGGCTATGAGCTGGTGCGCGGCAATGGCTTCACCATCCCGGTGGCGCTGACCTACACCTGGACCGAGAGCGAGTTCCAGACCTCGTTCAGCAACGAGTTCTTCGGCTCAGTGGAGAAGGGCGATGCCCTGCCCAACCTGCCGGAACATCAGGCCGTGTTGAGCGTCGGCTATCGCAACGAGCAGGGCTTCGCCACGGATCTGCGTACCAGTTGGTATGACAACACCTGCAGTTTCGCCACCTGCAATACCTACGAGAAGATCGACAGTTACTACACCGTCGACTTGGCCACCCGCTACGCCCTGGACAAGCAGACCGAGGTCTACCTCAACCTGCTCAACCTGACCGACAGCACAGACGACATCATCGCCCGCCAGCCGGCCGGTGCCCGTGGGCAGATGCCACGTAGCGCCATTGTCGGGGTCAGTTACAGCTTCTGAAGCCGCTGATCTGCAGATAGAAAAACGGGAGCCATTGGCTCCCGTTTTTGCGTCTGTGATTGCGCGTGATCAGTCGTCCATCTGCGACTGCAGGTAGTTCTGCAGGCCGACGGCTTCGAGCAGACTCAGCTGGGTTTCCAGCCAGTCGATATGGTCTTCTTCCGAGCAGAGGATTTCTTCCAGCAGTTCGCGACTGGCGTAGTCGCCAATGCTTTCGCAATAGGCAATCGCTGCCTTCAGGTCAATGTGTGCCTTGTGCTCGATCTTCAGGTCGCACTCGAGCATTTCCTTGGTGTTTTCACCGATCAGCAGCTTGCCGAGGTCCTGTACGTTCGGCAGGCCTTCGAGGAAGAGGATGCGCTTGATCAGCCTGTCCGCATGCTTCATCTCGTCGATGGATTCGTGGTACTCGTGCTCGCCGAGTTTCTTCAGGCCCCAGTCTTCGTACATCCGTGCGTGCAGGAAGTACTGGTTGATGGCGACCAACTCGTTACCGAGAACCTTGTTCAGATGCTGGATGACTTTCTTATCGCCTTTCATAGTCTGAGCTGCCTTGCTGGAATAGGTAATGTGAAATTCTGGGCCGGGTAATACCGTCTGTCAAACCTAAGTATTTGAAATTTCAATAGAAATAAATACTAACAAGAACGATTTTACTCCGTATCCGGAGCCTAAGCACTTGAATTACAGGCATAAAAAACCGGACACGAGGTCCGGTTGTTTACATCGCCTGATTCAGGCCGCAACAAAATTCGCTGGATAGGCCAGGGCGGCCTGACTGCTCTGCACTTCGCTGAGGGTGTCGCGAACCACTTGTTTGGCCAGGCAGGCGCATTTGCCGCATTGGCTGGCGACGCCGAGAGTGGTGCGCACGTCACGGTAGCTGCAGCAACCTTCGAAGATTGCGTCGCGGATCTGGTTGTCGGTGACACCTTCGCAGAGGCAAACGTACATGAATAAGGCCCGTCGCATGACAGTGGTTGGTTGCGATCGATACTAATAGTAATGAGAATGCTTGTCAAAACACTATTTCAGTCTAGCGGCCGAATTCGCGCGCAGCAGATGAACGGTCTAGGCGGGCCAGGGCAAACGGTCTGGTCGAGAACGCTGCCAGCCTGTAAGG
This sequence comes from Pseudomonas borbori, assembly GCF_900115555.1. GTDB lineage: Bacteria > Pseudomonadota > Gammaproteobacteria > Pseudomonadales > Pseudomonadaceae > Aquipseudomonas > Aquipseudomonas borbori. Next base: position 147,402 of record NZ_FOWX01000005.1, read on the forward strand.
CTTGCGCGACGTTCAAAAAAACCGGCTCGATGCCGGTTTTGTGGCAGGGCTTCATTAATGTAGGAGCGGTCCATGGCCGCGAGGCTTTAGTGCCTGGTACAGCCGTTCGGGGCATGGTGCTGGGCGTACCCCGCTCCTACGAATGAATAGAGGTTTCAGTCGTCGAAGTCGTGCCAGCCGCCCATTTCCTTCCAGCGGTTGACAATGCCGCAGAACAGTTCGGCGGTTTTTTCGGTGTCGTAGCGCGCCGAGTGGGCTTCGCGGCCGTCGAACTCGATGCCGGCGGCCTGGCAGGCCTTGGCCAGCACTGTCTGGCCGTAGGCGAGGCCGGCGAGGGTGGCGGTGTCGAAGCTGGAGAAAGGGTGGAAAGGGTTGCGCTTGATGTCGCAGCGCATGACGGCGGCATTGAGGAAGCCGAGGTCGAAGTTGCTGTTGTGTCCGACCAGGATCGCCCGCTTGCAACCATTGGCTTTCAGCGATTTGCGCAGGCTGCGGAAAATCTCGCTCAGCGCGTGTTCTTCGCTGACCGCCATGCGCAGGGGGTGATCGAGCTTGATCCCGGTGAAGTCCAGGGCCGCCTGTTCGATATTGGCGCCGGCGAAGGGCTCGACGCGGAAGAACAGGGTGTGCTCGGGGTAGAGGAAGCCGCCTTCATCCATGCCGATGGTGGTGGCGGCGATTTCCAGCAGGGCATCGGTGGCGCAGTTGAAGCCGCCGGTTTCCACATCCACGACGACCGGCAGGTAGCCGCGAAAGCGTTCCGCCATCGGATGGCGCGAGCCGCTGCCGGCATTCGGGTGATCCAGCTCGGTGTCGAAATGTTCGCCGCTCACGCGTTGTCCTCCAGCAGGCGCCAGCGCAGTTTCTCACCGGCGCGCAGCGGGATTACGGTTTGCTCGCCCAGCGGTAGTTCGCCAGGCACGATCCAGTCCTGACGAACCAGGGTGACGGTCTCGCTGTTGCGCGGCAGGCCGTAGAAGTCGGGGCCATGCTGGCTGGCGAAGGCTTCGAGTCTGTCCAGCGCGTTGCGCTGCTCGAAGGCCTCGGCGTACAGCTCGAGGGCGGCATAGGCGCTGTAGCAGCCGGCGCAACCGCAGGCGGCTTCCTTGGCGTGCCGGGCATGCGGCGCCGAGTCGGTGCCGAGGAAGAACCTGGCGCTGCCGCTGGTGGCGGCGTCGAGCAGCGCTTCCTGGTGCAGGTTGCGCTTGAGAATCGGCAGGCAGTAGAAGTGCGGGCGGATGCCGCCGACCAGCATGTGGTTGCGGTTGTACAGCAGGTGGTGGGCGGTGATGGTGGCGCCGACGTTGGCCGGTGCGGCATTGACGAATTCGACCGCGTCACGGGTGGTGATGTGCTCGAACACCACCTTGAGGGTCGGGAAGCGCTCGACCACCCGGCTCAGTTGTTCGTCGATAAAGTACTTTTCGCGGTCGAAGACATCGATCTCGCTGCGCGTCACTTCACCGTGCACCAGCAGCGGCAGGCCGACTTCGGCCATGGCCTCGAGGGTCGGGAAGATCTTGTCGATGCTGGTCACACCGGAATCGGAATTGGTGGTGGCGCCGGCCGGGTAGAGCTTGGCCGCATGGACAAAGCCCGAAGCTTTGGCCGCGCGCACATCGGCCGGGCTGCTCAGGTCGGTGAGGTAGAGCACCATCAAGGGCTCGAAACGACTGCCGGCCGGACGTGCGGCGAGAATCCGCTGGCGGTAGGCATCGGCCTCGCTGGCATTGCGTACCGGCGGCACCAGGTTGGGCATGATGATGGCGCGGGCGAAGGTCCGGGCGGCGTCGGCGACCGTGTGCGGCAGCACGGCGCCATCGCGCAGGTGAATGTGCCAGTCGTCGGGACGCAGCAGAGTGAGGCGGTCGGTCATGGAAGTTTCCAGGCGGGCATTACGTGCCGGGAATGCTACCGGAAAAGCCCCGTCAGGGCACGCCGAAAGCGGCTCGTGGGTGATGAGCTGTCGCGCTAAAAGCTAGGTCGGGTAAGCGATCAAGCGGACGTCCAGGCAATCGGCGGCTCAAGTTTTGCCCGGCGGCACCGATAGTCAGAGGGTACGTGGTATTTTCTGGAGTCTTCCGTGCGTCCGCCGTCAGTCGTCCTCCTGTGCCTGTTGGCCAGTCAGCCAGCGCTAGCCATCACCTTTCAGACCCGCTTGGAGAAGGTCGAGTGGGCGGTTGCCGGTGACCAGTTCGAGTGCCGCCTGAGCCAGCCGATCACCGACTTCGGCGCGGGAATCTTCGTGCGCCGGGCCGGCGAGCAGGCGACCTTCAATTTGCAGGTGGCCGAGCGTTGGCTGGGCACCGGTTCGGCGACCCTGCTGGCGGCGGCTGCGCCCTGGCAACCGGGGCGCGGCGATATCAACCTGGGCTCGGTCAGGGTTGGCGACGGTGAGATGCCTTTCAGCAGTACCCAGGAGCAGGCCAGTCGTCTGCTCGCCGGCTTGCTCGAGGGCCGTAGCCCGCTGATTCGCCATCGTACCCGGCATGCTGGCGACGGCCTCGAAGTGCGCTTGCTGCCGGTCAGATTCCGTCAGGCCTACAACGATTATCTGGCCTGCACGGCCAAGCTGTTGCCGGTCAATTTCGAGCAGATCCGCCAGTCCCATGTCGGCTTTCCGGGCGGTGGCGTGGATCTGGCGCCGCAAGCCCAGGCCAAGCTGGACATCATCCTCGGTTATCTCAAGGCCGACCCCAGCGTCAATCGCATCGAGCTCGACGGGCATGCCGACAACAGCGGCAATCGTTTGACCAATCGCGACCTGTCGCGGCGCCGCGCCCTGGCGGTGATGGAGTACCTGAAGGCCAATGGCGTGCCGGCCGAGCAGATCACCCTGCGCTTTCATGGCGAGCGTTACCCGCTGGCACCCAATAACAGTCAAGCCAATCGCGCCAAGAACCGCCGGGTAAGCGTGGCGTTGGCGCGTGTCGCCGAGGCCTCTGAAGCGCCTGAAACCCCGCTGTAGCAGTAGCTGCAGCGGCGTCCAGGTCGATCTGGGCGGGGTAGGGCGTTGGCGCTTCGTCGTCACCGGCTGTCGCGGTGCTGTAAATCATCCTGCGCGATCAGTAGAATCACGGGTTTTCCCGAACAACCCCGTGGAGTTGATTGGCATGGCCGACGTAAACAAGGTAGTCCTGGCATATTCCGGTGGCCTGGACACCTCCGTGATCCTCAAGTGGCTGCAAGACACCTATAACTGCGAAGTGGTGACCTTCACCGCCGACCTCGGCCAGGGCGAAGAAGTCGAGCCGGCCCGCGCCAAGGCCAAGGCCATGGGCGTCAAGGAAATCTACATCGACGACCTGCGCGAAGAGTTCGTCCGCGACTTCGTCTACCCGATGTTCCGCGCCAACACCGTCTACGAAGGCGAGTACCTGCTGGGCACCTCCATCGCCCGTCCGCTGATCGCCAAGCGCCTGATCGAGATCGCCAACGAGACCGGCGCCGACGCCATCTCCCACGGCGCCACCGGCAAGGGCAACGACCAGGTGCGTTTCGAACTGGGGGCCTACGCCCTCAAACCCGGTGTGAAAGTCATCGCCCCGTGGCGCGAGTGGGACCTGCTGTCGCGCGAGAAGCTGATGGACTACGCCGCCAAGCACGAAATCCCGATCGAGCGTCACGGCAAGAAGAAGTCGCCGTACTCCATGGACGCCAACCTGCTGCACATCTCCTATGAAGGCGGCGTGCTGGAGGATACCTGGACCGAGCACGAAGAAGACATGTGGAAGTGGACCGTCTCCCCCGAGGCGGCGCCGGATGCCCCGACCTATATCGAGCTGACCTACCGCGCCGGCGACATCGTCGCCATCGACGGCAAGGACATGAGCCCGGCCACTGTGCTGGCCGAGTTGAACCGCATCGGCGGCGAGAACGGCATCGGTCGTCTGGATATCGTCGAGAACCGCTTCGTCGGCATGAAGTCGCGTGGCTGCTACGAGACCCCCGGCGGCACCATCATGCTCAAGGGCCACCGCGCCATCGAGTCGATCACCCTGGACCGCGAAGTCGCCCACCTCAAAGACGAGCTGATGCCCAAGTACGCCAGCCTGATCTACAACGGTTTCTGGTGGAGCCCCGAGCGTCTGATGCTGCAACAGATGATCGATGCTTCCCAGGCCAACGTGAACGGCGTGGTGCGCATGAAGCTGTACAAGGGCAACGTGATCATCACCGGGCGCAAGTCCGACGATTCGCTGTTCGATGCCAATATAGCCACTTTCGAGGACGACGCCGGCGCCTACAATCAGGCCGATGCCGGTGGCTTTATCAAGCTCAATGCGCTGCGCATGCGCATCGCGGCGGGCAAGGGCCGCAAGCTGCTCTAAGGCTAATGTAGGAGCGAGGGGCGCCGAGTCCTTGCTCGCGAAACAATTGCGAGCAAGCTCGCTCCTACAGGCAAAACGCAGCCCCGGCCATAAGCCGGGGTTTGCATTTATAGGGTCGTAAAGAGGAGGAACCCGATGAGACTGCTGCACACCATGCTGCGAGTCGGCGATCTGGATAAATCCATCGCCTTCTACACCGACGTGCTGGGCATGACCCTGTTGCGGCGCAAGGATTATCCGGACGGCCAGTTCACCCTGGCCTTCGTCGGCTACGGCGACGAGGCGCACAACAGCGTGATCGAGCTGACCCATAACTGGGGCGTGGACAGCTACGAGCTGGGCACCGGCTACGGCCATATCGCCCTGGAAGTGGCGGATGTGTACAAGGCCTGTGACGACATCCGTGCCCGTGGCGGCAAGATCACCCGCGAGCCGGGGCCGATGAAGCACGGCAGCAGCATCCTGGCCTTCGTCGAGGACCCGGACGGTTACAAGATCGAGTTGTTGTCGCCGTCGCGCAAGGATTGACGATCCCTGGTGACACCCCCAGGTGCGCCCGATAAAAATGAAAAAGCCCCGCAAATCTGCGGGGCTTTTTCATATCGGCTTGGGCTCACAGGTCGAAGTCATATTCGGCCAGTTGTTTGTGCAAGCGCCGCTCTTCGAGGAAGTTGTCGATGACACGCCGCTTGGTCAGGTTGGTTTTGGCAACCTCCACAGGGGCTTCGCCATCGTCCGCATCTTCTGCGACAAAGTCTTCGTCGAGCTCGAGGTCTTCTTTACCAGTGCTCATGTTTTCCACTCCCGGCTGCAAGGCCATTTGCGCACCTTATAGCGGCAAAATCGGGGCGGGTAAAAAAGATTTTTTCAATCGATCAGGCGTCGAATTATTGAAAACTCAATCGTCCGAGGTCTTGTGCTTGTATTCGCACAGGTCTTCGATGCGGCAACTGCCGCAGCGCGGCTTGCGCGCCTGGCACACATAGCGGCCATGAAGGATCAGCCAGTGGTGTGAATCGAGGAGAAATTCCGTGGGCACGAACTTCAGCAACTTCTTTTCCACCTCCAGCACATTCTTGCCGGGGGCGATGCCGGTACGGTTGCTAACCCGGAAAATATGCGTATCCACGGCCATGGTCAGCTGGCGAAAAGCCGTATTGAGCACCACGTTGGCGGTCTTGCGCCCGACTCCGGGCAAGGCCTCGAGCTCTTCGCGGGTCTGCGGCACCTGGCTGCCATGTTTTTCCACCAGGAGGCGGCAGGTCTCGATGATGTTCTTCGCCTTGCCGTTGTACAGGCCGATGGTCTTGATGTATTCGCTCAAGCCTTCGACCCCAAGGGCATGGATGGCCTCGGGGGTATTGGCTACCGGGAACAGCTTGGCGGTGGCCTTGTTGACCCCGACATCGGTGGCCTGGGCCGAGAGGATCACCGCGATCAGCAGCTCGAAAGGCGAGCTGTAGGCCAGCTCGGTCTTGGGCTCGGGATTGTCTTCCTGCAGGCGACGAAAGATTTCGCGGCGCTTGGCGGCATTCACTCGATCACTCCGGTGACCCTGACCCGACGGCTTTGTGCCGGTGCTTGCGGCTGCGTGGCCCTGGCCCGTTCGGCCAGTATTTGGTCGATGCGGTTCTTTCCGGCAATCAGCAGGCCGAGCATGATGAAGGCGCCGGGCGGCAGTATGGCCAGCAGGAAGCCTCGGTAGTCGGTGAAAAGGGTCAGCTGCCAGTCGGCCGCGATCGGGCCGAACAGCAGGTGCATGTTGGCCAATACTGCGCCGGTGCCGAACAGCTCGCGCAGGGCACCGATCATGACCAGTACTGCGCCGAAACCCAGGCCCATGACCAGGCCGTCATAGGCGGCGCGGCCGGGGTCGTTCTTCGCCGCGAAGCCATCGGCGCGGCCGAGGATCACGCAGTTGGTGGTGATCAGCGGGATGAAGATGCCGAGGATCTGGTACAGCTCGTAGGTGAAGGCCTGCATCAGCAGTTCGATGCAGGTGGTCAGGGCGGCGATGATCATCACGAAGGCCGGCAGGCGCACGGCGGTATTGACCACGCCGCGCACCAGCGACACCGCGGTGTTGGAGCAGATCAGCACCACCGCGCTGGCCAGCGCCAGGCCGAGGGCGTTGACCGTGGAGTTGCTGACGCCGAGCAGCGGGCAGAGGCCGAGCAGCTGGACCAGCGCCGGGTTGTTCTTCCACAGGCCGTTAAGGGTGATGTCGCGATAGCTGGGGCTGCTCATGGCGCGGTTCCTCGATCGTCGGGGGCGCTGCCGTCGTCCTCGCCGGCCGGCAGGCCGACGGCGCTAGCGGCGGGTGCATCGCTGGCTGCGGAGTCGGGCAAGGCGTTAGCGCCGGCAACCAGCAGTTCGGCGCGATGCTCATCGAAATACAACAGCGCGTTATGCACCGCCTTGACCACCGCGCGCGGCGTGATGGTGGCGCCGGCGAACTGATCGAATTCGCCGCGATCCTTCTTCACCGCCCAGCCGCTTTCACCCGGGTTGCTCAGCGACTTGCCGATGAAACCCTGGATCCAGTTGCTTTTGCTCAGCTCGATCTTGTCGCCCAGGCCGGGGGTCTCACGGTGGTTGAGTACGCGCACGCCGGCCAGGCGACCATCGGCTTGAATGCCGACCAGCAAGCGGATCGCGCCGCTGTAACCGTCCGGCGCGGTGGCCTGGAGGATCACTGCGCTGGCGCGACCATCCTTCAGCGCGATGTAAGCGGGCTGCGGGCTGCGGCTGCCGAGCAGGGGGTCGTGCAGGCGAATACTGTTATCCAGCAGGTGGTTGTCATAGCTGCCGGGCGGCAGGATCTGGCCCAGCGCGCGTACTTGAGCGTCGCGCGCGGAGGCCTCGATCCGCGAGGCGGTGGCTTGCTGGATCAGTGTCACCAGGCCCACAGTGACGACGGCGAAGAGGCCGAGCACCAGGCTGTTTTTCAGCATCGAACGGCTGATTTCCGGGAGCATGCTCTATTCTCCCAACTTGAAGCCGCGAGTCGGCTTGCGATGACCGTAGGTGCGCGGCCTCGTGTAGTAATCGATGGTTGGTGCGGCCAGGTTCATCAGCAGTACGGCGAAGGCCACGGCATCCGGGTAACCGCCCCAGGCGCGGATCACATAGACCAGCACGCCGACCCCGACGCCGAAGATCAGCCGGCCACTATTGCTGGTGGCGCCGGATACCGGGTCGGTGACGATGAAGAAGGCACCGAGCATGGTGGCGCCGGTGAGCAGGTGAAACAGCGGCGAGCCGTTGGAGTCCGAGCCGGAGCCGTTCCAGAACAGCAGGCTCATGAGCGCCAGGGCGGCGAGCATGCCCACGGGCGCGTGCCAACTGAACAGGCGCCTGTAGAGCAGGTAGAGGCCGCCGGCGAGAAAGGCCAGATTGACCGCCTCGACCGCAGTGCCGCCGAAGCGGCCGAACGCCGGGCTTTGTGCCCAGAGTTCGTCCATGGTCAGGCTTTTATTGATCTTGATGGCATCCAGTGCGGTGGCCTGGGTCCAGCCATCGGGCAGGGCGGCCAGGCCGAAAATGTGCTGCAGGCCATCGAGCGGGCCGACCGCGTGCGGCGCCGGCCAACTGGTCATTTCCACCGGGAAGGAGATCAGCACCACCACATAACCGAGCATCGCCGGGTTGAACGGGTTCTGCCCGAGGCCGCCGTACAGTTGCTTGCCGAAGACGATGGCGAAGCCGGTGGCGATCAGGGTCAGCCACCAGGGCGAGTAGGGCGGTAGAGCCAGGGCCAACAGCACCGCGGTGACCAAGGCGCTGTAGTCCTTGAGGAAGAACGCCAGGGGGCGCTGGCGCAGGGCCAGGATCGCCGCCTCGAAGCCCAGGGCGCAGGCACTGGCCCAGAGCAGGTTGATCAGGGTGCCGAAGCCGAACAGCCAGGTCAGGGCGAGCACGCCGGGCACTGTGGCCAGCAGCACCTGCAGCATCACCTGCTGGGTACGATTGCTGCCCTTGGCGTGGGGCGATGTGATGCGGGGCAGGGCCATTGGCGCTCCGGTTGGTGTCTTGCGTTGGCGGCGCGGTGCGCGGCCTTAACAGCTGTTCAAAATGTGGCCCAGATGCGATCCCGGGGATGCCCGGGATTGCATCTGGGTTACAGGGTGTCGGTTAGTCTGCGTGTTCCTGCAGTTTCTGTTCGGCTTCTGCCAAGCGTTGCCGGGCTGCGGCCAGGGTGTCGGTGGCGCTGCTGTCGTCGCGTTCCAGCTTGCGCAGGTCGGCGCGGGCGAAGGCCACTTCGGTTTTCAGGCTGCGGGTGGCGTCGTCGGTCGCGCGCACCAGTGTTGGTGCAGGCTTGGCGGACGCCGCTTCGGCGGTGTGCAGGGCCTGTTCGGCCTGAGCCAACGCATCGCGCAGACTGCCCAGTGCGGCGTCATCGCTGCCGGCTTTCTCGGCTTTTCTCAGCTCGGCGCGTTTCATTGCCAGTTCGATCTTGGCCTTCTTCAGGGCGCCGTCGTCGACCGGCGTTGCCGGCGGCGCGGTTTGCAGGCCGGCCAAAGCCTTTTCCGCCTCTTCGAGCTGCTGGCGCAGGCGGGCCAGTTCGGCCTGCTGGTCGTCGTCCGGGGCCTCGAGTTTCTCCAGCTTGCGCAGCTGGGCGCGGAGCATGGCGGCGTCGATCTTGGCTTTCTTCAGGGCGCTGTCGTCGACCGGCGTTGCCGTTGGCGCGGTTTGCAGCTCGGCCAGGGCTTTTTCGGCTTCTTCGAGCTGCTGGCGCAGGCGCGCCAGTTCGGCCTGCTGGTCGTCGTCCGGGACCTCGAGCTTCTCCAGCTTGCGCAGCTGGGCGCGGAGCATGGCGGCGTCGATCTTGGCTTTTTTCAGGGCGCCGTCGTCGACCGGCGTTGCCGGCGGCGCGGTTTGCAGGCTGGTCAGGGCTTTTTCGGCTTCTTCGAGCTGCTGGCGCAGGCGGGCCAGTTCGGCCTGCTGGTCGTCGTCCGGGGCCTCGAGTTTCTCCAGCTTGCGCAGCTGGGCGCGGAGCATGGCGGCGTCGATCTTGGCTTTTTTCAATGCGCCCTCATCCGCCGCAGGGGTTGCTGCTGGCGGGCTGGCCTCCAGGGCGGCATCCAGGGCCTGTTGTGCGGCTGTTGCGGCACTGCGCAGTTGGTCGACCTGGACCTGCAGTTCGGGCGTGGCGTGGGCCGTCAGTTGTTTCTCGGCCTTCTTCAGCGCGACCTGGGCCATGCTGGCTTCGATCTTGAGTCTCTTCAGCTCGTCGCCGAGGCCAGCCGGTTTGCCTGCCTGCGCGCCGTCGGTGCTCGCTGGCGCCTCGGCCTGGGCGGCCTTGGCGCGGGCGGCTTTCTCGGCGCGGGCCTTGCGCTCGGCCTCTTTCTGCTCTTCGGCGCGGCGCAGACGCTCCTGGCGCAGCTCGAAGCGCTGCTTGGACTGTTCGGCCTTGAGCTGCTTCTGTTCCAGGTCGCGAATCTCGCCCTTGGCCGCGCGGTAGTACTGCACCAGCGGGATGCTTGACGGGCAGACATAGGCGCAGGCACCACATTCGATGCAGTCGAACAGGTTGTGCGCCTTGAGCTGCTCATGTTCCTGGCCGATGGCGAAGAAGTGCAGCTGCTGCGGCAGCAGGCTGGCCGGGCAGACCTCGGCGCACTCGCCGCAGCGGATGCAGGGCATGGCCGGCGGCGGTGGCGGCAATTCGGCGCTGGTCGCCGCGAGCAGGCAGTTGGTGGTCTTGATCAGTGGCACGTCGAAGTCGGGCAGGGTAAAGCCCATCATCGGCCCGCCCATGATCAGGCGGTCGAGCTTGCCGCGCTCGAGTCCGGCAAACTCCAGCAGTTCGCCCACCGGAGTACCCAGCAGCACCTCGACGTTCGTCGGCCGCGCCAGGGCTTCGCCGGTGAGGGTGGTGATGCGCGAGATCAGCGGTTTGCCGAGCACCACCGCGTCGTGGATGGCTTTGCAGGTGCCGACGTTCTGGCAGAGGATGCCGATATCCGCCGGCAGGCCGCCGCTGGGCACCTCGACGCCGGTGAGAATCTGGATCAGCTGCTTTTCGCCGCCGGAGGGGTATTTGGTCGGGAATACCCGCAGTTGATAGCTGCGCTCGCGCAAGGCCGCGCGCAGTGCGGCGATGGCTTCAGGCTTGTTGTCTTCGACGCCGATCAGCACCTGGTCCGGCTGGATCAGTTGGGCGAGGATGTCGATGCCGGAGATCAGTTGTTCGGTGCGCTCGCGCATCAGCAGATCGTCGGCGGTGATATAGGGCTCGCACTCGGTGCCGTTGATCACCAGGGTATGGATCTTCTGGGTCGGTCGCGCGTTGAGCTTGACCGCCGTGGGGAAGCCGGCGCCGCCCAGGCCGCCGATCCCGGCCTGGCGGATCATCTCCAGCAGGTCGCTGTTTGGCAGATGGCGGTAGTCCGGGCAGGGCGTCAGCTCGCACCACTGATCCAGGCCGTCGCTGTCGATGACGATGGCCGGGGCGAGCATGCCGGAGACATGCGGGTAAGGCTGCGGCCCGATGAAACTGACGGTGCCTGAGGTCGGCGCATGCAGCGCCGCGCTGACGAAACCAGTGGCAGAGGCGATCAGTTGACCCTTGAGTACCCGTTGGCCCAGGGCAACCACCGGTTCGGCCGGCGCACCTATGTGCTGGTTGAGCGGCAACACCAGGCGCCTGGGCAGTGGTGCCGGCTGGATCGGCGTGCGGTTGGAGAGGTGCTTGCGCTCCGGCGGATGAATGCCGCCGGGAATATCCCAAACCAGGGGTTGCATTGCCGTCATGCTGCCTGCTCCCGATCGCTGGCGATCAACTGGCCGGGTGGCAGGGGCTTGCTCCACTTCCAGCTCTGCACGCTGCTGCCCAGCGGGATCATGTCGATACAATCCACCGGGCAGGGTTCGACGCAGAGGTCGCAGCCGGTGCATTCGGAGACGATCACCGTGTGCATCTGCTTGGCCGCGCCGACGATGGCGTCCACCGGGCAGGCCTGAATGCATTTGGTGCAGCCGATGCACTCGGCCTCGCGGATGTAGGCGACCATCTGCGGTTTTTCGCCTTCCACGGCGTCTAGCGGTTCGGCCTCGACATCCAGCAGGTCGGCCAGTGCCTGGATGGTCGCTTCGCCGCCCGGTGGGCATTTGTTGATCTTGTCGCCGCTGGCAATCGCCTCGGCGTAAGGCTTGCAGCCGGGATAGCCGCACTGGCCGCATTGGGTCTGCGGCAACAGGGCGTTGATCTGCTCGGCGATCGGGTTGCCTTCGACCTTGAAGCGCACCGCGGCGAAGCCGAGGATGGCGCCACAGACCAGGCACAGTGCGAACAATGCCAGAACGGCGATCAGCACCAGGCTCATAGCTTGATCAGCCCGGTAAAGCCCATGAAGGCCAGCGACATAAGGCCGGCGGTGACCATGCCGATGGCGGCACCCTGGAAACTCTTCGGTACGTCGGCGATGGCGATGCGCTCGCGCATGGCGGCGAACAGCACCAGCACTAGGGAGAAGCCCAGGCCGGCGGCAAAGCCGTGGGCGGTGGCCGTGATGAAAGAGAACTCGGCCTTGTTGGCGTTGAGCAGGGCCACGCCGAGGACGATGCAGTTGGTGGTGATCAGCGGCAGGAAGATGCCGAGCACGCGGTACAGCAGCGGGCTGGTCTTGTTCACCACCATCTCGGTGAACTGCACGGTCACCGCGATCACCAGGATAAAGCTGATGGTGCGCAGAAACTCCAGATCCAGCGGCTTGAGCACGTATTGCTGGACCAGGTAGCTGCACATGGCCGCCAGGGTCAGGACGAAGGTGGTGGCCAGGGACAGGCCGATGGCCGTCTCGATCTTCTTCGACACGCCCATGAACGGGCACAGGCCGAGAAACTGCACCAGCACGAAGTTATTGACCAGGATGGCGCTGACCATGATCAAGGCGAGTTCGGTCATTGCGGGTTCCGTTGGTGGACAGGCAAAAGGCCGTTTCCCTCATCCGGCGCTGCGCGCCACCTTCTCCCAGGGGTAGAAGGTCAGAAGGATGACGTCGCTGCGCGACTCATATGTTCAAGGGCGACTATTATCGGCAAGCCGATCCGGCCACACAAGCTGGATCAGCGCCCCTGAGTGGCTGGCATAAGGCTGGCGCGGCGGGTTGGGGCACGCTGCGCCAATCCGCCGCAGGTGTTTACTTGACCCGCTGGCCCGGTTTGGCGCCGCTGTCCGGGCTGAGCAGGTAGATTTCCTCGCCGCCGGGGCCGGCGGCCAGGACCATGCCTTCGGAAATGCCGAACTTCATCTTGCGTGCGGCCAGGTTGGCCACGTACAGGGTCAGGCGGCCCTCCAGTTGGCTCGGATCCGGGTAGGCGCTCTTGATGCCGCTGAACACGTTGCGTTTGGCGTCGCCGATGTCCAGGGTCAGGCGCAGCAGCTTGTCGGCGCCTTCGACGAACTCGCATTTTTCGATCAGGGCGATGCGCAGGTCGACCGCGGCGAAGGCGTCGAAGGCGATTTCGGCGGCCAGTGGGTCTTTTGCCAGCTCGCCGTTGCCGGCAGGCGCCGCCGGGGTGTCGCTGGCGGCGAGGTCTTCTTTGGAGGCTTCGATCATGGCGTCGATTTTCGTGGGCTCGATACGGGTCAGCAGGGCGCTGAACGGGTTCAGTTGGTGGTTGGCCAGCTGGCTCTGGTGGTCGTCCCAGGTCAGCGGTGCGACATTGAGGAAGGCCTCGGCGTCGCTGGCCAGTTTCGGCAGCACCGGCTTGAGGAAGATCAGCAGCTGGCGGAACAGGTTGATGCCCAGGGCGCAGATGGCTTGCACCTCGTCCTGCTTGGCGTCCTGTTTGGCCAGGGCCCAGGGCGCCTTGTCGGCGATCCAGGCGTTGGCGCGGTCGGCCAGGCCCATGATCTCGCGCATGGCGCGGGCAAAGTCGCGCGCCTCGTAGGCCTCGGCGATGCTCGGCGCGGCGGCCTGGAAGGCCTCGGTCAGCTCGGGTGCGGCGTTGCCGGCGACCAGCAGGCCGGCGTTGCCCTTGTGGATGAAGCCGGCGCAGCGGCTGGCGATATTCACCACCTTGCCGACCAGATCCGAGTTGACCTTCTGCACGAAGTCTTCGAGGTTGAGGTCGAGGTCTTCAATGCCGCGGCCCAGCTTGGCGGCGTAGTAGTAACGCAGGTATTCGGGGTTCAAATGATCCAGGTAGGTGCGCGCCTTGATGAAGGTGCCGCGCGACTTGGACATCTTCTGGCCGTTGACGGTCAGGTAGCCATGCACGGCGACCGCGGTCGGCTTGCGCAAGCCCGCGCCTTCGAGCATGGCCGGCCAGAACAGGGCGTGGAAGTTGACGATGTCCTTGCCGATGAAGTGGTACAGCTCGGCGGTGGAGTCCTTGCCCCAGAAGGCGTCGAAGTCCAGCTCGGGCGTGCGCGCGCAGAGGTTCTTGAAGCTGGCCATGTAGCCGACAGGGGCGTCCAGCCAGACATAGAAGTACTTGCCGGGCTCGTCGGGGATCTCGAAGCCGAAGTAGGGCGCATCGCGGCTGATGTCCCATTCCTGCAGGCCGGAATCCAGCCATTCGGCGATCTTGTTGGCCACCGCATCCTGCAGGGCGCCGCCACGGGTCCAGCTTTTCAGCATGGCCTCGAAGTCCGGCAGCTTGAAGAAGAAGTGCTTGGAGTCGCGCAGTTCGGGCACGGCGCCGGAGATGGCCGAGCGCGGGTTCTTCAGCTCGGTGGGCTCGTAGGTGGCGCCGCATTTCTCGCAGTTGTCGCCGTACTGGTCCTCGGCGCCGCACTTGGGGCAGTTGCCCTTGATGAAGCGGTCGGCGAGGAACATGCCCTTTTCCGGGTCGAAGTACTGGGTCACCGAACGGGTGGCGATATGCCCGGCGTCGCGCAGTTTCAGGTAGATGGCCGCCGACAGCTCGCGGTTTTCTTCGGAGTGGGTCGAGTGGTAGTTGTCGAAGTTCACCAGAAAGTCGCCGAAGTCGGCCGTGTGTTCGGCCTTGACGTTGGCGATCAGCTGTTCCGGGGTGATGCCTTCTTTCTCGGCGCGCAGCATGATCGCCGAGCCATGGGCGTCGTCGGCGCAGACGTACACGCATTGATTGCCGCGCAGCTTCTGGAAGCGCACCCATATATCGGTCTGGATGTACTCGAGCATATGGCCGAGGTGGATGGAACCGTTGGCATAGGGCAGGGCGCTGGTAACGAGAATCTTGCGGGCTTCGCTCATGGGAATCGGCTGCACTGGTAACTCAGGGAAGCCGGTAACTATAAAGGAAGCGGCAAGCTACAAGCCAGAAGCGACAAGAAAAAGCCTTGCATTCCGGGCGCTGCCCCGTGCAGCTTGCAGCTGCTGCTATGATATCCGTCTATTTTTCTCGGTCTTTCCCTGGGAGCCCTCTATGTCTGTTACCCGCGCAGCGATCGAAGCTGCACTGTCGCAATACACCGATCCCCACCTCGATCAGGATCCGGTCAGCGCCGGCTGTCTGCGTGAGGTCGATATCCAGGGTGGCAAGGTCAGCGTGCGTCTGCAGCTGGGTTACGCCGCCGGCCTGTTCAAGAGCGGCTGGGCGCAGCTGCTGCAAATGGCCCTGGAAAACCTCGACGGCGTCGACAGCGCGCAGGTCCAGGTCGATTGCCTGGTCGAGGCGCACAAGGCCCAAGACCAGGTGCCGGCCCTGGCCAACGTGAAGAACGTGATCGCGGTGGCTTCGGGCAAGGGCGGGGTGGGTAAATCGACCACGGCCGCCAACCTGGCGCTGGCGTTGATGCGCGAGGGCGCCAGGGTCGGCATTCTCGACGCGGATATCTATGGGCCGAGCCAGGGCATCATGTTCGGCATCGCCGAGGGTACGCGCCCCGAGGTGAAGGAGCAGAAGTGGTTCGTGCCGCTCAAGGCGCACGGCGTCGAGGTCATGTCCATGGCCTTTCTCAGCGATGAGAACACCCCTATGGTGTGGCGCGGGCCGATGGTCTCCGGCGCGTTGATCCAGTTGCTCACCCAGACGGCCTGGGGCAACCTGGATTATCTGGTGGTCGATATGCCCCCGGGTACCGGCGACATCCAGCTGACCCTGGCGCAGAAGGTGCCGGTATCCGGCGCGGTGATCGTCACCACGCCGCAGGATCTGGCGCTGCTGGATGCCAAGAAGGGCGTGGAGATGTTCCGCAAGGTGAATATCCCGGTGCTCGGTGTGGTGGAAAACATGGCGGTGCACATCTGCTCGAACTGCGGGCATGCCGAGCATCTGTTCGGTGAGGGTGGCGGCGAGAAGCTGGCGGCGCAGTTTGGGGTCGAGCTGCTGGCGTCCCTGCCGCTGTCGATGGCCATTCGCATGCAGTCCGACGGCGGCAAGCCGACCACCATCGCCGATCCGCAAAGCCAGATCGCCATGATCTATCAGGAAATCGCGCGTAACGTCGGTGCACGCATCGCCCAGGGTGGGCAGCAGGCCCAGGCCATGCCGAGCATCGTGATATCCGAGGACTGAGGTATCGACGCCGCGCAATTGCTGCGTGGCGTCTTCACCCTCATCCTTATGACGTTCCCTCGCCAGATGGTCGGCCACAAAAAAGCCCCGCACATGGCGGGGCTTCTTCTCAAGCGAGCTTAGCTCAGGTTATACAACCTGAACTTCCTCAGCTTGCATGCCTTTCTGACCGCGGGTGGCCACGAAAGTCACTTGCTGGCCTTCTTTCAGGCTCTTGAAGCCATCGCTCTGGATAGCTTTGAAGTGTACGAACAGATCGTCACCGGATTGCGGAGTGATAAAGCCGTAGCCTTTTTCATCGTTAAACCACTTGACGGTACCATTCTGACGATTCGACATTTTATGTCTCCTAACAATTTTTTAATAACAGCCCTGGAAAAGCCCAGGCCGGGACTGAGTGCAACGAGTACTAGGAGTCGGACGATGTTTGGATCGAAATCTAGGCATCAAGTAGCGATTCGCGGTGACACATGCAGCACAGTGGCGCTACTGTACGCGCTTTTAACGCTAAGCGCGAACGCTCTGTAGGCCTTTCTGTTATTTAGCGATGGATGCAGTAAAGCCAGGCTGGTGCGAGGACGTTGGTCGACAGCCTTTGAAGCCTGTCGCCGACCCCGGTAAGATGCGCTCACTTTTTCATCACCCGCTTATTCAGGACACCCGCCATGAGCATCAAATCGGATAAATGGATTCGCCGCATGGCTCAAGAGCACGGCATGATCGAGCCTTTCGTCGAGCGCCAGGTGCGCGCAGAAGGCAGTCAGCCGCTGATCTCCTATGGTGTTTCCAGCTATGGCTACGATGTGCGCTGCGCTGATGAATTCAAGGTGTTCACCAACATCAATTCGGCCACCGTCGACCCGAAGCACTTCGATGAAAAGAGCTTCGTCGACGTCAAGAGCGATGTGTGCATCATTCCGCCGAACTCCTTCGCCCTGGCCCGCACCGTGGAATACTTCCGCATTCCGCGCAATGTGCTGACCATCTGCCTGGGCAAGAGCACCTATGCGCGCTGCGGCATCATCGTCAACGTCACCCCGTTGGAACCCGAGTGGGAAGGCCATGTGACCCTGGAGTTCTCCAACACCACCACCCTGCCGGCTAAGATCTACGCCAACGAGGGCGTGGCGCAGATGCTCTTTCTCGAGTCCGACGAGGAGTGTGAAGTGTCCTACAAGGATCGCGGTGGCAAATACCAGGGGCAACTGGGCGTGACCTTGCCGAAAGCCTGATCGATTTGCGGCGTTACGAAAAAGCCGGTTTGCGCGTTGTGCGGAAACCGGCTTTTTCTTGCCTGCGCTTTTGCTATCAGGGCGCCAGTGGCAGCTCGCGCTTGTGCCGGCTGTTGTCGTAGGTGCGGGTGATGATGGCATACGCCTCGTCGCGAACCGGCTGGCCATGCAGGAAGGCGTCGATCTCGGCGTAACTGACGCCATGCGCTTCTTCGTCCGGCTTGCCGGGGCGCAGTTCCTCCAGGTCGGCGGTGGGCACCTTGAACACCAGGTTCTCCGGTGCGCCAAGCTGCTGGGCGATGGCGCGCACCTGGCCCTTGACCAGGCCGCTGAGCGGGGCCAGGTCGCAAGCGCCGTCACCGAATTTGGTGAAAAAGCCCATGACCGCCTCGGCCGCATGGTCGGTGCCGATGACCAGGCCGTTATTGGCGTTGGCGATGGCGAACTGGGCGACCATGCGCAGGCGCGCCTTGATGTTGCCGACGACGAAGTCGCGGCGTGCATCGCTGAGTTTCTGCAGATGACTGACCTGCTCGCCGAGTCCGTGCACGCTGCCTTCGATATTCACAGTGTCTTCTTCGTCGGCGCGGATAAATCGCAGCGACGCCTGGGCGTCGTGCTCGTCGTGCTGGGTGCCGTGCGGCAGGCGTACGGCGATGAAGCGGTACGCGGCGTCGCCGGTCTCGTGGCGCAGTTCTTCCACGCTCAGTTGCGCGAGGCGCCCGGCGGTCAGCGAGTCGACCCCGCCGCTGATGCCCAGCACCAGCACTTTCAGGCCCGCGTTACGCAGGCAATCCTTGATAAAGGTTTTGCGCCGCTCGATTTCTGCCAGCAGGGCGGTTTTGTCGGCAAAGGGGGGCACCACGTTCAGGGCGGTGGCGATCTCGGCTTGGCGGCTGCTCATGGTGGTTCCTTGGGGCAAGTCGGTACGCGGATGATGGGGGCGGCAAGTGACGGCCTGTTCAGTGGGCAGTCACTTGCCGCAGGATCATAAGCCAACTATGTCCCCCGAGTTAATCTGCAAAGTAGTGCATGGGACTGAAATTCAAGCGAAAAACAGGCGCCTTGGATTCTTCGCTGGCATCGATGCATTGGTTCCGCAGAGCGCTGGCGCAGTGCCGTTCACATCAAGGATGTCGGTCGTTTCGTGGTTTCACCTCTGGGACGGTTGGTCGGTGCTGGATTTCCCCCGGATTCCATCCGGGCTACAAAAATCTGTTCACTTGGCTTAACCGAGCAGCATTGCAGGCTGCGAATGGTGCTGAAACATCTGGAAAGGCTGTTCGGTGCGGTAGAGCCTGCGGCAATCGAATTGCTTTGCTAGGGTGGGGCTAACCAGAACCCTGTCCGCCAGTGTGCGGGCGATCGAGTATTTTAGTGCGGGAGGCATCAGTCATGACGACGTGGAAAATCACTTACAGCAAAGATGAGCGCACCGAGGTGTTCGAACTTCAGTCCGCCAGCAAACCGAGCATGGAACAGGCGGTAGCGGCGTTGCTCAAGATGGCCGAGAAGGTCTACGAGCGCGAAGAGCCGAGAGACCTTCCCAATGAAATCCAGACCCCGGCCGTGCGTCTGGCTGAATGTTACGGCATCACCATTACCGGGATTACCCGCGACTGACCCTTGTCGCCCGCCGGGCAGGCGCGCGGCGAAATCACGCGCAAAAAAAAGGCGCCCAAAGGCGCCCTGAAACGATGATCTATGGAGTAAGTCCGTTAATTCAGAGCCGATGCCTGGCTGGTTAGTTCAGCAGCCGCCGACCAACGGCGATTATTGTCCCGGCGTCAGGATCAGTCGTCTGTTGCCATAGACCTTGTCGAGGTTCTGCGGCTGGAACGGGAAACTCATGTACTGGCCCTTGCGCCAGGCCTCGATGCCGTCGGCGTAATGCGCGCTCGCCGGGTTGCCGGATTGGCCGGAGCTGTTCAGACCGAGCAGCGGCTCTGCGCGGCCGAAGTCGACGACGATGCGCATGGCCGGGATCAGCCAGGTGTCGAAATCCTGTCCCCAGTGGTAGGCCGAGACATTGAGGGTGCTGTGATCGCCTCCGGCCGGGTGGGGGCCACGGTCGAGATAACCCTTCAGCGAGTTGATCGCGGCGCGCTGGCTGGTGCTCATGTAGGGCGCCAGTTTGCTGGTCTCGCTGACCCAGTCGTAGCTGTGCAGCTTGCCCCATTGCCAGGCGCTGCGCTCACTGCCGAGTTTGCTTTCGGCGAAGGTCACGGCGGCGGCCAGGCTGCGGGCGAGAATGGCCGGTTTGTCTTCTTGCTGGGCACTACCGATATCGTTCCAGAACGGGCTGTCGTCGCGGCCCAGCAGGTGGTCGGCCTGGGCCGAATAGGATTTGTCGGCGGTTTCCACCAGGGCCAGCCAGGCCGGGCTGGTTTCGGGGCCCAGTTCGTCGAGGAAGATCTGGCGCGCACTTTCATGCAGGAAGGCGCCGTAGAGTGCGGCATCCGCTGAGGTGGCGGCGAGCTTGCCGTCGAAGGCCATCAGCCGGTTGTAGGCTTCGCGCGCCTTTGCACGCTCCGGCGCGGGCAGAGCGTCGATGGCTTGTTGCAGTGGCTCGGCCATGCCGGGCGCTGCGAACATGCTTTGCAGCTTGGCGACGAAGGGCGTGGTCTGGTCGTACTGCATGGCGATCATGCTGCGGGTGTCGTGCTTGCCGCTGCCAGCCAGCTGCGCCAGGCGCTCGTAGCGCTCCGGGTAGTACCAGGAGTTGGACAGCTGCATGCCGTAGCCGCGCGGTACGCTGCGCTGGTTGGCGGTGCCCAGCCAGCCTTGCTGCGGATCCTGGTCATAGGGGTGGAGCATCGGGTCGGCGAAGCCATCCCAGTCATAACGGCCGTCCCAGCCTGGCGAAGGCATGAGGCCAAGGCCTTCGCGGCGATTGGGAAAGCGCCCGGTGACTTGCCAGCCGATGTGCTGGGTGTCGGCGAAAACGATATTCAGGGGTATGGCACGCACTTCGCGGGTGGCCTCGAAGGCTTGCTCAACCGATTGTGCGCGGGACAGGTCGAACAGCGCATCCAGGGTCTGGTCGGCCTCGAATTGCGTGGTTTGCAGGGCCAGGCCGTAGCCGCTGGCCAGTTGCAGGGGTTGCAAGGGGTGTTTGCGTTCGCCCAGCACCGAGTTGAGCAGCGGGCCGTGACGGGTCTCGTAGAGGGTTTCGCGGATCGGCCGCTGGCCCTTGATGAAGAAGGTTTCCTGGCGCTCGCGGGCGGCCAGCCATTGGCCGTCGGCCTGGTAATAGAGGCGGTTGCCCCGACGCTGGATTTTCTCCAGGAACAGATCTTGGTTGTCGCCCATGACCATGGTCATGCCCCAGCCGAGCTTGCCGTTGAACCCGGCGACGATGGCGGGCACGCCGGCTATCGACACGCCGGCGGCCTGGAATTTCGGCGAACGAATCTGTACGAAGTTCCAGGCCGAGGGCATCGCCAGCGGCAGGTGGGTATCGTTGGCCAGCAGGCTCTTGCCGCTACGGCTGTGCTGCGGGGCGATCGCCCAGTTGTTGGACGCGGCGACGCCGAGCATGTGAGCGGCGGCGAACTGGCTGGCCGCCTGGTTGACGGCGGCCAGGCCGGGGAGTTGTCCGCTGAGGGGCAGGCCTTTGAGTTTTGCGGCCTCATCGAACGGCAGCGGTTCGTCCGGGTAGGTGGGCAGCAACCACGCGAGTTGTTCGCTGCCGGCTTTCTGCGCCAGCACCAGGGCGGCGATTTCTTCCTGCAGGTTGACTGACAGGCCGAAGTTTAGCAGGCAGAACACCAGCACCGAGTCTGCGGCTTTCCAGTAGGGCGGGCGATAACCGGACTGGGCCAGGTCCATCGGCAGCTTGTCGCGATAGCGGAACAGGTAGGCGTTGACGCCGCGGGCATACACCTCGAAGAACTTCTTCAGCCGTGGCGAGGCGCTGGCATGGAGCACTTCGGCGCTTTTCTTCAGGTTGACCGCGCGCATCAGGCGATCGATTTCCAGCACACCGGGACCTGCCATCTCCGCCAGGCGACCTTCGGCCATCAGGCGCAGGCCGACCATCTGGCTGAGGCGATCACTGGCATGCACATAGCCGAGGGCGAACAGGGCGTCGTGGAAGGTGTTGGTTTCGATCAGCGGCATGCCCAAGGCATTGCGCCGAATCACAACGCTTTGCGCAAGACCCTGAACGCGCACGCTGCCCTGATCCGGGTGCAGGCTATCGCGGTAGCGGCTGTCGAGAAACGACTGGCAGCCACTCAACGCCAGGCCGGCAGTGAGGGTGGCGGCGAGGCCCAGCAGGGCCAGGGGGCGGAATGCGCGCGATAGCATGCAGCGAGCTCCTTGCAGAACGCAGGACTGGACGGATCGGTGGATGAAAGTGCTGCTCAACCTACCCGGCAGGGTCAACTGCCGGTGCGCTTCAGGCCTTCGTCGAGCAGCCAGCGTGCGGCTGTGCGAGCGGCGGCCTTGTGCTGCAGTTCCAGTTCGTTGAAGTGCTTTTCGTGCTGGCGCCGCTCGGTCAATTCCAGTGCCTTCCAGCTGGCATGGGTCGGTACCTGGGCGGTGGCTTCGAACAGCAGGTGAAATACCTGGCAGCGGCTGTCCTGGCTCAGCGCGCTGTCGTAGTTGTCCAGCAGCACCTTGATCCGGATGGCACCTTCGATCAACGGTAGCTGGCCATCGAGCAGGCTGCCGGCGAGTATTTGCAGATCGCCGGCCAGGCGTTCGCGGCGCTGCTGTTCTGCCTGTTGCCGATCACGCTGTTGCGCCCAGACGCGGCGCCACAGCGACAGGGCGTACAGCGCCAGTGCCATCACCACCAGGGTGCCGGCCAACAGGAGCAGATTAACGCTGGTCATGGATTTGTCAGGCGCCGTGGCATTTCTTGAATTTCTTCTGACTGCCACATGGGCAGGGGTCGTTGCGGCCGACGTCCTTCAGGGCGTTGCGCACCGGCTCCTGGTGAGCATGGTTGCAGTCCGGGCCGTGCACGTGTCCGTGGTCATGATGATCGTGTTCGGCGTGGTTGCAGTCGGGACCGTGTACGTGGGCGTGTTGGTTCATGTGCGTCTACTCGGGAATGAAATCGCCGGGGATTATCTCTCCATTACGCGACATGTGCACGCTACGGCCGAACAACAAACCGGTTTTTACCTGGCCTTCGAGGCGATAGCGAATCGGCTCCTCGGGGCGCTCCAGCAATTTGACGATCTGCCGCAGGTGCCGCCAGAGGTTGGTGCGTACAGGGACATCGAATACATGGTGGCCATGGGCCGGAACCGTGAACCAGGTGTCGGATTGGCCTTCTGCCAGCTTCACCTCGTTGAGGTGTACCCGGTAATCCAGGCCGCGCACCGGCAAGCTCATGCTGTTGGGGTTGTCGATACGGAAACGCAGGACGAACTGCTGTTCCAATAACTTGGCCCTGATGACCTCGACCTTGACCAGGCGGACATCCGGATCCTTGAACCCGCCGCTGGTCCAGGTGGAACATCCGCCGAGCCCGCAAAACAGGCCGAAAAACATCAATAGGCTGAGAATTCTTATAGTTGGCGCCTGGGAAAACATTTCATACTCCAAAGGACGCGCCAGTGTAACAAGCACGTGCCGGGCTGCAACGTGTTGTGAGGGTAAAAAAACCTGCGCCATACTGGACACCGATAAAGACAGGAGTATGACCATGGTTCGTTACGAGATCGCCTTTGCCGGCCAGCTTGAGCCGGGGGCGCAGCTGGAGTCGGTCAAAGCCAATCTGGCCAAGTTGTTCCAGGCCGATGCTCAGCGCATTGCCTTGCTGTTCTCCGGGCGGCGCATCGTGATCAAGAACAACCTGGATGCGGCCGGCGCGGAAAAATACCGCAGCACCTTGCTGCGCGCCGGCGCTCTGGTCGAAGTGCGGGTCATGGCAGAGGAAATCGAGGAAATCGAACTGGCGCCAGCGCCTGCCGTTGCAACGCCCGACGCTGTGCCTGCGGTAACCACGCCGGCGCCGGCCGGCAAACGCCTGCAAGTGCTGCCGCGCGATGAGTATATGGCGGCATTTGCGGAGGTCGATGCGCCGGATTTCGGGATCGCCCCGCTAGGTGAGGACGTGCAGGACGGCAAGCCCGAACCGCAAGCGCCGCCTCTCGATCTGTCGCACTTCAGCCTGGCTCCTGTCGGTAGCGACATGGGCGAGATCAAGGCCGCCCCCGCCGCACCGCCGCCGGATATTTCCCATCTGAAATTACAGGAGTAGGCGAGGTCGGGTTTGCTGCGCCCGGAAAGCGTGCAGGCCGTTAAGCGGGGCGGGTGAGCGGCTTTTCGTAGCCCGGATGAAATCCGGGGAAATTATTGACGACAGGTGTTCTGTCGAGTTTCCCCCGCGCTGCGCAGGCGGAACTGGTGCCTGTCGCTTCAGACAAAACCCGCACAGCACTTCTTGAATTTCTGTCCGCTGGCGCAAGGGCAGGGGTCATTGCGGCCGGCCTGCAGCGCGACCGTGGGGTCGATAAAGTACCAATGACCCTGGTGCTGGACGAAGGCCGAGCGTTCGCGATGGGTGTGTTCGCCGGCGTCATCGTGCCAGCGGGCGGTAAAGGTCACGAACGCATGTTCCGGCTGACCGCCCAGCACTTCGCTGCTTTCGACTTCCAGGCCAAGCCAGGTGCTGTGCAGGCTCCAGGCGCTAATGGCGGCGCGATCGAGTCCTGAACGCTGTGCCGCCAGGGTGGTCGCCAGCAGGTAATCGACCCGCCCCAGTGCATAGGCGCTGTAACGTGAGCGCATCAGCGTTTCGGCACTCGGCGCCGGCAGTCCGGCATGATAGCGGCCGCAGCACTCGCTCAGCGGATCGCCACTGCCGCAAGGACAGCTTGGCGGGGTCTCGGCGTCGGTTGTCGTCATGTGAGTTACCACCAGTACTTGCCAAAGTTTTCCGGGTTGGCCCAGAACTTGGCGTTGAGCCAGTCGGGTACCTGTTTGTAGTCGAGCAGGTCGTAGGTGAATAGGCTCAGGGTCTGTTCGCCGCGCTGAAAACGCTCGCTGACCTGCAAGGCCAGGGCGAAGAAATCGGTGTCCTGCCAGGCGCAGGCCTGCAGGTCGACCAGCACCGCCAGGCGGCTGGCGTTCAGGTTGCGGATGCCGCCGAGCAGTTGCAGCCCCGTGCGTTTGGGCAGGTGTTCGAGGCAGTCGACGACCAGCGCCAGGTCGAATCGTTGTGCGGCCAACTCGGCCGGCAGGGCGCCTGCGGCGGCGTAGGCGATCTGGCAATCGGCGTGAGCGGCCCGAAAAGCGACCAGTGCCGGCAGTTCGCTGGCGCCTATCAACAGCAGGCGGCGCGGCGCGTAACGCTCCAGCAGAGCGGCCAGCGCTTGCTGTGGCGTGCGGGAAGAAATACTCTCGGTCATCGATAATCCTCGATCGGTTCGGAAAAGACTAACCTGTGGTCGGGTTAAGGCCCCGAATATTCTTAACGGGTATGCATATCATGTCTGGCGGATTCTAAAACGGCAGTCTTTAATCCATAAGTGTCGGTTTTGGTCCGATTCCTACTGGAGATATGCATATGAGCATCATAAGGAAAGCTGTACCCCTGATTCTGACGACCAGCTTCCTGACGGGCTGCGCCGGCTTGCAGAAAAGCGATTGGCCAACTTGTGCTGCTGTCGGCGGTGTGGGTGGCGCGGCATTGGGCGCGATCGAGAGTTCTACCTGGGCGGGTGGAGGCGCATTGGTCGGTGCCGGCATGGCGGCAGCCTATTGCTGGGTGCATGGCGCCGAAGAAGTGGTGATGGTCGAGGAGGTGATGGTTGAAGAGACGCCCATGCCCGAGCCAGTCGCAGAAGCGGTGCGGGTCGAGCTGGATGTGAAGTTCGATTTCGACAAGTCGGTAGTCAAGGAAGGCAGCTTCGCCGACATCAAGAGCGTTGCAGACTTCATGGCGCAATACCCGCAAACTACCACCGTGGTCGAAGGGCATACCGACTCCATCGGTACCGATGCCTACAACCAGGGCTTGTCTGAGCGTCGCGCCAACGCCGTGCGCGAAGTGCTGGTCAACCAGTATGGTGTGGCCGGTGAGCGCGTCAACGCAGTAGGTTATGGCGAAAGCCGGCCGGTTGCCGACAACGCGACCGCGGAAGGACGGGCGATCAACCGTCGAGTCGAGGCTGAGGTCGAGGCGCAGCCTTAAGCGGCATTAGGCGCTCCTTTCAGGGGCGTACTTGTACTATCCGGGAGAGACGGCTTAACTCCTGTGTTACTGGCAGCACGCCAGTAACACAGGAGATTCGCCATGAGAATCAGACTCTTCAGGGTTGCTTTCCCCCTTCTCTTGGCCAGCAGTGTTCTTTCGGGTTGCGTCACGACTTCCAGTACGGGAGATGCGGCACTCAACCAGGGGAACTGGCCCTTGTGCAGCGCGCTTGGCGGTCTGGCCGGTGGTGGCTTGGGCGCAATCGAAAGTTCGGCTTGGGCAGCAGGTGGCGCCGTGGCCGGTGCGGTCGTAGGCGGCCTTATTTGCTATGCCCAGGATGGTGACCAAGACGGCGACGGCGTGTTCGATCGCCGCGATCGTTGTCCGGATACGCCGCCCAATACTCCAGTGCGCCACAATGGCTGCCCATTGCCGGTGTATGAGAGCCCGCCTGAAGTGATGCAACCCGATGAGCCTGCAGTGCCGGTTCGAGTCGAGTTGGACGTCAAGTTCGACTTCGACAAGTCGGTAGTCAAGGAAGGCAGCCACGCCGACATCAAAAACCTGGCCGACTTCATGAAGCAGTACCCGCAGACAAGCACCGTTGTCGAGGGACATACCGACTCCATCGGCTCCGATGCCTATAACCAGGGCTTGTCCGAACGCCGTGCCAACGCCGTGCGCGAGGTGCTGGTCGAGCAGCATGGTATCGAAAGCAATCGGGTATCGGCTGTGGGTTACGGCGAAGCACGCCCGGTTGCCGATAACGACAGTGAGTCTGGACGCGCAATCAACAGAAGGGTCGAGGCGGCAGTCGAAGCGCTGCCCTAGCCAGGGTCAGCCGATGCGGGCCGGTCGTTGACCTGCCAGGCGGGAGGCCTCTGCAGTTTTTGCTAGCCCGGCGCAAAGCGGTTAAGGTGCGGCGGAACAAAAAATTGCCAGGGGCGGACATGAGCATCTTGTTGGGGCTGGGGAAAGTACTGACCGCGTTGTTTTGGGGCGTGGTCTTGGCCAATCTGCTCGATCCGTTCGCGCAGCCTTTCGCACTGCTGCTGCATCTGGCGGGTGCTTTGCTCGTGCTGATCCATGGGCTGGAATTGTGGCTGTTCAGTGAGCGCGTGAGCGGGCGTACTCGGCCCGGGCTGGAGCGCGTGCAGATTTTACTGTTCGGCATTTTTCACTTGCAGGCCCTGTTGTCGGCGCCGGTGCAGCCGCTGAGCGCGGCACCTGCGGAGTTGGAGGTCGAGCATGCGTAGCCTGTTGCTGCTGGCCGCACTGTCCAGCCCGCTTGCGTTGGCGCAGAGCCTGATCGACGTGCAGTCGCATGCCTTGCTGCGCTTGCCTGCGGTAACCAGCGTGGTGCGGGTGGAACGCCTGCATGTTGCGGATCATGGCACCTTGCTGATCCCGTCCGGGCTGAGCGAAATGCATGTCGCAGAGCTGCGCCTGGGGCGTGATGCACGGATTGCCATTGCACCTGGCGAGCCAGCCTTTCGTCTGGACGTGGTGAACGCTGAGATCGCAGCCGGTGCGCAAATCAGCGCACGCGGTGCCCCTGGCTCGTTTCTGCAACCGGCAGTGCCGGGCCGTACGCTCAGCATCCGTCTGCGCGGTGTGGTGGTCGAGGCGCTCCTGCTCGATGCCCGTGGCGGCATGGGGGCACCAGGTTACGTTGGCCTGGATGGGGCCGATGGCAAGCCGGGCGGCTGTGCCTGGGGGGCAGGCCAGCCGCGGCCATGACGGGCTGAACGGCAGTGATGGTCAGGCCGGCGCTCGCGGTGGCCAGGTGCGTCTGGAAGTGCCGCTGGACTTTCCACTGGAGCGCTTGCAGGTACTCCTCGATGGCGGGGCAGGCGGTGCAGCCGGTAATGGCGGTAACGCTGGCGTCGGTGGCGCGAGCAAGGGCTGCTGGCTGTACAGCACGCAGCCTGCTCGCGATGGGCTGCCCGGCCAGGCTGGCCGGGCGGGGGCTGCAGGGGCGGCAGGCAATCTGGATGTAGTGCGCTTTTAAATCTGCGGCTACAGGGCCAGGAGCGCCAGGCTCAGCCTCAAAAACCTGGGCGGGCGGCGGCGATGCTGACCACTACCAGGCCGAGGATCAGGTTGATACCCACCAGGCGGCGAATACGCCCGAGCACAGCGCCGCCGCTCGGCCAGTCCGCGGCGGCCACTGCACGGCGCAGTTCGGGCAGTTGCAGTGCCTGCACGCGGATAAACAGCGCGAGCATGGCGATATACAGGCCGATCATGATGTGCACATAGCGCGGCGCGGTCTCGAAACCGGAAAAGCGCAGGTGGAGCATGCCCACGCCGGTGACCGGCAGCACTATCACGGCGGCCCAGACCCAGTAGAAGAAGCGCGGGAATACCTCGAGCCACAGTTTCAGGCGAGCGGGCGCCTCCAGTGCGCTGACCGCGGCGGGGCGCAGGATCATCCAGGCGAAGAACATGCCGCCGACCCAGACGAGTGCGGCGAGCAGATGCAGGGCGTAGGTCACAGCGTAAGGTGTCATGTAAAACTCCAGTCCGGGTTCTGCGCGTTAGCGCTTAGCGCGCTATGATAGCGGCCGTTGCCAGACACTGAAAATTTATCCAGCCTTTTCGCGCCCAGACCCTAGATTCAGATCCCATGCTCAGTACCGAACTCAAGTCCCAGATCCAGGGCGCCTACACGCGTTTTCTCGAAGCCAAATCGCTCAAGCCACGTTATGGTCAGCGCTTGATGATCGCCGACATCGCCAAGGTGTTGGGCACGATCGAGGTCGACGGGGAAGGTCGGCGCGAGGGCGAACCCGCCGTGGTGGCGGTCGAGGCCGGTACCGGCACCGGCAAGACGGTGGCCTATTGCCTGGCGGCGATTCCCGTGGCCAAGGCCGCCGGCAAGCGTCTGGTGATCGCCACCGCGACCGTGGCCCTGCAGGAGCAGATCGTGCACAAGGATCTGCCCGATCTGATGCGCAACAGCGGTCTGAATTTCAGTTTCGCCCTGGCCAAGGGCCGTGGCCGCTACCTGTGCCTGTCCAAGCTCGATCTGCTGCTGCAGGAGGGCCATGCGCAAAGCGCCACCGCCCAGTTGTTCGAGGAGGAAGGCTTCCGCATCGACGTCGACGAGCAGAGCCAGAAACTGTTCGTCGCCATGATGGAAAAGCTCGCCGGCAACAAATGGGACGGCGACCGCGACAGCTGGCCCGAGGAGCTGGAGGACGCGCGCTGGTCGCAGCTGACCACCGATCACAGCCAGTGCACCAGCCGGCATTGCCCGAACTTCCAGCAGTGTGCCTTCTACAAGGCCCGTGAAGGCATGGGCAAGGTCGACGTGATCGTCACCAACCACGACATGGTCCTGGCCGATCTGGCCCTGGGCGGCGGCGCCGTGCTGCCCGACCCGCGCGAAACCCTCTATGTGTTCGACGAAGGCCATCACCTGCCGGACAAGGCCATCGGCCACTTCGCCCATTTCACCCGTTTGCGCTCGACCGCCGACTGGCTGGAACAGACCGCGAAGAATCTCAGCAAGCTGCTGGCCCAGCACCCCTTGCCGGGTGACCTGGGACGCTTGATCGAGCAGGTGCCGGAGCTGGCGCGGGAGATCAAGACCCAGCAGCAGTTCATGTTCAGCGCCTGCGAGCAGGTGGCCGAGTTCAAGCCCGGCGAAGACATGCAGGGCCGCGAACGGCCGCGTCACCGTTTCGTCGGCGGCCAGGTGCCGGAGCACCTGCGTGAGCTGGGCACCGAGTTGAAGAAGGGCTTTTCCAAACTCTCCGAGCTGTTCACCGGGGTGACCGAAAAACTCAAGGAAGCCATGGACGGCGAGGCCACCATCGGTATCGCCAGTCACCAGGCCGAGGAGTGGTACCCGTTGTTCGGCAGTTTATTGGCCCGTGCCCATGGCAGCTGGGAATTGTGGCTGGCCTTCAGCGCCGAAGACCCCGAAGACAGCCCGCCGATGGCGCGCTGGCTGACCCTGGCCGACAGCGGCGCCTTGTTCGACATCGAAGTCAACGCCAGCCCGATCCTCGCCGCCGAAACCCTGCGGCGCAGCCTGTGGAACGTCGCCTACGGCGCCCTGGTGACCTCGGCGACGCTGACCGCGCTGGGCACCTTCGACCGCTACCGGATGCGCGCCGGCCTGCCCAAGGCGGCGGTGACCTCCGTGGTGCCGAGCCCTTTTCATCATGCCGATGCCGGCGTCTTGCGGGTACCGAACCTGAATGCCGATCCGCGCGATGCGGTGGCGCATACCGCGGCTATCATCCGCGATCTGCCGGCGCTGGTGGCAGGCTCGCGCGGTACTCTGGTGCTGTTCTCCTCGCGCAAACAGATGCAGGACGTGTTCGAGGGCCTGGAGCGCGATTGGCGCAAGCGCGTGTTCATCCAGGGCAACCTGTCCAAGCAGGAAACCCTCAACAAGCACAAGGCGCGGGTCGACAGCGGCGAGGACAGCGTGTTGTTCGGCCTGGCCAGTTTCGCCGAAGGCGTCGACCTGCCCGGCGCCTATTGCGAGCACGTGGTGATCGCCAAGATCCCCTTCGCCGTGCCGGATGACCCGGTGGAGGCGGCGCTGGCCGAGTGGATCGAGGCGCGCGGCGGCAACCCCTTCATGGAAATCGCCGTACCCGACGCCTCGCTGCGCCTGGTCCAGGCCTGCGGCCGACTGCTGCGTACCGAAGAGGACCGCGGCACCATCACCCTGCTCGACCGGCGGGTGGTGACCCAGCGCTATGGCAAGGCGATCCTCAATGCACTGCCGCCTTTTCGCCGGGAAATCGGCTAGCCTGCCGCGCGGGTTCCCAAGTGCGGTGCGGGCTGGAACAATACGCGGCTGATCATCCATTCCCCCGACCAAGGAGCCGCCTGTGCAGATTCAGGGCTATTTTGACCTTCAGTTCGAGGCCGTCAAGGACGCCTTCGCCGCCTTGTTCGAGGACCCGCAGGAACGTGGCGCGGCGCTCTGCGTGCAGGTGGCCGGCGAGACGGTGCTGGATATCTGGGCCGGGGTGGCGGACAAGGACGCTCAGCAGGCCTGGCACAGCGACACCATCCTCAACCTGTTTTCCTGCACCAAGACCTTTACCGCCGTGACTGCCTTGCAGTTGGTCGGCGAGGGCAAGCTCGAGCTGGACGCGCCCGTGGCCCGCTATTGGCCGGAGTTCGCCGCCGCCGGCAAGGAAAAAATCACCCTGCGCCATCTGCTCTGCCACCAGGCCGGGCTGCCGGCGCTGCGCCAGATGCTGCCGGCCGAGGCGCTGTACGACTGGCAGGCCATGACCGCGGCCCTGGCAGCCGAACAACCCTGGTGGCCGCTCGGCGAGGGCCATGGTTATGCGCCCATCACCTACGGCTGGCTGGTTGGCGAACTGCTGCGGCGCATCGAAGACCGCGGTCCGGGCGAGTCGATAGTCGCGCGCACCGCCAAACCCCTGGGTCTGGATTTTCATGTCGGCCTGGCCGATGAGGAGTTCGAGCGGGTAGCGCATATATCCCGCGGCAAGGGCAACCTGGGCGACGCCGCCGCCCAGCGCCTGCTCAAGGTCATGATGAGCGACTCCGCGGCCATGAGTACGCGCGCCTTCAGCAACCCGCCGTCGATCATGACCAGCACCAACAAGCCGCAATGGCGGCGCATGCAGCAGCCGGCGGCCAACGGCCACGGCAATGCACGCAGCCTGGCCGGTTTTTACAGTGGTTTGCTCGATGGCCGCTTGCTGGAAAGCGAATTGCTCGACGAGCTGACCCGTGAGCATGGCGTCGGTGACGACAAGACCCTGCTGACCCGCACCCGCTTCGGCCTGGGCTGCATGCTCGACCAGCCCGAGGTGGCCAATGCCACCTATGGCATGGGGCCGCGGGCGTTCGGACACCCTGGGGCGGGCGGCTCCAGCGGTTTTGCCGATCCGGAACGCGATGTGGCGTTTGGCTTCGTGGTCAATAATTTGGGACCGTTCGTCTTGATGGACCCTCGTGCACAGAAACTTGCGCGTGTTTTGGCAGATTGTCTGTAGGAAGCTCGGCTAAACTCCCCAGCACATTAGGCTTGTTCAAATTGTTCATACCGGCCCGGCGCCGGTTTCCTTAGACTATTTCGCATGTGGATGACCGATGCTCGCCAATAAATCTCTCGCCTTCGCCCTGTGTCTGCTCCTCGCCGGTTGTGCCGGCACCGAGAAGAGCAAGAAGCCACTAGCGGTTGCCATGCCGAGTCCGAAAGTCACCCAGGCCTGGCTCGACGATTACGAGCCGCGCGTACGTGAGGCAATCAAGGGCAGCCACTTCGAGCTGGAGCGGCGCGAGAACCTGCTGGTGGTGACGGCGCCGGTGCAGGGCACCTTCAACCCGGATCGTCCCTTCATGCTGCTGCCGGTGACCCTCGGGCCGATCAGCCGGGTTGCCAAATTGCTGGAAGGCGACCAGGGTGTTGCCGTGCTGGTGATCGGCCATGCCGACAGCAGCGGCGCCGCTGCGGCCAACCGCGAGCTGAGTCATGAGCGGGCGCGGGCCTTTACCGCAATCTTCCGGCTCAGTGGACTGAAGCAAAATCGTTTGATGGTCAAAGGCATGGGCTCGGACATGCCGCGGGCGGCCAATGACAGCGTCGAGGGTCGTGCGCTCAATCGGCGGGTGGAAATCATCCTGACTTCAAAGGACACCATGCGGGGGCTGGTCGCCAAATACAGCCAGCCGGCTCCGGCCGCGCTAGTCGCAGTCAGCGCCAAGCCGAAAGACAGTGCCGATTCGGCGGCAGGCAAGTAGATCCTTGCCCTGGATCAAGCCAAGTCGGGTGGCTCCGGGTAAGCTAGGCAGCTTCCGTTCTCAAGGGCTTTGTCATGACCCAGACCTTGGCCGATATGCGCCGCGACTACATCCGTGATGGCTTGAGCGAGGCGCAGGCGCCTGCCGAGCCATTCAGCTTGTTCAAACAATGGTTTGCCGATGCGGTGAAAACCGAGCAACCCCCGGTCGAGCCCAATACCATGACCCTGGCCACCGTCGATACCGACGGCCGTCCACATTGCCGGGTGCTGCTGCTCAAGGGGCTGGACGAGCGCGGGTTCACCTTCTTCAGCAACTACGACAGTGCCAAGGGCGAGCAACTGGCCGCCAGGCCCTACGCGGCCATGACCTTCTTCTGGCCGAGCCTGGAGCGTCAGGTGCGCATCGAAGGGCGGGTCGAACGTGTTACTGCGGCCGAATCCGATGCCTATTTTCAGGTGCGTCCGCTGGGCAGCCGCCTGGGCGCCTGGGCTTCGCCGCAGAGCCAGGTGATCAAGGATCGTGCCGAGCTTGAAAGGCTGTTGGCGCAAGTCAAGGAGCGCTTTCTCGAGCAGGCGCCACATTGTCCGCCACACTGGGGTGGTTATCGTCTGCTGGCCGAGCGTGTCGAGTTCTGGCAGGGCCGCGCCAGTCGTCTGCATGACCGCCTCGATTACCGCCTGCACGACGGTGTCTGGAGTCGCGAGCGGCTGGCGCCCTGATCCCCGGGCTGGATCCGATCTGTTGCATACGGGGCGCCTGCGGGCGCCCCGCTGTTTTTGCGCGAGTGATAACTGCCTTCGCTGAGCGCCGCCGGCGGGCGCAGGCTCTCCCCTCAGGGCGCCCGGTAGTCGGCGGCCGCGCGTTCCAGCCAGGCCTGCAGTTCGCGGCGCTTGACCTTGCCGGCCTGGGCTTCGCTCAGGCGCTGGAGCATGTAGGCCTTCTTTGCGGCGTCCTTGCCGGCCAGCGATAAGGCCAGGTCGCGGTCTGCCCAGCGCTTGATGCGCACGAACAGCCACCAGTGGAAGTAAAGCCCGGCACAGGTCAGGCTGGCGATGATGAAGTAATCCATGGGGGCTGTCCCTCCTTAATGCGGCGAAGCCTAACCGATAGCCTAAGCTGACTGAAGCAGGCTGGCCGTTGCGCAGGGTTTTTCCAGGGGCAGGATGACAGCTGCGTGCTTTGTCGGTCTAATAAGCCAAATATTGCAAGCGGAGGCGGTTCTCATGCGTAAGCCAGTTGCGTTGGTTACAGTTTTTACGGCATTGGCTCTGATCCTGGGTGGATGCGCGTCCAGTCTGACGGGCGACACTTATTCGCGCGATGAGGCGCGCGCGGTGCAAACCGTGCGCATGGGGACTATCGAATCGCTGCGGCCGGTGAAGATCGAAGGTACCAAGACGCCGATCGGCGCCGGCGCCGGTGCGGTGGTTGGGGGCGTAGCCGGCAGCGGTGTCGGTAGTGGTCGCGGCAGCGCCGTGGCGGCAGTGATTGGAGCAGTGGCCGGTGGCTTGATTGGCGCCGCGACCGAAGAGGGCTTCACGCGCACCCAAGGTGTGGAAATCACTGTGCGCGAGGACGATGGCACCATGCGCGCCTATGTCCAGGCTGTCGAGGAGAATCAGGTCTTTCGGGTTGGTCAGCGTGTACGGATCATGACGGTCAACGGCACCAGCCGCGTCGCCCCTTGAACCATGCTCAAGCCGGGTCAGCGTCAGCTGATCCGGCTTTTTCGTGTGCGTAATTCAACGATTCCTACCCACCCGCTGGCAGTCTGTTGAACGGCTACCTGCGATGCCCCTCTTGATAAAAGAGAGGGGCGTTAAAAACCGGCCTGCTACAGTCAGACAATCCCGCAGGTTGCGATTTTAGTAATACTTCTATTCGTATTGCTGCATCGATAGGCATGGATAATCGTGAAATAATCCCGCGCCGACAAAGGCTTAGCCGGCTCTGACAGAGGTCGGCGAGCGGCGGTCGAGCAATGTAAAAGGGCTCTCGGGGAATGACCACGGCCTTCCCGGGTCACGCAGCAGGCGTAGACCTGCCAATACGATAAGGCGCGCCAGAGCCATGACGCGGATTCAGCGTCACGGGGCCTGGCGTAGCAGTTTGGACGCTAAGCGTCGGCCATGATCTGGTCGGCGGACTTGCAAAAAGGGGTTTTGTGTATGGCGCTTGCGCTAATTGTCGCCTTGCCATTCTTGGGGATGATCCTGCCATTGCTGGCCGAGCGAGTGGGGCGTTCGGCCTGCTCGGTGGCGGCGGGACTGGCGCCGATGCTGGCCCTGATCCTGTTGTTGTCGCAACAATCGTCGGTGTTTGCCGGTGATCTGGTCAGGGTCAAGCTGAGCTGGTTGCCGTCGCTGGGGCTGAATCTGAGCTTACGCCTGGATGGCCTGGGTTTCCTGTTCGCCTTGCTGATTCTCGGCATCGGCCTGCTGGTGATTCTCTACGCCCGCTACTACCTGGCGAAACAGGAGCCGATGGGGCGTTTCTTCGCGTTCCTGCTGCTGTTCATGGGCTCCATGCTCGGCGTGGTGTTGTCGGAAAATCTGCTGCTGATGCTGATGTTCTGGGAGCTGACCAGCCTCTCGTCGTTCCTCCTGATCGGCTTCTGGAGTGGCCGTTCGGATGCCCGCACCGGTGCGCGCATGGCCCTGGCAGTGACCGGCGGCGGCGGTCTGGCCCTGCTCGCGGGGATCCTGCTGATTGGCCATATCGCCGGCAGCTTCGAGCTGTCGCAGGTACTGGCGGCCGGTTATGCGATTCGCGCCCATGCGCTGTATCCCCTGGCCCTGGTGCTGGTGCTGCTCGGGGTGTTCACCAAATCGGCGCAGTTTCCCTTCCACTTCTGGCTGCCCCACGCGATGGCGGCGCCGACCCCGGTTTCGGCCTATCTGCACTCGGCGACCATGGTCAAGGCCGGGGTGTTTCTGCTGGCGCGGCTGTACCCGGCACTGGCCGGTTCCGAATGGTGGTTCTACCTGGTCAGCATCACCGGCCTGGTGACCCTGTTGGTCGGCGCCGGTATGGCCCTGTTCCAGCACGACCTCAAGGGCCTGCTGGCCTACTCGACCATCAGCCACCTGGGGCTGATCACCCTGCTGTTCGGCCTCGACACGCGCCTGGCGGCGGTGGCGGCGGTGTTCCACATCATCAACCATGCGACCTTCAAGGCCTCGCTGTTCATGGCCGCAGGGATCATCGACCACGAGACCGGCAGCCGCGACATGCGCCGCATCAACGGCATGTGGAAGTACATGCCGCACACGGCCATGCTGGCGATGGTAGCGGCCTCGGCGATGGCCGGGGTGCCCCTGCTCAACGGCTTCCTGAGCAAGGAGATGTTCTTCAGCGAGACCCTCAACCAGCACCTGCTCGGCAGCTTCAACTGGGTGATCCCGGCGGCGGCGACCCTGGCCGGGGTGTTCTCGGTGGCCTATTCGCTGCGCTTTATCCATGACGTGTTCTTCA
Organism: Pseudomonas borbori; assembly: GCF_900115555.1. Lineage (GTDB taxonomy): Bacteria > Pseudomonadota > Gammaproteobacteria > Pseudomonadales > Pseudomonadaceae > Aquipseudomonas > Aquipseudomonas borbori. Next base: position 182,801 of record NZ_FOWX01000005.1, read on the forward strand.
ACGGCGAACCGATCAACCTGCCGAAGTACCCGCCCCATGAGCCGCCGCGCTATATGAAAGTACCGGTGGAAGTCCTGGTATTCCTCTGCCTGCTGGTCGGCATAGTGCCGGCCTACACGGTGGCGCCGCTGCTCGCCGTGGCGGCGACCTCGACCCTGGGCGGCGGCCTGCCCGAGTACAGCCTGGCAATCTGGCATGGCTTCAACCTGCCGTTGCTGATGAGCTTCATCGCCCTGTTCGGCGGGATTCTCGTCTATTCCTGCCGCCAGCCATTGTTCCGCTGGTATGCCGGGCTGCCGAGCATGGATGCCCGTTTGCTGTTCGAGCAGGCCATGCTGCTGCTGGTGCGGGGCTGCGTGGCCATTACCAGGCGCCTGGAGAACGGTTCGCTGCAGCATTATCTGGCGCTGCTGCTGGGCGCCGCGCTGGTGGTGGTGACTGTCGGTCTCGGCCCCTTGCCGCAAGTCACCGGCTCGCTGGCGCTGACCCCGATCGACGGTATCACCGCCCTGGGTCTGGGCATTCTGGCCCTGGCCGCTCTGACCACTGTGGTGTTCCATCGTCAGCGCCTGGTGTCGCTGCTGATGCTTAGCGTGGTCGGCCTGATGGTGGCGCTGGCCTTTGCCCGTTACTCGGCACCGGATCTGGCCCTGACCCAGCTGTCAGTGGAGGTGGTGACCATCGTCCTGCTGATGCTGGCGCTGTACTTCCTGCCCGCTCATACGCGCGGCGAGTCGAGCAGCATCCGCGGTCTGCGCGATTTCACCCTGGCGGTAGGCAGCGGCGTGATGGTGGCGATCCTGGTATTCGCCGTGTTGACCCGTCCTTACGACAGCATCTCCAGCTTCTTCCTGGACAACAGCCTGTCCGGTGGTGGGGGCAGCAACGTGGTCAACGTGATCCTGGTGGACTTCCGCGGCTTCGATACTCTGGGTGAAATCAGCGTGCTGGCGATTGCCGGCGTCGGCATCTACGCCATGCTCGACGGCCTGCGTCTGTTCCAGCCGCACGCCGACGCCGAAGGCCGCAGTTGGGCGCGTGATCGCCATCCGCTGATCCTGGCGACATTGTCGCGGGTGTTGTTGCCGATGGCGCTGTTGATTTCGGTGTTCATCTTCCTGCGCGGCCACAACCTGCCGGGTGGGGGGTTCATTGCCGGCCTGGTCACCGCCGTGGCGCTGATCCTGCAGTACGTCGCCAGCGGCGTGCAGTGGACCCAGTCGCGGCTGCCGCTCAACTATCACCGCGTGGCCGGCGCCGGGGTGCTGATCGCCGGTCTTACCGGACTTGGCAGTTGGCTGTTCGATCGGCCGTTCCTGACCTCGGCATTCGGCCATTTCGAGATCCCCCTGGTCGGAGAGATCGAATTGGCCACTGCCATGCTGTTTGACCTGGGGGTGTACCTGACCGTAGTCGGTGCGACCCTGCTGATTCTCGCCAACCTGGGCAAGCTGACCCAGGAAAAGGCCGGACAAGAGGTACTTTGAGATGGAAGCTTTGTTTGCCGGAGCCCTCGGCATCCTCACTGCCAGCGGTGTCTACCTGCTGCTGCGGGCGCGCACCTTTCCGGTGGTGATGGGTCTGACGCTGATCTCCTACGCGGTCAACCTGTTCCTGTTCGCCATGGGCCGCCTGCAGACCGGGGTGACCACGGTGATCGGCGCTAACGCCGGCTATGCCGATCCGCTGCCACAGGCATTGGTGCTGACCGCCATCGTGATTGGCTTCGCCATGACCGCCTTCGTGGTGGTGCTGGCGCTGCGCAGCGTCGGCGAAATGAAGACCGACCACGTCGATGGCCGGGAGTCCGCACGATGAATCATGGCTTGATCCTGCCGATAGTGCTGCCGATGTTCATCGGCTGCCTGCTGCTGTTCGGTGCCCGGCTGAGCATACCGGTCAAACGCAGCCTGTCGTTGAGCAGCGCCGCCGTGCTGGTGCCGCTGAGCTTGTGGCTGATGGGGCAGGCCGACCAAGGGGGGCTGCAGGTCTATGCCCTGGGCAACTGGCAGCCGCCGTTCGGCATCATCCTGCTGCTTGATCGGCTCAGTGCGCTGCTGCTGGTGGCCACCGCGCTGCTGGCATTTTTCGCCCTGCTCTATGCGACACGCGGCGATGACCAGCGCGGGCGCAACTTCCATGCGTTGTTCCAGTTCCAGTTGATGGGTATCAACGGCGCCTTTCTCACCGGCGACCTGTTCAACCTGTTCGTGTTCTTCGAGATCCTGCTGATCGCCTCCTATTCGCTGCTGCTGCATGGCGGCGGGCCGGAGCGGGTGCGCGCCGGCTTGCACTACGTGATCCTCAACCTGGTCGGTTCGGCCTTGTTCCTGTTGGCGGTCGGCGTGCTCTACGGCATCACCGGCACCCTGAACATGGCCGACCTGGCCGTGCGGGTCGCGGCGGCCACTGCCGATCAGGCGCCATTGCTGGGCGCCGCCGGCTTGCTGCTGCTGGTGGTGTTCGGCCTGAAGGCGGCGTTCCTGCCGCTGTATTTCTGGCTGCCCAGGGCCTACGCCTCGGCCACGGCGCCGGTGGCGGCGCTGTTCGCGATCATGACCAAGATCGGCCTGTACTCGATCTTGCGCGTGTACACGCTGATCTTCGGTGACGATGCCGGCATGCTGGCCAACATGGCCCAGGACTGGCTCTGGCCGCTGGCCCTGCTGACCATCGGTCTGGGCGTCATAGGTGCATTGGCGGCAGGCAGTTTGCACGGCTTGCTCGCCTACCTGGTGGTGGTCTCGGTCGGCACCCTGCTCGCGGGGATTTCCCTGGGCACGCCGCAGGCCTTGGCCGCCGCCCTGTATTACCTGCTGCACAGCACCTGGATCGCCGGTGGCCTGTTCCTCCTGGCCGACCTGATCGCGCGCCAGCGCGGGGACAAGGCGGCCCAACTGATCCAGGGGCCGGCCCTGCAGAACCCGCATCTGCTGGGGATCCTGTTCTTTGTCGGCGCGATCAGTGTGGCCGGCTTGCCGCCGCTGTCCGGCTTCATCGGCAAGTTGTTATTGCTGCGTGCGGTCGAACCGGGCCTGCAGGCACTGTTCTTCTGGCCGGTAGTGTTGGGCGGTGGCCTGGCCACCCTGATCGCCCTCAGCCGCGCCGGCAGCACCCTGTTCTGGCGGGTCGGCCTGAGCCAGCTGGACAGCGCCGAGCTGGACCGCGGGCGCCTGCTGGCCTGTATCGGCTTGCTGCTGCTCAGTCCGCTGCTGGTCGGTCTGGCAGCGCCCCTGTTGACCTATGTCGAGGCGACGGCGGCCCAGTTGCTTGACCTGCAGTTGTATCGCCAGATCGTAGTGCCGGGAGGTGCATCATGAAGGCCCGTCGCTGGCTGCCCCATCCACTGCTGAGCCTGACCTTGCTGCTGGTCTGGCTGCTGCTGGTGAACGACATGAGCCTTGGCCACTGGTTGCTGGGTGCGCTGCTCGGCTGGCTGATTCCGCTGTTGACCCAGGTGTTCTGGATCAACCCGCCGCGTGTGCGCAAACCGCTGAAACTGTGCCTGTTCCTCCTACGGATACTGGGTGACATCGTCATCGCCAACCTGCAGGTGGCCAAGCTGATTCTCGGCCCCAGCGCCAGGTTGCGTCCGGCTTTCGTCGAAATCCCCATGTTGCTGGAAGACGAACTGGCCCTGACCATGCTCGCCAGCATCATTTCCCTGACCCCGGGTACGGTGTCCGCCGATTTGAGCGACGACCGCAAGATCCTCTTGGTGCATAGTCTGGATGTGGACGACGAAGCCGCTCTGGTCGAGCAGATCAAGCACCGCTACGAAGCACCACTGCTGGAGGTATTCGCATGCTCGCCTACGTGATTCCATTGTGCCTGGCGATCATGGGCCTGGCCTTGGTGCTGACCCTGGCGCGCCTGATCAAGGGGCCCGATATGCCGGACCGCATCCTGGCCCTGGACACCCTGTACATCAACGCCATCGCCTTGCTGGTGCTGTTCGGCATCTGGCTGGGCTCGGATCTGTATTTCGAGGCGGCGCTGCTGATCGCCGTGATGGGCTTTATCGGTACCGTGGCGGTGGCTAAATACCTGCTGCGCGGCGACATCATCGAGTGAGGAATGGTCATGCATAGCTGGATCGAAGCCTTGGTCGCCCTGTTTCTGCTGCTGGGCAGCCTGTTTGCCCTGGTCGGCGCCATCGGCCTGTACCGCCTGCCGGACTTCTTCATGCGCCTGCACGGTCCGACCAAGTCGACCACCCTGGGCGTGGGCGGCATGGTCATCGCCTCGCTGATCTACTTCGGCAGCCGGGGCGAGGGCATCAGCCTGCACGAGCTGCTGATCACCCTGTTTTTGTTCATCACCGCGCCGGTCAGCGCCCACATGCTGGCCAAGGCCGCCCTGCAGCAGAAGCTGCGCCTGAGCGACAAGACCCGCGGCCGGCCCTGGCAGCAGTAGGGCGATTGGACGGCGTTGCGTTCGGAGCGCAACGATAACCCGCACAGCTTTGTGCCGCGTCGGTGAACCCATAGCGCACTGCCTGCCCAACCAGCGCCAGGCGCACAGTTCGCGCAGCCGACTGTACCTGTCCGCGCTGCATCGGCCTCTCTACACTCCAGTTTTTGCGTGGAGCGACCTATGAGAGGGCAGGGCAGGGGAGTGGCAGTGGTCTGCCTGATCGTGGCCATGGCGCTGTGGGGCAGCTCCTTCATCGCCCTGAAATGGGCCTTCGCCGAGTTGCCGGCGCTGTGGGTGATCTTCGCCCGCATGGCCTTGGGCAGCCTGGTGTTCCTGCTCGCCTGGCGCTGGCGTGGACGCATCCTCTATCGTGCCGGCGACTGGAAGTACCTGCTCGGCCTAGCCGCCTGCGAGCCCTGCCTTTACTTCATCTTCGAGGCCCTGGCGCTGCAGAACACCAGCGCCGCACAGGCGGGGATGATCACCGCGCTGCTGCCGTTGCTGGTGGCCATGGGCGCCTTTATCTTTTTGCACGAACGCATCAGCCGCACCACCCTGGCCGGCTTTCTGCTGGCGCTAGCGGGGGCGATCTGGCTGAGCCTGGCCGGCAATGCCGATGTCCATGCGCCGAAGCCGCTGCTCGGCAACTTCTACGAACTGCTCGCCATGCTCTGCGCCATGGGCTACACCCTGCTGCTCAAGCACCTGTCCGCGCGCTATTCGGCCTTTATCCTGACGGCGATGCAGGCGTTTATCGGCAGCCTGTTCTTCTTGCCGCTGGCGCTGCTCAGCGCGCCCATGCCCGCCAGCATCTCGTTGCAGGGGCTGGCGGCCGTGGCCTACCTGGGCGTGGTGGTGACGGCCGGCGCCTATGGCCTGTACAACTACGGCGTCAGCCAGTTGCCGGCCAGCCAGGCGTCGGGCTTCACCAACCTGATACCGCTGTTCACCCTGGTGTTCGCCATGCTGCTGCTCGGCGAACGGCTGAATACCCTGCAACTGTTCGCCGCGGCGCTGGTGTTCGGCGGGGTGGCCTTGAGCCAATGGCGCAATGCGCCGCCCGTAGCGGTTGGCGTGCTGGATTGAGAGTCTGAGGAGACACTGATGAGCGATTCAAGACCCTGGGCGCGCGAGGCGATCCGTATCATCGAGGCGGATTTCCAGCGTAGCGCCGACACCCACCTGATCCCCCTGGCGCTGCCCGGCCTGCCGGGCATCGAGCTGTACTTCAAGGACGAGTCCAGCCATCCCACCGGCAGCCTCAAGCATCGCCTGGCCCGCTCGCTGTTTCTCTATGCCCTGTGCAATGGCTGGCTCAAGCCCGATGCGCCGGTGATCGAGGCCTCCAGCGGCTCCACGGCGATCTCCGAAGCCTACTTCGCCGGTCTGCTGGGCCTGCCGTTCATCGCGGTGATGCCCGCCAGCACCTCGCAGGAGAAGATCGCACAGATCGCCTTCTATGGCGGCAAGAGCCACCTGGTCGACGACCCGACGCAGATCTACGCCGAATCGGAGCGCCTGGCGCGCGAGAGCGGCGGCCACTTCATGGACCAGTTCACCTATGCCGAGCGCGCTACCGACTGGCGCGCCAACAACAACATCGCCGAGTCGATCTTCCAGCAGCTGCGCAGCGAGCGTTACCCCGAACCGACCTGGCTGGTCTCCAGCGCCGGCACCGGCGGCACCCTGGCCACCCTCGGCCGTTATGTGCGCTACCGCCGCCACGCCACCCGGGTGCTGTGCGCCGATGCCGAGCGTTCGGTGTTCTTCGATTTTTACCGCGACGGCGATGCCGGCCGGACCCTGGACTGCGGCTCGCGCATCGAAGGCATTGGCCGGCCCAGGGTCGAGGCGTCCTTCCTGGCGACGGTGATCGACGCCATGTGCAAGGTGCCGGATGCCCTGTCCCTGGCGGCCATGCATTACCTGGCCCAGCGTTTGGGCCGGCGGGTCGGCGGCTCCAGCGGGACCAACCTGATCGGTGCGCTGCTGGTCGCGCAGCGCATGGTCGCGGCCGGCGAGTCCGGCTCGCTGGTGGCGATTCTCTGCGATGGCGGCGAGCGCTATGCCGGCACCTATTACGAGCAGAGCTGGCTGCACGGCCAGGGTTTCGCGCTGGCGCCGTTGATCGAGGCGGTGGCGGCGTGCGCCGAACGCGGCGCGCCCTTGCCGGGTGATTTGCCAACGATTGGCCTCTAACCTGTAGCCGCAGTCTCGTAGGATGGGTTAGCCGCCAACAGGGTGTTCAGGCAAGTCATCCATTTTATGTGCGGCGTAACCCATCATGGCGCACCGCGCCGGGCCACGGTTTTGCAGCCTTTGCAGTTCGTAGGGTGCGCCATGCGCACCATCGGCTTGGCGCCGTGGCCAGGTTCGGGTTGCGATGCCGCAGTCATTGGTGCGCGGCGCACCCTACGAGGTCAAGCATCGGCGAGTCCGAGCATGTCCCGCGCCAGCGCCTCGGCCACGCGAATGCCATCGACCCCGGCGGAGAGGATGCCGCCGGCATAGCCCGCGCCTTCGCCGGCCGGGTACAGGCCCTTGACGTTGAGGCTCTGCATATCCGCGCCGCGGGTGATGCGCAGTGGCGAGGAGGTGCGCGTCTCGATACCGGTGAGTACTGCGTCGTGCAGGGCGAAACCCTTGATCTGCTTGTCGAAGGCCGGCAGCGCTTCGCGGATCGCTGCGATGGCGAAGTCCGGCAGGGCCAGGGACAGGTCGCCGAGTTTCACCCCCGGCTTGTAGGACGGCTCGACGCTGCCCAGGGCGGTCGACGGCCGCCCGGCGATAAAGTCGCCGACCAGTTGCCCCGGCGCCTCGTAGTTGCTGCCACCGAGCAGGTAGGCCTTCGATTCCAGGCGTTCCTGCAATTCCACCCCGGCCAGCGGGCCGCCCGGATAGTCCTGCTCCGGGGTGATGCCGACGACGATGCCGGCGTTGGCATTGCGCTCGTTGCGCGAATACTGACTCATGCCGTTGGTCACCACCCGCTCGGGCTCGGAGGTGGCGGCGACCACGGTGCCGCCCGGGCACATGCAGAAACTGTAGACCGAACGACCGTTGCTGGCGTGGTGCACCAGCTTGTAGTCGGCGGCGCCGAGCTTGGGGTGGCCGGCGTACTTGCCCAGGCGCGCACGGTCGATCAGCGATTGCGGATGCTCGATGCGGAACCCCACCGAGAACGGCTTGGCTTCCATAAACACGCCACGGCTATGCAGCATGCGGAAGGTATCGCGCGAGCTGTGGCCCAGCGCGAGGATCACATGGCGGCTGCGAATCTGTTCGCCGTTGTCGAGGACCACGCCGAGCAGTTGGCCGTCCTCTATCAACACATCGCTGACCCGCTGCTGGAAACGTACTTCGCCGCCCAGGGCCTTGATCTCCTCGCGCATAGCGGCGACCACGCCGGTCAGACGGAATGTGCCGATATGCGGTTTGCTGACGTAGAGGATTTCCTCGGGCGCGCCGGCCTTGACGAACTCGTGCAGCACCTTGCGTCCCAGGTGCTTGGGGTCCTTGATCTGGCTGTACAGCTTGCCGTCGGAAAAGGTGCCGGCGCCGCCCTCGCCGAATTGTACGTTGGACTCGGGGTTGAGCACGTGCTTGCGCCACAGGCCCCAGGTGTCCTTGGTGCGCTGGCGCACCTCGGTGCCGCGCTCCAGCACGATCGGCTTGAACCCGGCCTGGGCCAGAATCAAGGCGGCGAAGATCCCGCAGGGACCGAAGCCGACCACCAGCGGGCGCTCGTCGAGGTCGGCCGGCGCCTGGCCGACCGGCTGGTAGGCGATGTCCGGAGCGGGGCCGATGTGACGGTCGTCGGCAAATTTGCCCAGCAGCGCCGCTTCGTCGCGCAGGCTGCAGTCGATGGTGTAGATGAACTGCAGCTCGCTGGATTTCTTGCGCGCGTCGTAGCTGCGTTTGAACAGGCTGAAGTCGAGCAAGTCGCTATCGTCGATCCCCAGACGCTGGACTATGGCCGGGCGCAGGGCCTCTTCGGGGTGATCGAGCGGCAGTTTGAGTTCGGTGATACGCAGCATCAGGCAATTCCAGGATCAGGGCCGGAGGCAACCCGGCAGCTTTGGCAAGGGAGCGATTATAGGTGTTATTGCAACCAGAGGGGGCAGCGGCTCTGTTGATGGGTTTAAGCCCGGCACAAACGACCATGCACTCAATCGTCGCGCGCGCCGCCGAAGTAGGCGCAGCCGCGCAGCACTTCGCCGTTCAGGCGCAGTTCGGCTGACAGGTGCTGCAACGCGCCGCTCATGCTGTCGACGCAGCGCTGCGGCGCGACCCACAGCACCAGACGCTGGCCGTTGGCTTCACTGCTCAGGTTGAGGCGGCCTTCCGGCAGCTGTTCTTCCAGATAGGGCAAGGCCAGTGGCGCCTGGCCCGCGCAGTTGAGAACCAGCCCCTGGCTGCCGACCACCAGGCTCCAGCTTGGCTCCTGGCCGCTGGCACGGAGGATGGTGCGCTTGAAGTTGGCGTCATCGCAGCCCTGGCCTTCGCGTTGCAGGCGGTACACCCGGCTGAGCGTCAATTGGCCATCGACGCCGGCGCGCTGGCTGGCCGCCAACTGGCCGCGCAGATCGGCAAACAGCGGGCCGGGGCCGTCGGCCAGCAGGTCGGCCGCGTCGCGCATGATCCCGGTCGCGCCGTCATTGGCGATGACCAGACGGCGCTGCTCCTGGCAGGGACGCAGCAGCAGTTGCCCGGCATCCAGGCTCAGCTCGCCTTGCAGGCGGTTATGCTGCATCGAATCGGCCTGGGGTTTTTCGCTGAACAGCTGGCAACTGGCAAATAGCGGCAACAGGGCAAACAATAGAATACGACTGGGGTGCATCGAGGTTCTCCTGGCAAGAGCGGCCACGGTACGCAGGGCTGGTGAAAAAATCGAGCGCAGTGGGCGAGAGTTTTTCACCAGCGCTCAACCATAGGGCAACCACAAGGGCGCAGAACGATGATTCAGTGCAAACGGGTATATGACGAGCCGGCCGCAACCGATGGCCGGCGGGTATTAGTCGACCGGCTCTGGCCGCGCGGGTGCAGCAAGGCAACCTTGCAACTGGACGCCTGGCTGCGCGAGGTGGCGCCCTCCGCCGAGCTGCGCCGCCAGTTTAATCATGCGCCCGAGCGCTTCGCCGAGTTTCGCCAACTCTACCGGCGCGAACTGGCCGGCCATCCGGAGTACTGGCAAGGGCTGCTGGAGAGCGCCGGGAAAGGCACTCTGACCCTGCTGTTCGCCGCACGCGAGCAGCAGTTGAACAACGCCCAGGTGCTGGCCGAATTTCTCGAAGAGGAGCTGGACCGCCGAGCCGAACCCAGCTCGGCGGTATGCTACGCAGACAGGTTCTAAGCCCTGCGACTGAGGTTAGCCGGCCAGGCCGACGTAGACGTTCTGCACATCGTCATGGCTGTCGATGGCCTCGAGGAAGGCTTCGACTTCCTCCAGTTCGGCATCCGTCAGGCTGGTAACCGGGTTCTTCGGGCGATAGCCGAGGTTGGCCGAGTTGACCGTGAAACCCTGGTCGGGCAGGGCGCGGCACACGGCGTCGAGATCGGTCAGTTCGGTAATGAACAGGGTATTGCCCTCATCGGACGGCTCGAAATCCTGGGCGCCGGCTTCGATGGCGGCCAGTTCCGGGTCGGCGCCGCTGTCGCTGGAGGCTTCGATCAGGCCGACGTGGTCGAAGTCCCAGGTGACCGAGCCGGAAGCGCCCATCTGGCCCTTGCGGAACAGCACGCGGATCTCGGCCACGGTGCGATTGATGTTATCGGTCAGGCATTCGACGATCACCGGCACCTGATGCGGGGCGAAGCCTTCATAGGTGGTGCGCTCGAAGTTGACGGTTTCCCCACTCAGGCCCGCACCTTTCTTGATCGCCCGCTCCAGGGTGTCCTTGGGCATCGAGGCTTTTTTCGCCTGATGCACGGCCAGGCGCAGCTTGGGGTTCATGTCCGGGTCGGCGCCGTTACGCGCGGCGATCATGATTTCTTTCACCAACCGGCCGAAGATCTTGCCTCTGGCGTTGGCGGCGGCTTCTTTAGGTTTGGCTTTCCATTGTGCGCCCATGCGGATTCTCTTGGTCTGTGCGGGTGGATGAGTGGCCGGCCGTACGCTACCCCACCCAGCAGATGGGCGGCAGTCAGCAGGAAACCGGACTACGGAGTTAGACAAGCGATTTTAATCGCTCCGCCTGCGCCTGGCACCCTTTGATTGGCCATGGCCCCTTCGCCAGCGTTAGCGGGTAGCTGTCGGAGGGCTCGGGCGCTGACAACTTGTCCTGGCGCAACGGATGAGCCGATGCCCTGGTCTATGCTTGTCGTGGACCATTTTGAGGAGGCAGGTTATGCGCAAGGTATTGGTTGCATTCGATGGTTCGGACAGTTCGAAGCGTGCGTTGCAATACGTCATCGACTTCGCCCGTGATCACGCCGCGACGCTGGAGGTGCATCTGCTCAATGTGCAGCATGAGCCGGTGCTGTATGGCGAGTACGTGACTGGCGAGATCATCGATCAACTGCAGCAGTCACTACTGGCGAGCGCAGCCCAGGCTCTCGAGTGGCCGGCCGATCAACTGAAGGCCGCCGGTATCGGCTACAAGGCGCATACCGCGCTAGGCAACGTGGCGGCTCAGGTGAGCGAATTCGCCGATCGACTGGGTTGTGACACTGTGGTGATGGGCACGCGCGGTCTGGGCAGTTTCACCGGCATGCTGCTGGGCTCGGTGGCCACGCGGGTGATCCATGAAGTGTCGGTGCCGGTGCTGCTGGTGAAATAACCGCTCGAGTGGCTCAGCGCCGATCATGCCCTGAACCTGTATCAGGCAGCACCGGTCTATGCTTGTAAATGAGGCGGAAAAGGAGACTTGTCATGCGCAAGATACTGCTTGCATTCGATGGTTCGGACAGCTCGAAACGTGCCCTGCAGTACGTACTCGACTTCGTCCGCATGCATGCTGCAACGCTGGAGGTGCACCTGCTCAACGTGCAGCATGAACCCGCGCTCTACGGCGAATATGTAAATGATGAAATGATCAGCAATATGCGCCACTCCCTGGAGGTGGCGGCCATTGAGGCGCTCCAATGGCCGGCCGAGCAATTGCAAACGGCGGAAATTGCCCATGAGAAACATACCGCGTTCGGCAATGTGGCAGAGCAGATAGCCATCGCCGCCAAACAACTGCAGTGCGATACGGTGGTGATGGGGACGCGCGGCCTGGGCAGCTTCACCGGCATGCTGCTGGGCTCGGTGGCCACACGGGTGATTCATGAGGTGTCGGTGCCGGTGTTGCTGGTGAAGTAGCTGTTCGGGGGTTGCGCGAATATCGAAGGCAGGTTCCTCGCCTAGCACAACGTCGGCAGCGGGGCGGGGCCCGCAGCAGGCGGGAGCTTTGCACAACCGCTCAACCCAATCTGCTGAATCGGCGCCGTCCTGCGGATAAATCGCGTTCTGCCAGCGGTGCCCACGGCGCACCCTATGGAGCAGGCACGCGCCGAGGTGTGAAAACATCAAACGCCCTCGCGAGAGCGACTCCAGGCGGTCGGGGCAAGATGGGAGCTTCAATACAGGCGGGTGATCGTCGCTGCCAACTGGCAGCGATTGCCGGCATTTAACGGCAAATACCCAGCAGCCAGTCAAGGCCGCCACTCGTCGGCTCAGGCACTGACTCGCGATGTGCGTATCCCAAGTACTTTTCTATCCTTTCTCCAGATTGTGTGGGCAGCCAATATTGGCTGCCTCGCCATGCACGAGGAGGAGGCGATGAAAACACCTACCCAGTGGCTTGCCACCTGCCTGTTGGGCATCAGTCTGCTGCTGGCGGGCAACCCGCTGCATGCCGAGGACGCGCAGGAGGTATCGAGGATCGGCATCATCGGCACCGGCAACATCGGTGGTGCCTTGGCGCGTCTGTGGGTGGAGGCTGGGCATGAGGTGCTGATCTCCTCGCGGTACCCTGAGCGCTTGCAGCCATTGGCCGATGAGCTCGGCCCCAGGGCGCGGGTCGGTACGCCGCAGGAAGCCGCGGCCTTCGGCGAGGTGGTGCTGCTCGCCGTGCCTTACGGCGCCATGCCGCAGATCGCTCGCGATCATGCGCAAGCCTTGGCCGGCAAGGTGGTGCTCGATGCCGGCAACCCGATCCCCGCGCGCGACGGCGCCATGGCGCAAGAGGCGCGCAGGCTCGGCGCCGGGCTCGCGTCCCAGGGCTATCTGCCGGGTGCGCGGCTGGTGCGCGCGTTCAATGCCATCGCCGCCTTCAGTTTGCGCAGTCAGGCCCATCGGAGTGGGGAGAAGCTTGCCATCCCGCTGGCCGGCGACGACAGCGCGGCGTTGCAGGTGGCCGCCAGGCTGGTCAACGACGCCGGGTTCGACCCGGTGATCGTCGGGCCGCTGAGCAGCGCCAAGCAGTTCGACTACGGCAGCGGCATCTCGGCCAAAATGCTCAGCGCCCGCCAATTGCGCCGGGAGCTCGGGCTGCAGGAGCCCTGAAGGCATTACTGCGCCGTCAGGCGCTCCAGCTCGCGGCGCACCATGGCGGCGTATGCGGCCGGGCTCAGGCGGTAGAGCTCGCTCGCCACCCAAGGCAGCCAGCGCGCCCCGAGGGTCTCCCGTTCGGCCAGCAGACGTCTGGCCTCGATGCTCGCCTGCTCAGCGCGTTGCTGGTGAAACTCCGCTCGGCTCATTGCTGGTCTCCTGTTGGGTTTGCCCGCCTGAATAACAGAGTCGTCAGGCATTCGCCAGCCGGCTCCTACAGGTTCTGCCAGATCAGTTGGACGCCCGCCAGCAACATGCCCAGGCGGGCGATGCGGTAGAACCAGCCGTGATTGACCCGCGATTGCAGCCACAGGCCGCTCCACACACCCAGCGGTACGATCGGTGCCAGCATCAGGCTGAGCAGCAGATTCTCCTCGCTGAACTGGCCCAGGGCCGCGTAGGGGATCAGTTTCAGGGCGTTGGTGAGCAGGAAGAACATATTGATGGTGGCGACGTAGCGCACCTTGTCGAGCTGTTGCGGCAGCAGGTGCATCATCACCGGTGGGCCGCCGGCGTGGGCGACAAAGCTGGTGAAGCCGGCCAGGGCCGAGAGCAGGGTACCGCGGCCCTGGTGCAGCGGGCGCGGCGTCTGGCTGCTGTTAATCAGGCCCAGCAGTACGAAGGACACGGCGATCACCCCGATCAGCAAGCCGATCAGGCTTTCATTGAGCAGCTCGAAGGTCAGCGAACCGATACCGATGCCGATCAGCGCGCCGGGCATCATCACTTTCAGGTTGGCCAGATCCCACTTGCCGAAATAGGCCTTGAGTCCCACCACATCGGCCAGGCAGAGAATTGGCAGCATCACCGCCGCCGCCTGCTTCGGCGTGCTGGCCAACGCCAGCAGCGGCACCGCGATACCGCCCAGGGCGCCACCGAAGCCACCTTTGGAGAGCCCGGTGAGGAACACCGCCGGGAGGGCGAACAGGAGGAAATCGGACAGACTCATAAGGCAGACCACGGCGCAGAGGCTCGCAGGTTAAGGGCCGCGCAGGTTAGCAGAGGGCGGGCCGTTGCTGAATGCCGTTTGCGGGGATTGCTGCCGCCGGTTCCGCGCAGGAGGGCGCGGCTGACTGTGTGGCTGTTTAGTCGAGCGACTGTATATGGATGCGCTCTGCCGTGGCTGCTCTAATGGCCGCTCACCCGTGCTGATGAGGACGCGCCATGTCGCCCAAGGATTTGCTGTTGGCGCTGGTCGTGATCATCGTCTGGGGCCTGAACTTCGTGGTGATCAAGGTCGGCCTGGATGACATGCCGCCGATGCTGCTGGGGGCGTTGCGGTTCATGCTCGCGGCCTTTCCGGCGATCCTGTTCATCAGGCGCCCGCAGATCCCGCTGCGCTGGCTGCTGCTCTACGGCCTGACCATCTCGCTGGGTCAGTTCGCCTTCCTGTTCTATGCCATGTCGGTGGGCATGCCGGCGGGCCTGGCCTCGCTGGTGCTGCAATCCCAGGCGTTCTTCACCCTGTTGTTCGCCGCGCTGTTTCTCGGCGAACGCCTGCGTGCGACCAATTTGCTCGGGCTGCTGGTGGCGGCGGCGGGCTTGCTGCTGATCGGTCTGCAGGGCGACCGCTTGATGACCGTGGCCGGGTTCTTCCTGACCATTGGCGCGGCCTCGATGTGGGCGCTGGGCAATATCGTCACGCGCAAGCTGGGCAAGGTGAACCTGGTCGGCCTGGTGGTCTGGGGCAGCCTGGTGCCACCGCTGCCATTTCTGGCGCTGTCCTGGCAGCTGGAAGGGCCCGAGGCGATCGGGGCCGCGCTACGTGGGATCAATCTGGATTCGATCCTGGTGCTGATCTACCTGGCCTTCGGCGCGACCATTCTCGGCTATGGCCTGTGGAGCCGCCTGCTGTCGCGCTACCCGGCCAGCCAGGTGGCGCCGTTCTCGCTGCTGGTGCCGGTGGTGGGGCTGACGTCCTCGGCGCTGCTGCTCGATGAGCGCCTCGGCCCGCTGCAAGTGCTCGGCGCGCTGCTGGTCATGCTCGGGCTGCTGATCAACGTCTGCGGCGGCTGGCTGTACGGGCGCCTGCGTCTGGCTTGATGACGCCTGGTGCTTCAGTGCGGTTAGCGCTTGCCCATGGAGCGGCGGGTGCCATTCGGTGCCGGGCCGATCTTCTTTTCGTGAGCGGACTTGTTGCCCTTGCGCTGCCAGGCCTGGCCAGCGTTCTTGGCCGAGGCGCCCGCAGCGGCGGAGAACAGCGAGGCAAAGCCCGGCAGGCCGGCCTTTTTAGCCAGGATCGGCGCGTCGGTTGCGGCTGTGGTGGGTTCGATTTCGGCAGCCTGGGTGGCGAGCGTTGGGTCAGGCGAGTGGGTGCTGGTCATGGAAGGTCCGCGGCTGCCGAGGGGAAGTGGGGCGCGAGTATACTCGGCTATTCGCCGTGACCACATTCCGTTGATCGACCTCGTCTGTGACGCCTGGAGTCACGCTATTGCCTGGGCACGATCGACGAAGTTTTACCCTTGGCTTACCCACGGCTGACCTCAGCTGACGCGTAACCGTTGTTTGATGGACGTAGGGGAATACGTCCCCTTGGATACCGGAGGTACTTATGCTCAGTCGAATTTCCAAGGTTGTACTGTTGGCCGGATGCCTGGTGGCGGCAGGCGGTGCTTCCGCTTTCGAGCGAAGCGATGTCGTCCCTGTGATCGCCGGCGTTGCCGTCGGCGCGCTACTGGTCTCCACGTTGAATAACTCCCATGACGACCGCCACCGCCATGATTACCGCCAGCCGCAACGGGTGGTGCATTACGCCCCACGCCCCAGCCGGCATCACCGCTACCGTTACGCGCCACGCCAGGTGCGTTATGTGGCCTTACCGGTCCGCGAGGTTCGCGGGTATTACCGCAATGATCGTGGCTATCGCGACCAGCGTAATCATCGTGATTATCGCCGCAATTGAGGGCGCGTGTTGCCATGCTGCTCTTCCGTTACTGAAGAAACCCCGATGGCGCCCACGCTCCAGCGTGGGCGCCTGCCGGTGACGCCACACGTCGCGCGGTTGGGTGGGCGCGCGTAGCAGGTGTCCGCTTGGACAAGGTTTCAGGCACGCGGCAGCTGATCGAGCAGCTTGATGAAGTTGCGTTTGGCTTTGTAGGTCTGGCGCAACTTGATCAGTTCGGCAGTGAAGGCGGTGTCGAGCTGTTGAGCGCGCATCAGTGTGCCCATTCGCCGGATCAGGCCGATGGCTCTTTGATAGGCCTGATTGTTGGTCTGCTGAATGATCGGCTCGAGCATGCGGCGATACAGGCCGATGGCGTCTATCGGGCGGGTGCTTTCCAGTTTGAGTGCCAGGTCGTGGAGCAACTCCACTCTATGGTCGCCCTGTTGGCTGAGCAGCCAGGCCGCATCGAGGTCTTCCTCCCACAGGGCAATCGCCAGGCGTAGCGAGCGTGCGTTGGCCTGTGACTGCGGGTTGTTTTCGGTTGCCCCGGTCAGCCGCGCCAGGGCGCGCTGGCGTTGTTCGGACGCGCGCTGCAGGCGTTGCGCCAGGCCTTGCAGCTTCTGGTAGTTGCTCAGTGAGGGCGCTTCGTCGAACTGCACCCAGGTCAATTGCAAGGCCTGTTCATCACGGCCGCAGAGCAGGTACTGCTGCGCCAGGAAATCGCGCAGGCGGTTGTCGGTTCTATGGGGGAAGGCGGCCATGCCACGCTCGGCCCAGTGCCGTGCCATATCGCTATTACCGGCTTCGGCATAGAGCTGGGCGATGTTCAGGTAGTGGTGGGCCGCAGTCAGGTCGTGGGCCTTGATGGCGACCAGGGCATCCAGATCGCCGTCGAGTTCGGCCAGGGTGGTCATGATGCGGGTGATGCAGGAGCGGTTACCGCCGTACTGCGGCCGATCCGTGGCGGTCAGTGTCGGCACCCGGCGCCATTCGGCCTGGGCCAGGCGGCGGAAATGCTCCAGGCCACTGTCGCCGAGCACCTCCCGATACTGCCTGGCGCAGTTGTAGAAGCTGTCGAGGTTTTCATCCATTTCCAGCTGAAACAGGCGTTCGGCGAGCTCGACAGGGTCGGGGTTGATCAGGTTGCAGGCGTGCAGATGAAGATGCGTGAGGCGCTGCAGCGCCTGTTCCAGTTCCTCGCAAGACTCCTCGACCTGCTCTCGAGCCTGTTCGACGCGGGGAATGGCATATTCGCTCAGTTCGATAAGCAAGGCCGCGCTCTCGGGGCTCAGCAGCTCTTCGAGGGCATCGGTCAGCGTCAGCAGGTCATCGCCAAGACTTGAGGCCTGCCGCCAATCGAGAAATTCCTCGACTGTGGTCGCTTCGTCGATGGCACGGTACCAGTCCGTGGCGCCGTCACTTGTGCCGTTGCTGCGTTTGCCGAGGTCGATCTTGAGCCGCAGGCTGCGATGCAGAGCGTTATCGCGCATCGCGATGTCGAACAGCAGGCTGGCCAGTTCCGCCTGCGGTTGTCGGTTCAGCCAGTCGCGGATTTCCAGGTCGGGATCTGTGTCAGCCTCGGCCTGGCCCGGTTCCAGCGCCTCGAGCCAGGCCAGACCGACGGCGACCACATGCTTGCAGAAGTTGCCGTCCGCCGCGTGGCGGCAGGTGCAGCGGAAGTCGAGGCGCTCGGCCGATTTGCTTAGCTGGACCTGATAGCGCTCACTGCCCTTTACCCATGCCTGGACGCTGCTGGGGCCGACCTCCAGGGCGCTGACCAGACCTTCCTTGAAGTAGTCGAGGCCGCGCTCGGCGATAATCGGGCCGGCGCGGCCGAGCAGTTCGTCGAGGCTCGGAGCGGTGGCGGAGGTCATGCTCGAGGTGATCCTTGTGTGGGCGGTCGAGTCGATCAGGGGCATATTCTAGCGAGGTTGTCGGTATGCGAAATACCTGGCTTGGCCTGCTTGCCATCTGTTGATACCCGGTTACCTCAGGGTTCCGCCTACTCCAGGATCTTGCCGGACCGGCCGTCCGGCCGTAACCCGTCATCTTTTGCCTCAAGGGGCTACCCTGAGATAAGCCGCCCCAGCCTGAGCCGAAGGGCAAATTCGGGTGCAGGTCCAACATGAGGAAATCCGCATGGAAAATAAAACAGAGCTCGAGACCTATCAGCGCTTGAGAAGGCAGCACCCGGATTATTTCGATGCCGTGGAGGCGCTGGGCAAGGCCGTACGCAATGCTGGCCCGCTGGAGCAACAGGCCATTCAACTGGTGCAACTGGGCGCCGCGGCGGCCATCCGTTCCGAGGGCGCAGTGCACAGCCATGTCCGCCGGGCGCTGGAAGCGGGCGCCAGCGCAGAGCAGATCCACCATGCGCTGCTTTCGCTTACCAGCACTATCGGTTTCCCGACCGTGGTGGCGGCGTTGAGTTGGGCGGACGATGTGATCGGTAAGGCCAAGCTCGATGGCTAATGGCAATCCGCGATCCTGTTGGGCTTCGCTCCTCGGCAGCAACCTGCAATCGGGCTCTGCAGCGCAGAGGAGGTTGAGCGTACCTGTGCCTGGCCCAGGTACGCTCCAGGCAGTCAGTCCTGGCGGCTGGTGACTTCGAGCAGGTGGTAACCGAACTGGGTTTTCACCGGACCTTGCACCACATTGAGCGGGGCGCTGAACACCACGGTGTCGAATTCCTTGACCATCTGGCCCGGGCCGAACGAACCGAGGTCGCCGCCGCTGCGGCTGGACGGGCAGGTGGAATTGTCTTTGGCAACCTGGGCGAAGTCGGCACCGCCTTCGATAGCGGCTTTCAGTTCGAGGCACTTGGCTTCGGATGCAACCAGGATGTGACGGGCAGTGGCTTTGGCCATGGGGGATTACTCCTTTTCAAATAAGCTGCAGAGCCTACCGCAATCAGGCCGCTATTAAAACGCTGGACCGGGCAGGGCCAGCGTCGCTGGTGCAGCCCCTCGGGCGCACTGGTGGCAAGTCGTTTACGGGGCCAACATTGAAAACTGAGCACGCTGTTTCGCATCGGTCTGAGCTGCGATCGTTTGGTCGGAGCCGGTCGTCCGTGGATCGCCGCGCCGCTCGTTGCCCTGGTCGCCGCGACCATTGCCCTGGGCGGCTGACCGGGGTGATTGCTCGCGAGCTTTGATGCAGGTCAATGGGGCTGGCGAGTATCTGCAACTATGCTTGTGACGGTCACCACACGGCCATCATCATCGGCAGGGAGAACGCTATGCATAATGTACTGGTTCCATTCGACGGCTCGCCCAGCGCCAAGCGGGCAATTCAATACCTGGTGGATTCCGCTCGGAGCAATCCGAACCTGTCGGTGCATGTGATCAACGTGCAGACCGAACCGACCTTCTTTGGCAACTACGGCTCGGCGAGCATGATCGAGCAGTTCAATGCTGCGGCCCTGGAGCATGCGGGGGCGATCAATGCCGAGGCTGTGGCGTTGCTCGGGGCGGCCAAGATCCGCTGCCAGTCCCATGAGGTGCTGGGCGAGGTGGTGACCGAGGTGACCCAGGCCGCCGCGAAGTACGGCTGCGACACCGTGGTCATGGGCACCCGTGGGATGAGCAGCTTGGGCAACCTGGTGATGGGCTCGGTGGCCAGCCGGGTGGTGCACGGGGTGCCGGTGCCTGTGCTGCTGGTCAAATAGCGGCTTTTGCGGCTGGGGCAGCGCAGCATCCTGGTGTCCTGTCGCGCAATAATCGTTGCTCAAGCGGCAACGCCTGGCCTGTGTAGGGTGCGCTGTGCGCACCACTGGCAGCCCGGTGCACGAGCCGGTGTCAGCGAAACAATAACTCGGGGCCAGGGTATGGCCCGCTGCAGTCGTTGTCGGGACCGTGGACAACTTCCGTTGGCGTGGATCGTCTAAAATTCGTACGGGAGCGAATAGAGAATACGGACATCCACTTCAGGAGGTCTTGTCATGAATACCTTGACTATTGAAGGCTGGTGCAAAGCCAGCGGCGCCACCAAGTCCACGCCGATAGGCCAGTTCCAGTTTCATGTCAGCGAGCCCGATCATTTGCGTCTGGAGCAGGCTGAAGAGCGCTTGCAGAAGACCCACGAGGCAGAAACCATGGTCGATGCCGATGTCTCCACGATGGAGTTGAGTACGCCGGAGGAATGCGGCCCTTTGTCCGATTGCCAGTGGCGTGTCTATCTGGATGCGGACGAGCGCGGCCAATTTCATCTGGTCGGGCATCGGGCGAGTGATGGCAGTTTGGTCTATACCAACGCGGTCATGGTCGATCAGCTGGGTTAGCCGGCGGCTGCGCGGAGG
Organism: Pseudomonas borbori; assembly: GCF_900115555.1. Taxonomy (GTDB): domain Bacteria; phylum Pseudomonadota; class Gammaproteobacteria; order Pseudomonadales; family Pseudomonadaceae; genus Aquipseudomonas; species Aquipseudomonas borbori. The sequence continues at coordinate 202,931 of NZ_FOWX01000005.1, forward strand.
CGCTAGTCGTTGCGCAGAACGACGCCGCGGCGCCGGTCATGGGTCGCGGCGCGAATGGTGCTGCACGTTGCACCCTGCTTTGCGTTTGGCGGATTGTGTTGCAACCGAGTTGGGTGAGGTACTGATATTCTCCGCTGTCCAGCGGCAGCCCAGCCTGGCGATCAAGCCCCATGACGCGGATGAACCGAACCATGCCCCATACTGCACATTCAACCTGTCGCCAGCGCCTGAGCCGCTGGGCGTTGCTCGTACTGGCGCTAGTCGTGCTGTTCGGTGGCGTATCGGCATCCGCCAGCGACAGCCAGCAGCTCATCGCGCTGATCAACCAGTACCGCGAATCGCCACGCAGCTGCGCCGGCCAGTCAACCGAGGTCGCCGGCCCGCTGCTTGCCGACGAGCGCCTGGCCCGCGTGCAACTGGCGCCCAGCGTGCAATTGCAGGACGCCTTGCAGCAGGTCGGCTATCAGCCGGCCACGGCACGGGTGCTCACCTTGTCCGGACCGAGCGAGCTGGACGCTGCCTTCCAAGCGCTCAAGCAGCGCTACTGCGCCATGCTGCTGGATGTGCAATACAGCGAAATCGGGGTGCAGCGCACCGCCAACACCTGGCAGGTGATCCTGGCCCGGCCGCTACTGCCCGCGGGCATGCCGGACTGGCAGGCGGCAGGCCAGGAAATCCTGCAATTGGTCAATGCCGCTCGCGGCAAACCGCAGCGCTGCGGCGCTCAGGCACTCGAGCCGGCAGCGCCGTTGCGCTGGAGCGAGCAACTCGGCCAAAGCGCCCTGGCACACAGCCGCGACATGGCCACGCACAACTACTTCAGCCACCGCGCAAGGGATGGCAGCCAGGCGGGAACTCGCGCCATGCTCGATGGCTATGACTGGCAACTGATCGGCGAAAACATCGCCGCCGGGCAGGGCTCGGCGAAGCAGACAGTCGCCGGCTGGCTGGCCAGCCCGTCGCACTGCTTCAACATCATGAACCCGGGCTTCACCGAGATGGGCGCGGCCTATGCAGTGAATCCGCAGAGTGATGCGGCCATCTACTGGACCCAGGTGTTCGGCACGCCGCACTAGGGCGCGCCAGCAATCGGCCGCTGCGCAGGGCGCTGGTCGACCACCTGTGCACGGCCGATCGACAGCGCTTCAGTGTTCCGCCATTGCAGGGCTGAGGCGTCACTGGCTCTGCAACCAGGCCTCGGCTTGCGCTTCCTGAATCGAGTCGAATGCCTTGATCTTCAGGCCGGGAATCAGCACGCCCTCGAGCTCGCTGGCTTTCCTCACCCATTCCTTGTCGGCCACCACCGCCATGCGCTCGAAGCGCCGGATAAAGCGGAACAGTTGCGGAATACGCGACAACTCGACGGCCACCGCGCCCAGGGTCGGCAGCGAAAAGTCACCAATCCGATACATCATCAGACCGTGCTCGATGCCTTCGGATTGCTGGCTCAGTTCATCCAGGGCGACGCGCATTTCTACGCTGTCGAGCTTGCCGGAAAATTCGACATCGATGCGGTTCTCGCCGTTGCGCATTACCTTGAACATAGCGACTTCTCCACGAGGGGATGTGACTTCCACCATACGCCTACTGCCTGCGTACGGTAATGGGCAAGTAGCACTGCGGCACGCGTAAACGCCGGTGCTCGAGCCGCCCAGGTAGCGCGGCGCGTCAGCGCACAGACGCCTGCCGTGAGTACAGGAGCAGTGATTTCCAGCAGGTTGCGTACGGGAGTGGCGCGCGGAGGCAGTTCATGCCGGTTGTCATCCCGCTCCTGCCTCAGGGCTGGCGGATGGTGAAAAAACCGCCTGCTGTGACCGCCGCCAGGCGCCCGCTGCTGAGGGTGCACGATATTCTCACAGGCTCGGCGTTGGGCAGGCCGGGCTTGCTTCGCCGGGGTTCGTCATACCCAGACAATATTGATTGTTGCCGTGGCGCTTGGCCGCATACATCGCCTGGTCGGCGATGTGGATGAGGCTGTCGATGTTCGGCCCGTGCTCCGGATACAGGGCAATCCCCAGGCTGGCGCCGACCTGAAGGCTGGCAGCGCCGAGACCGATCGGCTGGGCCAGCTGTTGCAAAATCTTCTCACCGATCATTTGCGCCTCGTCGTGCAAGCTCCTGCCCAATGTCAGACCCTCGATAACCACCACGAACTCATCGCCACCCAGCCGCGCCACCATGTCGGATTCGCGCAGCGTCTGCTGCAAGCGCTGCGCCGTGCCGACCAATACCTGGTCGCCAACGGCATGGCCGTAGCTGTCGTTGATTTGCTTGAAACCGTTGAGGTCGATAAACACCAGGGCCACCCGGGTTGCGTTGCGGCGTGCACGCGCCAGTGCCTGGGTTAAGGCTTCTTCCAGCAGCAGGCGGTTGGGCAGCCCGGTCAGCGGGTCGTGCCGGGCCATTTTCTCCAGTTGGTTGACCGATGCTTTCTCTTCGCTGATGTCGCGCACGACGCCCATCATCCTGATCGGTTGGCCCTTGGCGTCCTTGACCACGTTGCCGGTCTCGCGCAGCCAGTGGATGCTGCCGTCAGGCCAGACCACCCGATACTCTTCGTCATGGTTATGCCCGGTTTCGATGCAGCGCAGTTCACCGGCGCGCACTCGCTCGCGGTCATCCGGGTGGACGCAGGCACAGAACAGTGCATAGCTCGGGGTCACTTCGCCGAGCTTGAAGCCGAACATGCCGTAGATCGCCTCCGACCAATACAGCGTGTCGCTATCGATCGACCAGTCCCAGGTGCCAATGCGGGCAAAGTACTGACTGCGCTTGAAGCGTTCGGCATCTTCGACGGGGTCGTCCAGCACGGCTGGCGCCCGGGTCAGGACGACGGCATGGCCGTGAGCGGCCGCGGGTACTCGGCTGATATCCAGCAGCGATTGTCTGCCATCCGCCGGAATGGGTTGGCGCGCCGGCGTGGCGGCGTGCTCGCCGGCTGGCGGCAACCAACGCTGCAGCGGCGTGCCCAGCAGCGTTGCGGCGGGGTGGTCCAGCAGCCGTGCCGCCGCCGCGTTATGCACGCTGATATGACCGTCGCGGTCCACCAGCAACAACCCTTCGGGGCGGGCGTCGAGCAAGGCCTGATGTTGGGCCAGCTGCTGTTTTGCTCGGCGCAGGCGCCGCGACAGCAGCAGTGTCGGCGAAACGCTCAGTAGCGCAGCGATGATGGCGAGGCTGGTGGCAAGCATTGGCTTCCGTGCACAAGAGAGAAGGGCCGGCCGCCGAAAAACGGCTGATGGCGGTCATTATGCCCGGTAACCAGGGCGTTAAGTACTTAACCGTTAGCGCGGGCATGCCTGAAGGTCCGACCAGGCCGCGCCGCGCTTGATGCTTGCGGGCTGTCACTGCGCTCCGAACGGATCGCCGCCCGGGTGGCCTGTGATGGGTATCGCTGCGCTCAAACCTACGCGGTCCGCCACATCCTGCAAGGCGGTTACTTGGCTACAGCCAGGCGCTGATCGGTGAACACGCAGAGCACGCCGGCACGGTTGTGCATCACCGGATGGTTGAAGTCGCAATAGGCGGCCGCCACGCTCAGGGCCATCTCCTCGCTGATCAACTTGCCCTGGTCCGGGCGGAACCAGGCCATCTGGCCGGCCTTGCAGCGCTCCGCCTGGGGATCGGTGTTGTAAGTGCACAAACCGCTCAGATCGATGGGCGGAACCTCATTATTGAAGCAGGCGGACAAAGACAGGGCAGCGGTGCTCAGCAGGAGCAGGCGGACTATGGGGCGCATGGCAGGGTATCTCTACTTAGGAGGAAAGACTGCGGGATTAGTACCGGAAAAGCCGTGAAGGTTCCGTTGCCGCCGGGTTGATCTCCGCCCTGGCCGAGGGGCACGCAGCCGCGAGCAACCACGGCAAACTCACCGTAAGGGCGAAGGTCTCTTGGTTCGTGGTGAGCATGCGGCGCTAATCGGGAGTTGAAAGGCCGCGCCGCTGGCTCAGCGAAACAGCGCGGCCTGTCCTCGGCGGTTCAAACCGCTAACCCGAGTACCTGCGCCAGGTGTTGCCGGTAACGGGCGACATCCGCCTCGATGGCCGGACGCTTCATCACGTCGACACAGAGGAAGGTTGGCAGCGGGCTCATGCCGAGAAACTGATTGGCCTTGTGGAAGGGCAGGTACACCGCATCCACGCCCTTGGCCTCGAAGAAGTCCGTCGGGTCGTCGAAGGCCTGCTGCGGGGCATTCCAGGTCAGCGACAGCAGGTACTGCTTGCCCTGGAGCAGGCCACCGCTGCCGTACTTCTGCGAGGCGTCCGCGCGGGTGCGACCGTCGTTGGCATACAGGCTGCCGTGACCTTCGGTGAAAACCTCGTCGAGGTACTTCTTCACCGTCCAGGGCGCGCCCATCCACCAGCCCGGCATCTGATAGATGATCACATCGGCCCAGAGGAATTTCGCCACTTCCTCGGCGAGGTCGTAGCCGGCATCGATCCGGGTCTGCTGCAGGTCGCAGCCGGCGCGGTCGAGCAAGGCCAGCGCGGCGTCATGCAGGGTGGCGTTGTAACGGCCTGCGGAATGGGCGAACTGTTTACCGCCGTCGAGCAGCAGGATCTTCTTCATGGCATGCGCCTCGGTTAGTTGGATGGCGGCATGCTAGGGGCCGCGGGCGGCGCGAAACAGCGGCTGCGGAGCAAATGATATTTGACTGAAAAGCATGAATGGGGTGGTTTTTGGCACTGTAAGGTAAATGAATCCTTAGCCCTGGAGCACCACCATGCCTGACCGATACGGATTCATCCTGCATGCTCACACCCGGCCCGAAAAGGCCGCCGAGTTCGAGGCGCTGTTTCGCGCCTATGTCGAACCCAGCCGGGCCGAGGAGGGCTGCATCGCATACCACATGCTGCGCGATCACCAGGACCCGACGCTGTTCATCTTCTACGAGGTCTGGCAATCGCCGGAGCACCTGGCCATCCACAGTGCCTTGCCGCACATGCGGCGCTTTCATGAGCAGCGCATGGACTACCTGCGCCGCGACTTCGATATTCGCCGGATCGAGATGCTCGGCCCGGCCAAATAAGTGGCTGACCGTGGCAGGGAAAGCGTTGCCCACCCGTTGAGCACAGAAGTGCGAACCTGTACCAAAGCTTTACGCGCGAAAAGGCGACAGGTCGACGTCTGCGCCGGCCGGGCCTAGGGTGGTGTGCACATCCCGTCCGGTTTGGAGGTACGCAACATGTGGATCATCGGTTCCCCCCTCGATAACGCCCTGGCCGTGCTGGCCCTCGGCGTCGTTTGTCTGCTGCTGGCCCGTGTGGCCTATGGCCCGGCCGAGTAAGCCGCGGGTTTGCTCCATGTATAAAGGCTATGCAGCCGTTATGGGTTGCGCGATTGCGCCGCCTGCTCCCCGCTTCCTGGGCAAAGCTGGGCAGGGCGGATCTGCGCGTTTAGCCGTGAAATTTTTTCGGCGTTTCAACGATTGTCACGGCTGAAGCCCCTCCCACGCCGACCGAGGCAGATCACCCACCGGTGTACGGCTGCGGACTGTTGCTGGGAGGGGCTTCAGCCGCGAGCCGGGCTGGCTGGCTATGCACTTTTCGCGGCTAAAGCCGCTCCTGCAGGGAGATTCTGACGCCACCGGTGCTCGCAACAGCAAACAAGTATGAAAACGCGCCTCAGCTATACAGCCAGCGCCCCAGCTCCTCCAGGATGGCCACCACGATTTGCTGGGCGCTGGCTTTGGATTGCACCTTGTGCGGGTCGATCTGGTAACGCTGCAGCACGTATTGCACCAGCGCGCCACGGCTGGGCACCAGCAGTTGGCCGTCCTGCATGCCGTAGTCGATCTCGATGATGGCCGTCTGCGCCGGTTGCAGGCGCGGGTCGGGTGCGATCACCACGGTCACCTCGGTCGACCAGCCTGCATCGCCCTCACGCCCATGCTCGGACTCGTCCAGCACCTGCGGCTCGCCGCGAAAGCGGCTGAGGACGAAGTCGCGGTAGTCGCGGTTCTTCTCGCAATAGGCGCGCACATGCCAACGCATGCCGGTGTAGATCAGCGTGTGCGGGGCGATCAGGCGGGTTTCGGCGAGCGGGTTGGCCAGCGACACGTACTCGCACTCCAGGCGCAGCCCCTCGCGGCAGGCGCGCAGCAGCGGGCGGAGAATCTGCGGACGGATCGAACGGTCCGGCACCCTGAGGATCTCGGTGTGGGCATAGGCCAGGGCCAGGCCTTCGACATGCGGTGCGCGCTCATGGTTCTGGTTGAGCAGGTGCAGGTAGGCGCTGGCGCTGTCATCGATGAACAGCGGCTCGAAGTGCCTGCTCGGCACATAGCCCTTGAGGTGCTTGTCGTAGTCGAGGTTGCCGGGGGCGTACTCGCCCAGGTAGCTGTTGATGTCCTTCGAGGCCTGCTGGCGGCTGATGCCGAAGCTCTGCATCAGGTGCCCGGTGGTCAACCGGCCTTCCCACCAGGCCACGGTTTCGATCAGGCGATAGCGCAGGGCCAGATCCCAGCGAACGCTTTCTACCGATTGCTTGCGCTTCATGCCTGCTGCTCCTGTGCGAAAACTTTACCTGTACGAGTAAACACTCTAGATGCGTAAAGAAAGGCTACATAGCATGGGGCCATGCATCAAGCGGGAACTTGGCTTCGGGAGGAGCAGGCATGGACGGTATGACAACGAACTGGGCACTCATGGGGATCGCCGCCTGCGGCTTGCTGATACTGGGCCTGCTCGCCGCGTTGCTGCTGGTGCACGGTCGGCACCTGCAAGCGCTGCTGGTCGCCCAGTGTTGGCACAACGCCATGCAGCGCGAATGCCTGCAGCGGCTCGAGCGTGATGAGCGGGAGCTGCGCGCGGCCATCCGCGCCGAGCGGGCGCGGGTGGCGCAGTTGCAGCGCAAGGTCGAGCTGTTGCAGGCGTTGCTGAACGAGTCGGAGCAGGCGGCCCGGGAGTAGTGGGTGGCATCGCCTGGGCCATTGCGGTTTGCTTGGCAAAAGCAGAACCACAGTTCTTTGATAGGTATCGCTGCGCTCGGCCCATTCTCCAACTCTATGGATACCAGCCGGCCCTGTAGGAGCGCCCATGGCCGCGATGCTTGTGCATTCATGCACTGCTTTTGCTGTTCGCTCTGTTCTCCCCAAGTCGCCCAGGCAACGCAATCCCGAATTCCGTCAGGAGGCCGAAACATAGCGAAGCGGAGTAACAGCCGCAGGCTGGCCGTAAGGGTGGGCGAAGCGAATCAAGTGACTGGCCGTAAGGGCGGCTAAACCAGTGATAGCAGTTAACGGAAATCGTGGTCTGGCCACTATTGCTTCACAGCCTCGACAACAATATAGCGCTTGCCTCCACTGCGTTTGGCCACGTACATGGCCTCATCCGCGTGCCGAACCAGATGCAGATCGCTCTGGCCGTGCTCGGGGTATAGGGCGATACCCAGGCTTGGAGCACTGATCAAGGTTTTTCCTTCCAGGAGGTAGGGGGCGCTCAGGCTGACAAGGATTTTCTCGGCCACCAGGGTGGCATCTTCCTGCCTGCCGATGTGGTCCAGAAGAACGGCGAATTCGTCACCGCCCAAACGGCCAACCGTATCGGATTCGCGCACGCACTGCCTGAGGCGGTGAGCGACTTGACGCAGCAGATGGTCGCCCGCGGTATGGCCGAAGGTATCGTTGATGTATTTGAAGTTGTCCATGTCGAGATAAATTACCGCCAGCCGCAAGGAATCTCTCTGCGCCCGGTGTAGAGAACTGCGCAGGCGGTCGAGGAACAGCGCACGGTTCGGCAGTTCAGTCAGTTGGTCGTATTGCGCAAGAAATTCCAGGCGCGAGTGCGTGCGTTTGCGCTCTATCGCAGCCGCCAGCTGGCTCGCGACAAACTGCAGCAGCTCTTTGTCCTGTTCGTTGTAACGCACGCCTCCGCAATAGCTCTGCAGCACCAGAACACCGCTGGTATCCGTGCCCGATATCAGCGGCACACCCAGCCAGTCCAGGGAATGCCTGGCTGCCAGGGTGCCAATTTCTGCCAGCATCTGCGCAGCCGTCTCGGGCGTTAACAGCAGGGCTTCACCGGAGCGAATAACCTCGGCACAGAAGGAGTCGGAGCCCAGCGGCCCGGGGGCGGGCGGCGTGTCGAACTGATCGACGTAATAGGGAAAACTGAGCTGGTCGTTCGCGGCGTCGTATAAGGCCACAAAAAAATTCTCGGCGGGCAGCAACTGACCAATCAGCTCATGCACTCGCCGATACAGCGCCTGCAGATCCTCAGCCGAGTGAGCCGCTTCCGATATCGCATACACCGCTGCCTGCATCGCCTCGGCACGCTTGCGTCTGGTGATATCCCGAGCCACCCCCACCCGCACCTGCTCGGCCTCAAGCCACTGGGCAGACCACATGATATGAACGATATGACCGTCTTTATGAATGTAACGGTTCTCATGATCGGCGGAGGGTTGGCCCAGATTAATCTGCTCCACAAGCGCCAGGCTGGCGGAGCGATCGTCCGGGTGCATCATGTCAAAGGCGATGCGGCCAATCATTTCTTCGGGCCGATAACCGAAAACGCGCTCGCTGGCCGCGCTCACCGATAGGAAGCGCCCCTCTTTATCCACCACGCAGACTACGTCCAGCAGCAGATCCAGCAGTTTATCGTGGGGCAGATGGGGGTTTGACGTCATGGCAATGACTATACGGTTATGTCGGCAGGGTTCGCTAGCATGATGATCTCTATGACGATAGCTCAGCGTAAGGGCAAAACCAGCAATAGCGGTTAATGGAAATCGTGTCCCCTGGTGGCTGTCCGCCTGCTCCTCCGTCCCGAACCCGGCCACGATGGGGGAAAGTCGGCGCTCATGCTCATAACGCTCTTTGCTTGCTGATGCAGCAATCTGCACCTGGTCTGGCTCAGGGCATATTGCCAGCGGCCAGGGGCCCCACCAGTCGATTGCAACGGCTTCAGCCGATGCGGCATGCATCCCTGCTTCGCTCTACCTCCTGCATCCATGCAGTCGTCGCCGCATCCATGCGGCTCACTCCCTTGCACAACGATTCCACTCGGCCTGCTGAACGGGGGAGATGGCGCGCTTGATAGATCGATGTTGGACCGCAGGCCTGGAGTCGTCGGACTCTCCGCTTGATGGGTATCGCTGTGCTCAACCCATCCTACGAGCTCAGTTCTCTGGGGCGCTTATGGAGCCCTTACTCTCCCTGGCGTTGTGGCGGCCTGTTTATTTGAGGCAATTTGGCCGGAGACGATATAAACCAGACGCCAGCCAACAATGAGCACACACTGGCCTTTCGTCCTCTATGAAGTCGGGCAATTCGCCAGAGTATTTCATAAGGCGTCGCATTGGAGTCACGCACATGAGTATTTCTAAACTGCTGTTCACCGGCCTTCTGCTTGCCACTCTGGGTGTGAGTGGTTGCTCGAATATGTCTCACCAAGATAAGACCACGGTGGGTGGTGCTGTGGCGGGCGGTGTTGCCGGGAATTTGCTTTGCGGCGGTGTGGTGTGCACAGGTGTCGGTGCGGCGGTCGGCGGGGTGATTGGTCACGAAGTTGGCAAGGACGATAAGAAAAAGAATTAACCGAGCAGCGGGGTGGCCGCGAGGCTTGCTGCGTGAATTCGCCGCTTAATAATTGTCTGGTCGAGTAGAAATATATTTCACCCCCGTTTTCCGTAGGCAATAAAAAGGGCGCCAGATAGGCGCCCTAACCATAAAAGACCCCGCCTGAATAATGGGTGTCCCCAATTGTTCTGAAACTTTGTAGGTTGGGCCGGGCCGCGCAGGCTCCGCTCCGCGAAGCCCAACAGGGTGGTGTTGTTGGGCTTCGTACCTCAGCGCCAACCTACGATTTGGAGTCAATTGCCATTCTCGGGCAGGCGCCTAGTGCAGGGGCGGATTGTGCGCCACGCCGAACCTTCCGGCCAATTCAGCAAGACGCTTATCAAACGTCCATAGTTCCGTGCCCGATGTCATGAGAGTGGAAGCAAGAAGTGCTATGTCAACTAGCCCACATCCAAGGCCATACAGTTTTTCGCGTTCGATGAACTCCATCACCTCGCTCAAACTCGCCTGATTGCATTGCTGCAAAAGAGAAATGTTGTTCAATGTCCGGGCTCTTGGCGCTGGAGGTGTTCCGCAGGCAATTTCAACAATGACCATTGGATGAGTCATCGCCAGGTCAAGTCCAATCAGATTAACCAGCCCTTCATTGCCGTTGCGGAAGTGGTCTATCCATACCGAAGTGTCGATAAGCACGCCCATCGCTAAACCGACTCGCCACGACGACGTGGCACATCCTGAATCTCAGGCATCGTACCCCCAAGGGCTGCAAGACGCTTTCCTGCTTGCACTCGGACAAAGGTTTTGATGGCTTCGCGAAAAATATCTGCTTTATCCATGCCAGGATCGGCCATTTCAAGCGCCTGTTGGTAGAGGGTGTCATCAATGGTGACTGTGGTACGCATGGGGCAGCTCCTCATCAATATTGATGACAATCTGCATCAGGAGCTACATCTTGGCAAGTGAGAAATATCATCTGCCCTCAGCGGTTGTGAAAATATCGAGCGCCGTAGCGCAACGCCGCAGCGGGCATTTGGAGGCGTTCGCAGAGGCGGTCGCAGTAGGCGAGAGTTCTTTCACCAGCTCTCAGCCGAGTAGGTTCTGGCGCTGTTGCGCCAGGCGATAGGCAGCATCAGGCGTTGCCTCGGCGGCGAGCCCCGTGGAAAACCGCGCAGCGTTTTCCAGCGTGGATACCTGGGTTACTCGCTAGACTGAATTCATCCACGCCAGGCCCTTCACATGCGCTGCTGCGCCCGACGTGCAGTCATGGTTACGACCGGGGCAGGCCCCGGCCAGGAGGCGGAGATGGACAAGCGGCAAATGGCAGGCGCCGGCCTTTCGCGGCGTCACTTTCTCTATGGTGGCGTCATCCTCGGCGGTGGCCTGCTGGCCTCGCCGGCCCTGGCGCGGCAGATCTGTCGGCCTACCGAGGGCGACATCCTCGGGCCCTACTACCGTTTCGGCGTGCCTTTCCTGGCGAAACTGGCCGGCCCGGAGGAGCCCGGCGAGCGACTGGTGGTGAGCGGCACGGTGCTCAGTGCGGACTGCCGCACGCCGATTGCCAACGCCCTGGTCGAGGTCTGGCAGGCCAACAGCACCGGCCTGTACGACACCCAGACACCGGGCAACTTCACCGACAAGGGCAATTTCCACCTGCGCGGCATGCTCTACACCGACGCCCAGGGCCGTTACCGCATCGAGACGGTGATGCCTGGCCGCTACCCGGTACCGCCCAATCTGCCGGGGCTGGAACGCTACGCCGGGATCACGCGCCCGGCGCATATCCACTTCCGGGTGATGGAGTCGCTGCATGTGCCGGTGACCCTGCAGCTGTACTTCGAGGGCGACCCCTACATCGCCAAGGATCCCTGGGCCAGCGGCCACCCGGACAGCACGATTGCGCTGCAGGCGGACGGCGAGGGGCGCAGCGGGGTGTTCGATATCGTACTGGCGCGGGGGTTCTAGCGACACCTGCCGCCCGCCAGGTGAGCAACCCCGGATCGAACCTCCCGCGTGCCCATCCTGGCGCTTGCCCGACGGCCTCACGCATTGTTGGGGCAGTGGGGCGGATGGCCGCCCCGCGGAAAACCGCGCAGCGTTTTCCACCGTGGATATCCGGGCTACTCGCTGCTGGTGCGAGCTAAGCACCTGCAAGCGCTGCGCGCGAATGTCCGCGCCGAGCGCGCGCAGGTTGCGCAGATACAGCGAAAGGTTGAGCTGCTGCTGAAGACGGTGTTGGCCGAAGCAGGGGAGGCGGCTCGGCGGTAGCGGGTTGTGGGGGCAGGTGATGCGCTGCTACCAGGTCTTGTCCCGATAACCCCGCACACATTCCTGCACGTCGTCGTCGATCACGTTGCCGGGTTTCATGCATTCCTTTACCGGCCGCAGCGGCTGAGGATTAGCCTTTCGCCGCTGCTCCTCACGCATTTTCAGCGTCGAGCGTGCGCCGTCTGCCAACGGCCCCGTGCCACCGGCCATGAACTCCAGCATGGTTTCCGAATAGGCCTCGGCGGCCTTGCGTGTATAGGGCGCCATCGCTTCGCCCAGTTGCGTGGCGAGCGGCTTGTCATCGGCCAGGGCCGCAGTGCAGAGCGGCAGGGTCAGCAGCAGTAGGTACGGCTTCATCGGCTCTTCCTTGGTCTGCTGCTACGGCGAGCCGCCATGACGGTTCCCGGTAATGGCTAAATGAGAGTACGCGGGCCGATTGGACAGGTAGAGTGCGTGCTGAGCAATGTTTATTTGGGCCAGAACAACGCCCCGGACGGCCGTTAATGCGGCTGATCTACGCACGGGTCTACGTAAGGAGGCGTCAATTTGAGTAGCAATCGCTGGAGCCGAGACGAGCTGAAGCTGGCATTCCATTTGTACTGCCAGCTGCCTTTTGGCCGGCTGCATCAGCGCAACCCAGAGATCATTCAGCTTGCCGGCTTTATTGGCCGAACTCCGTCGGCGCTGGCGATGAAGTTGGTCAACTTCGCCAGCCTTGACCCCGCTATTACCGCAAGTGGGCGCAAGGGTCTGGGTGGTGCATCCAAGCTCGATCAAGAAACTTGGGATCAGTTTCATGCGGACTGGGAAGGCCTGGCGCTGGAGTGCGAACGCTTGAGGGCGGGGTTGGTTACCGCCACTGCTGTTGTAGTCCCGTCCATCGAAGATGACCTGACTGCTTACTACATCGGTGAAACACGGCAAGCGATAGTCGAGCAGCGCATAAAGCAGCAGTTCTTCCGCAAGGCAGTGTTGAGCAGTTACCGAGGGAAATGCTGCATGTCCGGCTTGGCAGAACCGCGCTTGTTGCTTGCCAGTCATATCGTGCCTTGGAGTCAGGACAAGGCGAATCGCTTGAATCCTGCCAATGGCCTGTGCCTTTCTGCGCTGCATGACCGCGCCTTCGACCAAGGCCTGATTGCCCTGACGGATGAATTTACGGTGATCCTCTCGGCGTCGTTGCGCCAGCGCGACGAACCCTTTGTGCGGGAAGTGCTGTTGCCGCTTGCCGGACGGCAGATCGAATTGCCGGAACGGTTTATGCCGAGTGTTGAACTGCTCGCGTGGCATCGCGAACGAGTGTTTGTGGGGTGACCCCAACTGTTCGGAGCGTGGAATTGATCAAAAATAAATCAATCCGCCCTTTAGCTCTTGCTTTAGTTGTCTGATTTCACAATGGCCCGAATGAATCTCGATGGAATTTGCATCGTGCGTTCATCGTCGGTGCGAAGTATCAGGTTTTCACCAAGCGACCAGACGACGTGGACTTTTGTCAGTGCGCAGCCTTCATCCAAGGCTAGCCGTTTCAGCGTCGCCTCGTCGCAGTAGCTCTGCGCCAGCAAGAGTGCGTCGGCTTGGTAATTGCCGAGCCCCAGGGCACGCACCGTTTTCTCTGGCAGGGTGGTGAGCACGCCGCTGTAGCCAGCAATCAGCAGCGCGAAGAACACGGAAAAGTGCAGTGCAGCATTCCAGCCTGCGATAAACAGAAACGAGCATATCGCCGCTATTAGCGAGACGATCAGCATGACGGCTACGAATACCAGCCATCCCCACATGCCGATATCGAACCCTTCGATGACCGGTGCGGTTTGCATCAGGATGAAGGCGGTAAACCCACCTACGGCCATGACGGCTACATCTGCGGCCCATAAATAGCGAAGGAAGCTGAACGGAGGCAGCCCGAAAGCGGCTTGGACGAGCAGGCCGGCGAGCAGGCTAACCAGTACTGGCATCAAAAAGATCGACAGAACGAAGAGTTTCGGAGCAAGCAGCGCAACCGTCAGCAGCCCGGCCGTGCAGGCCAAGAAGGGAAGCCAGTACACCAGGCAGCCCAATTTCAGAACCCACCAGACACGCTGGCTATCGAGATAAGGGCGCGAGTCCCGCAGCTTATCCTTGATCGTCTTGTGCTCGAGAAATTGGCTGAAAATCCAGGGGCCCGGTAGGAACAGCGGCACTACCAAAACGCCAATGATGGCGAAGCCAATGGCCGCAGCAGCAAGCAGCAAAGAGGAAAACTGGAACAGGTCGAAGCTGGGGTAGAAATGGTTGCGGTAGAAATAGAAGACGAATATGCCGAAGCCGAAGAGCGGCGGGGCGGCCTTGGCCACCAAGGAAAAGTGCCGACGGAAAAAGCCGTTGGATAGCTCAAGTGCCAGATCAAACCAATCCGTGTCCGTTGCCGGACGGTCAATCCACTTTTGTTGCATGTCATCGTCCTTGGCATCGTTCAAAGGCGGAAAGTGTACAGAGGCCGAACCCGCAGTGCTGCACTTGTTCTGATCGTTCCTACGCTCTACGTGAACGCATCCCGGGCGGCATTCCCACTCGGGAGCGTGGTCGCGATCAACCCGGAAAGGGAGCAGCCGGCAGTGAAATATCTAACGGTTCCGCCCTTACGGCGGGTCACTTTTGGCAGTCGCCCCAAAAGTAACCAAAAAGTCTTGCCCCTGGCATCCGGGTCTCGCTGCGCGCGACTTCCCTCGTTCCATCATTGCTCCAGGGGCACGCCGCGAAGGGCCATCCCTGGCCCATCGCAGCTCTCGCGGCATCCATGCCGCTCAACCCCTTACGCAATGATTCCACTCGGCCTCCTGATGGGGCGTTTGGCGTCGTCTATGCCATTGCGGTTCGATGACCAAAAGCAGAGCCACAGCTTTTTGATGGGTATCGCTGCGCTCAACCCATCCTCCAAATCTGCGGATACCAACCGGCCCTGTAGGAGCGGCCACGGCCGCGATGCTTTTGCGTTCACGCTCTGCTTTTGCTGTTCGCTCTGTCCTCCACAAATCGTCCAGACAACGCGATCCCGAATCCCGTCAGGAGGCCGAGTGGAGGCGCTGTGTAGAGGGGCGTTTGGCATGGATGCCAAGCGAGGAACGATGGGCCAGGGATGGCCCTTCGTGACGACCCTCGGAACAGCGCCGGAGCGAGGGAAGTTGAGCGCAGCGAAACCCGGATGCCGGGCGCGCTTTCTCTTTGGTTACTTTCTCTTTCGCGCGAGCAAAGAGAAAGTGACTCGCCGTAAGGGCGAAAGGCGTAGTTCGCGTCAATGGTGATGCGGCGGAATTTTATAGTTAAAGGACCATGCCTCTGGGGCAGCGAAAAACCGTGGTCTGTCCCCTGATTGTTGCCTTGGGTTAACAAGCTCGACCCTGATTGTTTTGTGTTTCTTCCTGAACATAGCCTATCCCTATCGTTGCGCTGGCAACAAGCCAGGATAATAAGGGGCAGACAACGGTTTCGCTTGAGTGATCAAGCAGGAGGTAAAAACCGTGGTCTGAGAATCATCTAGCCGGCCTCCTACCTCACGGAGGTGGCGCAAAATTCAAGGTGCGAACATTGTCTTTTGCTAAGGAGGCCGTGATGAAATTCTGTGGCATTGACCTACATTCGAACAACAGCGTTGTGGTGATTACCGACGAAACGGATCGAGTACTGCTCAGTCGACGTTGCCCCAACGATTTGGTGAAGATCACGATGCTGCTCGAACCGCATCGCGCCGAGTTAGCCGGCGTGGTGGTCGAGTCAACTTACAACTGGTATTGGCTGGTCGATGGTTTGAAGGGCGCTGGTTTCGAGGTGAAGCTGGCCAACACCGTGGCGATGAAGCGTTATGACGGTTTAAAGCATTCCGATGATCAGGACGATGCGGCGTTCTTGGCCCATTTGCTACGGCTCGGGATCTTGCCGACGGGCTACATTCATCCGCCGCAAGAGCGCGCGCTGCGCGACCTCGCCCGCAAACGCATTCAGTTGGTACGCAGCCGGACTCAACATGTCCTGGCAGTGGAAAACATCATGGCGCGTCAGTTGGGTTGCCGACTGAATAGCGGTGCAGTCAAACGCCTGTCAGCCACATCGGTAGACAGGCTGGGCCTGCCTCCCGATGTGGCTCTGGCGATGAAAGCCAACGTCGCCATCATCGAGGCGTTCAATAGCCAAATAGAGTGCCTGGAAGCCCGACTGCTACAAGGTGCCCGACTGCGACCGGAGTTCGCTTTGCTTAAATCGATGCCAGGGATTGGCGAAGTGCTAGCGACCGTGATCATGCTGGAGACGGGCGATATCGAGCGCTTTGCCGACGTCGGCAACTTTGCTTCGTATGCTCGCTGCGTGGATAGCGCCCATTACTCCAACGGCAAGAAAAAGAGCGAAGGCAACGCCAAAAATGGCAATGCCTATTTGATCTGGGCCTTTATCGAAGCGGCCAACTTTGCCCGGCGCTTCAGTGAAGACGCCAAACGCTTTTTCGAGAAGAAGAAAGCCAAAACCAACAACGTGGTTGCTACCAAGGCGCTGGCGCACAAACTGGCGCGTGCGAGCTACCACATCCTGAAGGAGAAACAGCCCTTCGATGCCAAACGCTGTTTCGCCTGAAAGGCGAATAAGGTGAGAGCAGATCAGCCAATTCGGGGACTGGGCGGGATGAGCCAACTGGTCTGAGTGGAGGTCTGCTGTCACCGCCTGAGTGTGTTGTACCCGGGTCGTCTGCCAGGTGAGCCCGTAGAGACTGGACGCGTAATTTTTACGTGAACCACGGTTCTGTGACACGTTTTGGACACATTGGCGGCACCAACGTTTCTCTGGTGCGGATTCCACGACACTTGGACACTCAGCCCACGATCATTTGGAGACTCGTTCCATGCTCACTTGGACACCTGATCCACGTCCAGTTGGACAGGCAGTCGGAGCGCAGCGACGCAGGTTTGCATTGTTAGTCTGAAGTCTCTGTCGCCGTCAATTTCGTTGCGCGTCTGCGCATCGATTCGCCCTTCAGTTCGATCCGATAAGCGTTGTGCACCAGCCGGTCGAGGATCGCATCGCCCAAGGTCGGATCGCCGATCAGTGCGTGCCATTTGTCCACTGGCATCTGGCTGGTCACTAGCGTCGAGCGGTTGCCGTAGCGGTCGTCCAGCAGTTCAAGCATGTCGCGCCGTTGCGCAGCGGTAAACGGCGCCAGGCCCCAGTCGTCCAGGATCA
>NZ_FOWX01000031.1 GCF_900115555.1 Pseudomonas borbori
CGCCCGAGATGATCGAGCAGGAACTGTGGGGCGTGTTATTGGGCTACAACCTGCTGCGCTATCAGATGGTGGAGATGAGCCGCCATTGCCCAGGTATTTACCCGTGCGAAATGAGCTTTACCGCGTGTACCTGGGCGATTTTAGGTTTTATCAACAGCGTTTCCGCGGACCGCTCCGGGAACATACCCAAGTACCTGGCCGAGCTTCATGCTTCAGCCTTGCACTATGTCCTGCCGCATCGACGAGAAGAGCGTGTTTATCCCCGGGCGATCAGGCTCAAATCCTCGAAGTATCCGATCAGAAAAAAAAATGCCAGTCAGCTTAACTGACTGGCATTAGCCCGAAGGCTGCTTTTCTGTAAGGAAGCCGAGGCTTAGCCCAGCTTTTCCTTGATACGTGCTGCCTTACCGGACAGGTCACGCAGGTAGTACAGCTTGGCTTTGCGCACGTCACCGCGACGCTTGACGGCCAGGCTGTCGACCAGCGGGCTGTAGGTCTGGAAAGTACGCTCGACGCCAACACCGTTGGAGATCTTGCGAACAGTGAAGGCACTGTTCAGACCACGGTTGCGCTTGGCGATTACCACGCCTTCGAATGCCTGCAAACGCTGACGGTCGCCTTCCTTAACCTTCACCTGAACGACGATGGTGTCGCCCGGCGCGAAAGGAGGAATGACTTTGCTCATCTGCTCAGCTTCGATTTGCTGAATAATCTTGTTGGTCATGCTGCGCTCCTAAGACCAGCCGCCTGGCCGGTCATCGATACATTAACTATCGTCCCGCTGGCGGATGTATTCCTCCAGCAGCTTTTTCTCTTCTCCAGAAAGCGAGCGGCTATCCAGAAGATCGACACGGCGTTCCCAGGTCCGACCGAGGGACTGCTGCAAACGCCAGCGCCGGATGTGTTCGTGGTTGCCGCCGAGCAGCACCTCAGGAACACGTTTATCCGCATACACCTCCGGACGGGTGTAATGCGGGCAGTCGAGCAGGCCATCCGTAAACGAATCCTCCTCGGCCGAACCAGCATGACCCAATGCACCAGGCAAAAGGCGCGTTACCGCATCGATCAGCACCATGGCCGGCAGCTCACCGCCAGACAGGACGTAATCCCCGATCGACCATTCTTCATCGACATGCGCTTCAATGAAACGCTCATCGACGCCTTCGTAGCGCCCGGCAATGAGGATCAAAGCCTCCTCGTTCGCCAGTTCGCGCACGGCTGACTGCGTCAGCTGACGACCCTGCGGCGAAAGGTAGATCACCTTCGCTTTTACACCTGCGGCCTGCCTGGCATCGGCCAAGGCATCCTCAAGCGGCTTGATCTTCATCACCATGCCCGGACCGCCACCGAAAGGCCGATCATCGACTGTGTGATGACGGTCCGTGGTGTAGCTCCGCGGGTTCCAACAGGTCAATTGCAGCAAGCCCTGTTTCACCGCACGGCTGGTGATGCCGTAATCGCTGATTGCGGCAAACATTTCCGGGAACAGCGTAATGACTTCAACGCGCAGATTTGGCATCAGGCTTAGAAGTCCGCATCCCAGTCGACCCGCATCTCGCCAGCAGCAAGGTCAATCGACAACACGCATTGTTCCGTATAGGGCAACAGGCGTTCACGATCATCCAGGCTGTCGGTGCAGGGTTTGACCACAATCACATCGTTGGCGCCGGTCTCGAACAAATGGTCGATCTTGCCGAGCAACTGCCCCGCCTGATCGATGACCTTGAGACCTTCCAACTGATACCAGTAGAACTCGCCTTCGCTCAGCTCAGGCAGCTGGCTGCGCGGCACACAAATCTCGAAACCGGCAAAGGTACGCGCTACCTCGCGATCATCGAGACCCTTGAGCCTTGCCACCAGGACCTTGCCTTGCAGGCGTCCACTGGCCACTTCGACTTGCTTTACCTCGTTGTCACGCCTGAGCGTCCAGCGAGGGTAATCGAGCACGTTGGTCAAAGGATCAGTAAAGGAAAACACCTTCACCTCGCCTTTTATGCCATGCACCGAGACAATCTTGCCAAGGACCACTAAGTCCTCGGCGGGAGCTGGCGTCATGCTCATAAGGTTGCTTAGGCAGCAGCCTTGGCAGCTTCCTTGAGCAGCTGAGCAACACGCTCAGACGGCTGCGCACCCTGACCGAGCCAGTAAGTGGCACGCTCTTGGTCGACAGACAGCTTGACTTCGGCACCCGAAGCAACCGGGTTGAAGAAACCAATACGCTCAACGAAACGACCGTCGCGCGCATTGCGGCTGTTGGTCACGGTGAGGTGGTAGAACGGGCGCTTTTTGGAGCCGCCACGGGCAAGACGGATGGTTACCATTGAACTTCTTTCCTGTAGTCGGTGCTGCAAACTAAAAAATGCAAGCATAGGGCACTAGGCCCGAAAGGCCGCATATTCTAAGGATTATCACTACTTTTGCAAAGCCTTTTTCCGAGAACCGAAAAAGGCACGGCAAACCGCAAGCCTCAGACCACAAGCGGCAAGCTCACAGCCTCTCAGGCTTGCTATTCACGCTTACATCTTCGGCATGCCGCCCGGCAGCATACCGCCCATGCCGCGCATCATCTTGGCCATGCCGCCCTTGGCGGTGAATTTCTTCATCATCTTCTGCATCTGCTTGTGCTGCTTGATCAGGCGGCCGATGTCCTGCACCTGAGTCCCTGAGCCCATGGCGATACGGCGCTTACGCGAACCGCTGATGATCTCGGGATCGCGGCGCTCGCCCGGGGTCATCGAGTTGATGATGGCCTCCATCTGCTTGAACTGCTTTTCAGCTGCACCCTGAGCGTTGCCCATCTGCGCCAGGTTGACCCCACCCATCTGCGGCAGCTTGTCCATCAGACCGCCAAGACCGCCCATGTTCTTCATCTGCTGCAACTGGTCGCGAAAGTCTTCCAGGTCGAAGCCCTTGCCCTTCTTCAGCTTCTTGCTCAGCTTGTCGGCTTTCTCGCGATCGAGGGTCTGCTCGGCCTGCTCGATCAGGCTGAGCACATCGCCCATGCCGAGAATGCGCGAGGCGATCCGCTCCGGGTGGAAAGGCTCCAGCGCGTCGCTCTTCTCGCCCATGCCGATGAACTTGATCGGCTTGCCAGTGACATGCCGCACCGACAAGGCCGCACCGCCACGCGCATCGCCATCGACCTTGGTCAGCACCACGCCGGTCAGCGGCAGCGCATCGCCGAAGGCCTTGGCGGTGTTCGCCGCATCCTGGCCGGTCATCGCATCGACCACGAACAGGGTCTCGACCGGCTTGATCGCGGCATGCAGCGCCTGGATCTCCGCCATCATTTCGGCATCAATGGCCAGACGACCGGCGGTATCGACGATCACCACATCAATGAACTTGAGCTTGGCCTCCCTGATCGCCGCCTCGGCGATCGCCACCGGCTTCTGGCTGATATCGGACGGGAAGAAGGTCACGCCGATATCGCCAGCCAGGGTTTCCAGCTGCTTGATCGCCGCCGGCCGGTAGACGTCGGCCGACACCACCAGCACGGTCTTCTTCTTGCGCTCCTTGAGGAAGCGCGCCAGCTTGCCGACCGTGGTGGTTTTACCCGCGCCCTGCAAACCCGCCATCAACACCACGGCCGGCGGCGTGACATTCAGCACCAGGTCTTCGTTGGCCGCCCCCATCAGCTCTTCCAGCTCGGCGCGCACGACCTTCACGAAGGCCTGGCCCGGCGTCAGGCTTTTCGACACCTCGGTACCGACCGCACGCTCCTTGACCTTGTTGACGAAGTCCTTGACCACCGGCAACGCGACGTCGGCCTCGAGCAACGCCATGCGCACTTCGCGCAGGGTGTCCTTGATATTGTCTTCGGTCAGCCTGGCCTTGCCAGTGACATTGCGCAGCGTCTGCGAGAGGCGGTCGGTAAGATTTTCGAACATGCACGTTCCTTTCGGGCCCTATCGAGCCGAGGGTGGGCTTGCAACAGACCGGCGATTATATCGAAGACTCCACGCCACCGACACTGTCAGCGGTCTTTCGTAGAACGCTCGTTGTATGCCACACTCAGCGCCTTTCGGGCTTGCCTAACAAGGATTTATGCACCCTCTGCTTCCCAGTCTCGCAGCTGCCAGCCTTTATGCCGGCGCCACCCTCTATCAAGGCCTGCGCCTCAGCCAGCGCAGCGCGCCTGACAAACGCCTGCTGGCGTCACTCGGCGTGCTCGCCCTGCTGTTCCATGGCGCCAGCCTGTTCTTGCAGATGAGCCAGGCATCCGGCCTGTCGCTCGACTTCTTCAATGCCGCCAGCCTGATCGCCTATGCCGTGATCGCACTGACCCTGCTCGCCTGCATGCGCATCCCGGTGGAAAACCTGCTGCTGCTGCTATTTCCACTGGGCTGCCTGACGGTATTGTTGGCGCAGTTCATGCCGACCGGCACCCTGCAGTCGATCGACGAAGCACCGGGCATCCTCGCTCACATCCTGCTGTCGATCATGGCCTACGGCATGCTGACCATCGCCGTATTCCAGGCGCTACTGCTGT
This sequence comes from Pseudomonas borbori, assembly GCF_900115555.1. GTDB lineage: Bacteria > Pseudomonadota > Gammaproteobacteria > Pseudomonadales > Pseudomonadaceae > Aquipseudomonas > Aquipseudomonas borbori. The sequence goes on from NZ_FOWX01000031.1 coordinate 4,493, forward strand.
TGCTGCAGGACCATCAGCTCAAGAACAAGCACCCGTCCGGACTGATCAAGAACTTCCCGCCTCTGCAAACCATGGAAAGCCTGCTGTTCGGCTTCCTCTGGGCCGGCTGGGTGCTGCTGTCACTGTCGCTGCTGTCGGGCGCGATCTTCATCGACAACCTGTTTGCCCAACACCTGGTGCATAAAACCATCCTTTCCTGTTTTGCCTGGATCGTCTTCGCCGTACTGCTCTGGGGTCGACACCAGCTCGGCTGGCGCGGGCACAAGGCGATCCGCTGGACCCTGGTCGGCTTCTGTTTGCTGATGCTGGCCTACTTCGGCAGCAAGCTGGTTCGCGAATTCATTCTGCATATCTAGGCCATTTCCGTGGACAACGCTCACCCTGGCTTTCTGATTGGCCTGCTGATCTTCCTGCTCGCCTGCTCGGCCTTTTTCTCCAGCTCGGAAACCGGCATCCTCAGCCTCAATCGCTACCGCCTGCGCCATCTGGCCAAGGAAGGACACCGTGGCGCCAAGCGGGTCAGCGACCTGCTCAGCCGCCCGGATCGCCTGCTCGGCACCATTCTGATCGGCAACAACTTCGTCAACATCCTCGCCTCGGCCATCGCCACCGTGCTGGCCATTCAGCTCTGGGGCGAAGCCGGGATCGCGATCGCCACCATAGGCCTGACCCTGGCGCTGCTGATTTTCGGTGAAATCACCCCGAAAACCCTCGCCGCCCTGCACCCGGAAAGGGTCGCCTACCCGTTCAGCCTGCCACTGCTGCTGTTGCTCAAGCTGTTCTACCCGCTGGTCATCCTGCTCGGCTGGATCAGCAACGGCCTGCTCAGGCTGCTGGGCATCGACCCGGCCAGCAAAAGCAACGACAGCCTGACCACCGAGGAACTGCGCAGCGTGGTCCGCGAGTCCGGCCATGAACTGCCGAAGAACCGTCAGAACATGCTGCTCGGCATCCTCGACCTGGAAAACGTCACGGTCGACGACATCATGATCCCGCGCAACGAAGTCACCGGCATCGACCTGGAAGACGATCTCGAAACCATCATCAACCTGCTCACCACCACGACCCATACCCGCCTGCCGGTGTTTCGTCACGACATCAACCAGGTCGAAGGCATCGTGCACATGCGCCAGATCGCGCGCCTGATGAGCCACAACCAACTGACCAAGGAAGCCTTGCTCGCCGCCTGCAACGAACCCTACTTCGTGCCGGAGAACACGCCACTGTCGACTCAGTTGATCAATTTCCAGAAACAGAAACGCCGGATCGGCATAGTCGTCGACGAATACGGCGATGTGATCGGCATCGTCACCCTGGAAGACATCCTCGAAGAAATCGTCGGCGACTTCAGTAATCAGGACACCCTGCGCAGCCCGGATATTCATCCGCAGGAAGATGGCACCCAGGTCATCGATGGCGCCGCCTACATCCGCGAAGTGAACAAGACACTGGGCTGGCACCTGCCCTGCGACGGCCCCAAGACCCTCAACGGCCTGATCACCGAAGCGCTGGAAAGCATTCCCGATAGCGCCGTATGCCTGAAAATCGGCCCCTACCGCCTGGAAATCCTGCAATCGTCGGAGAACCGGGTGAAGAGTGTACGCGTCTGGAAGACCAGCACCACCGCGCCGAGCGAAACAGCGGCGGACTAGTCTCACGGCAACATTGAAATACCGGTTAAATGCCAGCCCAGGGCGGGAGGGGCCGGGCGGCGTTCCGCTTTAGCCGCGATATGGCCCCTGTCACCGGCGACCGCGCCAGCACAGCCAGCCACCAGACATAGGCGCGCCGAGGGCTCAAAATTCGACGCTAACCGCCTGCGCCGCGCGAGCGGCCTTGGCCCGCGCCGCCGGCAGCGACTCATCGCGCGCCAGAGCCACCCCCATGCGCCGCTGACCACTGACTTCCGGCTTACCGAACAAACGCAACGCCGTGTCCGGCTCGGCCAGCGCCGCACCGAGATTGGCGAAACCGACCTGCCGCGAATCACCCTGCACCAGCAGCACCGCCGAAGCGCAGGGGCCGAGCTGACGAATACGCGGAATCGGCAGGCCGAGAATGGCCCGCACATGCAGGGCGAACTCGGACAGATCCTGGGAAATCAGGGTGACCAGGCCGGTGTCGTGGGGCCGCGGCGAGACCTCGCAGAACCAGACCCGATCGCCCTTGACGAACAACTCGACGCCAAACAGACCGCGACCGCCCAGAGAGTCCGTGACGGCCTGGGCAATGCGCTCGGCCTCTGCCCGGGCCTTCGCACTCATCGGCTGCGGTTGCCAGGATTCCTGGTAGTCGCCCTTGACCTGACGATGGCCGACCGGCGCACAGAAGCTGGTGCCGCCGGCATGCCGCACCGTCAGCAGGGTAATTTCGTAGTCGAAATCGACAAAACCCTCGACGATGACCCGCCCCTTGCCGGCGCGACCACCCGCCTGGGCATACTCCCAGGCCGCCGGCAGCTCATCGATGGCTTTCAGCAGCGACTGGCCCTTGCCCGAGGAACTCATGATCGGCTTGATCAGACAGGGAAAGCCGATCTGCTGCACCGCCGCCCGGCACGCCTCCAGTGTGTCGGCGAACTGGTAGGGTGAGGTCGGTAAACCCAGCTCTTCGGCCGCCAGGCGGCGAATGCCCTCGCGGTTCATGGTCAACTGCGCGGCACGCGCGCTGGGGATCACGGTGAAACCCTCGCCCTCCAGCTCGACCAGCGTCGCGGTGGCGATCGCCTCGATCTCGGGCACGATGTAATGCGGCTGCTCCAACTCGATCACTGCACGCAAGGCCGCACCATCAAGCATATCGAGCACATGGCTGCGGTGCGCCACCTGCATGGCCGGGGCATTGGCGTAGCGATCCACGGCGATCACCTCGACGCCAAGGCGCTGCAGTTCGATCACTACTTCCTTGCCCAGCTCACCAGAGCCGCAAAGCAAGACGCGGGTCGCACTCGGCGACAATGGGGTACCGATACGGGGCATAACAGGTCCTCGAGTTAGCGGGGATAGGGGGATGGGGAATGGGGAATGGGGAATGGGGTCGTGCCCCGCCAGCGGGGCCGGCACAACCTCATTCCCCATGCCTCTCAAGTCCCGCCGAACCGCCCTATAGCAACACACCCTTGGCCTGCGCCCGCGCATGACAGAGCAGTAGCACCTGGCGGCGCTCGGCATTGTCCATGCGCCCCCAGCGGGTGATTTCGGCAACGTTACGCTGGCAACCGATGCAGATGTCGTCATCGTCCAGCGCACAGACCTGCACACAGGGCGAGGCAACGGGGCGTTCTTGCTGCATCAGTCGTCCTGCTCGGCCAGGTCGCGAGCATATCGCTGGGCGTTATGCACATAGTGCGCAGCGCTGGCCTCGAGCATGTTCTTCTGCGCCTCGCTCAGCTCGCGCACCACCTTGCCGGGCGAACCGACCACCAGCGAGCCGTCGGGAATTTCCTTGCCTTCGCCGATCAAGGTGTTGGCGCCGATGATGCAGTACTTGCCGATTTTCGCGCCATTGAGTACCACCGCATTGATGCCGATCAGGCTGTAATCGCCGACCGTGCAGCCATGCAGCATGGCGTTATGACCGATGGTCACGCCCTTGCCGACCGTCAGCGGCGAGCCCATGTCGGTGTGCATCACGGTGCCGTCCTGCACGTTGCTCTGCTCGCCGATGTGGATCAGCTCGTTGTCGCCACGCAACACCGCACCGAACCAGACGCTCGCGCCCTGCTCCAGCTTGACCTTGCCGACCAGCGTGGCATTCGGCGCCACCCAGCTCTCGGGATGGGCGTCGACGCTGGATTGCCCCAGGCGGTATTTCATTGCTTGATCCTCGTCTCGCGATTGATCTGCGCATTCACACAATTAGCGCAGCGTGATGAAATGCTCGGGTGGCCGGTGCAGCTCGATGCCAGCCTCATAGAGCAGGTTGACCAACTCCACCAGCATGATCGCAGTAAGCCCCCAGATTTTGTATTCGCCATAACGGTAACTCGGCACGTACCAGCTCTGCCCAAGGTAGTCGATACGATGGGTCATCTCGCGCGGATCGTTGCGAAAGAACTCCAGAGGCACCGAGAACACCGAGGCGATTTCGTCATCGTTGGCCAGGTACTCGACGTAATCCGGCACCAGCCCGACATAGGGCGTGACCTGAATACCGTGACGCGACACCAGGGTACTGAGCGGCCCGACCACCTCGACCAGCCCCGGCGCCAGGCCGATTTCCTCTTCGGCCTCACGCAGTGCGGTACGAATCAGATCGACATCTTCCGGATCCCGTCGGCCACCAGGGAACGCCACCTCGCCGCCGTGCGTGGACAGCCCACTGGCGCGCAGGGTCAAGATCACTTCCGGCTCGTCGCTACGGGTGAGCGGAACCAATACCGCCGCTTCGGGGAAGCTGCGGTCGGTCTCCAGAAGACGCGGGCTGTAGCCGCGCACGCGTTGGAGCAATTCGTCCAGCATGGAGATTCTCAGCCTTTATTCTTGTTTCGATGATTGCATGAAAGTCGCCCCCAGCCCAAGCACTGCAACGCTTGCAACGATCATTCGGGATGTCGATGCGGCGCCTGACCGTGCTTGCCGTCCCCTCCATCGCGCGCCAAGATATGGGGGAGCCAAGAGGATTCGCCATGAAGTTCTGCAGCCAGTGCGGCAGCCCCGTGACCCTGAGAATTCCCGAGGGCGACAACCGCTTGCGCCATGTGTGCGAGCACTGCCACACCATTCACTACCAGAACCCGCGCATCATTGCCGGCTGCTTGCCGGTGTGGGGCCAGCGCATATTGTTGTGCCGACGCGCCATCGAGCCGCGGCGCGGTTACTGGACCCTGCCGGCCGGCTTTATGGAGAACGGCGAAACCCTGGAGCAGGCCGCGGCACGCGAAACCCACGAGGAAGCCTGCGCCCGGGTGCGCGACTTGAGCCTCTATACCCTGTTCGACCTGCCGCATATCAATCAGGTGTACCTGTTCTTCCGCGCCGAATTGGTTGACCTGAACTTTGCCATCGGCGCAGAGAGCCTGGAGGTGCAACTATTCGAGGAATCCGAGATCCCCTGGTCCGAGCTGGCTTTCCCGACCGTCGGGCGTACCTTAGAATGCTACTTCGCGGACCGCCGGCAACACATCTACCCGGTCCGCAACGAGCCGCTGGAAGCCTTGCGCGCACACCACAAGAAAGTTCTTTGATCCCTGGGATACCGTTCCGATGCGCTGGTTGCTCATTCTGCTCTGCCTGTCCTTTACCGCTAGCGCTAACGCCACTGCCACAGCCGCGCAGGATGTCCCGTCAATCGACAAGGTGCTGGTGATCAAGTCAGAGCGCAGCCTGCACCTGATGCGCCGCGGCGAAACACTCAAGTCCTACCGGGTGTCCCTCGGCAAGCAGGCCAAAGGCGCCAAACAGCGCGAGGGCGATCTGCGCACGCCGGAAGGCATCTATTGGATCGACTGGCGCAAGACCAGCGAGAAATACCAGCTGTCCTTGCACATTTCCTACCCCAATGCCCGCGACCAGGCCCACGCCCGCGCACAAGGCGTAGCCCCCGGCGGCATGATCATGATTCACGGCACGCCGCTGGATGAGGAGTACCCGGAGTGGTTCTTCCACACCCTGGACTGGACCGAAGGCTGCATCGCCCTGAAGAACGACGACATGCGCGAAATCTGGAAGCTGGTCAAGGACGGCACCCTGATCGAAATAAGACCCTGACGGCTGCAAGCGAGCTTCGCAGCACACCCACCACCGTCAGCGTTTCTCTTGCAGCTTGTGGCTTGCGGCTTAAAACTGAATATCCGACAAACGCCAGACATCGAAAGCCGGCGTCTCATAGGGATGGCTCTGCTTCAGGGCCTTGACCGCGTCATGGATCAGTTCGTCGGCCACCACCAACTCCACCTTCCACTCCACCACCTGCTCGACCTGGCCGATCTGGCCGAGAAACGCCTGACTGCCTTGCAGCGGGCGAAACTGCCCGCGGCCCATCACCTGCCAGCAGCAGCTGTCGTAGCGACCAATGCGCCCGCCACCCGCGGCAAACACTGCTTTTTTCACCTCGTCCAGGTGGGTTTCCGGGACATAAAAACACAGCTTGTACATCAAAGGCTCCGCAGGCTGGGCAGATGGAAAACGGCCGGATAATGATGCCACAAGATAATGGCACTTTGCCTTAATCGGATGCGTGGCGTCGATCACACACTCTGTGTATGACTGCCGAATCGCCTCGGCGTTCGATCGCGGCAATACACCTTTTGCCGCCAGCAGATCAACCGCAAGCACCACTCCAGAAACGCCGCCACTTGGCTTTCAAACCAGGCACCGGCGGATTGTGCCCGCCATCGCAATAGGGCAAGCGCTGCGACTGGCCGCAACGACAGAGCAACAACGACTGCGCGCGGACCGGCTCGAGCCGCAGCCCCGCCGGGTAGGTGCAAGGACAATCGGCAAGCACGGGGAACGCCCGCAGCGGCATAGCGGATGGGTTTCGCCAGGCTTGACCTGGCGCACCTCGGGCACAACAGGCGCAGACTTATGGACCATAAGCCTGCGCCCCGGCATCAATCCACCCAGACCCGCGCATTGCGGAACATGCGCAGCCAGCCGGCATCTTCCTGCCACTCGTCCGGCTGCCAGGAGTTCTGCACGGCGCGGAACACCCGCTCCGGGTGCGGCATCATGATGGTCACCCGGCCGTCGCGGCTGGTCAGGCCGGTAATCCCGCGCGGCGAGCCGTTGGGGTTGGCCGGATAGGTTTCGGTGACCTTGCCGTGGTTGTCGATGAAGCGCATGGCCACGCAACCGGACAGATCGGCCTCGAGCAGGGCTTCTTCGTTCTCGAACTCGGCATGCCCCTCGCCATGGGCGATGGCGATCGGCAGGCGCGAGCCGGCCATGCCCTGGAGGAAGATCGACGCCGACTCCTGCACCTGGACCATAGCTACCCGCGCCTCGAACTGCTCCGAACGGTTGCGCACGAAGTGCGGCCAGAACTCGCTACCGGGGATCAATTCGTGCAGGTTGGACATCATCTGGCAGCCGTTGCACACGCCGAGGGCGAAGCTGTCCCTACGTTCGAAGAAAGCCTGGAAGCCATCGCGGGCACGGTTGTTGAACAGGATCGACTTGGCCCAGCCCTCACCGGCGCCGAGCACGTCGCCGTAGGAGAAGCCACCGCAGGCGACCAGCCCCTTGAATTCGTCGAGACTGACGCGGCCACTGAGGATGTCACTCATATGCACGTCGATCGCGCTGAAACCGGCACGGTCGAAGGCGGCGGCCATTTCCACCTGGCCGTTGACGCCCTGTTCGCGCAGCACCGCGATTTGTGGACGCAGGCCCTTCTTGATGTAGGGCGCGGCGATGTCCTGATTGACGTCGAAAGCCAGCTTGACGCTCAGGCCGGGATTGTCTTCCTCGAGCAGCGCATCGAACTCCTGCTCGGCACACTGAGCGTTGTCGCGCAGGCGCTGGATCTGGTAGCTGGTTTCGCTCCACTGGCGCTGCAACAGGCGGCGCTGGCCGGCGAATACCGGCTGACCGGCAAAGCTGATGCGCACCTCGCCATTGTTGACCGGTTGGCCGATCACCGCGACGCAGTCACCCAGACCGGCCGCGCTGAATTGCGCCAGGATGTCCGGGGTGGCGTCCTGACGCACCTGGATCAGTGCGCCCAGCTCTTCGTTGAACAGCACGGCAGCCAGTTCATCCTGGCTGCCGGCCAGCGAGTCGAGCGCCAGATTGAGGCCGCAGTGACCGGCGAAGGCCATTTCCAGCGCACTGACCAGCAGGCCGCCGTCGGAGCGATCGTGATAGGCCAGCAGGTGGCCATCGGCGTTCAGCCCCTGGATCACCGCGAAGAAAGCCTTGAGGTCTTCGGCGTCGTCGACGTCGGGGGCCTGCTTGCCGATCTGCCCGTACACCTGGGCCAGAATAGAGGCGCCCAGGCGGTTCTGCCCGCGACCCAGGTCGATCAGGATCAGGTCGGTTTCGCCCTTGTCCATGCGCAGTTGCGGGGTCAGGGTCTGGCGAATGTCGGCGACCGGAGCGAAGCCGGTGACGATCAGCGACAGCGGCGAGGTCACGCTCTTCTCCGCGCCGTCATCCTGCCAGCGGGTTTTCATCGACATCGAATCCTTGCCCACCGGGATGCAGATTCCCAGCTCTGGGCACAGCTGCATGCCCACGGCCTTGACCGTGTCGTACAGCCGGGCGTCTTCGCCCGGGTGGCCCGCAGCGGACATCCAGTTGGCGGACAGCTTGATGTCGGAGATCTTCTCGATCCGCGCCGCGGCCAGGTTGGTCAGGGTCTCGCCAATGGCGATCCGCCCCGAGGCGGCCGCATCCAGCAAGGCCAGCGGCGTGCGCTCGCCCATGGCCATGGCTTCGCCGGTATAGACGTCGAAGCTGGTGGCGGTAACCGCACAATCGGCCACCGGCACCTGCCACGGGCCGACCATCTGGTCGCGGGCGACCAGGCCGGTGATGGTGCGGTCGCCGATGGTGATCAAAAAGCTCTTGCTGGCCACCGCCGGGTGATGCAGCACGCGGGTCAGGGCGTCGTCGAGCGCCAGGCCGCTGGCATCGAAATCATCGCCCAACCCGGCTTCGTGGCTGGCCGCACGGTGCATGCGCGGCGCCTTGCCGAGCAGCACATTGAGCGGCATGTCCACCGGCTTGTTGCCGAAATGGCTGTCGGCGACGGTCAGGTGCGGCTCTTCGGTGGCCTCGCCGACCACCGCGAACGGGCAACGCTCGCGCTCGCAGATCGCCTTGAAGCGTTCGAATTCGGCGGCGTCGACAGCCAGCACGTAGCGTTCCTGGGATTCGTTGCTCCAGATCTCGTGGGGCGCCATGCCCGGCTCGTCATTGGGCACATTGCGCAGCTCGAAACGTCCACCGCGACCGCCATCGTTGACCAGTTCGGGGAAGGCATTGGACAGGCCGCCGGCGCCGACGTCATGGATGAAGCTGATCGGGTTGTGCTCGCCCAGCTGCCAGCAGCGGTCGATCACTTCCTGGCAGCGCCGCTCCATTTCCGGGTTTTCGCGCTGCACCGAGGCAAAATCCAGGTCGGCCGAGCTGGCACCCGTGGCCATCGACGAGGCGGCGCCGCCGCCCAGACCGATCAACATGGCCGGGCCACCGAGCACGATCAGCTTGGCGCCGATGCTGATTTCACCTTTCTGCACGTGATCGGCGCGGATGTTGCCCATACCGCCGGCGAGCATGATCGGCTTGTGGTAGCCACGCACCTCGAGGCCGCGCGGGGTATCGACCGCCTGCTCGAAGGTGCGGAAATAGCCGGTCAGCGCCGGACGACCGAACTCGTTGTTGAACGCCGCGCCGCCGAGCGGGCCTTCGATCATAATGTCCAGCGCGGTGACGATGCGCTCCGGCTTGCCATAGGGCACTTCCCACGGCTGTTCGAAGCCCGGGATCTGCAGGTTGGATACGCTGAAACCGGTCAGCCCGGCCTTGGGCTTGGCGCCGCGGCCGGTAGCGCCCTCGTCGCGAATCTCGCCGCCGGAGCCGGTGGCGGCACCAGGGAAGGGTGCGATGGCGGTCGGGTGGTTGTGGGTTTCCACCTTCATCAGGATGTGCACCGGCTCCTGATGGGCGGCGTACTGACGGGTTTCGGCGTTCGGGTAGAAGCGCCCGGCCGTGTGACCGACGATCACCGCGGCATTGTCTTTATAGGCCGAGAGCACGCCTTCGCTGTGCAGCTCATGGGTGTTCTTGATCATGCCGAACAGCGACTTGTCCTGGCTCTCGCCGTCGAGGTCCCAGCTGGCATTGAAGATCTTGTGCCGGCAATGCTCTGAGTTGGCCTGGGCGAACATCATCAATTCGATGTCGTGGGGGTTGCGTCCCAGATCATTGAAACTGCTGACCAGGTAATCGATTTCGTCTTCGGCCAGGGCCAGGCCCAACTCGACGTTGGCCTGCTCCAGGGCGGCGCGGCCACCACCGAGCACATCCACCGCGGTCAGCGGCTTGGGCCCGGCGTGACTGAACAGCGCCGCGGCGTCTTGCACATCGGTCAACACCAGCTGGGTCATGCGGTCATGCAGCAAGCCTGCGACCAGCTGCAGCTCGGCTTCGCTCAACTCGCCGGCGACGTAGTAGGCGATACCGCGCTCGATGCGCTGGATCTTCGCCAGGCCGCAGTTGCGCGCAATGTCGCTGGCCTTGCTCGACCAGGGCGAGATGGTGCCGAAACGCGGAATGGTCAGGAGCAGGCGGCCGCCAGGCTCCTGCACCGGCACACTCGGGCCGTACTCGAGCAGACGGGCCAGCACCTGTTCTTCATCGGCGCTGAGCACCCCGGTGACATCGGCAAAATGCGCGAACTCGGCATACAGCCCAGTCACAGCGGGTACCTTGCTGGTCAGTTGCTCGAGCAATTTACCGTGGCGGAAAGCAGAAAGGGCGGGAGCGCCGCGCAGGATCAACATGGAAACAGCCTCTGGGAAGGGGGTGTACTTCGAACCGTCTCGGGTCTGCTGCGCGTCGGCCGGCCTGCGTTGAAGGCGGGTTCGGACTGCTCATTTACAACTCGTAAACTCCGCGTCCTCGCCCACCTTCGCCTTGCCCGGCCCTAGCTCGCGAGCCCCGAAACAGGTTCTTTGAGGCCGTGCATTCTAGCCTAAAGCGCTCGCCGCGGCACCCGTGGCGGCGCCAGAACTATCATCTGCACTGTCAAGATATGGCGAGCAACGAGCTTTGCGTATACTGCGCCAATGTTTGCTCAATCTGCGTTCCGCACACGCTGCGCCCACTGGCTGCTGGCGATCGGAATCCTCCTGCTGCTCGCCAGCTGCGCTGAAGAACCCAGCGCCCTCGAGCGCGTCAAGGCGGAGGGTGTACTGCGGGTGATCACCCGCAACAGCCCGGCCACCTACTTCCAGGATCGCAACGGCGAAACCGGCTTCGAGTACGAACTGGTCAAACGCTTTGCCGACGACCTGGGCCTGGAACTGCAAATCGAGACCGCCGACAACCTCGACGAGCTGTTCGCCAGCCTCGGCAAGGAGCAGGGTCCGGTGCTGGCTGCCGCCGGTCTGGTAGCAAGCGACGGACGGCAGCAGGTCGCGCGCTTTTCCCTGCCGTATCTGCAAGTCACCCCGCAAATCATCTACCGTGACGGCCAGCGGCGCCCCACTCGCCCGGCCGACCTGATCGGCAAGCGCATCCTGGTACTCAAGGGCAGCAGCCACGCCGAGCAACTGGCCGGGCTGAAGGTCCAGCTACCTGAGCTGAACTACGAAGAATCGGCAGAAGTGGAAGTGGTCGACCTGTTGCGCATGGTCGACGAGGGGCAGATCGACCTGACTCTGGTCGACTCCAACGAGCTGGCGATGAATCAGGTGTACTTCCCCAACGTACGGGTGGCTTTCGACCTCGGCGACTCGCAAGGCCTGGCCTGGGCCGTCGCCCCCGGCGAAGACAGTAGCCTGCTCGACGAAATCAACAACTTTCTCGAGCGCGCCCAGCACAACGGCAGCTTGCAACGCCTGAAGGAACGCTACTACGGCCATGTCGACGTACTCGGTTACGTCGGCGCCTACACCTTCGCCAAGCACCTGCAGCAGCGCCTGCCCCGTTACGAGAAGGATTTCCGCCAGGCGGCACAGACCAATCGGGTCGACTGGCGCCTGCTGGCCGCCATGGGCTACCAGGAATCGCTCTGGCAGCCGACCGCCACCTCGAAGACCGGGGTGCGCGGCCTGATGATGCTGACCCTGCGCACCGCCCAGGCCATGGGGGTGTCCAACCGCCTCGACCCCAAGCAGAGCATCGCCGGCGGCGCCAAGTACATCGTTCACGTCAAGGATCAGTTGCCCGCGAGCATCAAGGAGCCGGATCGCACCTGGTTCGCCCTGGCCGCCTACAACGTCGGCGGCGGCCACCTGGAAGATGCGCGCAAGCTCACCGAAGCCGAGGGGCTCAACCCGGACAAATGGCTGGATGTGCAGAAGATCCTGCCGCGCTTGGCGCAGAAACAGTGGTACAGCAAGACCCGCTACGGTTACGCCCGCGGCGGCGAACCGGTGCATTTCGTGCGCAACATCCGCCGCTACTACGACATCCTCACCTGGGTCACCCAGCCGCAGCTGGAGGGCGCCCAGATGGCCGCCAGCAACCTGCATACCCCCGGGGTGAACAAGACGCCGCCGCCGGAAGAACTGCCGCCGCTGTAGCGCATATCGGATGACCCGGCGCTGCCCCCTACCGACCCGCAGGCTGGGCGCAGCGGCGATTCGCCTCAGCCAGGTAGCCCGGATGCAATCCGGGGAACGCCTGCAACGCTCGAACTTGACCGATAGCGAGGCACTGGTGGGAGGGGCTTTAACCGCGACGGCCTGGTTCGAGGGCGCTGCGCGCCAGCGCCGCTAAAGCGTCTCCCACGGTCAACTTACGTGCTCCACGTCTGCCCTACTCCCACTATGGCCGGGTACTGAAACGAGGTTTCAACGCCGTTTCGACACCTGGCTTATTCAAGCTATATGCCGGCGCTCAGAAGTGGCGAAGGTCGCTAGCGCGTTGCCCGGCGCGCCTTGAAGAACTCGCTGAGCACCGCGCCGCACTCCTCCGCCAGCACCCCGCCCTCGATCAGCACCCGATGATTGAGAAACGCCTGACTGAAGAACTCGCCACGACTCAGGGCCACACCGGCCTTGGGCTCGGTGGCGCCATACACCACCCGCTGAATCCGCGCGTGCACGATCAGTCCGGCGCACATGCTGCACGGTTCCAGAGTCACGTACAGGGTGCTGCCCGGCAGACGGTAGTTGTCGGCGGCCTGCGCCGCCGCACGAATCGCCACCATTTCGGCATGGGCGCTGGGGTCATGACTGGAAATCGGGCAGTTGAAGCCGCGACCGATGATCGCGCCATCCTGCACCAGTACCGCGCCGACCGGCACCTCGCCCAGGGCCGCGCCCGCGGCGGCCAGGGCCAGGGCCTCGCGCATGAAGTGCGCGTCGCGACTGCGGTCGATGATCTGTGCTCTTTTCATAGTCTCGCCGAAGCATTCCTGGCAATGGTGCGCACGGCGCACCCTACGAGCATGTTCACGCCACCTCGATGGAGGCCATCAGGCCGGTTTCCATATGGTCGATCACATGGCAGTGGAACATCCACACCCCGGGATTATCGGCGACCAACGCCACCCGCGCGCGCTCGTTCTTGCCCAGCAGGTAGGTGTCGGTGAAGTAGGGAATGATCTGCTTGCGGTTCGAGGCCAGCACCTTGAAGGTCATGCCATGCAGGTGGATCGGGTGCTGGTACTGGCTGAGGTTGCGCAGCTCGAAGATATAGCTCTTGCCCAACTGCAGGCGGGCGATGGGCTTATCGGTACAGCCCTTGTCCTTGCTGTCCCAGGCCCGGCCGTTGATCTGCCAGAAACTGTGCGCCGCGCCCTGTGCCAACCCCTGCGACAACGCGCCCACCCACTCGAAGTTGAAGCTCAGGGTTTCGGCAGTGGCCAGGTCCGGCTCGGCAATCGGATTGGCCGGCAGCGCTGGAGGCCACTGGCCCGGCCTATCATCGCCGGCAATAGAACGCAGGGTGGCCAGACGCAGCGGACCGTTGCGCAGCGACAATTCGATACCCGCCGCCGGCACCTGCAGCCCCAACTCGATACGCATGCCCGGCCCCAGCCAGTACTCCTTGCCCAGCGGCCGCGGCGCGACCGGGTTGCCGTCCAGCGCATAGATGCGCGCCTCGGCGCCCGGCAGATTGAGGCGGTAGGTCAGGGTATTGTCCAGGTTCAGAACACGCAGGCGCACCACCTGCCCGGCCGGCAATTCCAGGGTCGGCGCATGCACGCCGTTGACCGTACTCAGCCGCCCCGGGGTGCCGCCGCGCGCGGCTTCACGGGGCACGCTGAAATCGCTGAAGGCACCCTGCGCGTCGACATGCCAGTTTTTCAGGCTGAGCGTGCGCTCATGCCTGAAGCCGGTCGGCTCGCGCTCCTCGACGATCAGCGGCCCAACCAGGCCGCGACCCAACTGCTCGCCGCTGGCGGTATGCGGGTGATACCAGAAACTGCCGGCATCCGGGGTCTTGAACTGGTAGTCGAAGTATTCGCCGGGCAGCACCGGCAACTGCGAGACGTAGGGCACGCCGTCCATCGCCAGCGGCAGGCGGATGCCATGCCAGTGGATGGTGGTCGGCACCTCGAGCCGGTTGATAAAGCGCACACGCAACCACTCGCCCTGCCTGGCGCGAATTTCCATGCCCGGCGCCTGGCCGCCATAGGCCCAGGCCGGGGTGAGATGCCCCGGCACCAGCTCGAGATCCAGCGGCGCGGCGATCAACTCGTAGTCGTATTCGGCGGCCACCAGCGGCCGCCCCAGCCAGTAGCGCGCGCCGCCGGCACCGAGGCCTACGGCAGTCAAACCGAGCAGGCCACCGATAATTTGTCGACGTGTAAATGACATGGGTACAGACACCTCTAGATAAGGGGGACTTTCTAGAACAACACGCTGGGCCCATCGGGGAAATCAAGGTAGGCATGTAATAGCCGGTCTCTGATGGACCGGCTTTTTAGAGGCTTTAAAATCGAACAGGCGATGCAGAAAAAGGGTTACTGGGCTAAGGCCAGGCAAGGCGCCCCGGAGCTTTTAAGCGCAGCGTACTGCAGTACGTGAGCATTAAAAGCGAGGACGCAACGCAGCATGGCCGACGACCAGGAAGCCGTCCCGCTAATGCATCACTCCCACTCGATGGTCGCCGGCGGCTTGCTCGACACATCGTAGGTGACGCGGGAGATGCCTTCGATCTCGTTGATGATGCGGTTGCTGACCTTCTCCAGCAGCTCGTAGGGCAGGTGCGCCCAGCGCGCGGTCATGAAGTCGATGGTTTCCACCGCGCGCAGGGCCACGACCCAGGCGTAACGACGGCCGTCGCCGACCACGCCGACCGACTTGACCGGCTGGAACACCACGAAGGCCTGGCTGGTCTTGTGGTACCAGTCGAAGTTGCGCAGCTCTTCGATGAAGATATGGTCGGCGCGGCGCAGCAGGTCCGCGTACTCCTTCTTCACTTCGCCGAGGATGCGCACGCCCAGGCCGGGGCCCGGGAACGGGTGGCGGTAGACCATGTCGTAGGGCAGGCCCAGCTCCAGGCCGATGCGCCGCACTTCATCCTTGAACAGCTCGCGCAGCGGCTCGACCAGCTTGAGGTTCATTTCCTCGGGCAGGCCGCCGACATTGTGGTGCGACTTGATCACGTGGGCCTTGCCGGTCTTGGCACCGGCCGACTCGATCACGTCCGGGTAGATGGTGCCCTGGGCGAGGAAACGGATGTCGTCCAGCTTGCTGGCCTGGGCATCGAACACATCGATAAAGGTGCGACCGATGATCTTGCGCTTCTTCTCCGGGTCGGCTTCGCCGGCCAGGTTGCCGAGGAACTGCTCCTCGGCATTGGCGCGGATCACCTTGACCCCCATGTTCTCGGCGAACATGGCCATCACCTGCTCGCCTTCGTGCAGGCGCAACAGGCCGTTGTCGACGAATACACAGGTCAGCTGATCGCCGATCGCCTTATGCAGCAAGGCCGCGACCACCGAGGAATCCACGCCGCCGGACAGGCCGAGCAATACATTGGCGCTACCGACCTGGGCACGCACCTGGGCAATGGCATCTTCGACGATATTCGACGGCGTCCACAGCGCCTGGCAACCGGCGATGTCCAGGACGAAGCGCGAAAGAATCCGGCCGCCCTGCTTGGTGTGAGTCACTTCCGGGTGGAACTGCACGCCGTAGTAACCGCGCTTGTCGTCGCACATGGCGGCAATCGGGCAGCTCGGGGTGCTGGCAAGGATATGGAAACCTTCCGGCAAGGTGGTGACCTTGTCGCCATGGCTCATCCACACGTCCAGACCGAACACGCCGTCGTCGTCGATATGGTCTTCGATGCCGTCGAGCAAGCGGGCCTTGCCGACCACATCGACGCGGGCGTAACCGAACTCGCGAATATCCGAACCCTGCACCTTGCCGCCAAGCTGCTCGGCCATGGTCTGCATGCCATAGCAGATGCCCAGCACCGGCACACCGAGGTCGAACACCGCATGCGGGGCGCGCGGGCTGTCGAGCTCATGCACCGACTCCGGACCGCCGGCGAGAATGATCCCGCGCGGAGCGAAGGCGCGGATATCCTCGTCGCTCATATCGAACGGGTGCAACTCGCAGTACACACCGATCTCGCGCACGCGGCGGGCGATCAGTTGGGTGTACTGGGAACCGAAATCCAGGATCAGGATGCGGTGGGCGTGAATGTCAGGATGAGCCATGGCCGTCTCTCGTAGCGGAATTCACAAATGGCAAGGGGCTGCCCCATCGTTCTCAACAGCAGCAGCCCCGTGTACTCAACAGTATTAAAAATCGTCGGATTCGCGTCGCGAGCGCAGCTCAGGCAAGGCGGAAAGTAGCGAGCAAGCGCAGTTGGCTGGAGCCAATGAGCATTGCGAGCTGCTTTCCAACGCCGCATGAGCCAGCGCAGCAGCGATCCGGCGATTTTTTAGCCGACCCGGTAGTTCGGCGCCTCCTTGGTGATCTGCACATCGTGAACGTGGGACTCGGCCATGCCGGCGCCGGTGATGCGCACGAACTGCGGCTTGGTGCGCATCTCTTCGATGGTGGCGCAGCCGGTATAGCCCATGGAGGCGCGCAAACCGCCCATCATCTGATGGACGATGGCGCTCATCGCCCCCTTGTAAGGCACGCGGCCTTCGATGCCTTCGGGCACCAGCTTTTCGGCACCGGCGGAGGAATCCTGGAAATAACGGTCCGAGGAACCCTGCGCCTGGGACATGGCGCCCAGCGAGCCCATGCCGCGATAGGCCTTGTAGGAGCGGCCCTGGAACAACTCGACTTCGCCCGGCGCCTCTTCGGTGCCGGCCAGCATCGAGCCGATCATGACGCAGGAGGCGCCCGCGACTATGGCCTTGGACAGGTCACCGGAGAAGCGGATACCGCCATCGGCGATCAGCGGCACACCGGTGCCTTCCAGCGCGGCGGCGACATTGGCCACGGCGGATATCTGCGGCACGCCGACCCCGGCGACGATCCGCGTGGTGCAGATCGAACCAGGGCCGATACCGACCTTGACCCCGTCGGCGCCGGCTTCGACCAGGGCCCTGGCCGCATCGCCGGTGGCGATATTGCCGCCGATCACCTGCACTTCGGGGAAGTTCTGTTTGACCCAGCGCACCCGGTCGATCACGCCCTTGGAGTGACCGTGGGCGGTGTCGACGATGATCACGTCGACGCCGGCCGCCGCCAGGGCGGCTACCCGGTCGCCGGTATCGGCACCGGTGCCAACCGCCGCGCCGACGCGCAAACGACCCTGGTCGTCCTTGCTGGCCAGCGGGTAGGCCTTGGCCTTCTCGATATCGTTGACGGTCATCATGCCCTTGAGGCGGAACTGGTCATCGACGATCAGCACGCGCTCGATGCGGTGCTTGTGCAACAACTTGCGCACCACCTGGGTGTCTTCGCCTTCCTTGACCGTGACCAGACGCTCTTTGGGCGTCATCACTTCGCGCACCTTGGCGCTCATGTCGGTCTCGAAACGCACGTCACGCGAGGTGATGATGCCGACCAGATCACCGTGGTGCAGCACCGGTACGCCGGAGATGTTGTTCTGCCGGGTCAGGTCGAACAGATCGCCCACAGTGGCATCGGCCTCGATGGTAATCGGGTCCTTGACCACGCCGGACTCGTAACGCTTGACCTTGCGCACCTCGGCAGCCTGCTGCTCGATGGTCATATTCTTGTGAATGATGCCAATGCCGCCTTCCTGGGCCATGGCAATCGCCAGACGGGCCTCGGTGACAGTGTCCATTGCAGCGGAGAGCAAGGGAATATTCAGCTCGATACCACGAGTCAAGCGAGTCTTGAGACTGACATCCTTCGGCAGAACATCGGAGTAACCAGGAACAAGTAGAACGTCGTCGAAGGTAAGAGCTTCTTGACTGATACGCAGCATGGCGGGGGCTCCCAGGCGGGAAATTGGAAGCGCGCCATTATACTCAGGCAAGCCCTTGCACTCAATGCAAAGAATTGGCCGTAATGCCGCGGCCTGCCGCAGTCCGCGTACGCGGCCGTCAGCCTGACTCAGAGCCTGACCTCGACCACGGACAGCGGATAACCCAGTCGAGCGGCGAATTCGTCGAGAAAATCTTGCTTGAACACCGCCTCGGCCCAGTTATTGAAGATAAAGCCCAGATTGGAAAAGCCGCAGGGCTGCAGAAACAGGAAGCCATTGATATCGTCTTCGTGCCCGCACTGGGGACAGCTGAAGGTATCGCTATGGCCGGGCATCCACTCCTCCAGACGATCGAACAGCTCGACACCGACCTCCTGGCGACACTGCGGACAACCGGCCTCCTCGTGAAAGTCGTGCAGCGGGGTATATATGCAGCGTTTGTAGACGATCTCCAGGCCATTGACCGGCTGACCGAAAGGCAACAACTGCGGCTGCTCGACCACCTGCCGGGCACCCGGGGCAACGCCATGGGCCATCTTGTTGAACGTCCGACCACAGGTGCTCAACTGCGCCTCGATGACATTCTGCTGCACCAGCCAGCGCACGATCGCCCGCGCCCTGGCTTCATGAGCGGGGAAACTGGAGATTTTCGGCACTATGATGGCTTGCTGTTCGCGCATGGCGCCCCCTCGAACTGACTGAAAGCCGCGCAGCTTAAAGAGCGCGGGGCAGTGGTCAAGGCAAACCGCGCTCATCCGCTGCTGCGCAACTTTCGCTATATGGCCGGCCCGGCAAAGCCTTTATCATGCCGAACATGATCAAAGACCCGTTCCAACGCCTGAACCTCGACCGCGAAGTGCTCAGCGTCAGCCAGCTCAACAACCGCGCGCGTCTTCTGCTGGAGGATGTATTTTCCAGCATCTGGGTCGAAGGGGAAATTTCCAACCTGGCCAAGCCGGCTTCCGGGCATATCTACTTCACCCTTAAAGATAGTCAGGCCCAGGTGCGCTGCGCGCTGTTCCGACAGAACGCCGCGCGGGTGCGGCAGGCGCTGCGCGACGGCCTGGCGGTCAAGGTGCGCGGCAAGGTCTCGCTGTTCGAAGGGCGCGGCGATTACCAGTTGATTGTCGACGCGCTCGAGCCGGCCGGCGACGGCGCCCTACGCCTGGCCTTCGAAGCGCTGAAGGAAAAGCTCGGCGCCGAAGGCCTGTTCGCCAGCGAACGCAAAGTAGCCCTGCCTGCCCACCCCAGGCGCATCGGCATCGTCAGCTCGCCGACCGGCGCGGTGATCCGCGACATCATCAGCGTGTTCCGCCGCCGCGCCCCACAGGTCGCCCTGAGCCTGATCCCCACCGCCGTGCAGGGCCGCGAGGCCTGCGACCAGATCATCCGTGCCCTGCAACTGGCCGACCGCCAGGGCTTCGACGCGCTGATCCTGGCCCGCGGCGGCGGCTCGCTGGAAGACCTCTGGTGTTTCAACGAGGAAGCCGTGGCCCGCGCGGTAGCGGCCTGCGTCACGCCGATAGTCTGCGCCGTGGGCCACGAAACCGACGTGTCCATCTGCGACTTCGTCGCCGACGTGCGCGCGCCAACCCCCTCGGCCGCCGCCGAACTGCTGGCCCCCGACGCCAGCGAGCTGGTGCAGCGCCTGCACAGCCTGCAGCGCCGCCTGATCATGCGCATGCACAACCACCTGGAGCGCGAACGCCTGCGCCTGGACGGCCTGAGCCGGCGCCTGCGTCACCCCGGCGAACGCCTGCGCCAGCACGCCCAGCGCCTGGATGATCTGGAAATGCGCCTGGCGCGAGCCTTCGAACGCCAACTGAACACTCGCCGCGAGCGCCTGGCGCGCCTGCACACCCGCCTGGCCGGCCAGCACCCCGAGCGCATGTTGCAACTGTTGCGCCAGCGCCTGGGCAGCCTCGCCGAACGCCTGCCGCGGGCCATGCGCGAAGGCCTGAAGCAACGCCGCCTGCAGCTGCAAAGCCAGGTGCAGACACTGCAGGTCGTCAGCCCGCTGGCCACCCTCGGCCGTGGCTACAGCATCCTCTTCGACGAGCGCGGTCGGGCCGTGCGCCGCGCCGCCGACACCCACAGCGGCCAGCGCCTGAAAGCGCGGCTGGCCGAGGGCGAACTGGATGTGCGGGTCGAGGACAACCATGTGCAGCCGGCGACCCTGTCGTTGCTGGATTGACGATTACCCCGGCGGATGAACAGCCTCATCCGCCCTGCTCAGGAATACCGCATGCGCTTGCTGTTGCTGCTGCTCACCCTGGCCCTCGCCCTGCCCGTGCAGGCCGAAGGCTTTATCAGCCGCCTGCTGCACAAGCCGGTACCCGGCGGCATCGCCGTGGTCGACCTGGGCCCGGCTGCCAGCGCACCGCGCGCCAGCTACCAGGGCAAGCCGCTGCTGGTGATCCGGGAGGACGGCCAGCGCTGGATCGCCATCGTCGGCCTGCCCCTGAGCAGCAAGCCGGGCAACCAGCAGATCCAGGTCAATGGCCGTCAGCCCCTGAGTTTCCAGGTCGCCAGCAAGCACTATGTCGAGCAACGCATCACCGTCAAGAACCCGCAGCACGTCACCCCGAACGCCGAGAACCTTGCGCGCATCGAGCGCGAACTGGCCGAGCAGACCCGCGCCTACCGGCAGTTCAGCCCGCGCCAGCCGAGCAACCTGCTGTTCGACAAGCCGGTCAACGGCCCGCTGTCCAGCCCCTTCGGTCTGCGCCGCTTCTTCAACGGCGAGGAGCGCAACCCGCACTCGGGGCTGGATTTCGCCGCCAACCGCGGCACCCCGATCAAGGCCCCGGCGGCCGGCACGGTGATCCTCACCGGCGACTACTTCTTCAACGGCAAGACGGTGTTCGTCGACCACGGCCAAGGCCTGATCAGCATGTTCTGTCACCTGTCGGAGATCGGGGTGAAGGTCGGCGACGAACTACCCCGCGGCGGCGTGCTCGGCAAGGTCGGCGCCACCGGCCGCGCCACCGGGCCGCACCTGCACTGGAACGTCAGCCTGAACGACGCCCGCGTCGATCCGGCGATCTTTATCGGCGCCTTCAAGCCCTGATCCTGCGGGTGGGACCGCACCTGGCTAGCCGAGGGCGGGCCATGCCCGCGTGCGTCAGCGAATGAACGCCCTGCTCACTTCGCGGAACAGTTCGCTGCCGGCCTGCTCCAGCCATTCGAAGGCCACCATCTCACGCGACACTATGCTCGCACCCGCCTGCTGCATGCGGGTCAGGGCCAGCGCCTTGTCCGAGACCCTACGCGAGCCGACCGCCTCCGCTACCACGTAGACGCTACGGCCCGCGGCGAGCAGGTCGAGCACGCTCTGCAACACACAGACATGGGCTTCGCTGCCGCAAACCACGAACTGCGGCCGCTCACCGCCGGGGCGCTTGAACAACTCGCCCTCGCTGACCGCGGAAAAGTGCAGCTTCTCGATGATGGCCGCAGGCTCATGGCCAGCGCGCAGGGCCGGGATCGTCTGCCCCAGGCCCTTGCTGTACTGCTCGGTGAGCAGCACCGGCACACCGATGCGCCGCGCCACCTGCTGCAGCCACAGGGCATGGTCGGCCAGCGCCTGGCAGTCATCGATGACCGGGAACAGGCGCTCCTGGATATCGATGATCAGCAGGATCGAAGTCTCGGCTTTGATTCGCATCAACAGTCCCTCGTCATGGACAGGTCACGGCGCAGTTGCTTCAAGCTCTTCTCCGGCACCGGCTCAGCTAGCTGCCGCCTTGACCCTTGGCACTTGTTCCAGCCGGTAGATCTCGCCGATCAGGCAATGCTCGGGGAAACCGCCGGAGTCGATCGAAACGATCTTGTCCAGGGTGGTCAGGGAGTCGACCGTGGTGCTGCAGGTAATGAGGTTGCTGAAGTTCAGGTTGCGGCAGGGGTAGGAGAACTCGACCAGATAAGAGCGCCCCGGCCCGGAGCCCAATACCATGTGACTCTTGTCGAGGTACTGCCAACCATCGATATCGACCTGCCACACCGACTTCACCGGTTCGCCCTGGCGAAAGCCGAGCACGGCCAGACGCTCCGCTAACGGCAGGGTCTCGTCGCGCAGTGCCTGCTGGCTGCAGGCGGTGAGCAACATGGACGCCAGCAGAGAGTTCACCAGAAGAATGCTGAAAAACTTTGGCTTGTGCATGCTGTGCCTCCTGGCCGGTTGCACATAACCGGCCGCCTCGCTGGACTGCCGACGGCCCGCAGACATGCCCGGAAAGAAAACCGCCCAGGCAAACGGACGGTCGTTTGTTAAGGTACGCCCTCGTCGCCTTCCGGAGTCCTCGTTCAAGCAATAGCCTACTCCCGATGCGGGACGCCAGGAAGACGCCATCAGTCCACGGAGCAAGCGAGGATCGCCATGCAAGCACATTACGCCACTACCCTCGAGTGGCTTGAACGCTACCCCGAACTGCATACGCTGATCAGCCTGATCCTGTTGCTGCTGGCGGCCTGGCTCGGCAACTGGGTAGTCAAGCGCATCCTCGTGCGCGGCCTGTACCGGGTACTCAAGGCCACGCCCCTGGGCCAGGACCAGGCACTCTCCGACTCGCGGATCATCGCCCGCCTGGCCAATGTAGTGCCGGCGCTGATCCTCTCCGCCGGGATCGGCCTGGTGCCGCACCTGCCCGCCGCCGCGGTCACGGTGGCGCGCAACGTCTGCAGCGCCTTTATCGTGCTGACCGTCGCCCTGGCGATCAGCGCCAGCCTGAGCCTGATGAACCTGTTCTACCGGCGCCGCCCGAATGCCCACCTGAAGCCGATCAAGGGCTACGTCCAGGTGGTCAAGATCCTGGTGTTCGTCATCGCCGCCATCCTCATCATCGCCACCCTGATCGACCGCTCGCCGCTGATCCTGCTCTCGGGCCTCGGCGCCATGGCCGCGGTGCTGATGCTGATCTTCCAAGACACCCTGCTGTCGCTGGTGGCCAGCGTGCAGATCACCTCCAGCGACATCATCCGGGTCGGTGACTGGGTCGAGATGCCGCAACTGAATGCCGATGGCGACGTGATCGACATCGCCCTGCACACGGTCAAGGTGCAGAACTGGGACAAGACCATCACCAGCATCCCGACCAAGCGCTTTATCAGCGACCCGTTCAAGAACTGGCGCGGCATGCAGGAGTGCGGTGGGCGGCGGATCAAGCGCAGCTTGCTGCTCGACCAGACCAGCATCAGCTTCCTCGGCCCGGAACAGATTGCCCGCCTGCAGCGCTTTCTGCTGCTCGGTCAGTACCTAAGCAGCAAACAGAGCGAGCTGCTCAGCTGGAACACTGCACTGGCCGAGGCCAGCCAAGAGCCGGCGAATACCCGCAGGGTCACCAACATCGGCACCTTCCGCGCCTATGTCGAACACTACCTGCGTCAGCACCCGGGCATCCATCAGGAGATGACCCAGCTGGTCAGGCAACTGCACCCGACAGCGGATGGCCTGCCGCTGGAGCTGTATTGCTTCACCAACACCACCGCCTGGGGCAGCTACGAGAGCATCCAGTCGGATATCTTCGACCACCTGCTGGCGATCCTCCCCGAGTTCGGCCTGCGGGTGTTCCAGCACCCCAGCGGCGCCGACCTGCGCGCATGGCATGCCGGATCGCCGGCCTGACGCGCCGCTGTGATTGCGCCTCGCGGGCGGCGCAATCACAGCGCGCAATCAATCCAAAACCTTACCCACCTCAGCGCAATTAAAAACCACTAAAGCAAGCTAAACGCGCTTTATCACCAATTTTCCAGCAATGCTTGCCAGCTTTAGCCCTAGCTGGTTAGGGTTGACGCCATGAACGCTAACCACCGCCTCCTTCTCCTGCGCCAACACGCCAGCCTCTGCCTGGTCGGCCAGCGACTGCGTGACTGAACCGCACCGCCTCACTTACCTCGATTTTGCCTGGCCACCCTCCTGCGGCCGCCGCTAAAAGGATTACACCATGAGCATGCTCAAAGACCCGTCCAGCAAGTACCGCGCCTTCCCGACCATCGACCTTCCGGATCGCACCTGGCCGTCGAAGACCATCAGCCAGGTGCCGATCTGGTGCAGCTCGGACCTGCGCGACGGCAACCAGTCGCTGATCGAGCCGATGGATGCGGCGAAGAAGATGCGCTTCTTCAAGACCCTGGTGCAGGTCGGCATAAAGCAGATCGAAGTAGGCTTCCCCTCCGCTTCGCAGACCGATTTCGACTTCGTCCGCGAGCTGATCGAAGGCGGCCATATCCCCGACGACACCTGTATCCAGGTGCTGACCCAGGCCCGCGAAGACCTGATCACTCGCACCTTCGAATCCCTGGTCGGCGCCAAACAGGCCATCGTTCACGTCTACAACGCCACCGCGCCGAGCTTCCGCCGCATCGTGTTCAACCAGGACAAGGCCGGGGTAGTCGCTATCGCGGTGAATGCCGCGCAGATCATCAAGGACCTCGCCGCCCGCCAGCCGCAGACCCGCTGGACCTTCCAGTATTCGCCGGAGATCTTCACCTCCACCGAGCTGGAATTTGCCGTGGAAGTCTGCGATGCGGTGCTCGATGTCTGGCAACCGACTCCGGACAACAAGGCGATCCTCAACCTGCCGGCCACCGTGGAAGTGGCCACGCCGAACGTCTACGCCGACCAGATCGAATGGTTCGGCCGCCATATCAGCCGCCGCGACAGCGTGCTGATCAGCCTGCACACCCATAACGACCGTGGCACCGGCGTGGCCGCCAGCGAGCTGGGCCTGATGGCCGGCGCCGACCGTGTCGAAGGCTGCCTGTTCGGCAACGGCGAGCGCACCGGCAACGTCGACCTGGTCAACCTGGCGCTGAACCTCTACACCCAGGGCATCCACCCGGGCCTGGACTTTTCCGACATCGACAACGTGCGCAAGGTGGTCGAGGAGTGCAACCAGATTCCCGTGCACCCGCGTCACCCCTATGTCGGCGACCTGGTACACACCGCGTTTTCCGGCTCGCACCAGGACGCGATCCGCAAGGGCTTCAGCCAGCAGGACCCGAACGGCATCTGGGAAGTGCCCTACCTGCCGATCGACCCGGCCGATATCGGTCGCAGCTACGAGGCGGTGATCCGCGTCAACAGCCAGTCCGGCAAGGGCGGCATCAGCTACCTGCTGGAGCAGGAATACGGCATCTGCCTGCCGCGGCGTATGCAGATCGAGTTCAGCCAGGTGGTGCAGAAGGAAACCGACCGACTCGGCCTGGAAATGAGCGCCGCGCAGATCCACCAGTTGCTCGACCGCGAATACCTGCAAGCCACCACGCCCTATGCCCTGCAAGGCCATCGCCTGCAGGAAGAGAACGCGACCTGCGCGGTCGACGTGGAAGTTGTCAGCGAGGGCGAAAGCCAGCACTGGCGCGGCATCGGCAAGGGCCCGCTGGAGGCCCTGGTCGCCGGTTTGCCGATGACCGTGGAGATAATGGACTACAGCGAGCACGCCATTGGCGCCGGCACCAACGCCAAGGCCGCGGCCTATATCGAACTGCGGGTGGGCGGCGGCCGCGCCCTGCATGGCGTCGGCATCGACGAGAACCTGACCACCGCGAGCTTCCGCGCCCTGTTCAGCGCCCTCAACCGCGCCCTGGCCCAGGCCGAGGCGCAGGCGGCCTGACACAGACCGCAACAGCAAAACGCCGGGCATTACCCGACGTCTTGCTTATCCGCACCTATGCAAGCCCTACGGGGCCGTAGGGTGGATGACGCTTGATTCATCCACCAACTGCGATGGTGGATGAAAAAAGCGTCAGCTACGCGCCCCGATCCACCCTCCACTGCATCCGGGCTACGTCAATACGAAAGCATCGGCATCCCGATCAGCCGGAAAACGCTGACGATAGGCGGCCAACTCATGGGCCCTGAGCGTTACCCGGAACACGCCGCCTGCATCGCCGGCCGCCAATAGCGTATCGCCCTGAAAATCCAGCACTTGGCTGTCGCCGCTGTAGGCATGGCCCTTGCCGTCCTGACCGATGCGGTTCACCGCCGCCACGTAGCAGAGGTTCTCGATGGCCCGCGCCGGCAGCAGGCGGTTCCAGTGCTGGCGCCGCGCCGCCGGCCAGTTGGCGACATACAGCAGCAGGTCGGTGCTGTGCGGGTCGCGGCTCCAGACCGGGAAACGCAGGTCGTAACAAATCAGTGGGCGGATGCGCCAACCGTTCAGTTCCAGCAGCAGCTGGTGCTCACCCGCCGCGTAGTGCTTGTGTTCGCCGGCCATACGAAACAGGTGGCGCTTGTCGTAGTGGGCCAGGCTGCCATCCGGTCGCGCCCAGAGCAGACGATTGCGGTAGGAGCCGTCAGCCGCCTGGATGATCAGGCTGCCGCAGATCACCGCCTGCAGGTGCGCCGCCTGCTCCAGTAACCACTGGCTGGTCGGGCCATTTTCCGGCTCGGCCAAGGCCGCCGAGTCCATCGAGAAACCGGTGCTGAACATCTCCGGCAGCACGATCAGGTCGGCGCCTCGAGCCTGCTCCAGCAACAGCTGAAACTGCGCGCGATTGGCGGCCGGATCCTGCCAGGCCAGTTCGCTCTGGATCAGCGCCAGTTCGAGATCGGGTTTATCGCTCATCGGGACTCCACTGCCTACACCACGCATAGTTTTTCCGCCGCCTGCGCCAGGGTTTCCTCGCGTTTGGCGAAGCAGAACCGCACCAGACGCAGATCCTTGGGCGGCTGCTGGTAGAACACCGACACCGGAATGGCCGCCACGCCATGCTCGCGGGTCAGCCACTCGGCCATCGCCAGATCATCCAGGTCATCGCGAATCGCCGAGTAGTCGGCCAGCTGGAAATAGGTGCCGGCGGCGCAACTGAAACTGAAGCGCGAACCCGCCAACAGATCGCAAAACAGGTCGCGCTTGGCCTGGTAGAAGGCCGGCAGCTCTTCGACATGCTCGGGATGCTCGGCCATGTAGTCGGCCAGCGCCCACTGCAGCGGGGTGACGCCGCAGAAGCTGACGTACTGATGGACCTTGCGCAGCTCCGCGCTCAAGGCCGGCGGCGCCACCACATAGCCGGTCTTCCAGCCGGTGACGTGATAGGTCTTGCCGAACGAGCTGACCACCAAGGCACGTTGGTACAGTTCCTCGTGGGCCAGCACGCTGGCATGCCTGACGCCGTCGAACACCAGATGCTCGTAGACCTCGTCGCTGATCAGGTAGATATCGCGCTCACGGATCAGCACCGCCAAGCGCTCCAGCTCGGCCGCCGAGATCAGCGCGCCGCTGGGATTGTGCGGGCTGTTGAGGATGATCAGCCGGGTCCTGTCGCTCAGCGCCTCGCCCAGGCGTTGCCAGTCGATGGCGAAACCGGGCAAGGCCAGCGGCACATGCACGCAGCGCCCTCCGGCCAGCTCGACCGAGGGTTCGTAGCTGTCGTAACAGGGGTCGAAGACGATGACCTCGTCGCCTGGCCGGATCAGCGCCTGGATCGCACAGAAGATCGCCTGGGTCGCCCCCGGGGTGATGGTCACTTCGCTGTCGGCGCTGACCGTGCGGCCATAGCAGCGGGCGATCTTCGCCGCCACCTGTTCGCGCAACGCCGGCAGGCCGGTCATGGGCGCGTACTGGTTATGCCCGGCCAGCACATGCCGGCCAACCGCCTCGCGCAAGGCCTGCGGGCCGTCGAAGTCGGGAAAGCCCTGGGACAGGTTGAGTGCCCCGGTTTCCATGGCGAGCTGCGACATGCGGGTGAAGATGGTGGTGCCGACGTTGGGTAGTTTGCTGATGATCATCGATGACGATATCCCTGGATCAAGCGCCGGGCGTGAGCGCGACTGATGCGGCAGGATAGCCCAACCCCCGGAAAGGCAAAAGGCACCCGCAGGTGCCTTTATGGAGCGTTCAGTCGCACGCCTAGCGCTTGTCCTTGCGCTTCTTCTCGGCCTTCTTGTGGTGGCTCATCAGACGGCGCTTCTTGTTCACCTGACGGTCGGTGAGGGTGTTCTTGTTGCCCTCGTAGGGGTTCTCGCCGCCCTTGAACTCGATGCGGATCGGCGTACCGACCAGCTTGAGCACGCGCCTGTAGGTGTTCTCCAGGTAGCGCACATAGGACTTGGGCACCGCCTCGACCTGGTTGCCGTGGATCACGATCAGCGGCGGGTTGGCGCCACCGAGGTGGGCGTAGCGCAGCTTGATCCGCCGGTTGTTGACCATGGGCGGCGCGTGATCGCCGACCGCGTCTTCGAGAATCTGGGTCAGGCGGTTGGTCGGCCAGCGGGTGATAGCCGACTTGAACGAGTCCTGCACCGACTTGTACAGATGACCGACGCCGGTGCCGTGCAGGGCCGAGATGAAGTGGATGTCGGCGAAGTCGACGAAGAACAACCGGCGTTGCAGCTCGGTCTTCACGTAGTCGCGTTCGCTGGGCTCCATGCCGTCCCACTTGTTCAGGGCGATGACCAGGGCGCGACCGCTTTCCAGAACGAAGCCGAGCAGGTTGAGGTCGTGGTCGACCACCCCTTCACGGGCATCCATGACGAACACCACGACGTTGGAGTCCTGGATCGCCTGCAGGGTCTTGACCACCGAGAACTTTTCCACCGCCTCGAAGATCTTGCCGCGCCGGCGCACGCCGGCGGTGTCGATCAGGGTGTACTTCTCGCCATCGCGCTCGAAGGGAATATAGATGCTGTCGCGGGTGGTGCCGGCCTGGTCATAGACGATCACCCGGTCTTCACCGAGCATGCGGTTGACCAGGGTCGACTTGCCGACGTTGGGCCGGCCGATGATCGCCAGCTTGATCCCGTCCTTCTCGCTCGGGCCGGGAATGCGCTTGGCTTCCTGACCTTCGAGCACGACTTCTTCTTCCTCGCCCTCCGCAGGCTCGGTTTCATCCTTGGGAAAGGAACCCAGCACGGCTTCGAGCATCTGGGTGATGCCGCGGCCGTGGGCGCCGGCAATCGCCAGGGACTCGCCCATGCCCATGCTGGCGAACTCGGCGCGGGCCAGGTCGGGGTCGAGGTTGTCGACCTTGTTGATCACCAGGAAGCTGCGCTTGTTACGCCGACGCAGGTGCTCGCCGATCATCTGATCGGAGGCCGACAAGCCGGCCCGCGCATCCACCATGAACAGCACGGCATCGGCTTCTTCGATGGCCTGCAGCGACTGCTCGGCCATCTTCGCGTCGATGCCCTCCTCGTCACCGGAGATACCCCCGGTGTCGATGACGATGTAGGTACGGCCCTGCCACTTGGCCTCGCCGTATTGACGATCTCGGGTCAGACCGGACAGGTCGCCGACAATCGCGTCGCGGCTTTTGGTCAAGCGATTGAACAGGGTGGACTTGCCGACGTTCGGGCGGCCCACCAGGGCAATTACGGGAACCATTAGGCTCTCCACTTCGTTATTTCAGAAAATACAAAAGCCGCTGCAGGGGCAGCGGCCGGAATTCACACTACGAGATGGCCAGCTACACCGCCTCGCGGTGCAGCAGAGCCAAACGCTCTAGCAGTGGGTCACTTGATGGTCAGTGCGACCAGTTTGCCACTATTACCAAAGGCATACAGCCAGTTACCGACCACCAGCGGACGAGCACGCAGACCATCGCTGTCGATACGCTCACGGCCAACGAAACGCCCATCTACCTGGCTGATCAGGTGCAGATAACCTTCCAGATCGCCGAAGGCCAGGTAGCTGGAGAACACTTCCGGAGCCGATAGCTGGCGACGGGCCAAGGCATCGTTGCTCCACAACGCCGAGGTGGAACGCTCGTCGATGCCTTCTACCGTACCGTTGGCCAGGCTGACATAGACGTTGCCGAAGCCCTGGGCCACGCCGACCGAACTGGAAGCCTCACGCTGCCACAGCACCCGTCCGCTTTCCATATCCAGCGCCGCGACACGGCCCTGGTAGCTGACCGCGTACAGGCTGCCACCCGACAGCAGCAGGCCGCCGTCGATGTCCACCACACGCTCGAGCTCGGAGCGCCCTTGCGGAACAGCCACGCGCTGCTCCCAAACCGGAAGACCGCGCTGGGCATCGAGGGCAATGACCTTGCCACTCGACAGGCCGGCAATCGCCAGACGGTTGGTCAGCACCGGACTGCCGGTGCCGCGCAGGGTCAGGACCGCCGGGGTGTTGTCAAACAGCCAGCGCTGGCTGCCGCTGTTGGCATCCAGGGCAATCAGCCGATCGTCCTGAGTCTGCACCAGCACGATGTCGCCATTGATCGCCGGGGCGGCAAGCACCTCGCTGGCCACTCGCGCGCGCCACTTTTCCTCGCCGGAGCTGGCATCGAGGGCAATGATCTCGCCTTTCAGCGTGCCGACGACCACCAGGCCGTAACCGGCACCGACCGCACCCGAAACCGGCAGGTCCAGGTCCTGTTTCCAGAGCACCTTGCCGGTCATGCGCTCGAGCGCCATGACCAGGCCTTCGACATCGGCCGCGTAGATGCTGTCACCGTCGACAGCGGGTACCAGCATGTTGAAGGTTTCGCCCTGACCTTCACCGATCGAGCGGCTCCACTCTTTCTGCAATACCACTTCTTCTTCGAAGTCAGGCAGATCGGCGGGGGGTAGTTCCTTCTTACTGTTGCTGCTGCAACCCACAGCCAAAACGGCCAGGGCCAGCAGTGCGGCATTTTTCCAACGCATCACGTCACGCATCCCCTTTGGCCAAATCGTCGAGCTTCATTTGCAAGCCACCCACAGCAGCCTCTTCGGCAAGCGCTGCCTTGGCTTTTACATAGGCGGCATAGGCGTCATCGCTGCGACCCAAGGCCACCAACAGGTCGCCCTTGAGCTCTTCACGGCTGGCGAGATAGGCCTGATCGGCATCGCCCTCGAGCAGCTTGAGCGCCTCCTCGACCTTGTCCTGGGCAGCCAGTACACGGGCCAGACGCTGACGGGCCAATTCAGCCAGGGTGTCGTCCACCGGCTTGTCGACGATCGCCTGCAACTCGGCCGCAGCGTCGTCCAGCTTGCCGGACTCGACCGCCACCTTGGCGACGAACAGGCTGCCGTACTGGGCATAGTGGCTGCCGGCAAAATCGCTCTTGAGCCTGTTGGCCAGTTCGGCAACCTTGGCCGGATCGGGCTGGCCACTCGGGTTCAACGCGGTTTCCAGCAGTTGCTGATAAACCAGCGAAGCGCCATGAGCCTGGCTGGCCTGGTATTTCTGCCAGGCCTGCCAGCCGAACACCAGCACCAGCGCCAATACGCTGCCGGTGAGCAATGGCTTGCCGTTGCGCTGCCACCAGTCCTTGATTACCGCCAGCTCTTCTTCATCGGTACGCGAAACCACCCAGATACTCCTATTCGCTAAATCGCTTAACAGCCTGTCAGGCCTGCAAGGCGCAGGTCGCCAAATGCTCGGCCAATGCCGCCCAGGCGATACTTTGCTGTTCACCCTGGCCCCGTAGCGGCTTGCAACCTACCACTTGCCGGGCCAGTTCGTCTTCACCCATGACCAAGGCGTAAAGCGCGCCGCTCTTGTCGGCCTTCTTCAGTTGACTCTTGAAACTGCCCGAGCCGGCATTGACCTGCAGACGCAGGGCTGGCAATTGATCGCGCAAGCGTTCGGCCAGGACCAGGGCAGCCAATTCCGCCGGCTCGCCCAGGGCACAGAGATAGACATCGACCTGCCGGGCGATTGCTGTCGGCACCTTGTCCAGGGTTTCGATCAACAACACCAGACGCTCGATGCCCATGGCGAAACCCACGCCCGGCGTCGGCTTGCCGCCCATCTGCTCGACCAGGCCATCGTAGCGACCGCCGGCACAGACCGTGCCCTGGGCACCGAGCTGATCGGTCACCCACTCGAACACGGTCTTGCTGTAGTAATCCAGGCCACGCACCAGCTTGGGGTTGATCACATAAGGAATGCCAGCGGCATCCAGGCGGGCCTTCAGTCCATCGAAATGCAGGCGCGACTCCTCGTCCAGGAAATCCGCCATCTTCGGCGCATCGGCCAGCAGCGCCTGGGTCTCCGGCGACTTGCTGTCGAGCACGCGCAGCGGGTTGCTGCTCAGGCGCCGGCGGCTGTCCTCGTCGAGCCGCTCGGCACGCGCCGACAGGTACTCGACCAGGGCCTCGCGGTACACCGCCCGTGCGGCGCTGGTGCCCAGGCTGTTCAGCTCCAGGGTGACCGCGTCGCGAATACCGAGCAGGCCCCACAGGCGCCAGGTCAGCACGATCAACTCGGCGTCGATATCCGGACCATCGATATTGAAGACTTCCACGCCGATCTGGTGGAACTGGCGGTAACGCCCCTTCTGTGGACGCTCATGGCGGAACATCGGCCCGATGTACCAGAGTTTCTGCGTCTGTCCGCCACCGGCCAGACCATGTTCGAGCACGGCCCGCACGCAGGCGGCGGTGCCTTCGGGGCGCAGGGTCAGGGAGTCGCCGTTGCGATCCTCGAAGGTGTACATCTCTTTTTCGACGATATCGGTCACTTCGCCGATCGAGCGTTTGAACAGCTCGGTGAACTCGACGATCGGCATGCGCATCTGCCGATAGCCGTAGCCATCGAGCAGACGCGCCACGCTGTCTTCGAAGTAACGCCAAAGCGGGGTCTGCTCGGGCAGGATGTCGTTCATGCCACGGATGGCTTGCAGGGGCTTGCTCAATTCATTTCCTTAACGGGTTAGCTGCGCACGATCAGCGCGGCGTCAGCAGCGACTTTCTCGGCCGCCTTCTGGCGTATCAGCTTTTCCAGCTCATCCACCAGGTTGTCGTTGTTCAGTTTCTGCGCCGGCTTGCCATCGATATAGATCAGGTTGCTCGGCGAACCGCCAGTCAGGCCGACGTCCGCTTCCTTGGCTTCGCCCGGACCGTTGACCACACAGCCGATCACCGCGACATCCAGCGGCACCAGCAGGTCCTCCAGACGGCCTTCGAGGTCGTTCATGGTCTTGACCACATCGAAGTTCTGCCGCGAGCAGCTCGGGCAGGCGATGAAGTTGATCCCGCGCGAACGCAGGCGCAGCGACTTGAGGATGTCGAAGCCAACCTTGATCTCTTCCACCGGATCGGCGGCCAGGGAGATGCGGATGGTATCGCCAATCCCCTCGGCCAGCAGCATACCCAGGCCCACCGCCGACTTCACCGTGCCGGAACGCAGGCCGCCGGCCTCGGTGATGCCCAGGTGCAGGGGCTGCTCAATCTGCCTGGACAGCAGCCGATAGGCCTCCACCGCCATGAACACATCGGAGGCTTTGACACTGACCTTGAAGTCCGGAAAATTCAGGCGATCCAGGTGTTCGACATGGCGTAGCGCCGACTCGACCAGAGCCTGCGGGGTCGGCTCGCCGTATTTTTTCTGCAGGTCTTTCTCCAGCGAGCCGGCGTTGACCCCGATGCGAATCGGAATACCGCGATCGCGGGCGGCCTCGACCACGGCCTTGACCCGGTCGGCACGGCCGATATTGCCCGGATTGATGCGCAGGCAATCGACACCCAGCTCGGCCACCCGCAGGGCGATCTGGTAATCGAAGTGGATATCCGCCACCAGCGGCAGGCTGACCTGCTGCTTGATCTTGCCAAAGGCTTCGGCGGCGTCCATGTCCGGCACCGAAATGCGCACGATATCCGCACCGGCATCTTGCAGGCGACGAACCTGGGCCACTGTTGCGGCCACATCGTTGGTATCGGTATTGGTCATGCTCTGCACGGCGATGGGGGCGTCGCCACCCACCGGCACCGAGCCGACCCAAATCTTGCGCGTCAGGCGACGCTTGATCGGTGATTCACAATGCATGTTACTGCCCACCCAACTTTATCCGCGCGGTTTCACCCGTGATATGGGGCGTCACATCGACCGCCTGGCCGTTGTAGCTGACTTGCGCGCCCCGGGCAAAGCCCAGACGCAGCTCCAGCGGCGCCTTGCCGGCCAGCTGCAATGTCTCGCCCTTGCGCTTGAGCGCACTGAACAGCACCTTGCCATTGGCATCGGTCACTTGCGTCCAGCAGTCGGCGACAAAGCTGACATTTACCCTACCCTCACCGGCAACGACGGCCGGCGGCTCGACAATGCCGGCAGGCGCAGGATTGGCGGCCTCTGTAGCGATAGCCGGTTCGCTCTGCGCCACTTCTGCAGTCGACTCGATCACCGCGACCGCCGCCTGCTCAGCAGAGCTATCCAATTCAGGCGCCGCCGCCTCTTCGACGCTGGTGGGCGTCAGGCTCAGCTCAGTCGCGCCCTGGGCTGCCAGCACGGCCTGATCCTCGGGTTCATCCAGCGGATGGATTTGCGTCGTGCCATCGGCGCTTTCCACTTCAAACTGTTCGAGACTGGTAACGGGGGCCTCATCGGCATGCCGCTCGGCCTGCTCTTGCCACCAATAAAAGCCGACACCAGCAAGCACCACCAGCAAGGCAAAACTGACGAAACGCAGGATGCTTTGCGAATAACGCACCGGCTCTTCGATATGCCCCAGGCTGTGTACATCGCTGCCCACGGCATCGCTGCCCGTGAACTGATCGAACTCCTGTACCAGACGACTCTGGTCCATGCCCAAAAGCTTTGCATAAGCGCGAACATAGCCACGGGCAAAGGTATTACCCGGCAATTGATCGAAGCTTCCGGCTTCGATCTGACTCAGGCGCAACGGTGTGAGATTGAGCTGGGCGGCCACTTCATCAACGGCCCAGCCCCTGCTCTCGCGAGCCTCGCGCAGAGACTCACCGGGGTTGACGCGTCGGGCCGCTACAACTTCAGGATGCGCCGCTTTCATCATTGCTCCGACCGATATTGCTGATATTCCGGCGTACCGGGATAAAGACGTTTCAATTGCAGACCCAGACTGGCAGCCGTGTCGCGATCCTCGAAGATGGTCGCCAGGCTCGCGCCAAGCAACAGGCTACGCGCATTCTGCTCGGCCAGCTGGCTGTAGCTGTCGTAATAGCCGCGCGCCGGCACATATTGCTGCTCCTCGTAGAGCAGCGCGGCCATTTCCAGCAGTGCCCGGGGTTGGCGGCTATTCAGGCGCAGCGAGCGCTCGAAATAGGCTTTCGCCTGGTCGCGCTGATTGAGCTTGAGAGCCGTCAAACCGAGGTTCTCGAACACCCGGGAACGCTCGGGGTACATATTGTCCACGGACGCTTGCTGATAATGCTCCAGTGCGTCCTGGTAGCGCCCCTGCTCGAACAGGAAACCACCGTAGTTATTCAACAAGCGGGCATCGCCACTGCGTTGCGATAGCGCCTTGCGGTAGTGTACATCGGCCAGCTTGTATTCCATTTCCTGCTGGAATACCAGTGCCAGTGCTGCATGCGCATCGGCACTGGACGGGTCGAGATCGAGGGCTTTTTGCAGCGGCACCTTGGCCCGCTCGCTGGCGCCTTGCTGCAGATAGCCAATACCCAGCTGGATGTAGGCATCACGCGCTTCTTCACGTCCCTTGCCGGTTCTCATCGGGTCGACATCGCCAGTCGACACACAGCCGGCCAACAGGCTGGCAATTAACAAGAACAGCGCTGTACGCAGGGTCATGGGAATCCTCTCTTCACGTTCGATTGGCGGCGGAACCCGGCGTTTCGGCCACGCCACTTATATCGCGCACTGCAAGCTCACGCACGGCAATGTAGCGCTCGCTACGGCGGGTACGATCCATCACCTGACCGACCAACTGGCCGCAGGCCGCATCGATGTCTTCGCCGCGCGTGGTGCGCACGGTGACATTGTGCCCGGCTTTATGCAGCAGATCCTGAAAACGGCGAATGGCATTGTTGCTCGGCCGTTCGTAACCCGAATGAGGGAAGGGATTAAACGGGATTAAATTGATCTTGCAAGGCACATCTTTGAGAAGTGCGATCATCTGCTCAGCATGCTCGGGCTTATCGTTGACGTCCTTGAGCAGGGTGTATTCGATGGTCAGCACACGTTTCTCGCCGAGACGCGAGACATAACGCTGGCAGGCCGCCAGCAACATCGCCAGCGGGTACTTCTTGTTGATCGGCACCAACTGGTTGCGCAATTCATCGTTCGGCGC
Source organism: Pseudomonas borbori (assembly GCF_900115555.1). GTDB lineage: Bacteria > Pseudomonadota > Gammaproteobacteria > Pseudomonadales > Pseudomonadaceae > Aquipseudomonas > Aquipseudomonas borbori. The sequence continues at coordinate 40,414 of NZ_FOWX01000031.1, forward strand.
ATGCAGCGACAGCGCCAGGGACACATCGATGACTTCGCCGAGCTTATCGATCATCGGCACCACGCCCGAGGTGGACAGGGTCACCTTGCGTTTGGAGATGCCATAGCCGAGGTCGTCCATCATTATCTGCATGGCGGCGACCACGTTGTCGAAGTTCAGCAACGGCTCGCCCATGCCCATCATCACCACATTGGTGATGGCGCGATCGACCTTGGCCGGCACGCTACCGAACGACTTGTTGGCGATCCACACCTGACCAATCACTTCGGCGGCCGTCAGATCGCTATTGAAACCCTGCTTGCCCGTAGAGCAGAAGCTGCAATCCAGGGCGCAACCCGCCTGCGACGAGACACACAGAGTGCCGCGCGAACCTTGCGGGATATACACGGTTTCCACACAACTGCCCGACGCCACCCGCACTACCCACTTGCGCGTGCCGTCGGTGGAAATATCTTCGCTGACCACTTCCGGGCCGCGGATTTCAGCGCAGGTCTTGAGCTTCTCGCGCAAGACCTTGCTGACGTTGCTCATGGCATCGAAATCATCGACGCCAAAGTGGTGAATCCACTTCATCAACTGACCGGCACGGAAACGCTTTTCCCCGATGTCCTCGAAGAACTGTTCCATTTCTGCCTGGGTCAGACCCAGTAGATTGATTTTGCCGGTCGCTTCAGTCATGGCTTCACCCTCGCACGCGTCGCCTTAGCGAATGCGCGCGCACACCTCGGTAGCGGAGAAGAAGTAGGCGATTTCGCGAGCGGCGGACGCCTCGGAATCGGAACCATGCACCGCGTTCTCGTCGATGGAGACGGCGAAATCGGCGCGAATGGTGCCGGCAGCCGCTTCCTTCGGGTTGGTGGCGCCCATCAGCTCGCGGTTCTTGGCGATGGCATCTTCACCTTCCAGCACCTGGACGATGACCGGACCCGAGACCATGAAAGCCACCAGATCCTTGAAGAAGCCGCGTTCGCTGTGCTCGGCATAGAAACCGCCAGCTTCGCGCTCGGACAGTTGCACCATCTTCGAGGCGACGATGCGCAGACCGGCTTTTTCGAAACGGCTGACGATCTCGCCGATTACGTTCTTGGCAACAGCGTCGGGTTTGATGATGGAAAAAGTACGTTGAACAGCCATGTGGAACTCCAGAAACGGTGGGTAATACGAAAAATTAAACCCGCGGATTATACGCGGGTTAGGGGGAAAGCATAAGGGCAGCGCCAAGCCACAAGCCATAAGCCCAAGCAAGAACCAAAGTAAAAACCGCCTCGCCTGCAGCTTATGGCTGCCTCACTCCGCCTCTTCGATCCAGGCGGCCTGAATGGCTTCTAGCACTTTCTCGCCACCGCGCTGCGGATCGTCGGAAAAGTCCGGCAAGGCCAACACCCAGCTATGCAGATCGACGAAATTGACGAAACGCGGGTCGACATCGGGCTTGCTTTCCGCCAACTGGATCGCGATTTCCAGCACATCGGACCATTTGAGGCTCATGACCTGCTCCTTTGTCGAATTCTCAGTGCCCTTCGGACACTTGATTGATGGTGTACCTGGGAATTTCCACCACCAAGTCCTGCTCGGCCACCACGGCCTGACAAGACAGCCGCGAATTAGGCTCCAAGCCCCAGGCCTTGTCCAGCATGTCGTCCTCGAGCTCGTCGGAAGGCTCCATGGAGGAGAAGCCCTCACGAATCACCACATGACAGGTGGTACAGGCACAGGACTTCTCGCAGGCATGCTCGATGTCGATACCGTTGCGCAGCGCGACGTTGAGCACGGTTTCGCCCGGCTGCGCTTCGATCACCGCCCCTTCAGGACAGTGCTCGGCGTTGGGCAGAAAGATCACCTGCGGCATGCTTATTCCTCGATTTCATTAAGACTACGGCCAGCCAAGGCGGCTTTGACCGTGGCATCCAGGCGACGAGCGGCAAAGGCATCGGTCACCTGGGTCAAACGTTTGGTTTGCTGCTCGATGGCCAGGCCATCGCTGCCTGTCATCAGCTCGCGCAATTGCTGGATCTGCGCCTCGATCGCCAGACGCTCATCGGCATCCAGCAAACGCTCGCCATCGGCCTGCAAGGCGGCCTCTACCGCCTCGAGCAGACGCTGGGCATCCACCTGCTGCTCGCGCAACACGCGGGCGACCTTGTCCTCACCGGCATTGCGGAAAGAATCCTGCAACATGCGCGCGATTTCGCCATCGGTCAGCCCGTAGGACGGCTTGACCTGGATGCTCGCCTCCACGCCAGAAGCCAGCTCACGGGCCGCCACGCTGAGCAGGCCATCGGCATCGACCTGGAACGTCACGCGGATTTTCGCCGCACCGGCGACCATCGGCGGAATGCCGCGCAACTCGAAACGCGCCAGGGAGCGGCAATCGCTGATCAGCTCGCGCTCGCCCTGCAGCACATGAATCATCATGGCCGTCTGGCCATCCTTGTAGGTGGTGAAGTCCTGAGCCCGCGCCACCGGAATGGTGGTGTTGCGCGGAATGACCTTCTCCATCAATCCGCCCATAGTTTCCAGGCCAAGCGACAGCGGAATCACATCCAGCAGCAACAGCTCCTCACCCTCGCCGCGCTTGTTGCCCGCCAGGGTATCGGCCTGAATCGCGGCACCGATGGCCACCACCTGATCCGGGTCGATATCGGTCAGTGGCTGACGCGCGAACAGCTCAGCCACAGCCTGACGCACCCGCGGCACACGAGTCGAACCGCCGACCATGACCACGGCCTCGACTTCTTCCAACTCGATACCGGCATCGCGCACGGCACGCCGACAGGCCTTGAGGCTGCGGGCCAGCATCGGCTCGATCAACGCCTCGAAGCGCTGACGACTCAACTGCCCTTGCCAGGCGCCATGACTGAGCCGGGCAACGTCGCAGGTGGTCAAGGCTTCTTTGGCCGCGCAGGCCGCCTGCAGCAGACTGCGTTGCTCGCCGGGGTCGAGATCGGCAGACAAACCGGCCTGCTCGACCATCCAGCCAGCAATCGCATGATCGAAGTCATCGCCGCCCAGGGCGCTGTCGCCACCGGTGGCCAGCACCTCGAACACACCGCCGGTCAGACGCAGAATGGAGATGTCGAAGGTGCCGCCACCCAGATCATAAATCGCCACCACGCCCTCGGCATGCTGGTCCAGACCATAGGCCACGGCGGCCGCGGTCGGCTCATTGAGCAGACGCAATACATTCAGACCGGCCAGACGCGCAGCATCCTTGGTGGCCTGGCGCTGGGCGTCATCGAAGTAAGCCGGGACCGTGATGACCGCACCGACCAACTCGCCCCCCAGGGCGGCTTCGGCGCGCTGGCGCAGCACCTTGAGGATATCGGCGGACACTTCGACCGGGCTTTTCGGCCCCTGTACGGTCTCGATGAAGGGCATGTGCGACTCGCCCTCGACAAAGCGATAGGGCAACTGCTCGCCCAACTGCTTGACGTCGGCCAGACCGCGGCCCATCAGGCGCTTGACCGACAGCACGGTATTCAGCGGATCGGCCGAGGCGGCCAGCCTGGCGGCCTCGCCGACCTCGACACGATCGGCGTGATAGCGCACCGCCGACGGCAGTATGACCTGCCCCGCGGCATCGGCAATCGGCTCGGACAAACCACTGCGCAAGGCAGCGACCAATGAATTTGTGGTACCCAGGTCAATGCCCACGGCCAACCGACGCTGGTGGGGCTGGGGGCTCTGTCCGGGCTCAGCGATCTGCAGTAAGGCCATGATTAATAAATGCTTATCTGTATAGCAGGCGCGCCAGGTTGGCGCCGCGATGGTTAATCGTCGAGGCGCTCTTCCAGCTGGCGAACCTCGTGGGAAAGCTTGTCGAGAAACTGCATGCGGCGCATCAGGCGCTCGGCCTCTGCGCGACGCAGCGCATCGTCCCAACAAACGGCAAAGCGCTCGTTCAACTCATCCTGAGCGATCTTCAGGCGGCGCTTGAACGTCGCCACGCCCTGCAAGTCGGCGCTGTCCTGCAGATCTTCCAATTCTTCTCGCCAATGCATCTGCTGCAACAGGAAGTCCGGATCTTGCACCGTGACCTCCAGCGGCAATTCAGGCCCACTCAGCGCCAGCAGGTAACGCGCGCGCCTGGGTGCGCTCTTCAGCGTGCTATAGGCCTCATTGAGGCTGGCCGAATGCTCCAGCGCCAAGCGCTGCTCACGATCGGAGGCATCGGCGAAGCGGTCCGGATGGACATTGCGCGCCAGTTCGCGATAACGCACGGCCAGTTGCTCAAGATCCAGACGGAAGCTCGGCTTGAGTTCGAACAGGGCAAAATGACAAGGACTACCCACTAGGGTCTGACTCTCAGATGTTGAAGCTTTCGCCGCAGCCACATTCGCCACGCACGTTGGGATTGTTGAACTTGAAACCTTCGTTCAACCCTTCTTTGACGAAGTCCAGTTCGGTGCCGTCGAGATACACCAGGCTCTTGGGATCGATGATCACCTTGACCCCGTGAGTCTCGAACACCTGGTCTTCGCTGTCGGCTGCGTCGACGAACTCCAGCACATAAGCCAGGCCCGAGCAGCCCGTGGTGCGCACACCCAGGCGAATACCCTCACCCTTGCCACGCCCTTCAAGCGAACGCTGCACATGCTGAGCGGCAGCTTCGGTCATGCTGATAGCCATCGACAACCTCCTTAGAGCAAACCTTTCTTCTGCTTGTAATCACGCACGGCCGCCTTGATGGCGTCCTCGGCGAGTACCGAGCAATGAATCTTCACCGGCGGCAACGCCAGTTCTTCGGCGAGCTGAGTGTTCTTGATGGTTTCCGCCTCGTCCAGGGTCTTGCCCTTCATCCACTCGGTGGCGAGGGAGCTGGAAGCGATCGCGGAACCGCAGCCATAGGTCTTGAACTTGGCGTCTTCGATGACACCCTGCTCGTTGACCTTGATCTGCAAGCGCATTACGTCACCGCAGGCCGGCGCACCGACCATGCCGGTACCGACATCGGGGTCTTCGGCATCCATCTTGCCAACATTGCGCGGATTTTCGTAATGGTCAATGACCTTTTCACTGTAAGCCATGCGGTTATTCCTCTCTCATCAGGGACTGCTCAACGGCAGCTTTAGTGTGCCGCCCACTCGACTTTGGACAGATCAACACCCTCTTTGAACATATCCCACAGCGGCGACAATTCGCGCAGCTTGGTGACCGCCTCGCAAACCTTCTGCGCGGCGTAGTCGACTTCGTCTTCGGTGGTGAAGCGGCCGAAGGTGAAACGGATCGAGCTGTGCGCCAGTTCGTCGTTACGACCCAGGGCGCGCAATACGTACGACGGCTCCAGCGAAGCAGAAGTACAGGCCGAGCCCGAGGATACCGCCAGATCCTTGAGCGCCATGATCAACGACTCGCCTTCGACATAGTTGAAGCTGAGGTTGAGGTTGTGCGGCACCCGCGAGGTCATGCTGCCGTTGACATACAGCTCCTCCAGGCCATCGACCTGGGCGAAGAAACGGTCGCGCAAGGCCTGGATGCGTTGGTTTTCCTGGGCCATTTCTTCCTTGGCGATACGGAAGGCCTCGCCCATGCCGACGATCTGGTGAGTCGCCAGGGTGCCGGAGCGCATACCGCGCTCATGGCCACCGCCATGGGTCTGGGCTTCCAGGCGCACCCGCGGCTTGCGTCGCACGTAAAGCGCGCCGACGCCCTTGGGCCCATAGGTCTTGTGCGCCGAGAAGGACATCAGGTCGACCTTGAGCTTCTCCAGATCGATTGCCACCTTGCCGGTGGACTGCGCAGCATCGACGTGGAAGAACACACCGCGCGAGCGGGTCAATTCACCGATACCGGCGATGTCATTGATGGTGCCGATCTCGTTGTTCACATGCATGATCGACACCAGAATGGTGTCCTCGCGCAGCGCTGCCTCGACCATGGCCGGCGTGATCAGGCCGTCTTCACCCGGCTCGATATAGGTTACCTCGAAGCCTTCGCGCTCCAGCTGGCGGGTGGTATCCAATACCGCCTTGTGCTCGATCTTCGAGGTCACGATGTGCTTGCCCTTGCCACTGTAGAAATGGGCAATGCCTTTGATCGCCAGGTTGTCCGACTCGGTGGCACCGGAAGTCCAGACGATCTCGCGCGGGTCGGCATTGACCAGCTCGGCGACCTGACGACGACCGTTCTCGACAGCCTCCTCGGCCTTCCAGCCAAACACATGGGAGCGCGATGCCGGATTGCCGAAGTTGCCATCGACCAGCAAACACTCACTCATTTTCTGCGCCACTCGCGGATCGACCGGAGTGGTGGCGGAATAATCGAGGTAAATCGGCAATTTCATTAATCTTCTCCTAATCAGGTTTCTGGCCACGCGGGCCGGCACCCTACGTTCAATCGACGGTGGATGCTTCTATCTTGTCCAGGTGCGGCATCTTGCCATTGCTGCGGCGCTGATCCTGACTCTGCGCGATTTCCTGCACTTCGCGGCGCATCACCAGGTCAGCCAAACTGATACTACTGAGGAATTCATGAATCCGCTGGCTCAGGTCGCACCACAAATGATGAGTCAAGCAGGTATCACCGCCATGGCAATCGCCCTGCCCTTGACAGCGCGTGGCATCGACCGATTCATTGACCGCATCGATCACCTCTACCACCTGAATGCCCCGCATGTCGCGCGACAGCTGATAACCACCACCAGGCCCACGCACGCTGGAAACCAGATTGCCGCGACGCAGCTTGGCAAACAGTTGCTCGAGGTAGGACAGGGATATCCCCTGACGCTCGGAAATGTCCGCAAGGGACACCGGCCCATGCTGAGCATGCAACGCCAGGTCGAGCATGGCGGTAACGGCGTAACGGCCTTTGGTGGTCAGACGCATGGAGGGTTACCAGAGAGTCGCGATTTGCGGCGAGTATGCAATTCCCGAGTATTCAAGTCAACTATAAGACCCAGGGTCTTACTCGGGATTAAGCGCAAATCGGAGGCCGCGCAGCATAGCAAACCGCTCACCTTGACGCATCAAGCCCAGAGATTGTGAAAATCCCGGGCGCCGTCACGAGAGCGGCCCCAGGCGTTCGCGGCAGGTGCGCTCGCAGTAGGCGAGCGCTTTTTCACAAGCCCTCAGGCTTGCCATCCTGCTCCTTGCACACACCGACGAAGTCCTCATCACGCAGTGCCGGCAACTCCTTGGCGCGATAGTCGCTGCCCAGTTCGTTAAGCGCCCTGCACATGCCCTCCAGGCGCCCATCGACCGCCTGCAAATGATCGAGCAACTGACCGATGGCGCGCGCCACCGGATCCGGCATATCCTGGCCGACACCATAGGCATCGAAGCCCAGCTTTTCCGCCATGGCCTGGCGCTTGGCTGCCTGCTCGTCATCCACCTTGGCGATAACCCGCCCGGGAATACCGACCGCGGTCGCCCCCGCCGGCACCTCTTTGGTCACCACCGCATTGGAGCCGATCTTGGCTCCCGCGCCCACCGTGAACGGCCCGAGCACCTTGGCGCCCGCCCCCACGACCACGCCATCTTCCAGCGTCGGATGACGCTTGCCCTTGTTCCAACTGGTACCGCCCAGGGTCACCCCCTGATACAGGGTCACATCGTTGCCGATTTCGGCCGTCTCGCCGATGACGATGCCCATGCCATGGTCGATAAAGAAGCGCCGACCGATCTTCGCCCCCGGATGGATCTCGATCCCGGTCAGCCAGCGCCCCAGATTGGACACCACCCGCGCCAACCACTTCCAACCGGACGTCCACAGCACATGGGCCAGACGATGCAACCAGACCGCATGCAGCCCCGGGTAGCAGGTAACCACCTCGAACGCATTGCGCGCCGCCGGATCGCGATGGAATACGCTCTGGATATCTTCCCGCATGCGCTCAAACATCAGTTTCCCCCTGCTTATGGTGCTCACCACGCGCGGCCTTGACGGTTTCCGTCAGAATGCCACGCAAGATATTCATTTCCAGCTTACTGATACCACTGCGACCGTACAGGCGCCGCAAGCGGCTCATCAAGTGCCGCGGCTTGGCCGGATCGAGAAAGCCGATCTCGACCAGAGCCTGCTCCAGGTGCGCATAGAAGGATTCCAGCTCATCGGCCGTCACCGGCTGCGCATTGAGTATGGCCGTGGTTTCCAGCTTGGCCGTCTTGGTCGGCTTATTTTGCGCCGCCAACCACGCCATGCGCACCTCGTAGGCCAGCACCTGCACCGCCGCAGCGAGGTTCAGCGAGCTGAACTCGGGATCCGACGGAATGTGCACGTGAAACTGGCAACGCTGCAACTCCTCGTTGGTCAGCCCGGCATACTCGCGGCCGAACACCAGCGCCACCTCCCCCCCCTGCATCGACTGCTCGCACGCGGCTACCCCACACTCGCGCGGGTCGAGCAACGGCCAGGGAATGCGGCGGTCTCGCGCACTGGTGCCCAGCACCAGACTGCAACCGACCAGCGCCTCCTCAAGCGTGCCGACCACCTGCGCAGCCTCGAGCACATCGGTCGCACCCGAGGCGCGAGCCACCGCATCGCCACTGGGGAAGTCCAGCGGATCGACCAGCACCAAACGCGACAGACCCATGTTTTTCATGGCGCGCGCAGCACCACCGATATTGCCGGGATGACTGGTATTGACCAAAACCACTCGAATATTTTGCAGCAACGCAAGCGCTCACATGGACAACCAAGGGCAGCAAAGCTTACAGAACCGCCCAAGGTATTGCCATGCAAGACACAGACGGCACTTCATCCACCAACCTTTTCTGCTAATATGGCCGGCTTTCTTTAACGACCCAGGTGAATCATCCATGCAGCCCATGCTGAATATCGCCCTGCGCGCAGCCCGCAGCGCCGGTGAAATGATCTTTCGCTCGATCGAACGCTTGGACGTCATCTCGGTCGACGAGAAAGATGCCAAGGATTACGTGACCGAGATCGATCGCTCCGCCGAGCAATTGATCATCCAGGCGCTGCGCAAGGCGTACCCGACCCACGGCTTCCTCGGCGAAGAAAGCGGCCTGACCGAAGGCAGCGGCGACGGCGCCGACTACCTGTGGATCATCGACCCGCTGGACGGCACCACCAACTTCATCCGCGGCGTGCCACATTTCGCCGTCAGCCTGGCCTGCAAATACCGCGGTCGCCTGGAGCACGCCGTGGTAATCGACCCGGTACGCCAGGAAGAATTCACCGCCAGCCGCGGCCGTGGCGCCGCCCTCAACGGCCGCCGCCTGCGCGTCAGCTCACGCAAGAGCCTGGAAGGCGCCCTGCTCGGCACCGGCTTCCCGTTCCGCGACAGCCAGCTCGACAACCTGGAAAACTACCTGGGCATGTTCCGCAACCTGGTTGGCCAGACGGCCGGCGTTCGTCGTGCGGGCGCCGCCAGCCTCGACCTGGCCTACGTGGCCGCAGGCCGTTTCGATGCCTTCTGGGAATTCGGCCTGTCCGAATGGGACATGGCAGCCGGCGCCCTGCTGATTCAGGAAGCAGGCGGTCTGGTCAGCGACTTCACCGGCGGCCACGAATTCCTCGAGAAAGGCCAGATCGTCGCCGGCAACACCAAGTGCTTCAAGGCCGTTCTGACGGCCATCCAGCCGCATCTTTCCGCCTCAATGAAACGCTGATTGCGCGATAAATAAAAAACCGGCCAACGGCCGGTTTTTTATTACCCAGAAAAAAGCGCCCCGCAGGACGCTTTTCCATTGGCAGGGTTACTCGGCCGTTTCGGCCAAGACCAACTGCCCGTCCTTGACCGGAATCCGACTGCCCGGATCGTTGTCCATGCGCACCCGCCCTTCTTTACCATCCAACTGATACTTCACGTCATAACCGATCACTTCCTCGCTGGTATCGGTCACGGTACGGCAGCGGTTTTCAGTGGTGGTATAAGTGGCTCCGGCCTGCATATTTTCCTGCACCTTGTTACCGGCGTAACCGCCACCGACGGCGCCGGCCACGGTGGCGATCTTCTTGCCAGTGCCGCCACCGACCTGATTACCCAGCAAACCGCCAACGACCGCACCGATAGCCGTACCGGCAATCTGATGCTGATCCTTTACCGGCTTTTGCCGGGTCACGGTGACGTCCTCACAGACTTCACGCGGCGTCTTGATCGTTTCCTTGATCGGCTGCACGGCTAGAACTTCCGCGTACTCGGGGCCACTTATCAAACTATAAGTTGCGACCGCGCCGCCTGCCGTCACACCGACAGCACCCAGCACAGCACCAACGAGCATTGATTTGTTCATGAGAACTCCTGATTTTCACTTATTCGGCGCACGGGCCTGATCTCCGAACCTTGGACCGCGGCGATGTCCAGCAAGTTCAACACCCGCGCACAGCGCCCGCCCAGCCAAACTCAGGGCCGCTCGTCGACCTCTTCGGTCGCCACCGGCGGAATCAGATCCTCGACCGTCAAGTCGAGCCAAATCAGCGCCGCGTTGGAGATATAGATCGACGAATAGGTACCCACCAGCACGCCCACGAACAGCGCAAACGCGAAGCCGAATAAGTTGTCGCCGCCAAAGATCAACAAGGCACCAATCGCCAGCAGGGTCGAGATCGAGGTAGCCAGGGTGCGCAACAGGGTTTGCGTGGTGGAGATGTTGATGTTTTCGATCAAGCTGGCCTTGCGCAACACCCGGAAGTTTTCGCGCACCCGGTCGAATACCACGATGGTGTCGTTCAACGAATAACCGATGATCGCCAGCAACGCCGCCAGTACCGTGAGGTCGAAGGTGACCTGGAAGAACGACAGAATGCCCAGGGTGACGATGACGTCATGCACCAGCGAGACGAAGGCACCCACCGAGAACTTCCACTGAAAACGGAAAGCCAGGTACAGCATGACCCCGCCCAGCGCCAGGAGCATGCCCAGACCGCCCTGGTCACGTAGCTCCTCACCCACCTGCGGCCCGACGAACTCGACCTTCTTCACCTGGAGCCTGTCGCCCCCCTGCTGCAGCACGGCGGCGATCTTGTTGCCCAACTCCGGGTCATCGCCCTGCATGCGCACCACCACCTCGGTGGTGGCACCAAAGCTCTGCACCACCGCACCACCATAGTCGGCGCCCGCCAGCTGCTGGCGAATGTTGCCGAGGTCTGCCGGCTGCTCATAGGCCAGTTCGATCTGCGTACCGCCGGTAAAGTCCAGGCCGAAATTCAGGCCTTTGATGACCAGACTGCCCAACGCGATAAAGGTCACGATCAGGGTGAGGACGAGCGCAATCTTGCGCACGCCCATGAAGTTAATTACACGACTCATCTCAGCCCCTTAAATCCACAACTTCTTCAGGTCACGCCCGCCGAAGCTCAGGTTGACCATGGCTCGCGTCACCAGAATGGCGGTGAACATCGAGGTGAGAATGCCCAGCGACAGCGTCACCGCAAAGCCTTTGACCGGACCGGTACCCATGGCGAAGAGAATCCCCCCCACCAACAACGTGGTCAGGTTGCCGTCGACAATCGCCGAATAGGCGCGATCGAAGCCCTCATGAATGGCCCGCTGCACCGACATGCCATTGGCGATTTCCTCGCGAATCCGCGAGAAGATCAGCACGTTGGCATCGACCGCCATACCCATGGTCAGCACGATACCGGCGATACCCGGCAACGTCAGAGTAGCGCTGAGCAGCGACATCAGCGCCAGCAACAGCACCATGTTGAAACCCAGGGCAATGGTCGCCAGCACCCCGAAGACGCGGTAGATGGCGATCATAAACAGCGATACGAAGAGCATGCCCCAGAGCGAGGCATCGACACCCTTGGCGATGTTGTCGGCGCCCAGGCTCGGGCCTATGGTGCGCTCCTCGGCGAAGTACATGGGCGCCGCCAGGCCACCGGCACGCAGCAGCAATGCCAGCTCGGTCGACTCGCCCGGACCATCGAGACCGGTAATGCGGAACTGGCTGCCCAGCGGCGACTGAATGGTCGCCAGGCTGATGATCTTCTTCTCTTCGACGAAGCTCTGGATGGCGACTTCTTTCTCGACCCCGTCGACCACCTGGCGCAGGTAACGCACGGTCGGTTTCTGCTCGATGAAGATCACCGCCATGCTGCGCCCGACATTGCTGCGCGTCGCCCGGTTCATCAACTCGCCGCCATGCCCATCCAGACGGATATTGACCTGCGGGCTGCCATTCTCGTCGAAGCTGGCCTGGGCGTCGGTCACCTGATCGCCGGTGATGATCAGCTCACGCTCCAACTCGGCAGGCGGACGCCCCTCCTCACGGAACTCGAAGGTCTCGGTCGAGGCCCGCGACGCATCGGGAGCGGCAGCCAGGCGGAACTCGAGGTTGGCCGTCTTGCCCAGAATGCGCTTGGCCTCGGCGGTATCCTGCACGCCCGGCAACTCGACCACGATACGGTTGGCACCCTGACGCTGAACCAAGGGTTCGGCCACGCCCAACTCGTTGACCCGATTGCGCACGGTGGTCAGGTTCTGCTTGATCGAGTATTCGCGGATTTCCGCGAGCTTGGCCTGGCTCAGGGTCAAGCGCAGCACCTGCAAATCGTTACGCTCGAGCGCATTCAACTCGAAATCGGAGAATTCCTTGCGAATCAGGCTCTCGGCCTTTTCCAGGGTTGCCACGTCGACGAAACCCAGCTGAATCGCACCGTCGAGCTCAGGCAGACTGCGGTAGCGCACGCGCTCCTTGCGCAGCACGCTCTTGACTTCACCCTCGTAGACCTTGCGCCGCGCATCCAGCGCCTTGTCCATATCCACTTCCAGCAGGAAGTGCACACCACCGGACAAGTCCAGACCCAGCTTCATCGGCCCCGCGCCCAGGTTACGCAACCAATCGGGGGTGGTTTGCGCGAGGTTCAAGGCAACCACGAACTCCTCGCCCAAGGCCTTGCGCACCACATCCTTGGCCGGCAGCTGATCGGCCTGACTGGTCAACCGGAGCAAGCCGGCACGGCCCTGCGCGGCCAGGCTCGACGCCTTGACCTCAATCCCTGCCGCCTGCAAAGCACGAGTGGCGCGCTCCAGATCGGCCTGCTCGACCTGCATGGCCGTACTGTTGCCACTGATCTGGATTGCCGGATCATCTGGATACAGGTTGGGCGCGGAATAAAGAAAGCCGATAGCCAGCACAGCCAGGATCAGCAGGTACTTCCAGATAGGGAATCTATTGAGCATGACGCCGCCCGTTATGACGCGGGGCGCCTTAAGCGCCCCGTCGGATGGTAAGAGTGTGCAGCTTAAATGGCTTTCAGCGTGCCCTTGGGCAGGGTCGCGGCGATAGCCACTTTCTGAATCTTCAGCTCGACGGTGTCGGACACTTCCAGCACCACGAAGTCATCGCTGACCTTGGCCACTTTGCCGGCGATACCGCCGCTGGTCACGACCTCATCACCTTTCTGCAGGGTGCCGAGCAGGTTCTTGTGCTCTTTGGCGCGCTTGGCCTGGGGGCGCCAGATCATCAGGTAGAAGATGACCAGAAAGCCGACCAGAAACACCCACTCGAAACCGGAACCAGCCGGACCGGCCGGGGCGGCGCCATCGGCATAAGCCATAGGGATCAAAAAGCTCATGTAACACTCCTGTTGGAAACTGTTTATTAATAACGTTGATTATCAGTCCAGCGGCGGGACCGGCAGGCCACGACGGGTATAGAAGGCATCGACAAAGGCGGCCAATGTACCCTGTTGGATAGCCTCGCGCAAACCAGCCATCAGCCGCTGATAGTGACGTAAGTTGTGGATTGTATTCAGCATGCTGCCCAGCATTTCGCCACATTTATCCAAATGGTGCAGGTAGGCACGGGAGAAATGTTTGCAGGTGTAACAATCACAGCTCGCATCGAGCGGCGAGTCGTCATGTCGGTGCAACGCATTGCGAATCTTCAGCACTCCGCTCTCGACGAACAGATGGCCATTGCGTGCATTGCGGGTCGGCATCACGCAGTCGAACATGTCGACGCCACGGCGCACGCCCTCGACCAGATCCTCCGGCTTGCCGACCCCCATCAGGTAGCGCGGCTTGTCCGCCGGCAGCTGGGCGGGCAGATAGTCCAGCACGCGGATCATCTCTTCCTTCGGCTCGCCGACCGACAGCCCGCCAATCGCCAGACCGTCGAAATCCAGCGCATTCAAGCCCTCCAGCGAACGCATGCGCAACTCTTCATGCATGCCACCCTGAACGATGCCGAACAGCGCCGCCGTGCTGTCGCCGTGCGCCTCCTTCGAGCGCTTGGCCCAGCGCAGCGAGAGTTCCATGGAACGCTTGGCCACATCGAATTCGGCCGGATAAGGCGTGCACTCGTCGAAGATCATCACGATGTCCGAACCCAGATCGCGCTGCACCTGCATCGACTCCTCCGGCCCCATGAACACCTTGGCGCCATCCACCGGCGAGGCGAAATACACCCCCTCCTCCTTGATCTTGCGCATCGCCCCCAGGCTGAACACCTGAAAGCCACCGGAGTCGGTGAGGATCGGCCCCTGCCACTGCATGAAATCGTGCAGATCGCCGTGACGCTTGATCACCTCGGTGCCCGGCCGCAGCCACAGATGAAAGGTATTGCCGAGGATCATCTGCGCGCCTATCGCCTCGATGTCGCGCGGCAACATGCCCTTGACCGTGCCATAGGTGCCCACCGGCATGAATGCCGGCGTCTCGACCACGCCACGGGGAAAGGTAAGGCGCCCGCGCCGCGCCTTGCCATCGGTCGCCAGCAATTCGAAAGACATCCGGCAGGTGCGCGTCATAGGTGATCCTCTGGCCCGCGTGGCGCGGGGTTGCGGGTGATGAACATGGCGTCGCCATAACTGAAGAAGCGATAGCCTTCGGCGACCGCACTTTTATAGGCCGCCATGGTTTCGGGGTAACCGGCGAACGCCGACACCAGCATCAACAGGGTCGATTCCGGCAAATGGAAATTGGTCACCAGGGCATCGACCACATGCAGCGGCCGGCCCGGATAGATAAAGATATCGGTATCGCCACTGAAGGCCTTGAGCACGCCATCGCGCGCCGCGCTTTCCAGCGAGCGCACGCTGGTGGTGCCGACCGCCACCACACGCCCGCCACGAGCACGGCAGGCCGCGACGGCATCGACCACCTCCTGGCCGACCTCCAGCCACTCGCTGTGCATGTGGTGATCCTCGATGCGCTCGACCCGCACCGGCTGAAAAGTACCGGCGCCGACGTGCAGGGTCACGAAGGCACTCTCGACCCCCATCCCGGCAATGCTCGCCAGCAACGCCTGATCGAAATGCAGGCCCGCAGTCGGCGCCGCCACCGCACCGGTGCGCTCGGCATATACGGTCTGATAACGCTCGCGGTCGGCGGCATCGTCCGGGCGGTCTATATAAGGAGGCAGCGGCATATGGCCGACCCGCTCGAGCAACGGCAAAACCGCCTCGGCAAAGCGCAACTCGAACAGCGCGCCATGCCGCGCCAGCATCTGCGCCTCGCCACCGCCATCGAGCAGAATCATCGAACCCGGCTTGGGCGACTTGCTCGAGCGCACATGGGCCAGGACCCGATGACTGTCCAGCACCCGCTCGACCAACACCTCGAGCTTGCCGCCGGACGCCTTCTGCCCGAACAGCCGCGCAGGAATCACCCGGGTGTTGTTGAACACCATCAAGTCGCCGGGGCGCAAATACTCCAGCAGATCACTGAACTGACGGTGCGCCAGCGCACCACTGGGCCCATTCAGCACCAGCAAACGGCTGGCGCGGCGCTCGGCGAGCGGATGGCGGGCAATAAGAGCGTCAGGCAGCTCGAAATCAAAGTCGGCAACGCGCATGTTCGGCAGGGGTCGTCTAGCAGGGCGGCAAAGCTTACCGGAAATAGTGCAATCTGACCACGCAAGTGGATTGACCGAGACCCGAGGCATCCCTATACTTCGCCGCCATTGTGCCCCGGTGGCGGAACCGGTAGACGCGGCGGATTCAAAATCCGTTTTCGAAAGAAGTGGGAGTTCGAGTCTCCCCCGGGGCACCATACAAACATCTCAGGACGTACCGAAACGACCTGAAACCCTAGAGAACCGGCCATCTGAGCCGGTTTTTTATTGCCTGCAATTCCCCACCCCTCCCTTGCAAGCCCGAAGTTTTAGGGGCAATCTTTGTGGCAGATCGAGTTCGATAGTTTTTCTTGCCCCTACGAGGCCGCCGCCATGCCGCGCAAAGCCACGCCCTTGACTGATTCTGCCCTGAAAGTCGCCAAGCCCAAGGACAAGCCCTACAAGCTGAGCGACGGCCAAGGGCTTTACCTGGAAGTCATGCCGACAGGTTCCAAGCTGTGGCGGCTCAAGTTTCGATTCAACGGCAAGGAGAACCGCTTGTCTTTGGGGGCATATCCGAACGTGCCCCTACAGCAAGCTCGCAGAAAGCGCGACGAAGCTCGCCAACTGCTGGCCGAAGGGAAAGACCCCAGCGCCGAACGCCTGGCAGAGAAGGAAGCCCAACAGAGCAACGGGCTGACCTTCGAAACGCTGGCCCGGGAGTGGCACGCGTACCGGGCGCCGCGCTGGGCACAATCAACCGCCGCCAAGTCCGCCGCTTACATGGAGTCTGACTTGCTGCCAGCGCTTGGTCATAGACCAGTAAAGGCCATCACCCGCCCCGAGCTGGTGGCACTGATTCGCAAGATCGAAGACCGCGGCGCGCACAACGTGGCGAAAAAGGCTCGCCAGTGGCTGAGCCAGATATTCCGCTTTGGACTGGCGCAGGGCTCGGTAGAGGCAAACCCCGCGACGGACCTGGACGTTATTGCCGCACACGCACCCACCACCCGGCACCACCCGCACGTCACCTTTTCCGAGCTTCCCGAACTGCTGGGCAAGATCGAAGCGGCCAACATCAACACCTTGACCCGGCTCGCCATCCGCCTGCTGGTACTGACTGCCGTGCGCCCGGGCGAACTGCGCTCCGCGCCCTGGGCCGAGTTCGACCTGGACACCGCTACCTGGACAATTCCCGCCGAACGCATGAAAGCCCGCCGCGCCCATGTGGTGCCATTGCCCCGCCAGGCCGTCGCCACCCTGCGCCAGCTCCAAGAAATCACCGGAGGCTATGACCTGGCCTTTGCCGGACGCAACAACACCGCCAGGCCAATGAGTGAGAACACGGTAAACAAGGCATTGAAGACAGCCGGCTACGAACGCCGCCAAACCGGCCACGGCTTCCGTCACCTGCTGAGCACCGAACTGAACGGGCGTGGCTATAACCGCGACTGGATTGAACGCCAGCTTGCCCACGGCGACGATAACGAGATGCGCGCCACTTACAACCACGCCAACTACCTGGACCAGCGCCGGAATATGATGCAAGCGTGGGCCGATTCGATAGACGCGCTGTGCGCTGGCGCCAACGTGGTGAGCATCAAGCGCAAGGCTTAACGGTTTTGGCTGGCCTAGCCCGACGGGGCTAAAAGCAGTTTTCCCACCAGCCTGACTAGCCGATTAATTCAAGATGGAAGCGCCTGGGAGGCGTTGCAATGAGCCGTGGATTCCTTACATTCGACCCCTTCAGAACATTCGCTGAAGGGGAGAAAGGCGTTAGAGAAAAAATCTTTGTCACTGCCGACGGAACACCTACTGAAAGTAAATGTTACGGAAAAAGTCGTGATGGAAAAGTCTATCTACTAGCCGCTTGGCGAATCGGGCAGGAGGCATATTCAATAGTTGCAGATAGGCTTGGGCAACAACCGACGATCTCTGATTTCGTGGAAATTGCTGAAGCTATAAGAGCACTGGAAGCAACCATAGCTCATAGCGCACAGGACGTGACAGATGACGACACGGATCAGAGTAAAGATAAAAACTCAGAATCATTATCTGACGTGGAAACGATTGTAGATGGCTCGCCAGAAAAATCGTTTCTGTTGGCCTGCACGCAAGCGCTCATGCCAAAAATTATTTTTGAGCCAAACATGGTCAAAGACCTACCAGACTTTGACGCTCTTCTGTCGGCTGCCGCCGTTATGAAAATTGACGGCTACATTCTTTGTGAGCAGCTGGGCAGCTCAGACCAAGACTTATACCTCCAAGATATAATGACATACGCAACCGCAGCAAAACTCTTCAAGCAAACCCTGACGATTGCACAGGAGGTAATAAGTGCGCAGGGCAAAAAATCCGCGACCGCAAGACATAAGCAAACAAACGAACAGAAGGCGATCGCCCTGAACGAATGGGACGCCCGAGGCAACACATACAGCAGTAGTGCAGCCTTTGCTCGCTTCTGCCACAAGAAATATGGGGTTACTGAACGAACCTTATGTGACTGGGTCCGAGAGCACCGTAAAACCAAGACTTAACCCATCCGGTCTGCGCGCAAACTGTACAGCCTGCACGCAGACCGGACTGCTACTACCTCGCTTCGCCGTATTCAATACCAGTCGTGTTCAACAAAGCCCGAGAGGCACACGACATGCCGTACAAGACCCATTCACAGCCTCACCAAGACACGAAAGCAGAACTTGAGCATCGCTCGCAGGCTGCCAAAAACCACCGCTTTATCAAATTGGCCAAAGTGAAAGACTGCACTAGCCTTTCAACGTCCGAGATTTACCGGCGCATTGCAGCCGGCACCTTCCCCGCTCAAGTCACTCTTGGCCCGAAGTCTGTTGCCTGGATCGAAACCGAGGTGCTGGCCTGGTGTGATTCGCTGGTTGCACAGCGTGGGGAGACCGCATAAATGACGGACAAAAATAAGGCCGACCAATCGGCCAGCCACAAGAAAACGCACACCCATGATACCAGCAGCACCGCGCAACGCAGCCGCTTGCTTGGGCGTCTGCGCTTGCAACCGGTGGACACCATCACGGCGCGCAGTGAGCTGAACACCATGATGCCGGCAGCCCGCGCAAAAGAGCTGCACGACCGTGGGCACGATATCTGCCGTCATCTCATCACCCTGACTGACGATTACGGCCGCACCCATAACGGCATCGCGCTGTACTTCCTTGGCACCAACACCACCCCCGCCCAAGCCGAGGTTTAACCCATGCAAATTCAAAACGGCGCTAGCCCGCCGACGCCGAAGGCTTGCCAAAATTTAGCCCGCCTCTACCTGTTCACCATCACGCTCGCTGCTGCTGATCTGTGTCTGCTGTCCGTTTTGGAGGTACTGCTGTGGAGTGCGTAAGCCAATACCGTGACGCCCTGCAAGCCCACTATGGCCCGCTTGATTGGCACCCTATACCAGACGGCATCATCCACCGCTTCCGTGTGCCAGGCGACAAGCCCGGCACCCTGAACGGCGCCTATCAGCTTTTCCCCGACGGCATTGCCTCGGGCTGGTTCGGCACTTGGAAGAATGCCGGCAACTGGCACACCTGGAGCAGCCGCAAGCCCGCCGATCACGTGGAGGCTCAGTTGATCCGCCAGCGCAATGAGCAGGCCAAACGCCATCGTGAGGTCGAGCAGCATCAGCGCCAGCAGGCCGCCGCCAAATATGCCAACAGGCAATGGAGTGAGGCACAGCCCGCCGCCGACGATCACCCGTACCTGATCCGCAAGCGATTGCAGCCGCACAATCTACGCCAGCGTGGTGACGTGCTGCTGGTGCCGCTGTTGCGTGATCAGGTACTGGTGAACCTGCAACGTATCCACCCGGACGGCACCAAGCGCTTTCTGTCCGGCGGCATGGTCAAGGGCTGCTGTTCGCTTATCGGCACCATCACCCCCGGCCAACCGCTGTACATCTGCGAAGGCTGGGCGACCGGCGCCACGATTCATGCAGACACCGGGGCCGCCGTCGCCTGCGCCATGAATGCCGGCAACCTGCTGGAAGTCGGGCAACGGCTCCAGCGCCAGCACCTCGACGCCGTGCTGATCGTAGCCGGCGACGACGACCGCATGACTGACGGCAACCCCGGACGCAGTGCCGCTATCAAAGCCGCTGCCACCCTTGGCTGTGGCCTGGTGCTGCCGCCGTGGTCGGGTGCCGAGCCGCTGACCCTCACCGACTTCAACGACCTAGCCAACTGGAGGGCTGAGCAATGACGGCAGCGACAGTTACCCCGCTGGTGCCCAAGGCGATGCCCGCGCCTGACCTGATCGCAGACGCGCTCGCCAAGCTCAAGCAAGACCCCGGCGCCCTGTTCGAGCCGGAAATGCTGAATCTGTTGCGCCAGACCCGCAAATCCGATCCTGCCCGCTGGGCGCGCATTCGTCACACTGCCAAAGAGACTAAATCGGTAAACCTGGCCGAACTGAACAAGCTGACCAGCGACAGAGCTCACGACAGCGCCGAAGGTGACACCGAGATATTCCCAGAGGTGACGCTATGGCCTGACCCCGTAGAGGGGGGCGAGCTGCTGGAAGACTTGGCTATCATCATTCGCCGCCATGTAATAGCCGACCCGGCCACTATCCACGCTGCCGCGCTATGGGCTGGGACAACGCACCGATGGAGCGTGTGTTCCGCAGCTTGAAAACCGAATGGATACCGACCCTGGGTTACAGAACTGCCCATGAAGCCCAGCGTGATATCAGTCATTATTTGATGCATCGGTACAACTGGATTCGACCCCACCAACTCAATGGTGGGCTGGCCCCAGCTCAGGCCGAGAAAAAGCTTAACGTCGTGTCCGAGATTAGTTGACCACTACAAGGGTTCGGCCGAACTCGCTCTGCAGGATGTCGTTGACGTTGTGGATAATGAAATCGACCACTTCCACCGGGGGGTAGACGATGCCCGGGCGCTCGGCCATGCGGGTGAGGCATTACGGAAGAACTTGTCGTACAGCTCGACGATGATTTTCTGTTTGCCTTCGGCGTTGTCGACACCATCGGCGCACATTTTCACGCTGTCGTAAAAGCGCTGGAGGGTGAACGAGCAGCGACGAAAGCAGAGGCTTGGAGCCTGACAAAGTCTGTCATTCAAACTGCCATTTCCGAGCTAGAAATCCAGAGTTTCTTTAGCAATACGAGAGCGTGCGCGAGGTACGGCAAGATCACTGCAAGCCACCAGTCTGAAAACAGCGGGAAGGGAGCGCTACCGCTGGCCAGGTTGGCTTTTGCTGGCATTGGTCGGGAATAATCCGAGCCGCTGAAGGGATCTTGAGGGGGGGGGGGTAGGTAAGCAAGTTGATCAGTTGGCCAAGAACGTCCATAAAGCGTCAGCTTGCTCACGGAGCTTGAGAGCCGGCGCTTGGGATATGAGCAAGTGGAAACCATGGTGATGTCCGTCACTAATAAGCACTAGCATGGGCGCAGGTGTGGCTTATGCCACACGCCCTACCTAACCCGATTCATCGCAGCGATCACAATCAGTAGGCTTAATTGCAATTCGTGTAGACCGTCGACCCACCATAAGAAGAGCTTGTACAGTTTATGCTTTGGCTTGGGCTGGCCGCTGGCGTCGGCGCTGATTGAAAACTGCGGGCACGATCAAGGCTTTGGTTATTGTTGTCATTGATCATTTGGATGGCTCCCATGACACTTCTATCTGAAGCCTCGCGCCGCTGCTGAGCCAATGCAGCCTCTGCACGCTCATCACTTGCGGCATTAGATAGCTCTTCGCGTTTATCCTCAGCGCTCTGCCGATGCAGCAGCAGCAAGCAATTGCCAAACTCAGGCGTGTTTGGGGCGAACCCAAAATCCTGCTGGCATGTTGCTTTTGCGCTCTGAATATTCGCCTTCATTTGTTGTCTTTTGGCGTCGGCCATTTGCTGATTTTTTAGCGCTTCATCCTTCGCGCTGATGCACTGAAAATTCAAATCAGCCTTTGCGTAGCGAGCCGGGCCAGATGGCTCTGACGATATCTTCCCTATGAATGGCGGAGCACCAGTACCTTGACAGAACTGGTCGATTTTTTTACGGCACGCCTCGATTGCATTGTCCGCTGAAAAATCAAAAAAGCTCCCGATGGCACTGCATTCATAACGATCTGCACTCAGCGTGTTAATCGTGCCGGAGGCACAGCCAGTCAAAAGCGCGAATGCTCCAGCAGCAAAAATAATCTTCATTTCTTTCTTCCTGAAATCATCAAATAACCGGAATGGCACTCAGACGCCTCCCCCCTC
The DNA here is from genome assembly GCF_900115555.1 of Pseudomonas borbori. Taxonomy (GTDB): domain Bacteria; phylum Pseudomonadota; class Gammaproteobacteria; order Pseudomonadales; family Pseudomonadaceae; genus Aquipseudomonas; species Aquipseudomonas borbori. The sequence goes on from NZ_FOWX01000031.1 coordinate 62,351, forward strand.
TGTCGCTAATTGATTCAGCACCACATGAGATCTAAAAGCAGTAGATTTATACTCTGTAGATGCTAACACGAGGGGCGGGCACCCTATCAAGCATGACATCTGCCTCCCCCTCCTCCGCTCGGCATCGCATCTCTTGCAACCTCAAGCGCCTGCGCCTTGAGCGCGGACTAAGCCAGGAAAAAGCGGCGGAGCTTGCCGACTTTCACCGTACCTACGTTTCCCAGCTTGAACGCTGCGTCACCAACATTAGCATTGATGGTCTGGAGCGCTTGGCACATGCGCTGGAAGTGGACGTTCTTGAGTTATTACAACCTATCGAGTCAGCAGCGGTGTCGGCTGATCTGGGGGCATAGTCCCGTCATCAGACCGCTTTGCAGCAGGCGGGTAATGAAAGTGCCGGTGCCGGTAAAGGGGTCGATGATATGCACGCCATCGCCGCCCAGAGTTTGGCCGAACTCGCTTTGCAGGATGTCGTTGACGCTGTGGATGATGAAATCCACCACTTCCACCGGGGTGTAGACGATGCCCAGGCGCTCGGCCATGCGAGGGAAGGCATTGCGGAAGAACTTGTCGTACAGCTCGACGATGATTTTCTGTTTGCCTTCGGCGTTGTCGTTACCATCGGCGCGCATTTTCACGCTGTCGTAAAAGCCCTGGAGGGTGAACGAGCAGCGACGACAGCAGATGCTTGGGCCTGACAAAGCCTGTCATTCAAACGGCCATTTCCGAGCTAGAAATTCAGAGTTTCGGCAGCAATACGAGAGAGTGAGCGACGTACGGCAAGATCACGGCAAAGCCACAGCCCAGAAATCGGCGGAAAGGGAGCGTTACCGCTGGTCGGGTTGGCATTTGCTGGCATTGGTAGGACATAATCCGCGCCGCAGGGGGAGGCACTTTTCTTTTTGGGGGCAGATTTGGGGGCATGACAAAACCGACCACACTGGAAAAGCTAGCAACCACGGCACGCACAGCGACTGGTTCGAGTCTCCCCCGGGCACCATTAAATCCCTCTCGTTGCTTTAACGTCCCAAGCAACAGACAACAACTTGCAGTGCATACCCTCGCATCGGCAAGCACAGCAAAAAACCCTTGTTCCGACACCAGCAAAACTTCCCGCGTCACGACTGAAACACAGTCCCGGCGGGGGTTGGCATTTGCCTTTGAGTTAGCGTAGAGTGCTTTGCACTGTGTTTGCATGGGTCGCCGTAAATCGTGGCCTGGTGCAGTAGATCGTCCAGATCCGCTACATCCCGTTCGACGTCGCATTACTCCTTGCAACCAGTCTCAGCCCTCTATTGTTGGAGGCTGCCATTAACTCCAGGTTCAAGGATACAAGACATGTCGAATCGTCAGCACGGTACCGTCAAGTGGTTTAACGACGAGAAGGGTTTTGGTTTCATCACGCCAGAAAGCGGCCCGGATCTATTCGTGCACTTCCGCGCGATCGAGGGCAGCGGCTTCAAGAGCCTGAAAGAAGGTCAGAAAGTCAGCTTCGTTGCCGTACAAGGTCAAAAAGGCATGCAGGCCGACCAGGTTCAAGTCCAGGAATAACCCTGCTGCTTTGAACAACCCCTGATGGCAACGTCAGGGGTTTTTTTATGCTCACGAATACCGCGAATCGCATCCTCAAGACCTAGCACCCTAATTGCATAGCGAGCCCACCATGCCCAAACACCTGCTGCGCCCGCAGGGTGACTTCCCCGCCGCCGGCCTGACCCGCCGCCTGGCCGCCAGCTTCTATGACTTGCTGCTGTGCCTGGCTCTGCTGATCGTCGTGACCTTTGCCTACAAGCTGATCCTGATGGGCTTCTACGGCGAAGCGCAACTCAAGCAGCTCTCCGATGCCGGCGCACTGGATGGCGACCCGTTACTCTCCACCCTGCTGGTACTCAGCCTGTTTGGCTTCTTCGCCAAGTTCTGGACGCACAGCGGCCAGACCCTGGGCATGCAGGTGTGGGGCATTCGCATCCAGAACGCCGACGGCACGGCCATCGGTCTATGGCAGGCATTGCTGCGCTTTCTGGTCTCTATCGCCTCCTGGCTATGCCTGGGCCTGGGTTTTTTCTGGGTGCTCTGGGACAGGGACAAGCGCAGCTGGCATGACATCTATTCCGCCAGCCGCACCGTGCATCTGCCGAAGAATATCCATAAGAACAAGCCGTAGAAAAACCAAAAAAGCCGGCTCAGCGCCTAATGCCGATCAGTTAAGCCCTCTTGCTTGACCTTTGGCCGCAAGAAATCAAAATCCGATGCCAGTATTGGCATCGGATTTTTTTATGCGTCTCGCTCGGGCACTGGAACTCACCCACAACATCGCCTCCACTCCCAGCGCAATCGAGGGACTGGATGCCTTACTCGATCCTTCTTTGGTCGAGCAGGCACTCGAGCAGGCAGGTGTAGCGACCCTGCGCAAGCGGCGTTTGCCGCTGGAAATGATGCTCTGGTGCGTAATCGCCATGGCGTTTTTCCGGCGCATGTCGGCGTGGGATGTGGTCAGCCGC
>NZ_FOWX01000003.1 GCF_900115555.1 Pseudomonas borbori
GCAGGACGGCTTTGCCGACCTGAATGAAGCCAGGGGCTGGGTCAGGGACTTCATGCGCTGGTACAACCATGAGCACCGCCATAGCCGTATCCGCTTCGTCTCACCGGCCGAGCGCCATCGCGGCGAGGATCATCAGGTGTTGGCGCGCCGGCATGCGCTGTATCAGCAAGCCCGTGCCCGTCACCCGAGGCGCTGGTCAGGTAACACGCGCAACTGGGAGCCCATCGGGGCCGTCATGCTCAACCCGGAACGGGAGCAATCCGCGCTGGAAGAGGCGGCATAAAAAACACGGTCGACGCGACAACTACCTTGAAAAACGCCGGTTGTTTCCGCCAGTGCCTGCCGCTCCCTCCGCGCAACGACCCACTCCCGACTGGACTCGGGTACATGCCGAGTGTTGTGCCGGCCGGATAAGCGTTGACTGGGTGGCCGGGTGGCGTGGAATGCGCACGGTGCTAACCAATCCAACTCAGCCGCGCAGTCGCCCCCATCCATGTTGCGCGTCAGGGGGACGCTTCGGGCAACAATTATCACGTGATAATTACTTCGGATAATTGAATTTTCATCAATAAATTGCCTACGAGGATTGATTCGACGGGGGTTGCGCCGCCCCCGTGGCAGTTATTGTCGGCTGTCGCGACCATTACAAGCCAATGCCAACGCTCGCGCATGACAGATCCCAAAATGCATAACTACCACATACGAGCATGTGACGCAGAGCGATCCGAAAGGTACTCATCTGCATGTCCGGGTTTAGTCATGGACGACCGGCGCTCCTCAGAGTGAAGGCCGACCTTTCTATTCAAGGCAGTTTGCAAGAAGCACATGACTGACATTAGCCGTACCTCAAATCACGTGAATTAGCCCTCTGTAAACTCGTCGAGCCGCCTCTCAACTGCTCAAAAATAGACCGCATCTAGCCGTGTAGCTGCTACATAGATGGCCCAGAAGCCGCAAACAACCCAAGCCAATTTGGATGAAACCGACCAGGATTGAGCTAACCAAGAGTTACTAAAGCGCTACCGCTCGCCCCCCAGAACTGAAATATTGCCAGCAGGACTAAAAATCAACGAAACCCACGCAGTACTTAGCCTACAGGCTATTTCTTCCAGATTGACAACCTGCCAAAGTTGACTGCTCGTCGTATTTTAAATTTTATTTAGTTGAAAAAATAATTCGACGGATCTCTATATTTGAGAACAAACAAAAGCAGGTGATTACCTGGTTGGAAAATTTTCGGTGTGGATGCTATGAAGCTCGCAAAAATCCTAGAGCATTATTTCCTCGGTACCAAAGCCTTGAGACAGGAGTGATCAAAATGAAGATAGGCCAGCTAATTGAGCTGCTGGGGCAATACCCAGATGACATGGATGTCCTCGTCGAAGGCTACGAAAATGGATACGACCCGATTCACTCGCTATCCATCAAAAAACTGGCCGGGGTTCAAAATGCCGAAGAGTATGACGGGCTCTTCGATACCCCGGACAACCTTGAGTTGCATACGCCAGGCAAGAACCTAACAGGGTTACGGGCCATGGCGCGGAGGAGCGGCGGCGAGCGCTTTGACTGTGTTGTCATTACAGGCCTTCGCGGCCATCTGCGCCCTGATTAGCCGTAGTCGCTCAACTTACACCAAGCGCCTTAAACGCCGCATCCACCGGATCGCTGTAGAAGCCAGTCTGAAACTTGGCAAACGGCTCACCGGGCACAGTGGGGATGTCCGTCACACTGGCCATGGGCAGGAGGATGCGTTTCGCACCGGCATCGAAAGCAACCTGCATGCACTCAGCAAGGTTCTCGAACGGCTCGGTACGGATTTTGCGAAAGTCATTCATGGTCGTGCGCGCATGCCATGCCGCAAGATGGGCATTGCCGGTGCAGGCATAGTCAGTCCACATCGTGCACCCGAGGAATCGCACATCGCCGACTAGCACCTCATCTCGATCCAGCACGCGCACGCGCTCGTCCGCCATCGAGCGCATCTTCAGCAGCGTTCGGATCAAGTGGCCCCCATAGAACTCATGGTTGCCGGGCACATAGAGCACATGCCCTCGGAAAGCCTGACGGGCCCAATCAACGCCACGGGCTTTGACATCGATGTCGCCGGCCAGGATGACGACATCGGCGTCCTCGACCTGCGGCGCATAAACACTGAATTCAAGATGCAGATCCGACAGCAAATGAATACGCATAAATAGACTCGAAAAGACGTGACAAGGGACTACAGATTCATCAAACCCGGTCAGGGCCGCGGGTAAATCAGGCGAACGACCGAAGTGCTATCCAAACTGAGCGCACCCTCATCGCCACAGCTGAAAACCTCGCCGCTTACGGTGGTGTAGATCCAGTGGTGATGGTTGTCCTTCGCTCGCGCACTATGCAGCGACGCCAGGCGCTCCATTGACCAACCATCGCGCCCCGTCATCTGGGGCGGCAGCATGACCTGCACATCCAGGGAAACAGCTTGTCCTTTCGCCAGTTCAATCAGGTACTCGAACATCTCGACATCACCTGGCATGACCTGCTGTTTGGACTCCTCCCCGCCAGAAATCGTGGTGATCACCACATGAAACCAGGGTAATGACAGATCCATTTCGACCATCTTGCTGTAGACATAATTCGATGCAGAATCAATGACCTCTTCATCGCTGAGAAGCATGCCTCGGTGCGTCTTAAACATGAAAACCTTCCAGTCAGGGATATGGGCTGCATTGCAAAATGAACATTGAGCATCGGCGCCGGATCAGCGAGGCCCAACCGCTAGGACTCGTCCCAATACTCGTCACGGGCGACCAGGCCGAAATGTAGATCGCCTGATTGGGCGTCACCAAATAACCGACTGATCCGGCGCTCCTGGCGCAGAAAGGCCAGCGCCTTGAAAAAGCAGGACTCACACACCCTCACTCGATAGCGCTCACCGTCATGCTGAGAGCCATACCCCCAGTGGGCATGCAGCATGCCGAACTGCTCGCCAAAGCCAGGTACTCGTGTACTGCAATCGCAAACATCGCAACGCACATCCGCCTGGCGTGGATCAGGTTCAGTCATTGAAGTCCTCGGAGTGCACAAGCTTCAGCAGCGTTTGAAAATCAATATTCGTGCGCAATCCATCTCCCAGCAGCACATAACAGCTGTCTACTGCATGAAATAAACACCCCTCTGTGAAATCCAGCAGCAGGCCTGATCGCACCCACTCGCCAAAATTCAAGAGCCTATTTGTGCGATACAACACGTCGCGGGTGATTAGGACTGCCGGTTGCAAGCCCTCAGCTTGCAAGTGCTTTTGTTCAACGTCAGGTATGCCGGTGACATCAGCCCAGAGCCAGTCTTCGACGATGAACCCCATCTCTATGCCAGACTGAATACTGGTATCGAGATGTGCATGTGCTTTAGACCACGACAACGCAATGCCCGGCATTGGCACAGCCGTCTCGTACAGTCGTTCGCGGATCAACTCAATTTCACTCATCACTGAAGCCCCATTACGGTTGAAAGATCAGCACGCTTGCGAACACCATCGCCAACCAGGACATAAAGGCTGTTGCGAGTACGGAAAAAGCAGCCCTCGGTGAAGGTCACGAGCGGGCTCGTACGCACCCAGTCGCCCACATCAAACCGCCGGTTGCTGTCGAACAACACGCTGTGCGAATACATCACCACGGGCTGTTGACCTGCCGCTTGGAGTTGCTCACGCTCCTGATCGGTAAGGATCAAATCGATCCAAATCCAATCACGAACAATGCAATATGGCACCCAGCAACTGTGGTCACTCAACAACACCCGGTCACGTGCCTGCTCCCACGACATTTCAATGCCTGGTATGACTTCTCCTGGCCCTTGTAACAGGCTGTGGATGTTCTCCAACTCGCTCATCACTCCCCCCAACAACTTATGTATATCGACTTGGCCTTGAATTTAAGGTGCAAATTTCCTGTCCTGGATAACCTGTCCCAAGACTGTTTAATGACTGTCCCAACGAAAATACGCACTGACGATTCGCCAGTAATAGCTAAACTATTGAATGTGCGGTGTATAGTTAATAACCCTACACCACTGACCCAGTGACAGCGCCAGGTTCAATAGGAAGAGAGCCAGGCTCGCCGTGCAGCGATAATATTAGTTATACATCGCCATCAGCTTGCCAGGCCCGACCCACACCTTATTCTTAAACTGCACAGGTATCTCAGCCAGCAAATCCGTGCCATGCTGGCCAATAAAGGCGGTGGAAACCAGAAGCTCGAATGGATAGTCACCGCCGAATGGCTCAATGCTTAACGGCACGTCAGCGCGGAAGGAACGTGAAAGATCGCGTAGGCGTTGAATAAACTGCTGCTGCATGACACCGCATGCTACAAGCCCAGGAAACTCATGCTCTTTGTCTGGTGAGACCCAGAATGCGCGTGGAAGGCCATCATCTTCTGTGACCCCAAGAATAGAGAATCCCATGAGACGCGACACACAAAAGAAAACGCGCGCACATGAAATTAGCGGTAAGCCTTCATGAGTGATGTGCACACTTGCGGCATAAAGGATCTCAGAGTCATAGAGTTCATCCATAGGCTCAAGGGGGCCAATCGTAACAGCAAGGTTAGACGAGATAACACTCATGCAAGCAACCACTCAACAATTAAGTTGCAGTGAGAATAGCAGCCAAACAGGCACTCGCGTCAAGCCCTTACATAACTTTATTTTATGCTGTCAATATATATGTATTAATATATCGCGGCTGCCTCTACGCACACTTTCAGCCGAAACAACCTCAACAAAAGCACTTTTCTTCATGATGATTTACATGTATGAGAGCGCTTACCAATAAAAGTATATTTCAAGCACAATCACTGACCTAAAAGCATGTGATTGGGTCAGATATACGGATAACTGCGATACATTGCTTTGGGCGAAACCAACCCAGCTTTCGGGCATAACCCCTGGCCCGAATAGCACAATGCACAGCCCCTCTATCACGTGATAACGATGCTTGGGCCAAAATGCTGAGTGGCACTCCATGGTCACCATGGCTGATCACTCAAATTCGCTGAAGGTGCGTTCCCATGATAAAACTTGGCCTGGGCGGCAACACGCACACCCCCCGTCATCACGAGATAACTCCTGCTACGTGCATCACCCTCCTACCCCTTATCACTTGATAACCCTTGCCCCGAGCATAGCCACGCAACAACCCCGTTATCACGTGATAATCCCTGATATGCGAATCACACTCCCACAACTGTTTTCAGGTGTCATAAGAAGTCATCGAGTATTCGATACATATCACTTATGTGAGAGGTGGATATGATTGCCAGACGATAGACACAAGCTGACGACAGAAACTAATGAATATTAATATCGATAGCACAGGAAGCGCGTGGCGTATGCCAGAAAATACAGCAACCTGACACAATACGAGCTGGCGGAAAAAGCCAGCGTCGCACAGTCAAGTCTTGCCACACTAGAGTCAGAACGTTGAAATCAGGGGCGAAGAACTCCACTGACTAGACCTCAAGCACCTCAGATACCGGTCTACCTTCGACAACAAGAGGAGGGATCCAGCGATAAATGAACTTCCGCTCACCTGAGCGAGGCCCTTTCCAGAAACCATGCCAGTGCGCCCGTCTTAAGTGAGTTTTGACTGTTCTGCCACTCGCCAGAGACTCTGTACTTCTCAACTTAGCCCCTAACGTATTTCCGACATGGAAAACTCTTGGTTTTTCTGGCGTGAACAGATAGCTACCCTTCTTACCTTCGCGAAAAAGTGACTCTCTGTATGCTATTTTTGGCATTAGCATTGGGTCAACGTCAGGCTCCGAAGAGCATAAATACAATACAATTGAGATCAATGACCTCAACTCTTGAAAATTCTGCCGCACTGATTCCTCTGTGACGTTATAATTAGATGATTTAATTTTTTCATACATAAGAGCCATTGCCTTACGCATCAGTTCTTCAATTGATTTGACGCCAACCTCAATACAGAACGGTAACAATCCTCTGTCGCTATTGAGAACGAACCATAGATATTGGTTATTACTTGTATAGTCCCAATCAAGACTTGCCCAAAACCCATTAATAGGCGTTCCCGCCCATGGCAACCCCGGTGATTCAACATAGATACTCCACTCGGGCATCCGTTGAAAAAGCTCTGAAGGTAACTCTTCAGCAATATCGGTTTCTGTTAGAGCAGAGAGCAAACTAGCATCCAACCTGTAGATGCCTTTTGAATATCTCCAGGCGCTAATCACCGATAAAAACCCGCCCTCCTCGAAAAAGTCAAAGTCGCTAGACTCCGGACTTGAATTTTGTCTCCAAACTAAGGCTGCCCATAATGATGAAGGTAGAAAACACCAACTAGGCCAATCGGGCATATCTTTAAGGCCTTTATTCTCAATACAAAACCTTGCCCATGAAGACATTGTAGGATAGGTATTCATGACATCTTTAAGGTGCCGCATCGGGCTCACATTACCCATGGCTCACCTCCGAACCCAGCGCGAACGCCAACCAAGATTGCGCCGCTTCCTTGCCACTCCCCCGCACACGCCAGTGTTCAGCACTCAATCTTCTCATCGCCTTCTACTCCTTATCAGCCATTAAAAAACAGCAACTGCTGTTACACGCCAATATCACTAACCTTTTTGCAATTGTCAACAGCATTTATTGACAAGGCTATTATTGATGAGTAGGATCGAGCTAACTGAATGAGGAACGACGCTGATGAAGGCTTTCGACACAAACACCCTTGGCGGACGAATTGCCGCAGCGCGCAGGGCTCGCAAGCTGACCCAAGCCGACCTCGCGAAGCTGGCAGGGATTAACCAATCGAGCGTTGCACTTCTGGAGAGCGGGTCGTCCAAGACCTCCCACAACGCCGTAGAGCTCGCACAAGCACTTCAGGTATCTGTCGAGTGGCTTCTCAATGGAGAAGCCTCAACACTCTCTTCCGATGAAAGCGACTCAAAAGCCCATGACGAAAGGGATGAAGGCATCGCACTGACCACGCAAAAATCGCTGGACAGCTTTGCTGAACGACTCACATTTCTGCGCGAACAGAACCAGCTCACGCAGGCTCAACTGGCTGCCAAATCAGGCCTTTCTCAAGCCACTATTGGTAACCTTGAGACGGGACGCAACAAGGGCACCAAGAAGATCCTTGAACTGGCGAAGGCGCTACATATCACCCCTGAGTGGCTGATCCAGGGTGGCAACCTCTATGAGGCGAAAGGGGCTTTTCTTCGAAAAGACATGGGGGTCTTGTCCCGTGAAGAACATAACTCCCAGGTAATGAGAGACTTTGCCAGCCGCGCCATAATCATGCCTGAAGTGAAAGATGAGCCTGCTCCCCATACGCATACGCCCTCTCCCACCCCATCACGAATACTGCCCATCATCACTTGGGTTAATGAAGCACTGAGCACTCCGAACGAAGCCCACCGAAGCCATGAAACCGAAGGCTGGTTCTTGAGTCCCTTTGACCACAGCCCTGAGGCCTTTTGGATGAAGATCAGTTTCGATGTAATGGAGCCTGCTTACCTTCATAACGACCTGATCCTGGTTGATCCAACAGTCTCCCCCCAAAACAATGACGATGTGGTGATTCGGGACGCCAGAGGCATCGCTGGTTTTGGCCGTCTGCGCCAGACGCTGAGTGAACTCTACCTTGAGACATTAAACCCGAAGTACCCCGACAGGATGCACCGTCTAGATGAGAGCGTGCTGATCGTCGGTACCGTCACCGGCCTAATCAGACAGCGTCGTGCCATGGCTTAGCCGTGGCACCCTTTTTTTGCCCACCACAACAGCAATTGCAATTATTATTGGTAAAACCAGAGGAAGAGCAATGACAGCAGCAGCGAAACAATTCACCGACAACGACACCATTCCACCACCAAGCATTAAGCAGCAGTTCGCCATTGTCCCCGCTAAATGGGTCAGGCAAGAGCTGCTCTTCCCTGTCTTTGGCATCAGCACGGAGGCTGCTCGCAAGTACCGGGGAAGCGGCCAATGGCATGAGGGCAAGCATTGGGATCGAGACCCGGCAAATCGCGTCATCTACAACCGCGAAGCCATCGAGAAATGGATGTCAGGAGCACTGTAACCATGAAAATGCCCAAAGGTGTTGAGATCCACAACGGCAGAGTCCGCATCGGCTTCACGCTCAACGGCGAACGCTGTCGTGAAGTGATGCGTGACATGCCGGTCAATGAGAAAACTATCGCCTATGCCAAGAGCGTTCGCGAGCTGGTGGTCGACGAGATTAAGCGTGGCGTCTTTGACTACCAGCGCCGATTCCCTGACTCCGCAAAGGTGACTCAGGCTGGCGAGACTGATCAGGCGAAAAGTCCTCTTCCTGCACAACCTAAGGTGGCTATAGCAGCCGTTAAATCGTTAGAGCCCGCCTCCCCCACCATGACAGTCAAAGAGGGCGTGATGCTCTGGCTACGCGTGGCAAAGAGCGGAACGGCCTCGACGACTTACCTCAACTACAAATGCAAAGCAGGCCATGTAATTCGTCACCTTGGCGATAGGCCCATCGACAAGGTGACGATTCAAGATCTCAGGTTGTTTCGCAATCATCTAGTGAAGCCTGAGAACGGTAAGAAAGGGCTTTCGCCGAAGACGGTCAACGACGTGCTAACCATTGCTCGCGGGGTCTGGGCTGACGCAAAAGCAAACGAACTAATTTCGAGCGATCACATGAAGAGCATCCACAACCACAAAGTGAAATACAAAAGCCTGGCAGATCCTTTCACCCGTGAAGAGATCAAACGGATTGAGCAGGCAGACCCTCGGCGGCTTCGTGAAGCCCGTGTGGTGGTCATGAACTGCTGGATGGGCCTCTCACGCTCAGAATTGATGGCACTGGCCCGAGAGGACGTGGATCTCGATAACAAGCTAATCCATGTACGCCGCGCCTACGTGGATGGCATCTACCGTATCCCCAAGGAGGAAAAACGTGAGCGCTTTGTTGAGTTGATCAAACCAGCGGCTGCGCTGATGAAACTCGTCCTAGAAGACACAGCCGCCTGTAAGCCACAGCACATTGATGTCACCCAGCGCGACAACCTTACCAGCGAGCCGGAGCATGTCACCTTTCTGTTCAGGGACTGGGCGACGGAAAATGCCTGGCACCCTGACCACCTGGATGAATGGTTCAAGGAGCACTTGGTCAAGTCTAAGGTGAGCCATCGGGGCATCAACCAATGCCGCCATACTTATGCGAGCCAGGCCCTATCAAGCCACGTCACGCTGGAGTGGTTGGCTAAGCAACTGGGTCACGCCGACACGACTATGATTAAGAAACACTATGCAAAGCTGATCCCGGCTGACACCAAACGGATGGGTCACCATGTGTCTGAGCTGATGGGATTTGGGGAGGATTGGGGCGGGGTATAGCGGTCTGGAAGGACTGGATTTTGCCCCCATTTGCCCCCAATTTTGCCCCCAAGCGTTTTTTCACTTTCTCAAAGACAAGAAAAAGCCCCGTAACTCATTGAATTACGGGGCTTTTTAGTATGGCGGGAAGATAGGGATTTGAACCCTAGGTACCATCGCTGATACAACGGATTTCGAATCCGTCCCGTTCGGCCACTCCGGCATCTTCCCGTGGCGGCGCGCATGATAGCAGTACAAACGCGTTTGGCGAAGCCCAATCGGTAGATTTTTTCGCATGCTTTCAGATGCTTGCGCGGGCGGCTTGGGTGCGCATGCACTGCAAGCGCCCCGCTCGCTTCGACTGAGGCGGATGTTTGGATAAAGCACCGAGGCGTGGGCAAGACGCCGCATCGGCGGCGTTCGCTATCGAGGAGCAAAGGCTTCGCGGGCATGGGACTGGGCGTCGCCCCCGCTCCTACCCCCAGCCGTTTGCTGCGCCCCTCAAGCAAAAGAGGCGCCTGAGCGCCTCTACTGTGCCGCTCAGCGGTCGATCAGGCGGTCAGCTTGATCAGGGCTTCGCGATATTTGTCAGCGGTTTTCTGCGCGACCTCGGCCGGTACGGCCGGGGCTGGCGGCTCCTTGTTCCAGCCGGTGGATTCCAGCCAGTCGCGTACGAACTGCTTGTCGAAGCTCGGCGGGTTCTTGCCCTCGACGTAGCTGTCGGCTGGCCAGAAGCGGCTGGAATCGGGGGTCAGCACTTCGTCCATCAGGGTCAGGGTGCCGTTTTCGTCCAGGCCGAATTCGAACTTGGTGTCGGCGATGATGATGCCGCGGGTGGCGGCGTATTCGACGGCGGCGCTGTACAGGGCGATGGCGGTGTCACGCACCTGGGCGGCCAGTTCGGCACCGATGATGGCTTCGCACTGCTCGAAGGAGATGTTCTCGTCGTGGTCGCCGACGGCGGCCTTGGTCGAGGGGGTGAAGATCGGCTGTGGCAGCTTGGAGGCTTCCTGCAACCCGGCGGGCAGCTGGATGCCACAGACGCTGCCGCTGTTCTGGTATTCCTTCCAGCCGGAGCCGACGATGTAGCCGCGCACTATGGCTTCCACGGCAACCGGCTTGAGGCGTTTGGCGACCACGGCGCGGCCTTCCACCAGCGGCAGTTCGGCGGCCGGCACCACATCCTCGACCTGGTCGCCGGTGAAGTGGTTGGGCACCAGGTGCGCCAGTTTGGCGAACCAGAAGTTGGAAATCGCGGTGAGGATCTTGCCCTTGTCCGGGATCGGCTCGGCGAGGATCACGTCGAAGGCCGAGAGACGGTCGGTGGCGACCATCAGCATGCGCTTGTCGTCGATTTCGTAGAGGTCGCGGACTTTGCCCGAGTAGATTTTCTTCAGGCTCAGGGTCGCAGGAGTGGTCATATCGGGATTTCCGCCTTTAGCAAACGAAACAGGCGAAACCCGCCGGGTTTCGCCTATTGGTATCACGGCTGTGCATACAGCCGATTAGCCGAGATTTTCCTGGATCAGGCCGAGGATGCGCCGTGCCACATCGGCCGGGGCAATGGTATTCAGGTCTTTTTCCACGGTGACCTGGACGCTGTCGCCCACCGGTGTCAGGCGCACCTGGTAACGCTCGGCGCGCGCCTCGATTTCTTCCTTGTCCGGCTTGCCACCGAACAGGCCGGCGAAGAAGCCCGGCTCTTCGTCCTTGTTCTGCGCGCCTTCGGCCAGGTTGATGTAGTACACACCTAGGCTGCGGTTGAGGTCGTCGATGCGCACATCGGCCATTTCCAGGGAGCGACCGACACCAGACCAGGCACGATCGAAATCGGCACCGAGATTCAATACCGGGTTGCCGTTGCCGTCTTCCGACAGGCTGACGCGGCTCGGCGCATCGAAGTCGCGGGCGGCCAGCAGCGATACGGAACCGCCCTGCTCGGCACTGCGCGCCAGGCTCACGAGCATGGCGTCGAGCAGCGCGGCATCCAGGCTGGAGTTGGCGCTGCGCGTAGTGAAAGCGACCTCGGCCGTGCTGCCCGCAGCACGCTCGGCGCTGACCACGAAGATCTCGCTGGTATTGCGCTGCACGCCCGGCTCGATACGCACGCGCACGCGGGTTTCGCTATCCGCCGTCACGCCCGACAGGCTACGCGCCACGGACGCGGGCAACGCGTCGAAACGCTGCCAATCGGTGCTGAACTCACCCGTTTGCGGACGCTCGTCGACAACGCGAAAACCGTTGTCATCGAAGAATTGACGGGCAATCGGCCAGACTTCGGCGGGCACGCGCTGGGCGACCAGCCAACGCGATTCGCCGCTTTTCTGCAGGCTGAACTCGCTGGCATCGGCACGCACGGCCAGCGCCTGCGGACGCGGAACTTCGTATTCACCCTCGACCGTGCTGCTGGCAACCTGCTGCGGCACCGGCAACAAGGGGTCGAGGCGTTTGGCCTCGACGTTCGCCGGCAGCTGCATGGGCGCGGTTTGCCGAGCGTCGAGGTAATCGCTGCCGCGATCGCGGAAATAGCCGTCTTCACCATAGATCCAGCCACAACCGCTGGCGCTGGAGATGATCAGAGCAAGTGCGGAGAGTCCGCCCAGTCGCTTCATGCGTAGTATTTCCTCGATTAAACCAATACACCGGTCTGGCGCAGGGCCTGACGCAGCGGTTCATGACAACGCGGGCTGAGCCAGGTCAGCGGCAGGCGGATACCATCCGGCATCATGCCCATTTCATGCAGGGCGAACTTCACCGGAATCGGGTTGGACTCGATAAACAGCGCCTGGTGCAGCGGCATCAGACGATCGTTGATGGCCCGCGCGGTAACGGCGTCGCCAGCCATGGCGGCGGCGCACATTTCGGCCATGGCGCGCGGCGCGACGTTGGCGGTCACCGAGATATTGCCCTTGCCGCCAATCAGCATGAGTTCGACGGCGGTAGCGTCATCGCCGGAATACACCAGGAAATCCTTGCTCACCCGATCCAGGACTTCCTGACCGCGCTGCAGGTCGCCGGTGGCTTCCTTGATGCCGATAATGTTGGCGATCTTCGACAGGCGTTCGACCGTTTCCGGCAGCATGTCGCACACGGTGCGACCCGGCACGTTGTAGAGAATCTGCGGAATGGCCACCGACTCGGCGATGTGCCGGAAGTGCAGGTACAGACCTTCCTGGGTCGGCTTGTTGTAATAGGGCGTGACCAGCAGACAGGCATCGGCGCCCACATCCTTGGCCGCGCGCGTCAGTTCGACCGACTCGCGCGTGGAGTTGCCGCCCGTACCGGCGATCACCGGGATGCGTCCGGCGACCTGATCGACCACCCGTCGGATCACTTCGATATGTTCGGACACTTCCAACGTGGCCGACTCGCCGGTGGTCCCGACCGCGACGATGGCGTTGGTGCCCTCTTGCAGGTGGAAATCCACCAGTTTGCTCAGGCTGTCCCAATCGAGACCACCTTGAGCATCCATGGGCGTGACCAGTGCCACCATACTGCCCGCAATCATGCAACCGCTCCTGCCGGAAAAAGAGAGCGGTAATGGTACTGGCGCCACCCACCTTGTACAAGCGAAGGAAAAGGCCGATTGGCAAGCGCAGTAACTGTATAAGCGACCCGCTATTCCTTTCATCGAGCATTCCCCTGAGCGGCGCTTTTCGCTACCCTTCCGGCTTTGCTCGGTACCCGTTGTGGGCCGGGCGTTCATCGCTCTAGGAATGCTGCATGTCCACCCCCCCAGTTCGCGAACAATTCCTCGTCATCAGTGCACTCGGCCCCAATGCCATGGAGCTGACCAATGTGCTGTGCCGCACCAGCAATGAAAATCGCTGCGCCGTGATCAGCACCCGCCTGAGCCGCCATGGCGAGTTCAGCGCCCTGGTGCTGCAGGTCTCCGGCAGTTGGGACGCCCTGGCGCGCCTGGAGTCGAGCCTGCCGGCCCTGGCCAAGAAGCACGGTTTTACGGTCAACGTGACGCGCAGTGCGGCGGCGGAAAATCGCCCCCAGGCCCTGCCGTACGTGGCATACGTCAGTTCGGCGTACCGTCCGGACATCCTCAATGAGCTGTGTCAGTTTTTCATCGATCACAACGTCGAACTGGAAAGCCTGACCTGCGATACCTACCTGGCTCCGCAGACCGGCGGCACCATGCTCAATGCGACCCTGACCGTAACGCTGCCGGCGGGCACCCAGATCAGCTGGCTGCGTGATCAGTTCCTCGACTTCTCCGATGCCCTGAACCTCGATGCCCTGATCGAGCCCTGGCGCCCACAGAACCCGTAAGGAAACCCCATGGCCGTAGCACTCGACTCCCCGGTCGCCGATTTCCAGGCCCAGGCCACCAGTGGTCAGCAGGTTCAGCTGTCGGCCCTGCAAGGCCAGCAGTTGGTGATCTACTTCTATCCGAAAGACAGCACCCCGGGCTGCACCACCGAAGGCCAGGGCTTTCGCGATCACTACCCGGCCTTCCAGGCCGCCAACACCCTGGTCTTCGGCGTATCGCGGGACAGCCTCAAGTCCCACGAGAACTTCAAGTGCAAGCAGGAGTTCCCCTTCGAGCTGATCTCGGACAAGGATGAAGCGCTCTGCCAGCTGTTCGACGTGATCAAGCTGAAGAAGCTCTACGGCAAGGAATACCTGGGCGTCGACCGCAGCACCTTCCTGCTCGACAAACACGGCGTGCTACGCAAGGAATGGCGCGGGGTGAAAGTGCCGGGCCATGTCGAGGCCGTGTTGGCCGCGGCGCAGGATCTGCACAACGCCTGAAGCTGTACCGACGAAAAGGCCGCTTGCCGGGACTTCCCGCAAGCGGCCTTTTTTGTCTGGGCCTGACCCCGTTATCGCCCGACTGCGACCATCAACCAGGCAGCTTGTCCTTACTCGCCCTGCAACGCCAACTCCCGGCGCGGCCAGGCGTTGAGCACGGCCTTGAACAAGGTGGCCAGGGGAATGGCGAAGAACACCCCCCAGAAGCCCCACAGACCACCGAACAGCAAGACCGCGCAGATGATCGCCACCGGGTGCAGGTTGACTGCCTCGGAGAACAGCAGCGGCACCAGCACGTTGCCATCCAGCGCCTGGATCACCCCATAGACCACCATCAAATAGAGAAACTGATCGCCAAAGCCCCACTGGAACAGGCCGATCAGCGCCACCGGCACCGTCACCACCACCGCGCCGATGTAGGGCACCACCACCGACAGCCCCACCAGCAACGCCAGCAGCGCCGCATAGTTGAGCCCCAGCGCGGCGAAGGCGATGTAGGTGACCACGCCGCAGATGATGATCTCGATGAACTTGCCGCGAATGTAGTTGGCGATCTGCTGGTTCATTTCCTGGGCCACCTGGGTGATCAGGGCGCGCTCGCGCGGCAGGTAGCCGCGAAACCAGGCGCCGATCACCTCTCGATCCTTGAGAAAGAAAAACACCAGGATCGGCACCAGCACCAGGTAGATCATGATACTGACCAGCAGCGGCAGGCTGGACAGGGAGAACGACAGCGCCCACTGGCCGAACTTGCCGGCCTCGCCGCTGATCGCCTCGGTCAACTGCAACACCTGGGCATCGCTGATCAGGTTCGGGTAACGCTCCGGCAACAGCAGGAACAGCGCCTGCCATTCCCCGAGCATGCGCGGCAGCTCGTTGAACAGGGTGCTCAGCTGGCGCCACAGCAGCGGCATCAGCACCAGCAGGAACAAGCCGAGCGCACTCATGAACAGCAGGAACACCAGCGACACCGCCACTATCTGCGGCAGGTGCAAACGCTCCAGGGCATTGACCAGCCCCTGCATGAGAAACGCCAGCACCAATCCGGCCAGCACCGGCGCCAGCATGCCGCCTAGGGTCAGAACGGCGGCAAAACCGAGCACCAACAGCACCGCCAGGACCACCGCCTGCTCATCGGAGAAGTAGCGGTGCATCCAGTCGCGCAACACCTTAATCATCAACATTCCCTAGATCGAAACAGCCCACGCAGGACGCGTATCAGGCTTTACGCAACCAATAGCGGTACACACCCGCCTCTTCCTCTTCACGCAACAAGCCATGCCCGGCAAGAGTGGCGAAGGCCCGAAAATCCCGTTGCGAGCCGGCATCAGTGGCAATCACCTTGAGCACCGCCCCGCTTGCCAGGCGATTCAACTCCAGCTTGGCCTTGAGCAACGGCAGCGGACAATTCAGACCACTGGCATCCAGCTCGGCGTCGCAGGCACCATTCCACTCCCGTACATCGTTCATTCGAGCCCTCCTAAAACAGCGCCAAGGATACCCAAGACCGTACAACCCTGGCCAGGTGAACGCTTGCCCGGCTACAGTAACGCCTTTGTTCGCCAAGAGTTCTGTGCATGAATGTTCTGCGCCCTATTCTGTTGACGCTCGCCTGCCTGGCCGCCCAACCTGGCCTGGCCAGCGATCTACCGTCACTCGGCGATGCCAGCTCCTCGATCGTCTCGCCGCAGCAGGAACATCAACTGGGCCGCGCCTGGCTGAGCCTGCTGCGTGGCCAGATCAGCCAGCTGTCGGACCCTCAGCTCAAGGATTTCGTCGAGAGCAGCGTCTATCGCCTGGGCGAAACCAGCGAGTTGCAGGATCGACGCCTGGAGTTCGTCCTGCTCGACAGCCCGCAAATCAACGCCTTCGCCGCGCCCGGCGGGATCATCGGGGTCAACGGCGGCCTGTTTCTCTACGCCCAGACCGAAGCCGAATACGCCTCGGTAATGGCCCACGAACTCGCCCACCTGTCGCAACGCCACTTCGCCCGCGGCTTGGAAGCCCAACAGCGCATGCAACTGCCGATGATGGCCGCCATGCTCGCCGGGATCGTGGCCGCGGCGGCGGGTGCCGGCGACGTCGGCATGGCCGCCATCGCCTCGACCCAGGCAGCGGCCATCCAGAAGCAACGGCGCTTCTCCCGGCAGAACGAGCAGGAGGCCGATCGCATCGGCCTGGTCAATCTGGAGAAGGCCGGCTACGACCCCCGCGCCATGCCGAGCATGTTCGAGCGCCTGATGCGCCAATACCGCTACGACCGCAAGCCGCCGGAATTCCTCCTGACTCACCCGGTCTCCGAATCGCGCATCGCCGACACGCGCAACCGCGCCGAACAAGCCAAGGCCGGCGGCGCAATCGACAGCGTGCGCTATCAGCTGATGCGCGCCCGCGTGCAGCTGATCTACGAAGACACCCCGGGCCTGGCGGCCAAGCGTTTTCGCGCCATGCTCGACGAGAACCCCAAGCTGCAAGCAGCCCGCTACGGCCTGGCCCTGGCGCAGATCAAGAGTGGCCAATACCCGCAGGCCGGCGAGAACCTGCAATCCTTGCTGCAGTCGGCACCCGAGGATATCGCCTACAACCTGGCCCAGATCGAACTGGACATCGCCGCCAGTCGCCTGCCGCAAGCACAGAGCCGCATCGAACGGCTCATGCGCGACTACCCGAACAACTACCCACTGAACCAGGTCCGCATCGACCTGCTGATGAAGCAGGGGCTTACCTGGGATGCCGAGCGCGCCCTCGACGAGTTGCTGAAGAAGCGCAGCAAAGACCCGGACATCTGGTATCAGGTCGCCGAGGTGCGCGGCCTCAGCGGCAACACCATCGGCCTGCACCAGGCCCGTGCGGAGTTCTTCGCCCTGGTCGGCGACTACGATCAGGCCATCGAACAACTCGACTTCGCCAAACGCCGCGCCACCAACAACTTCCAGTTGGCCTCACGCATCGACGCGCGGCAACGCGAGCTGCTGGAGGACCAGCGCATCATCGAGCAGATGTTGCGCTAAGTCCGCAGAATGGTTCGATTGCCGTAGCCCAACCAGGCTGCGCGGGGTTCGGCGAATGGCCGGGGCCGGCTCAGGCGTTGCCCGACAGCTTGAGCCGCGCCGCCTGGGTGAAATCCAGCATGCGCTTGAGCGGCTTGATCGCCTTGGGGATCAGCGCGGGGTCGACGAAGATCTCGTTGCTGCCTTCGCGCAGGCTCTGCAGGGTGCGTTGCAGGGTGTTCATCGCCATCCACGGGCAGTGCGCGCAGCTGCGGCACGCGGCGCCGTTACCGGCGGTCGGCGCCTCGATGAATTCCTTGTCCGGGCACAGCTGCTGCATCTTGTAGAAGATGCCGCGGTCGGTGGCAACGATAAAGGTCTTGTTCGGCAGGCGCTGGGCCGCCGCGATCAGCTGGCTGGTCGAGCCGACCGCATCGGCCAGGTCGATCACCGCCGTCGGCGACTCCGGGTGCACCAGCACCGCGGCGTCCGGGTACAGGGCCTTCATGTCCTCGAGTTGCTTGGCCTTGAACTCCTCGTGGACGATGCAGGCGCCGTCCCACAGCAGCATGTCGGCACCGGTCTTGTTCTGGATGTAACGCCCCAGGTGCTGGTCCGGCGCCCAGATGATGCTTTCGCCGTTGTCCATCAGGTGCTCGACGATCTCCACCGCGCAACTGGAGGTCACCACCCAGTCGGCCCGCGCCTTCACCGCCGCCGAGGTATTGGCGTAGACCACCACGGTGCGCTGCGGGTGCTGGTCGCAGAACGCGGCGAACTCCTCCACCGGACAGCCCAGATCCAGCGAGCAGGTCGCTTCCAGGGTCGGCATCAGCACGCGTTTTTCCGGGTTGAGGATCTTCGCCGTCTCGCCCATGAACCTGACCCCGGCCACCAGCACGGTCTGCGCCGGGTGCTGATTGCCGAAGCGGGCCATTTCCAGGGAATCGGACACGCAACCGCCGGTTTCTTCGGCCAGAGCCTGCAGCACCGGGTCGCAGTAATAATGGGCAACCAACACCGCATTCTGCTTTTTCAGCTCGGCGGCAATCTCGGCGCGGTAGAAGGCTTCCTGCTCGGGTGTCAGCGGCTTGGGCTGCTTGGCGTCCAGATGGGCCTGGACCAACAGGCGTTCGGAAATCTGCGTCATGTCATCAGGCTCTGTACAGGTCTATCAGCGGGGGATTCGAGTATACCCGTCAGATTGACTACAGGAGAGCAGATTGGACAGGCATACGGGGAGGAAAGCGCGCTGCAACAAAGAAAATCCTGCGCCCCTAGAGCCGCAGGATTTTCATAATAGTTTGATCTTAAAAGACTTTGCAAATACGCCCACAGGCGTTGCCCGGGTATGCGCAGCGAACACCCAGCACAGACCGCGGGCGAATCGCAGGATGCGTCCAGGCAGTCACTGCCGAAGAAAATCCACTACCGCCCGGGTGAATACCGCGCCGGCCTCGACATTGGACAGGTGCGCGGCATGCAGTTCGAGCAGCTGCGCGCCGGCGATGTGCTGCTGCAGGAAGCGGCCATCGGCCGGGGTGGTGACCGGGTCGGCAGCGCCGCAAACGATCAGCGTCGGCAGCTCGATGGCAGCCAGTTGCTGGCGAAAATCGGCATCGCGTACCGCCGCGCAGTTGCCGGCATAGCCCTGGGCCGAGGTGGCCGCCAGCATCGCGGTGATGCGGTTGGCCTGTTCGGCCTCGGCCGCGGCGAACGCGGGGGTGAACCAGCGGGCAATGGACGCATCGCGCAAGTCGCGCATCGCCTGCTGGCCACCTCGCAACACGCTGTCGATGCGGCTGTTCCACACCTCGTCGTTGGCAATCTTGGCTGCGGTGTTGCACAGCACCAGCTTGTCCAGGCGCGCGCCGGCATTGATGCCCAGCCACTGGCCGATCAGGCCGCCCATGGACAGACCACAGAACGATGCCTGGCGGATATCCAGGTGATCGAGCAGGGCCAGTACATCGCGGCCCAGTTGCTCGATGCTGTAGAAACCCGCACTGACCTGCGACTGGCCGTGGCCGCGGGTGTCGTAGCGCAGCACCCGGAAATGCTCGGTAAAAGCCGGCATCTGGGTGTCCCACATGCCCAGGTCGGTGCCCAGGGAATTGCTCAGCAGCAGCACCGGCGCATCGGCCGGGCCTTCGAGTTGGTAATTCAGGTCGCCAGCGGCGAGGTGGACAACAGGCACGGAAAAACTCCTTCAAATGAATGGAACTCAATGTGCGCCCGAGGGGGCATAGCGTTGGCGATCAAGACCGCTGCCACGAGTGCAATAGTGCAGGTCGGTTCGGGTCCAGACAACGAGGTCAGTCTTGGTGCGCACGGCGCACCCTACGAATCAGGACTCAGACCCGCTCGATCGCCAGCGCCAGGCCCTGGCCGACGCCGACGCACATGGTCGCCAGGCCGCGCTTGCCGCCGCTCTTCTCCAGTTGGTGCAGGGCGGTCAGGACCAGGCGCGCGCCGCTCATGCCCAGCGGGTGGCCGAGGGCGATGGCGCCGCCGTTGGGGTTGACCTGGGGCGCGTCGTCGGCCAGGCCGAGGTCGCGGGTCACCGCCAGGCCCTGGGCGGCGAAGGCTTCGTTGAGTTCGATCACGTCGAAATCGCCGACCTGCAGATCCAGGCGCTCGCACAGCTTGCGCACCGCCGGCACCGGGCCGTAGCCCATGATCCGCGGCGCCACCCCGGCGCTGGCCATGCCCAGCACCCGCGCGCGCGGGGTCAGGCCGTGTTTGCGCACCGCCTCGGCAGAGGCCAGAATCAGCGCCGCGGCGCCGTCGTTGACCCCCGAGGCGTTGCCAGCGGTGACGGTCTTGTCCGCGCCGTTGACCGGCTTCAATTTGCTCAGGGCTTCCAGAGTGGTATCCGGACGCAGGTGCTCGTCCTGATCGATCACGCTGTCGCCCTTCCTGCCCTTGATCACTACCGGAACGATTTCCTCGGCGAAGAAACCCGCGGCCTGGGCGGCAGCGGCGCGCTGCTGGCTGCGCAGGGCGAAGGCGTCCTGATCGGCGCGGCTGATCTTGAACTCATCGGCGACGTTGTCGGCGGTCTGCGGCATGGCGTCGACGCCGTACTCAGCCTTCATCAGCGGGTTGACGAAACGCCAGCCGATGGTGGTGTCCTCGATCTTCTGGGTGCGCCCGTAAGCCGTGTCGGCCTTGCCCATCACATAGGGCGCACGCGACATCGACTCGACGCCGCCGGCGATCGCCAGCTCCATCTCGCCGCTGGCGATGGCGCGAAAGGCCGTGCCGACCGCGTCCATACCCGAAGCGCAGAGGCGGTTGAGGGTCACCCCCGGCACCGAATCCGGCAGGCCGGCCAGCAGCAGGGCCATACGCGCCACATTGCGGTTGTCTTCGCCGGCCTGGTTGGCGCAGCCCATGAACACTTCATCGACCTGGCTCAGGTCGAGTTGCGGGTTGCGCGCGATCAGCGCCTTGAGCGGCACCGCCGCCAGGTCGTCGGCGCGCACCGGGGCCAAACCGCCGCCGAAGCGGCCGATAGGCGTGCGCACGGCATCGCAGATATAGACGTCACGGCTCATTCTTCACCCCCGGTCTGGCCATGGGCCGCGGCGGTGCGCGCTTCCAGTTCGCGCAGGGCGGTCAGTTCCAGCTCGGTCGGCGCGGCGGTTTCGCCCAGGTCGTCGGCGAAGCGGATCTGCCAGCCGGTGGCTTCGATCACCTGCTCGCGGCTTACCCCCGGATGTAGTGCGGTGACGATGAATTCGTTGCTGCCGGCTTCCGGCTCCATGATGCACAGGTCGGTGATGATGCCGACCGGACCGGCGCCGGGCAGGCCGAGCTGCTTACGGTGGTCGCCGCCCTCGCCGTGGCCGACCGAGGTGATGAAGGCCAGCTTGTCGACGAAGGTGCGGTGGCTCTGCTTGAGGATGATCAGCACCTGCTTGGCGCTGCCGGCGATCTCCGGGGCGCCACCGGCGCCGGGCAGGCGCACCTTGGGCGCATGATAATCGCCGATCACCGTGGTGTTGATGTTGCCGTACTTGTCGACCTGGGCCGCGCCGAGGAAGCCGACGTCGATGCGCCCGCCCTGCAGCCAGTAGCGGAAGATCTCGCCGGTCGGCACCACTGTGTCGGCGGTCTCGGCCAGTTCGCCGTCACCGATCGACAGCGGCAGCACACTCGGCTTGGCGCCGATCGGGCCGGATTCGTAGATCAGCACCACGTCCGGCGAGGAGGTCAGGCGCGCCAGGTTGGCGGCCTTGGACGGCAGGCCGATACCGACGAAGCACACCGCGCCATTGCGCAGGCGGCGGGCGGCGGCCACGGTCATCATTTCATTGGTGCTGTAGGCGCTCATTATTTGGCCTCCTGCTGGGCGGCCAGTTTGGCCTGGAACTCGGTAAAGTCGGCGGTGCCGCGGATGTATTCGTCGATCCAGGCGCTGAAGGTCTCGCGGTCGCGGGCGATCGGGTCCCAGGCCTGGTAGAAGCGGTTGTCGCGCTCGGAGTAGCCGAGGGCGTAGGACGGATGGGCGCCGCCGGGCACGTGGCAGACCGCGGTCAGCGCCCAGCTCGGCAGCACGCAGGCGTTCATCGGCGCATCCAGATCGTCGACGATTTCTTCCACGGTGACGATGCAGCGCTTGGCCGCCAGGGCCGCCTCCTTCTGCACGCCGAGGATGCCCCAGAGCAGCACGTTGCCCTTGCGGTCGGCCTTCTGCGCATGGATCACGGTGACGTCCGGGCGCACGCTCGGCACGGCGGCCAGCTTCTCGCCGGTGAACGGACAGTCGATGAACTTGATTCGCGGGTTGACCTTGACCAGGTCCGAACCCTGATAACCGCGCAGCACGGCGAACGGCAGATTCGACGCCCCGGCGACGTAGGCGTTGGCCATGGCGGCGTGGCTGTGCTCCTCGATTTCCAGCGGCTGCGGCCAGCCCTTCTCCACCGCGTCGCGCAGGCGATGCAGGGAGCCGACGCCAGGGTTGCCGCCCCAGGAGAACACCAGCTTCTTCGCGCAACCGGCGCCGATCAGCAGGTCATAGACCAGGTCGGGGGTCATGCGGATCAGGGTCAGCTCGCGCTTGTTCTGGCGGATGATCTCGTGGGACGCCGCGGTCGGGATCAGGTGGGTGAAGCCTTCGAGGGCGATGCTGTCGCCGTCGTTGACGAAGCGCTGTACGGCTTCGGCAAGGGAAATGAGTTCGGCCATCGGTGCTGCTCTCACTGGTTGGACAGTGCCACCGGGTCAGGGTGGCGGGTGAGTCAACAGTAAGCCCGGTGGCGCGGCCAAACAATCCGATAATCGACTTACTGTTCGATAATCGAACATAGCTTTACTCATGCCGATCGAGCAGACACCCCAGCCCTTCGGCCAGTTCGCGCTGGCGCTGCAGGCCCTGCATGACCCGGCCGACGATTTCCATGCGTTCGCGCGCCCCGACGCGCAGCGCATCCATGGCCTCGTGGGCGGCGGCCGTGGTGTTCAGACCGCTGAGGGCCGACTGGTCGACCTGGCCCAGACCATCGCTGGCTTCGTCGGCGGCGCTTTTCAGGCCCTTGGCGATCTGCATGATCTGCTCGCTGGAGTCGTTGGCGCGCACCGCCAGGCTGCGCACCTCGTCGGCCACCACGGCGAAGCCGCGACCGTGCTCGCCAGCGCGCGCCGCCTCGATGGCCGCGTTGAGCGCCAGCAGATTGGTCTGCCGGGCGATGTCCTGGATGCTGCCGACAATCGCGCCGATACGCCGCGACTGCTCGCCCAGGGTGTTGAACACCTCGCCGGTACGCCGCAGGTAATCGGCCAGCTCGCCGATCGACTGGCGGGTGGCCTGGATGCTCTCGGCACTGCTGCTGACCTTCGCGCCGGACTGCTGGGCCAGCTGGGTGGCGACGTGCATGTCGGCCTGGCTCTGCTCGATGGCGCGCAGCAGCTCGCCCTGATGCTGGCGCAATGCGGGATCGAAAACAGGCTCGGGCGGCGGGCTGGCGAGCGGCACTTGTACCGGCGCCTGCAGGCGTGCCGGCGGCTGCGACCAGTCGCAGTTCTGCAGCACCCGCTCGATGATTTGCGGCGGCTGGGTCAGGTAGAAGAAGGCGGCCAGCAACCCGGTGATGACCACGCCAGCTGCCACGCCGGATTCCCAGCTGCCACTGGTCAAAAAGACCAGGGCCACAGCCCCCAGCAGGTTGCCGGTCAGCAGCGCGCTGGCCAGATGCTTGCGCCAGCTGCTGCGGCCCATTGCTTGATCGCGCTTCATGGATGCTCTCTTCTCTCGTCAAACCAAAATAAGGCCATCCCCCGCTATGCGTTGCATGAGGGAAGGTGCTTCGCCGCGTCCACGCCGCCGCGCTGCAGGAGCGGGGGGACGCCCAGCTCCCTGCCCGCGAACGGTGGCGGGGCTGGCAATTTCGCGGCCATGGGCCGCTCCTACTTGTGATATCCGCCGTAGCCAGAGCCGGGCGCCTGGGCACCCTGCCCCGAAACTACAAGCCGATATGGCTCTGCAGGATCTGCGGCTGGCCCTTCAGCGCCTGGCTGGGACCGTCATAGACCACCCGGCCCTTGACCATGATCATGCTGCGGTCGGTGAGGTCGAGCAGCACCTTGACGTTCTTGTCGACCACCAGGGTGGCGATGCCGCTGGCCTTGATCAGGCGGATCACGTCCCAGATTTCCTTGCGGATCAGCGGCGCCAGGCCTTCGGTGGCCTCGTCGAGAATCATCAGCTCGGGGTTGGTCAGCAGCGCGCGGCCGATGGCGACCATCTGCTGCTCGCCGCCGGAGAGGTTGCCGGTGAGGTGGCCGAAACGCTCGGCCAGGCGCGGAAAGGTCGCCAGCACCCGCTCAAGATCCCAGTCGCGGCGACCGTCCACGCCCGGGCGCGCGGCCATCACCAGGCTTTCGCGCACCGTCAGGTTGGGGAACATGCCGCGGCCTTCCGGCACATAGCCGATGCCGCGGCGGATCACCTGGTGCGCAGCGCTGCCGGTGAGGTTTTCGCCCCTGATCCGCACCTCGCCACTGCGCGGCGGGGTCAGGCCGAGCAGCGAGCGGATGGTGGTGCTCTTGCCCACGCCGTTGCGCCCGAGCAGGGCCAGGGTTTCCCCCGGCGCGATCTGCAGGTCGACGCCATGCAGCACATGGCTGTTGCCGTAGAAGGTGTGCAGGCCGCGCACCTCGACCAGCGGGGTTGCCGTCGTTGTCGTGCTCATCAGAATTGCTCCTCGCCGTCGCCCAGATAGGCTTCCTGCACCGCAGGGTCGTTGCGCACCCGCTCCAGCGGACCGCTGGCCAGCATCTGCCCGTTGACCATCACGGTCAGGGTCTTGGCGATGCTGAACACCGCGTCCATGTCGTGCTCGACCAGCACCAGCGAGTAGTCGCGCGACAACTCGGCGAGCAACTCGACCACCCGGCTCGATTCTTCCTTGCCCATGCCGGCCATGGGTTCATCCAGCAACAGGAAGCTCGGCTCAGTGGCCAGCACCATACCGATCTCCAGCTGGCGCTGCTCGCCATAGCTCATGGAACTGGCGGTGCTGTGGCCCTTGCTGCTCAGGCCGCAGGCCTGCAGGGCTTGCTCGGCGCGCTCACGCACCAGCGGGTAGCTGTCGCTGCGGCGGAAGAAGCGGAAGGAGTTCTTCATCCGCGACTGCGCGGCGAGCAGGCAGTTTTCCAGACAACTGAAGCTGGGGAAGATATTGGTGCGCTGAAAGCTGCGCCCCACCCCCAGGTGCGAGACCTGGTTCGGTGCCAGGCCGGTGATGTCCCGGCCGTTGAAGATCACCTGGCCGCTGCTGGGGCGCAGATGGCCGGAGAGCAGATTGACCATGGTGCTCTTGCCCGCGCCGTTGGGGCCGATGATGGCGTGGATCTCGCGCGGTGCGACCTGCAGGCTGATGTCGCTGACGGCGCGCAGCCCGCCGAAGTGCTTGCTCAGGCCGCGGGTTTCCAGAATCAAGGCGCTCATTGTTCGGCCTCCTGTTTGATCGTGCCGGCCAGCGGCGCTTGCGTGGTCTTGCTCGATTCACGTTGCGCCAGTTGCAGCAACAGGCCGGCGATCCCGCGCGGCAGCAACAGCACCATGGCGATCACCACCACGCCCATCGGCAGCTCCCAGTGCGGGGTCAGGCTGGCGAACCAGTGATGCAGGCCCTCGAAGGCGAAGGCGCCGAGAATCGGCCCGAACAGGCTGCCCATGCCGCCGAGAATCACCATCACCAGGATATGCGCCGACATCTGCCAGCTCAGTTGGCCGGGGCTGACGAAGCCGTACTGGGTGGCCGAGAGCATGCCGGCGTAACCGGCGATAGTGCCGGCGATGACGAAGGCCGCCAGCTTGTAGAACAAAGGGTTGAAGCCCATGGCGCGGACCCGCTGTTCGTTCTCCTTGATGCCCAGCAGCACCCGGCCGAAGGGTGCACGGAGGAAGGTGCGCAGCAGGACGAACAACAGCCCCAGGGAGGCCAGCACCACATAGAACAGGGTGGTGCGGTTCTCCAGGTCGAGCAGCTGCACCCCGGCGATGGCCACCTCGGGCTTCATGAACAGGTAGGCACCGTCCGAACCGCCGGCGAAGGACGCATCGTGGAACAGGTAATAGAGCATCTGCGAGAAGGCGATGGTCACCATGATGAAGAAGATCCCCGAGGTGCGGATGATCAGTACCCCCATCAACAGCGCGGCCAGGGCGCTGACGCCCAGGCACAGCGGCAAGGCGATCCAGATGCTCAGCGCCGCGTATTCGGGGGCGAACAGCACCAGGGCATAACCGGCCATGCCGAAGAAGGCCGCCGAGGCCAGGCTGACCATGCCGCTGACCCCGACCAGCAGGTCGAGGCCGAGGGCGACAATGGCCAGGATCATGATGCTGGTCAGCTGCTGGAGAAAGAAGTCGTGCTGTTCACCGGCGAGCATTGCGCCGAACAAGGGGTAAGCGGCCATCAGCAGCAACAGCAGCGCGAGCAGCAGCTGGATCGGGCGAGGTAATGCATGCATAAGAAAGTTCCCGAAATGGTTATTAGGCGAACAGCCCGCGCGGCTTGAACAACAGCACCACGGCCATCAGCACGTACACGGCCATGCCGGCGTATTGCGGCACCAGCACCGCGCCCCAGGTGGCGGTCAGCCCGACCAGCAAGGCGCCGAGAAAGGCCCCGCGAATCGAGCCCAGGCCGCCGATGACCACCACCACGAAGGCGATGATCAGGATCTGGTTGCCCATGCCCGGATACACCGACGACACCGGCGCGGCGATCATCCCGGCGAAGGCGGTCAGCGCCGCACCGGCGGCGAACACCAGGGTGTAGATCAGGCGGATATCGATGCCCAGGCACTGGACCATCTCGCGGTTGCTCGAGCCGCCGCGGATGATCATGCCCAGGCGGCTGCGTTGCAGGACCAGGTACATGGCCAGGGCGATCGCCGCGCACACCGCGGAGATGAACAGGCGGTACAGCGGGTAGTCGAGGGTTTCGGTGAGCTGGATCGAACCGCTGAGCACTGCCGGGATGGCCACGCTGTGCACGTCGTTGCCCCAGACGATGCTGCGCAGCGAGTCGATGACCATGATCAGGCCGAAGGTCATCAGCACCTGGTCGAGGTGCTCGCGCCGGTACAGCGCCTGAATCAGGAAGCGCTCGATCAGCACCCCCAACAGCGCCGCCAGCGGCACCGCCAGCAGGATGGCGAGGAAGAAGTTGTCGACCAGCCCGCTCAACCAGTACATCAGGTAGGCGCCGACCATATAGAGCGCGCCGTGGGCCAGGTTGATGATGTGCATGATGCCAAAGATCAGGGTCAGGCCGCTGGCGATCAGAAACAGCAGCAAGCCGTACTGCAGACCGTTGAGGGTCTGGATAAGAATGGTGGAAAGTTCCATCGGGCATACCAAGGTCAGAAATCAGGCAGGCCCGCCCCCTGGCCACGGCCGGACGGTCGGGCGGGTCAACGGCCTCGAGCGACGCGAGCGAGGTTCCGGACAAGGCGTTGCGACGGGTCATAGCCGGCTATGACCAGGTGCAACAACGCGGGATCCAGGCCTCGGCAGGCGAACTCGATGCAGCCAACCCGCCCCACCGGTCAGCCGCTGGCGGCCAGGGTGCGGGGACGACGCTAGCTACTGCAGCTTGCAGCCCGGCGCAGGGTCGGCCAGGGCGGCGGCAGCCGTGCTGACCACCACATTGGCGCCGTCACGCACCTCGCGCAGGTAGATGTTCTGCACCGGGTTATGCGCCTTGGAGAAACTCCAGGCGCCGCGCGGGCTGTCGATCCGGGTATCGGCCATGGCCGCATTCCAGGCGGCGCGGTCCTGGGTATTGCCGTTCACCTTGGCCAGCGACTGGGCCAGCAGCAGGCCGCTGTCGTAGCCCTGCACCGCGTAGATGTCGGCCTCCTTGCCGAACTTCTGCCGGTAGTCCGCGCGGAACGTGTTGTTCTGCGGGGTATCCAGGCTGTCGGCATAGTGCAGCGTGGTCAGCAGGCCGGTCGCGGCCGAGCCTTGCGCGGCCAGGGTGCCTTCGCTGAGAAAGCCCGAGCCGAGCAGCGGGATCTTGCCTTGCAGGCCGGCCGCGGCGTAATCCTGGACGAACTTGGCCGCGCCGCCGCCGGCGAAAAACACGAACACCGCATCGGGCTTGAGTGCGGCGATTTCGGTCAGTTGCGCCTGGAATTCCACATCGGGGAAGGGCACGTAGATTTCCTTGCTGACGGTGCCGCCGGCCTTCTCGAAACCTTCCTTGAAGCCCTCCACCGATTCGGTGCCGAAGCCGTAACGCCAGGCCACGGTGACGATGTTCTTGTAGCCCTTGTCCGCCGCCACCTGGCCCATCGGGTAGGCGGTCTGCCAGGAGGTGAAGGAGGTGCGGAAGATGTTCTCTGCGCACAGCGGCCCGGTCGCCGCGTTGAAGCCGGCGTTGGGGATGATCAGCGGCACGCCGGTCTCGCGGGCGACCTTGACCGCGCCCATGCCGACCCCGGAGTGCACCGGGCCGACCACCACGTCGACCTGGGAGCCGGCGATCAGCTTCTGCATGTTCGGCACGGCCTTGCCGGGATTGGCTTCGCTGTCGACCACCACGTATTCCACCGGGCGGCCGCCGAGGTTGTTGCCCTGTTGTTCGATGGCCAGTTTGAGGCCGTTGGTGGTGGCCTCGCCCAAGGCGGCGAAGGTGCCGGTATAGGGCAACAGCAGGCCGATTTTCACGGGCTCTGCTGCCTGCGCGGCGCTCGCCGCGAGGGCCAGTGCCAGGACACTAGTGGTGAAGGTGGAACGGAACGAGCAAGGCATCTTGTTATTGTTGTGCATGGTTATCTCCGGCTGCGCTCTGCGGCGCAGCATGCAAGGCAAAGGTCGTTCGATTGGCATTTTCTGTCGAGCCGCCGGCACCAGGGCCGAGCGCTCGTGGCGCACTCACCGTCAGAGCAGGTTCCAGCTGTAGTTGAAGATCAGGCGGTTCTCGTCGACATCGGTGCGGTAGTTGGAACGCGCGGTGACGTTGCGCACCTTCACGCCCAGGCCCTTGAGCGAACCGCTCTGCACCACGTAGCCGATGTCCAGGTCGCGCTCCCACTCCTCCCCCTCGAAGCCGCGGCCGGTATCGACGTTGTCGCCCTTGATGTAGCGCACCCCGGCGACCAGGCCTGGCACGCCCATGGCGGCGAAGTCGTAGTCGTATCGCAGCTGCCAGGAGCGCTCGTCGGCCGAGTCGAAGGTAAAGGTCGGCACCTCGTTGCCCAGCGGGCTGACGTTGGCGAACACCCGCGGCAGGCCGTGGTCGCCGAACATCGCCTGGTAGCCGAGATAGAGGGTATGGCCGCCAAGCTTGGCCGACAGCAGGGAGTAAAAGGCCTGGTTGTCGATCTCGCCCGCCAGTTGCTCGCCGTCCTCGGCCGAATCGAAATAGCCCAGGTTGGCGCCGAGCACCCAGTCGCCGAGCGGCTCGCTGTGCTTGAGGCTGAAGTGGCGCTGGTTGTAGATATCCTCCAGCTGGGCATACCAGGCGCCGACCGAGGTGCGGTTGGCGTTGAAGGCGTAGTCGGCACCGGAATAGTTGAAGCGGTCGGTGGTGATCAGCCCGCCACCATTGCGCAGCGGGACGAAACCGAGCATGGCGCCCAGTTCCTCATCACCGGCCTCGTTGCGCAGGCTGGTGGAACGCAGCTGACCGCCCTGCAGAGTCAGACCGGCGATCTCGTTGGAGACGATGCTGGCGCCCTGGTAGGTCGGCGGCAACAGGCGGATATCGCCGAAGTACAACACCGGCAGCATCAGCTGCTGTTCGCCGATTTTCAGCTCGGTCTTCGACAGCCTGACCTTGAGGGCCGCGCCCAGGCGGCTGTAATCATCGGCCGCCCGGCCCTCGTCGGTTACCGGCAACAGGCCGGTATTGACCCGATCCGGGCTGCTGTCGAGCTTGAGCCCCAGCAGGCCGATGGCATCCACACCGAAACCGACCGGACCTGAGGTGTAGCCGGATTTGACGTTGAGGATGAAGCCCTGGGCCCACTCCTCGGCCTTGGACTGCTGGTTGGGCCCGACGATGTCGGAGTAGTCGCGACTGAAGTAGTAGTTACGCGCCTGCAAAGTCGCGGTGCTGTCTTCGATAAAACCGCCCGCCTGCACCAGGGCTGGCAGGCTGAGGGCTACTGCTACGGACAGCAGGACAGGCTTCACATTCGGATACTGAGTCATGGTTTAGCTCTTTGTTGTTATTGATAGTGGGCTGTTGCGCCACCCTTGCCGGGGACGAACCCGGCAACGCAAGTGGGTGGTGTGACCGTCGCCGCGCCGCCTTCGGGTCAGGTGCGGCGGCAATGCTCATGGGCCAGAGGTGGCTAACCGGTCGCCTCCTCCTTGGCCAGATTCGTGGTATGCAGCGGCGCTGCGGCTGGTAGCGAGGCGCGCCGAACACTCAGCAGCAGATGAGCGGCGATGCCGAACATCAATCCCCAGAAGGCCGCCGACAGCCCCATGAAGGACATGCCCGAAGCCGTCACCAGAAAGGTGATCAGCGCCGCTTCGCGGTCATCCGGCTGGGCCATGGCGCTGGTCATGGCCGCGGCAATCGCGCCAAACAGCGCCAGCCCGGCCAGGGCTGCGATCAGTTCCTTGGGGAAGGCGGTGAACAGCGACACCAGGGTGGCGCCGAACAGCCCCAGCAGCAGGTAGGCCAGACCGCCGACCACCCCGGCGACGTAACGCCGGGCCGGGTCTTCGTGGGCTTCGCGGCCGGTGCAGATGGCCGCGGTGATCGCGGCCAGGTTGAGGCCATGGCAGGCGAAGGGGGCCAGCAGCAGCGAACCCAGGGCGCTGCTGGTGATGATCGGGCTGGCCGGGGTCTGGTAACCGGCGCCGCGCAACACCGCCATACCCGGGACGAACTGCCCGGTCAGGGCCAGCATCACCAGCGGCAAGGCGATATTCAGGCTGGCAGCCAGGCTGAATTCGGGACTGATCCACACCGGCGTGGCCAGGCCGATGACCAGTGCCTCCTGGCGCAGGTCGCCGGTGGCGAAGGCAATGCTGCAACCGACCAGCAGCACCGCCAGCACCGCATAGCGTGGCGACAAGCGCTTGACCAGCAGGTAGCTGGCGAACATCGCCAGCACCAGAAAGGGTTTGGCCTGCAACGAGACGAACAGCCCGGTGCCGAAGCTGAACAGGATACCGGCCAGCATGCCGGCGGCAATCGCCGCGGGCAGCTTGCCGATAAGGCGGTCGAAGGTACCGCTGATGCCGACCAGAAAGATGATCAGGCTGGCGACCATATAGGCACCGACCGCCTCGTTCAGACTGATCTGCGGCAGCAGCGAGACCAGCAACGCCGAACCCGGCGCCGACCAGGCGATGATGATGGGCACGCGGTAACGCAGGCTGAGGCCGATGCCCAGCACCGCGCTGCCGATGGAAATCGCCCAGACCCAGGACGACAGCACGGCATGTGACAGCCCCGCGCTCTCGGCCGCCTGGAAGATGATCACCAGGGGCCCGGCGTAGGAAATCACGGTAGCGATGAAACCGGCCACCACGGCGGACAGGGAGAAATCATTGATCAAGGCTTTCATGGGGCCTCGCAAGGTAGTCATGGCGCTCCTCGGGGAGCGCTCTCGTTGTTTGTGGGCCCCGTGGTCACGGATTGAACCGCTCACACGGGGCCCGCGCCGTAGAGTGCGCCGCGCGCACCATGCAAACGACACGCGACATCATTGGTGCGCACGGCCTGGGCGGCCCCGCGCACCCTACGGACTTCAGGCCTGTTGCAGGGCCCGCGGGCGCTTGCTGCGCTGCTCGGCTTCGGCTGCCGGGGCCATCTGCAGCTGGAAGTCGAACTGCAGTTCGGCAAAGCGGCTGCCTTGCACGCCACGGTCATTGGCGGCAGCGGCGTCCTCGACGAACTTGATGTCGCCGACCAGGCCGTCGCGGGTGGCGTAGGCGAAGTCGTCCCACAG
The DNA here is from genome assembly GCF_900115555.1 of Pseudomonas borbori. Lineage (GTDB taxonomy): Bacteria > Pseudomonadota > Gammaproteobacteria > Pseudomonadales > Pseudomonadaceae > Aquipseudomonas > Aquipseudomonas borbori. The sequence goes on from NZ_FOWX01000003.1 coordinate 31,560, forward strand.
GTACTGCTCGCCGGCCAGGTTGATCTGGGTGGTCAGGTGGCGGTGGCCCGGTGCGGAGATGAAGAAGTGGATGTGCGCCGGACGCTGGCCGTGACGGCCGAGCAAGTCCAGGCACTCCTGGGTCGGACCGTCCGGGGAGCAGCCGTAGCCGCAGGGCACGATGCTGCGAGCGCGGTAGCGGCCGTCGGCATCGGTGACGATTCGCCGACGCAGGTTGTAGTCCGACTGGCTCTTGTCGAAGTAGGAGTAGTTGCCCTGGGTGTTGGCATGCCACAGGTCGACCACCGCACCGGCCACAGGCGCGCCCTGGGTGTCGCGCACCACGCCTTCGAGGAACATCACGGTGGCGGAGTCCAGCTCGCTGCCGTCGTCCATCCGTACTTCGCCTTCGGCCAGCGGCGCGCCGGCGACATACAGCGGGCCTTCGATGGTGCGCGGGGTGCCGCCGGTCAGGCCGGCTTGAACGTCCTTGGCGTCCTGCAGCACATCGAGGAAGTGCTCCAGGCCCAGGCCTGCGACCAGCAGACCGGCTTCATTGCGCCCGCCCAGGCGATTGAGATAATCGACGCTTTTCCAGAACTCGTCGTCGGTGATTTCCAGGTCTTCGATGATCTTCGCCGCATCGCTGACGATGCGCAGCATGATCTGCTTGATACGCGGGCTGCCCTGGTCGTTGTTGAGGCCGCTGGCTTCTTTGAACAGGTCCTGGATTTCGGCAGTGTGGCTGACTTTAACGGTCATGGTGGTTACCTCGGTTTTTGTTGTAGGAGCAATCAACGGTCGTCGTCACGGATCGACGAGGGATGCCGGCACAGGGCGTCGATCTCGATCTCCATGTAGGGAAACAGCGGCAGCTGCAGCAGGGTGTCGTGCAGCTCCTGCACGCTGTCCAGGTCGAATACGCTGTAGTTGGCGTACTGCCCGGCGATGCGCCACAGGTGGCGCCACTTGCCCTCGCGCATCAGACGCTGGGCCAGTTCCTTCTCGTCCGCCTTGAGCTGGGCGGCCTTGGCCGGGTCCATGTCCAGCGGCAGTTTTACGGTCATCTTTACGTGGAACAGCATGGGGCTCTCCTCTCGAGTTAGGGGCGGCCGGCTCAGGGGCGACGGAAGAACGCCAGGCGCTCTTCGTCGAGGCTCAGGCCGAGGCCCGGGGTACGCGGCACGTGCAGGGCAAAGTCGCGGTACTGCGGCGCTTCGTTAACGATTTCTTCGGTCAGCAGCAGCGGGCCGAACAGCTCGGTGTGCCAGGTCAGCTGGTTCAGGGTGAGAAAGGCATGGGCCGAGGCCAGGGTGCCGATCGAACCTTCGAGCATGGTCCCGCCGTACAGGGCAATGCCGGCCGCCTCGGCGATCGCCGCAGTGCGCAACACGGCACGCGGGCCACCGTTCTTGGCGATCTTCAGGGCGAACACGCTGGCGGCACCGTCGGCGGCCAGGCTGAAGGCGTCCTCGACGCTTTCGATCGATTCGTCGGCCATGATCGGTGCCGGGCTGCGCTGATTGAGGCGCACCTGGCCGCTGCGGTTGATCCGCGCAATCGGCTGTTCGATCAGGTCGATAGCGTTGTCGCCGAGCACCTGGCAGGCGCGCAGGGCCACCGACTCGTCCCAGGCCTGGTTGACGTCGACCCGCACGCTGGCGCTGTCGCCCAGGGCGCGCTTGATCGCGATGACGTGCTGGAGATCCCGGTTGACCTCGCCCGCGCCGATCTTCAGCTTGAAGATGCGGTGGCGACGGATTTCCAGCATGTGCTGGGCTTCGGCGATGTCCTTGGCGGTGTCGCCACTGGCCAGGGTCCAGGCCACTTCCAGGCTGTCGCGCACCCGACCGCCGAGCAGCTCGCTGACCGGCAGACCGAGGCGCTTGCCCTGGGCATCGAGTAGCGCGCTTTCCAGGCCGGACTTGGCGAAGGTATTGCCCTTGGCGGCCTTGTCCAGACGCAGCATGCAGGCGTTGATATTGGCGGCGTCCTGACCGATCAGCAGCGGCGCCAGGTGGCTGTCGATGTTCTGCTTGATGCTTTCCGGGCTCTCGTTGCCGTAGGCCAGGCCACCGATGGTGGTGGACTCGCCGAGGCCTTCGATACCGTCGGCACAGCGCAGGCGAATCACCACCAGGGTCTGGCGCTGCATGGTGTGCATCGCCAGCTTGTGCGGGCGGATGGTCGGCAGATCGACGATGATCGCCTCGATGCTTTCGATCAGGACTTGGCTCATTTCAGGTAGGTTCCGCAGGTTGGGGTCAGGAAGCCGTGACCGCCGGCAGCGGCGCGGCACTGCGGCTGCGCTGGCTGCTGATGGCGAACACGCTCATGGCGATGGCGGCGATGGCGCCGGGAATGGCGAAGGCCAGGAAGTTGAGTTGCAGCGGCAGGTTGATGCCCAGCAGCGCACCACCCAGCAGCGGGCCGACGATGGCGCCGTTGCGGCCGATACCCGAGGCCCAGCCGAGGCCGGTGGAGCGGATCGACAGGCCATAGAACTGCGCGGCGCAGGCGTACAGCAGGATCTGCGTGCCGATGGTGGTGGCGCCGGCGACAAAGATCAGCAGGTACAGCAGCGGCGTCGGGCTGTTGAAGCCGAGCAGACTGATCGATAGCGCGGCGGCGACGAAGAACGCCACCATCACCTTGACCAGGTTGAAGCGGTCGCCCAGCCAGCCACCGAGGATGGCGCCGGCCATGCCGCCGAAATTCAGCGCCAGGAGAAACGACAGGCTCGAGCCCAGACTGTAGCCGGCGTTGGCCATCAGCTTCGGCAGCCAGGAGCTCAAGGCGTAGACCATCAGCAGGCAGCAGAAGAACGCCAGCCACAGGCACAGGGTGCGCACGGCGCGGCCTTCGCGGAACAGTTCGAGCACGGCGCCGCCCTTGCCCTTGGTATCGGTCAGCAGCAGCTGATCCGTGGCGCTGATCTGCTGGCCCGGCTCGATCTTGGCGAGAATGGCGCGGGCCTGGGCAGTACGCCCCTGGCGCACCAGGAAACCGACCGACTCGGGCAGCAGCCAGAAGATCAGCGGCAACAGCAGCAGCGGCACGGCGGCGGCGAAGAACATCGACTCCCAGCCGAAGCGCGGCAGCATATAGATGCCGACGCCGGCGGCGAGCATGCCGCCCACCGAGTAGCCGCTGAACATCACCGCCACCAGGGTGCTGCGCAGGCGCTTGGGCGCGTATTCGTTCATCAGCGCCACGGCATTGGGCATCAGCCCGCCGCAGCCGAGCCCGGCAATGAAGCGGCAGATGCCGAACTCGGTGGGGTTGCTGGCGAAACCGTTGACGATGGTGGCGCTGGAGAACAGGGCGAAGCAGATGGCGATGCCCTTCTTGCGTCCGATCCTGTCGGCCAGGGTGCCGAAGGTCAGGGCGCCGAACATCATGCCGAACAGCGCGTAGCTGCCCAGGGCGCCGGCCTGCAGCGGGGTCAGGCCCCACTCCTGCATGATCGCCGGCAACACCACGCCGTAGATGAACAGGTCATAGCCGTCGAAGATCAGCAGCAGCGCACAGAGCGCCATGACCATCCAGTGAAAGCGCGCGAAGCGCGCGTTATCTATAACCTCGTGGACATCGATATTTCGCATGGCATCGGTTCTCTCTTTTGTTTTTGTTGTGAAAAGCTCGTGTGGTGCTTTTGTAGGAGCCGGGCTGCTTAACCCAGGTCGCCACCGCCCACCGGCAGGGTCACGCCGGTGATATAAGCGGCGTCGTCGGAGGCGAGGAACAGGATCGCCCCGGCCTGCTCGTCGATGCTGCCGTAGCGTTTCATCAGGCTGCTGCTGAGGGTCTGGTCGACGATCTGCTGGTACCAGGCCTGCTCCTGCTCGCTCTGCGCGGCGCTGTTGCGCGGGATGCGCCGTGGCGGCGCCTCGGTGCCGCCGGGTGCGGTGGCGTTGACCCGGATGCCGCGCTCGGCGGTCTCGAAGGCCAGGCAGGCGGTCAGGGCGTTGACCCCGCCCTTGGCCGCGCCGTAGGGCACGCGATTGACCCCGCGGGTGGCGATCGAGGAGACGTTGACGATGGCGCCGCTGCCCTGCTCGAGCATCTGCGGCAGTGCGGCGTGGCAGCACCACAAAGTCGGGAACAGCGAACGACGCACTTCGGCCTCGATTTCGTGCGCCTGGTAGTGCTCGAACGGCTTGGCCCAGATGGTGCCGCCGACGTTGTTGATCAGGATGTCCAGGCGGCCGAAGCGCTCGACCGCCGCGGTCATCACCCGCTGGCAGTCGGCAAACTGCTCGAGGTCGGCGGTCAGGCACAGCACCGCCTCATGCTCGGCCAGCTCGAACACCAGCTCGGAGCGGTCCACCGCCACCAGCTGCGCGCCCTCCTCCAACATCCGCTCGGCGACGCGCCGGCCGATGCCCTGAGCGGCGCCGGTGACCACGGCGACCTTGTCCTGGAAACGTTTGTTCATGAACCACCTCGCTTGCGCAGCCCGGATGCAATCCGGGAAATCCGCCAGAGAACCCCGGGCTACTGCACGAATAAAACAGGCCCGCTCACCCAGTAAGCGGACCAAAGGAGCCTGTCAGGCGCTGGCGGCGAACTTCTCGTAGTAGAAATTCGCCGGCGCGATGCCCTGTTCGCGGATGTACTGGCTGACCGCCTCGACCATCGGCGGCGGGCCGCACAGGTAGACATCCACGTCGCCGTCGTTGAGGTGCCTGGGCGCGATGTGCTGGGTGACGTAGCCCTTGTGCGGGTAGCTGCTGTCCGGGCTGGCCACGCAGGCGCTGTAGGTGAAGTTGGGGATGCGCGCGGCCAGGGCCTCGAGCTTGTCCATCTCGACCAGGTCGAAATCGTTGGTCACCCCGTAGATCAGGTGCAGCGGGTGTTCGCTGCCCTGCTCGGCAATCTTCTCGAGCATCGCGGTGAAGGGCGCCAGGCCGGTGCCGCCGGCCAGCAGCAACAGCGGCCGTTTGATTTCGCGCAGGTAGAAACTGCCCAGCGGGCCGGCCAGGGTCATGCTGTCGCCGGCCTTGGCCAGCCCGGTGAGGAAGCTGCTCATCAGGCCGCCCGGCACGTTGCGGATCAGAAAGCTGACTTCGCCGTCCTTCTGCAAGGTGCTGAAGGAATAGGCGCGGCTCTGCTCGCTGCCCGGCACCTTGAGGTTGACGTACTGGCCCGGCAGGAACGCCAGCTTGCTCAGGGATTCGCCCTTGATCGACAAGGCGATGGTGCTGTCGGACAGCTGACGCACCGCGCTGATCGCCGCCTCGAAGCTGGCCTGCTGGGTCTTGCAGACGTCGCTTGAGGCCGGCACGCGCACCACGCAATCGCTTTCGGCGCGCATCTGGCAGGTCAGTACATAGCCCTGCTCGGCTTCTTCCGCGCTCAGGGCATCCTCGACGTATTCCTCGCCCAGGTCGTACTGACCGGCTTCGGCGAAACACTTGCAGGCGCCGCAGGCGCCGTCACGGCAATCCAGCGGAATGTTGATGCCCTGGCGGTAGGCGGCATCGGCGACGGTCTCGCCGAGGTTGGCGTCGATGAAACGGGTGACCCCGTCTTCGAAATTCAGTGCGATCTTGTGGCTCATGGCACACCTCGCTATACGGTTTTCGGCGTGCAGAGGCCCGAGACGGGAGGCAACGCCCCCGTCGGCAGCCCTGCAGCGGATTCAGATGTGATAAACGTCGATGACCTGGCGCACGTAGTCGTTCTTCAGCACCACCTTCTTGGCCTTGATCAGCGGGTTCGGCCCGCTGGTGTCGAGGCTGTAGAAGCTGGTGCCGTAGAAGTGGTCGACGACCTTGTAGCGAAAGCTCATGGTGTGCCAGTTGAAGCGCAGCTGGCACAGGCCATCGGCCGGCTCGAGCAGCTCGATGTTGCTGATGTTGTGCGAGGTGCGCGTGTCCGGGATGGTGGCACTGGAGCGCTCGGTGCGGATGCGGAACACCCGGTCTTCCAGGCCGCTGCGGTTGCCGTACCAGATCAGCGAGATCTCGGTCTGGGGATTTTCCACCAGCTGGTCGCGGTCGTCCCAGGCCGGCATCCAGAAGGTGGCGTCGCTGGCATACAGCTCCAGCCACTGGTCCCACTGCTTGTCGTCCAGGTAGCGCGCTTCGCGGTAGAGGAAGTCACGCGCGGCTTCGTAAGTCAGGCTCATTTACGCGCCCTCCACATGAATCAGTTGATCCTGCTGTTCCTTCAGCGCCTCGATCATCTGCTGCTGCCAGTAGTGGTGCTGCAGCACGAACAGGCCTTCGTCTTCGGTACGCACGCCGCTCATCAGCGGATGCAGGTCGATTTCCCTGGCCGCGTCATCGGCGCCCTCGACCCAGTGTTCGCAGCCGCGGGACATGTCGTTCCACTCCATGGCCCGACCGGCGAAGCCCTGCTGGCAGGCGCGGAACTCTTCCAGGTCGTCCGGGGTGGCCATGCCGCTGACGTTGAAGAAGTCTTCGTACTGACGGATGCGCCGGGCGCGGGCCTCGGCGCACTCGCCTTTCGGCGCGATGCAGTAGATGGTCACTTCGGTCTTGTCCACCGACAGCGGCCGGGCAATGCGCAGCTGCGAGCCGAACTGGTCCATCAGGTACAGGTTCGGGTACAGGCAGAGGTTGCGCGAGTTGCCGATCATCCAGTCGGCGCGAGCTTCTCCAAACTCGGCGGCGAGACGATCGCGCTCGGCGAACAGCGGCCGGTCCTCGGGGTTGTCCCAGCGAGTCCAGAGCAGCAGGTGGCCGTTGTCGAAGGAGTAGAAACCACCGCCCTTCTTGCCCCAGCCGCCGGCGCTCATGGCGCGGATATCGTCGCCGGCTTCCTTCTGCTTGCGCTGCTGCTGGGTCGCGGCGTAGTTCCAGTGCACCGCGGTGACGTGGTAGCCGTCGGCGCCGTTCTCCGCCTGCAGCTTCCAGTTGCCCTCGTAGACATAGGTGCTGGAGCCGCGTAGCACTTCCAGGCCGTCGGCGGACTGGTCGACGATCATGTCGATGATCTTCTTCGACTCGCCGAGGAAGTCCTCCAGCGGCGCCACGTCCTCGCGCAGGCTGCCGAACAGGAAGCCGCGGTAGGACTCGAAACGGGCGACCTTCTTCAGGTCGTGGGAGCCGTCGCAGTCGAAACTCTGCGGATAACCGGCTTCCTTGGGGTCCTTGACCTTGAGCAGCTTGCCCGAGTTGTTGAAGGTCCAGCCATGGAACGGGCAGGTGTAGGTAGCCTTGTTGCCGCTCTTGAAGCGGCAGAGCATGGCGCCACGGTGACTGCAGGCGTTGATGAAGGCATTGAGCACCCCCTCCTTGTTGCGCGCGATGAAGATCGGCTGGCGCCCCATGTGGGTGGTGTAGTAGTCGTTGTTCTCGGGGATCTGGCTTTCATGGGCCAGGTACAGCCAGTTGCCCTCGAAGATGTGCTGCATCTCCAGGTCGAACAGGCGGGGGTCGGTGAACATCTCGCGCTTGCAGCGGAAAATGCCCTTGTCTTGGTCTTCTTGCAGCAGGCCGTTCAGGTAATCGAGTCGCAGGGTCATCGCCGTGGCTCCGTTATTATTGTTTCAACGGAATCAAGGCTACGACTCGGGGACGCCGGACAATATCCAGTTTGTACACGACCTTTATCCGTTTTCTGCAGGGCGCGAACGATGGCGCGCCAACCCACACGTAGGGTGCGCCGTGCGCACCAAAAACGCGGAGAAAGATCAGGATTTGCGGCGTCGGTTGGTGAACAAGCTTCGCACCAACTCGCTACGACATATGCCTCTGGTGCGCACGGCCTAGGCGGCCCCGCGACACCCTACAGGCCATACGAAAACGTAGGGATCAGGACTCGCGCCGGCGCAGGGTGTCCGAGGGCAATTCGCCGAAGGTGCTCTTGTAGCTCTCCGAGAAACGCCCCAGGTGCAGGAAGCCGTAATCCAGCGCCACCTCGGTGACGTTGCGCACCTTGGCGGTCGGATCGATCAGGCAGGCATGCACCTTCTCCAGTTTCTTGCTGCGGATGTAGTGCTTCGGCGTGGTGCCGGCGTTGCGCTCGAACAACGCGTAGAGCGAACGCGGACTCATGCGTACCACCTCGGCCAGCTGCTGCAGGCCGATGTCCTGCTTGAGATTGTCTTCGATGTACTGGGCGATCCGCTCGAACGACCGGCAACTTTCGCCCAGCTCCTCGCGCCCGACGTTGTTGGCCAGCAGGCCGAGCAGCTTGGTGGCAATGATCCGCGCGTATTGCTCCTGCACCTGGGCCAGCGGTTGCGCGCTTTCCGCCTCTTCACAGACCAGACCGAGCAGATTGACGAAACCGTCCAGCTGGCGCAGGTCATGCCGTGCGCCGAAGCGGATGCCGTCGACCGGACGGCGCCAGTGATTTTCGCTGCAGGCCCGGTCGAGAAAGGTCGCTGGCAGCTTGACGATGAACTTCTCGCAGTCGCCGGAATAGGTCAGGTCGACCGGATCGTCCGGGTTGATCAGCAACAGCTCGCCAGGGGTGAAATAGTGCTCCTCGCCCCGCCCACGCCACAGGCAATGCCCCTGCAACAGGATCTGCAGGTGGTAGATGGTTTCCAGAGCCGGCGAGGTGACCCGCACACTGCCGCCGTAACTGATCCGGCACAGATCCAGGCTGCCGAAGGTGCGGTGGCTCAGACTGGCCTCGGGCCGGCCACTTTGCGGCAAACGAATGCAATGCGAACCGACATGCTGATTGACATAATCGGAGACGGCGTAGGGGTCGGCATTGTGAAATACCCGACTCTTCTCGTTAAGCAGACGACAGTCCATGGCTCACGGTGCTCTTATAGTTTTTCTGACGCTGAGGGTCGGCACAAGCAAGGCATCCGCCCACAGTCTTTTATTGATACAGGCAAAACAGCCATAGGGTGGCCTGCACCGATCAACGGTCGGCAACAGCTACCCGCCAAGCCTATCGCTCGACTCGTTGGCAGCCATCCCATCGGCTATGACAGCTTAGTGAATTTGAACAGAAGCAAGATAGTCAGTGCGCGATAACCGCACACATTCGCTCAAGGAAACGCCACCACGCCCGGTTTACATTGGCTTGAACAGCTGACTGCTCAGCTCGCGGCTGGCGCTGAGCATGATCGGCAGGAAGCGCTGCTCCAGTTCGCTGGCCGGCACCCGCCCGGCATGGGTGCTGACGTTCATCGCGGCCAGTACATGGCCGGACGAGTCGTACACCGGCACCGCCAACGAACGCAGCCCTTGCTCCAGCTCCTGATCGACCAGGCACCAGCCCTGCTGACGCACCTGCTGCAGGCACTCCCAGAGCGCCTGCGGGGTATGCAGGGTGCGGCTGGTCTTGGCCTGCAGATCGGCGTGATTGAGGTAATCGTGCAGGCTGTCGTCGTCCAGCGCGGCGAGGAGGATGCGGCCCATCGACGTGCAGTAGGCCGGCAGGCGGCTGCCGACGCTCAAGTCCACCGAGATCAGCCGCTGTGGAATCGCCGAGCGGGCGATGTAGAGCACCTGCTCGCCTTCCAGGGTGGCCAGGTTGCAGGCCTCGTGCAGCTGCTCGCTGATGCGGTCCAGGTAGGGCTGCGCCGAGACCGCCAAGGGCGTGGACGACAGGTAGGCATGGCCGAGGGTCAGCACCTTGGGCAGCAGCGAATAGGTACGTCCGTCGCTGGTCGCATAGCCCAGTTTCATCAGGGTATACAGGCAGCGGCGCACGGCCGCGCGGGGAATCTCGGTGCGGTGGCTGATCTGCGCGATGGTCAGGTGGCGCTTGCGCTCCTGGAAGGCATTGATCACCGCCAGGCCTCGGGCCAGCGAGGTCATGAAGTTCGGATCGCCGCTCAGCTCGGCGATGCGTTTGGCCGGTGAAACATACACCGGCGGCACCAGGCCGGACAGCGACGGACGCGCATCGGTCATACGACCTCCAAAGCAGGTGGGAGCGACAACGATGCGATTATCGAACGCTAGGCCGATAATCGCAATCGCTCCGACCGACCGGTAACCTTGCCGCCACTCAGCCAGCACCCGTTGCGTCCAGCTGGCTGCTGCAGGCCGGAGACGATCCAACCCAGCAAGCGAGATTGCCGCACCGGCTGTTGTGGCGCGCCCCTCCCCCGCCCGTCACGCCAATGACCGCGATAAGGGATGAGGATCGCTACTGCTTATTCAGGCTGAAAACGCCGTCGCGAAAGCGTTTCACAAGCCTTGATTCCCCGGCTAGCCGCGGCTGCGGGTAAAAGCAGCGGACACAAAAAAGCCCGGATGCCTTTGCGATAAGGACATCCGGGCTTTCTATAACCTTCCGTGGAAGGGTGTTTGGTGGGTCGTGTGGGATTCGAACCTACGACCAATTGGTTAAAAGCCAACTGCTCTACCAACTGAGCTAACGACCCGATGCAGGGCGCATGATACTGATTTAATTCAGGAAATCAACACCTGGAGAAAACTTTTAGCGATACCGGGTCGGATCGGCTACGCCCGCCGCGGCAAAACCGGCCGCTCGCAGGCGACAGCTGTCGCATTTGCCGCAGGCACGCCCCTCCTCGTCGGCCTGGTAGCAGGACACCGTCAGGGCGTAATCCACGCCATGACGCAGACCCGCCTGGACGATCTCGGCCTTGCTCATGTTCTGCAGCGGTGCCTGGATACGGAAACCCTGGCCTTCGACCCCGGCCTTGGTCGCCAGGTTGGCCATGCGCTCGAAGGCCGCAATGAACTCGGGCCGGCAATCCGGGTAGCCGGAATAGTCCACCGCATTGACCCCGATGAAGATATCGCGCGCGCCCAGCACCTCGGCCCAGCCCAGGGCCAGGGCGAGGAACACGGTATTGCGCGCCGGCACGTAGGTGACCGGAATGCCTTCGGTGGGGCTTTCCGGCACCGCGATGCTGCTGTCGGTCAGCGCCGAACCGCCGATGCCATCGAGGCTCAGGCCGACCACCTTGTGCTCGACCACCCCCAATTGCCTGGCCACCCGCTCGGCCGCCTGCAATTCGGCGCGATGGCGCTGACCATAATCGAAGCTCATGCTGTAGCAGCTGTAGCCCTCGGCCTTGGCCAGGGCTACCACGGTGGCCGAATCCAGGCCGCCGGAGAGAAGAATGACCGCTTTCTTGTCGCTCATGTCAGTGTCCCGGCTCGTCGTTCCAGAGAATCTTGTGCAGCTGCATTTGCAGGCGCACGGGCAGGTTATCGGCGACTATCCAGTCGGCCAGCAACCGCGCGCTCAACTCATGGTGGCTCGGCGAGAACAGTACCTCGCCGGCGCGCTGGTGCAGACGATACTGGATCAGCTTGGTCACCGCCCAGTCATAGTCTTCGCGCGAGCAAATCACGAACTTGACCTGATCGTTCACCGTCAACAGCTCGATATTCTCGTAGCGATTGCGCGCCACTTCTGCCGAGCCCGGTGTCTTCAGGTCGAGCACCTTGCTCACCCGCGGATCGACCGCCGATACATCCAGCGCGCCACTGGTTTCCAGCGACACCTGGTAGCCGGCATCACACAAGCGCTTGAGCAAAGGGATGCAGTTGGGTTGCGCCAGCGGCTCGCCACCGGTCACACAGATGTAGCGCGGCTGGTAGCCGGCAATCTGTTCGACGATGGCGTCCAGGGACATGACTTCGCCGCCGCTGAAGGCGTAAGCGGTGTCGCAGTACTGGCAGCGCAGGGGGCAGCCGGTCAGGCGAACGAACACGGTCGGCAAGCCGGCGGTGCGCGTCTCGCCCTGCAGCGAGTAGAAAATCTCGGTAATTCGCAGGGTATCTTGCATATCAGCCACGGGCGTGACGGCTAAACAGGCCATCCGCCTCCGTTGCGGGAAAAGGGGCGCGAATTGTATACGAAAAAATTTCCGGGAGAAATTTTTAACGTTGCGTAGCAACGGCCCGAAGGGTGGCCGCCAGGGATGGCGGGGCATAAAAAACCCGCGACAGGCGCGGGCTTCTTGCTCGGCAATACCGCTTTACGGTATCCGCTGCAAATCCCGCTGCGCCAGCTGCGCCGCAGAACTACCCGGATACTTCGCAATCACCTGCTGCAGAATGCCTTTGGCCTTGTCTGCGTTGCCCAGACGCATTTCGACGTCGGCAAGCTTGAACAACGAGTCCGGCACCTTCGCATGCTGCGGATAGGACTGACTGACCTGGGCAAAGGCCTGGCCGGCAGCCTGCAGATCGCCCTGAGCCAGGTTTACCTCACCCAGCCAATACTGGGCATTGCCGGCATATTGGCTGTTCGGGTACTTACGCACAAAGGCGCTGAACGCCTGGCTGGCCTTGGCGAAATCCTTGGCTTTGATCAGATCGAAGGCGGCGTCGTAAAACAGCTTTTCCTTTTCAGGGTCAGCCGGACCATTGTTGGCGGGCGCTTGCGCCTGGCCAGCAGTCGATGCCGGAGTACCGCTGGCGCCAGTAGCGCCACCGGCTGGGGAATTCTGGGTGGCCGCAGCGCCTGCTGCTCCACTGCTCAAACGTCGATCAAGATCCTGGTAACGCTCCAGGCCTTCTTGCTTCAAACGTTGAATTTCATTCTGTTGCTCTTCGAGCATGCCGCGCAGTTGCGCGATTTCCTGCTGCATCTGCTGCAACTGGGTAAACACCATGCCTTGCGCCGAGGTCGGGGCCTCAGCCCCTCCCCCGACGTAGGCGCCGGACGTGCCATAACCAGATGGCGGGTAACTGCTGCTGCCATAATCGGCATTGTTATCCACCACAGGAACCTCGGCCCAAGCCGCGAACGGCAGGCAGAGGGCCAAAACAGTCAAGGCACGACGGCAGGTATGCATGGCTATTACTTACGCAGTTCTACGCGACGGTTCTGAGCCCAGGATTGCTCGTCGTTGCCAGTGGCAATCGCACGCTCTTCACCGTAGGAAACCAGTTCCAGTTGCGCCGGGGAAACACCCTGCAGCACCAGGTAGCGCTGAACGGCTTTCGAACGACGCTCGCCCAGAGCCATGTTGTATTCACGGGTGCCGCGCTCGTCAGCGTGGCCTTCCAGAACGACGCGAGCGCCATTACCCTTCAGGTCTTTAGCGTGAACGTCGAGTGCGCGCATAGCTTCGGCTTTCAGGTCGGAGCTGTCGTATTCGAAGTAGAAAGTGGTGATAGCGCGCAGAGCAGCTTCTTCGCTCAGGCTGCCATCTACGGCGCCAGTGTCGGCACCGTAACCAGCGTTTGGATCTACAGCGCCTTCACCGGCAGCATCGCCGCCTTTGGAGGAACAACCAACAGCAACGGCCAGAGCCAGACCCAGTGCAGCAAATTTGCCAAACTTCAGCATTTCCATCATGTAACTCCTAATGAACCCCAGTGTGTTAAGCAGTATTTCAAAAACAGTCCAACGGTGTAGCGCCGCATCAGTTCAGGTAGGGGGACCAGGAAGGCTCTCGAACTTCGCCTTGAGCGGTAGGAAGAGGGAGCCTCACGCGTCCATTAATGGACGCCAACATCAAGACTCCCCGACCCTGCTGGCGGGTCGCGTAGATTAGCATGGTGCCGTTGGGCGCAACAGTGGGCGACTCATCCAAACTTGTATCTGAAAGGATGCGCAAATTACCCCGCTGCAGGTCCTGCGCCGCTACCTTGAACACGGTGTAACCATCCTGGCGATGGATCATCACCAGGGTCTTCTCATCCGCGGAGAGTTTCGGGTTGGCGTTGTAGTTGCCGACGAAGGTCACCCGCTCCACCGCGCCACTGTTGATGCTGGTCTTGTAGATCTGCGGCTTGCCGGATCGATCCGAGGTGAAGTAGATGGTATTGCCATCCTTGCCCCAGAACGGTTCGGTATCGATCGAGCCCTGATTGGTCACCCGCCGCAACTGCCGCGAGCCCATGTCCATCACATAGATTTCCGGATTGCCATCCTTCGACAGCACGAATGCCAGCCGGCTGCCGTCCGGCGACCAGGACGGCGCGCCGTTGAGGCCGTCGAAATTGGTGATCTGCTCTCGCCGACCGGTGTCGATGTGCTGAACGAAGATACGCGGACGCTTCTGCTCGAACGACACGTAGGCAATGCGCCGACCATCCGGGGCAAAGGACGGCGACAGGATCGGCTCGCGCGATTGCAGCAAGGTCACCGCGCGAGCACCGTCGTAGTCGGAACGCTGCAGGGTATAGCGGGTGTTGTTGACCGAGAAGCGCTCGGCCGTGACATACAGCATGCGCGTGGAAAACGCCCCCTTGACCCCGGTCAGCTTCTCGAACGACAGATCGGCGATATGGTGCGCCATGTCGCGCAACTGGTCGGTTGCGCCGCCCACGCTGCCGGTCAGCACCTGCTGCTGGGTCGCCACGTTGAACAGGGCGAACTGCACCTGCAAACGACCGCCGCTGGGCAGCATGTTGCCAACCAATACATATTGCGCGCCCAGGGCTTGCCAGTCGCGGTAGATGATCTCGCTGGCCTGGGTCGGCAGACTGATCATGTTCTGCCGCGGGATCGGCTCGAACACCCCCGAATTGCGCAGGTCATTGCCGATGATCTCGGCCATGTCCTCCGGCAGCACTGTTCCGCTTTGCCAGCCGAATGGCACGACGGCAATAGGTGTCGCACGGTCGGTACCAGTGCTGATCACCAAAGGATCAGCCGCCTGCACGGAACCGACCAACATGGCCAGACCGAGCAGGACGATACGCATCAGGGTATTCACAGACCTAAATCCTCCGGTTTGAAGACGGCACGTCGCTGCCGGTAAAGTCGATCGAAAGTAGCGCGATCCAATTGTTGCATTTCAGCGATACGGCCAACGTTGCGCACCGCTTGGATGGCGGAGCTGTCGAAAGGCGAATCGCCGCTGGAGCGGGTGACACTGGCGTTGATGATGGTGCCATCGGGCAACATCTCGATCAGCACTTCTACACTCATACCGTTACGCGCCGATGGCGGCCTGCGCCACTGCTCGCTGACCAACTTGACGATCAGATCGTCGAGACTGCCGGCAACCTGGTCGCCCACTTCATCGGCCAGCGCCTGCTGGCGACCGACATCCTCGGACAACAACTCGGCCAATGCGGCGGCCTTCTTGTCTTCAGTGGCCTTGCGCTGAGCCGCCTCGGCGGCCTTTTTCTTCGCATCATCCGCGGCCTTTTTCCTGGCGGCCTCGGCTACGGCTTTTTTCTTCGCCTCCTCGGCGGCTTTCTTCTTGGCGTCTTCGGCCGCTTTCTTCTTCGCCGCTTCATCCGCCGCCTTCTTCTTGGCGATAGCGGCTAGCTTCTTCTGCTCGGCGGCCTTCTTTTCTGCATCGGCCTTCTTCGCCGCATCGGCCTTTCGAGCCTCCTCGGCCTTCTTTTGTTCCGCAGCCTTTGCCGCAACGGCCCGTTTTTCCTGATCGGCCTTTTTCTGCTCGAGTTGTTCGGTCTCATAGATCGGCGCGGTGGTTTTCTTGGTCTCACCGGCGATCTTCTGGTTGGTCTGAGTGGTCGCCTGACTCTGTGATTTCAGTTGATACAGGGTCGCCTGCACGATTGGCCTGGCCGGCGGCAAATCCGGAGCGAAGGCAAAACTGACGAACAGCATGGCGAACATCAGGGCATGCAGCGCCACAGCCCAGAGCACAGGCCAAAACAGGCTTTCCGAAGGTGAAGGTTCGCGTTCCTGGCGCATCAGGGGGCCTCGGTAATCAGCCCGACGTTACCCACGTCGGCCTGCTGCAGGCCACCCATGGCCAGCATCACCGTGCCGTAATCGACCGCTTTGTCACCACGCACGAACACCTGCACCTGCTTGCCCTGGCTGCGGCTCTGGTTGAGGATCGCAGTCACCGCACGGGTCATTTCCTCCAGGGTCATGGCTTGATCCTGCACGGTATCGACATCGACTTCCGTACCCATATTCCAGTAATAGGACTTGTCGGCCTTGATCGAAATGGTCAGCACCTGAGCATTATTATCCTGCGGCAAGACCTCACTGCTGACCTGCGGCAGATCGACCTTGACTCCCTGGTTGAGCATCGGTGCGGTCACCATGAAGATCACCAGCAGTACCAGCATCACGTCGATGTAAGGCACCACGTTCATCTCGGAAACCGGCTTGCGTCTGTTGCGAATTCTGGCCATGGCTTGAAACCTATCTTGAGAGTGCCTAAGGCTTAGTCGTCGCTGGTATGGACTTTACGGTGCAGGATCGCCTGGAACTCGTCGGCGAAGGTGTAATAACGACCGATCAGCATTTCCCCGCGCGCGGAGAAGCGGTTGTAGGCGATTACCGCAGGAATCGCCGCGAACAGACCGATGGCGGTGGCGATCAGCGCCTCGGCGATACCCGGGGCGACGGTGGCCAGGGTCGCTTGCTGCACCTGAGCCAAACCGCGGAAGGAGTTCATGATCCCCCACACGGTACCGAACAGACCGATATAGGGGCTGGTGGAACCGACGGTGGCGAGGAACGGCAGACTCTGTTCGAGCTTCTCTTCCTCGCGCGAAATGGCCACGCGCATGCCGCGCGCCACACCGTCCATCACCGCATCGGGATCGACCCCCTGCTGCTGACGCAGACGGGAGAACTCCTTGAAACCGGCACGAAAGATCTGTTCCAGGCCCGAGTCCGGGTCCGGGTTGCTGCCCGCCTGACGATACAGCTTGGACAGGTCGATACCCGACCAGAAACGCTCCTCGAAGTTGTCCAGGGCGCGTTTGGCGGCGCGCAGCAGGGTGCTGCGCTGGAAAATCATGACCCACGAGGTGACCGAGGCGGCCACCAGCGTCAACATCACCAACTGGACCACCAGACTGGCATTGCTGATCAGACTCCACATCGACATATGGTCAACGGCGTTGGCTTCCACGCTTACTCTCCTGCTCTAGATGTGCCCGCGCCGCCCTGCCCGGCAAAGGCCGTGTGCAGAGTTTGGGGAATGACCCGGGGTTTCAAATTGTCGGCGCGCACACAGGCCACCATAAACTGCCCTTCACAAAGCAGCGCATCATCCGTTGCCCGCCTGACCTGTTGACGAAAACGCAGGCTGGCACGGTTTAATTCGATCACTTCGGCGCTTACCAGTAACTCGTCGTCGAGCCTGGCTGGCGCGTGATAGCGCGCTTCAGCCGAATGCACAACGAACAACAGGCCCTCCTCGGCCAGCGTCGACTGGAGAAAACCCAGATCACGCAGACACTCGGTGCGAGCCCGTTCCATAAATTTGAGGTAATTGACGTAGTAGACGATGCCGCCCGCGTCGGTGTCTTCGAAATAAACCCGACAGCGATGGGTGAACGGTTTAACTCCGTTTTGCGCGTGCATACTCTAGTGCTAGCTCCTGAACTTGCCAATCACTGGCAGCAAGTATTTTTGCTTACTCGCCATCGGCAGCAAACAAGTCGACGGACGGCATATCCCCCATGCGATTCGGCATGTTCAGGCCGAAATGCAGATAGGCATGCCGGGTTACCACGCGCCCACGCGGGGTACGCATGATGTAGCCCTGCTGAATCAGGTAGGGCTCCAGGACATCTTCGATGGTGTGGCGCTCCTCGCTGATCGCCGCAGCCAGGCTGTCGACCCCCACGGGGCCGCCATCGAACTTCTCGATCATGGTCAACAACAGCCGGCGATCCTGGTGATCGAAGCCGCGCTCGTCGACATCCAGCAGGTTCAGCGCCGAGTCGGCAATCTGCCGGGTGATGTCGCCCTGGCCGCGCACCTGGGCGAAATCCCGCACCCGGCGCAGCAGGCGGTTGGCAATGCGCGGCGTACCGCGGGCGCGCCGGGCGATCTCGAAGGCGCCCTGGGCCTCGATCGGCAAGCCGAGAATGCCTGCCGAACGGGTGACGATGGTGGTCAGGTCCTCGGTGCTGTAGAACTCCAGACGCTGGACGATACCGAAACGATCGCGCAACGGGTTGGTCAGCATGCCGGCGCGGGTGGTGGCGCCTACCAGGGTGAAGGCCGGCAAGTCGAGCTTGATCGAACGCGCGGCCGGGCCTTCGCCGATCATGATATCCAGCTGGAAGTCTTCCATCGCCGGGTACAGCACTTCCTCGACGATCGGCGACAGGCGATGGATTTCATCGATGAACAGCACATCGCCCGGCTCGAGATTGGTCAGCAGCGCGGCCAGATCGCCCGGCCGCTCCAGCACCGGGCCGGAGGTGCTCTTGATCGACACGCCCATTTCCTGGGCGATGATATTGGCCAGGGTGGTCTTGCCCAGCCCCGGCGGACCGAAGATCAGGGTGTGATCGAGGGCTTCACTGCGCCCCCTGGCGGCCTGGATAAACAGCTCCATCTGCTCGCGCACGTTCGGCTGGCCGATGTACTCGGCCAGCTTCAACGGCCGAATGGCACGATCCACCTGCTCGTCGCGGTCGCGGCTGGTGGCGGTAATCAGGCGGTCTGCTTCGAGCATCTGGAGTTACACCATTCCCTTCAGGGCACGACGGATCATGTCTTCACTGCTCAACCCATCCTGCTTGATGGCCGAGACGGCACGACTGGCTTCTTGCGGCTTGTAACCGAGGGAAATAAGCGCACTGACTGCATCATTCTCCGCATGTGGGACTGCGCCAGCGCCGCGAGGTTCAACCACCAGGCTCGCCATGCCCGGCACGCCCTCCCAGGCCTTGAAGCGGTCTTTCAATTCAACCAGCAGGCGTTCGGCGGTTTTCTTGCCGACCCCGGGGATTTTCACCAGTACCGAGGTGTCTTGCGCCTGCACGCAACGCACCAACTCATCGACCTCCAACCCGGACATCAGGGCCAGCGCCAGTTTCGGACCGACGCCATTGAGCCGGATCAGTTCGCGAAACAGCTGGCGCTCGCGCTTCTCGAAAAAGCCGTAGAGCAGGTGCGCATCTTCGCGCACCACCAGGTGAGTGTGCAGGGTCAGCGGCTCGCCGACCGCCGGCAAACGGTACAAGGTCGTCATGGGCACTTCCAGCTCGTAGCCCAGGCCATTCACATCCAGAATCAAATGCGGCGGCTGCTTCTCCGCCAGGGTGCCGCATAAACGTCCAATCACCGCTGCTTTCCTTGAATAAGGCTATAACCGAAGGCGGCCGCCGCGCCGCTTGGCAGCGACCAGACCGTGTGGAATCAGGCTTTGCCGGTGATGGGCATGGCACAGCGCAATCGCCAGGGCATCCGAGGCATCGATCTGCGGTTTCTGCACCAGTTTGAGCAAATGCATGACCATCATCTGCACCTGCTCTTTATCGGCCCCCCCGCTGCCAGCAATCGCCTGTTTGACCTGGGTCGCGGTGTACTCGGCGATATCCAGCCCCGCCTCGATCCCCGCCACTATGGCCACGCCACGGGCCTGGCCGAGCTTGAGTGCCGAGTCCGGGTTACGCGCCATGAATACCTGCTCGATGCCCATGGTCACCGGCCCATAGGTCTCGATCACCTCGCGCACGCCACGAAAAACCATCTGCAAACGCTCCGGCATCGAGCCAGTGCCGGTACGAATACAGCCCGAGGCGACATATTCGCAACTGCGCCCGCTATCACGCACCACACCATAACCGGTGATACGCGAACCGGGGTCGATACCGAGGATCAACGTCATGCCCTACCATCCGCCCGAGCTGCCGAGCAAAGCCGGCAACCATACTGTTTATCTATCCAGCTGGCGAGTATAGGGCCGGCCTTCGGTGCCGTCACCCACCTGGCAGCCATAAAAAGGCTATGCACCCGTTAACTGCTGCATCAGAGATAACGTTTTTGTAGGGCGGCCGGGCGGCGTTGCGCTTCATCCGCGAAAATCTTCGAAACACTGACAATGTTTCGCGGCCAAAGTCCCTCCCACGAGGTTGCGATCTGGCTCAACAGATAACGGGGGGCATCGCCATACAAAAACCGGAGGCATGCGGGCAACAGCTCCCCAGCAACTTCCGGTCCTTGGCACCCAACAAGCAATCAACCAAGCTGTTCCATGATCTCGTCGGGGATCTCGGCGTTGTGGTAGACGTTCTGCACGTCGTCGAGGTCTTCCAGCATGTCGATCAGCCTGATCACCTTCTGCGCGGTTTCCAGGTCGCTGACGGGCGCACTGATCGACGGAATCATCGCCACCTCGGCCTCGTCGCCCCTGAACCCGGCATTGTTCAGCGCCTCGTTTACCGCGTGAAAGTCGGCAAAGGCGGTATAGACCTCGACCGAGCCGTCCTCGCCGCCGACCACATCGTCGGCACCGGCTTCCAGCGCAGCCTCCATCAGGGCGTCTTCATCGACCCCCGGGGCATAGCTGATCTGCCCCTTGCGCTCGAACATGTAGGCCACCGAGCCATCGGTGCCCAGATTGCCGCCGCACTTGGTAAAGGCGTGGCGTACTTCGGCGGCGGTGCGATTGCGGTTATCGGTCATGGCCTCGACGAAGATCGCCACGCCACTGGGCGCATAGCCTTCGTAGCTCAGCTCGACCATGTTGTCGGCTTCGTCCGAACCGACGCCACGAGCGATCGCCCGATCGATGGTGTCGCGGGTCATGTTGGCGGTCAGCGCCTTGTCCACGGCCAGGCGCAGACGCGGATTGTCCGCCGGCAGACCACCGCCCTTGGCGGCGACGGTCAGCTCACGAATGAGCTTGGTGAAGATCTTGCCGCGCTTGGCGTCTTGGCGCCCTTTGCGGTGCTTGATGTTGGCCCACTTGGAATGACCAGCCATAACTCACTCCGTTATCACTTCGATCAGGTTTCGTAACACCCATAACGAAGAAGCCTGGCAAACCCAGGCTCCTTGTCGTCGGCAAGGCTTATTCGGCCTTGGGCTGCTCGCGCAGGCGGATGTGCAATTCGCGCAACGCCTTGTTGTCCACCACGCCCGGAGCCTGGGTCATGACGCAGGCCGCGCTCTGGGTTTTCGGGAAGGCGATCACTTCGCGGATCGACTGCGCGCCGGTCATCAGCATCACCAGACGATCCAGACCGAAGGCCAGGCCACCGTGCGGCGGCGCACCGTATTTCAGCGCGTCGAGGAGGAAGCCGAACTTCTCCTGCTGCTCCTCCTCGCCGATGCCGAGCACGCGGAACACCGCCTGCTGCATGCCCCGGTCGTGGATACGGATAGAACCACCGCCCAGCTCGGTGCCGTTGAGCACCATGTCATAGGCACGCGACAGCGCGGCGGCTGGATTGGCCTCCAGCTCGGCGGCACTGCAGCTCGGCGAAGTGAACGGATGGTGCAGCGAGGTCAGGCTGCCGTCGTCGCTTTCCTCGAACATCGGGAAGTCGACTACCCACAGCGGCGCCCATGCGCAGGTCAGCAGCTCGAGGTCGTGACCCAGCTTGATGCGCAGCGCGCCCAGGGCCTCGCTGACGATCTTGGCCTTGTCGGCGCCGAAGAACACGATATCGCCGTCGACCGCACCGACCCGATCGAGGATCACGTTGAGGTTGTCCAGCGGGATGTTCTTGACGATCGGCGACTGCAGGCCTTCGACGCCATTGGCCCGCTGGTTGACCTTGATATAGGCCAGGCCGCGAGCACCGTAGATGCCGACGAACTTGGTGTAATCGTCGATCTGCTTGCGCGGCATGCTCGCCCCGCCCGGCACGCGCAGCGCGGCGACGCGGCAGTTCGGATCGTTGGCCGGACCGCTGAACACCTTGAAGTCGACATCCTTGAGCTGATCGGCCACATCCACCAGTTCCAGCGGGATGCGCAGGTCCGGCTTGTCCGAACCATAGCGGCGCATGGCCTCGGCGAAGGTCATGTGCGGGAAGTCGGCGAACTCCACGTCCAGCACTTCGCGAAACAGCTGGCGGATCATCTTCTCGGTGATGCCCATGATGTCGTTTTCATCGAGGAAGCTGGTCTCGATGTCGATCTGGGTGAACTCCGGCTGACGGTCTGCGCGCAGGTCCTCGTCGCGGAAGCACTTGGCGATCTGGTAGTAACGGTCGAAGCCGGCCACCATCAGCAGTTGTTTGAACAGCTGCGGCGACTGCGGCAGGGCGAAGAAGCTGCCGGCATGGGTGCGGCTCGGCACCAGGTAGTCGCGCGCGCCTTCCGGGGTGGCGCGGGTGAGGATCGGCGTTTCCACGTCGAGGAAGCCGTTGTCGTCCAGGTAGCGACGGATGCTGGTGGTGATGCTCGAGCGCAGCTTCAACTTGGCCGCCATTTCCGGGCGACGCAGGTCGATGAAGCGGTAACGCAGGCGGGTTTCCTCGCCGACATCGGAGTATTCGTTGAGCGGGAACGGCGGGGTCTCCGCCTCGTTGAGCACTTCCAACTCATAACCCAGCACCTCGATGGCGCCGCTGGCCATGTTGGCATTGCGCGCACCGTCCGGACGCAGGCGCACCTTGCCGGTGATCTTCACCACATATTCGCTGCGCACCTTGTCGGCGACGGCAAAGGTCTCGGCGCGATCGGGATCGAACACCACCTGGGCCAGACCTTCGCGGTCACGGATGTCGAGGAAGATCACCCCGCCATGGTCACGGCGGCGATGGACCCAACCGCAAAGGGTGACTTCCTGGCCGTCCAGGCTCTCGTTCAGTTGGCCGCAATAATGGCTGCGCATCATGGTGGTAGTCGCTTCTCTTGAGTCTTGAATTCGTTGGACCGCGTGGAGTGCGGCGCGCTTGTCCGGGCCCATGCCTGTCGGCAGGTTCACGCGGCATTTTCTGCAATTGCAGCATTCGGCGGGGCCAGCAATCGACCAACGGCGCACTTGCGCCAGACCGCCCTCAACCCGCGCTTCGCGGCAAAGCGCGGGATTATATATGGTTAAGCCGTCACTTGCAGCCGCCAGCCCACGCGCTTTTGTCCAGCCACACAGGCTCAGAGGCCGTGGAAATATCGGGAGCCATCACGAGGCCGCCTCCAGAGGGTCGCGGAGCAAACGCCCCCCATCAGCCCCACCAAGTCACCCGCAGCAGACAACCATGCCGACCAAGAATCCCATAGCATCAAACAATGACGCTTATTGACATAAGCCGAGATCAAGCATGCAGCCCCTATGCTAGGCTCTGCCCACTGCGGAGCCAGACAAGCTCCGGCCCACTTGAAAGGAGAAATGGTATGGAAATCAATATCGGAATCGCTGAACAGGATCGCGCCGCCATCGCCGAAGGCCTATCCCGCCTGCTCGCCGACACTTACACCCTGTACCTGAAAACCCACAACTTCCATTGGAACGTCACCGGCCCGATGTTCAACACCCTGCACCTGATGTTCGAAGGGCAATACACCGAACTGGCATTGGCGGTCGACCAGATCGCCGAACGCATCCGCGCCCTCGGCTTCCCGGCCCCCGGCAGCTACGCGGCCTACGCGCGCCTGTCCTCGATCAAGGAAGAAGAAGGCGTACCCAGCGCTGCCGACATGATCAAACAACTGGTTCAGGGTCAGGAGGCGGTGATCCGCACGGCGCGCGGGATCTTCCCCTTGCTCGACAAGGTCAGCGACGAACCCACCGCAGACGTCCTGACCCAGCGCATGCAAGTGCATGAAAAAACCGCCTGGATGCTGCGCAGCCTGCTCGACGCCTGACAGATCAGCGAGCGCAAAGCGCCAACAGGCCGTTGAAAAATGCGACAGCGCTTCGACGGTCTGACAACCGATTGAAACCAGCAGCAGGCAAAGCCCCCAATCACCCTGGCCTTTACCTGAAACTGGCAACTCTGAGAAATGCGCCTAGGCGCAGGACCACTCCCTGCTCTATGCTTCAGCCATTCGCAACTTGCCACAGTGACGCGCATGAGCAAGCCAAACAAAACCCCCAGCATTGTTGAGCGCTACCCGGAAGACACGCGCGAGGCAGCCGCCCTGCTGAAGCAGGCCGTGCCCTTGATGATGCGTCACGGCATCCCCCCCAACCCGCTGCACTACGCTCTTTGGTACACCTACAGCAAAGGCCAGGAGCCGGACCTCAATCGCCGCCTGGACAAGATCGTCACAGACTTCGACAGCTTTCCAGCGGAAGCAGCCACCAAACTGTTCCGCGACTACATCATTCGCCACGAACTCGAAGAAGCCCGCGCTGGCCAGCAACAAGTCATCGAACTGGTTGACGGCATCGAAGACGATGTTTCGCTCAGCGTGGCCGGCAGCCACAACTACCAAGTCAGCCTGCAACAGGGCCTCGCCGCCCTGCAAGAGCCGATCATCGACGATCTGCCCAACGTATTGAACGACCTGCAACAAAGCACCCAACTGATGCAGGATCAGCAAGAGAAATTTCTCTACCGCATACGTGCAGCGCAGAACGAGATCCAGCACCTGCGCGGCCAACTGGAACGCGCCCACGTCGCGGCAACCCTCGACAGCCTGACCCAGGTCTTCAACCGGCACGCCTTTACCCGCCTACTGGAACAGGCGCTCGCCGGCGAGCACAAG
The DNA here is from genome assembly GCF_900115555.1 of Pseudomonas borbori. Lineage (GTDB taxonomy): Bacteria > Pseudomonadota > Gammaproteobacteria > Pseudomonadales > Pseudomonadaceae > Aquipseudomonas > Aquipseudomonas borbori. Next base: position 55,761 of record NZ_FOWX01000003.1, read on the forward strand.
GGCGTAGCCCTGGTGATGCTGGATATCGACCACTTCAAGCAGTTCAACGACCAATACGGCCACCCACTGGGTGACCGGGTTCTGCAGCATGTCGGCCAACTACTGCGCGACGCCCTGCCACCGCGCGCCACTGCCGCACGCTACGGCGGCGAAGAGTTCTGCGTAATTCTTCGCGAGTGCTTCGACAGCCATAGCGCACACGCTTTCGCCGAAAGCCTGCGCATGAAAATCCAGTCACTGCGCATCAAAGTACGCCGCACCGACCAGGTGCTGGACAGCATCAGCGCCTCCTTCGGCTTCGCCCTGGCCAGACCTGGCGACAACCTGGAAAGCCTGCTTACCCGCGCCGACGACGCGCTTTACCAGGCCAAACACAACGGCCGCAATCAGGTCCACCCCGAATCCCGCGAAAGCGCCATAAGCGCTTGATTTGAGTAGCTCACCTCTTTGCTGTTAAATACGCCCCGTGCCGCTGCTCCGAGTCATGGATCAGCGCATAGGCCGATCACACGCGCATCCACAACGCCCTCAACTCAAGGCAATGCCCGTGCAACCGGCTCATCCTGGCGATCCTTTAATAAGTGAGCTCATTGAATATGTTGAAAATCGTCCACCTGCTAACGGGCCTCACCGCCCTGCTACTGTCCTTTGTGCCAAGCCTCAGCAATACCACCCTGCCATTCCTACAACAGCCAGAGGCTCTGAGCCTTGCCTCGTTCGGCCTACTCAACCTGATCCTGGCACCGCAACTGCCTATCTGGCATTCGGGCCTGCGCCATCAACTGCAAAACCTGGTTTCTGCCCTGTTGATCCTGGGCACACTGCTGCAAGCCTTGATTCTGCTGGCCCCGTTACCAACGATCGCCGACCTGCCCGCCACCCTGTTCAGCCTGCTCACCGTGCTGGCCGCCGTACTGCTGCACCTGGCGACCAACCTGCGCCTGAAAGTCCGTGACAGCGCAGCACCACAGAACATGACCGACCGGGAAACCGGCACAGTCAAATGGTTCAACACCTCCAAAGGCTTCGGCTTCATTTCCCGCGACTCGGGTGACGATATCTTCGTGCACTTTCGCGCAATCCGCGGCGAGGGCCATCGGGTCCTGGTCGAAGGCCAGCGCGTCGAATTCTCCGTCATGCAGCGCGACAAGGGCCTGCAAGCGGAAGACGTGATTGCCTCCCCCGCCCGACGCTAGCCCCGACGCCAAACAGAAAAGCCCGCAAAATGCGGGCTTTTCTGTTTATACGACATCGCCAGCCACCATCAATAGTGAGGGGGTGGCACCTCATCTTCCGCAGCATCGAGCCGGCCACCTATTTCCTCCTGGCGCCTGGCCAGAGCCGCGACCTGCAACTGCAAGCGCTCCAACTCCCGCTGCTGAGTCACCAGCACATCGTTGAGCGCCTGAATGGTGTCATCCTGGAAAGCCAAACGGCTTTCCAGATCGGTAATTCGCTGCTCCGCATTCATCCCTCAATCCTCGATAAAACAGAAATTTTCAGCCAATACCAGGCGCAACCTGTCCTTGATCGCCAGCACCTGCTCATCGCCATACGGCTGCGCAGGCAGTCTTCCCCACACCGGCGCCGGCCAGGCCGGATCGTCACGCCGCCGCGCGATCACATGCACATGCAGTTGACTGACCACATTACCCAGGGTGGCAATGTTCATTTTGTCGGCGCCAAAGGCATCCTTGAGCGTCTCGGCCAGCATCGTGGCTTCTTGCCACAAGGCCTGCTGATCAAGGCCATCGAGCTGAAACAGCTCACTCACCTCCTCGCGCCTGGGCACCAGGATGAACCAGGGATAATTGGCATCATTCATCAACAACAAACGACACAGCGGAAAATCCCCCACCGGCAGAGTGTCCTGCTGCAAACGCGAATCCAGAACGAACATAGGCACCCTCCTGCCAGACCATTGAATAGACAAAGCTTAGTGCCGATAGCGCAAACCCGACATGCCAAGCGACGGACCGGCAGCATACGCGGGAGCCGCAACGGATTCACCTCTACGCCCCAGCAGCCACCCCACACAGGCCAGCCATGCACGAGTACGGCGCAACAAGCCACGCACCATTCTCGCGCACGGTTTGTTTCCTAGCGTAATGGCAACCCCCACAAGCGTTACCACGACAACCGAACGCCCCAGCCGAACGCCGCAAATACACATCGAGAGGCCTGTGTCACCAGCAATTTTCCCGCATACTTCATCCGTCATGACATGGCTGTAACCCCCATGAAATCTGGCGACAACTCCTTTACAATGCGCACCAGAAGAAGCCGGCCCCTGCAAAAGCTCACCCCATGATCAAAGCTCGGCACCTTGAGCACGACTTTTGCTTTAAGCTACCGCGACGCCCGGGATACCGGGTCGCCAAGCTTCAAAACCCGGTTGCCAGCAACCAAAATTGCAGAATTCGTCGACGCTGCAAAACACACGCAGGAATCTACAGAATTGCGACATGTTTTATCGGATTTTGCGACATGACCGTGAACAAAGCGCAAGGAACAGATTGCAACTATCGCCAACTTTGGCTGCGTGCTATAAGTTAGCGCCGACACAAAAAGAAAGAGCTGTCCATATAACAAACAGTCGGACAGCGCAACTCTTCTAAACCAAAGGAGCAATCACGATGCAAGTGATGAAGTGGAGCGTAATCGCCCTCGCAGTAGCAGCGGGCAGTACCCAAATGGCAGTGGCCTCCAGCCAGTCCGAGTCCAAGGGCTTTCTGGAAGACAGCACTTTCAATATTTTCAATCGCATCCTGTATCACAACCGCGATTTCCGTAACGGTGCCAGCAACGGCGCCAGCACTTCCGCCAACCCTGCGGGCTATCGTGAAGAGACTGGCCTGGGCATCCGCCTGCTGGCTGAATCCGGCTTCACCCAAGGCACCGTTGGTGTCGGCGTAGACGCCCACTCCCTGTCCAGCATCAAGCTGGACAGCGGTCGCGGTCGTTTCGGTACCGGCCAGTTCGACCAGACCGATGACGGTCGCGGTGACGACACCCAGACCGAAGTGGGCGGCGCAATCAAGTTCCGCGTATCGGACACCGTACTGAAGTACGGCAACCAGTTCACTGCCAGCCCGGTCTTCAGCACCGACGACAGCCGCATCCTGCCTGAAGTTGCCACCGGCACCCTGCTGACCAGCAATGAGATCGAAGGCCTGGAACTGTCCGCTGGCCGCTTCACTGCCATGAGCAGCCAGACCAGCACCGATCGCGACACCTTTGCCTTGTCGTCCGCCAACATCGTTGGTGTCAGCTACAGCTTCACCGACAACTTCAGCGCCGCCATCCACGCCTCCGACGTCGAAGACCATTTCAAGAAGACTTACGTCAACCTGAACTACAACCTGCCCCTGGGTGAAGATCAAGCACTGAACTTCGACCTCAACGGCTACAGAACCAACGACGATGGCCAGAAGCTCTCGGGCGACGTTGACAACAAGATCTGGAGCCTGGCAGCAGCCTACTCCCTGGGCGCTCACACCTTCACTTTGGCCCACCAGCGCTCCTCCGGTGATACCGCCTACGCCTATGGCGTCGATGGCGGCGGCACCGTCTGGCTGGCCAACTCGGTTCAGTTCTCCGACTTCGACCGCGCGGACGAGGAATCCTGGCAGGCTCGCTATGACCTGAACATGGCCACCTACGGCGTACCGGGCCTGAGCTTCATGACCCGCTACATCTACGGCGACAACATCGACACCGGCGTAGTCGGCGCCGACGAAGGTAAAGAGCACGAGTTCAACTTCGAAACCAAGTATGTGATCCAGGAAGGTGCCGCAAAAGACCTGTCGTTCCGCATTCGCAACTCCATCTGGCGCGCCAACAGTGCCATGAATGACCACTACAGTGCGGACTTGAACGACTTCCGCCTGATCGTCGAATACCCGCTGAGCGTGTTGTAATTCAGCTGTAATTCGTTAGCAATACGAAAAAGCCCGGCTTCTGCCGGGCTTTTTCTTGCCTGCACTTACATATTGATCACTATTTAACCAACCACCATCAAAGTGGCAAGGCGTAAGTTCCGGTGACATGCGCCACCAACTCTTCTGCATTGCCCAGCGAATACAACGACACTTCGCACACTGCCTGGCGCCGACTCAAACGTAATATTCGCGCCTCGGCCAACAAGTCCACCGGCCTGGGCTTGACCAGGAAGTTGATATTCAAATTGGAGGTCACCGCCATTTCCACGCGACCCAACCGCCCCAGCACCACCGCATACATGGCCGCGTCCGCCAGCGCCATGATGGTCGGCCCGGACAGGGTGCCACCGGGGCGCACCAACTTGGCATGAAAAGGCACCCGCGCGAGCACCCCCTGCGCATCCAGCCGGTCGATGCACAGCTCGATGTCCTCGGCCATGGGCAAACCCGCCCGGATCAGCGCCTGAACCTGTTCCGCCGTCAATACCGTCACACCCGCCTCCTCCTGAACCGCCTGCCTGCATCCTGTACGCCACAGTACAGGCACCGTACAATGCCGACCTATCAAAAGCCCTTGCAACCGACAAAACGGCCAATTATGCGCACCAGTCAGTTCCTGCTCTCGACCCTCAAAGAAACCCCGTCCGATGCCGTGGTGATCAGCCACCAGCTGATGCTGCGCGCCGGCATGATCCGCAAGCTCGCCTCGGGCCTGTATACCTGGCTGCCGATGGGGCTGCGCGTGATGCGCAAGGTGGAAGCCATCGTCCGCGAGGAGATGAACGCCGCCGGCGCCCTCGAGGTGCTGATGCCGGCAATCCAGCCCGCCGAGTTGTGGCAGGAGTCGGGCCGCTGGGAGCAATACGGCCCCGAGCTGCTGCGCCTGAAGGACCGTCACGGCCGCGAGTTCTGCGTCGGCCCGACCCACGAAGAAGTGATCACCGATCTGGCGCGCAACGAATTGAGCAGCTACAAGCAGTTACCGCTCAACCTGTACCAGATCCAGACCAAGTTCCGCGACGAGATCCGCCCGCGCTTCGGCCTGATGCGCGGCCGTGAGTTCATCATGAAGGACGCCTACTCCTTCCATGTCGACCAGGCGTCGCTGCAAGCGACCTATGACCGCATGCACCAGGCCTACTGCAACATATTCACCCGCCTGGGCCTGAATTTCCGTCCGGTGCAGGCCGATACCGGTTCGATCGGCGGCACCGGCTCCCATGAGTTCCACGTCCTGGCCGAATCCGGCGAAGACGATATCGCCTTCAGCGACAGCTCCGACTACGCCGCCAATATCGAGAAGGCCGAAGCCATTCCGCGCGAAACCGTGCGCGGCGCAGCGAGCGAAGCCTTGCGCCTGATCGAGACCCCGAACACCAAGACCATCGCCGACCTGGTGGAGGGTTTCGACCTGCCCATCGAAAAAACCATCAAGACCCTGGTGGTGCATGGCGCCGAAGCCGGCACCCTGATCGCCCTGATCATCCGTGGCGACCACGAACTGAACGAGATCAAGGCAGCCAACCTGGAGCAGGTGGCCAGTCCGCTGGTCATGGCCTCGGAAGCCGAGCTGCGCGACGCCATCGGCGCCGGTGCCGGCTCCCTCGGCCCGCTGAATCTGCCACTGCCATGCATCGTCGATCGCTCGGTCGCCCTGATGAGCGATTTCGCCATCGGCGCCAATATCGACGACAAGCACTACTTTGGCGTGAACTGGGAGCGCGACCTGCCCCTGCCGATGGTCGCCGACCTGCGCAACGTGGTCGCTGGCGACCCGAGCCCGGACGGCCAGGGCACGCTGGAGATCAAGCGCGGCATCGAAGTCGGGCACATCTTCCAGCTGGGCAGCAAATACAGCGAAGCGCTGAACTGCACCGTGATGGGCGAGAATGGCAAGCCGACGACCCTGACCATGGGCTGCTACGGCATCGGCGTATCGCGCGTGGTTGCCGCCGCCATCGAGCAGAATAACGACGAGCGCGGCATTCTCTGGAACGACACCTTGGCGCCGTTCCAGATCGCCCTGGTGCCGTTGCGCTATGAAACCGACGCCGTACGGGAAACCACCGACCGACTCTATGCCGACCTGACAGCTGCCGGCTTCGAAGTGCTGCTCGATGACCGTGACAAAAAGACCAGTCCGGGCATCAAATTCGCAGACATGGAGTTGATCGGCATCCCGCACCGTATCGTGATCAGCGATCGCGGCCTGGCCGAAGGCAATCTGGAATACAAGAGCCGCCAGGAAACCGAGGCTCAGGTGGTTGCCGTCGCCGACATCATGTCCTTCATCCACGCACGTATCCGCCGCTGATTTCAGCCTTTTATAAGAGCCGTCATGTTCAAACGAAGCACCCCAGGCCTTGTCGGCGCCGCACTCTGCGGCGCCCTCTTTTTGAGTGGCTGCGCCAACCAGTTGCCGCAACGCAGCGAACATGAGGAGCGCGTCGAGCGCAAACTGCTGGATCACAGCCTGCAAATCGACATCGGCGAGCCGCGCGTACTGGAACTGCCGCAACGACGGGTGCGGGTGCACGAACAGAAGACCTTCGAGGTGACCGCCTTCGAGGTCAGCCGTCGCTACGACCGCTACACGCCTTACCAACCCTGGCGCGAACTCTACGAAGTACCGCTGGGCGCAGTTGCCGTAATCGCCGGCATCGGCGCCAACGCACTCAACGTGGTGCTGCTCGGCAGGCTGCCGGACAGCGCCACCAAAGACTGGATCAGCTATGGCTTCGCCGGGCTCAATCCGCTCATGAACGTCGAGTCCAACGGACGCTCGCAGCAGAACCTCGCCAGCCTCGACGAGCAACGCCAGGACGCCCGCATGGAATACTCCAGCCTGCCCTGGGCCGAGCGCTCGGTACGGGTCAAAGCCAACGAACAAACCCATGAGCTGCTGACCGACCGCAATGGCGTTCTACGCCTCAACCTGCTCGACAGTCCCTTTGCCGAGCAGGATGTCAGCCGCATCGGCACCTTGCAGCTGAGCGTCGAAGACCCGCAAGGCTCGACCCGGGCGGATGCCGCCTTATTGGTCAGCCGCACCTTGCGCGGCAAGCTGCAGGAAGCGCATAAGCTGATCTACGATGATCTGGAAGACGACGAGGTCGAACAGTGGGTGCACCGGGTCAAGCGCTTGTCCGAGCTGGGCCTGGAGGAAGAAGCCAGCGAGCTAGAACAGAGCCTGATCGAACTGACCCGCAACGACCCCGAACTGCAGGAAAGCTTCCTGCTGGCCCTGATGCGCGATGCCGGGCGCCTGGTTGCCGACCCCGGCAACGACTGAACGCGAGCATGGCCTTGCGCCTGTGCCTGACCCTGCTGCTGACGCTGCTGTGCCTGCCCGGCCATGCCAGCCTGCGCCAGGCACCCGAGCCGGAACTGCGTACGCTGCTGCAGCGCACGGTAGCCGAGGCCGACAGTTTCCAGGACCGCTTCGATGCCGAGGTCTGGCTGCTGGACATGTCGACCCGCCTGACCCGCTACATCCCTGCCGCCGAAGAACGTCTGAGCCTGCTCCGGCTGGTGCACCGCGAAGCCAGCAAGGCCGGCTTGCGCCCCGACCTGGTTCTGGCCCTGATCCACACGGAAAGCCATTTCGACCGCTTCGCCATTTCCTCGGCCGGCGCCCAGGGCATGATGCAGGTGATGCCTTTCTGGAAAGCCGAACTCGGTCGCCCGCAGGACAACCTCACCGATAACGCCACCAATCTGCGCTACGGCTGCACCATCCTCAGCTTCTATCTGCGCAAAGAGAACGGCAACCTGAGCCGCGCCCTGGCGCGCTACAACGGCAGCCTCGGCAAACAGGCCTATCCGGCCAAGGTCATCGGTTTCTGGCACGACTTCTGGTACGTCAAGCCGTGATTCGCGGATGGCTGGACCCATCCGGGAAATCCCAAGTTCATGTGCAAGGTCTGTCGCATCGTAGGGTGGATCGGGGCGCGTAGCTGACGTTTTACCCATCTACCAACGGCGATGGCAGCGAATGAATAAGGCGTCATCCACCCACAGCTCTCGTAGCCCAGGCCACTTTAAGCCATCAGCGCCGCACGATGAACCCAGTGATCCCTTGCAACGCCTGTTCCTCCAGCGCGAGCGCGGTGACCTTGGCCTTCGCCGGCCCTTGTTCCAGCCAGGCGGCCAGTTCGCGCACCGCGGGCTCCTCACCTTCGAGCAACACCTCGACGCGACCGTCGCCGAGGTTACGCACCCAGCCATCCACATCCAGGCGTTCGGCTTGTTCGGCAGTGGCCTGGCGGAAGAACACCCCCTGCACCCGACCACTGACATAGCCATGTAAACAGATTCGCTGCATGCCACTACCCTCCAGTCCGCAAGGCCTGCACCCGCGCGGCCAAGCCGGCCGCCGTCTGCTCGCCGAGCAAGCGCTCGCGCATCTGCCCCTGGTCATCGACGATATAGGTGACCGGCAACACGGCACTGGGCGGTAGCCCATAGCGCGCGCCCGGGTCTTGCTCGAGCACGGTGAATTCGATCCCCATCGCCTGCGACGCCTTGGTCAATTCCGCACCCTGCAGGCCATCGAAATTTACCCCCAACACGCTCACCGATTGCGCCTCGAGCTGCACGGCGAGGGCATTCAGTTGGGGAATTTCGCTACGGCAGGGTGCACACCACTCGGCCCAGTAATTAATCACCAACCACTGGCCTTCCAGACGCTCAGCCGGTACCTTTCGTCCATGCTGATCGACGCCGATATCTTCGGCGCAACCAGCCAGGATCAAGCCGGCGCAAACTCCCATCACCGTACGAATCACGACCCGGAATCGCGTTCCCATGCATTCGCTCCTCGTCCACATTGGGTTGATATGACGCTAGATGCCTTGCGCCTTGAAGTGCCGGACATCCTCGAAGAAGACGCGGCGCCTTTGGCCGACCTCAACGAGCGGTTAGCCCAAGCTCGTTCGCTGCCGCATGAAGATGCACTGCAACAGCTGCTCGGCCTGCTGTTCAGGCTCAACCGCAATGCCATGACCTTACTCGAAAGGCAGCGTGCGCTGCAAAACTGCAGCGACGAATATCGCCACTATGCCGCGGTCTACCTTGAAGGCAAGCTCCCGTCGCCGCTGTTCGTGCGTCTGTGCAACGAGCTGGCTATCGGCTTCAAACGCCTGCTGCTGCAGATACTCAAAGGCCGGCAACCCTCGCGTCCGCATTTGGCCTGGTGCCTGTACATGGCCCAGCATTTCCTCGCGCATAGCCTGTTGCGCCACTACCAGTTGTATCAGGAGCCGCCACCCAGCCTGTGGCGCGACAGTCATCTGCTGTACTGGATCGGCGAACACCAGGAGTGCCTGGACGAGCCGGTCGCAGCCGCCTTCCAGCCAGCACCGGCGAGCACCTTGCGCGGTCTTTATCAGCAGATGCTGCTGCTCGCCCTGAGCAACCCCTTTCACCTTGCCGAAGGCGAATGTCCCCAATTGTTTGGCGCCCTCGCCCCCCTGGCAGGCTTGGCGCGCTTGCTGCCCTGGGATGACGAGGGCGACAGCGAAGCGCCGATCGTCGACCTGACCGAGTCGCAGCCTTGTCTCGGCTATGCGCAACAACCCGACGGCAGCCGCGACGTCCTGCGGCGTTTCGAGCTGGGCGCCTTGCTGGTCGCCCTGCATGATCCAGCTCCACTGCAAAGTGCCCACGAGCGGCAACTGCTCGAGCGCGTTCAGCACCACTGGATGGGCCAGCAACAACGCCGCCACCCACGCGAAGAGTTTGATGTGGCCTGCAACCTGCTGGTTGGCTTGCCCGCCATCCACGCCCAACTGCTGGAGCAGCGGCCTTGCTCCTCGCCAGCCCAGATGCTCGATGCCAGTACCGGCGGCGCGCGCCTGCTGTGTCACCCGGATCAGGCGGCGCAGGTAGCAGTGGGGCAACTGGTGCTCTTGCTGACCGGCAGCGCGACACCGCGCCTGGCACTGGTGCGCTGGCGCCATCTCAATATCGAAGGGCTGCACCTCGGTTTGCACTACCTGAAAGGCCTGGCGAAACCGGTCTGGCTGCGCCGCGCCCCCAGCGCACAAACTCACTCAGGTATTTTGCAGAGCACGCCAACACCCGGCAATGGCTGGCTTCACGGCCTGTGGCTACCCAATGGGGAATTCGGCGAAGGGGAAAACCTCTGGCTGCAACAGGCCAATGTGCATAACCAGGTGATCATGCCGCTCCCGCCGGCCAACCTCAGCACCGCCTCGGTCACGCGCCACCCACTGCAACTGGCCTGAGCGACAGGAACTGCGAGACGGATCACAGCGAGCAGTGGTCGAGCGCACAGTTTGCTCGGCAGCCCCCTGCCTATAATTCGCTGCCATCGCCTCGATACACTCCGTTATAAGCCTGGGAACAGCGCAATGACCAACGCCCACGACAAGTTGATCGGCCCTGTGCCATTGCGCATCGTCGATGCCGCCCGCCTGTTGGTCACGCCCTACGAAGGACGTGTAGCCGAATACAACATCGCCACCTGGCTGCAATTGCCGGGGCTGGCCAATCTGCCGGTATCCTTGCTGGTCAGCTACCGTGATGGCGACAGGCGCCGCGAGGTCAGCGTGGATCACGGCAAAGTCAGCCCACACGACAAGATCCTGCTGTCCGGGGTCGCCAGACTCCCGGTCAAACAGAAGATCGAAGATATGCAGATACGCCTGCGCTCTGCGGTGCCGGCGACTACCCTGGTGGTCGAAGAGCTGTTTATCCAGGCGGTCGACGCGACTCGCCAAGACAGGCATCAAGCTTTAGCCTGAGCCTGCAGATCGCCAAACCGCGGGAGGTTCTTGCTTTGCTCAGACGCTGACCTGCGCCGTAGCGCCGTTTGGCTCGGCTAACGGCTCTGCGCCGGGTTCAGCCAGCTGCGGCACCAGCGACTCGGGCCAGCGCGCAAAATGCAGCCCGGTAATCCGATTCAGTCGCTCCAACGCTTCTTGCGGATCGCGTTGATGCAAGTGGATCACCTTGCCATGAGCGGCTTCGCTAAAACGTTCAATTGTCATGAAACGCCTTCAATCCCCATCAATGCCGACAACCTGATTGCAATCTGCCATAACGATAGCCAGAAGCGTGCCAGCCTGCTTTGGCCCCACTGAGAGCAGCCAGTGCCAATAGCTATGAGCGGAGACCGACGCCATGCCGCAAACCGACGTTTTTTGTCACTCGGCCGCCGGGTTCAGCCAGTCCGCCAGACTGCCCTCGAACAACGTTGCCTGCTCCTCGTACAGCCTCTCCAGCGCCTGACGCAGCGCGGGGTACCAGGGCTCATCGAGCTGTTCCGGCAGCTGACTGAGCTGTGGCAGCGGCCAGGGGCTGCGGTTCAATAGCTGTTGCAAGCTGTAACGACCGAGATCACGGCTCAGCACCCAGGCTCCCGCACTGGTCGGCGCGACCAACTGCTGCTGCTCGAGAAACTCGAGCACCTCCTCCCACTCATGCTCCGGCAACTGCCAGCCCTGGCGCTGCACATCGCGATGGCGCACTTTCAGACCCGACTGCTGACGCGCATAAAACACCCGCAAGACCCCCATCACCACCAACAACCGCGGCATGGCGCGTTTGCGCCACTGCGGCGACGAACTCAGGTTGCAGACCAGTTCGGCCCCAAACAACACGATCAGCCAGGACAGGTAGATCCACAGGAGGAATAAAGGCACCGTGGCAAAGGCGCCGTAAATCAACTGATAGCCCGGGAAACGCTGCACATAGAGACCGAACAGCGCCTTGGCCACCTCGAACAGCACCGCCGTGAACAACCCACCCAACAGTGCATGCAGCACTGGCACCCGCGCGTTGGGCACCGAGGCATAGAGCAGGGTGAAGGCGGCCACGCTGAACAGCAGCGGCGCGAAACCCAGCAGGGTTTTTGCGCCAATCAGCGCATCGGGCCCGGAGAGTAGCGACAGCGAAGCGATATAGGTACTGACCGCGAAGCCGGCGCCCAGCAGGATCGGCCCCAGGCTCAGAATGGCCCAATACAGCAGAAAGCTCGAGACGCCGCGGCGCGGCTGACGTACTCGCCAGATGGTATTGAAGGCTTTTTCGATAGTGACCAGCATCAGCAAGGCGGTAACTGCCAGTACGATCACCCCGATCCAGGTCAACTGACGGGCCTGCGCCGTGAAGTTACGCAGGTATTCCTGGACCATTTCACCGGCCGAGGGCACGAAGTTACGGAAAATAAACGCCTGGATCTGCTCGCCAGTACCCTGAAAGGCCGGCACGGCAGAGAGCATGCTGAAGGTCACGGTCATCATCGGCACCACCGCAAACAGCGTGGTGTAGGTCAACGCAGCGGCATTGTTGGCGCCGCGATCGGAGAGAAAGCGCTGCAGCAGAAAGCGCCAGAATTCCAGCCAATTGTTCAAGCGCTGACGCATTCCCTCTCCTTAGCTATCAACTCACGCCCCCGTTGCAGGCCACAAATACTCAGCCCTGTTCAGACAAGGGCGTCGACGCGGTTAGAATAGCTGCCACCTGACGCAAGATGCGACCCGCACATGACCGATCTGACGCTCTATCACAATCCCCGTTGCTCGAAATCCCGTGGCGCCCTGCAACTGCTCGAAGAGCGCGGCCTCACGCCGACCATCGTGCGTTACCTGGAAACCCCGCCCGACGCGGCCCAATTGAGCGACCTGCTCGGCAAACTGGGGATCGGTGCCCGGCAACTGCTGCGCAGCGGCGAAGACGAATACCGCACGCTGAACCTGGCCGACCCCGGCCTGAGCGAGGCGCAACTGATCGAGGCCATGGTGGCCCACCCGAAACTGATCGAGCGACCGATCCTGATCGTCGGCAGCAAGGCGGTGATCGGCCGGCCACCGGAGAAAGTCCTGGAGCTCCTGCCGTGAGTGCAGCCTATATTCTGGTGCTGTATTACAGCCGCCACGGCGCCACCGCCGACATGGCCCGGCAGATCGCCCGCGGCGTGGAAATGGCCGGCCTGGAGGCGCGCCTGCGTACGGTTCCGGCAATCTCCAGCGAGTGCGAAGCGGTAGCCGCGCAGATTCCCGCCGAAGGCGCGCTCTACGTCAGCCTCGACGACCTGAAGAACTGCGCGGGCCTGGCTCTGGGCAGCCCGACCCGCTTCGGCAATATGGCGGCGCCGCTGAAATACTTCCTCGACGGCACCAGCAGCCTGTGGCTGAGCGGCGGCCTGGTCGGCAAACCGGCCGGCGTATTCACCTCCACCGCCAGCCTGCACGGCGGCCAGGAAACCACCCTGCTGTCGATGATGCTGCCCCTGCTGCACCACGGCATGCTGATCGCCGGCCTGCCCTACAGCGAGTCCGCGCTGCTGGAGACCCGCGGCGGCGGCACGCCTTACGGCCCCAGCCACCATGCGGGCGTCGACGGCAAGCGCGCCCTCGACGAACATGAAATCAGCCTCTGCCGCGTACTGGGCCAGCGCCTGGCGCAGACCGCGATGAAACTGGAGACAGTCCGTGGCTAAAACCCGCAAACCCCTGCCGCCGCTCGACTGGCTGCAGCCGCGCATGGCCATCAGTCGTGCCGTCAGCCTGCTGAGCTTCCTCGCCCTGGCGGTGTTGTTGCTGGTGTGGAACCTGCTGTTCGCCGACCTACCGGGCAAACTGCTCTGGGTGATCCCGGCCTTCCAGCTGGCTCCTTTGCTGCTGCTCGCCCCCGGCCTGATCCTCGGCAACGCCCGCGCCCACGCCTGGACCTGCTTCGTGGTCAACCTCTACTTCATTCAGGGGGTACTGGCCGCCTTCGACCCGTCCAAGGCACTGTTTGGCTGGGCGCAAGTCCTGCTCAGCGTCAGCCTGTTCTGCGCCGCGCTGATGTACACCCGTTGGCGCTTCCAGTACGAGCGCAAGCTGGCCGGCGAGTAGCCGCAAGCGTGCTGCCCGTCCAGACAGTCCGTAGGATGGGTCGGGCCGCGTAGGTTAGCCGCCTGCAGGCTAACCCGGCGACATCACGGATATAGGCGCGGCGTAACCCATCAAACGCTAGTGGCGACGACCAACCAATCGACCATTACCAACCCAGTGTCTCTTTAAGAAAGGGAATGGTCAGCTTGCGCTGGGCCTGCAGGGAGGCCTGATCCAGGCGTTCGAGCAACTCGAACAGCGCACTCATGCTGCGCTCGCCCCGGGTCAGGATAAAACGGCCGACCTCATCACTGAGGTGCAGGCCGCGGCGCGAGGCGCGCAACTGCAGGGCGCGCAACTTGTCTTCATCGGACAGCGACTGCAACTGGAAGACCAGCGCCAGGGTCAGGCGCGACTGCAGATCGGCCAGCTTGACCGGCAGCTCGCGCGGCGAACTGCCGGCCGCCAGGAGCAAACGCCGACCGCTATCGCGCAAGCGGTTGAACAGGTGAAACAGCGCTTCTTCCCACTCGCTGCGCCCGGCCACGGCATCCAGGTCGTCGAGGCAGACCAGCTCGCACTGTTCCAGGTTATCCAGCATGGCCGGGCCGTACTCGACCAGTTCGGCCAGCGGCAGATACACCGCCGGCTCGCCGCGCTGCTCGAAACGCAGGCAGGCCGCCTGGAGCAGATGACTGCGCCCCACTCCCGCACCGCCCCAGAGGTAGATCAGGCTCTCCGCCCAGCCGGCCTCGGCTTCGCACAGACGCTCGACATAGCCAAGCGCCGCGGCATTGGCGCCGGGATAGTAGTTGGCAAAGGTGGCGTCATCACGCAGACGCACGCCCAAGGGCAGTTGAATGGGTCTCATGCGGGGTTGATCGGCTCGTCTGACGCGCTGGGGGGCTCCCCATAAAGGTCGGAAAGTTTATATAAATCATGCGCATGACGCACTAAAACCATGATCACCGCCGCCACTGGCAGAGCCAGGAGCACGCCGGTGAAACCGAATAGCTGGCCGCCGGCCATGATCGCGAAGATCACCGCCACCGGATGCAGGCCGATGCGGTCACCGACCAGCCAGGGTGTCAGCAGCATGCCTTCGAGCAGCTGGCCGACGGTGAACACCGCGGCAATCGCCAGCAACGGGTAGAAATCACCGCCGAACTGGAACAGGCCGGCAGTCAGCGCCGCGCCGATCCCCACCACCACGCCCAGATAAGGCACGATGCTGGCCAGGCCGGCCAGCAAACCGATCAACAGCCCCAGCTCCAGGCCGATCAGCATCAGGCCGACGGCATACATCACCCCCAGCGCCAGCATCACCAGGAGCTGCCCGCGCAGGAAGGCGCCGAGCACTTCGTGGCATTCGCTGGCCAGTTGCACCACCAGACCTTCGCGGTCGCGCGGCAGCAGACCACGCAGCCTGGCGACCAGCAGATCCCAGTCGCGCAGCAGATAGAAGCTGACCACCGGGATCAACAGCAGGTTGACCAGCCAGGCCAGCAGGGCCAGGCCCGAGGCAGTGGCCTTCGACAGGAGCATGCCGAGAATATCGGTGGTTTTACCCAGGTGTTCGGAGAACACCGCCTTGAGCTGATCGAAACGCCAGAAACCATCGATCAGGCCGAGCCTGGCCTGCACCCAAGGCAGCGCTTGATGCTGCGCCCAGTCGAGCATCTGCGGCGCCAGTTCGTAGAGGCGCATCAGCTGCTTGCCGAGCATCGGCACCAGCACCAGCAGCAAAACCGCCAGGATCAGGCTGAACAGGGCGAAGACCACGATCACGCCCCAGGTGCGCGAGAGCTTCCAGCGCTCGAGCCGATCGACCAGCGGATCGCCCAGGTAAGCCAGCAGCACGCCGATCAGGAACGGCGAGAGAATCGGTTGCAGCAGATACAGCAGCCAGCCGAGCAGGAGCAGCCCAGCCATCCATAGCCAGCGACGTGAATCAATCATGCTCAACCCTCGATTGGTGCAACCAGGCAATCTGCCGGCTCATGCACAGAGCCTGACAGTGCCACGCACGCACTGACGTGCCGATGGCGGCTTGCAAGCTGCCGCTTGGCGATTCGCGGCAGTCTACCAGCGAAAACGCAACACATCGTCACGCCGCAACACCTGGGGCGCCGGCTCGCCGATCGGCGGCTGCGGCGACTGGCTGGCATCAACCGGCTGAGGGTCAACGGTCACTTCCTGCAAATTCACCAGCGCCAATTGCGCGCGCAGCTGTTCGGCACTGGCGTTGACGCGGTAGATCAGGCGATCGCCCTCGACCTTGTGCAACTGCGCGGCCAGCGGTTCGAGAATGCGCTGCAGCTCGGCATAGCGCGCCAGATCGGCGCCCTGCACCTCCAGGGTCAGGTTGGTCGCCGCGCCCGGGGCAACCACGTAGCGTTGCGCCAGCCGCTCGCTCACCAGCAACAGCACGGCATCGGCCAGTGCCGCCTGATCGGCGCCCTGGGCCTTGCCTTGCTCGCGCGTATCGCCCAACCACAGACGCCATTGGGCCTGCCACTGACCGTTATCTTCGCGCGCCTGCACGGCCAGCAGGGCATCGGCGGCATAGCGCTCGGAGGCAGTGCGTAGCGCCTGCGGCTCGGCCGCGCCGAGGTTCTCGGGTGTCGCCAGCAACTGCTCGTTCAAGTCGGCAATCGGCAAGCGCAGCGGCAAACCACGGTGTTGCGCCGCCTGATGCAAGGCTGCGGCGCTGCTCTGGCCATCGCCGACCAGGCTCGAACCGTCGCTGCCATCGTTCAGCCACCAGGCCAGAATCGCCGGGCGATTAGCGCCCCACAGCGACAACCCGGCCTGACGCAGGCTGCGGTCGGTGCTGACGGGGTCAAAATCGACCAGCAGGCTGTCCTCTTCGTATCCGTACTGGCTGATGATCTGCTGCGGATCCTGGCGCAGCTCGGCCAGCGCCGGGTTGTTCACTGCCTCGCGGTCGCCGGTCAAACGCAGCACCAGGGTCTGCAGGGCACGGCCCAGGGCATTGTCACGTTCCTCCGGCTGCTGGCTGGCGACCGGCTCGCGGACCTGATACAGATCGCTCACCGTCGCTGCCTCACTGGACAGGCTGAACAGTGGCAGACAGCAAATCAACAGACGGGCGATCAGGCGCATGACTAGGTTCTCGACAGACGGAAGGCGGCGTGCAGGCCATGGTACAGGCTTTATACCTTAAACAGCCGCCCGCGCCCCGGCAACCAGCGCACGCCGCGGGTGGTCGCTGCCCGGCAAGCCTGATAAAATCGCGCGCCTTCGCAGACCGACCGCCGCAGCGCCGGTGCACATCCGAACTTCCCCTTAAAGGCCTGGATCTATGAGCAAGCAACCCTCCATCAGCTACAAGGACGCAGGCGTAGACATCGACGCAGGCGAAGCCCTGGTCGAGCGCATCAAAAGCGTGGCCAAACGCACCGCGCGTCCGGAAGTCATGGGTGGCCTGGGTGGCTTCGGCGCCCTTTGCGAGATTCCGGCCGGCTACAAGCAACCGGTCCTGGTGTCCGGCACCGATGGCGTCGGCACCAAACTGCGCCTGGCGCTGAACCTCAACCGCCACGACAGCATCGGCCAGGACCTGGTCGCCATGTGCGTCAACGACCTGGTGGTGTGTGGCGCCGAGCCGCTGTTCTTCCTCGACTACTACGCCACCGGCAAGCTCAACGTCGACGTGGCCGCCACCGTGGTCAGCGGCATCGGTGCCGGTTGCGAACTGGCCGGCTGCTCGCTGGTCGGCGGCGAAACCGCCGAGATGCCGGGCATGTACGAGGGCGAGGACTACGACCTGGCCGGCTTCTGCGTCGGCGTGGTGGAGAAGGCCGAGATCATCGACGGCTCCAAGGTCGCCAGCGGCGATGCCTTGATCGCCCTGCCGTCCTCCGGCCCGCACTCCAATGGCTACTCGCTGATCCGCAAGATCATCGAAGTCGCCGGCGCCGACATCGAAACCATCCAGCTCGACGACACGCCGCTGACCGACCTGCTGATGGCGCCGACGCGCATCTACGTCAAACCGCTGCTCAAGCTGATCAAGGACACCGGCGCGGTCAAGGCCATGGCCCACATCACCGGCGGCGGCCTGCTCGACAACATCCCGCGGGTGCTGCCGGAGGGCGCCCAGGCCGTGGTCGACGTGGCCAGCTGGACGCGCCCGGCGGTATTCGACTGGTTGCAGGAGCAAGGCAACGTCGACGAAACCGAGATGCACCGCGTGCTCAACTGCGGCGTCGGCATGGTCATCTGCGTGGCCCAGGACCAGGTCGAACTGACCCTCAAGACCCTGCGCGATGCCGGCGAGCAGCCGTGGGTCATCGGCCAGATCGCCGCGGCCGCCGCAGGCGCCGAGCGGGTCGTGCTGAACAACCTGAAAAGCCACTGATGCCAGCAGTCTGCAATGTAGTGGTGCTGATCTCCGGCTCCGGCAGCAACCTGCAGGCGCTGATCGACAGCAGCCAGGCGGACGATAGCCCGGTACGCATCCGCGCGGTGCTCTCCAACCGCGCCGATGCCTATGGCCTGGAACGCGCCAAGGCCGCCGGCATCGACACCTGCGTGCTCGACCACAAGGCCTTTGCCGGCCGTGAAGCCTTCGATGCCGCTCTGATCAAGGCCATCGACGCCTGCGAACCGCACCTGGTGGTGCTGGCCGGCTTCATGCGCATCCTCAGCAGCGACTTCGTCCGCCACTACGCCGGACGCCTGCTCAACATCCACCCCTCGCTGCTGCCCAAATACAAGGGCCTGCATACCCACCAGCGGGCACTCGAGGCGGGCGACGGCGAGCATGGCTGCAGCGTGCACTTCGTCACCGAGGAACTCGACGGTGGCCCCCTGGTCGTACAGGCAGTGATTCCCGTACGCTCGGGCGACACGCTGGACAGCCTGGCGCAGCGGGTGCACGAGCAGGAACACCTGATCTACCCATTGGCCGTGCGCTGGTTCGCCGAAGGCCGCTTGCGTCTGGATGCGCAAGGCGCAATGCTGGATGGCCAGCCACTGCCGGGCACCGGCCACCTGATCCGACCCTAGGAGATACCATGCGTCGCGCCCTACTGTTCGCCCTCGCCTTATTCAGCCTGCCGGCCCTGGCCAGCGAGCTGAAGCCGTTCTCCGCCAGCTATACCGCCGACTGGAAGCAGCTGCCGGTCAGCGGCACCGCGCAGCGCAGCCTGCAGGCCCTGGACAACGAGCGCTGGCAGCTCAGCTTCGAAGCCTCCATGCTGGTCGCCAGCCTCAACGAGCAGAGCACCTTCCGTCACGACAACAGTGCCTTTTTGCCCCTGACCTATCGCTTCGAGCGCAGCGGCCTGGGCAAAGGCAAGAAAATCGAACACGACTTCGATTGGGCCGGCAAGCGAGTGACCGGTAGCGACCGCGGCGATCCGGTGAGCTTTCCGCTCGATCGCGGCCTGCAGGACAAGTCGACCTATCAGTTGGCGCTGCAATATGACGTCGCCGCCGGCAAGAAAAGCATGAGCTACCAGGTGATCGACGGCGACGAAATCGAAACCTACGACTTCCGCGTCCTCGGCGAAGAAGTGGTACGCACCAAAGCCGGTCAGGTCGACGCGATCAAGGTCGAGCGCGTGCGTGACCCGACGCAAAGCAGCCGCAAAACTGTACTCTGGTTCGCCAAGGACTGGAGCTACCTGCTGGTACGCCTGCATCAGGTGGAGAAGGACGGCAAGGAATACCAGATCATGCTCAAGGACGGCACTGTCGACGGCAAACCGGTCGAAGGCCGCCGCGACTGATCTCCAGACACTAGAAATAGAGAAGCCGGGCGATGCCCGGCTTTTTCATGCACCAGAAACTAGACCCTATGTCTAGGCGCCAGCCTCTGCGGCTGTAGGAGCGGGGGGGGACGCCTAGTTCCATACCCGCGATGCTTTTATTGCGGGCGCGCTATCGCGGGCATGGGCTAGGCGCCCCGCCGCTCCTACGAAATGCCCGGAGACCAAATACGGATGCAATCCGGGAGCGATGCCTGGCGCTAAGCCGTCCCCGGATTTCATCCGGGCTTGCACCGCTTGGCTTACCACATCAGATCATCCGGTACCTGGTAGGCGGCGTATGGATCGTCGGCATCCGGAGCTTCGGTCGGGGTATTGAGCAAGACCACCCGGCGCGGATCGCGCTCCTGAATCTTCAGCGCCGCCTCGCGCGGGATCACCTCGTAACCGCCGCCGCTGCGCACGATGGCCAGCGTGCCGCTGCTGAGCTTGTCGCGCATCAGCTTGTTCACCGACAGGCGCTTGACCTTCTTGTCGTCGACGAAATTGTAGTAATCCTCGGTGGTCAGCTTGGGCAACCGGGACACTTCGATCAGTTGCTTGACCTGCGCGGCCCGGGCCTTCTGCTCGGCCTTTTCCTGCTGCTGCCGATTGAGCTCCTGATCGCGCGCGGCCTTCTCGGCCATGGCCTGCTGGGCGGCGAGCTTTTGCGAGTCGTCCTTCTCGATCTGGCCCTTGTGCTGCAGGCGCTGCTGCTTCTGTTTTTCCTTGCTGACCTGCTTGGCCTGCTTTTCGTTGACCAGCCCGGCTTTGAGCAACTGATCGCGTAGTGAGATCGCCATAACCTACCTTTCCGAACAATAAATAATGGATGGATGGAACCAATCCAGTGCAATCAGCAATCCGGTGCTTGCTGCTTTTCCAGCTTCTTGGCTTCGCCCCAGAGCGCATCCAGTTCTTCCAGGCCGCAATCTTCCATGGCCCGCCCCGCTTCGCGCAATGCCTGTTCGATAAAACGAAAGCGCTGCTCGAACTTGCCATTGGCCGCGCGCAGTGCCGATTCGGGATCGACCTTGAGGTGACGGGCGAGGTTGGTCACCACGAACAGCAGGTCGCCGACCTCCTCGGCAATCGCCTGCGGATCATTCTCGCTCATGGCCTCGAGCACTTCATCCAACTCTTCACGCACCTTGTCCACCACCGGCAAGGCTTCTGGCCAGTCGAAACCGACCTGGGCGGCGCGCTTCTGCAATTTGACCGCGCGGCTCAGGGCCGGCAAGGCGTTGGGCACATCGTCGAGCAACGACAACTGCTCGGGCGCGGCGGCCTTCTCGGCACGCTCCTCGGCCTTGAGCTCTTCCCAGCGCTGCTTGACCGCAGCCTCTTCCAGCCTGGCCATATCGGGGGCGCCATACAGGTCGCCGTCGACGAACACATGGGGATGGCGTCGAATCAGTTTGCGGGTGATGCCATCGACCACCTCGGCAAACTCGAAGCGCCCTTCTTCGCGCGCCAACTGGCTGTAATACACCACCTGGAACAGCAGGTCGCCCAGCTCCCCCGGCAAATGTTCGAAGTCGCCGCGCTCGATGGCATCGGCCACCTCGTAGGCCTCTTCGATGGTGTGGGGCACGATGCTCGCGTAGGACTGCTTCAAGTCCCACGGGCAGCCATGCTGCGGGTCGCGCAGACGGGCCATCAGGTGCAGCAGGTCGTCGAGTTGGTACATGGAAAATCCTTGGTAAACGTAGCCCGGATGCAATCCGGGAATGCCCTGACACAATTCCCCGGATTTCATCCGGGCTACGGCTATAACAGTCACCTGAGCGTCGCGAGCGAATAGCTGGCTAGGCGAAGGCCTACCGAAAACGCGGAGTTGGCTCTAGCCAATGAGCATTTTTCGGTAGGCCTTCAACAACGCCAGATAGAGCGCAGCAGCTCAGGAGGCGCGGTGGCGGCGGGCCTCGATGATATTGGGCAACTGCGAGATGCGCCCGAGCAAGCGGCCCAGGGCATCCAGCCCGGGGATCTCGACGGTGATCGACATCGACGCGGTGTTGTCTTCCTTGTTCGAGTGGGTATTGACCGCCAGCACGTTGAGTTTCTCGTTGAGCAGCACCTGGGTCACGTCGCGCAGCAGACCGGAACGGTCGTAGGCACGGATGATGATGTCGACCGGGTAGGTCTGCACCGGCACCGGCCCCCAGTTGACCTGGATGATCCGCTCCGGCTCGCGGCCAGCCAGTTGCAGCACCGAGGCGCAATCCTGACGGTGGATGCTGACGCCGCGGCCGAGGGTGATGTAGCCGACGATCGGATCGCCCGGCAACGGTTTGCAGCACCCGGCCATCTGCGTCAACAGGTTGCCGACCCCCTGGATCTGGATATCGCCGCGCTTGCCTGGGCGGAAGCCCGTGGCCTTGCGCGGAATCAGCTCGAGCTGCTCGTTGCCGCGCTCCGGCTCGACCAACTGCTGCGCCAGGTTGACCAGGTGGGCCAGACGCAGGTCGCCGGCACCTAGACTGGCGAACAGGTCTTCGGCATTTTTCAGGTTGGCCTTGTCGGCCAGCTTCTCGAAATCCACATGGGGCAGCGCCAGGCGCGCCAGTTCGCGCTCGAGCAGCGCCTTGCCGGCGGCGACATTCTGGTCGCGGTCCTGCAACTTGAACCAGTGGACGATCTTCGCCCGCGCGCGCGAGGTGGTGACGTAACCCAGGTTGGAGTTCAGCCAGTCGCGGCTCGGCGTGCCGTGCTTGCTGGTGATGATCTCGACCTGCTCACCGGTCTGCAGGCTGTAGCTGAGCGGCACGATGCGCCCGTTGATCTTGGCGCCACGGCAGTTGTGGCCGATCTCGGTGTGCACCCGGTAGGCGAAATCCAGCGGCGTGGCGCCTTTCGGCAGGTCGATGGCGTGTCCATCCGGGGTGAACACATAGACCCGGTCCGGTTCGATATCGACGCGCAACTGCTCGGCCAGCCCACCGATATCACCCAGTTCCTCATGCCACTCAAGCACCTGACGCAGCCAGGAAATCTTCTCTTCGTAATGGTTGGAGCCGGACTTGACGTCGGTGCCCTTGTAGCGCCAGTGCGCGCAGACGCCCAACTCGGCCTCCTCGTGCATGGTCTGGGTGCGGATCTGCACCTCCAGCACCTTGCCTTCCGGGCCGAGCACCGCGGTGTGCAGCGAGCGGTAGCCGTTTTCCTTGGGGTTGGCGATGTAGTCGTCGAATTCCTTGGGGATGTGCCGCCAGAGGGTGTGCACGATGCCGAGGGCGGTGTAGCAATCGCGCACCTCCGGCACCAGCACGCGCACCGCGCGCACGTCGTAGATCTGACTGAACTGCAGGCCCTTTTTCTGCATCTTGCGCCAGATCGAATAGATGTGTTTGGCCCGCCCGCTGATGTCGGCCTTGACCCCGGTGGCTTCCAGTTCCAGGCGCAGGTGGCTCATCACGTCATTGATGTACTGCTCGCGATCCAGCCGGCGCTCGTGCAGCAGCTTGGCGATCTGCTTGTACTGCTCCGGCTCCAGGTAGCGGAACGACAGGTCTTCCAGCTCCCACTTGATATGGCCTATCCCTAAGCGGTGGGCCAGGGGGGCATAGATGTCGAAGACCTCGCGGGCCACGCGCTGACGCTTCGCGTCGTCGGCATGCTTGACCGCGCGGATCGCACAGGTGCGCTCGGCCAGCTTGATCAGGGCGACGCGCACGTCGTCGACCATGGCCACCAGCATCTTGCGCAGGTTCTCCACCTGGGCCTGGGAGCCGAGTACCAGGGAGTCGCGCGGGTTGAGGCTGGCGCTGATCGCCGCCATGCGCAACACGCCGTCGACCAGTTTGGCCACCACCGGGCCGAAGCGCTGGTGCACGGCGGCCAGGGTCACCTTGCCCTCGCGTACGCCGCGGTAGATGACGGCGGCGACCAGCGAATCCTGGTCGAGCTTGAGGTCGGCGAGAATCTCCGCGATCTCGAGGCCGGCACGGAAGCTCGAGGAGCCTTCCGACCACAGATTCTGTGCCGCATTGGCCTGCTGCTCGGCCTCGCGAGCGAACTCGCAGGCCTCTAGCAAGGCGTCGTGTTCGAGCGCCGGATCGACGCTGAGCACATGGGCCAGCCAAGCCTCTAGGTTGATACTGCCGTCATCGTTGATCGGCTGGTGCGCTCTAACCTGAACCATCTTGCTTACCTTCCCTAGGGTGCGCGCAGGCACACCGGACAGTCGCCGGACTTCTTCGACCCGGT
This sequence comes from Pseudomonas borbori, assembly GCF_900115555.1. Taxonomy (GTDB): domain Bacteria; phylum Pseudomonadota; class Gammaproteobacteria; order Pseudomonadales; family Pseudomonadaceae; genus Aquipseudomonas; species Aquipseudomonas borbori. Next base: position 79,533 of record NZ_FOWX01000003.1, read on the forward strand.
CGGTTTAACCACTTAAGGTGCACTCCTTGTGCACCCCTGCTGCACTTAGATAAGGGCGGGGGCGGAAAAACCAAGCACCCTGCCGCCTTATCCAGGCGCACTCATCTACCGCCTGACAAACAGCGCCATCGCTTCGACGTGCGCGGTCTGCGGAAACATATCGAGGATGCCTGCCCGTTCGAGCCGATACCCCTGCCCCAGCAACTCGACGCTGTCACGGGCCAGCGTAGTCGGGTTGCACGACACATAAAGCACACGTTTGACGCCCAATGTGGCCATTTGTCTGACCAGCTGCAACGCGCCGTCACGCGGCGGATCGAGCAGCACGGCAGCAAAACCGCCTTGCGCCCAGCCGCTCTCGGCCAGCGGGTTGGACAGGTCGGCCTGGAACACCTGCAGGTTGTCGAGGCCGTTGCTCGCGGCATTGCGCGCCGCCCGCTCGACCATCGCCTGCACCCCTTCCACCGCCACCACTTCACGAGCCCGGAGCGCCAGCGGCAAGGCAAAATTACCCAGACCGCAGAACAGATCCAAGACCCGCTCGTCCGCCTGCGGCGCCAGCCAGTCCAGCGCCTGGGCGACCATCGCCTCGTTGACCGGCGCATTCACCTGAACAAAATCGCCGGGCCGGTAGGCCAGCTGCAGATCCCAGCGCTGCAGGCGGTAACCCAGGTTCTCTTCGGGCTCGAACGGCTGCGGCGCGCCGATGCCATGCAGCCAGAGCTGCGCAGCCTGGGCCAGGCAGAATGCCTGCAAGCGCGCCAGATCGGCCTCGCCCAAAGCCGCGGTGTGACGCACCAATACGGCGCTGGCGCTGCCATGAAACAGCTCGACATGGCCGATGGCCCGCGGGTTTTCCAGCGCCCGCAGGACCGCCGGCAATGCGCGCAGGATTGGCTGCAAGGGCTGTACCAGCACCGGGCAATCGGCGATGGCGACGATGTCCTGGCTGGCCGTGGCGCGAAAGCCGACGTCCAGCCGCTTGTGTTTGACGTCCCAGCGCACGGCGATGCGTGCGCGGCGACGGTAGCCGAACTCCGGCCCGACCAACGGGGACGCCCACTCGTCCGGTTGCAGACCGGCCAGGCGGCTGAACTGCTCGCCGAGCATGCGCTGCTTGAGGGCGAGCTGATCGGCATGACTCATGTGCTGCACGCTGCAGCCGCCACAGGTGCGCGCATGGGCACAGGGCTCGTCGCGCCGTTCCGGGCTGGCGCTGATGATCCGCTCGCTGCGCGCCTCGACCACCTGGCTGCGCGCAGCCAGGACCCGGGCTTCGACCTGCTCGCCGGGCAAGGCGCCGCTGACGAACCAGGTGCGCCCCTGGGCGAAGGCAATGCCGCGACCATCGCTGGCCAGGCGTTCGATGCTGAGCTGCTGCTTTTTGCCCAGTGGAATTTGCGTCGCACGCACGCCGCCACTGGGCTGGAAGCGCAAGCCGCCGGCTTTCTTGGCCATCAGAGCCCCGGCGTGTCGTACACGCCCGTCGACAGGTAGCGGTCGCCGCGATCGCAGATGATCGCCACCATCACCGCGTTCTCCACTTCCGCCGACAGGCGCAACATCGCCGCCACCGCCCCGCCGGAGGACACCCCGCAGAAGATGCCTTCTTCACGCGCCAGACGGCGCATCGCATCCTCGGCTTCGCGCTGGGCCATGTCGATGATCCGGTCGACGCGGCTGGCCTGGTAGATCTTCGGCAGATACTCCTCGGGCCAGCGACGGATACCGGGAATGGTCGCGCCTTCCATCGGCTGCAGGCCGACGATCTGCACCTGCGGATTCTGCTCCTTGAGGTAGCGCGAGACGCCCATGATGGTCCCGGTGGTGCCCATGGAGCTGATGAAGTGGGTGATCTGGCCCTGGGTCTGGCGCCAGATTTCCGGGCCGGTGCCCAGGTAGTGGGCCTCGGGGTTGTCGCCATTGGCGAACTGATCGAGTACCTTGCCGCGACCACCGCGCTCCAGGCTGTCGGCCAGATCGCGGGCGCCCTCCATGCCCTCCTCGCGCGACACCAGCACCAACTCGGCCCCGTAGGCGGTCATCGCCGCCTTGCGCTCGGCGGTGGAGTTGTCCGGCATGATCAGGATCATCTTGTAACCCTTGATCGCCGCAGCCATCGCCAGGGCGATGCCGGTGTTGCCGGAGGTGGCCTCGATCAGGGTATCGCCGGGGCGGATATCGCCGCGCAGCTCGGCCCGGGTAATCATCGACAGCGCCGGCCGGTCCTTCACCGAGCCGGCCGGATTGTTACCTTCCAGCTTCAACAGCAAGGTATTGGAAGTATTGCCGGGCAGGCGCTGCAAACGCACCAGCGGCGTATTGCCGACGCAATCGGCGATAGTAGGGTAGTGCAAGGTCATGGCGTCGATCAGGTCCAGATGGCTGGAAGGGTCCCTATGATAGCGGCAAACGGGCAACGGCCATAACACGACTATGGCGCGCCTTGTTGCAACTTGCTGCCGGAGCGACGCCACTGTTGTTCCGTCAAGGCCAGCCGCTACACTGCCAGCCGGAGAGCTTGTGAGATAACTCGCGCCTATTGCGGCGCCCGATACTTTCATAGCCTCCGGGTTCAGCCAACCGGCAACGAGGAAGGAAGTTCGTGTTCAAGGATCTAGGCATAAAAGGCCGCGTGCTCATGCTCACCCTGCTGCCCACCAGCCTGTTGGCACTGGTGCTGGGCGGCTACTTCACCTGGGTGCAATTGTCCGACCTGCAGGCACAACTGCTGCAACGCGGGCAGATGATCGCCGAACAACTGGCGCCGCTGGCCGCACCCGCCCTGCAGCGCCATGACGCCGCCCTGCTGCAACGCATTGCCACGCAGACCCTCGAACAGCCCGACGTAAGAGCCGTCAGCTTCCTCGGTGCCGAACGCAAACGTCTGGCCCATGCCGGCCCGAGCATGCTCGATCAGCCGCCCCGCGACGAGCAGAACCAAGCGCTGCGGCGCAGCAGTACGGATGCCACGCGCTTTCTCCTGCCGGTGCTGGCCCAGCACCTGAGCCTCACCGGCGAGGCGTCGGCGCAACCCGACAGCAAGCTGCTCGGCTGGGTCGAACTGGAGTTGTCGCACCAGGGCACTCTGCTCAAGGGCTACCGCAGCCTGCTCGCCAGCCTGCTGCTGATCAGCGCCGGACTGACCGTTACCGCCCTGCTCGCCCTGCGCATGAGCCGCAGCATCAACGAGCCCTTGCGGCAGATCAAATACAGCGTCGCCCAGCTCAAGGACGGCCACCTGCACACCCGCCTGCCGCCGCTCGGCAGCCATGAACTGGACGAACTGGCCTCGGGCATCAACCGCATGGCTGAATCCCTGCTCAATGCCCAGGAAGAGCTGCAGCACAGCGTTGACCAGGCCACCGAAGACGTGCGGCAGAATCTGGAGACCATCGAGATCCAGAATATCGAACTGGACTTCGCCCGCCGCGAAGCCCTGGAGGCCAGCCGGATCAAATCCGAATTCCTCGCCAACATGAGCCACGAAATCCGCACCCCGCTCAACGGCATTCTCGGCTTTACCAACCTGCTGCAGAAAAGCGAGCTGACCCCACGCCAGCAGGACTACCTGGGCACCATCGAGAAATCCGCCGACAGCCTGCTCGGGATCATCAACGAGGTGCTCGACTTTTCCAAGATCGAGGCCGGCAAGCTGGTCTTGGAGAGCATCCCCTTCAACCTGCGCGACCTGCTGCAAGACACCCTGACCATCCTCGCCCCGGTCGCCCATGAAAAACACCTGGAGCTGCTCAGCCTGGTCTACCGCGACACGCCACTGACGCTGGTGGGCGATCCGTTGCGGCTCAAGCAGATCCTGACCAATCTGGTCAGCAACGCGATCAAGTTCACCCGTGAAGGCAGCATCGTCTTGCGCGCCATGCTCGAAGACGAGAGCGCCGACCGCGCCCAACTGCGCATCAGCGTGCGCGACACCGGTATCGGCCTGTCCAACGAAGACCTGCGCGCACTGTTCCAGGCCTTCAGCCAGGCCGATAACTCGCTGTCGCGCCAGGCCGGCGGCACCGGCCTGGGTCTGGTGATCTCCAAGCGCCTGACCGAGCAGATGGGCGGCGAGATCGGCGTCGACAGCACGCCCGGCGAGGGCTCGGAGTTCTGGATCAGCCTGAGCCTGCCCAAAGCCCGGGATGACGCCGAAGACCTGCCCCGCCCGCCCCTCCTCGGGCGCCATGCGGCCATCCTGGAGAGCCATGAGCTGTCACGCCAAGCCCTGCAACATCAACTGGAAGACTGCGGCTTGCTGGTCAGCGCCTTCGGCGATCTCGACAGCCTGCTCGCAGCGGTCGCCAGCGCACACCACAGCAGCCAGCCAATAAGCCTGGCCGTGCTCGGCGTCAGCGCTCAGCACCTGCCACCGGAGCGCCTTGGCCAGCGGATCTGGGACCTCAAGCGTCTCGCCTGCAAGGCCCTGGTGCTTTGCCCGACCACCGAACAAACGCTCTACCACGAAGTCCTGCCCGACGCGCACAGCCAACTGCAAGCCAAACCGGCCTGCACCCGCAAACTGCAACGCGCGCTGGCCGAACTGGTCAGCCCGCGGCCAACACGCCCGGAGACCAGCCAGCTCGCCCCGAGCCGCCCACCGCGGGTGCTCTGCGTCGACGACAACCCGGCCAACCTGCGGCTGGTACAAACCCTGCTGGACGACATGGGAGCCAAGGTCAGCACGGCCAGCAGCGGCTACGAAGCCCTGGAAAAGGCCCTACAGGAAAACTTCGACCTGATTCTCATGGACATACAGATGCCCGGCATGGACGGCCGCCAGACAACCGAAGCGATTCGCCAGCATGAGAGTGAACGCGGCCAGCCCGCGGCCCCCATAGTGGCGCTGACCGCCCATGCTCTGGCCAACGAAAAACGCGTGTTATTACAAAGCGGCCTGGACGACTACCTGACCAAACCCATCAGCGAACGGCAACTGGCCCAGGTAGTGCTCAAATGGACCGGCCTGACCCTGCGCCATCAAGGCCCCGAGCAAGCCCACAAAAGCGTCGGCACAGGCCACGCCCTGCATGTACTGGACAGCGAGGAAGGCCTGCGCCTGGCAGCCGGCAAGGCCGATCTGGCCGCCGACATGCTGAGCATGCTGCTGGCCGGCCTGCCGGCCGATCGCCAGGCCATCCGCCAGGCCCGCGACGCAGGCGAACGCAACACCCTGATCGAACGCGTGCACCGCCTGCACGGCGCCACCCGCTATTGTGGCGTGCCGCAACTGCGCGCCGCCTGTCAGCGCAGCGAAACCCTGCTGAAACAGAATGACCCCGCCGCCTCCAGCGCACTGGACCTGCTCGAGGCGGCGATAGAGCGACTGGCCGAAGAGGCACAGATCAGCGTCTAGCAACCTGGCGCGTGATAGCATTTGCGCTGACTTGGAGGAACCATGGCCGAACACGATTTCCGCTACAACCTGCTCAACCCCGAGCACACCCTGATCGAATGCCGTGCCCTGGCACCGGGCCGCTACCAGGTGACTGGCAACGGCGGCTCGATGCGCAGCGGAGACAGCCTGCTGGTCACTCTCAAAGGCAGCCGCGAGCTGAGCATGCGTCTTGAGGTCGAGAAAGTACGCCACCTGATCAATCCGCCCGGACAATGGGTTGCGGTCGCCAAAGGTCCGGTCTTTGGCGAATTAGCGATCTTCAATTGGCAAGTCAACTGCGACGGCTGCGCCGCACAGCTCGACTTCGAATTTGCCGTCGATGCCGCCCTGGGCAAGAAAGCCCAGGCGCCTGCCGCCGAAGCACGAATCAAACAACTGGGCTGGCACAGCCAGAACGGCCAGCACCTGTGCCCCAAATGCCGAAAGGATGTCGCATGAAACGCGCCCTCGCCGCCGGCCTGCTCAGCGCCAGCCTGCTCGGCTGCGCCAGCGCGCCATTGCAGCTCGAGACCGAACGAACCTATCGGGTGGAATGGCTTGGCGAACGCCCGCTGATCGACCGCAGCCACCTGACCATCACCCTCGGCGCTGACGGTCGCGCCTACGGCAACGCCGGTTGCAATCACTGGTTCGCCAGTTACACCCTGGCCGGCGAACGACTCAGCTTCGGCGCTGCCGGCAGCACCCGGAAAATGTGCGCCCCGGCGCTGATGGAACAGGAAGCACGCTTCCTCGACAGCCTGGGCCAGGTGCAACGCTGGGATGTCTCGCCGATCGAGCAACTGCGTCTGTGGCCGGCAGAAGGCAAGCCGCTGCGTCTGTGGCCGGACCAAGGCTGAGCGGGCGCCATCTGGGCTTTTCGTAGGAGCGGCCCATGGCCGCGAAATCCTGTTGCCCTCAACTCACCTGTTCGCGGTATGGGACTCGGCGCCGCCGCTCTACAAAACCAGTCCTGCTACATCCAGGGGAGCATGTCTGCACGCGGACCATCACAAATGCCGGCCCGGCTACCGCGCAAACAACTCCAACTGCTCATGCCGTCCACGCAAGTCGTGCAGACGCACACCGACCCCCAACAAACGCACCGGCTTGTTGCCACGAGCGAAGGCGGCGCTGAGCAGCCGCTTGTAACTGTCCAGATCACGACCCGCGCCGGCCTGCTCCAGGGTGGTCTGGGTGAAGTCGTGAAACTTGACCTTGACGAAGGGTTTGTCCGGCCGATAACTCGCATCCAGCCGCGCCATGCGCCGCGCCAGCTCGTCGAGCAGCTGCGGCAGTTGCGCCAGGCAGGCCGGCAAATCCGCCAGATCCTGATCGTAGGTGGTTTCCACGCTGACCGTCTGCCGACGGCTGTCGGTCTGCACCACGCGCTCGTCGATACCGCGAGCCAGCCCCCAGAGGCGCTCGCCGAAGCTGCCGAACTCCTTCACCAGGCCCAGCTTGCTCCACTCGCACAGTTCGGCGCAGGTGCGAATGCCGAGCCGCTCCAGCTTGTCGGTGGTCACCTTGCCGACCCCGTGCAATTTACTCACCGGCAAGGCCGCCACGAACGCCTCGACCCGATCCGGGGTGATCACGAACAGGCCGTTGGGTTTCTTCCAGTCGCTGGCGATCTTGGCCAGGAACTTGTTCGGCGCCACACCCGCCGAGACGGTGATATGCAGCTCCTGCGAGACCCGCCGGCGAATATCCTGAGCAATCCGCGTGGCGCTGCCGGCAAAGTGCGGACTGTCCGAGACATCCAGATAGGCCTCATCCAGCGACAATGGCTCGATCAGCTCGGTGTAGTCACGGAAGATCGCCTGGATCTCGCGCGACACGGCCTTGTAGGCATCCATCCGCGGCTTGACGATCAGCAAGCCCGGGCACAGCTTTAACGCATGCCCGGAGGCCATGGCCGAACGCACCCCGTAGGCACGGGCCTCGTAATTGCACGTAGCGATCACCCCGCGACGATCCGCAGCACCGCCCACCGCCAGCGGCTTGCCGGCCAGGCTCGGATCGTCACGCATCTCGATGGCGGCATAGAAACAGTCGCAATCGACGTGGATGATTTTTCTTTGATTCATAAGATATTGATTTTACTTGTATAAATCAAAGAGACATGACAACTGATGCCCGTTTCAATACCCACTACTTTCTCGGCTGGATTTTCTGCAACGGAGGCTACCAAGCCGCTCGCAATCCGACCAACGGTAGAGAAACAATCGAACAGCCTATCTAGCTGGGCTGGCCAGATCAGGGCTTGAAGCAACAGGCAAATAGCTGCATTGCTGGTGCAGTGATGGAGTTGGACAGATCCTTGGTTTTTCTCTTTTATCTTCAGATGCCGCGCCCGGCTGACGGTCTATGAATCGGTGCTGCTGGCACGCAAACAGCTGGTGTCGATTGCACGAACGCTGGTACGCGAACCGGAAATCCTGCTCATGGACGAGCCGACCAGCGCCCTCGATATGCACCGGCAAGTGCAAGTGCTGGACTTCATGCGCGCCCTGGCCAGAAAACGTGAGGTCATAGTGTTCATCGCCATCCACGACCTGAATCAGGCGTTACGCTTTGCCGATCAAGTATTGGTCATCGCCAATGGCACAACCCAGGGCAGCGGCCCCAGCGATGAAGTGATCACCGAGCAGATGCTGCGCAACGTCTACCAGGTCGAGGCACGGATCGAGAAATGCAGCCGCGGACAGCGCCATATCCTGATCGACGGTATGCTTTGATGAAGCTGTCATCTCACATGTAAATAGCGAAAATTCCTCTCAGAGCCAACCCAGTAAACATCCCCTGGCGTTGCCGGGTGCCGCTACCGACCGAAAACTGACCCGGCCGCGGCGACTCACACTCAAGTCCTCACCTAGCCTCGTCCGTCTCATCGCCGTTCGGCGGCATCTCATGAGAAGCCTCCAGGCTAGCCTAAAAGCGCTCGGGGAGGGCCTGAGCTTTGGTTACCCATGTCAAATGGTCACAGGCCCTGGCAATCGCTCCGCTCACGTGCGCTCCTCAAGAATGAATATCACGCCCACTTGATAATTATCATTCTCAAGCCAAAAGCATGCTGAATATACTCGAATCCTTTGGATCCCAACGATCGGGGTCCACATGCCCTCCACGTGGAATGCCAAGTGACATCGACCAGTGCCTCCCGCTTCAAGCGCCTCATACTACTGACAATGCTCGCGTTGGCCTTTGGGCCATGTCTGCCGGCGATGGCCGATACGCAATCCACCGCCCGGTCACGGCTGGTACTGGCAGGTCCGCCAGCCTCGGTTTCGTATCCGCTGCGCCATGCCTGGCGCACAACGACAAAAGGGCCTGATTCAGGCCCTTTTTGCATGTGCGCAAGCCGCTCAGGCCTGACTCATGTGCCGCTCCAGCAACTCTCGGCGTTGCTTGGCCTCGACGGACAAGGCCGTGGTGGGACTCAACAGCAGCCGCTGCAGGCCAATCGGTTCGCCGGTCTCGTCACACCAGCCATAACTACCATCGTCGACCCGCGCCAGGGCTTGCTGGAATGCGGGAAGCATCCTGCGGTCGCGATCGATCAGGTGCAGCAGCGTCATGCGCTCCTCTTCGATAGAGGCGACATCCGCCACATCGATCGGCCGTTCCAGCTCGGCCAGACGCGCCTTGCCGCTCTCGACACGCTCGTTGCACGCGTCCAACTGGGCGAGCAGCAGCGCCTTGAAAAAAGCCAACTGGGCTTCGTTCATGTAGTCGGACTCAGGGGCCGAAAGTAGTTCGTCTCGTGTCATGCCATGCATCCTCTTCACCCATCTGCTCCGCGTTCTGGATAGCTGAGCCCATGCTCATCTCGCCGCTCCAGCGCCTTGTGGGCCAATTATCCTACATTGATCGTCATCGGAGCCAACCAGAATGGCAAAGCACCAAGCCACGGCTACCGACCTTTATCCTTCCCCAAGCCTGATTGATAGCGGAACAACATCGATTCGCCTTGGCGAGAGGCTCAACCGGACAGTGATAGTGCAAGGCACAAACTGCTATCAATATCTGCTAGCACTTACTCCATGAAGAGCCGACACCGCAAAACCCTCGAAGCCATCTTCCGCACGCCGACCAGTGCCGCAGTGGTGTTCTCCGACATCGAAGCCCTGGTTATTCACTTGGGCGGTCAGGTGCTGGAGCGCGAAGGGTCACGGGTCAGGCTCGTACTGGGAGACGTGCAATGGCGCTGTCATCGACCGCCCTCTGGGAAAGAGGCAAAGAAGTACCAAGTAGAAGAGGCCCGCGAGTTCTTGCAGCGGGCAGGAGTTGAACCATGAACAGCATGAGTTACAAGAGCTACACGGCCCGTATCGAGTTTGATGAGCGTGACGACATCTTCGTCGGCCGAGTGCTGGGCGTGCGGGACATCATCAGCTTCCATGCCGACTCGGTAGCTGAGTTGCGCGCCGAGTTCCACTTGGCGGTGGATGACTACCTGGCCGATTGTGCCGAGCGCGAGGTCAGCCCGGAAAAGCCGGCTTCCGGCAAGGTGATGCTGCGCATTCGCCCTGAAGTGCACGCTGCCGCCACCATCGCCGCTCAGGCGGCCGGCAAAAGCCTGAACCAATGGGCGGACGAGGTGTTCGAGCGTGCGGCGCATAGCTGATGCAAATGCCTCCACTGGTCTGCTGAATCAAAGGGTGGCTCACATTACTTCGGACAGGACGACTTGGCTTTCTGGCTGCCCTTGGAGGCAGCCTTTTCCCGCCTGCCGAGCCATCCCCCGGCGTCACTGAAAATCCCGACTGCGCACATCCAGTCCAACCAGCAGCGGCGTCAGGTCGCTCAGACGCCCCGCGATCAGATGACACACACCGTCCTTGGACTCCAGATGGCCATCCACCCGGAGCAATTGCGAGCCGAGCAATACCCGCCGCTGACGCTCGGCGAGATCATGCCAGACCACCACATTGACCATGCCGTACTCATCCTCCAGGGTGACGAAGATCACCCCGCTGGCAGTCTGTGGCCGCTGCCGGCCAATCACCAGGCCGGCCACGCTGACGTTGCGCCCATGCTCGACGCTGAGCAGCTCGCGCGAACTACGGCAGCGTTGAGCCTTGAGCTGGCAGCGCAGTATGGCCAGTGGATGCGGGCCCAGGGTGGTACCGACGGTGGCGTAATCGCTATGCAAATCCTCGCCCACCGTCGGCAATGGCAACGCTACCTGGGTCTCTTCTCGCGCCGGCAGGTTGGCGAACAACGGTGGCTGCACCTCGACACCGGCAACCGCCCAGCGGGCGCTGTGGCGATGCCCGGCCAGGCCGCGTAAGGCGCCGCAATCGGCCAGCAGTTCACGCGCCCGGGCATCGAGCCCGGCGCGGTAGCAGAGGTCGGCGACATCGGCGAAGGGCCGCTCGCGCCGCGAGTCTTCGATGCGCCGAGCATCCTCCTCGCGGAACCCGCGCACCAGGAGCAGGCCCAGACGAATGGCCAAGGTCCCCTCCTGGTCTGGCTCCAGCGAGCAATCCCAGTCGCTGTGGCGTACGTCCAGCGGGCGCACTTCGATGTCGTGACGGCGCGCGTCCTGTAGCACCTGGTCGGGGCTGTAGAAGCCCATCGGCCAACTGTTGATCAGCGCGCAGGCGTAGATGGCCGGCTCGTGGCATTTCAGCCAGCAACTGGCGTAGGTCAGCAAGGCGAAGCTGGCCGCGTGGGACTCCGGAAAACCATAGCTGCCGAAGCCCTTGATCTGCTCGAAGATGCGCGCGGTGAAGTCCGCCGTGTAACCCTTTGCGAGCATGCGTTCGGTCAGGCGCTGGCGATGCGGCTCCAGGCCGCCGTGGCGCTTCCAGGCAGCCATGCAGCGCCGCAACTCATCGGCCTCGCCCGGCGTGTAGTCGGCGGCGACTATCGCCAGTTGCATGACCTGCTCCTGGAACAGCGGAACCCCCAGGGTGCGTTTGAAGACGACCTCGAGTTCCGCGGAGGGATAGACGACCGCCTCCTCGCCATTACGGCGGCGCAGGAAGGGATGAACCATGTCGCCCTGGATCGGCCCGGGGCGGACGATGGCGACCTGGATCACCAGGTCATAGAAAGTCTGCGGCCGCAGGCGCGGCAGCATCGCCATCTGTGCGCGCGATTCGATCTGGAACACGCCGATGGTGTCGGCGCGGCTGATCATCGCGTAGGTGGCGGGGTCTTCCACAGGCAGGGTCGCCAGGGTCCAGCGTTGACCTCGATGACGCACGATCAGGTCGAAGCTGCGGCGCAACGCACTGAGCATGCCCAGAGCGAGGATGTCGACCTTGAGCAGGCCGACCAGGTCGAGGTCGTCCTTGTCCCACTGGATAATGGTGCGCCCGGCCATGGCCGCGTTCTCCACCGGCACCAGGGTATCCAGCGGTTGCTCGGCGATGACGAAGCCGCCGGGGTGCTGCGAGAGGTGACGGGGAAAGCCGATCAGCTCGCCGGTCAGCGCCAGTACCCGGCGCAGCACCGGGCTGTCCGGATCGAAGCCGGCTTCACCTAGCCGCTCGAGCGGCGGTTCCCTATCGCTCCAGCGGCCACAACAATCAGCCAGGGCGTTGACCTGGTCCGGCGGCAGGCCGAGAGCCTTGGCGATATCGCGTACCGCGCCGGCGCCGTGATAGGTGCTGGCGACGGCGGTGAGCGCCGCCCTGCCCCGGCCATAGCGGCGGAAGACGTACTGCAGCACTTCCTCGCGCCGCTCGTGCTCGAAGTCCACATCGATATCCGGCGGCTCGTTGCGCTCCCTGGAGAGGAAGCGCTCGAACAGCATGTTCATGCGCGCCGGGTCGATTTCGGTGATGCCCAGGACGTAGCACACCGTCGAGTTGGCCGCCGAGCCGCGACCCTGGCAGAGGATGCTCTGGGTGCGGGCGAACTGGACGACATCGTGCACGGTGAGGAAATAGCTTTCATACCCCAGCTCGGCGATCAGCCCCAACTCCTTCTCAGCCTGTTCGCGGCACTTCGCCGGTATGCCCTTGGGCCAACGCCAACGCATGCCCTGCTCGGTCAGCTCGCGCAGCCAGGTGGTCGGTGTATGGCCTTCAGGCACCAGCTCGCGGGGGTACTGGTAACGCAACTGGCCGAGGTCGAAGGTGCAGCGCACGGCGATACGCAGCGTCTCGGCCAGCAGCTCCGGCGGGTAGAGCTCGGCCAGCGCCTGGCGTGAACGCAAATGCCGTTCGCCATTAGCGAACAGCCGCTGACCGGCGTCGGCCACCGTGCAGTGGTGGCGGATGGCGGTCATGCAGTCCTGCAGGGCGCGGCGACCACGGGCATGCATGTGCACATCGCCAGTGGCCACCATCGGTATGCCCAGCGTGACGGCCAGTGCCTGCAGACGTGTCAGGCGCTGCGCATCGTCCGCGCCATGGTGCAGTTCCACCGCCAACCACAGGCGCTCGCCGAAAAGGCGGCGCAGCCACGGCCCTGGCGCCGGATCGGGCGCCTCGTCGGCGATCCATAATGCCAACAGCCCCTCCAGCGGTGCGCTGAAATCCTCGCGCAGCAGGCGGTACTCGCCCTTCGCCGCGCGCCGCCGCGCCAGGGTGATGAGCCGGCACAAACGCTGGTAGCCGGCGAGGTTCTCGACCAGTAGCACCAACTTGGGGCCGTCTTCGATACGCATCTCGCTGCCGACGATCAATGGCAGCCCAGTTTCCTTCGACGCTTGCCAGGCGCGCACGATGCCGGCCAGGGTGCATTCGTCGGTGATCGCCAAGGCCCGGTAACCGTGGCGCTTGGCCCGCTCGAACAGCTCACGGGCGCTGGAGGCGCCGCGCTGGAAGCTGAAGTTGGACAGGCAATGCAGCTCGACGTATTCGCCGTTCATGCGAACCAGCCCTGCAACATCAACGGCCCGCTTTCGCCAAGCGGGCGATAGGCCCAGGCACGTTGCCCGGAGCGGGTTTCGATCAGGTAGTAGTCGCGGCGCACATCGCCACCGTCCCACCAACCGGATTCGATGCGCTCGGGGCCAGCCAGGATGCGCGGGGCGGATTCGCGCAGCGGCACGGGTTGGCGCAACAACCAGCCCGGGCGCGGCGGACCTTGCAGGATGGACCCCGGCTCGGCATCGCCAGCCGTCTGCCAGGCATGCTCGGGACGATGGTCGGCCTGGGCGCGCAGGCCCTGTACCGATTCGTCACCCAGGCGCGCGCGCAACCTCTCGCGCAGTTGCTCCCAGGGCAGCGATTGCTGGGGGCGCTCGTCGAACAGTTCACGATGCTCGGGTACGAAGGCCGGCAGCTCGCGCGCCATCAGGCGCACGCCGCGTACCGGGGCAACCACCTGCACCTGCTCCAGGCGGCCGCGCGCCAGTTCGAAGAGCATGGCCGGGTCGCGTTCGGCACTCAGCAGGCCGACCTGGATGATGCTGTCCACGGCCTCCGCATGCTGCAGGTGCAAGGCGAAGCGCTGCACGCCGCTGTCGCGTCCGGCGAGGAAGGCGGCCAGGTCTGCGGTCAGCCGGCGCAACGGGAACAGCAGGGCCTGGTGCGACGCGACCTCGAAGTTCAGCTCGATGCGCACATCGAACTCGTCCGGCGGCACGTAGCACTCCAGGGCCAGCGCACGCTCGCCAAGCAAGGTATCCAGATGCTGCTGCACCTGGACCGGGAAGCGCCGCGCCAAGGTGTCGCGCGGCAAGGCCAGCACCTGACTCAGGGTGCGCAGACCCATACGGGCAAAGGCCGTGGCCACCTCGCGGGCAAGGCCGATGCGCTCGACGGGCATCTTTCCCAGTGTTGCTCGCATGACCTCGTCGCTGGCGATGGCCAGACCGTCATGGGCGTTGGCCAGGATGCGCGCGGCCAGCGGATTCGGCGCGGCGACGATGCGGTGACGAAAGCCCAGGGTCGTTAGCTCCTCGCGCAAGCGCGCCTCGAAACGGGGCCAGGGGCCGAACAGCGCCAGACTGGATTCGATTTCCAGCAGCAGGGTGCGCGGGTAGCACAGGCTGACGTGGGAGCTGAAGCGATAGCCCCAGGCCGCGAGGAACTGCTGCCAGCGTTCGATCTCATCGGGGTCGTACTCGACCAGGGTGAAGTCGTGGGTCAACGCATTGGCCGCGATCAGCGATTGCCCGGGGCGTAGACCGAGCGCACGGGCCGCCGGGTTGACCGTCTGCAGCACCCGGCGCTGCGCCGTACCGGTGACCAGCGCCAACGGCGCGTCGGGATCGCTGCGACGGCGCAGCACGCCATCCAGTGCCAGTTGTGGCAGCACTACACAAGCCCAGCGCATGCTTACCTCACTGCCCCGCCGCAAGCGGGATGGCGGCAGACGGAGGCAAGCCACCACGGCACTTGAGCACACGCACCTGCGCCGGGCGCGCATCGACGGCAATCCGCAACGCCGCCGGCGAGGGGTTGATCGCCTCCTGCAACGGACGATAGGCGAAGGCCAGCGTCTGTCCGGTTTCCGCCGCCACCTGCAGCCGGCGCAGGGCGCGGTCGTCGGCCCGCTGCGGCCAGCACAACACCGCGCCGCAACTGCCCGAGCGCAGGCATTGCTCGCTCGCCCACAGGGCATCACGGCCGCTGGCCTGGATGATCACCAGCCAGCGCAGATCCACTCCGGCGGCCTGCCAGGCCTGCGGGTACGGCACATGGGGCGGCGCCACCAGCACCACCCGCTCGCCACTGCGGGTCAAACGCGCCAGGGTCGGCCACAACAGCTGCAACTCGCCAAGCCCTTCGCCGGGCATGAGGATCTCGCTCAACGCCGATTCCGGCCAGCCACCCGTCGGCAGCAGCGCATCCAGCGCGGCATGCCCGGTGGGCTGGGCACTCGGCGGCAATGGTGTCGACTGAGCTTTCCAGATCCGCCGCTGCTGCAACAGATCATCCAGCGCCACGACAGCGCCCATTAGCCTCGCCTCGCCACTGCCCAGGGAAAACCTGGGGCCAGCGTGGTGTACCAGGACCTGCCCGGCAACGAATGATGTCCATGCCGGACACGGACTGAAGAGGCGGGGGGTTGCCAGGGATCGGGCATATCGGCGAGCTCAAAATAACTGTATTTATATACAGTACACGCAGACCTTGGCCCCATCAATGCCGGCACGAGACCGGCAGACCAGAGGAGGATCAGCCGTAGAATCTTGTGCGGTGCCAGCCGATAACGCTTACAGCTCTCAGACCCGCGCCCATCGGACCAGTCCGCTGCCAGGATCCAACCAGCTTGCGGATATGATTGTCGCGTCATGACCGCTCGCCGTCAGTCGCCACCAGCCGTTTCGCGTCGATTTTGCCTGTTGTGCCCCGTCGCCTCCCCCTTGCTTGCAGCCGGTCACAGATCAGATTCTGGGCAAAATACCGCCCTGCCGGCGAGGAGGCTGTCTCGCGATAATCATCGCTCAAACGGTTGCGGCTGGCCTGTGCAGGGCGCGCGGGGCCGCCTAGGCTGCGCGCACCACTGATAACCCCTGGTGCGCAGGGCGCACCCTACGAGCCGGTATCATCGAACAATCGGGAACAAGGTATTGATGCGAATGGGCCGCTCCTGGCCGCTTTCTGCCGCCACCGTAGACTGCTACGGGTCGACTCCGGCCCGTCACGACCGGCACAGTCGACTCTTATGAAAAGCGTTCCATGAGAGTCGTTATGCAAAGTCGTGGATTATCGCAAGTCGCCGTCTTGATAGTAGTTCAGGGGTAGGCCGCAAGCGGCTTAATCGCTGCTGACGCGGCGGCAAGCTCGACATAATTTCGCGGGCCTCCTGACGTCCCCCGGTGTCAACCTTCGCCGCCCCACGGCGATGCATCTGTTGCAGGCTGGCATCGAGATCGGCGTGGTCGTGCTCTCTGGCTGGGTCACGAGAGTCCGGTGATGCCCCATCAGTACGTCGAGGTCGATCTTGCCATGAACGAAAGGGCGCGGGGCTGGCCAGACTGGTGACGGCGGCCCAACTGATGGACCGCCTGCGGCAGAACTCCGTCGCGGAGTGCCTGCCCGGCCGCTGAGCCGCCGCGGCTGACCACGGTACCGTCCGGCCCGTGGAACCCGGTGTCCGGTCGGCGGCTCTATACTCAAACCAGGTCGTGCATGAGTCGGAGGCGTACCATGCCAGTGCCAGGTTCCGTCAGCCCAGAGCATCCCTATCTCAACCGCGCGTTGCGCACCCTGAGTGGCTGCAACCGGGCGCTGCTGCGCGCCGAAGACGAGGCGACCCTGCTCCAGGAGATCTGCCAGGTCATAGTCGAGCAGGCCGGTTACCGCATGGCCTGGGTCGGCCGCGCCGAGCACGACGCGGCGAAGACGGTCATGCCGGTGGCCCATGCTGGGGTCGAACAGGCCTACGTCGATTCGCTGAACATCTCCTGGGCGGACAATGAACGCGGTCGCGCCGTCACCGGCAGGGCGATCCGCACCGGCCGCCTGAGTCTGGTGCGCAATCTGTTGACCGATCCCAAGACCCTGCCCTGGAGCGAGGGCGCGCGCAAACACGGGATCGCCTCGTTTCTATCGCTGCCGCTGCGGGTCGAGGGCGAGATCTTCGGTGCCCTCGGCATCGGCGCCCCGGAACCCGATGCCTTCGGCGCCCAGGAAGAGGAGCTGCTGACCCAAGCCGCCGAGGACCTGGCGTTCGGCCTGCAGGCCCTGCGCACCAAGGCCAAGCGCGCCCAGGCCGAGCAAGAGATCCAGCGCCTCAACCGCGCCCTGTCGACGCGGGTGGCAGTCAACCATGCGCTGATCCATGCCAACGAGGAGCCCGCGTTGCTCGAGGAAGTCTGCCGGGTACTGGTGGCCGAATGCGGCTACCGCCTGGCCTGGGTCGCCTACCTCCAGGAAGACCCCGCCGAGCCGGAACGCCAGGTCGCCTACGCCGGCGACGATCACGGTTACCTGGCGCGGGCCGAGGTCTGGGCCGGCAGTGCCGAGGGCAAGGCCTACATCCAGCGCTTCGACGCCGAGCTCGCGGCCGGCCGGCCACAGGTCATCCGCAACCTCCTCGATGAACCGGTAGAGGCGCTGAAAGACGTAGCCATCGAGCACGGCATTGCCGCGGTCATAGTGCTGCCGCTGCGGGTCGACGAAGTGCTGATCGGCAAGCTGGTGATCACGGCCGCAGAGAGCGACGCCTTTGACGAGCAGGAAGTCGAGCTGCTGCTGGCCACCGCCAACGATCTGGGCTTCGGCATCGTCACCCTGCGTACCCGGGCCCGGGCGCTGCAGGCCGAAGCGACCATCAGGCGCATGGCTTATACCGACGAGCTGACCGGCCTGCCCAACCGCCTGCGCCTGCGCGAACTGCTGGAGAACGCGATCAGCGAGGCCAGGTACGAGCATCGGCCGCTGGGCCTGCTGCACCTGGAGGTCGGCCGTAGCCAGGAGATCAGCGAGGCCATTGGCTACCGCGAAGGCGACCGCATGCAGCAAGCCATCGCCGCGCGCCTGACCCAGGCGGTAGGTCCAGACACCCCTCTGGCGCGCCTAGGCGAGTGTCAGTACGCGGTGTTGATGCCCAACGGCGGCGCCGAGCAGGCTTCGCAGCTGGCGCAGAAAATCCTGGTGGCGCTCTACGAGCCAATCGACCTGGCCGGAGTGCTCCTCGACGCTCGCGCCAACATCGGCATCGCCCTCTACCCCGGCCACGGCACCGACCCGGACGCCCTGATCTGCCGCTCGGCCAGTGCCATGGATCAGGCCAAGCGCTCCAGCAGTGGTTACGCGCTGTTTCAGGGTGGCCTCGATCGCGAATGCGCCCAGCACCTGACCCTGATGAGCGAACTGCGCCGGGCGATCGAAGGCAACCAGCTGCTGCTGCATTACCAGCCGAAACTGCAGATCGCCACCAACAAGGTCTGCGGCAGCGAGGCCCTGGTGCGCTGGCAGCATCCGCAGCATGGCCTGCTGCCGCCCAACGACTTCATCAAGCTGGCCGAGAGCACCGGGCTGATCACCCCGCTCACCTACTGGGTGCTCGACGCCGCGCTGGGCCAACGCTATGCCTGGCACGAGGAAGGCGACGAGCGGCCGATCTCGGTCAATCTGTCGGCGCACGACCTGCGCGATCCCAAGCTGCTTGAGCGGATTCGCGGCTCCTTCACCACCTGGGGCGCGCAAACGGACTGGATCGAGTTCGAACTGACCGAAAGCGCGCTGATGGAAGACCCGGTGGCGGCGCTGGACACCCTGACCAGGCTGAAGAGCCTCGACACCCGCCTGACCATCGACGATTTCGGCACCGGCTACTCCTCGCTGGCCTACCTGCAGAAGCTGCCGGTGGATTCGCTGAAGATCGACCAGTCCTTCGTCACCCGCATGCTCAGCGATGACGATGACTCGGCGAAGATCATCCGTTCCATCGTCGAGCTGGCGCACAACCTCGACCTCGAGGTGGTCGCCGAGGGCGTGGAGAACCAGGAGACCCTGACCCGCCTGGGCAACTTCGGCTGCGACATCGCCCAGGGCTTCTCCATCAGCCAGCCGATTCCCGGCGACAAGTTCCGCGCCTGGGAAGCGCTGTCGACCTGGCACTGACCAACGCCCGCACGGCCGGTACACCCACACTCACATAGAGGCTCGGTACGCACGGCGCACTCCCCGCCGGTAGCGAGTTGACCATGCAAGCCTTCGGCGGAAATTCAGTGACTCAAGAGTTTACGCAGCGGCACGCCATCCTTGAGTACCGGCGACTTGATGACGATGTAGCTGAAGTACTTGGATATGCCGATGTTCTTGTCCAGCAGCCCCTCCATCACGTCCTGATAGTGCTGAATGCTGCGGGTCATGAAACGTGCCAGGTAGTCATAGCCGCCGCTGATCAAGTGGCACTCGAGCACCTCATCGACCAGGCGGATATTGGACTCGAATTTGGCGAAATCCTCGCGCTTGTGGTCATGCAGGGTGATCTCTGTGAATACCGTGACCGACTCGGTGATCTTGGCCAGATTGAGATGGGCACTGTAGCCGGAGATATAGCCTGCTGCCTCGAGCCGCTTGACCCGCTGCAGGCATGGGCTGGCCGACAGGCCAACGGCGTCGGCCAGACTGACGTTGGTGATGCGACCGTCTTTTTGCAATTCGACCAGAATATTAATGTCGATTCGGTCCAGCTTGACTAAAGCTTCCATCGCGTACCTCTCGATCGCCATTCACAGGCAGTCTTTCTAGCAAAGTCAGCTGCGCAAAGACAGCTGATGTTGCGCCACCAGGTCGGCCATGCTGTTGATGCAATAGTCCGCCGGACATGGCTGAGTATAACGGTTATGGTCACGCTGAATCAGGCACAAGCCGGCAGATGTGGGCGACTCGATGGGGTACCTGGACACCTGCAGGATCTCTTCGGCTTTGAGGTCGTTGGCGAGCAGCCAGGCACGGTCCTCCAGTGGCTTGCTGGCCGGGGAAAGCAGATCTTCGGGCATGATCCCCAATCGTTCGCAGAGCGGTTCGCGATCCTCGGCATCACGGTCGCCATGCACCAACAGGCGATAGAACTTGCGCAGATACAGCATGGCGCCGGGCGCGTCTTCGAACAGCGACCAGTTGCGTACCGAACGGGCGAAGGTCATCCCCTCCTCCCAGCTGACCTTGCGCCCCAGGCGCTCGGCCAATTGACGATGGGCGAAGCACAACAAGCCACCGAAACCCAGTTCGGGGAAACGTGGATAGAGCGCACGTACCGCTTCGTTGAACTCGGTCAGTACCTCTTCCCGTCCCAGCATGCCGGGACGGTTTTCCAGCAGCGGCTGCAAGGCCGTCCAGATACCGGAACCCCGATCGACCAGAACGTCGTCGCAGTCGATCAGCAGCGCACGATAATCAGTCAGGTCCATGGCTCTCGCCTCCTCTAATACATTTCATCAACCCATGCTCCCCGGTCGGCGCGAACCCGCAGGCGCCGACCGAGACTTGGCTCAACTCAACACGCGTGCCAGGGCCGCCTCGAGAATCTCCAACGCTTCGTCGATCTGCGCCTCTTCGGCGACCAAAGGCGCGAGGAAACGCAGCACGTTGCGGTACACGCCGCACTTGATCACCAGCAGACCGCCATTGCGCGCCTCGTCGATCAGCTTCTGATTGAGTTCGGCATCGGGGCTGCGCGCCGCATCGTCCTTGACCAGTTCGATCGCCAGCATCAGGCCGGTGCCGCGTACGTCACCGATCTGCTGCGGGTAACGCGCCTGCAGGCGCTGCAGGCCCTGACGCAGGCGCTCGCCCAACTTGGCGCCGCGTGCCAGCAATTGTTCCTGCTCGTAGGTCTCGATCACCGCCAAGGCCGCCGCGCAAGCCAGGGCGTTACCGCCGTAGGTGCCACCGAGGCCACCAGGGGCTGGCGCGTCCATGATGTCCGCACGACCGACCACGCCCGAGATCGGCAGGCCAGCGGCCAGGCTCTTGGCCACGGTAACCAGATCCGGCTGAATCCCAGCGTGCTGGAAACCGAACCAGGTGCCGGTGCGGCCGAAGCCGGTCTGGACTTCATCGAGAATCAAGACGATGCCATGTTGCTCGGTCAGCGCCCGCAGCGCGCGGAGGAACTCGACTGGCGCAGAGAGGAAACCGCCGTCGCCCTGTACCGGCTCGATGATGATCGCGGCGACGCGGTCCGGGGAAACCTGGGTGGCGAACAGCTCGTTGAGGGCCTGCAGGGCCATCTCGCTGGTGAAACCGCGATAGGCATTCGGGTACGGCGTGTGAAATACCTCGGGGGCCATGCCGAAGTTCTGCTTATAGGGCTGGCTCATGCCGGTCAGGGTGGTACCGAGCAAGGTACGGCCGTGGAAGCCGCCACGGAAGGAGATGACCGCCGGGCGCTTGGTATGGGCGCGGGCAATCTTCACCGCGTTCTCCACCGCTTCCGCACCCGAGGTGAACAGCGCCGCTTTATGAGCGATGCCACTGGAGCCACCAACCAACTCGCACAGGCGTTGTACCAGATCGAGATAGGGCTGATAGGCCACCACCTGGAAACAGGCGTGGGTGACTTTCTGCATCTGCGCCTGCACCGCCGCTACCACCTTCGGGTGGTTGTGACCGATGTTCATCACACCGATGCCACCGACGAAATCCAGGTAACGCCTGCCCTCCAC
Organism: Pseudomonas borbori; assembly: GCF_900115555.1. Classification (GTDB taxonomy): domain Bacteria; phylum Pseudomonadota; class Gammaproteobacteria; order Pseudomonadales; family Pseudomonadaceae; genus Aquipseudomonas; species Aquipseudomonas borbori. The sequence continues at coordinate 100,949 of NZ_FOWX01000003.1, forward strand.
GTCCCAGACTTCGGCGCCCTGGGCCCGATCGATCACCAGCGGGTGGGCAGTGACCAGGCCACGCGGCACGAACTGATCACGCTGCTGGAGCAGATAAGGGGTTTCTTCGACTTTACTGTTCATGGCATCTCCCATAAGTGAGCCCGGCAACCGGGAGGCGGCTGCGATGTGCTTCAGGTTAAGGCTTCGACGCAACGCTCTAAGCCGAACTTGGCCCCTGAGAAATCCGGATCGACTGTTTTCACCCCGGCAAACGGCAGAATCCTTCAATCCACGGAATCTGCCGGAATCCGCGCTATACAAACTTACGCAATGCGTTTGCCGCGGCTCTTTCGACATTTACTGCTTTGCCGCTCGGGCATGCTGGTTATTTCCGTTCATATGAGGAACAGCCCATGGCTCTGCTCTACAAAGCCGACCCGGTGCGCGGCGAACAGTGGCAAGCGCTGTTCGCCGAACAGGCCGCGGATATCGAATGGCGCGCCTGGCCGGATATCGGCGATCCCCGTGACATTCGCTATCTGGCGGCCTGGCAGGCGCCGGACGATCTCGAAACGCTGCTGCCGAACCTGCAGGTGCTGTTCGCCCTGTCGGCAGGCGTCGATCAGCTCGACCTCGGCCGCTTGCCGGCGAGCTTGCCGGTGGTGCGTTTGCTCGACCCGGGCATCACCCAGGGCATGTGCGAATACGCGAGCTTCGCCGTGCTCGGCCTGCATCGGGAGATGCTGCGCTATCGTCAGCAGCAGGCCGAAAAGCACTGGCAAGCGCACCGGCTGGTGCCCGCGTCGAAACGCCGGGTCGGGGTCCTCGGTCTCGGCCTGCAGGCCCGGCAGATACTCGCCAGCTTGCAACCCTATGGCTTCGCCCTGTCGGGCTGGGCGCGCAGCCAGCACCGCATACCCGGAGTCGAGTGTTTTGCCGGCGCCGAGCAACTGCCGGCCTTCCTCGGCCAGTGCGACATTCTGCTGTGTGTCCTGCCGCTGACCGAGCAGACCCAGGGGATTCTCAACCGCCAGTTGTTCCAGCACCTGCCCGAAGGCGCCGCCCTGGTCAATATGGGCCGTGGCGGTCACCTGGTGGAGGAGGATTTGCTCGCAGCCCTGGCCAGCGGCCAGCTCAGCGCCGCGGTGCTCGACGTGCTGCAACAAGAACCCGCCGCGCCGGACCATCCCTTCTGGCAACACCCGCAGATCCTGCTGACGCCGCATATCGCCGCGATGACCCAGCCGGAAAGCGCGTTCGGCGTGTTGCTGGACAATATCCGCCGGCATCAACGCGGCGAGCCGATGCTCGGGCAGATCGACCGCAAGCAGGGCTACTAATGGCTATGTAGCCGTTATGTGTTGAAACCTGTGGGCCCGCTAGATAATGCCTGGGGCTGCGATGCCTTGTGGAGGCGCGCCCCGCGGCGAATGCAGCCCGCAGGGCTGCCCGCTCAGCGGTTCGCGGATACAGCGAAAAGCTCGCGCGCTGACCGAGTAAGGCGCGCGGCCCGCCACGCGCAGTGCGCGCTCGACGCACTGTGACAGAAGCCAACGCAAGATCGAGCCCCTCCCCCGCGTGCAGAAAAGATTCTGCCGAATATCCCTCGCATACGGCAGCGCCAGATCGTTTTCACAGCCTAAACGACAACAGCTATCGGGCCAGCCAAGAATAATAGTCAAAAAAATAATGATTCTTATTTGATTTAATATTCAAATAAAATCAATGCCCTACCCATCCAAGGAACCCGACATCAATGCGCCTTACCCCCATGGGGCTCTGCCTCCTCCATGCTCTCTCGCCTGTCGCCTGGGCCGAGCAAGCAAGCGAAAAAGACGCCTCTTCGTTGCAGCTTGAATCCATGGTTATCCGCTCGGAACGTGCCGACGGCCCGGTGGACGGCTACCGGGCCACCCGATCGGCCAGTGCGACCCGCACCGACACTGCACTGCACGAAACGCCGCAGTCGGTTAGCGTCATCCCCCGGGATGCGATCGAGGACAGCGGTGCGACTCGCCTGCGCGATGCGCTCGACTACGCCGGCGGGGTCGGTCGGGCCAACAATTTCGGTGGCCAGGGCCTGACCACCTTCACCGTGCGCGGTTTCACCACCGGCGAGTTCTATCGCAATGGCTTCCCCATCAACCGCGGTTACCCGAACGCACCGGACGCTTACACCATCGAACGCCTCGAGGTGCTACGCGGCCCGGCCTCGGCCCTCTACGGCCGGGGCGATCCGGGCGGCACCTTCAACGTGGTCACCAAGCGGCCCCAGGCCGAAACGCAAGTGACGCTCGGCAGCCAGCTCGACGACCAGGGCCTGCAGCGCGCGACCCTCGACGCAACCGGGGCCCTGGATGAACAAGGCCAGCTGACCTACCGCCTTAACCTGCTGGGCGAAGGCGGCGAGACCTTCCGCGAGCATGTCGAAACCGAGCGCTACGGCGTGGCGCCGGTGCTCAGCTGGCAGCTTTCCGATGCCACGCGCATCACCCTGGAAGGCGACTTCATGCGCAACAACCATCCGCTGGATCGCGGCCTGACCCGCTTCCCCAACCAGGCCGGCAACGCCTCGCGCGATACCAATGTCTGGGAGAAAGGCAGCGACAACCTCCTGCACAACGACAACGAGATGCTGCAGCTGCGCTTCGAGCATTGGCTCAACGACAACTGGACGCTGGCCGGCGGGGTGCAGCAGCTGAACGGCACCCTGCAAGGCAATGCGGTGGAAGCCAACGGTCTGCAGACCGATGGCCGCACCCTGGGACGCAACTTCAGTTACCGCGAGCTGGAGTGGAGCGACCGCGATGTGCAGCTGAACCTCACCGGCTACTTCAACGCCCTGGGCCTGCAACACACCCTGCTCACCGGCGTCGAGTACGAGGACTTCCACTACAAGTCGCTCATTCGGCGCTCCAGCGGAGCGCTCACCGCCTACCCGATCGATATCTTTGCTCCGGTACTGGGCCAGCCGCGCCCGGCATTGACCCGCACCACGACCCACGACAAGGAAAATCTCAAGACCTGGGCCGCCTTCGTGCAGGATCAGCTGACCCTCAGCGAGCAGCTCAAGGTCCTCGCCGGCGTGCGTATCGAGCGCTTCGAGCACGACTACCGCAATTACCTGCCGGGCAGCCGCAGTTGGGACATGGCCGACAATGCCGTAACCCCGAGGGCCGGGTTGATCTACGACCTGACCGACAGCCTGGCCGTCTATGCCAACGCGGCGCGTTCCTACAAGCCCAACAGCGGCGCCAGCCGTCTCGGCGGCGGCTTCGAGCCCGAGCAAGGCAAGTCCTACGAAGTCGGGGTGAAGTGGCAAGCGCTCGACCGGCAGCTGAGCGTCGATGCCGCGGTTTACCACATCGTCAAGCAGAACGTCCTGACCCTGGATCCGCTCGACCCGACCTTCAGCGTCGCGGCGGGCGAGGTACGCAGCCGCGGTTTCGACCTGAATGTGGCCGGCAACATCACGCCCGAATGGCGCATGATCGGCGGTTACGCCTTCGTCGATGCCGAAGTGAGCAAAGACAACAGCCTGCGCCCCGGGACGCGGCTGGCCAATATTCCACGCAACAGCTTCAGCCTGCTGAACGTCTATGAGTTCCAGGACGGTGCCGCCAAGGGCCTGGGGCTGGGCCTGGCGGTGAAGCACGTCGACGAACGCGCCGGCCAGACCAGCGCGACCGCCTACGACATGCAGGGCTATAGCGTCGTCGACCTGCTGAGCTTCTACCAGCTCAACGAACAGGTGCGCCTGAACCTGGATGCGAAGAACCTGTTCAACGAGGAGTACGAGGAAGGCGCGTGGAACCTCTACGCCTACCCGGGAGCGCCACGCACCGTGCAGCTCGGCATCGCCTACACATTCTGATCTGCCAGCGAGTCCTGCATGGCCCCTGCCAGATGCTGTGGCAGGGGCGCCATGGTGGAATGTGCTTGTCGTCCGCGCTCGACTACAGCTTCAGATTGACGGACAGGTAGGCCGAACGACCGGGGGCCGGCGAGAACATGGGCTGGTCGTCGCCACCCCAGAAGAAATTGTCGTACCACACGTATTCGTACTCGTAGTTCGTCAGGTTCTTCAGCTGCAGGTCGAGGCTGGTGGTGTCGGACAGCTGATAGCGCACGTTGGCGTCCAGCACCGCGAAGCCGCCGTATTTGCCTTGCTCGTTCGACTCCTCGATGTAGTAGTCGCCTTGCGCGCGGGCCTGCAGGCCGAAGCGCCAGGCGTGGTTGAATTGATAGTCGACGCCCGCGTTGCTGATGTAACGCGGCGTGGAGAACACCTCCTTGCCGGCCAGCGACTGCCCGCCCGCGGTGAAGGCGCTGACCACCTTGGCCTCCTGGATGGCGTGCGAGCCCCATACCGTCCACTGCTCGTTGAGCTGCGCGGTGAGCTGCATGTCGATGCCGCGCCGCTTAGTTTCGCCCAGGCCGACCGTGGTGCCGGTGGCGGGCATATTGGCCACTTCGTCGGTGGCCTCCTGCTGCCACACGGCAATGCGCGCTTCGGCGCCGGCGAAGGGTTTGAACTTCACGCCCACTTCCTTGCCGGTGTTGATCGACGGGTCGAATTCGGCCTGCCCGGCGGTCAGGTAGGCCGGGGCGGTCGAGCCGGTGAGAATCTGGAAGGTGCGCCCCCAGTTGGCGTAGACGTTGATGTCCGGCGTGACGCTGTACACCACGCTGAACTTGGGCTGTTCGATCCAGCCGTAGTCCTGCAGTTCGGCTGTCACGCCGTTCTGCAGCTCGGTATTGCCGGAGAACCTGTCGACCCGGAAGGCCGGGATGATCTTCAGCGACTCGATGGGCTGGATGATTGCCTGGGCATAGGCACCGGTGTTGTACAGGGTGTAGCTGTCGTCGTTCTGCGTGCGCGCCGGGGTGGCATCGAAATCGGTAGGGATGGCGAAGTTGTAGCGGTAGCGGCGGTACTCGTTGTCCTGCTGCTCGTAGTTGATGCCGCCATCCAGGGTCAGCATCTCGTGGGCGCGCCAGGTCAGGTTGCTCAGCACGCCTGTCTGCCGCTCCTGCCACTGGCGGCGCTGGCGCGGCGCATTGCCGACCGGGACGCTGGTGAAGGTGATGGTGCGGTCGTCGTCGTAGCTGTTGAAGTGCAGCTTGTTGCTCAGACTCAGCTCATCGCTGAGCTGGAAATCGGCATGGACGCCGAGGTGTTTCATGTCACGGTCGTCGCCGTCGTTGGCGTTCTTTTCCGGCGACTGCGAGCGGCTTGCGGCCAGTTCCTGCGCGGTGAGAAAGCCCGGCTCCTCGGCCTGATGGTGATAGAGACGGGCGACCAGGCCGAGCTTCATGGTCTGCTCGTCATCGCTGACGAACCACTTGCCGCCCAGGGAATACTTGTTGGACTGGCTGTTGTCACGGAAGCCGTCGGAGTCCTGCTTGGCCAGGAAGTAGTTCTGCGCGAAGTTGCCTTCCTCATGGCCCACCGCCAGCTGGAATTCGCGGGTGTCGAAGCTGCCGTAGGTCAGGCGGCCATCGGTGTAGTTGCCCCCCTGGCGGGTGGCGAAGTTGATGTTGCCGCCGATGTTGTGCAGGCCATAGCGCGGGTCGTTGGTGCCGCGCACCACCTCGATATAGTCGAGATCCAGCGGGAAAATCATGTCGATGAAGCGTTGGTTGCCGCTGTTGACGTTGCTCGGCACGCCGTCGATCAGCGTCTTGATGCCGTTGATGTAGCCCTCGCCGTTGAAGGCACGGAAGGTCACCTTGCCGGACTCGGCGCCCATGCGCGTCTCGGTCAGCTGAATGCCGGGCATCTGGCCCAGCAGTTCCCAGCTGTTCATCACGGTTTTGTCCTCGATCTTGTCGAAGCCCATGATGTCGACCGAGGTCAGGATGCTGGTGGTGTTCAAGGCTCCACTGGCTTTGGACGTGACGTAGACGTCACCCAGGGTAGTGGTGGAGTTGCCGGACTGGGCGGCGTAGAGGTCGGTGGTGACTAGGGCGGTCACGACCGCGAGGGAGGCCGATGTGGCTTTCATGCGCGCTCCTGGTGTTGGTTTTCTGAGGGGAGTGGTTTGGATCTGTCGATTCGTGCTTGCGTCAGGCCTGGCTCGGATGGCGGAGGTCGCGCACGTTTTCTGTCGCCTTCTGAACCCGGTATGGAGCAGCTGGGTCGCGTTGGCTTTTCGATAAAGCCGATAGGCCGAGGGCTCCAGGCTAGAGCGTTATAGCCGGCAAAAAAGATGTTATACCGTAACAAAATAAACTCGCTGTTTCAGCTCGTAATACTGCTGAAATGCAGATGGAAACCCGGGCCCGTTGGTGCGGCCGCTAGATTCCGGCAGACCGTAGGTGAAGCGCATAGATCGCGTCATAACGACTGACGATGCGGTAGATGACGCCCTCCCGCTCGAGGTCGGTCAGGACGGCGTCGAGGCGTTGCTTGAAGTCTTCCTTGTAGGGATAGGCCTGCGGATTGCGACGGGTATAACCGAGGTGCCCCTCCTCCCCGGTGAGCCAGGGCCCCTCGACTATCCAGCTGAGGCCGTTGTCGCCGAGGACGCCGTCGCTGTGCATCCGCTCCAGCTCCCAGAGGACCGCACGGCGATCGTTGATATAGGCGTCCAGTCGCCCGCGATAGAGCATGGCCAGGCTGGTGCGGTTGTCCTTGCCGTAGACCTGCTGCAGTTCGCCCCTGGCCAGCATGCGCTGGTAATCCTGGTCCGGGATGTTGATGAAGCCGCTGTTCTGGCCGATGCGCAGGCCGCCATAGGCCTGCGGGAATCGCTCGTCCGGGAGTGTGCGCGCCACCTCGGCACGCAGGAAGACCACCAGTTTTTCTCTCAATATGGGCCGCGAGTAGTCCATCCACGGCCGCTCTGCGGGCCGGTGGTAAGGCGGGTAGAGCGCAAAGGCGCGGCCCTTGGCCAATTCCGCCAGCGCCCGCGCCCACGGCAAGGGACGGATGTGCACGCGGTACTCCGGCATGCGGGCGAAGGCCACGCGCAGGATATCCTGGTACAACCCCCTGGCCTGATAGCCCTCGGCATAGCTGTACGGCGGGTAGCCGGCGTCGCAGAGAATGGTCACCTCGATGGGCGGGCTCGCCCAGCTGCCGGCATGCAGCACGCACGCCAGCAGCCCGATCAACAACCTATGCATATCCAGCCCTCGAACGGCGCGACCGCTGCCGAATCTCACGCAAAAAAAAGCCCGCAGTGTGGACGGGCTAAAAAGGGTGACACACCAACACAAGCTAGGTAGGCGCTCAGAGCGCCGCGGCGATCGCCTTGCCGACGTCCTGGGTCGAACCCTGGCCGCCGAGATCGGGGGTGATCGGGCCTTCGGCGATGATCCGCTCGATGGCCTTGAGGATGCCGTCGTGGGCGGCGCGGTAGCGCTCATCGCCATTGCCGAGGAAGTCCAGCATCAGCGCGCCGGACCAGATCATCGCGATCGGGTTGGCGATGTTGCGGCCGTAGATGTCCGGGGCCGAACCGTGCACCGGCTCGAACAGCGAGGGGAAGCGCCGCTCGGGGTCCAGGTTGGCCGACGGCGCGATGCCGATGGTGCCGGCGCAGGCCGGGCCGAGGTCGGAGAGGATGTCGCCGAACAGGTTGGAGGCCACCACCACATCGAAGCGGTCCGGCTGCAACACGAAGCGCGCGCAGAGGATATCGATGTGCTGTTTGTCCCAGGTGATTTCCGGGTACTTCTCGGCCATCGACGCGGTGCGCTCGTCCCAGTAGGGCATGCTGATGGAGATGCCGTTGGACTTGGTCGCCGAGGTCAGGCGCTTGCGCGGACGGGTCTGGGCCAGGTCGAAGGCGAACTTGAGAATGCGGTCGACGCCGCGGCGGGTGAACACCGCCTCCTGCAGCACCAGCTCGTTCTCGGTGCCCTCGAACATCTTGCCGCCCACCGAGGAGTATTCGCCCTCGGTGTTCTCGCGGATCACCACGAAGTCGATGTCGCCCGCCTCGCGCCCGGCCAGCGGGCACGGCACGCCGGGGAACAGGCGCACCGGGCGGATGTTCACGTACTGGTCGAAGTCGCGGCGGAACTTGAGCAGCGAGCCCCACAGCGAGATGTGATCCGGCACCTTGTCCGGCCAGCCCACGGCGCCGAAGTAGATGGCATCGAAGCCTTTCAACTGCTCGAACCAATCGTCGGGCATCATCTGCCCGTGCTCCAGGTAGTAATCGCAGTGCGCCCAATCGAGCACTTCGATGCTCAGATCCAGATCCCACTTGCGCGCCGCCTGCTCCAGTACCCGCAGCCCCTCGGGCAGCACTTCCTTGCCGATGCCGTCGCCGGCGATCGCGGCGATTTTGAATGTCTTGCTCATGTCGTCACCTTGTCGAATTCGCGTCAATCAGGCCTACAGCCCACCGATATGGAAGGCTTTGACTTCCAGATACTCGTCCAGGCCGTACTTGGAGCCTTCACGGCCCAGGCCGGACTGCTTGACGCCGCCAAACGGTGCCACCTCCATGGAGATGAGCCCGGTATTGAGGCCGACCATGCCGAACTCCAGGGCCTCGCCGAAGCGCCACGAGCGGCGTAGATCCTGGGTGAAGAAGTACGCGGCCAAGCCATAGGGCGTGGCATTGGCCAAGGCCAGCGCTTCAGCCTCGTCGGTAAAGCGCATCAGCGGTGCCACTGGGCCAAAGGTTTCTTCGTTGGCCAGCAACATGCCGGCATGGGCCTCGCCGAGCACGGTCGGCTCGACGAACTGGTCGTCGCCCGCGGGAATACCACCGCAGAGCAAACGGCCGCCTTTACTCAGGGCATCGTCGATATGCTTGGCGACCTTGCTCACCGCCGCCGCGTTGATCAGCGGGCCGGTGGTCACGCCCTGCTCCAGGCCGTTGCCGACCTTGAGCTTGCCGACCTCCTCCACCAGACGTTGGGCGAAGCGCTCGTAGATGCCCTCCTGCACCAGGATCCGGTTGGCGCAGACGCAGGTCTGTCCGGCATTGCGGAACTTGCTCTGCATGACCCCGGCCACCGCCTGTTCCAGGTCGGCGTCGTCGAATACGATGAAGGGCGCGTTGCCGCCCAATTCGAGGCTGAGGCGCTTGATCTGATCGGCGCTCTGGCGCATCAGCAAGCTGCCCACTGCGGTCGAGCCGGTGAAGGAAATCTTGCGCACCGTCGGGTTGCCGGTCAGCTCTTCGCCGATACCCACCGGCATGCCGGTGACCACGTTGAACACCCCGGCAGGAATGCCGACCCGCTCGGCCAGCACCGCCAGCGCCAGCGCCGACAGCGGGGTCAGGTCCGAGGGCTTGACGATCACCGGGCAGCCGGCCGCCAGGGCCGGCGCGCACTTGCGGGTGATCATCGCGTTAGGGAAGTTCCACGGGGTGATAGCGGCGCAAACTCCGACCGGCTGCTTCAGGGTCAGCAGGCGGCGGTCGCCACTGGGCGCCGGAATGGTCTCGCCGTAAATCCGGCGGGCCTCCTCGGCGAACCATTTGACGAAGCTGGCCCCGTAGCGAATCTCGCCCTGGGCTTCATGGAGCGGCTTGCCCTGCTCGCAGGTCATGATCAAGGCCAAATCGTCGAGGTTATCGAGCATGGCCTGATACCAACGCTCCAGCAGCGCCGCGCGTTCGGCGGCCGGGCGCGCCCGCCAGGCCGGCCAGGCGCGTTCGGCGGCCTCGATGGCGCGACGGGTTTCGCCGCCTTGCAGAGCCGGCACCCGCGCCAGGCATTCGCCGTTGGCCGGGTTGATGACATCCAGGGTGGCTGCGTTATCGGCAGCGATCCACTGCCCGTCGATATAAGCGAGTTCTGCCAGCAGGCTGGGGTCTTTCAGACGATTCTTGAGCATGATCGAGTCCTGTTCCGAGACAGCTTCCAGTTTATTCAGCGGCTACAGACGAGGATGCTGAAAGCGCTCGCCCAGCAGCGTTGGATTGCTGAATATCGGCCGGCGACGGCAGGCTCTACTGGGTGTGCGGGTTGCGTGGCGGGCGCGCGGCTGCGGGAGGGGCTGCGGGTGTCGCGGCACGAATAAAATGTCGCTTCTGTGGGAGGGGCTTTAGCCGCGACTCTTTCAGTACCTTCAAGGTCAATCGCGGCTAAAGTCCCTCCCACGCATGCCTGGTATGTCAGACGTTGAAGTGTTTGATCATCCCGCTCAGCTCGCTGGCCAGGCCGGCGAGTTCCAGGCTGGAGGTGCGGGTCTGGTAGGCCCCGGCCGTGGTCTGCAGGGAAACATCGCGGATATTGAGCAAGTTACTGTCCACCTCGCGGGCCACGTAGGATTGCTCTTCGGTGGCGCTGGCGATGCTCAGGTTGCGTTCGTTGATCTGGCCGATCGCCTCGACGATGGCAGTCAAGGCAGTGCCCGCGGCGCGCGCGAGTTCCAGGGTGTCCCGGGTTTTCTCATTGCTGCTTTGCATGGCGCGCAGAGCGCCCTGGCTGCCCTGCTGCACCGAGCCGATGATGGTCTCGATTTGCTTGGTCGATTCCTGGGTTCTTTGCGCCAAGGCTCGCACCTCGTCCGCTACCACGGCGAAGCCACGCCCGCTTTCGCCCGCGCGGGCGGCCTCGATCGCCGCGTTCAAGGCCAATAGATTGGTCTGCTCGGCGATGCCGCGGATCACATCCAGCACCGAGCCGATACCGCCTATCTGGCACGCCAGGGCTTGCAGGGCGTCGGCGGTATGCACCATGTCGCCGGTCAGCGACTCGATGGCGCCAACCGTGCGGGTGACGCTGCCCTGGCCCTGACGGGCGCAGCGGTCGGCAGCCTGGGACACCTCCGAGGCCGAGGCGGCATTGCGCGCCACCTCTTCGATCGCAGTGGTCAGTTCGGTGACCGCGGTCACCGCCTGATCGAGCTCCCCGCTCTGCCGCTGCAGCCCGCGGCTGGTGTCCTCGGTCACCGTGCTCAAGGCCGCGGAAGTCGAGTTGAGCTGCTCGGCGGAATTCACCACCTGGGTGACGGTGCCGCGCAGGTCCGTTTGCATGCGCTGCAATGCCTGCAGCAGACGTGCCGCTTCATCCATGCCGGCAGTATCGAGGGTCTGGGTCAGGTCGCCCTTGGCGATCCGCTCGGCCGCGGCCATGGCCATGGACAACTGTTGCAGCAAGCGCAGGACGATCAACGCCGCCAGCGTGCCGCCGACCAGCAGCAGCGCCAGCAGGCCGGCGGACATCAGCAGCAGATGCTGCCGGTGGCGGTCACGCCGCTCGCTCAGCCTCTGCTCGAGCAGCGCCAATGCGGAGTCGCCAAGCGCGTGCATGGCATCGATCGGCCGATCATAAGCGGCCAGGTAGTCCGCGACCGGGTAGGTCACCTTCAAGCCGCCACCACCAGCGGAAAAATCCATCTCGGTGACCGAGATCAGTTGCTGATCGGTCAATACCAGAGCCAGTCGGCTCTGCTCGCGCAGCGCCGCCAGCGGTTGCTCCAGCAGGGCGGCGCTCGCCGGATCGGCGGCAGCGGCCTTGGCGAAGGCCCGGCCCATCCTGTCGGAGCTGGCCAGCGCCTGGGCGGTCAGCCCCATCAAGGCACCCTGTTGCTCCGGCAGAATACGTCCCTGCACCAGATACAGGGCACCGAAGCCGCGCAATTGGCCGAACAGCTCGGCGGTTTGCGGCAGCTCGATCAGCGCCGCGTTCATCAGCGAATAGGTTTCCAGAAGCGGATCCAGGGACAGCTCGGAATGATCGAGCAAGGCATCCTCGATCAGCAGGCTGGAGGCGATCAGTTGCGTATGCCGTTGCAGGCTCGGCCTGGCCTTGATGTTGCCCTGGCCGATCTCTTCGGACAGTGCCTGCCATTGCTCGCGCACCTGCTGCCAGTCGCTCAATAGATCCGCTTCGACCTCGGCCGCGCGTAGTATCTGCTCGCTCGCCTCGAAGGCACGCTGCAACTCGGCCTGCTTGGCCAGGCGGGCCTGCTGCAGGCTGCTGTCACCGCCGAGGATGGTGGTGGCCAGACCGCGATGCTGCTGGGTCAGCGCGACCAGGTGCAACAGCGCCTGCACCGGCGCAATACCCCGCAACTCACGCTCGGCCTGACGTCCGCTATTCAGCGCACCCAGCACGTAGAGGATGGTCGGCACGACGATCAGGGCCAGGACCAATGCACCGAGCAAGACGAACTTGCCGGAGAAGGAAAGACGTTCGAGGGCTTTCATGGAAGGACTCCCAGCGTGTTGTCAGGACGCGCGAGGCGGCTCGGCAGTCCCGCTTTTATGATTATTTTTTTTCTATGTGCCAATTACGTGTTGCGTGCTGCGATGCCCTGTAGGAGGCGCGCCCCGCGGCGATTGCAGCCCGCAGAGCTGCCTATTTATCGATTCATGGGTACAGCGAAAAGCTCGCCCCGAGGTCACGGAACGCCGCCCGGATGAGCATGCGTGACGGCCCTCCCTTGTGCGCGAGAGCCTGACGAGAAATCTGGCGCTACAGCTTCAACGAACCCAGCAACCCCTCGAGAAAGCGCTCGCCGGCGTCCATCTGGCTGACTTCGATGAATTCGTCGGGCTTGTGCGCCTGTTCGATGGAGCCCGGCCCGCAGACCACCACCGGTACATTCAGGCGCTGGCTGAACAAGCCACCCTCGGTGCCGAAGGACACCTTCGCGCTGCCGGTATCCGCCGGGGCGAAGTTCTTCAACAAACGCACCGCTTCCACGCTGGGATGGGTATCGAGGCCGGGGTAGACGTTGAGGGTCTCGATCTCGATGTCGGCGACGCTGGACAAGCGCTTGGCCTCGCGCACTATCGTCTCGGCCTGTTCGCGCATCTGATCGAGAAACTGATCGAGGTCATCGGCCGGCAGATTGCGCACTTCAAAATCCAGGCTGCACAGGTTCGGCACTATATTCAGCGCCTTGCCGCCGACGATTTGCCCGACATGCACGGTGCTATAGGGCACGTCGTAGTCCGCATCCTGCGCGCCCTGCTCCTGCAAACGCTGCTGGCTCTGGCGCAGTGCGGCGATAAAGTCGCAGGCCACGTGAATGGCGTTGACCGAGCGCGGCGCCAGGGACGAGTGCGCTTCCTGGCCCCGGCAGAAGGCGCGGTAGGAACCCTTGCCCTTGTGGCCGAGGACGAACTGCATCTCGGTCGGTTCGCCGACGATACACAGGAACGGGCGCAACGGCGCCAGGTGCAACACATCGAGCAGGCGGCGCACACCGACGCAGCCGATTTCCTCGTCATGCGACAGCGCCAGCTGCAACGGCCGGCTCAACGAGGCATCGGCGGCCTCGAGCATGGCGTCGATGGCCAGGGCGATAAAACCCTTCATGTCGCAGCTGCCGCGGCCGTAGATGCGCCCATCCTTCAGCGTCGCCTGGAACGCCGGCACGCTCCAGGCCTGGCCGGCGGCGGGTACCACGTCGGTGTGCCCGGACAGCAGAATCCCCGGCACATCGCGCGGGCCGGTGCTGGCGAACAGATTGGCCTTGCGCCCGCTCTCGTCCTTGACGATCAAGGACTCGATGCCCTTGCTCAGCAGCAGCTCGCGCACATATTCGATCAACGCCAGGTTCGACTCCGACGAAACGGTGTCGAAGGCGATCAGCCGTTTGAAAATTTCCAGGACACGGGGTTTCATGAGGCCTTGCTCCGCTGCAGGGATGAAGTGGCGAACCGGCGGATATGAAAGGGTTCGATGGCGGTGCTGGTGCTACCGCTGCTGATCAACTCGGCCATCACGCCCCCTACCCCTGGGCCGAGCTGGAAACCATGGCCGCTGAAACCGAAGGCGTAATACAGGCGATCGATCGTGCCGCTGGGCTCCATGATTGGCAGGGAATCCGGCAGGTAGCTCTCGATACCGCTCCAGGTGCGGATGATGTTCAGGTTGGCCATCTGTGGCGCCGCGCCCATCAGGCCGCCGCCGACGATCAGTACATCGCTCTGGGCAACGCTCACGGTGCCATCTCCTCGGCCTGTTTGAGTTCCTCGGTCAACATCGACAGCGGCTTGACCGGCGCCTGGCCGCGTTGGCGGCCGACCCGTTCGACAGCGACGCCGGCTGCCGCGGCTATCACCTCGGCGCCGGCCTGGGAGCAGTAGCGGCCCTGGCAGCGGCCCGTGCCGACCCGGCTGAAGGCCTTGGCGCGATTGACCTCGCAGGCGCCCTTCACGTGGACCATGGCGCGCAACTCACCGGCCGTAATCATTTCGCAGCGGCAGACGATCGCCGCGTCCGGCAAGGTCCTGGCCTGCGCCGCCGGCCAGGGAAAGGCCTGGTACAGGCCGCGACTGAACTCATCCATCACCGTCAGGACGCGACGCTGCAAGGCGAGCGCTTCGCCGTGCACCGGCTGTTGCAGATCCTGTAACAGGGCCAGCGCAACCAGGCGTCCGGAGTGCTCCGCGGCATCGGCGCCGCGGATTCGTGCACCATCGCCGGCGGCATACACGCCACTGACCGAAGTGCGCCCTTCTTCATCGGTATCCAGCACCCACTGCTGCGATACCTCTTGGAAGCGCATACGGCAACCGGCCAAGTCGGCCAGCTGGGTTTCCGGACGCAGGTGATAGCCCATCGCGACCGCATCGCAGTCGAACTCCAGGCTGTCGCCGTGGCTGGTGCGCACCCGCACCGCGCTGACGCCGCTGGTCGCGTCGCCCAGCACCTGCAGGGGTTCGACCCCCAGGTGCAGCGGGATTCGCGCCAGGTGGAGCTGCGCCAACAGTTTCATCCCGGTGAACAGCAGTCCGGGACGCGCGAGCAACTTCGGCAGGGCCGCGATGCGCTTGCGCAACGGCGAAGTATCCAGCACCGCGGCCACAGTAGCGCCGGCTTTGAGGTACTGGCTGGCGACCAGGTACAGCAGCGGCCCGCTGCCGAGGAACACCACCTGGCGGCCGATCGACACCGTCTGCGCCTTCAGCGCTATCTGCGCCCCGCCCAGGCTATAGGTGCCGGCCAGTTGCCAACCCTCGATCGGCATCAGCCGATCGGTGGCGCCGGTGCAGAGAATCAGCGCATCGTAAGCAACGCTCGTATGCTTGCCCTGGCTGACGCAGCACAGCTGGCCCGGCCTCAGGTTCCACACCAGGGTATCGGGGCGGTAATCGATCTGCTCGCGCAGGCGGTCGAAGCTCTGGTGCAGCGCCCTGGCCTTGTCCGCCTCGCTACCGTACAGGGTGGCGTAGTCGCGGCTGAAACCCTCGGGCTGGCGGCGATAGATCTGGCCGCCATCGCGGCGGTTCTCATCCAGCACAATCGGCCTGATTCCCGCCGCCACCAGGGTTTCGGCGCAGCGGGTGCCGGCTGGGCCAGCACCGACTATCACCACCCGGACGCCGTCTTTCGGCAGATTTTTCAGCCGCGTAAGGGCCATATCGCCTCCGCTTGCCTGGTGACGATATCCAGTCCCTCGCGGACTTCGTTGGAGCAAGCGCGCAGACGCTCGCCGCTACGGGTCCAGACCCAGCAGTCCTGGCAGGCACCCATCAGGCAGAAGCCGGCGCGTCGGCCCGGATCGAATTCCGACTGACGCAGGGCCGACACCTGGGTCAATAACGCAACCATCAGAGTGTCGCCCTGCAATGCCTCGATGGGCTCACCATCGACCAGCAGCCTGACGCTTGGCCGCTCACCCTCGGCCAAACGTACGAAGCGTCCACTCACGCGTAGGTGCCCACTAGCTTCATGCTGTTGACGCTTTCCTGCGCCTTGAGCAGATCGGCACCGCTGTGATGGCAAAGAATCTCACTACCGCCGGCGATGTTGCCGCGCGGTGGCGCGCTGCGGTTGCACAGGCCGTCGATGCGCACCGGGCAGCGATCGAGGAACGGACAGAGATTCGCTACGCTGGCCGGCTCGCCGATCGGCGGCAGCCCGCCTTTAGCAGCCCCGCAGTGTTCCAGCCAGCCCTGGCGCAGCTCCGGCACCGAATTGGTCAACAGGTTGGTGTAGGGGTGGAACGGCGCCTGGACGAACGCCTGCTGATCGCCGGCCTCGACCTTGTAGCCGCTGTACATCACCACTATGTCGTCGCACAGCGCACGTACGGTGGAGATGTCATGGCTGATGAACAGGTAGGAGACCCCCAGTTCGCGGCGCAGGTCGCGTAACAGTTCGAGGATCGCCGCGCCCACCACCGTATCCAGCGCCGAGGTCACTTCGTCGCAGAGGATCAGATCCGGCTCCGCCGCCAGCGCCCGCGCCAGGTTGACGCGCTGTTTCTGCCCGCCGGACAACTCGCCGGGCCGGCGTTGCGCGATGCTGGCCGGCAACTGCACCAGCTCCAGCAACTCGGCGACCCGGCGCTGCTGCTGCGCGCCCTTCATGCCGTGGTAGAAACGCAGCGGGCGACCGAGGATCTGTTCGATGCTGTGCTTTGGGTTCAGCGCCGTATCGGCATTCTGGAAGACGAACTGCACACGGCGGAACTGCTCGCGGGTACGCCCGGCCAGCGTCCTGCTGAGCGGCTGGCCGTCCAGCAGGATATGTCCAGCCGTGGTTGGCGCCAGGCCGGCGATGGCCTGCGCCAGGGTGGTTTTTCCCGACCCCGACTCGCCGATCACGCCGACCGCCGCGCCGCGCCGAATCTTCAGATCGACGTCCTGCAGCACCTTCTTGGTGCCGTAGCAAATCTCCAGACCGTGAATGTCGAGCAGCACATCCTCTTCCGTCGAAGCTGCCTCTTGATCGCCCGCGCCCTGGCGCGCCGCCGGCCTTATCGCGGCCAGCAGGCTGCGGGTATAGGGATGCTCCGGCGCGGCGAGGATCTGTTCGGTAGGGTTGTTTTCCTGAATCTGGCCGTCGCGCAGCACGACGATGCGGTCGGCCATCTGCGCCACCACCGCCAGATCGTGGGAGACGTAAATCGCCGTGGTGCCGCGTTCGCGCACCACCTTCTTGAACGCCCGCAGCACTTCGATCTGGGTCGTGACATCCAGCGCCGTGGTCGGCTCATCCAGGATCACCAGTGCCGGATCGGTGATCAGCGCCATCGCCGCCATCAGCCTCTGCAACTGCCCACCCGAGACCTGGTGCGGATAGCGCGCGCCGATGCGTTCCGGCTCCGGCAGCGCCAGCTCGCGAAACAGCTCGACGGCCTTGGCCTGCGCCTGCTTGCGCGACAGCACGCCGTGGATCAGCGCGCTTTCGATCACCTGATCCATGATGCTCTTGGACGGATTGAATGCCGCGGCCGCGCTCTGCGCGATATAGGCCACGGTGCGCCCGCGCAGCTTTGCCAGCTGGGCATTCGACAGTTTCAGCACGTCGACATCACCGACCCGTACCGAGCCGCCGACGATACGGCAACCCGAGCGGGCATAACCCATCAGCGACAGCGCTATGGTGCTCTTGCCGGAACCGGACTCGCCGATCAGCGCCAGTACCTCGCCTTTGTTCAGGCTGAAATCGGCACCGTGCACGATAGGTACATCGATGCCCTCTTCGTTACGTGCGGCCACACGCAGGCCGCTTACCCTGACGATTTCGTTCATCTCACTTCTCCATCTCGCGCTTGGATCGCCCGCCGAAGCTGTCGATGAGCAAGTTGACCCCCATGGTCAGGGTGGCGATGGCGACTGCCGGTGCCAGCACGGCCGGGGCACCCGCCCAAAGGCCCTCGATGTTTTCCCGTACCAGCGAGCCCCAGTCGGCGTCCGGTGGCTGCACGCCCAGCCCAAGGAAACTCATGGCGCTGAGCAGCAGCACCACGTAGACGAAACGCAGGCCAAAGTCGGTCATCACCG
The DNA here is from genome assembly GCF_900115555.1 of Pseudomonas borbori. Taxonomy (GTDB): domain Bacteria; phylum Pseudomonadota; class Gammaproteobacteria; order Pseudomonadales; family Pseudomonadaceae; genus Aquipseudomonas; species Aquipseudomonas borbori. Next base: position 118,597 of record NZ_FOWX01000003.1, read on the forward strand.
GGCGCAGCATGTTCGGCAGCACTTCGACGAAGATGATGTAGGGCATGGCTTCGCCGCGGGTACGCGCAACCTGGACAAAGTCCATGGTCATCACGTTCACCGCCACCGCACGGGCGATCCGGAAGGAACCCGGCATATAGGCGAATGCGGCCATCAGCAACAACAGCGGCACCGAGGAGCCGAACGAGGCCACCATCAGCAGGGCAAAAATCTTGTTCGGAATCGCGATCAGCGCATCCTGGGTACGGCTTATGAGTGCATCGACCCAGCCACCGGACGCGGCCGCCACCAGCGCCAGGACCACGCCAGCCGTGCAGGCCAGCGCTGTGGCCGCCAACGCCACGCCTATGGTGAAAGGCGCGCCGTGCAACAAGCGGCTGAGGATATCCCGCCCCAGGTAGTCGGTACCCAAGGGAAACTCCAGGCTGAGCGGGCCGAAGTAGCCGTCGCTGATCATGGCGTTGGCATCGTGGGGCGCGAACAGGGGGCCGGCGACGGCCATCAGCGCCCAGAAGGTCACGATCAGCAGACCGATGACGCCGCCTACAGACAGCGAGAGCCGGCGCCGGCGGGTCCGCAGCGGCTCATTCAGGCCATCCTGCTTCAGGGCGTTATCCTTGCCGCTGCCGATGCTCGCTTTAGGTGAAATACTGTTCGGTTTCATTTGCGCAGCCTCGGGTTGGATAGGATTGCACAGAGGTCAGCCAGCAGAACCAGCATCAGAAAGCCCAAGCTGAACAACATCACGCACGCCTGGATCAACGGCATGTCACGCGTGACCACACCGTTTACCATCAGCGTCGCGACGCCCGGATAGTTGAAGATCGACTCGACTATGACTACGCCGCCCAACAGGTACGACAGGCTCAGCGCCACGGCGTTGGCAATCGGCCCGATCGCATTGGGCAGCGCATGACGAAGCACCACCCGGATTGGACGTGCGCCTTTGAGTATCGCCATTTCGACATAGGAGGCGCTGAGCTGATCGACCACCGCGGCCCGCGTCATGCGCGCCATCTGCGCCGTCAGTACGCAGCACAGCGTCAGCACCGGCAACGCGTAGATGCGCACCAGCTCACCGAACGACTCGACCTCGACGCTACGCGACAGCGCCGACAGCCAGCCCAGCTTCACGGCGAAGATCAGTACCGCGATGGTGGCGATCAGGAACTCCGGCACGGAGACGGCGAACACCGCCAGCATGTTGCTGTAACGGTCGAAGATCGAACCGCGGTACATCGCCGACAGAATACCTATGGTCAGCGCCAGCGGCACCGAGACCAACGCGGTAACCGCTGCCAGTTTCAGGGTATTGGGCAGCCGGCTGGCGATCATCTCGTCGACCGGCATGCCGTTGACCAGGGAGATGCCGGGATTGCCGGTGATCAGCCCGCCCAGCCAGTTGAAGTAACGCAGGTGCACGGGTAGATCCAGGCCTAACTGCGCACGCAGCGCCGCCAGCGCTTCCGCAGTCGCCTCCTGGCCGAGCTGTTCCTGGACCGCGTCGCCCGGCAGCAGGCTGGTGAGGAAAAACACCACCAGCGACACGATAAGCAGCGTAAGCACGCCTACAGCCAACCGACCACCAACCAGGCGTGCAATAGTGCTGTTCATAATTCATACCTTCACTTAGTGACGCCGCCTGCATGACCCGCAGGCGACGCCTTGGTTATCGAGCTATCGTTGCACCAATCGCTCAGGCATCCAGCCAGACGTGCTCGGCGAACATGTAGCCCATCAACCCACCGAGTGGATGAGGGGTAAGTCCTTTCAACTTGGTATTGTGGCCATCGAGGCTGCTGTTGAACTGCGAAATACCGACACCGCAGTGTTCATGCACCAGCACCTGCATATCGGCATACATCTGCTTGCGTTTGGCGTCGTCGGTTTCACCGCGCGCGGCCAGCAACAACTGGTCGAACTGTTCGTTCTTCCAGCCCGATTCGTTGTTGCCGGCGTCGGACTTGAAGAACAGGCTGAACAACAAGTCGGCGGTCGGACGCGCACCGATGTTGCCGAAGCCCAGCGGATGCTTCATCCAGTGATTGGACCAGTAGCCGTCCGCCGGCACCCGCTTGATATCGAGCTTGAGGCCGATCTGCTGTCCCGAGAGCTGCAGCAACTGCGCGATGTCCAGCGAGCCGGTAGCGGCTTCGGACGCCACGAGAGGCAGGGAACGCCCGGCCATGCCGGATTTCTGCAGGTGAAACTTGGCCTTCTCCGGGTCGTACTCACGTTGTGGCAGACCGGCGAAATAGTAACGATTGCTGGGGGCGATCGGCTGGTCGTTGGCGATCTTGCCGTAGCCACGGAAGGCAGCCCGATTGATCTGTTTGCGATCGAGCAGATGCTTCATCGCCAGGACGAAATCCGGGTTCTGCACCGGGCCCAGATCATCGCGCATGATCAGGTTGGTATAGCCACCGGTCGGGGTCTCCATCAACTCTACGTTGGCACTGTCCTGAATGCGCGAAACCGAACGCGGATTGATCGGGTTGATCAGGTCCACATCGCCGGCGAGCAGGGCACTGATGCGAGCGGCCTCGTCCGGAATCGAGAAGAACTCGATTTCGTCGAGGTAGGGCAGGCCCGGCTTCCAATAGCTGTCGTTGCGCGCGGCAATCGAGCGCACACCCGGCTGGAATTCCGCGCATTTGAAAGGCCCGGTGCCGTTGGCGAGGGCGAAATCGGTGGTGCCGTCACGCACGATGAGGAAGTGCGTGGTGGCGAGGATGGCCGGCAGGTCGGCGTTCGGGCTGGCCAAGCGGATCTGCAGCTCATGCGGCCCAACGGCCTTCACCTCCTCGAACTGCTGCGCGATGGTCAGCACCTTGGAGCCAGTTTCCGGCAGCTTGTGGCGGGTCAACGAATAGACGACGTCGGCCGAGGTGAATGGCTTGCCATCGTGGAATACCACGTCCTTGCGCAGCTTGATGGTCCAGGAGATCGCGTCGGCTGTATCGAACGACTCCGCCAGGGCCATCTGCGGCGCCAGTTGCGCGTCCAGGACCGCCAAACCGTTATAGAACATGTTGTGACGACAGTAGTCGGTGTAGTTACCGCCCTTGGCCGGGTCCAGCGTATCGGCGGTCGAGCTGGTCGCAGTGGCGACCTTGATACGGCCACCGCGCTTGCCTTTGCCCGTGCTTGCGGAGGTTGCGGCGAACACTTGGCCGGCCGAGCCGAACAGGCTGCCGGCGCCTGCCACCGCCACCCCAGCCAGCCCCAACATGCGCAGCGCGTCACGGCGTGACATGCCCCGGTTGAGCCCTTCGAAGACACGCAGGCTTTCTTGACCTGTGATCAGCTGAGAGTCGATTTTGTTTTTATTGTCAGTCATATCAGTTCTTCCTTTCGAAATTGATAAGGCTCGGGTGCTCGCTCATTGGCGAAGCGTTTCTACAACGTGACGCAACTGCATAAATTCAGTGTAAGTAGTCCTGCAACCGGTAATACGCACCTACCACCGGCAGGAACCAGGGCTTGCCGAAATGCCCGGGAATCGCTGGCCAACTCAGCTCGCCCCAGGGGTTCGCCTCGGCCTTGCCATCCATCACCTCGGCCATCACCTGGCCCATGTGCACCGACATCTGCACGCCATGGCCGCTGTAACCCATGGAGTGGTACACGCCGCCATGCTGGCCGGCGCGTGGCAGGCGGTCCGCGGTCATGTCCACCAGCCCGCCCCAGCAGTAATCGACCTTGACATGGGCCAACTGCGGGAACATCTGCACCATCGCCGCGTGCAGCACCTTGCCGCTCTTGGCGTCGGAATTGCCGCCGGACATGGCGAAGCGCGCCCGACCGCCGAACAGCAGACGGTTGTCCGGGGTCACCCGGAAGTAGTTGCCGATCATGCGGCTGGTGACGTACGAACGCTGTTGCGGCAGCAGGCGGTCGATCAGCTCTTTGGGCAGCACTTCGGTGGCGATGATGAAGCTGCCCACCGGCACTATCCGCCGCCGATACCAACCCAGGCCGCCATGTTGACTGGCGCCGGTCGCCATCAGAATTTGCCCGGTCTGCAGGCTGCCCCGGCTGGTATCGACCCGATAGCCACCGGCCTCGGCCTTCCAGCCCTGCACGGTGGTCTGCTGGTAGATCAGCGCGCCGTGCCGCGCCGCCGCCTCGGCCAGGCCGACACCGAAGCGCCCGACATGCATCTGCACGCCGTTACGCTGCAGTAGGCCGCCATAGAATTGGGCCGAGTCGACTTCGGCGCGGGCTTCTTCGGCGGACAGCAGCTCGACTTCGGCATCGACCTCGCGGCGAATCAATTCGCAGGTTCGCGCCAGCCCTTCGTAATGTTGGGGCTTGGCGGCCAGCTTGAGCTTGCCGCTACGCCTAAAGTCGCAGGCGATCTGTTCCTGCTCGACCAGCGTGACCACGCTCTGCACCGCACTTTCGTAGGCCTGGTAATAGACCCGCGCCTTGTCGGCACCGAGGCTGGCGACGAGGCCGCTGTAGTCCTGGGCGACCCCGGTGTTGCAATGCCCACCGTTGCGCCCGGAGGCCTCACCGACCACCCGTCCCGCTTCCAGCACCGCCACGCTCGCACCCTTCAGGGCCAGCGCCCGGGCCGCCGACAGACCGGTAAAACCGCCGCCGACGACGACAACATCGACTCGCGCCGGCAGCGCGCCGGTCTGAGCGCCGGTGAACGCCGGTGCGGTATCGAGCCAGTAGGACTCACTGCGCATGGCTAACCCCTTATCAAGTTGAGAAGTGACGATCGCGGCTCAGAGGCCGACCAGGCCGGCCAGCCCGCCGATATCGGCGATCTGCCGGTAGTTGTAGCAGGCGTTGCCCGGCTGCTCATGGCCGCGGGCGACGAAGGCCTTGTTCTTGATCTTCATGTCTTCGGCCGGCATCAGGTCGTAGCGGAAGCTCGAGGACACGTGCAGCACGTCCTCCGGACCGCAACCGAGGTTGTCGAGCATGTATTCGAAGGCTTGCAGGCGCGGCTTGTAGGCCTGGGCTTGCTGAGCGGTGAACACCTTGTGGAAAGGCACGCCCAGCTTGTCGACGTTGGACATGATCTGCTCGTCCATGGCGTTGGAGAAGATCACCAGCGGGATCTTGTCGGCGATCTTCGCCAGGCCGGCGGTCACGTCGGGATGCGGGCCCCAGGTCGGCACGGCGTTGTAGTAGAGCTGGCCTTCGCCGCGATATTCGATGCCCCAGCGCTTGCACAGGCGCGACATGGCGGTATCGAGAATTTCATCATATGGCCGCCAGTCACCCATCACCTGGTCCAGGCGATAGGCGGTGAAATCCTTGACGAACTGGTCCATCTGCTCAGGGGCAATGCGATCGGCGAACAGCTCGCGCGTCAGGGGGCCCATCTGGAAGTTGGTCAGCGTGCCGTAGCAGTCGAAGGTGATGTACTTGGGGCGCAGAAAGCTCATTTGGGCAGTCCTGAAAGTTCGTTGATAAAAGCGACGATACGTCGCAGCACCACGACTTCATTACAGCACCGTGAACCCAGCATATGACGTTAAAAGCGCGAGCCACCCAACATAAACCACCGTTTTGCCGGCCACGCTCAGCAGACTTTGCGGGGCACTCCAGAACAGGGCATTTCCAGGCTATACGCACCCTTCCGGGTCACGAATGCCTCTTCTAAAAGTAAGTGTAGACCGCTGCGTCCGCAGAAAATGCGCCCGGCAAAAACGCAAAACGGGCACCTCCCGAAGGAAGCACCCGTGTCATGAGTAGCCGCGATGATTCGCGCACTACCCGGCGCGATCATCGGTCAGCACAATCAGCTGCGGCGCGAGGTGGAACGTCGCGCGATCCCGGCGGCTCGACTCAATAACCGCGGGAGCGATCGATAACGTTCAAGAGCGCCTCGCCGCGCTGATGCCGGCGAAGATTATCCAGCAGGATCGGCGCGGCCGATTCAGGCTGGGTCATGCTCGCCACATGGGGAGTCAGGAATACCCGCGGATGGGCCCAGAAGGGATGCTCGGCCGGCAGCGGCTCGGGATCGGTCACGTCGAGAATCGCGCGGGACAGTTGGCCCGAATCCAGCGCTTCGAGCAGATCGGCATCCACCAAATGCGGACCGCGGCCGACGTTGATCAGCGAGGCCCCGGCGGGCAACGCCGAGAACAGCTTGCGGTTCAGGATACCCTTGGTCGCCGACGTCAGCGGCACCAGACAAATCAGGATGTCGCAACCCTTGAGGAAGTGCTGCAACTGATCGGGGCCAGCGAAACTCTCGACGTTATCCAAGTGACGCAGCGAACGATTCCAACCGCGCAACCTGAAACCGTAGTTCGCCAGCCGCTGCAGAACGGCACTGCCGAGCGAGCCCATGCCCATGACGCCGATCGTGCGCGCCGAGGCAGGCGGCACTTCGAGCGGGTCCCAGGTACGCGCCGCCTTCGCCGCCACATAGTCGAAGAAGTCGCGGTGAAGGGCCAGCACGGCGAGGCTGACATATTCCACCATGCCGTCGATGATGCCGGGCTCGACCATCCTGACGATGGGAATGTGCTTGGGTACGGCGGAAAAGTCGACATGATCGACCCCGGCTCCCGAGGAAAAAAACACCTTCAGCCGAGGCAGCTTGGCGATGAACTCCGCCGGCGCCTGCCAGGCTATCAGGTATTCGACCTCGTCGAGGTTGCCGGCGTCAGGCCAGACCCGGAAGTCGAGTTCGGGGGCATGCTCGGCGAAGTAGCTCGCCCAAGCGGCCGCACGGGGTGCATCTGATCGATAGAGAATGCTCATATTGAAGTCCTACCAACCGCCTACCCAGCCGTCGAAGAGCCCTTCGGGAAGGGTGTCTTCGTCGGCGCCGCGGAGAAAGTCGAAGTCGCAGCCCAGATGGGCTTGCTCGATGTGTCGGTTGTAGAGATTGCGATAGCCGCGCTTGTGCTGGGACGCCGGAGGCTGCCATTCCTGGCGGCGACGCTCAAGTTCTTCCGGGGCGACGCAGAGTTCCAGCCGGCGAGCCGGAACATCAAGTTCGATGATGTCGCCGTTGCGCACCAGGGCGAGCGGACCGCCGATGGCGGCCTCGGGGGAAACGTGCAGCACCGCGGCGCCGTAGGCGGTACCGCTCATGCGCGCGTCCGAGATGCGCAACATATCGCGCACGCCACGTGCCATCAAATGGCGCGGCAGGGGCAGCATGCCCCACTCTGGCATCGCCGCGCCCACCGGGCCGGCGTTGCGCAGAATCAGCACGCTGTTCTCGTCGATGCCGAGTTCGGGATTGTCGATCTGGTCGGCGATGGTCTGCACATCCTCGAACACCACCGCCGGGCCACGATGACGGAACAGTCTCGGGTCCGCCGCGCAGGCCTTCATCACCGCCCCATCCGGCGCCAGGTTGCCCCTCACCACGACCATCGTCTCGCCTGACTTCACCGGATTGTCCAGGGCGCGAATAACATCGGTATCGACGACCTCGGCGGCCTCAATGATCTCGCCGATCGTGCGCCCGTCGACGGTCCGCGCATCCTGGTGCAAAAGCGGCTTGAGGGTCTTCAGCAGGCCCGGCACGCCGCCCGCGGCCATCAGTCGCTCGGTCAGGTGTTCGCCGGCGGGCTGGACGTTGGCGATCAGCGGCACACGGCGGGCGATCTCGTCGAAGCGGTCGAGGGTCAGCGGCACGCCAACGCGACCGGCGAGCGCCAGTAGGTGGATGATCGCGTTGGTCGAACCGCCCACCGCGCACAGCAGGGTGATGGCATTGTCGAAGGCCCGCGCATCGAGAACTTCATCCGGGCGGGGGCTGCCTTCGATGGCCATACGCACGCTGCGCCGGCCCACCTCGCGGGCGATCTGATTGCGTCGGCGATCGGCCGCCGGCACCAGGCTGCTGCCGGGCAGCGACACCCCCAACGCCTCGCAGATGACCCCCATCGAGGAGGCGGTGCCCATCTCGGCGCAGTGGCCCGCTGTGCCCATGACACTGCGTTCGAACGCGGCGAAGTCGCCCTCGGAGAGCTCGCCGGCGCGCAACTGGTCCACCAGACGCCAGACGCCGGTGGCGTTCGCCAGATTGCCGCCGGTCGCCGAGCGCGGCGTAGCCGGGCCGCTGGTCAGGAAGATAAATGGCACGCCGGCACTCGCGGCACCCATCAGCAGCGCCGGCTGGGTTTTGTCGCAGCCCCCGAGCAGCACTACCGCATCGAATGGATAGGCGCGGATCGACTCCTCGGCCTCCATCGAGAGCAGGTTACGAAAGGGGAACGAGCTCGGTTTGATGATGTTCTCGCTGAGCGACATCATCGGCGCCTCGAACGGGATACCGCCCGCCTCGAGAATCCCCACCCTCACCTCTTCCGCGAGGGTACGAAGATTGAGATTGCACGGGTTGATGTCGGACCAGGTATTGAGGATGCCCACCACGGGGCGCTCCATCAGATCCTCGCGGCTCCAGCCGACGGCCGACAAGGTCGAGCGATGCACGAAGCCAGGCAGGTCATCCTTGCGGAACCAGCGCGCGCTGCGCAGCGGCCGGCTGTCTTTGGTGTTGTTATCGCTCATGGGATCACCTTGTAGTCACGCTGCTCGGGGAATTCTGTTTGGGCATTGCAAAAGTGATTTGCCGTTTACGCCATGCATTCAGCGCAAAGGCGCTGGCGACGAGAACGCCGCCAGGCCGGGGTGAAGCGACGGTACGACTCAGAGACCGACCAGACCGGCCAGCCCGCCGATATCGGCGATCTGCCGATAGTTGTAGCAGGCGTTGCCCGGCTGCTCGTGACCACGGGCGACGAAGGCCTTGTTCTTGATCTTCATGTCTTCGGCCGGCATCAGGTCGTAGCGGAAGCTCGAGGACACGTGCATCACGTCCTCCGGACCACAACCGAGGTTGTCGAGCATGAATTCGAAGGCCTGCAGGCGCGGCTTGTAAGCCTGGGCTTGCTGAGCGGTGAAGACCTTGTGGAAAGGCACACCCAGCTTGTCGACGTTGGACATGATCTGCTCGTCCATGGCGTTGGAGAAAATCACCAGGGGGATCTTGTCGGCGATCTTCGCCAGACCGGCGGTCACGTCGGGATGCGGACCCCAGGTCGGCACGGCGTTGTAGTAAAGCTGGCCTTCACCGCGATATTCGATGCCCCAGCGCTTGCACAGGCGCGACATGGCGGTATCGAGAATTTCATCGTAAGGACGCCAGTCACCCATCACCTGGTCCAGGCGATAGGCAGTGAAGTCCTTGACGAACTGATCCATCTGCTCAGGGGCAACGCGATCGGCGAACAGTTCGCGCGTCAGGGGGCCCATCTGGAAGTTGGTCAGCGTGCCGTAGCAGTCGAAGGTGATGTACTTGGGGCGCAGAAAGCTCATAAGTGCGGTCCTGAAAGTTCGTTGAGTTGATGCACTGCCAAGCATTTGCTGCTCGCGAGGAGCGACGATGCGTCGCAGCACCACGAATTCATTACAGCACCATGAAACCAGCAGATGGCGTTAAAAACGCGGGCCAGCCGTCACAAACTACCGTTTTACCGGGGATGCCCAGCAGACCTTACGGGCCCCCGCAGAGCAGGGCCTGTCCAGGCCATACGTAGCCTTGCGGGCCAGTGAAGCTCGCTCTTGAAGCACCTGCAGGGCACCACACCAGCAGAAAATGCGCCTGACAAAAGCACGAAACGGGCGCCTCCCGAGGGAAGCACCCGTTGCCGTTATTGGCGACTTTTCAGAGTCGATCGATCAGTTGGCGATATCGATCAGCACGCTCTTGTGCCGCAGATTGGCCGCGAAAGCTTCGTAGCCCAGATCCTTGCCGATCCCCGAGCGCTTGTAGCCCCCGGTCGGCAGGATGTGGTCGTCGCTGCGCCCGTAGCGGTTGACCCACACCGTGCCGGCCTCCAAACCTCGAACCAGACGCAGCGCGCGATTGAGGTCGGCGGTGTGTACGCCAGCGGCCAGGCCGTAGGTGGGGTGCTCGGCGAGGCGTAGCGCCTGCTCCTCATCCTCGAAGGTCTGCACCGTCAGCACCGGGCCGAAGATTTCCTCGAGTACCGCCGGGTTGCGGCTGTCCGGCGTGCTCAGCAGGGTTGGCTGGTAGTAGGCGCCGCCAAGCCCCTCGATCTGGCCACCACCTTCCAGCACTTCGGCGCCGGCCTGGCGCGAACGCTGGACGATACCGTCGATCCGCTCGACCTGCTGACGGGAGATGATCGGCGACAGACTGGTCTGCGTCGACCAGGTGTGGCCGGGGCGCAGCTCGCGGAAGTAGCCCTGCAGGCACTCGACGAAGGGCTCGAGGATCGAGCGCTCGATGATCAGCCGCGAGCCCGACACGCAGACCTGCCCGGCATTGCCGGTGATTCCCATGGCCACGCTGCGGGCGGTCTTGCGCAGGTCCGGGACATCGGCGAACACCAGTTGCGGGCTCTTGCCGCCGAGTTCGAGGGTCACCGGCTTCGGCCCGAACTGGGCGCAGGTGGACATAATGCTCGCGCCGGTGGAGGTGGAGCCGGTGAAGGTCACCTTGCTGATCCGCGGGTGACGACACAGGGCATCGCCCGTGGTCCGCCCATCGCCCTGCACCACGTTGAAGATGCCTGCCGGGATCCCCGCCTGCACCGCCAGTTCGGCGTAGCGCAGGATGGAGAACGGAGTGAGTTCCGAGGGCTTGAGCACCACCGCGTTGCCGGCCGCCAGGGCCGGGGCGACCTTCCAGTTGGCCATGCTCAGCGGAAAATTCCACGGTGCGATGGCGCCAATCACCCCGTAGGGTTCGGCGATCTGCATGCCCAGGCGGTCATGCTGGGTCGCCGCGACCTGGCCGCCGTGCTTATCGGCGAGTTCGGCGAAAAAGCGCAAAACCTCGGCCACGTACGGAATGTCCCAGGCCAGCACATCTTTGTGCGGACGGGTCGAACCGATCGCTTCCAGCGGCGCAAGGGTCGCCGCATCCGCCTCGATCAAGTCGGCCCAGCGGCGCATGGCGCGGGTGCGCTCGCGCGGCGGCCGGGTCGCCCAGTCACTCTGGCGAAAGGCCTGCCAGGCGTTCTCCACCGCCTCGTCCACCAGCGCCACATCGGCAATCGGCAGCGGGGCGTAGTACTGGCCATCGGAGGGGCGTACCACTTCCAGCCCCGGCAGGCCGTTGCGGTATGTCCCGCCGATAAAATGGGCACTGCGTACCTTGACGCTGCTGGGGTCGAAGCTGTTCATAAAGGACTCCGGGAAGGGGCTGGGCGCCAGTTGGCGATGAGTTGCCAGGCCTCCATCCTAGAAAAAATCGACCCGTATGTGCTGCCGACCTTAACCCCCATTTGAGCAGTAGCTGCGGTCTGTCGAGCCGCCATTTATGCAATCTACCGAAAGCCCTCTTAAGCCCGCAGCTTCGTAGGGTGGGTTAGCCGCCTGTTGCATTCGTCGATCGACTCGCTGTGCCGGGTGCGGCGTAACCCACCATCGGCGCAACACCGTCCATCGCCTGGTGGGTTACGCGGCGCACGACCTTCATCCGCGCCTGGACGACCGGCATTCGGCGCCGCTAACCTGCGCGGCCCGCCCCCCCTACGGAAGCAGCGCTCGGCACCTCTTGCCCAAACGGCAACAGGCCCCTAGTGTCACGTCCACCATCATATGTCGGTTTAACGCCAGGCTTGCGTGGGAGGGGCCGGGCGGCGTTCCGCTTTAGCCGCGATTGACCTTAAAGGCGCTGGAAGCATCGCGGCTGAAGCCCCCCCACGGACTGCGACAAATGATTCGTGTCACGGCACTAGTGATGCATGACGCAGCACTCGATCAATCCCAGCTCGGCCTACCGCTCGCGATGGTATTCAGCGGATATCCGCGTTGCTCGAGCGGCTGGCGCAAGACGATGCGGCTGGCGAATTTCTCGATCCCGATATCGTCTTCCAGCATCCGATCCATGAGCGCCTGAAAATAGGTAATGCTGGGCGCCACGATTTTCAGCAGGTAATCGTAACCGCCACTGACGTTGTAGCATTCGACGATTTCGTGGTACTTGCCGGCCCCTGCTTCGAATTTACGGAAGTCGCAGGGCCGATGACTGCTGATGGTCACCTCGGAAAACACGATTACGTGGCCGCCCAGCTTCTCCAGTGCGACCTCCGCGCGGTAACCCCGGATAATACCGATTTCCTGAAGCCGTTTCGTACGCAGGAGACATGGGCTCTCACTGAGGCCAATGGCCGCGGACAGATCGACATTCGAACAGCGTCCCTCGCGCTGCAGATGCACAAGAATCTTGAGATCGAACGGGTCGAGGGAAGCTGAAGGTCGCATGAGTCGATAGTACCTCGGATGCCGGCCCTGTTAGCGCGCTTTTGCCGATTGCGCTTCGGTTAGCGCTGCGTCGAGCGTTTCGATCACCATACCGGCTTGTTCCGCGGACAGCACCAGCGGCGGTCGAATCTTCAGCACGTTGTGGCCCATCGCACAGGCGCTGAGCAGGACGCCCTTGTCGCGCATCAGGTTGACCACCCGGCTGGTGAGCTCGCGATCGGGGGCTCGCGATGCGCGATCCGAGACCAGCTCCACACCGACGAACATGCCCGCGCCACGTACATCACCAATGGCCTCGTGCCGGGTGGCAAGCGCGGCGATGCCGTCGTGAAGGATCTTCCCGACCTTGGCGGCATGCTGCACCAGGCCTTCCTTCTCGATCGTATCGAGCACGGCCAACGCCGCCGCGCAGGATACGGTGTTGCCGGCGAAGGTATTGAAGTACCTCGAGTTCTTGCCGAATTCCGCCAATACGTCAGCGGTGGCCAACAGCCCCGCGACAGGTTGTCCATTGCCCATCGGTTTGCCCAGGGTGACGATGTCGGGGATCAGGCCGTGACGCTGAAAGCCCCACATATGCTCGCCGGTGCGACCGAAACCGGGCTGGACCTCGTCGGCGATGAAAATGCCGCCGGCCCGCTTGATCGCCTCGACCGCGCCCTTCAAGAAACCCGCCGGGCCCGGGAGGATGCCGTCGCTGGTGAACAGGGAATCGACGATCAGTGCCGCCGGCTTGATGCCGTGACGCTGAAGATCGGCGATCGCCGCCTCGACATCGCGGGTGAAGCGCTCGCCGAGATCGGCACCCTCGGCATGATAGAGGCGCGGTGCCGGGACCAGACGAACGTGGGCACCGAGATCGACTGTCGGGCCGAGCGATGGCGAGAATTGCGACACGGCATCGGTGAAGCCGTGATAGGCGGTTTCGGTCACGATCACGCCGGTGCCGCCGGTGCGGACCTTGGCGATGCGATAGGCGACGTCGTTCGCCTCGCTGCCGGTGCAGGTCAACATCAGATGCGCAAGGTCAGTCTCGGGCACGGTCGCGAGCAGGCGTTCGGCCAGTTCGAGAATGGTGTCGTGCAGATAGCGGGTATTGGTCGCCAGCGTCTGCGCCTGCTTGCAGATCGCCTCGGTCACCGCCGGGTGACAGTGCCCGAGGGAGGCCACGTTGTTGTAAACATCGAGGTAACGGCGACCCTGCGGGTCGATCAGCCACACGCCTTCGCCGCGCACGATGTGCAGCGGATGCTCGTACATCAGCCGATAGGCGGGGCCGAGCAAGGCATCACGGCGCTCGATCATCGCCGCGGTGACGGGACCCACATCGGCACGTCCGGGGATATAGGCGTTGACCATGTTGAGGTCAGTGGTGCTTTTCATTGATTTTTCCTTTTCGTACTTCGGTGAGCAAGCGGTCGCGCACAGCATCGCGGGAAAGATCGGCCATCTGGGCCAACGCCTCCCATGACGCGGGGTTGTGGCGCATGATGTAGGCGCGGTTCTCGGGGTAGCGTGCAGCGCGCCACTCCGAAATCAGCACGGTGATGAGGTGCCGTGTGGCCATGAGATCGGCGACGATCTCCTGCTCGATCTCGGTCAGCGGCAGCGTCGCGTGATAGGCGCCGATGAACTGCGCCGCACCCTCGAACGGATCGGCGCTGCCGGTCATATGAAAGGCCGCCGCCGTCGCCACCTCACCGACCAGCGGCGCATGCAGCATGTCGCCGAAGTCGATGATCCCCACTATCCGTTCATGATCGTCGGGGGCGACCAGCACGTTGTAGAGGTGGTAGTCGTTGTGGATGACCTGTGCCCTCACCGAGCCGAGACGCGGCAGGACATGCTCGTTGAAGCGCGTCATAAACAACTCGGCAAGTGCGCGACGCGGAGCGTCCAGGATGCAGTCGAGCTTGGCGGTCAGCCGGTGCGCTGCGGAAACGTTCCACAACAGATCGTGCGTCGCCGAAGGATGGCTGAAATCGCGTAACGCCAGGTTCAATTCGGCAAGCACCGTTCCCATTGCCCGACGCTGCCCGGCAGTCCGCGGCGTCTCCTTGATCTGCACGCCGTCGAGATAGGTCAGCATCCGCACGCTGGTTTCAACCCCGTCGCCCAGTGCCACGCTGTCGCGCGTACGTCCACCGAGCGTCCGCACGACACGGGGCACCGGCAGGTCAGGCGATACGCGAGCCATGTGCTCGAGCGCCGCGATCTGGAAATCCACCACCGCAACCGGCTCGGATGGATTGCTGATCTTGAGCACGTAACGCGTGCCGTCGGCGGTCTCTATGCAGCAATTCTGGTCGCGCTCGCCCACCAGTGACTTGACGCTGCCGTCGATGCCGTAGAGACGACCGACCAGGGCCCGCACCTCGTCCAGGGCAAGGCTGGGCACCGCCGTACTCAACGCCGCTGCCACAATCGGATGCTCCGACATCATGCGCCTCGTTTCATCGTTGCGGCCTGAGGCAGAAAGTCGAGCCCAAGCAAACCAGGCAGTTGGCGAATATCGGTCAGGCGGTTGACGCCATAACCCTCGAAACCTTCGAACGAGGGCTCGTGACCGCGATCGATGAAGGCCTTGGCCATGAAGCCCAGGTCGTTCGCCGTCATGAGGTCGTAACGATAGCTCGACGAGACATGCATCATCTGCTCCGGCCCGCAGCCGAGTTGATCGAACATGTATTCGAACATCTGCGCCCGAGGTTTGTAGGCGCGGGCTTCCTCGGCGGTGTAGACCGCGTGGAAAGGTGCCTTGAGGTGGGCGACGCTATGGGGAATCAGATCGACCATGGAGTTCGACAGGATCACCAGCGGGACGTGCGGAGCGATCGCCTCGAGCACCTCGACTACATTCGGATGGGGCTGCCAGGTCGGGACGGCGGCGTAGAGTGCCTGGGCATCGGCTGGACGATATTCGACGCCGTGTGCCTTGCATGCCCGTTGAATGGCATTTTCAACAACATTAAAGAAAGGTTTCCACTCACCCAATACTTCATCGAGGCGGTAAAAGCCAAAACTGTCCAGAAAAGCCGGCATCCGATTAGTTGGAACACGATCTTCGAATAGTTTTTTGGCAGTCGGCCCCATTTCAAAGTTGATGAGCGTCCCGTAGCAATCGAAGCTGATGAATTTCGGTTTATATATCATTTGGTTGATCTCCTACAGGTTGACGACAACTGGATGTCAGGTGACGAACAAAGTGTATGGATATCAACGCGACGGAAATGCTTTATTGCCGCTGGGCTCAAGCGGTTTCCACTTCAATCTGGAGCATGCCTGGCATTTTCCGCGGAGGCCGTTGAGGCCGAACCTGTCGAGGCATGACCGCCCGATTTCCTGTTGTCGGGGTGTACGAGGTGTGACGCGCAGGGTGCGCCGTGCGCACCAGCACCCGGCTGTCAGTGGCGCACGGCCTGGGCGGCCCCGCCCCTTACACAACAGGCAGCCGCAGCCGCGTGAGCAATGATTATTGCGCGACAGCATTTTCCCACTCAGATTGAGCGGCTAATTGAATGCACTGCCGATAGCCGGCGGCGGACCCGCAGGAAGTGTGCTAGTGGCCAGGGGGCTAGGAGCAAACTTGAGTTCGCTTTGCTCGGTTCAGAAAGCAGTAGATCCGCTAGAGAGTTGTCCGGCTATATGCAGTTGCCCAACGCAGCTGTAGCGCGCACCAGCAGTCCACAGCACTATCATGATTCATATGCACACTTATTCGTGGCTCAACACCGGTATATATGGAGAGAGTGATTCATTACCTTCTCCAGTGCTTGCCCGATGCATTCGACAACAAAGGCGTGCCCGATTGAAAATTCGAGAAAGTTTCAATCGGGCATTTTGCACTGTTCGTGCAGTACAGAAAACCCCCTGAAAACCATGCCCTTTTTTGGATGAGGCATAGGGAGCGGTATATAGCTGCCTATGCGCATCGGTGTCGAGGATGGACAACCACAGTCAACGAATAGGCTGACGCTCGCCTCGGCACGACGGCGCTCTATGGCTACATGGATTACGCCGGCCGATAGGTCGCATAGACCTTGGCCACGTGCTCGCGGCTCTCCCAGCTGCACTGCGCATGCTGTTCGATGATGAGGATGTCGCCGCGCGAGAAGGTGCCGCTGCGGCCCGCCTCATCGACGAAGGTCACGCTGCCTTCGAGCAGGTACATCAGTTCGCTGTGGGGGAAATACATCGCGCGGCGATGATAGGGCGTCGAGTCCCAGGTGCCGCAGGTGAATTCGCCGCTGGCCGAACGGTAGTCGGTGTAATTGCGGCAAACCGGCGCTGGCGTGAGCAGCAGTTCGGCCGCCGGCCCGCCCGACGACGCTCCCAGCGCCGGGTTCTGTTTGATCGGTACGATGGCGCGATCGCCCGGCTGGCTGGCGTGGTAGCGCATGAAGATGACCGATACCGGCCCATGCGCCGACCAGGAGAATGCGGTTCCGTGCTGGAGCAGCGCGCTGTTGCCCGGCGCCAGCGTCAGGCTGGAATCCTGCTGGGTCAGGGTCAGGCTGCCTTCGTTGACGATGATGAATTCATCCGCCGGCTGCGACTGCACCGCCCCACTGCCTGCCTCGAGCGCGATGGCGCCGGCCATTACGGCCGACTGTCCCCAGTCCAGGACACGGCGGTTGGACAGGAAACTGTCCTCTCCTACCGCAGTGGCCAGCGCGATGCCCTGGCTCTGGTCCTGGGCAAACTGGCGCAGATCGATGAAGGTGCGCGGGGCTTGCTGCAAATTCGACATGGTTCGTTCTCGATTCGATGACGATGAAAATGAAGGCTACGCCGGCTGCGCGGCAAGCTTGGCAAAACGTCCAATGTGGTAATGCTCGATCGGCGTGGTCGTGGCGCCGGTATGGATCAGTTCCGCCATCACGTCGCCCACGCCCGGGCCTAGCTGGAAGCCTTCGCCGGAGAAGCCGAACGCGTAGTACAGGCCGGGGACGCGCGCGCTCGGTCCCATGACCGGCCGGCTGTCTTCCATGTAACCCTCGATCCCGGACCAGACGCGAATGATGCTCAGGTGATTGAATGCCGGCATCACGCGCGGCGCATTCTTCAGCGTTAACAGCGTTCTGCTCGGGTTCACGTAGGCCCGCCGATTATCCAAGTCCACCAGTTCATGGCCGCCGCCGCCAATGATGATGTTGCCGCGCGCAACCTGGCGGAAATAGACGGATTGCTCGGGCGCATCCGCCAGCGCGCCAGTGGTCGGCCCGATGGCGTAAGGTACCGGTTCGGTGACGCACATCTGCGGCGCTTTGGCGATCATCGGCACCGGCTCGCCGAACTTGGCGCTGATGCGATTTCCCCAGGCGCCGGCGGTGATCAGCGCCACCGGCGCACGGAAGATCCGGCCATCGGCAGCCGTCACGCGGAAGTCCTCGCCCTCCTTTTCGACACGCACGATCTCGGTGTTCTCGAACACCTGCGCGCCTTCGCGCACCGCGGCACGGCCGATCGCCGGTGCTGCCAGACGGGGATTCGCATGCCCCTCGTAAGGGGCATAGCAACCCGCAGTGAGTTCCGGCCCCAGGTATGGAAAGCGTTCGTGCAGCGCATTCGCGCTCAGCATCTGCATGCCCAGGCCGAAGTCCTGCGCCTCCTGCGCATACTTTGCCATCCGTTCTTCGTGCGCCGGCGTGAAGCCGACGCGCAGCTGGCCGTTCAGCAAGAGCTCGACATCCTCGCCGAACAATTCCTTGAACTTCAGCCAGCTCTCGCGCGAGCGGTTCGACAGCGGCAGTTGCTCCACGGGGCGGCCCATCCGGCGCGTGTTGCCGAAGTTGACGCCACTAGCCTGCTGGCCGATCAATCCCCGCTCAAGCAGGATCACCGACACCCCGCGCTTGCGCAAAAAGAAGGCCGTGGCAGCGCCCATGATGCCGCCGCCGACAATAACTACATCTGCTCTATGCGCATTCATTCCTGCTCCTCCCGCACCGCGATAGAGAGCGGTTTCACCGGCGCCTGTCCACGCAGGCGCCCTACCTGTTCCACCGGAACGCCCGCGGCGTGCGCGATGACTTCCGCCCCGGCGTGTCCGCAATAGCGTCCCTGGCAGCGGCCCATGCCGACGCGGCTGAAGGCCTTGGCGCGGTTCGCTTCCTGGGCACCCATTCCACACACCACATGGCGCAGTTCGCCGGCGGTGATCGCTTCGCAGCGACAGACAATGGCCTCATCCGGCAATTGCGCAGCCTGCTCTGCCGGCCACGGGAAGGCTTGCGCCAGTCCCTGGCGGAAACGTTCCATGCTCGCCTGCTCGGCACGCAGCCCCTGCAATTCCTCGTCCGACACCTTGAGCCGCAAATCCGTCAGCACGGCCATCGCAGCCAGGCGGCCGCCAATCTCGGCCGCGTCTGCGCCCAGCACGCGCATGCCGTCGCCGGCCAGATACACGCCTGGCACCGAGCTGCGCCCATCCTCATCCACCTCAGGCAGCCACTGGCGCGTCTCCTGTTCGAAGCGGAAGGCGCAGCGCGCCAGGTCGGCCAGTTGCGTCTCGGGGCGTAGGTGGTAACCCATCGCCACCGCATCGCACTGGAAGCTGCGCTCGTTGCCGCGGCTGTCGCGGATGAGCACACTCTGCACGCCGCTTTCCGACTCACCTTTGATTTCCACTGGCGTGATCCCGGTCAGCACCGGCACGCCGGCGCGTTTGATGCCGGCCACCAGGCCCAGACCATTGAGCAGCACCGAAGGCCGCGCCAGCAGTTTCGGCAATGCCATCACCCGGCGCATCAAGGGCGAGGTATCGAGCACCGCAGCAACGTTCGCGCCCGCCTTGATGTATTGCGAGGCAACCAGGTACAGCAACGGTCCGGTGCCAAGGAACACGATCTGACGGCCGATCGCGCAGGCCTGCGCCTTCAATGCGATCTGCGACGCACCCAGGCTGTAGGTGCCGGCATAGTGCCAGCCCTTGACCGGCATCAGGCGGTCGGTAGCGCCGGAACAGATGATCAGCGCGTCGTAGGGCATGGCCGATGAGACCTCGTTCCTGACGACATGCAGCTTGTTGTCGAAGATATTCCAGGCCAGCGTTTCGGGCAGGTAGTCGACCTTGTCGCGCAACGCGTCGAAGCTCTCGTGCAGCGACTGCGCGCGGCCGGCCTCGGTGCCGTACAGCTTGGCGTAGGGCCGTGTGAAGTTGTCCGGCTGGCGGCGGTAGATCTGGCCGCCGTCGCGGCGGTTTTCATCGATCACGGTCGGACGCAGGCCGGCAGCAACCAGGGTCTCGGCGCAGCGCACGCCTGACGGACCGGCACCGACGATGATTACGCGAGGTTGGGCCATGTTGCCTCCGGCTGTCGTGTCACGATATGCATTCCTTCCCCTACTACGGTGGTGCAGGCACGCAAGCGCTCGCCGTCGGCGGTCCAAACCCAGCAATCCTGGCAGGCGCCCATCAGGCAGAAGCCGGCGCGCTTGCCGTCGTCGAATTCCGATTCGCGCAAGTGGCGCACGTTGTTGAGCAGAGCGACCATCAGGGTGTCGCCGACAAGCGCTTCCACGGTGTGGCCGTCGATGACCAGACGCACCGGGATGCGGCTGGTTTCGGCCAGACGAGTGAAACGGTGGTTCATGCGGCTTCTCCTTTAATCAAGGGACGACTTCAACCTTTTTGCCGCTCATGTTTGTCCCCTTCAAAGGGCCTGAACGAAGGCTCCGGTAATGTCTGCCGATCTGTTGATGACAGCTTGATGAATACAATCTTATGGATATCAGCGCGACGGAGATGCTGTATTGCCGCGAGACTCAGCAGTTACTACTTGAATCTGCAGCAAGTCTGGCATTTTCCGCGGCGTCCGTTGTTCGATAGAACTCGCTATGCCTGCGCAGCCTGGTCAAGCCTGGCTCGAGCGGCAGAAGCAAGGTTCCTTAGCCAGGGATTGGCCGCGTGCCACTGCTGCGCAAATGCCTGGATCGCGGGCAGGTGGAGCATGGACGCTCCCAACATGTCCAGGCCCTCCATGCGAACGCTTACTCGCCAGCGCTGTATACCTCGGCCAGGTCGCACAGATCCCAGTTGCCGCCGCTCAGCACCACGCAGACCTTTTCATCCGGCCGCACCTTGACCACGCCCGCCAGCAGAGCGCCGATGCCGATTGCGGCGGCGGGTTCGGCGATCAGTTTCGCGTCCTTGGCCAGGGCGCGCATGCCCTGGACGATATGCTCGTCCTCGACCAGGACGATCTCGTCCACGTAGCGCTCGATGATCGGGAAGGGGTTGCGCCCCGGCACGCTTAAGCGCAAGCCGTCGGCGATGGTGTTCAGCAACGGCAGCGAGGTGCGCTCCTTGTTCAAGCGGCTGTGATAGTACTTGGGCGTCAGCGCCGGCTCGGCACCGACCACCCGCACCGACGGCTTGGTTTCCTTGATGGCCGTGGCGATGCCGGAAATCAGGCCGCCGCCGCCCATGGGGACGATGACGGTATCCACATCCGCCAGATCCTCGAGGATTTCCAAACCGATGGTCCCCTGGCCGGCCATCACCAGCGGGTCTTCGAAGGCATGCACGGGCACGTAGCCGTTTTCCTCGGCGATTTCGTACACCCTTTTCCAGCGCGCGGCGTTGTCGCCATCGAACAGGACCACCTCGGCACCGAGGGCTTGCGTATTGGCGATCTTGATCTTCGGGGTGGTCACCGGCAGCACCAGGATGGCTTTCACGCCGAGCATGCGCGCGGCGTAGGCGAGCCCCTGGGCGTGATTGCCGGACGAGGTGGCGATGATGCCGTTGGCGATCTCCTCCCTGGGCAGCGAGAGCGTCTTGTTCAGCGCGCCGCGAATCTTGAACGCCCCGGTGATCTGCAGGGTTTCGGGCTTCAGATAGAGCTGACAACCCACGGCTTTCTCTATCTTCTCCGCGCGCAGTAGCGGCGTATGTTTGATATGGGGTTTCAGCCGCTCCTGGGCTTCCCGAATGTCCTGAATGGTTGGATGGTCGCGCATATGATGTCCTCTCTCCTATTACTGAAAAATCACGCTTCAAAGGAACGCGAAGAAGGTTCCGACGTTGTTTTTCAGCGCATTGCGATAGATTTT
Organism: Pseudomonas borbori; assembly: GCF_900115555.1. Taxonomy (GTDB): domain Bacteria; phylum Pseudomonadota; class Gammaproteobacteria; order Pseudomonadales; family Pseudomonadaceae; genus Aquipseudomonas; species Aquipseudomonas borbori. The sequence continues at coordinate 139,885 of NZ_FOWX01000003.1, forward strand.
TTCGGCGGTGGTGTTGTCCTGGATGGCCATGCCGGTGGAGTCGAAGATGGTGATTTCTTCATCGTTCTCCCGGCCCGGCTTGGTGCCCAACAGAATCTCGCCGAGCTCGCCGTGGATATCGTCCAGGGCGATGATCTTCTCGTTCAGCGGATGCCAGGTTTCCCCTTTGTCGATGCACTGCGAGATCGAGTCGTTGACGATCTTGGCGTGCCTGAATATCTCGGGTTCGAACTCCTGCTTGCCTCTCATATCCGTGCCGATGGCGACGATGTGGGTGCCGGGTTTCACCCAGCTCGCCTCCACCAGTGGGCCTTTGCCACGGGTGGTGGTGATCAGGATATCCGCCTGTTCGACCGCCTCCTGCTTCGAATCGGCCAGGATCACGGGGATACCGAACTCCTCTTCGATATCCGCCTTGAAGCGCTCGCGCGTCTCCGGGTTTCTGCTCCAGGCATGGATCTCTTCGATCTGCATCACCAGGCTGATGGCGCGAATCTGCATCCGCGCCTGGTTGCCGGTGCCGATGCAGGTGACCTTCCTGGCGTTCTTTCTCGCCAGCGCCTTGACCGAGACGGCGCCGGATGCTCCGGTCCTGAGACCGGTGAGCAGACTGCCATCCATTACGCAGATCAGCGCGCAGCTGTTGGCATCGAACAGCAGAGCGCTGCCCATGCCGTTGGGCACGCCATGCGCCGTCGGGTTATCGAGGAAGCCGCCGGAAGAGGCTTTCATCGAGATGATTTCATTGGTCTTGCAGTAGCCGACCTTGAAGTCGATCTCGCCACGCGGCTCCGGCAGATGGATGCCGATATAGTCGGGCTGTACCACCTGTCCGCCACTGAAGGCCTTGTAGGCCTCCTCCACCGTGCCGATGACCTCCTTCATGGAGATCAAGTTGCCGACTTGTTCTTTGCTGAGCAGCAAGGTTTTCATCTACGGGATCTCTATGTTTTCTGGAGGAAATCGCCCCGACTCGATCTTGATTTCCATCACCGGGGTCGGCTATCACGAGCTAGCCATCGGCAAAGCTCAGATCGCGCCTACTTCCATCTTCGAGCCATCGTTCAAGCGCGACAGGCGGAACGGTTTGGGGTCGACACAGGGCGTATCGTTGGCGACCAGGTCAGCCGCCAAGTGGCCGATCCCCGGCCCCAGGCCGAACCCATGCCCGGAACAGCCCGCCGCCAGGAAGAAGCCTGACACCCCGTCCACGGCGGAGATCACCGGCACTGCATCGGGCGTGAAATCCACGTAGCCTCCCCAGGCCTCGGCCACGTCGATGTTCGCCAGTGCCGGGAAGCGCGTTCTGACCCGCTTGAGAATCTCGGCAACGGCCTCGGGCCGGGCCTCGGGATCGAGCACACGGGTACGCTCGAACGCGGAGGGTTTATCCGAACCCCAGCCTGCCAACCCTTCCGGGCCGTGGATGAAGGACTCACCGATGCCGAATTCCATGGCGGCCAAGCGCTTTATGAACATGGGCATGAAGGCCTTCCCATAGCGCATGCCCTGCGGCGTGATGTCGAGCCGAGCCTTGCCGCTGATGGCAATCGTATAACTGCCGTCGAGGCGGCGGGTGAGCGCGAAATCCGGCGTGTAGATCGCATCTCCGAGGTTCGGCGCCGGGCGCGTCCGCAGGGCGGTCTGGCGCACGCTCGCTTGTGGAAAGCGCAGCCCGTGACGTCGACAGAACGCCGATGCCCAGGCGCCGGCGGCACACAGGACCGCATGGGTGCGGATGACCCCTCTCTCGGTGATCACACCGGTCACCGCGCCGTTGGTGATGTCGAGACCGTAGGCGGCGCAGTTCTGGTGGATGCTCGCACCAAGCGCCCGCGCGCCCTCGGCGATCCCCGGCGCAGCGAGCGCGGGCTCCGCCTTGCCGTCATCGACCGAGTGGATGCCGCCCAGCCATTGCCGCCCCGCCGCCGGGATCTCGGCTGTGGCCTCCGCGGGGCTCAGCATCCGCGTATTGATATCGAACTGGCGCGCCGTCTCCTGCCATGCATCCCATTCGGCGAGTTGCTTGGCATCGTGAGTGGCGTACTTGAGGCCGCAGCGGCGAAAGCCGAGATCGATACCGGTCTGCGCGGTGAGCTCGTCCCATAGCCGCAAGGCTATGCCTGACAGCGGCAGCTCGCGGGCATCGCGGTTCTGCTGACGGCACCAACCCCAGTTGCGGCTCGACTGTTCGCAGCCGACATTGCCCTTCTCGATAAGAGCGACCGAGAGCCCCCGTTTTGCCAGGAAATAGGCGGCGGTAGCGCCGATGATGCCGCCGCCGATGATCACGGCATCGGCATGGGCAGGAAGCTTTTCGTCGCTGTGGATGCGTTTTATCGAGGGAGACATGCCAGGAATCTCATCTGATTATGGGTTAGCAGGCCGTTGGAAAATCCAGGCGAGGCCACTTGGATGGTCAAGAGCCCATTAGCGATCATTACGCCATGTATCGCATGCGAAGCCGTCTCGTTTTCACGCCACTGAATCGCAGAAAAGTTTGTATTGATGGCTTGGCACAGCACGATTTGCCAACCGCTCGAGTAGTCACTGGCTCTTGGTACCGTCGGGGCATTCGGTGCAGAACCTGACGATCTCCCCTATCAGCAACGGCGGGCTCGCCAGCACGCGACAGCTCAGATCCGCGGCAAGCGCGTCGCGCAAGTGCGCCAGCGATGCCTGAGCAAGCACCAGCACATCCACCTCGTTGGAAATCTCGCTAGCCGCCTCATAAAGAATTGCGTCATGCCGCGCACGATCACCGGCCACTAGCGCCTGATAGGCCTCGGGGCGCAGCACCGTCTTGATCGTGATGTCGCGCCCTTGCTCTGCGGCATGTGCGTGCAGTAGTGCGCTGCTCGGTTCGACCGTGCTGGCTGCCGTGCACAACAGGCCGATGCGCGGGCCGCTGCATACCGCTTGCGCTGCCATCGGGTCATCGATCTTGAGGATCGGCTGCGGCACGATGCGCCGCGCGATATCGACGGCCGGAGATGTCGACGAACAGGTGACGACGATCAAGTCGGGCTGCGCGTCCGCAGCCAGCACGATCTGATCGATCACACGCCGGTAGACCAGTGGCTGCGGCGCGCCGCGCAACAGGTCCTGCAACAGGCTTTCGTTAAGAATGTGGAAGCAGTCGGCGGTGGGCATCTCGGCGCGCATGCGCGCCCTGAAATCCTCGATCAGGAAACCGACGGTATGGATAAAGGCAATGCGCTTGGTCATTCAGAACTCTCCTGCAAGCATGGTGTTTCCTAGATCTCGAGCTTGAAGACCGACTTGAGCTCTTCGATCTGCTCCGCGTTCAAAGGGCTGGTCGGCGTATTGCGCAGCATCAGGAACAGCTTGGCCGTCTCTTCCAGTTCCTCCGTCGCGTAGACGGCCGCTTCGAGCGAGGTACCGGAAACCACCGGTCCGTGGTTGGCAAGCAGCACAGCACAATGCTTGCCCGCAAGGCCGCGAATCGCCTCGCCGAGCGCAGGGTCGCCGGGGCGGTGATAGGGAATCAGCGGCAGGCGGCCGACCTTCATCACGAAGTACGCCGTCAAGGGCGGGATGCAATCGTCATGGTTCAGGCCGCACATGCAGGAAACGGCGGCGGAATGCGTGGAATGCAGGTGCACGATAGCGCCCGCGCCCGCACGCTCCTCGTACATCGCTCGATGTAGGAAAGCTTCCTTGGAGGGCGCATCGCCGTTGACGTGACGGCCGTTCCAGTCGAGCTTAGCCAGGCGTGCCGGATCGAGGCTACCGAGGCAGACATTGGTCGGCGTCAGCAACCAGCCGTCGTCCAACCGCACGCTGATGTTGCCGCTGCTGCCGGCGGTCAAACCGCGGTCGAATAGCGAGCGCCCGAAGCGGACGATCTCTTCGCGCAATGCGGCTTCGTCGCGGCCGGTGGAAATCATGATGCTCATTGCAGTTTCTCCCAGGCCTTGAGGAAGAAATCCTCGCTGCCGAAATTGCCGGACTTGAGTGCCAGCGCCAGCGGTTGCCTGCCGTCGTCGTGCAGGGTGCTGGTCCACGGCACGCTAGGATCGATTTCGCTGCCGATGCGTAATCCCTTCACGCCGAGCGCCTTGACCACCGCGCCGGAAGTCTCGCCGCCAGCCACGAGCATCTGGCCCACGCCAAGCCGTATCAGCCCGCTCGCGATTTCCGCCAGCGCGTTTTCCACCAGTTCGCCTGCATGCGCCACGCCGAGTTCGGCCTGCACCTCCCTGACCGTATCCGGTGTGGCCGTGGCATAGATCAATACCGGTTGCTGCGCGATGCGCGCGCTCGCCCAGTCGAGCGCGGCGGCAACGAGGTCCTCGCCGCGCTCCAGCCGCAACGGATCGATACCGAACGAGGGGAAGGACGCGCGCATCACTTGCACCTGCTGCTGCGTGGCCACCGAACAACTGCCCGAGATCACGGCGCGCAAACCGCCAGTCTTCGGCAGCGCATCGGCAACGACGTTCTCGGCAAGCAGGCCGCTGCGGCGAAAGTTCTGCGGCAAGCCGAGCGCGATGCCGGAGCCACCAGTCACTAGCGGCAGATCGACACAGGCCGCGCCGATCGCGTCGAGATCCGCATTGGACAGCGCATCGACTATGGCCAAACCGTGGCCCTGCTGGCGCAGCGCGTCGAAGCATTCGCGGATCGCCGCATCGCCCCTGCTCACCGTTGCGTAATCGACGAGGCCGATCTTGCGCTGCGCCTGCCGCTGCAGCACGCGCACCAGGTTCGCATCGGTCATCGGTGTCAACGGGTGGTTGCACATGCCGGACTCGGAAAGCGGCACATCGCCGACGAACAGATGGCCCTTGTAGAGGGTACGTCCATTGGCGGGCAGGGCCGGACAGGCGATAGTGAAATCGGTGTCCAGCGCCTGCATCAAGGCTTCGGCGACGGGGCCAATGTTGCCGCGCGGCGTGGAATCGAAGGTCGAGCAATATTTGAAGTAGAACTGCCGGCAGCCTGCCTGCCGCAACCAGCGCAACGCGGCAAGCGACTCCGCCACCGCATCCTCGACCGGACTGGTACGCGACTTCAACGCGATCACCACCGCGTCGACATCAGCGGGTAGCGGACCGTCCGGCACGCCGATCAATTGCACGGTGCGCATACCCGCCTTCACCAGCGCGCCGGCGAGGTCCGTGCCGCCGGTGAAATCGTCCGCGATGCAACCCAGCAGCGCTGTCATGGCCTGTCCCTCAGGATGTCGCCGGCAAAGGTTGCTGTTTGCCCGTCGATGTCCAGGCGCACGCACGAGCGGTTGGTTTCCGCCAGACAAGTAAATCGGTGGTTGAAAACAACCGTCTTCGCTGTCGCAGGGTTAATCATGTTCTCGTCTCCATGTTCAACGAATTCTCACCGCCGGAGGCCGCATGCTTCGCTCGACGAACAGGCTCTTGCCCAGGGTCTGGAAGCATGCTTTCGCCTCTGAGAGCCGATTTTGCGTGGCGCGTATTCGTGTGTTTCATTACGCCACGCATCACCTACGAGGCCGTCTCGTTTTCACGCCCCCGACTCGAAGAAAAGTTCGTATTGACGGCTTAGCGCAGCACGATCTGCCGGCCGCTCGAGCGATCGACAAACAGGCGCTCGATGAGGTAGTTCGCTGCGCATACCAGGCATGCCAAGCCGTTGCCGGTCTGTTGCAGAGGGCGCCCAGGGTTGCCTCCAGGCGCTGGATCTTGCGCGGGATATCGTCGCCCCTTGGCACACAGACATGGTGGATAAGAACCTGAGTTACCAGGGACGCTGAATGGTGCGACGCCCGCAGCACAAACTTCCGAGCTCGCCCTCGAAAACGCCCGATTCTGCGATTGCGCACGCCAAATACGACAACCCACTTCGGGCCGAGCTACCTAATATGGATTCAACGCAACGGTATCGGCGAACAGGCCGATACTTGCCGCAGCCTATTCCGCGGCTCCAAATCGCCCCAACAGCATTGCTCGCTGCAAAGCCATCAAACAAAGGCTTCACCCCAGGAGAACAGAATGCCGGCTCCCTTGATCACCATTGCGTCCACACCGGAGCTACCAGAAAGCGCCGATGCCGTCGTCATCGGCGGCGGCATCATCGGCGTATGCGCCGCCTATTACATGGCCCGTCAGGGTATGAGTGTTGCTGTCCTCGAGAAGGGCCGCATAGGCGCCGAGCAATCCAGTCGCAACTGGGGTTGGTGCCGCCAGCAGAACCGCGACGCACGCGAGCTGCCGTTGTCCACCAAGAGTCTCGCGCTCTGGGAGGAGATCACCGCCGACCTCGACGAGGACCTCGGTTTCCGCCGCTGCGGCTTGCTCTACCTGTCGGATAACCAGGCCGAGTTGGACGGCTGGGCGAAATGGCGCGACTTCGCGATCACCCAGGGCGTTACCACCCATATGCTGAGCGGCGCCGAAGCCACGCAACGCGGCGCGGCGACCGGCAAGCCCTGGCTGGGCGGGGTGTTTTCGCCATCCGACGGCATCGCCGATCCGGCGCGGGCCGCGCCGCTGATCGCCAAGGGCGTGCTCAAACATGGCGGCTCGCTGCATCAGTTCTGCGCCGCCCGCGGTATCGAGACCGAGGCGGGCCGGGTGTCGGGAGTGATTACCGAAAAGGGCGTAATCAAGACCCGGCAGGTGGTGATGGCCGGCGGTGCCTGGGCCTCCTCCTTCTGTGCCCAGCTCGGCATTCGCTTTCCGCAGGCGTCGATACGCTCCAGCATCCTGTCGGTCATGCCGGGGGCCCAGGGGATTCCCGATGCCCTGCATACCAGCGAGGTGACCGTCACCCGGCGCGGCGACGGCGGCTATACCCTGGCCATTTCCGGCCGGGCCTGCGTGGATCCGACGCCGCAGCAACTGCGCTTCGCCTCGTATTTCCTGCCGATGTTCGCCAAGCGCTGGCAGATGCTCTCCCCCGGCGATCTGCAGGGTTGGCAGTACGGCCACGAGACGCGCAGCAAATGGGCGCTCGACCGGCCTACACCGATGGAGCGCGTGCGTATCCTCGATCCGCGCCCGTCGGAGGCGATCCTCAGGGATACCCTCGCCCGCGCCCGGCGCCTGTTGCCCGCCCTGGGCAGCGTGCCGGTTCAGGCAGGTTGGGCCGGCTATATCGACAGCACCCCGGACGGTGTGCCGGTGATCGACCAAGCGCAAAACCTGCCCGGTTTCATTCTGGCCGCCGGCTTCTCGGGCCACGGTTTCGGCATCGGCCCCGGCGCCGGGCGCCTGATTGCCGAACTGGCGACGGGCAAGACGCCGTTTGTGGACCACACTCAATACACCCTCGCCCGTCTGAACAAAGGGGCTTGGGGTAAGGTTTCCGACTTCTAACAGTCTTCCCTCGCTGTTTGGGTGGGAGCCTTGCTCCCGTCTTTTTCCTTATTCAGCTCAACACCACTCGCAGAAAAGTCGACAGCTCGAACGAGCGACCGCCTATCAGGCTTTCATAGGCGAACCGATCAAGCGCGAGTTCCGATGCAGTGGACACCGCCCAACCATTGCCGCCCCAGATACCGCCCGCCGATGTCGTCGCCATGCCTGGCCCACCTCACGGGCGAAGCGTGCGAACAACCGCTTTCCTGACGACCCTCCGCGCAGACAAGCAGAAAGGCCCAGTTAACGGGCATGCCCGCCACCCTCATCCGGCTGACGCACTCGGTTCAATACGGCGATTTCAACGCCCCCGACGAGCGCTGCATGGCGATCCGCTACGACCTGCTTCGGCGCGCGACCTTCCCTCATAGCCCGCTCTGATAGCGACGCCGGCAAAGCCAATCCAGATCCGAACCCTGCCTACCTCGGCTGGGCCGATGGCGACAAAAAAATCGGCCTGATATCGATTCTTTCCTAGCGCTTTTCAAACCTTCGCCATGCCTTTCCGGCTCAGGACTTTCGCCTCCGGGCAAAAAAACAGCCAAGCAGTTACTGCTGATAGCGAGCCCCGTCCAGGTAAAAAATACGGCCTACAGAAGCGCTACTTGAGGAATCTACCGAATTGTCTTCAGCCTCTTGCCAGGCCCCGGCACCAGTGGGATACAGACGCCGCGCCTTGGGCGAGCCCTGCCCGGCCGCGCCAGTTCTGCAGCGGTTCTTCTGAACGGCTACGCGAATAATAAAACCTATGGAGTAGACCATGAACGTCGTGAAACCCAGCCTTCTCGCCCTGGCGGTCACCGCCGCCTCGCAATTTGCCGTAGCCGGCCAGCAGCAGGAAGCCAACGGCTTTATCGAAGACAGCAGCCTGAATCTGCTCAACCGCAACTTCTACATGAACCGCGACTTCCATGATGGCGGCAGTAACGGCGAGGGCATCAATGGATCTAAGCCCGCCAGCGAACGCAACGGTTATCGCGAGGAATGGGCGCATGGCGCCATGCTCAATTTCGCCTCCGGTTTCACCCAGGGCACGGTCGGCTTCGGCGCCGATGCCTTCGCCTATGGCGGGGTCAAGCTGGACACTGGCCGCGGCCGGGTCGGCGCAGGTCTGCTGCCGATCAGCAACAACAAGACTGCCGACGCAGAAGTGCCGGACTCCTTCGGCGAGATCGGCGGCGCGGTGAAGATGCGCGTCTCCTCCACCGAGCTGAAGTACGGCGAACAGCGCCCGACCGCCCCGGTATTCGCCATGGGTGACAACCGCTTGCTGCCGGAAGTGGCCACCGGCTTCCAGCTGTCGAGCAGAGAGTTCGACAAGCTGTTCCTCGAGGCCGGCCACTTCACCGCGTACAACGGTAGAAACTCGACCAACTCGGATGACGCGCTGACCTCCAGCTACGCCGGCGTCGAGGCCGACAGCATCGATTTCATCGGCGGCTCCTACAAGGTCAACGACAACCTCAGCCTGATGGCCTACGCCAGCGAGGCCGAAGAGGTCTGGCGCCAGTACTTCGGCCGCGCGGCCTACGTGCTGCCGCTGGCCGACAAGCAGGCGCTGGACTTCACCCTGGCGGCCTACAAGACCAGCGACGAAGGCGAGGCCCGCGCCGGCGAGATCGACACCACCAGCTGGTCGGCGCGTGCCGGCTACGCCTTCGGCCCGCACAAGCTCAGCCTGGCCTACCAGAAGATCGATGGCGACGAGACCTTCGACTTCTACGGGGTCGACTCGATCTGGCTGGCCAACTCGGTGCAGTACGCCGAATTCAACCGTCCTAACGAACGGTCTGTCCAAGTACGTTATGACCTGAACATGTCCGACTTCGGTGTGCCGGGCCTGACCCTCATGACCCGCTACATCAAAGGCGACCAGATCGATTTCACCAAGGCCGATCCGACCGGCCTCTATTTCCGCGCCGGAGTCGACGACGAGAAGCGTTGGGAGCGCGACGTGGAAGCCAAGTATGTGGTCCAGTCGGGCTCGGCCAAGAATCTGTCCTTGCGTCTGCGTCAGGCGACCTACCGCGCCAGCTCGTTCGACAAGGGTACCGATGAGGTCCGCCTGATCATCGAGTACCCGCTGAGCCTTCTGTAAGCACAGTCATCGCTTTGCTCTGCCAAGGACGGCCGATTTTTTGCAGGCACTCTCCACGCTCCTTTGCCTTCAGACGCCCAACCGGGCGTCTTTTTTTTTGCAAGGCGATAAGCCCCCCGCTCGCGCCCCTGGCGAGGAAATTGCCCCCGGTATTTGCTACCGCCCCACGCCCCCACTCGAGCAGTAACTGTGGCCCGCGCAAGCCTTCACTTGGCGAATCTGCCGAATTGCTCCGCGCCTATTGTCATGCCCTGGCGCAGGTGGGATACAGACACCATCGACCGCACCCTCGACGCCGTGCGGCCCCTTCATGGAGACCTGTCATGTCCACCCAGAACCATCCCTACACCTACCGTCCTATGACCGCCGCCGACGTCCCGGCCGCCCATGCCCTGTCGGTGAAGCTGAAGTGGCCGCACCGTCTGGAGGACTGGGCGATGCTGCAACGCGTCGCCGAAGGTTTCGTCGTCGAGGATGCCGGCCAACTGATCGGCACCGCCTTCACCTGCCCGCAAGGCGCCTACGCCACCATCGGCCTGGTCATCGTCAGCGACGACTATCAGGGCAAGGGCATCGGCCGCCGGCTGATGGAGCAGGCCCTGCAGGCCTGCGGCTCGGCGACGGCGGTGCTCAACGCCACCCTCGCCGGCGTGCCGCTGTATGCCAGCCAGGGCTTTATCGAGTTCGGCCGGATCAACCAGCATCAGGGTCAGGTCCAGGCCGTAACGCCCCCTGCCCTGGCGGCCGGGGAAAGCTGCCGAAACGCCACCGCCGACGACTGGCCCCGGCTGCTGGAGCTGGCCAAGGCCGGCAGCGGCCTGGACAGAACCCGTGTGTTCGACGAGCTGCACGATGCGATCGAGCGCACGGTGATCCTCGAGCGTGACGGCCAACCCTGTGCCTTCGCCATGCTGCGCCCCTTCGGCCGCGGCCGCGCCATCAGCCCGATCGTCGCGCAGAACCCCAAGCAGGCCAGACAGCTGATCGCCGAGTTGCTCGCCGAGCTGCCGGGGGCCTTCGTGCGCCTGGATATCCAGGCCGACAGCGGTCTCGGCGAATGGCTCAGCGCCGCCGGTCTGCCGCAGGTCGACAGCGTCGCGCAGATGGCCCGTGGCACGCCGCCCCAGGCCACCGGCGGCGTCCAGCAGTTCGCCCTGGTGACCCAGGCCATTGGCTGAGCTGCACAATCCAACATTCACTATGGAGTACGAATCATGGGCATAGGCGGCATCAGCATCTGGCAACTCCTGATCATCCTGTTGATCGTGGTCATGCTGTTCGGCACCAAGCGCCTCAAGGGCCTGGGCTCGGACCTGGGCGACGCGATCAAGGGCTTCAGGAAATCCATGGGCAACGACGACAAGCCGGCGGTGGACGAGCACAAGGGCCAGACCATCGACGCCCAGGCGCGCAAGGTCGAACAACCGAGCAACAAATACTGAAGGCCCGGCGCCATGTTCGATATCGGCTTTGCCGAACTGCTGCTGGTTGGCATCGTTGCCCTGCTGGTGCTAGGCCCCGAGCGCCTGCCCGGTGCCGTGCGCACCGCCAGCCTGTGGATCGGCCGGATCAAGCGCAGCTTCAGTGCGATCAAGGCCGAGGTCGGACGCGAGATCGGCGCCGACGAGATCCGCCGCCATCTGCATGACGAGCAGATCCTCGACCTGGAGCGCGAGATGAAGGCGATGAAGCAGGACATCCTCACGCCCAGGCCGACCGCGGCCGCCGGCAACAGCGCCGAAGCCACGCCCACTGCCGCGCAAACGACCAGCCAGGACAAGACCGCGCAAGCATGAACCGACTCCCGGACAGCGCCCAGGAAATGCCCCTGGTGTCGCACCTTACCGAACTGCGCACGCGCCTGCTGCGCATCGTGGGCGCCGTGCTGCTGCTGTTTGCCGGGCTGTTCTACTTCTCTCAGGAAATCTACGCGCTGGTCGCCGCGCCCCTGCGCGCCTACCTGCCGATCGGGGCGACCATGATCGCCACCGGCGTCGCCTCACCCTTCCTCACCCCGTTCAAGCTGACCATGATGGTCGCTGTGTTTCTGTCGATGCCGATCATCCTGCATCAAGTCTGGGGCTTCATTGCACCGGGCCTGTACCAGCACGAGAAGCTCATCGCCGTGCCGCTGCTGATCTCCAGCATCCTGCTGTTCTACGGCGGCATGGCCTTCGCCTATTTCGTGGTGTTCCCGATCATGTTCGGCTTCTTCGCCAGCGTCACCCCGGAGGGCGTGGCGATGATGACCGACATCGGCGAGTACCTGGATTTCGTCCTTACCCTGTTCTTCGCCTTCGGCGTGGCCTTCGAGATCCCGGTGGCGACCTTCCTGCTGATCTGGGTCGGCATCGTCGACGTGGCCAGCCTGCGCAAGAGCCGGCCCTATGTGGTGGTCGGCTGCTTCGCCGTGGGCATGCTGCTGACACCGCCAGACGTGCTCTCGCAGACCCTGCTGGCCGTGCCGATGTGGTTGTTGTTCGAGACCGGAGTGTTCTTCGGCGGTCTGGTCAAGAAGCGCGACACAGAGCAGCGCGAGGTCATTGAGCCGGAATCTGAAGTTCAGCCGAACGCTCCGCCGTATCCCTGAGCTTTCGTTGGGTTTCGCCCATTGCCTCCAGCAGGCTTGGGTCCGGCAGAGTCGCGGCGCGCGGGCCGGTATCGAAATAGCTCAGTGCCTCGATCGCCAGCAGGCTTGCCTGGCTCGGTCCTGCGTGGAGAAAACGGCCGCGGAACCGGCGGCCAGGGCCAACAGAACGAGTGCCAGGAAACATTTCAGCGTTGTGCGCATGACCAGTCCTCCTTGTCTGATGAGAAAGGCGGCCGTGCGGCCGGACAGCGACTCAGTGGACGTGATCAGGGATTCAGCCGCTGCCGAAGCGACCGCAGCATGGGCGAACCGGCCACCTCGTCAGCAGGATTGTGGCTGGCCTGTTACCCAGGCCAGTTATCGACCAGTTGCACCAGCCGCCTGACCCCATCCATAAGGAACGAGTTGGCCGCTTCGTCGACCAGCGGGAGGATCTGGCCAACGCGCTGGCGCTGAATGCCATGCTGATCAATGCCGCGCGTTTTATCGGCCCGCCGCTGGCCGGCCTGCTGCTAGGGATGACCGGCGAGGCGACCTGTTTCGCCCTGAACGCCCTGTCCTACCTGGGTTTGCTGGCCGGCCTGCTGGCCGCGCAGGTCGGCGGCCCGGCAGCCTTGGTTGTCGCGGGGGTGATCTTGCTGGCTTATTGCCTCTGGCTGATTCGGCATCAGCACGGTCTCGCTGGCGCCGAATGACCATCTGCCAACCAAGTGTTGCGACCGATGCGCTTTTAACCCATGTGCCGGAATTTCATTGACCCTGTTTCGAACGCCGAACTCGTTGTTGCATTTCGCTTTTCAGACTGTGGGGCTGGGTCAGCATGGCCTCGGCACCCTGGTCAATAATGTGTCGGCGGCAACACCCTTCAGCTCCCGCAGATCCCAGCATCCAAGCCGACATGTTCCCAGCGCCTCCGGCGAATCTCTAGCGTCCGGAGAAAGAGCAACTGCAGCAACTCCAGGGCGATAGTATTCGTGCGAAAACCGCCCTAAACCTGGCGATACCGGCAACCAACATGGGCGGGTGCCGGTCCTGCTTTACCAAAGCCCGAGCACTATCCCGCTGCGCACGGGCATCAGCCAACCCCACCTCGGGATACCCGCCGATGGCGAAAACGCTCTCGACGTGGATGATCTTTCTGGTGCTCATATTCCCCTGTCGTCAACTACTGCGCCGCCGTCTCGGCCGCTGGGGCAGACTCGACTGTCTCGGGCTCGGGCTTGTCCATATAGGCCTGAATCACCAGGATCACGATCAGCATGAAGGCCGCCAGCGGCAGCAGCCTGGTCTTCTTCGGCACTTCGGCGCCACAGGCCGGGCAGCTCGTGGCCTGGCTCGGTAGCGGCGCACCGCAGGCTTTACATTCGAGTCCCATCATCATTCTCCAACCGAATATCCGCCGACTCTAGCCCAACAGCGGGTTGCCGGGCTACGCCAGCGAACACCGGCCGGCGCAGAACGCCACATGGCAGGCCAGCCCCGCCAGACACCCGGCTCGCCCACAAGCCCCGGCCAGCCTGGCCTGACGCCTGACCAAAGCCCCTGAACATCGCTAAGCACCTGAACCAACAACAGTTTTTCTCAAGAGAAGAGTTGACAGGCGCTTTTCTGGCGATAGAATTGGCGCCGCGGGATGGAGCAGTCTGGTAGCTCGTCGGGCTCATAACCCGAAGGTCGTAGGTTCAAATCCTGCTCCCGCAACCAGTTTTCCGAAAAGGCCACTCAATCGAGTGGCCTTTTTCGTTGGCGCGCCCGCCACGATCATTAACGCAATTGATTGAAAAACAGAAATCGATTGACAAGAACACACATTCGGATAGAATTGCCGGCGCGGGATGGAGCAGTCTGGTAGCTCGTCGGGCTCATAACCCGAAGGTCGTAGGTTCAAATCCTGCTCCCGCAACCAGATACTCAAAAAGGCCACTCAATCGAGTGGCCTTTTTGTTTTCCGCCATTCGGACTTCCAAGCTCGAACATCGCTCCCGCTCAGCAAAGCTTAAGCTTCACGTGCCTATGCTTGCGCTGTTCAAACCAAACAGCAGCGGAGCCGCATCACCATGTCCTGGAAAAATACCGACACGCGTTATGGCAGCCTATCGATCACCTTGCACTGGCTGATGCTGGCGCTGATCGCAGCCGTGTATGCCTGCATCGAACTCAAGGGAAACTTCCCCAAAGGCAGCGAAACCCGCGATTTGCTCAAACAATGGCACTTCATGCTCGGCATGGCGGTATTCGCGCTGGTCTGGCTGCGTCTGCTGGCTCGCTTCGCTGCCCCGACACCGAAGATCAAACCCGCCCTGCCCGCCTGGCAGAACTTGCCCGCGCGCTTGATGCACCTGGCGCTCTACGCCCTGATGATCGGCGCGCCACTGGCCGGATGGTTGATCCTCAGCGCGGCCGGCAAACCAATACCGTTCTTCGGCCTCGAGCTGCCGGCGCTGGTCGACAAGACCCCCAAGCTCGCCGGCACTATAAAGGAATGGCACGAATGGGCCGGGGTCGCCGGCTACTGGCTGATAGGCCTGCACGCCGTCGCCGGCCTGCTCCACCACTTCATAAGCCGCGACAATACCTTGCTGCGCATTTTGCCGCGCCGGGCTTGATCGCCAACAGACATAGCGGGTGAGCGGCCGGGCGCACCAGGTAAAAAGAACGCTAAATGCCCGCCGCCTTCACATAACACAAACACCGCCGCGGGCGCTGGGAGCAGAACGCAGCACGGTCCGCTCGGAGGCAGGGCGGGCCGGGCGGCGATCCGGTCGGAGCGTAGCGACAGCCCGCCAGATGTGTGCCGCACCGATGAACCACGGTGCACTGCCACAGCCTACGGGTCGCGGATTGATCGAGGTAATGGGTCGGAGCGAAGGGTGCCTGGAGGCGCTCGCAGGAGGCAAGAGTCTTTTCACAGCCTCTCAAGTGCTGGTCAAGCCGGCAATCCACCGCTAGAATTGCGCACTTTTTGATCAGAGGCGCCTTCAGCGCCCGTCCTTCAAAGCCTGAGGTTCGCCGCATGTCCACCCCCGCCACGCCGAAAGTCGGATTTGTTTCACTCGGGTGCCCGAAGGCCCTGGTCGATTCCGAACGCATCCTCACCCAGCTGCGCATGGAAGGTTACGACGTGGTGTCGACCTACCAGGACGCCGACGTGGTGGTGGTCAACACCTGCGGTTTCATCGACAGCGCCAAGGCCGAATCCCTCGAAGTGATCGGCGAGGCTCTGGCCGAGAACGGCAAGGTCATCGTCACCGGCTGTATGGGCGTGGAAGAAGGCGCAATCCGCGATGTGCACCCCAGCGTGCTCTCCGTGACCGGCCCGCAGCAGTACGAGCAGGTGCTCAACGCCGTACACGAAGTGGTGCCGCCCTCTACCGAGCACAACCCGCTGATCGACCTGGTGCCGCCGCAAGGCATCAAGCTGACCCCGCGGCATTATGCCTACCTGAAGATTTCCGAAGGCTGCAACCACAGCTGCAGCTTCTGCATCATCCCCTCGATGCGTGGCAAGCTGGTCAGCCGCCCGGTCGGCGAAGTGCTCAGCGAAGCCGAGCGCCTGGTCAAGGCCGGGGTCAAGGAGCTGCTGGTTATCAGCCAGGACACCAGCGCCTATGGCGTCGACCTGAAGTACAAGACCGACTTCTGGAACGGCCGGCCGGTGAAGACCCGCATGACCGAGCTGTGCGAAGCGCTCTCGAGCATGGGCGTGTGGGTGCGCCTGCACTACGTCTACCCCTACCCGCACGTCGACGAGCTGATCCCGCTGATGGCCGCTGGCAAGCTGCTGCCGTATCTGGACATTCCCTTCCAGCACGCCAGCCCGAAAGTGCTCAAGGCCATGAAGCGCCCGGCCTTCGAAGACAAGACCCTGGCGCGGATCAAGAACTGGCGCGAGATCTGCCCGGAACTGACCATCCGCTCGACCTTCATCGTCGGCTTCCCCGGCGAAACCGAGGAAGACTTCCAGTACCTGCTCGACTGGCTGAGCGAAGCCCAGCTCGACCGCGTCGGCTGCTTCCAGTACTCGCCGGTGGACGGCGCGCCGGCCAACCTGCTGGATGACCCGGTGCCGGACGAGATCAAGCAGGACCGCTGGGATCGCTTCATGGCCCATCAGCAGGCGATCAGCGCCGCGCGCCTGCAGCTGAAGGTCGGCAAGGAACTGGAAGTGCTGATCGACGAAGTCGACGACCAGGGCGCCGTGGCGCGCTGCTACGCCGACGCCCCGGAAATCGACGGCAGCGTGTTTATCGCCAGCACCGCGGTCAAACCCGGCGACAAGGTACGGGTACGCATCGTCGACGCCGACGAATACGACCTCTGGGCCGAACTGGTCTGAGAGCGCTTGTAGCGCCCCTCACCCGAGGGGCTCGCGCTACTGTTCTAAACTGCTAGTAACCCTCCGCAACCAGACCAGCCCCATGGCCAGACTCAAGGTCTATTACGACGGCGCCTGCCCACGCTGCGTGGCCGACCGGCGCCGTTATGAACGGCTGCGCACGCACAGCGACGACAGCGTGGAGTGGGTGGACATCAGCGGCAAGGAGGAGCAGTTGCGCGCGGCCGGCATCGACCCGTACCTGGCGCTGACCGAACTGCATGTCGAAGACGCCCAAGGCCGCATTCACCGCGAGCTGGACGCCTACATCCTGCTGATGTCGCGCACCCCGGCCCTGCGTACGCTGGCCTGGCTGCTCGGCCTGCCCGGCCTCAAACCCATGCTCTCCTGGTGCTACCGGCACTGGGTGCTGCGCCGCCTGCGCCGCGAAGGCCGGCTGTAGAGAACACGCCATCAACCCCAGCGACCGCCCTGCTGGGCACGCGAGGCGGCCAGGACCGTGCCGTAGATCTCCTTGACGCCCTCGGCGAATTTCTCGATGGAGTGCTCCGCCGCCACCAGCAGGGCGTGGCCGGACATTTCTTCGCGCAGCCGCTCATCCTCGAGCAACTGGCTCACCCGCGCGCACCACTGGCCAATGTTCTCCGGCGTCTTGAAACCGTTGTAAGCCTGTCTGACCACATCATCGATACCACTCGAGCGCACCGCCACCACGGGCAAGCCGGCCGCCATGGCTTCCAGAATGACCATGCCCTGGGTCTCCGATTTGGAGGCGAACAGAAACAGCTGGCCCAGCCGGTAGTAAATCGCCATGTCCTCTGGCGGCACGGCGCCGAGCAGCCTGAAATGGCCGGCGAGATTCAGCTCGTCGATACGCCTGAGCAGCCGCTCGCGCTGATGGCCGTCCCCGATCATCAGGACGAGGAAGGGCCGCGTGGTCTGCCCGCGCAGGCTGGCGATCGCGTCGATCAAAAAATCGATGTTCTTCTCATTGGACAGCCGCGACACACTGATCAGCACTTGCTCGTCGCCAATGCCCAGCGCCGCCCTGAGGCGGGCGACCTGCTCCGCTGTCACCTCCTGGAAGCGCCGGTAGTCGATGCCCGTGGGCTGCACGAAGACGGGTTTCTTCACGCCGATCAGGCGCAAATATTCTTCGGCGGAGTAAGTGGGCACGATCACCGCATCGCATTTGTTGGCGAAGCGCTTGATCAGCGCATGGGAGATCAGATTGCGGAAGAGCGTGCCGGGCAGCGGCACGAAGTGAGCGTAGTGCTCCAGCCGGGTGTGGTAGCTGAAAATCGCCGGCACGCGCAGCCGATGCGCCAGCAACAGGCCCAGCGAACCGAGCCAGAATGGGTGGTGCAGATGAATCAGGTCGGGGCGAAAGTCCCTGACAGCCTGACCGATACGCCGTAGAAAAATATTGGCCAGGCGGAACTCGCGCTTCTCGCCCAGGGCCAGGATCGACGGCACCCTGAGCACATGCTCCTCCACCCGCGGCTGCTCCCGATAACGCGGCGCGATGAGCAGCACAGCGTTGCCCATGGCTACCAGGCCCCGCCACAGCCGCTCGATCGAGATGGGAACGCCACCGATGAAAGGCAGGTAGTTGTTGGTGAACATCGCGACCCGCAGCGGCTTGTCCAGCCAGGGCGAGGGATCCAGATCGAAGTTCGGGTAATAGTCGCGTTCGGCGAAGGCCAGCGTATACAGCTTGATGGCGGCGACGGTCAGGCCGCAGACCAGCAGAATGAAGTTCAGGTAGCCGACGTAGAACAGCGAATAGATGAAGAACCACAGGCTCTCGAGCTGCTTGAAGACCGGGTGCTGCCCCACCTCGAGGCGTTGCAACTGGATGTCGATACCCTGCGCGGACACCGCCACCTGCACATAATGGTGGAAGCTGGCCGGATCATTCAGGAGCAGGCCGCCCGCCCCGCCGCTGGTGATAAAACGGGTAGGGCCGCGCCGCTGCTCGGAAAACAACGGCAGATTGGCGGCGAATACCGCATCGACCGGGTATTGCTCGAGCAGCCCCAGCAGCGCATCGCGGAACCCGGCGGGCTGCAGGTAATCCTCTTCATCGGTAAAACGGGCCGGTGCTTCGCCGTGCAGCAACGGCTTGCCGGTAAAGACGAAGGTATGCCGCGCATCGCCCTGACGCAGCAGATCCTTGAGCCAGAGAATCTGCCAGCGCCAGGGCGTTTTACCGGTACTGTCGAGAAAGATGAAGCGGCCTTGGCCGGCCCGGAAACTGAAGAAGTGCGGGCCGAAGTGCTCGTAGAAGCGATAGCTGCCGAACTCTTCGTATTCATGGGCGCCGAAGGTCAGCAGATAGGGCATCTGCAAATGGCTCAGAGTGCCGTGCAATGCCCGGTACTTGTCCTCTCCGCCCCCACTGACCGCATTGCCGGCCGAGATGATGAAGTCGACGCCGGAGGCATTGAGCATGGGAATGATGCGCCGTTCGAAGATGCCGACGGAGTTATTGATATTGCCCACCACCGCGAAGCTGAAGCTATGCCGATTCTCCAGCCGTGCCTGGAGGGTCTCGATCTGACTGCTGTGCTCGGCCTCGAAGTCGGACAGCACAACATTCAGATAGGCCTTGTAGCCCAGCAGCAGGCAGACAATCAGCACATTGCAATAGAAAAGAACCTTGAGCGGACGACGCACTGTCATTGAGGACTGATCCGGCTACGGGCCTGGACGCACTGCTACACCGCCAAGCGGATGACTCTGCCACGAGCGTGGACGACAACAGGCCGGCTCACCCCCACCCGCGAACAAGGCAACGGACTTCAGTAGCCCCGCATGCTCGAGCCGCCTTCGATGCGCTAAGCATAGACAGCCGTGGCGCATGGCATGCAACCAGGGAAGCGGCGAGGCGAACCGGCAAGCATCAGCGGTCGTGAAAAAATCGGGCGCCGTAGCGGCGTTTACGGCAAGGCACGCCACGTCAGCAACGTGGCGTCAGCAGGCGATCGCAGTAGGCCAGACTTTACTTGCAGCCTCTCACTGCAGAGCCTGACGAACCGCCACGAGCAAGTCCTGGTCCGCGACGGGCTTGAGCAAGGTGCTGCTGGCAATGACCTGACCATCGGCATTCAACAAGCTGACCCTGGTGTTGTGGCTGATTTCGCCATTGTCCAGCGCCCGGTACTTGATCTGCAACGCCGCCGCCATGGCTCGGGTTTGCCCCTCGTCGGCCGCCACCGCCAGGCGGAAGAAGCGCTGGTCGAGCTGGTGCATGTGCCCCAGATGCGCCAGCGAGGCCGGGGTGTCATGCTGCGGGTTCAGGCTGACCATCAGCACCTTGAGCGCACCCTCTTCGGGCTGGAGTGCGGCGATAGTGCGCTGCAGGCTCTGCATCAGCACCGGGCAGGCCGATGCGCAATCACCGTAGAACATGGTGACCAGCAACGGCTTGCCAGCCATTTCACGCCAATCGAAACGCTCGCCCTGAGCATCGGTGAGAGGCATCGCCAACCCATACAGCGAGTCGGCGGGCAAGCTGGCGCGCGCGGCATGCACAGGCGCCGCCTGCGCCACCGGCAACACCCCGGGGGCCAGCAGCAAGACCGTGGACAACAAGGCGCCGTGCAGCGCCCGACTCAGACATTTGACTCTGTTCATCGGGTGTCTCCTGATAAATGCGGGGTTGGGTCGCGCGCGCAGCGAAAGCCCAGATAGTTGCCGCCCTGATTGGCCTCCATGGCCGCCAGCAGGGCCAGGCGGATCAGTACCGCATAGTTGTTCTTGTCGCCCAGCGACAGCGCCGCGCCACCGCAGAACGCCAACTGTTTCTGCTCGCCCTGAGTCCGGCTGTCGGTGCTGACGAACAGGCCATTGAAGTCCTCCACCCACTCCCACGTCAGCTCGTGCAGATCATGGATGCCGTAGTAATTGGCCGGCTGCAGGCCTATGGCCTGGGGCGGCTGGCTGGCCGGACGCGAATACCAGGCGAGAATTCGCGCCAGCCAAATCGGATCCCCGCGCGCATCGGCACGCCGTTCGTCGGCCGCGGCGGCGAACTCCCATTCGTACCAGGTCGGCAACCGCGCCTGCTCGCTGGCGCAGAAGGCCTGCGCGGCATGCCAGCTGACCTGGGTCACCGGCGCGTCGGCCTGCAGCGGCGCGAACGCCAGCGGCCCGGCCCACAACGCCAGATAGTCCGTGCCAGCCAGCACCCCCGGCACCACGCCTCGCTGCCACTGTGGATGGGCCTGGAGAAAGCCGAGGTACTCGGCATTGCTCACCGGCGTGCTGCGCAGCCAGAAAGGCCGGATGCTGGCCGGCGAGCTTTCACCGTCGGCCGGCAACACACTGCGGAACTCACCCCCCTCCAGCAACCGGTAATCCGCGGCCCAGGCGCCGCCCAGCAGGCCCCAGAAGAGCCAGAGCAGCATGGTGCGGCAGGCGAATGACGCCGCAGGTTTCATTACTTCTTGACCTGGCGCATTTCACTGACCTGCTCCGCGGTCAGTACCGGCTTGCCCTGGTTCATGGCCACGTTGATGTAATTGATCACCGCTGCCACGTCTTTATCGTTCAGATCCTGCGGCGGCATCACGCCGTTGTAGTGCTCGCCGTTGACCACCAGCTTGCCGCTACGCCCGTGCAGGACGATATAGGCCATCTCATACGGCCGCTCCTGGAAGAAATCCGAGTTGGCCAGCGGCGGAAACACCCCGGCCACCCCTTCGCCACCAGGCAAGTGACAGGCCGCACAGACCCGCTCGTAAACCGCCTTACCACGCGCCATAGCGACATCGCCATTGGGTATCTTCGGCAGCGGCGCCTTGGCCGCGGCTACCTGACCGGCCACCGCAGGCAGGGGCTGCTTCACGCCTTCGCCGAAGATTTCCGGCTGCTTGGCACCGCTGACCGTCAGCAAACCGACGGCCCCCTTATTGAAGGCGCGGGTCAACGAGTGATCGACGAGGGTGAGATTGCCCGGCACCTTGGGCACGAACTCGACGATGGTCGAGCCACCTGGCGGCACCAGGGTGGTTTGCACATTCTCCTGATAATGGCTGCCACCATCGCCCTGCACGCGGTCGAAGATCGCGCCTATCACATGGAAACTGGAAGTCAGGTTGGGGCCACCGACGCCGAAGTACATCCGCACTTTTTCACCGACATTGGCGGTCAGCGAGTTCTTGCCGGTCAAGGCGCCATCGGCACCGTTAAGCAAGACATAGGTAGGTTTTTCATCGACTGCTTTCTGCATGTCGAAGTTCTGCAGGCCTTCGGCACGGTAAGCGCCCGTGGTATAGAAATCGCCCTGCATCACGTAATACTCACGGTCAACCTTGGACATGCCCTCTTTGGGCTCGACCAGGATCATGCCGTACATGCCATTGGCTACATGCATGCCCACCGGTGCCGTGGCGCAGTGATAGACATACAGCCCGGAAGCCAATGCCTTGAAGGTGAAGACCGCCTCGTTGCCCGGAGCGATCAGGGTCTGCTCGGCGCCGCCACCCGGACCGCTGACGGCATGCAAATCGATATTGTGCGGCAGTTTGTTGCTGGCCAGATTCTGCAGATGCAACTCGACGGTATCGCCTTCACGTACACGAATCATCTTGCCCGGCACAGTGCCGCCAAAGGTCCAGAACATGTAGCGCGTACCGGGTGCTATTTCCCTCTCGACCTCTTCCACGGTCAGATTGACCACTACTCGTGCCGGGCTCTTGCGCGTAATAGGCGCCGGCAGCGCCGGGGGCGCGACCAGCTCCTGAACGATCACCGGCAGCTCCGCCTCGGCCGCGGCGATTGCCGCTGTCGAGGTTAGCGCCCAGGCGCAAGAAGCCACTGCACTGAGCAGGGTGGCAAGTTTGCAATTGAACCCTTTCATATCCTCTCCTCATCCTTACTGGCAGAAGTATTGGTAACTCCAGGGAAATAGTTGCATACCTAACGAATCATTGATTGACCATAATCAACGTCCTGAAAATCAGCTGAAATACTGAGAGATTGCGCACGAAGAGGGTGATTCAACCAGGCGACCGACAAGGGCATGCCAAGCACGCGACTTCGACCGGGCTGGCCTATAATGCGCGCCATCGGACGAACACCAGGCATCGATCACACCCGGGATTGGTCGAAGCGAGTAGAATGCGCGCCCGTCGCGCCGGGAGCGCGTTATGGGTACACAAGGACGCTGTCACCGAGGAGTTATTATCTTGCGCCTACCAATCACCCTGGCCACCTGTCTGTTGCTCGGCGCCTGCGCCAGTAACCCGCAGTCGACCTATGAACACGCCGTGCGCTCGGCGCAGGGCCCGATCGCCAAGAGCAATCTCGAAGCCATCCATAATGTCCAGGCGATCCCCCTGCCGGTGAATCCCGGACTGCTGCTGCCGACCTGGCAGATTGGCGCGGACCAGCCGCGCCTGGACTTCGGCAGCTCGATCTCCAATTACCGGGTGTTCTCCCTGGAGCTGAAAAAGGGCGAACGCTATGCGCTCAACGTCAACTCGCTCTGCCACAACGCCTGCCTGGGTTTCAACAAGTTCGCCCTGAAACCGCGAGCACTGCTGCTCGACGCCTACGGCGCGGTGATCGCCAGCCAACCCTCGCGCGCCACCGCCGTGGTCGGCCAGGTCAGCCTGGGCTGGGATGGCGAGGCACCGGAAGACGGTACTTATTACCTGCTGGTGGCGGCGGACAATGAAGACATCGGCAAAACCATCGTGATCGACGACATCTGGCTCAACAACTCGCCATTGATGGCAGTAAAAGTCGGCATGCACAGCGCACCTTTCGGCCAGATCAAGGTCTTTTCGTCACCCGCGAACAAGTAACACAGAGCGACCGACCTGATACTCATGCCCCACCTGCCCGCTCGACGGCCGCAAAAGCCAACACACGCCTCGCCAACGCGGATGCGAGCCTAATCCGCCGGCCTATTGACCGAAGGCAATGCTCGCTGCGCACAACGCCTTAGCCTGTAGCGACCAACCCACACGGGTCCAAACAATCGTGACGCGCGAGGTTCACATGAGTATCACGTCCGCCAGCATCTGCGAGGCCGCCGACCAACTGCAGGGTTTCGTCGGTTTCAATGCCAGGACCGCCCAACATATCCTGCGCTTCAGCAAGGATTCGTTCGGCCTGGATGTGCCGCAGGACAGCATCACCCCGAGCTGCGAGTTCGTCTGGTGCGCCGGACCCGACCAACTGATGACCCTCAAGCGCGAGCGCCTGCAATTACTCCTCGACCTGCACATCGACGAGCGCCTGAATATCGGCGAGCCGCTGCGGCTGTACATGCACCGCCAGGATCTGCCGGAAATAACCGCCGAGCGCCTGCTGCGCCATGCTGGCGGGCAGACAAGCGCCGAATCCGCCACGCTTCGATAACCGCCTTGCCCCGCATGCCCGATCTGCACTGCAGCGCCCTTCCTGCCCCGTTGTTGCCGCTGGCGGATGAGTTCTACCGAACGCATCGCTGCCCCATGCGCGTCGACCGCCGGGCGCAGGTATGGGTCGCGCAACGCACAGAGATTGTCGCCGCGCTATGTCTGCGCCCCATCACAGGCGGGCATTGGCTTAGCGGCCTGTTCGTCGCGCCGACCCAACGCCGCCAAAGGCTGGCGCGCCAATTGATCGAGCAGGCCCTGACGCAGGCCAGCGAACCGGTCTGGTTGTTCTGTGATCCCGAACTGCAAAACTTCTATGCAAACCTGGGTTTTCTGCCCTGTAGCAGCCTACCCACGGCACTCGCCGAGCGGCTGTCACGCTATCGGCGCAAGAGAAACCTGATTGCCCTGTGCCGGTAGCAGGCACACTGGCCACAGCAACGGCAGACGGATGCCGCACTATTCGCCAGCTTGGCGCAAATGCTGGCACTTTGTTCAACTTCTGCCCTTGCCGGTTCAGGCAAAGCTCTGCATCCTTCCCCCATAACAACGACAAGAGCCGTTCATGGCCAGACTGACCCAGCGACTGCTCAAGCGGCTGCGCAACGACTTCCAGCTGTCCATCATTACCCTGATGAGCCTGTTCGGCATCATGGGCGTCTCGCCCTATGCCGTGTATCGGCTGGCGGAAGGCAATTACCTGGTCAGCGCCGCCGACACCACCATCGTATTCTCTACCGTATGCGCCGTGCTCTACGCCTGGCGTACCGGCGACACGGTCAAGCCCGGCATCTATCTGGCGATCATTTTCTCGCTGGGCGCGACGCTGATCGCCATCAACCTGGGGGTCAACGGGCTGTTCTGGATCTACCCGCTGATCCTGTTCAACTTCTTCATGGTCTCCCCGGGGAAAGCCGTGGTGGCCACCATGCTGGTGCTGTCAACCCTGGTCGGCTATGCGCTGTTGGTACCGGGCACGGTATTCGAGAGCAGCTATCAGATGCTGTCGTTCCTGGTCACCGGCCTGCTGGCCAGCGCCATGGCCTTCATCTTCGCCTACCGCACCCGCAGCCAGCGCGACCAGTTGCAGATCCTGGCGACCCAGGACCCACTGACCGGCGCGCGCAATCGCCGGGCGATGAATGAGGAACTGAAGATCGCCGTCTCCACCCATCGCCGGCACGGCAACAGCTATGGCGTACTGGTAATGGATCTGGACCACTTCAAGCAGATCAACGACAAGTTCGGCCACCCGGCTGGCGATCAGGTGCTGGTGGCCTTCGTCGATCTGATCAAGTGCTGCTCACGCCAGGAGGATCGCCTGTTTCGCTTCGGCGGCGAAGAGTTCCTCCTGCTGCTACCCAACACCGACGAGCGCGGCCTGCTGGCCGCCTCGAGCCATCTGCACCAGCAGATCGCCCAGAGCCTGCCAGGCCCGGGCGGCCCGGTGACCGTCTCGATCGGCGGCGCCATCCTGCGCAACAACGAACATTGGGAATCCTGGCTGGAGCGCGCCGACCAATGCCTGTATCAGGCCAAAAGCGCCGGACGCAACCGCACCATCATCGATGGCGCACTGCACAACCCGGAGCAACTGCCCGCACAATAGTGTCGCGACAACCCTGAAATATCGGAATACCGTGGGCTGGCGGGTTACGCGCCGATCGCTCAGGCGCCGCCAGCGTGACGCGCCGCGTAACCCGCCAAGCGATCCGTTGCGCCGATTCCAGGTTGTAGATGCGTAGCGCGGTGACGCCGCCAACCGTGCGCAAAAGGTCGGCCAACGGCTGTAACAAGTCCGCCATCAGCCAGTCTATTGAGCACATCAGCCTGCAGAGAACCGCCATGAAACGTCGAACGCTCCTCCAGGGCATGGCCTTGCTGCCCACCCTGCCCCTACTCGCCAGCCAGGCACCGCTCAGCCAGGCCGCGACCGTCGTGCCGCTGGACAAAGCGCACAGCGAGTGGCGCGAACTGCTGTCGCCAGAAGCCTATGCGGTGCTATTCGAAGAGGACACCGAGCGGCCGGGCAGCAGCCCGCTCAACCAGGAGAAACGCGCAGGCACCTACATCTGCGCCGCCTGCTACCTGCCGCTGTTCGACAGCCAGGACAAATACGAAAGCGGCACCGGCTGGCCCAGTTTTACCCAGGCGATAGCCGGCCATACCGCCTTCAAGCGCGACTTCAAGCTGATCTTCCCGCGTACCGAATACCACTGCGCCCGTTGCCAGGGGCACCAGGGCCACCTGTTCGACGACGGCCCGCCACCTCGCGGCGAACGCTGGTGCAACAACGGCGTCGCGTTGCGCTTCATCCCCCAGGGCGAAACCTTGCCCGCACTCAGGAGTTGAACATGACCGCTAAAGCCCGATTCTGGCTCACGCGCGGCTCGCTCAGCGCTGCCGCCCTGCTGCTGAGCATACTGCTCGGCGCCTGCGGGCCCACTTCGGCCGACACCGCATCGGCCACTGCCGATGCAGCGAACACGGATGCCGAACGGGACAGCGGCGTGGCGATCTTCGCCGGCGGTTGCTTCTGGTGCACCGAAGCGGATTTCGACAAGCTGCCCGGCGTACTGTCCACCACCTCCGGCTACATCGGCGGGCACCTGGAAAACCCCAGCTATGAACAAGTCTCGGCGGGCAACAGCGGTCATATCGAGGCGGTGCAGGTGCGTTTCGATCCGAGCCAGACCAGCTACGCCAAGTTGCTGGAGGCTTACTGGCCGACCATCGACCCCCTGACGCCGAACGCCCAGTTCTGCGACCACGGCCCGCAATACCGCAGTGCGATCTTCTACAGCACAGCCGAGGAACAGGCCCAGGCCGAAGCCTCGAAAGCGGCCCTGCAAGCCTCGGGACGCTTCAACCAGTCGATCGTCACGGAGATCCTGCCCGCCACCACTTTTTATCCAGCCGAGGACTATCACCAGGACTATTACCAGAACAACCCGCTGCGCTACGCCTACTACCGCAATGGCTGCGGCCGCGACAAGCGCCTGGAACAGCTATGGGGTAAACACGACTGACGGCGCTGCCATCATCGCCGCTCGCCCGCCCGGCCCAAGACGAAAAAGGCCTGCATCGCTGCAGGCCTTGAATGCGGTGGTGCCGTTGAGAGGAATCGAACCCCCGACCCCATCATTACGAATGACGTGCTCTACCAACTGAGCTACAACGGCAAAATGCCTGGGCATTATTCAATGGAGTCTGCGGGCGCTCAAGCGAGTTTTGTAAAAAACCGGCGCTGAGACACGCCCAGCGCGCCCTCTGCCAAGGCAGCAGCCGGCAGCCGTAGCTGCCGGGGGAACACCGCTACTTGCCGGCCAGCTCGATGCGGTCGTCGTGAATCACGATACGCCCCTGCTTGTACAAGCCGCCGATGGCCTTCTTGAAGTTGCCTTTGCTAACGCGAAACAGGGCGCTGATGGCTTCCGGCGAACTCTTGTCATTGAGCGGCAGCACGCCATCGTGCTCGCGCAGCTTGGCCAGGATCTGCTCGCCCAGGCTGCTCGCCGCTTCCTGGCCAACCGCCTGCAGGCTCAGGCTGATCTTGCCGTCGGCGCGCACTTCCTTGATGAAACCCTTTTCCTGCATGCCGCTGCGCAGGAACTTGAACAGTTCGTTCTTGTGAATCAGGCCCCAGTGCTTGCCGTTGATGATCGCCTTGAAACCCATATCGGTGGACTCGACCACCAGCAAATCGACTTCCTGGCCGACCGTGTAGGTGGGCGGCACGCTGTCCAGGTAACGATCCAGGCGCGCGGTGGCGGTGATGCGTTTGCTGCGCTTGTCGACAAACACGTAGACCACACAGTAGTCACCGACTTGCAGCGGTCGCTTCTCTTCCGAATGGGGCAGCAGCAGATCTTTCGGCAATCCCCAGTCGAGGAATAAACCGACGCGGTTGATATCCACCACTTTCAGACTGGCAAATTGGCCGACCTGCACTTTCGGGGTTTCCGTGGTGGCAATTAACTTGTCATCGCTGTCCAGGTAAATAAATACATTCAACCAGTCGTCCACCTCACTCGGCGTGTCTTTGGGGATATAACGCCTGGGCAGGAGTATTTCGCCATCCGCGCCGCCATCCAGATACAGGCCAAAGTCGGTGTGTTTCACGACCTGCAAACTATTCATTCGTCCGATTACAGCCATGGTGCCCTACCCTCGTTGCGAGCGGGACATTCTACCTGAGTTGCGGCCCGCTTTCCTGGCGCCGAGCCCCATACTCGCCGGATCTCGCCGGGACGCCCGAGCCGACCAGTGGAAAGCGCCCCCTCACCGAAGACCGCCGGGCAGTTAATTTCCCGAATAGAAGTTTGATAAAACAATGGCTTAGTCATTCTCACGAACATTATTCAGCCATTCGGAAAGTCCCTGACATAGTCGCATCTTGAGTTGCCAGCGTTATTTATCAAGCAATTGTCAAGTCGTTCGTGTACAATCAGCGGCCAAATTAATTTTTAAATAGGTTAATGGCCGCCATGCGCGTTAAAGCATCAAACAGCAAACCCAAGCCAGCTCCAGCCGTCGAAACCAGCGCCTCGATCGATGCGCAGATTGCCGCCTTCCTGAACTCCGGCGGTGAAATCCAGCAGATCGCCAAAGGCGTCAGTGGCCAGGTCTACGGCGCTTCCAAGCAGATCACCATCGGCAAGAAATAGCCGAACCTCACCTTAGCCCCGCAGCGCTTTGCCCCAGACAAGGCGCTGGGCTACCGCCCTCCTCCGCGGAATCAGCATCAAGCCCTTATCTGCAGCCTGACCCGCAAAGTCCAAGGCCGGCCCACACCTGCGCAGCCCGAGCTCATTTCGGCTGCAAATCCAGCCGTAACAATTGGCCATTACCCTCATCGGTCAACACGTACAGGTAGCCATCCGGCCCCTGGCGCACATCGCGGATACGCGCATCGAGCTGTTCCAGCAGACGCTCCTCGTGCACCACCTGGTCGCCGCGCAACTCCAGGCGAATCAGTGCCTGCCCGGCCAGTGCACCGACGAACAGGTTGCCCTGCCAGGCGGTCAAACGCTCGCCATCATAGAAGGCCATGCCGCTGATTGCCGGCGACTTTTCCCACACATAGTGCGGCGCTTCGGTGCCCTCGACCGCTTTGCCCTGGGCTTCCGGAATCGGCAGGAACGAATAGTTGACCCCATGGGTGGCGAGCGGCCAGCCATAGTTCTTGCCGGCCCGGGGGATGTTGATCTCATCGCCGCCGCGCGGGCCATGCTCGTGGGTCCACAACTGCCCGGTCCAGGGATTGAGTGCGGCCCCTTGCTGGTTGCGATGACCGTAAGACCAGATTTCCGGGCGCACGCCTGGCTGGCCGACAAAGGGGTTGTCGCGCGGCACTTTGCCGT
Source organism: Pseudomonas borbori (assembly GCF_900115555.1). Taxonomy (GTDB): domain Bacteria; phylum Pseudomonadota; class Gammaproteobacteria; order Pseudomonadales; family Pseudomonadaceae; genus Aquipseudomonas; species Aquipseudomonas borbori. The sequence continues at coordinate 169,006 of NZ_FOWX01000003.1, forward strand.
CCGGGTGCAGGCGCACCACCTTGCCCTGCAGCTTGTCGAGGTCCTGCGCGGTCGAGCGCTGGTTGTTTTCGCCCAGGGCGATGAACAGATAACCATCGCGATCGAACACCAGGCGCGAGCCGAAATGTACGCCACTGGACAGCTTCGGCAACTGCCGGAAGATCACCTCGAAACCTTCCAGCCGGCGCTTATCCGCCGACAGCTTGCCGCGCCCGACCGTGGTCCCGGCGTACTGGCCATCACCGGCCTCGGCATAGGACAGGTAGACCCAGCGGTTCGAGGCAAACTCGGGCGACAGGGCCACATCGAGTAACCCGCCCTGGCTTCTGGCATAGACCGCCGGTACGCCCTCGATCGGCTCGGACAGTTCGCCTTGCAGGCTGACCAGGCGTAAACGCCCGGGCCGCTCGGTGACCAGCACGCCTTGCTGATCGGGCAGAAAGGTCAGGCTCCAGGGATGTTCCAACCCTGCAACCAGCTGACTGACCTTCAGAGTGCCGTGCTCGCTGGGGTATTCGCGGGGCTGTGCGCTGGTCGGCGGCATCAGCAGTACACTGGTCAACCCCAGAGTCGCCAGTATGGGTGTGTACGACATGCTTCCCTCCTTCACGGCGGCTAGAGCCTGATGTTCGAATCATGCACCAGCGCAGCCCGGCTCGCAGCCCAGGGCTGCATTAGCACAGATGTCGAGTTCAATACATCGCATAACGTCGCTCGATGGCGCGGTACTCGCCACTCGCGCGAATGGCCGCAAGGCCCCGATTGAAGCGATCGCGCTGGGCCTCTCGGCGAAAGCCGACCTGATAGGGCGTTGGGGCGAAGATAGGATATTCGGCCAGTGGCTGACTGACATCGACCTGATCGAGCACCTCACGATTGAGATAGCGCAGGATCCGCATGTCCGCCACCACCACTTCGATCCGCCCGCTGTAGAGCAGGCGATTGCGCGCGATCTGCTGCGCCTCTTCGCGATAGCGCGGGTTGTTCTGCGCCATCCGCTGAAACTCGCTACCGAGCAAAAAACGTGCACGTTGAAATGCGCTGACCGAGTAACTGCCCAGATCGGCAATCCGCTCGATCTTGTAGTTGCGCGCGCGCAATGCCACGGCAACATTCTGGTAGTAGATATGCGGCTCGGAATAGAAGACCTCGATGCCGCTCTGCTCGTTGGTGGTGGCAATGGCGTCGATCTCGCCACGGCGCAGCAGCCAGTGCAGGCGCTCCATCGGCATGTGCAAGACGTGCAGGACAAAGCCGGCACGCTCTGCGGCCGCCACCACGATTTCGTACTCCAGCCCCCGCGCTTCACCTTGAAACACATAAGGCGGCTTGTGCGTCCCCATGCCCAGGCGCAACGGTTCAGCCGCAACTGCGCAACCGCACCAGAGCAGCACCATCCCCCACATCCACTGCATGCCAGTCTCCCTTGGTTGCTGTCGTGCAGCATAAACGGCTATGCATGGTGAGCGCACCGCCAGGTTGCGCCCCAATGTGTGCGGGGGGCGGATACACCAGACGCACGATAGTTTCGGGTTGCAAGCCAGCCCCCGTCAGTAGGCCGCTGGGCGTGCCGAACACGCCCCCCTTGCCCAAGGCCAGTCGTTGCAGAGATCCGATCCAGAAAGGACAGCCAAGGTTTCACGGACTCTGGTGCAGCAAGCCGAGCGCAATCACTGATATCGATTGAACGGGATTAGTCGCGGCATAGCCACCCTGGGTTAGGCTCAACCCTCTGAGTAAGTCGCCACTTCTGGAGAACCCCCATGCTCAAAGCCCAATACCAAACCCGCGGCCCGGTTCCGCAAGATGTGATCGAAGCGGTCGAACTGCAGCTACCCGCACCTGCCGCGGGCCAGGTGCGGATCAAGGTGGCGGCCGCGCCGATCAACCCCTCCGACGTGCTCACCCTGACCGGCGAATACGGCATGCTGCCGCCGCTGCCGGCGATTGGCGGCAACGAAGGCGTCGGCCGTGTCGAGGCGCTGGGGCCCGAGGTGAACAACCTCAAGGTCGGCCAGCTGGTGCTGCTGCCGGTCGGCTGCGGCACCTGGGTCAGCCACCTCAATGCCCCGGCGAACAAGCTGATCCCACTGCCGGAAGCCGATCCGCTGCAACTGGCGATGCTGACCGTCAACCCGCCGACCGCCTCGCTGATGCTCAGCGAGTTCGTCGACCTCCAGCCCGGCGACTGGGTGATCCAGAACGCCGCCAACTCGGGGGTCGGCAGCTACCTGATCCAGCTGGCCAAGCTGCGCGGCTTCAAGACCCTCAACGTGGTCCGCCGCGACTCGGCAGTGGCGGGCGTGCAGGCCGAAGGCGGCGACCTGGTGCTGGTGGATGGGCCGGACCTGGCCAAGCGCGTACGTGCGGCCACCGGCGGCGAAGCCGTGCGCCTGGGCATCGATGCGGTGGGCGGCGCCGCCACCGACCATCTGGCCGCGAGCCTCAGCGAGGGCGGCGTGCTGGTCAACTACGGCATGATGAGCCGCCAGCCCTGCCAGGTGTCACCGGCGTCCTTCGTGTTTCGCGACGTGAGCCTGCGCGGCTTCTGGCTGGCCAAATGGTTCCAGAAAGCCACCCCGGCCGAGCAGATGAAGGTGTTCGGCGAGCTGACCCAACTGATCGCCAGCGGCAAGCTGCACAGCCGCGTGGCGGCCACCTACGATGTCAGCCAGATCAAGGAGGCGGTGGCCGCGGCCGCCAGCGCCGAGCGCGACGGCAAGATATTGATAGTGCCGAAGTAGTGCCGTAGTCCGGATGCAATCCGGGGAGCGCTCGACACCTTCGGAATACCCCCGGATTGCATCCAGGCTACAGGCTTACTCAGCCGCCGGCTTGCGCCGCTTGAGCGGCGCCAAGCCGTCCTGGCTGACCAGTTCCGGCGCCGCGACCTTGGGTTTGTTGATGGTATTACGCTTGCTCGGCGCCTTGGCCGCCGGCTTCTTCGCGGCCAGCTTCTTGCCGGTCTTGGGGTCGAGCTTTTTCTTCTTCGGCCCGGCTGCCTTGCCAGACGCCTTGAGGTTCTTCGGCCCCTGGTAGATGCCTTTGAGATCCTTGATGTTGCGCCGCTCGAAACGCTGCTTGAGGTAGCGTTCGATGCTCGACATCAGTGCCCAGTCGTTATGGCAGATCAGCGAAATCGCCAGGCCTTCGGCACCGGCGCGGCCGGTACGGCCGATGCGGTGCACATACTCGTCACCCGAACGCGGCATGTCGAAGTTGATCACCAGATCCAGGCCGTCGACATCCAGGCCGCGCGCCGCCACATCGGTGGCGACCAGGATTTTCACCGCACCCTGCTTGAGGCGATCGATGGCCAGCTTGCGATCCTTCTGGTCCTTCTCGCCGTGCAGCACGAACACCTTGAAATCATGGGCCACCAACTTGCCATACAGGCGGTCGGCCTGCACCCGGGTATTGGTGAAGATGATCGCCTTCCCGTAGGTTTCGTTGGCCAACAGCCACTCGACCAGGCGTTCCTTGTGATGGTTGTGGTCGGCGGTGATGATCTGCTGGCGCGTGCCTTCGTTGAGCTGGCTGACGCGGTTGAGCTGCAGGTGCTGCGGCTCCTTGAGGACCTTGGCGACGATCTCGCGCAGGCCTGCACCGCCGCTGGTCGCGGAGAACAGCAGGGTCTGACGCTCGGCATTGCACAGCTCGCTCAGGCGCTGCACGTCTTCGGCAAAGCCCATGTCGAGCATGCGGTCGGCTTCGTCGAGCACCAGCACTTCCACTTCATCGAGCAACAGGTTGCCGGCGTTGGCGTGTTCGATCAGACGACCGGGCGTGCCGATCAGGATGTCGACCCGGCGCAGCATCGCCGCCTGCATCTTGAAATCCTCGCCACCGGTGATCAAACCGGCCTTGAGGAAGGTGAACTGGGCGAAGCGTTCGACTTCCTTGAGGGTTTGCTGGGCCAGCTCACGGGTCGGTAGCATGATCATCGCGCGCACACTCATGCGCGGCGAGGAAGCGCCATCGCCCAACAGGCGATTGAGCATCGGCAGGACGAAGGCCGCCGTCTTGCCGCTGCCGGTCTGCGCCGTGACCCGCAAATCCTGCCCTTGCAGCGCCAGCGGAATAGCCGCCAGCTGCACCGGGGTGGGCTCGGTAAAGTTCAGCGCAGCCACGGCTTTGAGCAGACGTTCATGCAGGGCGAATTGGGCAAACACGGGGCAACCTCGACGAAAAAGCAAAAATCAGCCGCATAGCGTAACGCTTTCCGGCGCTGCGGCCGAGTTTCTTTGTGCAGACCCGCACAGATCAGGCACCTCGGCACTTGAACGAAACCCCGACAGAGCGCTCAAATCAGGCAGCACAACCGCCCCCAGGCCCCGGAGAATTACATGCCCGACTCGTCTCGCACCCTGCTGCTCTGTAGCACCCTGGCCATCGTCCTGGCGACGCAAAGCGTCTTCGCCGCGCCGAAAACCGATAACCACGGCAAACCGGGCGCTGGCCATGACGGCAACGTCGGTGTCCAGCTCAGTGGCCCGAGCATCGATATCGGCCGCGTACGCATCGTCCTGGGTGACAACCGGCAACTGATCGGCCGGGTTAGCTCGCTACCACCCGGCATCGCCAAGAATCTGGCCCGCGGCAAACCACTGCCCCCCGGCATCGCCAAGAACTTCGACGGCAGGGTGGCCAGCCAACTGCCGCGCTATGACGGCTACGAATGGAAGCAGGCCGGCACCGACGTGATACTGGTGGCGATTGCCACGGGGATCGTCTACGAAGTGCTGAGAAACGTGCTGGACTGATCCGCTGTACCCACATCGAGTAGATGGCCGACCTTCACATAAATCAGGCAACCCTCACGGGAAAACGCCGTATGCGTCGATCCGTGCGGGTTGCGCAGCCAGGTACCGGCGGGATAATCGCCATACTCATCCTGAAATACCCCCTCCAGCACCAGAATTTCTTCCCCACCAAGATGCCGGTGGGCATGGAACTCGGTGCCTGGCGCCCAGCGCACCAATGCAGTGTGCACCGTGGCGAAACTATCCAGTGGCAATACCCTCAACCCCGGCACCAGGCCTGGCTGCCACTGCGCCTTGTGCGTATCGATGCGCAGCGCGTGCTGATCCTGCGGCTCCTGGTAGCACAGCTTGACGAATAATAGACAACCGCCAGGGCTGGACGGCGCATGGCTGCTGCCGGGCGGATTCTTCAGCCAGTAACCGGCAGGATAGGCGCCATGTTCATCGACGAAGACCCCGTCGAGCACCAGGATCTCCTCGCCTCCCGGATGCTCATGGCTACGGAACTGCGAACCCGGCGCATAACGCACGATCGAGGTGGCGCGCCCACTTTCCGCGGCAAAACGCTCCAGCGGACGCCGCTCGACGCCAGGCAAGGGCGAGCTCTGCCAGTCGATAGTGCGGGTATCGAGCACCACCCGCTCGCTCAGGTCAGCATTGATCTGCATATCGCCTCCTGTCAGATGCTCCGCTGCTTGATCAACAGCCGCGCGCTGTCCCAGCCGACCAGCAGCACCGCCAGCCAGATCGGCAGATAGGTCAGCCACTGCTGGGCATTGAAGCTTTCGCCGAGAAACAGCAGCGCCACCAGAAACAACAGCACCGGCTCGACATAACTGAGAATGCCGAACAGCCCCAGTGGCAACAGCCGGCTGGACGCCATCATAGCCGCAAAGGCCAGGGCGCCAAGCAGGCCCAGCCCCGGCAGCAGCCACCACAGCTGCGGCGCCTGGACGAACACCGCCACCGGGCCCCAGGCGACGATCAGCCACACCGCCAAGGGCGCCAGCACCAGCATTTCCAGGATAAACCCGGACAGGGCGTCCAGGCGCATCCAGCGGCGCAACATGAAGTACGGGGGATAACCCAGCGCGGTGACCAGGGTGACCCAGGAAAACGCCTGCAGCCGCCAGAGTTCATGCAGCACGCCAAGCAAGGCACAGAACACCGCCAACTGCTGCAACGGGCGCAGACGCTCGCCGTAGAACACCCGCCCGGCCAGCACCATAGCCAAGGGCAGCAGAAAATACCCCAATGACACATCCAGCATGCGCCCGGCCAGCGGCGCCCAGACGAACAAGGCCCACTGCACGCCAATCAATGCAGCCGAGAGCGGCAAGGCCGCCAACAATAACGGCTCATGGCGCAGACGGCCGATGGCCACGGCCAGCACCGTCCATTGCCGGGCCACGGCGACCAGCAGCAACACCGCAGGGATCGACCAGAGCACCCGCTGGGCGAACACCTGCACACCATCCAGCGGTGCCAGCTGTTGCACATAGCCGGGAATCAGGGCAAACAGCATCGAGGCGCCAATCGACAGCGACACACCACGCCCGGACAGCTTCATCGCATCTCCTTCGCCACGTTTAGCTGCCGGCTGCCGCCCCTGGTCAACGGCAGGGAACTCACAATCACCGTCCCACCCGGGCTCAACCGCCACAGATCGGCATCGCGGTTGCACAGCAACGGATTGACCAATAGCCCCGCCGGCACCAGCTCCACCAGTAAAGCCCAAACCCGGACGCCACCATACCGAGCCAGGCCAAGACCCACCACTGGCTGGCGCTGGTGGGTAAGCGAGCGGCGTTACCGAACAGCCAAAAGGCCGGCAGAGCGACGGCCCGCACGCCCTGGGAACAGGCAGGAGTAGCCGAGGCGCCGCTATTGCGGAAGGGACGAGGGGTGGCGGGCATGCAGAATGCTGAACCGCAGTATGCCGCGCATGAACGCTGGCGCCACGCCGTGCCAGCCGGTCAGCGGCAGACACACCAGGCCGGTGATCAGCCCCCACGTCAACACCGCAAAATAGCGGCCCACCTGGCCGGCCAGGGACTCACCGGACCAGACTGAAGCAGAAAAAAACCCGGCCAACCGCCAAAACGATCGACCGGGACATGCGCCCCAGGAGCAAAGGGACGCCAAGGGAGTTGCCTGTTACTTGAACTTTAGGCCACTTGCGCCAACTGCGCCCTGGCCTCGGCCAGACCTTTCTCCATGAACTCGCCGCCCAGGTTGAGGCCTTCGGCATGGATGAAGCTGACGTCGTGAATGCCGATGAAGGCCAGCGCCTGACGCAGGTAGGGTTCCTGATGATCCATGCTGCCACCGGCATAGATACCACCACGGGCGGTCAGGACAAAGGCACGCTTGCCGGTGAGTAGGCCCTGCGGGCCGGTTTCGCTGTACTTGAAGGTGACGCCGGCACGCAGCACATGATCCAGCCAGGCTTTCAGGGTGCTGGGAATGGTGAAGTTGTACATGGGCGCAGCAAGTACCAGCACATCGGCAGCCAGCACTTCATCGGTGAGTTTGTTGGACAGCGCCAATGCCGCTTGCTCCGCGACGCTCTGCTGATCGGCCGGAGTCATCCAGCCACCCAGCAGGTTGGCGTCCAGGTGCGGTACCTGCTCAACCGTCAGGTCGCGGACCTGGATCTGGTCGGCCGGGTGAGCGGCCTGCCACTGGGCGATGAATTGCTCGGTGAGCTGACGAGAAACCGAGCCTTGTTGGCGGGCGCTGCTTTCGATTACCAGAATATTGGGCATGTTGTTGCTCCATCGAGAGGGGTTGGCTAACGTCGATGGAGCAAAGAGTAGAGACACAACAATCGATAAAAAAGCGCAAATAATCGCTTTAATCTATCGACAAAGTTGATTTATAAGCCCCCTCACACTAGGCTCTGCCTTGAACGCCAGGCTGATTACTGCAGGCCACAGGTCAATTGCACGCGCAGCTTGATGATGCTGCGGGCGAACTTGACGGTCAGGTTGCTGTTCTGCCCAGGTGCCAGCAGTACCTTACGGGTACGTGGCGCCTCGGGGCCGTTACGGAACACCGCCTTGCACTCGGCCTCGCTCTCACCGTAGTTGTAGAGCAGCACGGCGCCCATGTTGTGATCGATTTCCTGGGTCGTGACCGACACTTCGGCACCGTTGAACTGTTTTTCCACCTCGATCGGGTAAGCGAAAGCAGCCAGCGGCAACAGGGCGATCAGGGCACAGCAAAATTTTTTCATGGGCCGGTCTCCAACAAGGGACTGCCAGTTTAGAGCGAGTTCGCCTCACCATGCACCCAACGGCTCACGTGAATAGGAGAGGATAATGAAAGCGCCCCGCGTGACCCTCGACCAGTGGCGTACCTTGCAGGCCGTAGTCGATCAGGGCGGCTTTGCCCAGGCCGCCGAGGTGCTGCATCGTTCGCAATCCTCGGTCAGCTACACCATTGCGCGCATGCAGGAACAGCTCGGCGTGCCGCTGCTGCGCATCGACGGGCGCAAGGCCGTGCTTACCGAGGCCGGCGACGTGCTGCTGCGCCGCTCGCGACAACTGGTCAAGCAGGCCAGTCAGCTGGAAGACCTGGCCTACAACATGGATCAGGGCTGGGAAGCCGAGGTGCGCCTGGTGGTCGACGCCGCCTACCCGACCGCACGACTGATCAGGGCGCTGGCCGCCTTCATCCCGCAGAGCCGTGGTTGCCGCGTGCGCCTGCGCGAGGAAGTGCTGTCGGGCGTCGAAGAAGTGCTGCTGGAAGGCACCGCCGATCTGGCCATCAGCAGCCTGACCATGGTCGGCTATCTGGGCCATGAACTCAGCGAGGTGGAATTCCTGGCGGTTGCCCACCCCGACCATCAGTTGCACAAGATGCAACGCAAGCTGACCTTCGAGGACTTGCAGAACCAATTACAGGTGGTCATCCGCGACTCGGGGCGCAGCAAACCGCGCGACGTCGGCTGGCTGGGTGCCGAGCAACGCTGGACGGTCAGCAGCCTGTCGACCGCCGCCAACTTCGTCAGCAGCGGCCTGGGTTTCGCCTGGCTGCCGCGCCACCTGATCGAGCGAGAAATGAGCGAAGGCATCCTCAAACCCCTGGCGCTGGAACAGGGCGGCAGCAACCATCCACGCTTTACCCTCTACAGCCACAAGGACAAAAGCCTGGGGCCGGCCAGCCAGATTCTCGTAGACCTGATCAAGAACTTCGACGCGGCGCCTCTCAATGCGCCCTTCGCCGCACCGCAATCCGCCAACTGACAGGAACCAACCCATGTCCTACTTCGATCACGACGGTTGCCAGTTGCACTACGAGGAGTACGGCAAGGGCGCGCCGGTGTTGCTGGTGCATGGCCTGGGCTCGAGTACCCGCGACTGGGAATACCAGATCCCCGAGCTGGCGGCGCACTACCGGGTGGTGGCCATCGACATCCGCGGTCACGGCCGCTCGGACAAGCCGCGCGAACGCTACAGCATCGCCGTTTTTGCCGAAGACGTGGCAGCACTGATCGAACACCTGGGCCTCGAGAAAGTGCACCTGGTTGGCATCTCCATGGGCGGCATGATCGGTTTCCAGCTGGGCGTCGAGCGGCCCGAACTGCTAGAGAGCCTGTGCATCGTCAACAGTGGCCCTGAAGTGAAGGCGAAAAGCCCGCGCGACTTCCTGGAAATCGTCAAACGCTGGAGCCTGTCGCGCCTGCTCAGCCTCGACGCCATCGCCAAGGGTCTGGGCCGGCTGCTGTTCCCCAAGCCCGAGCAAGCCGAGCTGCGGCGCAAGATCGAAGAACGCTGGCCGCTCAACGACAAGCGCGCCTACCTCGCCAGCCTCGACGCCATCATCGGCTGGGGGGTGCGCGAACGCCTGACGCGCATCACCTGCCCCACCCTGGTGATCAGCGCCGATCGCGACTACACCCCAATCGCGCAGAAAGAGGCCTATGTCAAGGAAATGCCCAACGCGCGCCTGCTGGTGATCGAAGACTCGCGCCACGCCACACCCCTGGATCAACCGCAACGTTTCAACAGCAGCCTGCTGGCCTTCCTCGAAGAAGTCGAACAGACTGCCCCCACTGCCCTCAACAAGGATCAACACGCATGCTGAAGACACTCGCCCTCGCCGCCTGCTCCGTACTCTTTGCCAGCAGCCTGCTGGCTGCGGAGAACCCGAAGGTACTGCTGACCACCAGCCTCGGTGACATCGAAATCGAACTGAACGCGGAAAAAGCCCCGATCAGCGTGGAAAACTTCCTTGGCTATGTGGACAGCGGCTACTACGCCGGCACCCAGTTTCACCGGGTGATACCGGGGTTCATGGTGCAAGGCGGCGGCTTCGACGCCGACATGCAGCAGAAACAGCCGCAAGCCCCGATCAAGAACGAAGCCGACAACGGCCTGCACAACGTGCGCGGCACCCTGGCCATGGCACGCACCCAGGTGCGCGACTCGGCCACCAGCCAGTTCTTCATCAACCACAAGGACAACGCCTTCCTCGACCACGGCTCGCGCGACTTCGGTTACGCGGTATTCGGCAAGGTGCTGCGCGGCATGGAGGTGGTCGACAAGATCGCCCAGGTACCCACCGGCAATCGCGGCGGCCACCAGAACGTACCGCGCGAGCCGGTGCTGATCATCGAGGCCAAGCGCCTGTGACCCATGGGCGACCCTGCCTTGTAGCCTGCGGCACCGGCTCCCCCACCCGAAGCCGGGGAACCGGCCATGCACACTCGCCGCTTACTGCTGGCTGTCATCCTCGGCCGGGGCGGGCTCGGCGGGTATAGGCTCAGATGGCATGGGCTCTGCGGGCATAGGCTCGCTGGGCATGGACTCAGCCGGCACTGGAGCCTGCTGCTCCATCGGTGGCGGTGACGGCGGCGCGCTGGGCTGGGCCGGTTCGTCGTCGCACCCCATCAACGCCAGGGCGAGAAATGCGGGTAACAGAAATGAAATGCGCATACCTGACCTCCATTGCTTGTGTGTGGTCGCCCGAACTCGGGCCAGGCGGGGCAAGCCGCCCCACTCACCTTTATGGACCCGTGTCGGCCACAAGAGTGCCGGAACGGCCGACAATCGAGGCTTGCAGGCTCTGACCCGAACCTGAAAGCCCAGGGCAGAGCCCTGCCGATGCTCGACGGCAGACGTCTGCGCCCCAGGGCAGGCCTTCACCCTGCGGCATTACCCGACAGTCGAGCACCTATGGGTTAAGGGATAGAATCAGTACTCTGACCACCACCAAGGCAGGACGCCTGACATGCTGTTTCGCCACTTCGAAGCCCTGATCGACGTATTCAAAGCCAGCCCGGACGTCGAGCCGCCCCCGGGCCTCCTGCCGTTCTATGCCCATTACCTGCGCCAGGTCTGGCCGCTGATGCTCGCCGTGCTGGTGGTCGGCTTCTTCGCCGCGCTGATCGAGGTGGCGCTGTTCAGCTTCCTCGGCCGCCTGATCGATATGGCCCAGGCCACCCCGAGCGCCGCGTTCTTCGACCAGTATCACGGCGAGTTGCTGTGGATGCTGCTGGTGGTGCTGCTGATCCGCCCCCTGGTGTTCGGCCTGCACGACCTGCTGGCCAATCAGGCGATCTCGCCGAGCCTGACCAACCTGATCCGCTGGCAAAACCACCGCTACGTGCTCCAGCAGAGCCTGAGTTTCTTCCACAACGACTTCGCCGGGCGCATCGCCCAGCGCATCATGCAGACCGGCCCGGCGCTGCGCGACTCGGCCATGCAGGTGGTCGACGCGCTCTGGCACGTGCTGGTCTACGCCGGCAGCGCGCTGTACCTGTTCGCCGCGGCCGACCTGCGTCTGATGCTGCCGCTGAGCCTGTGGCTCGCCGGCTACTGCCTGCTGCTGTGGTACTTCGTGCCGCGGATCAAGAACCGCTCGGCCAGGGCCTCGGCGGCGCGCTCCAAGCTGATGGGCCGGGTGGTCGACGGCTACAGCAACGTCACCACCCTCAAGCTGTTCGCCCACACCCGCGAGGAAGAAGGCTACGCCCGCGAGGCGATGCAGGAGCTGCTCGACAAGGTGCGCCTGCAGACCCGCACCGTCACCGCCCTGGACTTCAGCGTGACCTGCCTCAACGGCCTGCTGATCGCCACCACCGCGTCACTGGCCCTGTGGCTGTGGAGCCAGGCGTTGATCAGCAGCGGCGCCATCGCCCTGGCCGTCGGCCTGGTGATCCGCATCAACGGCATGGCCGAGTGGATCATGTGGGTGGTCAACGGCATCTTCGAGAACGTCGGCACCGTGCAGGACGGCATGCGCACCATCGTCCAGCCGCGCCAGGTGCTCGACCAACCGCACGCCGAGCCGCTGCGGGTCAGCCAGGGCACGGTGCATTTCGAGCACATCCACTTCCACTACGGCAAACCCGGCGGAGTCATCGCCGGCTTCGACCTGCGCGTGCGCCCGGGCGAGAAGATCGGCCTGGTCGGCCCGTCCGGCGCCGGCAAATCGACCCTGGTCAGCCTGCTGCTGCGCCTCTACGACCTGCAGGACGGACGCATCCTGATCGACGGCCAGGACATCGCCACTGTGACCCAGGAGAGCCTGCGCGCGCAGATCGGCGTGGTCACCCAGGATTGCTCGCTGCTGCACCGCTCGATCCGCGACAACCTGCGCTATGGCAAGCCCGACGCCAGCGATGCGGAGCTGCTGGAGGCGGTGCGCAAGGCCCGCGCCGATGCCTTTATCCCGCTGCTCGACGACGGCCAGGGCGGCCGCGGCTTCGATGCCCGGGTCGGCGAACGCGGAGTCAAGCTCTCCGGCGGCCAGCGCCAGCGCATCGCCATCGCCCGGGTGCTGCTCAAGGACGCACCTATCCTGGTGCTCGACGAAGCCACCTCGGCGCTCGATTCCGAGGTCGAAGCGGCGATCCAGGAAAGCCTGGATACCCTGATGCAGGGCAAGACGGTGATCGCCATCGCTCACCGCCTGTCGACCATCGCGCGCCTGGACCGTCTGGTGGTGATCGACCAGGGCCGCATCGTCGAAACCGGCAGCCACCGCCAGCTGATCGAACGCGGCGGCCTCTACGCCCGCCTCTGGCAGCACCAGACCGGCGGTTTTGTCGGGGTGGAGTGATCGCGGCCATGGGCCGCTCCTACGGGTGATGCGGCGATCCATGTAGGAGCGGGCCATGCCCGCGAATCGATGTTGGATGCACCAATCATCGCCGAGCCTGGTCAAAGCCAGACGGCATTCCACAACGGGTAATCCCCGATCCGCTTGACCAGTCCCGCACGCAGTGGATTGGCCACGATGTAACGGGCGACGGCTTGCAGGTCTTCCTCTGCGCGCAGGGCATGATCGTGAAAGGCTTTCGACCAGAGCGGGCCTGTTCGATTCAGGCTTCGATTGGTGTAACGGGAGCTGGCGGATTTGAGCCGGCCAATCACATCGCCGAGGCTGTCTGTCTCGCCAAGTTGAAGCAGCCAGTGCTCATGATCCGGCATCAACACCCAGGCCAGCATGCGGCTTTCTCTGAGCAAGGCGGCGTCTTCGAAACAGCGCGCGGCTGAGCAGGCCGCAGGGAAGTGGGTGAAGAGTGGTTGGCGGTTCTTGGTTGTTGTGGTGATCAGGTAAGCCGTACTGCAGATGGATGCACGGCCTTTGCGTAATGCAGCGTGTCCCGGTGTTTTGTAGCCGTAGCGCTCGTCCATAAGCGTTCTCCTTGATAGTTTCGCGGCCATGGGCCGCTCCTACGATCAGTTGCATTGCTATGGCCCATCATCCGCCCGCGAACCGCGACTATCCCTGCCGATACGGCAACAAACCGCGCGCGTCCTCGGCGTAGCCCTGCACGCCGACCCGCTCCTGTTCGAGAAAATCGGCCACCGCCGCGCGCAGGCCCGGGTGGCAGAGGTAGTGCCAGGAACGGGTGAGCACCGGCTCGAAGCCGCGGATCAGCTTGTGCTCGCCCTGGGCGCCGGCATCGAAACGCTGCAGCCCCTGGCCGATCGCATAGTCCATACCCTGGTAGAAACAGGTCTCGAAGTGCAGGCGGTCGAATTCCGCCAGACAGCCCCAGTAGCGGCCATACAGACTGTCGCCGCCGAGCAGGCTGAAGGCCATGGCCACCGGCCGACCGCCCTGGCGCGCCAGCACCACGCGGATCGCCTCGGGCATGCGTTCGGCCAGCAGGCTGAAGAAGGTCCGGGTCAGGTAAGGCGCCTGGCCGCGGATGTGATAGGTATTGGCATAGCACAGGTAGACGAAATCCCACTCGGCCTCACTGAGCTGATGGCCCTCGCGCCAGTCGAACTCGATGCCCTGCCCCGCCACCTGCTCGCGCTCCTTGCGCATCTGCTTGCGCTTGCGCGAACTGAGGGCATCGAGAAAATCCTGGAAATCCCGGTAGCCGCGGTTGTGCCAGTGGTATTGGCAGCCGAGGCGCTGCAACCAGCCGTCACGCCCCTGCAGCAGCGCATCATCGGCCGGGGCGGTGAAGTTGATATGCAGGCTCGACAGACCCTGCTGCGTCAGGCTGGCGCAGAGCTCGTCGAGCAATTGCCCGGCGGCGAGCGGATCGCCGAGCAAACGCGGGCCGCTCACCGGCGAGAAGGGAATGGCGCCGAGCAGCTTGGGATAATAGTCGATGCCCGCCCGCTGGCAGGCATCGGCCCAGCCATGATCGAACACGTACTCGCCGTAGGAATGGCTCTTTACATAGGCCGGCATGGCCGCCAGCAGCCGCCCCCGGCCGTCCTGCAATAGCCTATGCGCCGGCTGCCAGCCGCTACGGCCACCCACGCTGCCGCTGTCTTCCAGCGCCGAGAGAAAGGCGTGGCACAGAAAAGGCTGCTGATCGATGCGCAAGGCATCCCAGCTCGAGGCATCCAACTCGTTCAACGCAGGCAGGGTCGATATAGGCATGGCCGCAGTCTGGCCTGTTGTCCTGACGAAAAAAAGCCCCGCACGCGGCGGGGCTTGAAGGGAGCAACGTTGTACTCGTAGCGCAGTTACTTAGAACACGTACTGCAGGCGCATCACCACCGCATCGCCGTCATCGTCGCCGACGTTGTTGGTGATCTTGTCGGTCGAGCTCATCACGTAGTTGGCGGCGACCTTGACCGCTTCGTTGGCGTACCAGTTGACGCCCAGGGTGTGCAGTTGGGCTTCGGCGTCGCCCACTTCGCGGGTGGCGGTAGCGGCGACGATGTTGTCGTCTTCGACGGTGATGCTGTCGTAGCGGTAGAACACTTCCCAGGCGCCGATCTGCTTGTTGGCCGGCTTGATGCTGTCGAACTTGGCGCCGTCCAGCTTGTAGCCGCGCGATTCGCCGGTCAGGGTGTAGGCCAGTTGGCCGTAGTAACCGCTGGCTTCGACGTCCTCGATGGTGGCACGATCGGCCTTCAGCGTGCGGCTCAGGTACTCGCCCTGGACCGAGAACGGACCGGCAGCCCAGGCCAGTTCGGCACCCCAGGCGGCATCGTCTTCGAAGTCGCCGGCGACACCCTGGAAGCCGCCGAACGTGGCGCGGTTGCCGTTGGCGCCGGCGTCGTTACCACCGGCAGTGGACACGCCACGCACGGTCAGACGCGGACGGATACGGCCGTCGGCTGCAACATCATCCAGGTCGCGCTGGGCGTAGTTCAGGCCCAGGTGCAGGACGTTGCCCGACTCGGCCAGCGGGGCGAACACACCGCGTGCGTTGAACTGCTTGGTGCTGTCGCCGTCGACGTCGTTGTTGTCCTTGGCGGTCAGACCGGCGGAAACCCAGGCCATGCCACCGACCACGGCGCTGACCTGAGCACCCAGGCCGTTCTCGTGACCGTTGACCCAGTCGGTGATTTCGTAGGCGGCGTTACGCTCGATGGCGGTGATCCACTTGGAGCTGGTGGCCTTTTCCAGGCCGAAGTCCGGGTCGAAGCGGCCGAATTTCAGGGTCACCGGGGCGAAGCCGGTGTAGGCGATCGAGGCTTCGTCGAAGTAGCCGTCTTCGGCGCTGCCGGCGTTGTGCGCGAAGTCGTAGCTGATCGCGTATTTCCAGTCTTTGTAAGCGACACCGCTCAGCTCGATGAAGGCACGGCGGAAGTAGGCGCCATCACCGGTTTCGCCGTTTTTGGTGTGGAAGCCGTCGAAACGACCGTAGTCGGCCTGCAGGCGGCCGCCCAGTTTGAAGCTGAATTCCTTGTCGGTGGTAGCCACTTCCAGGCCGCCCTTGGTCTTGACCACGATATCGGCGCCGTCAGTGGTGACGGTGCCAGCGAAAGCCTGGGCGGAAACGGCCAGAGCCAGGGCGCTGGCAGCAAAGCCGGCCATTGCTCCACGGAAGCTGTGCTTACGGATCATCGAAGATTCCCCTAATGGACTTTAAGTGTTGAAAACACCCGAGCGATTGCGCTCGTTCGTGCTGGGGGGAATCTTGGCGATAGGTTATTTCAGCGCAGTTGCTGATATATAAATATTTGATGACAACGGAACTTTTTTACTTCGATTATCTATAAGCATGAAAAGGCTCTGGCGCGCCACTCTGCGCGGGCAAGAAGGCACGCCATGGTTCGCCTGGCATACGCGACGGACGCCGCACAGGGGGCAAGCTTGCGCTTACAGGGAGCGGGGCTTAACGGGATTTAGCACATCGGGGTTCAGGACGACTTGCGCCTGAGCTCGGCCAGTTTGGCGGCCAGGGCATCGAGCTCGGCGATCGGCTCTTGCGGCAGTTGGCGCAGCACGGCCTGGGTCAGGCGCATCTGCTTGATGAAACGCCGGCAGCGCAAACACATGGCCAGGTGCGCGCGCACGGCCAGGCGCTGGCGCAGACTCAACTGGCTATCCAGAAGGTCGCTGGAGTGCGCCACCAGTTCCTTACAACTCAGCATTGGCCGGTCTCCTCGAAATGCTCCAGGGTGGCGAACACCTTCAGCCGCGCCCTGTGCAGCAACACCCGGACATTGGAGAGCGAGACCTGCAAAAGATTACAGATCTCGTCCATTTCTAGGCCCTCGCGTTCGCGCAACTGCAGCACGCTGCCCTGTAGCTCGGACAGGCTGCCCAGGGTTTTCTCCAGGCACTCGCGCAACTCGTCTTCGGTCAGCAGGGCTTCCGGGCTGTCCTGATGCCAGGCGTGGGGCGCCAGCAGCCAGTGCCCGCCCTCGGCGAAGCGCTCGTCGCCGATACTGCCGTGCGGCCCCGGCAGGTCGTCCAGCAAGACCTCGCGGCGGTTGTGCTTGAGGCGGGTCTTGGCGGTGTTGGCGGTGATGGTCAGCAGCCAGGTCTTGAGGCTGGAACGTCCCTGGAACCCTTCCAGGTTGCGCACCACCGCCAGCCAGGCGTCCTGCACCACTTCATCGGCATGGCGGCTGCCGACAATGGCGAAGGCCACCGCGCGCATCGCCCCCTGATAGGTGGCGACCAGTTCGCGGAAGGCCTTCTCCTCGCCGGCCAGCAGGCGGGCGAGCAGCGCGCGATCGGACGGGTAATCCATCAACGCTTACGCAGAATCACGCTGCCGATCGAGTAACCGGCGCCGAAGGAGCTGAGCACGCCCAGGGCGCCACTTGGCAGGTCGTCCTGGTGCTTGTGCAGGGCGATCACCGAACCGGCCGAACTGGTGTTGGCGTAGGTGTCGAGGATCACCGGCGCCTCTCCCGGCTCGGCATCGCGGCCGAGCAGCTTGCGCGCGATCAGCAGGTTCATGTTGAGGTTGGCCTGGTGCAGCCAGAAGCGCTTGACGTCGCCGACGTTCAACTGGTTTTCCGCCAGATGGCTGGCAATCAGCTCGGCGACCATCGGGCAGACTTCCTTGAACACCTTGCGGCCTTCCTGGACGAACAGCTTGTCCGCCGTGGCTATGCCCTCCTCCGCGGCGCGGTTGAGGAAGCCGAAGTTGTTGCGGATGTTGTTGCTGAACTGGGTGATCAGCTTGCTGCTGACGATGTCGAACTGCTGCGCGGCAGTCGCCAGGTCGGCGCGCTCGACGATCACCGCGGTGCAGGCATCGCCAAAGATGAAGTGGCTGTCGCGGTCGCGGAAGTTCAGGTGGCCGGTGCAGATTTCCGGGTTGACCATCAGGATCGCCCGCGCCTGGCCGAGCTGCACGGCGTTGGTCGCGGCCTGCAGGCCGAAGGTGGCCGAGCTGCAGGCCACGTTCATGTCGTAGCCGAAGCCCTGGATGCCCAGCGCCGCTTGCACTTCGATGGCCACTGCCGGGTAGGCGCGCTGCAGGTTCGAGCAGGCGACTATCACCCCGTCGATATCCGCTGAGGTCTTGCCGGCACGGGCCAGCGCCTCCTGGGCGGCGGCGACGGCCATCTCGCAGAGGATGCCCCACTGTTCGTTGGAACGCTCGGGGATGCGCGGCACCATGCGCTGCGGATCGAGGATGCCGTCCTTGTCGATCACGAAGCGACTCTTGATCCCCGAGGCCCGCTCGATAAAGGCACTGCTCGATTCGGTCAGCGCCTCGACTTCGCCACTGGCAATGGCCGCGGCGTTGGCAGCATTGAACTGCTGCACATAAGCATTGAAGGACTCCACCAGCTCATCGTTGGAAATGCTGTTGGCTGGGGTATACAGGCCGGTACCACTGATCACGGCTTTGTGCACGGTCAATCCTCTCGTTCTCTCGCCGCGCGGGGGCGGCCAATTATCCAGGCAACCGCAGGCGGGCGGCCATCGGCATGCAATCTGGGAGCCGGCGGAGGGGCTAGCACAGCCCGTTCCAGGCCGCAGAGTGTGCCACAGCCAAAGCAGTTTCGTCCGCACCTCAAACAAGCGCTTGACTGGCGGTCGGTCGGCGCCTGACGAAATAATCCTCGCCAATCGAGGCAATCCAGCAACACCCGCGGGTTACCGCCAGCCCGCCTGTCGAAGCATAGGGCCTGGAGCGGCCCGCGCGGGCTTTTACCCTTTCGAGGGCGCCGGCTCGTAGGGTGTGTGCGGGGTCGCCTAGGCCGCGCGCACCAGGCACCCGCGGGCCAGTGGTGCGCACGGCGCACCCTACACGGGTCAACCTGCCGAATGCGCTCAAGAAACAGAGCGTTCTTCTGGAACACCCGGCCGCGCGGGCTTGGCTTGCTCGGATGGCGAAAAATCGAAGGCCGGCGCCAGGCAGGTCAGTAGCCGGTCATTTCCAGATAGCCAAGCCCCTGGTGGCTCCCGCGAAAACGGATGGGACCCTCCCAATACGGGAAGCGGGTCGGCATCCAGGCCTGTTCCTGCAGCGCTTCGACGGTCAGCTCGAGCTGCTTGGAGGGAATGCTCAGTGCCCAGCGGGTGGGCAGTTTGCGACCGGCCACCCGGCTCAGTTGCAGGGGCCTGATGCGCATGTCCTGCTCGCTCAGCACCTCGCTGTCGCCTGTGGCGCTGATCCAGGTGCCGGCGCGGTAGTGTCGACCATCGGCATGGCGCAGCTGGAACAGCATGAGTTTTTCCCCGCTGCTCAGGTGCAGGGAGAACCAGTCCCAGCCTTGTTGATCGGCGGCCAGCGGCTGGCTGCTCCATTCGCGATCCAGCCAGGCCTGGCCTTTGACGACATAGCTGTTGCCATCCAGCTCGAGGGTGCCCTGGGCCTGCAGGAAGGGCTGGCTGTAGTAATAGGACGCCTGGCCTTGCCCGGACTTCTGGCTAAAGCCTTTGTCGCCCTGCAACACCAGGGGTTTATCGCTGCTGAGCTGCAGGCGGTAGCGGAAGCCGGAGCCGCTGGCACTCACCTGCAACTCGGTCAGGTTGGCCTGGCCGGGCAGTTGGCCGCTCAAGTGCCAATCATCGATCCAGGCCTTGAACGGCATCGGGCTGACGCCGGCCTGGCCGATCCCGCCGCGGGCGAAGGTTTCCGCATGACGGTGGCCGTAGGGGCCGGTGATGGCGGCATGCCCCATCCACAGGTTCGGGTTGTTCCAGCCGGGCTGATCGGCGGCGGGCCGCAAAGCATTGCGAAACAGCGTCCATTGCACGCCCCAGCTGCGGCCTTGCTGGTCTTCCAGGTTGGCGGTGAGGTACCACCACTCGATGCGGTAATCCGGGTGGGCGCCGTGGTCCAGGGGGAAACTGAACGAGCGGTCGCGCGTCACGCTGGCGAATTCGGCACTGCGGCTGCCGAGCCCGGCAAACCCCTGGGGCGAGGGTGGCTGCGCATCACAGGCGCCGAGCCCGGCCATTAACAGCAGCGCGAACAACCTGAGCGGATTAGTTTTCATTGGCAAAGGTCCGCAGGAGTTCTGCTGGGCTGACGCGGTATAGCGTCCACAGCGGCCAGGCCGCCGCCAACAGGGTCGCGAGCAAGGCCAGGGCCGCCGACTGCAGCAGTTGCCAGGGAAAAACATGCAACGGCAAACGCCAGCCGAAAGCCTGCACATTGATCACCGCCACCAGGCACCAGGCCAGCAGCAGGCCCAGCGGGATGGCCAGCAACAGGGTGATCAGCGCCAGCAGCAGCGTTTGCCCCAGGCTCAGCAACACCAGCTGACGGCGGCCCACGCCGAGCGCCCAGAGCGGCGCCAATTGGCCCAGTCGGCTCTGGCTCAGGGTCAGCAGGCTGATGAACAAGGCGACCCCCGCCACGCCCAGGGTCAGGCTGTTGAGCGCGGAGGTGGCGACAAAGGTGCGGTCGAATACCCGACCGGACCAGGCCTTCAGCTCGCTCTGGTCGACAAGCTTGCGCTCATCCAGGGCGAACCTGGCCTGCAACGCCTGTTTCAGCGCCGGTACCGCGGCGGGCGGCAGGCGCAGGCTGTAGCTGCCGGGACGCAACCCCGGCCAGTAGCGCTGCAAGGCGGCGGCATTGACCAGCAGATGGCCTTTGGGGTTGCCGTAGTCGGCATAGATCGCCACGACCGTCAGGCGCCAGTCGCCCTGCGGGGTGACCAGGCTCAGCTCCTCACCCAGGCCTAGCTGCAGACGTCGCGCCAACTGTTCGCTGAGCATCAGCCCGGCACCACCCGCGAGCCGTTCCCAGGCCCCGGGCGCGGCCTCCAGCAACGGCCAATGCTGGCGATAGGTCGGATGATCGAGAATACCGGTCAGTTCTACCGGCCAGCCCTGCACCGGCAGTTCCACCCGCCAGCTCGGCAACAGCGCACTCACCTCCGCGCGCTCGGCCAGCCAGGCTTCGATGGCGCGGCCCTGCTGCGGACTTTCCGGCCTGAGGTACAGCTCCGCCGCCAGCCGCTGATCGAGCCAGCCGATGAAGGTCTGGCGAAAACCCTCGGTCATGCTGCCCACGCCAATATTCGCCGCCAACGCCAGCAGCAACGCCATCAGGGCCAGCGCCAGCCGCGGCAACTGCTGGCGACTGTCGGCCACGAACCACTGGGCCAGCGGCGCGCGGCAATACGGCAACCACCACGCCAGCAGCCCGCTGACACACACTGGCAGCAACAGGGCCGCCGCCAGCAGCAGGCAGGCGAGCAGGACAAAGCCCATGGCCAGGCTAGCGCCGAACACCAGGGCAAGCAGCGCCAGCACCAGCAGGGCGCCGGCCAACCAGGCCTGGCGGCGCAACCAGAGCGCCTGGGCCTGGTGCCAGGCTTCCGGTTGGGCCAGGGCGAGCAGTGGCAGATGGGCGGCGCGCAACAAGCTGCCGGCCCCCGCCAGCAGCGCGCCAAGCAGGCTGATGGCCAACCCGCTCAGCCACCACTGCGGGCTGAGGTTGAGCTGCCCGGCCACTTCGGCGCCATACAAGCCACGCAGGCTGGCCGCGACATCCGGTAACAGCAGACTGGCCAGGCCGTAACCGCTGATCACCCCCAGCACGCCGCCCAGCAAGGCCAGCCCGCAGAGTTCCAGGGCCAGCGCGGCGAGCAGGCAGCGCGCACTGACCCCACACGCGCGCAGAGTGCGCAACAAGGGCCTGCGCTGCTCCAGGGCCAGGCCGATGGCGGCGTTGACGATAAATAGACCGACCACGAATGCCAGCAAACCCAGGGCGGTCAGGTTGAGGTGAAAGCTCTCGGTCAGCCGGGCCAGATCGGCTTCGTCCCCGGCCCGGCTGATGCGCAGCTGCCCGTCCAGTGCCGACGGCAGCCTGGGCATGCCGGCGGCGAAGTCGCGGCTCAGCAACAGGCCCGATAGCTGCAGCGGTGCATCCAGCAACCGCTGCGCCACCCCGATATCCACCAGCAGCACGCCGGGCGCCAGTTGCGGGTGCAGGTACAACGGCGGCAACGCCTGCCCGCCAACGGTCAAGGGTTGCTCGCCCTCCGCCAGGTCGAGGGCCTTGAGCGTGTCCGCGGCGATCCAGGTGCGTCCCGGCTGGTCAAGGAAGGCGACCAGGTCGAGGTCGGCCAGCGCCTGGCCCGCCAGCCTGGTGCCGCGCGGCAGGGTGAGCGGTTCGATGCCGAGCACTTGCAGGCGCTGCTCGGCCTGCCCCCGCAGGCGCAACGAACCTTGCAATAGGGGCGACACCGGCCAGCCGGCCAGGCGCAGGTCGACAAAAACCTGTTGGCTGAAGCGCCCGCCACTGCGCGCGCCAATCCTGGAATGCGCGTCCCCGGCAATCAGTTGGCTGGCACGGGCATAACTGTCGCGCGCCTGACTGTTGAGCGCCTGCACTCCGGTCCACAGGCTGGTGGCCAGCCACAAACCGGTGAGCAGGCTGAAAAACTGCACCGGGTGTCGCCGCCAGTGACTGCACAGCGCGCTCAGGGTCCAGTAGAGCACGGCCATTTCAGCTGTTGTCCTGGTCGACGAGGCGACCGCTGCGCAACTGCACCCGCCGCTGCAGACGTGCCGCCACGCGTGGACTGTGGGTCACCATCAACAAGCTGGTGGCGCTCGTGGCGAGTAATTGCAGCAAGAGTTCCAGCACTTCGTCACTGCTGCTCTCGTCCAGGCTGCCGGTGGGCTCGTCGGCCAACAGCAGCGCCGGCCGGGCGGCCAGCGCACGGCCCAGGGCGACCCGTTGCTGCTGGCCGCCGGAGAGTTGCTCCGGGTAGCGGTCGAGCAACTGCGTCAGGCCCAGGCGTTGTGTCAGCTCGGCTTGCCACTGCGGATCATGACGGCCGGCCAGGCGCGCCTGGAACGCCAGGTTGTCCTCCACGCGCAGGCTGGAAATCAGGTTGAACTGCTGGAAGATCAGGCCGATGCTGCCGCGGCGCCAGGCCGCCAGCTGGCTCTCGGTCAACTGATCCAGGCGCTTGCCGGCCACCTCGATGCTCCCGGCATCGGCCTGATCGAGTCCCGCAACCAAATGCAGCAAGGTGCTCTTGCCGCTACCGGACTCGCCCATCAGCGCCAGGCTGCTGCCGCCAGCCAACTCCAGGTCGATGCCCTGCAGCACCGGCAAAGGCCCCTGCGGCGTCGGATAACTCTTATACAGCCCCTGGATTTTCAGCATCGGCATGCGGCCTGAATGAAGCGGTTCTACGGCAACCGGCAAAGCACAGCATAGTCATCAGCCCGCGAGGGCAACGGATGACTGCAAGCATGCGGCAGCCCGGCGTAGCCAGCCAACCGCGCTCGCCCGGTGATACGCAAACCCCGCCCGGGTCTTGGCCGGGCCACACCGACCGACGGCACCCCCACGCGGTGCAGCACCTGCCGGCCACCCGGATAAAAGCGCTAGCGCCGGATGTGGAAATCGGCGAGGGCTGATAGCCTTGGCCGGCGCAGGCTTGACCCGCGCGCCCAGAAACCATTAGCCGACGGATGCCCAAGCATGGTCCTACACACCTGGCTGCTCTACCTCGTCGCCATCATCGGCCTGTCGCTGACGCCCGGGCCCAACGGCCTGCTGGCCCTGACCCACGGCGCGCTCTACGGACACCGGCGCACCCTGTGGACCGTGGCCGGCGGAGTCAGCGGCTTTGCCGTGCTGATGGCCCTGTCGATGTTCGGCATCGGCACCCTGCTGAATGCCTCGATCGACGCCCTGATCCTGCTCAAATGGCTCGGCGGCGCCTACCTGATCTGGCTCGGCATCCAACTCTGGCGAGCCCCGGCGCTGCACCTGGCAGCAGTCACCCCGGGTAGCGTAAAACCCGGCCCGCTGTTGTTCCGCCAGGGCCTGCTCGCGGCCCTGTCCAACCCCAAGGTGATCCTGTTCTTCGGCGCCTTCCTGCCGCAGTTCCTCGACCCGCAGCGCAGTCTCTGGCTGCAATTCGCCGTGATGGCGCTAACCTTCGCCCTGGTCGAGGGCGTCGTCGAATACCTGCTGGCCCGCGCCGCCCAGCGTATCCGCCCCTGGCTGGAGCGTAGCGGCAAAGGCTTCAACCGCTGCTGCGGCGGGATTTTTGCCTTGATGGGCGCAGCCTTGCCGATGACCCGCTAGGAGGCCTGCGCAGGGTGCGCACGGCCTAGGCGGCCCCGCACACCCTACGAGCCGGTGTCGGCGAAACAATAAACTAGCAGGCCCCACCGCCAGGCAGACCACAAGTCGCCTGGCGCAATCCGAAAGCCCCGCCCGGTACCCGAATGCGCTGTATGTCGCTTGTCCTGATCCTGTTGAGCCTCGGCACCTGCGCCGAAGAACGGCCGTTGCGCTTTTCCGTCAGCGACAGCTGGGCCATGCCGATGATCCACATCGCGCACGGCCAGGCCACCGCCGGCATCCTCTATGACCTGCAACAGCGGCTGGCCGAGAAAGTCGGCCGCCGCGCCGAAATGCTGGTGCTCCCGCGCCTGCGCATCCGGGAAATGCTCGCGCGCGGTGAAATCGACGTACGCTGCTACATCAACCCGGCCTGGCTGAGCGAGTCGCATCATAGGTACATCTGGAGCGTGCCGTTCATGGTCCAGCGCGACCTGCTGGTCGGCCGCAGCCAGCAGCAGGTACAGCTGAGCCGGATGCAGGGCGAGACGATCGGCACCGTACTGGGTTTCGCCTACCCCAGCCTCGACCCCTTGTTCGCCAGCGGCCACCTGCGCCGCGACGACGCCCGCACCCAGGAACTGGCGCTGGCCAAGCTCGCGGCCAGGCGCTACGACTACGCCATCAGCAACGAGCTGACGCTGCAGTGGTTCAACCGCCAGTTGCCGGCCGGAGACAAACTCCAGGCGCTGCAGGAAGTTGCCGCCGATCTGGTCGCCTGTATCGTGCGCGACGCCCCGGACGTGCCGACCATGCCGCTGCTGCGCGCCCTGGTGCAGATGAAACAGGCCGGCGAGTTCGAGACCATCCTCGCCCGCTACCGCTGACCCAGCCGGCCTCGCCTGGCGGCGGCTTGCGGGTCTCTACGGCGACACCATGGCCCCCGCGGCCGACGACTGCACCAGCGGCGCCCGGCCGTCCGACAGCAACCAGGCCACCAGTGTCGCCGGTGCAGTTTGGCTGGCGTTACGGATGATGCGGTGCAGTTGGCCGGGCGCCTCGTACCAGGCGTCGCCGGCCGTGAAGTGCTGCGCCACGCCGCCGTCCAACGCGGACTCGACTGCACCCTCGACCACTACCACGAACACCGGGCCCGGATGGCTGTGCGGCCGCGACGTGGCGCCGGGGGCGAAGTCGACGCGCAACGCCGTGGCCTGCGCAGCCGGCGTGGCGGGCAAGTGCACCTCGGCCAGCGGCCTGACGTCCTCCTCGCCGGCGCCACCATGCGCCAGCGCAGCGCCGCTGGCGAGCAGGAGCAGCGCGGCGCCGGTCCAACGAACTGACTTGCTCATGACCGTCACTCCGGTTGCAGGGCGAAACCGACGCCCAGGCGGTTCCACGCGTTGATGGTGGCGATGGCGAAGGTCAGTTCGGCCAGTTCGCGCTCGCTGAAGTGCTCGGCGACTTCTTTATAGAGTTCGTCAGGCGCATGCCGCTCGGCCACCAGGGTCAGGGTCTCGGTCCAGGCCAGGGCGGCGCGCTCGCGGGCGCTGAAGAACGGCGTCTCCTCCCAGGTCGGCAGGGCAAAGATGCGCCGCGCGGTCTCGCCGGCCTTGAGCGCATCGGCGCTGTGCAGATCGACGCAATAGGCGCAGCCGTTCAGCTGCGAGGCGCGAATCTTCACCAGTTCGTGCAACGAGCGCTCGAGCAGCGTCTCGCCGAGGGCCTGCTCCAGGCCGAGCATGGCCTTGAAGGTGTGCGGGGCGACCGCACGATAGTAAATGCGTTGGGTACTCATGGGGGTTCTCCGCTGGATTGCCGCGACTGACGCCGGGCTTGGGAGCCACTGTATTGCTCAGAGTTTTCCGGATAAATTGGCAAAACCAGGAAACATTGAACGA
This sequence comes from Pseudomonas borbori, assembly GCF_900115555.1. Taxonomy (GTDB): domain Bacteria; phylum Pseudomonadota; class Gammaproteobacteria; order Pseudomonadales; family Pseudomonadaceae; genus Aquipseudomonas; species Aquipseudomonas borbori. Next base: position 194,847 of record NZ_FOWX01000003.1, read on the forward strand.
GAACCCGGACAATCATGGCCTTCGACCGACTCGAGGCGATGCGCGCCTTCTGCCGCATCGTCGAACTGGGCAGCTTCACCCGCGCCGCCGACGCCCTGGCGATGCCGAAGACCACGGTCTCCGGCCAGCTGCAGGCGCTGGAAAGCCAACTGGGGGTGAAGCTGCTGCACCGCACCACCCGCCGGGTGGCGCCGACTACCGACGGCGCCGCCTACTACGAGCGCGCGCGCAGCCTGCTCGACGAGCTCGACGAACTGGAAGCCAGCATATCGCGCAGTCGCAGCCTGGCCCGCGGCCGGGTACGTGTGGAGATGCCCTCGCCGGTCGGCCGCTTCCTGCTGATTCCCGCCCTGCCCGGCTTCGTCGCCCGCCACCCGGAGATCCAGCTGGACATCGGCTGCAGCGAGCGGGTAGTCGACCTGGTGCAGGAAGGGGTCGACTGCGCCATCCGCGGCGGCCCGGTCAGCACACCCGACCTGGTCTGCCGGCCCATCGGCCAGATGCGTTTCAGCCTCTGCGCCTCGCCCGCCTACCTGGCCGCCGCGCCGCCGCTGAAATCGCCCACCGACCTGGCCCGGCACCGCTTCCTGGCCTTCGTCTTCCCCGTCAGCGGCCGGCAGTACCGCGTCGTCCTGCAGCGCGGCGAGGACTCCTTCGCCATCGACCAGGCGCCGGCGATGCGCTTCAACAGCGGCGGCGCCTATATCGCCGCCGCCGAAGCCGGGCTCGGCCTGGTGGCGGTGCCGCTGGCCGAGGCCCAGGCGCAACTGGCCGCCGGCACCCTGCACGAAGTCCTGCCCGGCTGGACCCCGGCGAGCATGCCGATGAGCCTGGTCTACCCCTACTCGCGCCACCTCTCCGCGCGGGTGCGTGCCTTCGCCGACTGGGCGACCACGGTCATGGGCGAACATCCGCTGTGGCGGTCGTGACCGCTGCGGCCCGAGTTAGCACCGGCCGACTCGCGCCGGCGCACCGGCTCACGCCTGGCGGATCAAACCGGCGATATCGGCGACTCTGGCGCTGAGCGCACCCTCGATACGCTCGATGTCCTGCCGATGGCGCTGCTCCAGCTCGATCTGCCGGGCACACAGCTTCAACGCCGTGAGCACCAGCAGACGCTCGCCGATCAGGGTCGAGGATTGGGCCTTGGTCTCGGCCAGCAGGCGCTTGAGCAGCAGCGCCGACGCGTTCAGATCCGCCTCTTTGTCGGCAGGCACCTTGATGCTGTAGTCGTTACCCAGGATCGAAATGACCTTGATCATTGCACCGTCAGCACTCATGGGTTGACCGGGCTCGCCTTGACAGTGCCGCCGGCCAGTTCGACCAGGGCCTGGATGCGCGTGGTCGTGGCGCCGTGCAGCTCCTCCTGCTCGATGGCGCTCAGCTGCAGGGTCTCGTTTTCATCCTTGATCTGCGCCAGTTCGCTGTTCAATTGCGCGTTTGCGCTCTGCAGTGCCTTGTTCGCCTGCACAAGGTCACTGACCAGCTGTTCCAACTGACTTAGGCTATTTTCCAACATATTGATTACTCGAGCTTTTTGGCGGGCCGCCACAATAAAGAAAAGCCCCGGGAGAAGCCAGACGACGTTTTCGACCGGACATCTCAACAGTGCCTCATATCGAGGTCAGCGTCTTGGCGTCATCACCCCCGCGGGACCAGCACAATTCAATCGGTCCGACAGCCTCGCCCCGCCATGAGTTCCCCGCCCTGGCCAGTCGCTTGCCAGTGCACCCGGCACAAACCGCGTGCGTTCGTCGCTGCGTCGGAGTCGGTCGGCCTGGCCGCACTACGCTGATAAGTGATCGATTCGTCAGCTGAGGTGCGTCATGGGTTCCCCGGTCGAAATAACCAACCGTTCGCCCGCGCAGGTGGCCGACCTGCCGGCGCTCATCCGCCAATACGCCGAGCCCCTGCCGGATCTGCACAGCAGTACCTTCGCCGAACTGTTCGACCGCTACGGCGATGCCCGCGTGGTGCTGATCGGCGAAGCCAGCCATGGCACCTCGGACTTCTACCGAACCCGCGCCGCCATCAGCCAATGCCTGATCGAACGGCACGGTTTCAACATAGTCGCGGTCGAGGCGGACTGGCCGGATGCCGGGCAACTCGACCGCTTCGCCCGCCAGCGCGATGCCTCGGCCTGGACGCAGAACGCCTTTACCCGCTTCCCCACCTGGATGTGGCGCAACACCGACGTATCGCGCTTCATCCATTGGCTGCACCATCACAACCAGCGGTTGCCCGAGGACCAGCGCGTCGAGTTTCGCGGCCTGGATGTCTACAGCCTGCGCAACTCCATGGCCGAGGTCCTGCACTACCTGGATCGGCTCGACCCGCAGCAGGCCCGGCAGGCACGCCGGCGCTATGGCTGTCTGTCGCCCTGGCAGGACGAGCCGGCACGCTATGGCCTGTATGTCGAACACGGCAACGGCGATTCCTGCGAGCAGGCCGTACTCGCCCAGCTCAACAGCCTGCTGGCCCAACGCCTGGAAGCCTGCGCACAGGACCACGAAGACCTCTTCAATGCGGCGCAGAATGCCCGGGTGGTGCGGGCGGCCGAGCAGTACTACCGGGTCATGTACCGTGGCTCCGCCGAGTCGTGGAACCTGCGCGACCGGCATATGTTCGAGACCCTGCAGGCCCTGCTGCAGCACCGCGGCCCCGCGGCGAAAGCCGTGGTCTGGGCGCACAACTCGCATATCGGCAATGCCGCCGCCACCGCCATGGGCTGGCGCGGCGAATTCAACATCGGTCAACTCAGCCGCCTGGCCTGGGAGCACGAGGCCGTGCTGATCGGCATGGCCACCGACCATGGCCAGGTGGCCGCCGCCGACGACTGGGATGGCGCCATGCACATCAAGGACATCCGCCCGGCAAGGCCGAACAGCTGGGAGCACCAGTTTCACCGGAGCGGCCTCAGCGCCGCCCTGCTCGACTGGCGCGACCCCAAGCGCCAAGTGGTACGCGACGCCCTGTCCACCCTCCTGCTCGAACGCGCCATCGGCGTCATCTATCGGCCGCTGACCGAGCTGCAAAGCCACTACTTCCAGGCCGTGCTGGCCGATCAGTTCGATGCATTCATCTGGCTCGACGAAACCCACCCGGTCAAACCGCTCAGCACCCCCGGCAGCGCGAGTCACGATGACGAGACCTACCCGTTCGGGATCTAGGGTTAAACAAGCCGCTGCCGGCTGGCGACGGTCGCAGCAGGCAAGCGATTTTTCACCGCCACTTCAGCCCTCGACCTGACTCCACTGCTTGCTCAGGCGTTTGTCCGACACCGCCAGCTTGGTGCCGAGCTGCTGGGCGAACAGCGACACCCGGTATTCCTCGAGCATCCAGCGATACAGGGTCAGCTGCGGGTCGCGCTTGCCTTCCTGGCGGTGCTTGCCCAGGCGCGCCTGGTACTGTTCCCAGTAGCCGGCCAGCTCGCCGCTCCAGACCCGGTCGCGCTGCAGCTGGGCGCCGATCTTGTCCAGGCGCTGTTCGATGGCTTTCAGGTAACGCGGCAGCTCCTTGAGCCATTCGCCCGGGGTTTCGCGGACGAAGCCCAAGTAGACCAGGTTGCCCAGCTGCAGCTTGATGTCGTTGAGGGCGATGGCCTGGGCCAGGTCGATCTTGCCCTTGAAACGCTTCTGCAGGCCGTGCCAGAGCTTGAGGATCTCCAAAGTCAGTCTGGCCAGGCGCTCGGCGTGACTGGTCCAGTCACCGCGTTTACGTTCGGCCAGGGCCGCGAGGGCGGCGCCGTCGCGGGGCAGCGTGGCTTCGCCGTCGAGGATGCAGCTATCCAGGCTGGCCAGGAGGATGTCCTCGACCAGCGCCTCGACCCGGCCCAGCTCGCGATGCAACAGGCCCAGTTCGGTCAGCCCCGGCAGCTTGCCGCGGAGGAACTTGGCTTGCTCGGCCAGCTGTTGCAGGAGCAGGCGCTGCAGGGCGCGGCGGTGCTGGAATTCGGCTTCGGCCAAGGTTGGGAAGCGGCCTTCCTTGACCGTGCCGGCCTCCTCCACCAGCGCCGGATACACCGTCAGCGACAGGCCGGCGATCTGCTGCTGGGTTTTCTCGGCCACGGCGACGAAGGCCTTGGCCTCGACCGACTTCTGGCTCTTCCCGGTCTGCGGCAGGGCCAGCGCGGCCTGGCTGGCCTCACTGAAGCGCGCGCACAGTTCGGCCAGGTCGCGGCCTTCGCCGAGGACCTTGCCATGGGTGTCGACCACCTCCAGGTTCATCTTCAGGTGGCTGTCGAGCTGCGCTTCGGCCTCGGTCCAGGCCTCGTCGCTCACCCGCACCCCGGTCATGCGCTGCAGTTCGCGGCCCAGGGCGGCGGGCAGGCTGCCCTCACCGACGCTCAGCTTGCTCAAGGCGGCGCCGATGAAATCCGGTACCGGCACGAAGTTCTTGCGCAGGGCCTTGGGCAGGTTGCGCACCAGGGCGATGCACTTGGCTTCCAGCAGGCCGGGCACCAGCCATTGCAGACGCTCGGCCGGCAGTTGCGGCAGCAGCGGCGCCGGTACGCGCAAGGTGACGCCGTCGCGTGGGTGGTTGGGCTCGAAGTGGTAGCTCAGCGGCAGGGTCAGTTCCCCCAGGCGCAGGGTATCCGGGTACTGCGCGGCGGTGATCTCCTTGGCATCGCGGGCCAGCACGTCTTCCTCGCGCATGATCAGCAGCTGCGGGTCTTTCTGGCTCTCGGTCTTGTACCAGCTGTCGAAGGTCGCGGCCTGGTAGATCTCGGCCGGCAGGCGCGCCTGGTAGTAGGCGAACAGGGTTTCCTCGTCGGCGAGGATGTCGCGCCGGCGGGCCTTGGCTTCCAGCTCGTCGAGCTGCTCCAGCAGCTTGCGGTTGGCGCTCAGGCACTTGGCCCGGGAGAGGATTTCACCGCCGACCAGGCCCTCGCGGATAAACAGCTCGCGCGACACCTCGGGGTCGATGGGGCCGTAATGCACCGGCCGGCGACCGACCACGATCAGGCCGTAGAGGCTGATCTGCTCGTAGGCCACCACCTGGCCGCGCTTCTTCTCCCAGTGCGGCTCCAGGTGGTTCTTCTTGATCAGGTGCGGCGCCAGTGGTTCGATCCAGTCCGGCTCGATCCTGGCCACCATGCGGGCGAACAGCTTGGTGGTCTCGACCAGTTCAGAGGCCATGATCCAGGTGGGTTTCTTGCGTCCGATCACGCTCGAGGGGTGCACCCAGAAACGCCGCTGCCGTGCGCCCAGGTAGTCGCCGTCTTCGGTCTTCTGGCCGATCTGGCTGAGCAGGCCGGAGAGGATTGCCTTGTGCACCGCGGCGTAGCCCTTGGCGCGCTGGGCGGCTTCATCGACTTCGGCAGGTTTTGCCGGTTTGCTCGCCTGCTGCGCACCGCCCTTCGTAGGATGGCGTTGAGCGGAGCGATACCCATCGGCGCTGCCGTGGCCTTCGGAGAGTTTCAGCTCACGGGCGATCAGCACCAGCTGGCGGTGCGCATCGCGCCATTCGCGCAGGCGCAGGTAATTGAGGAAGTTCTTCCGACACCAGCTGCGTAGCGCACCGGAACCGAGAGCCTGGCGCTGCTCCTCGAAGCCGCGCCACAGGTTGATCAGCGCGGCGAAGTCGGAATCGACGTCCTTCCACTGCGCGTGGGCCTGGTCGGCGGCCTGCTGGCGATCCGCGGGGCGTTCTCGCGGGTCCTGCACCGACAGGCTGCTGGCGATGATCAGCACTTCCTCGAGGCTGCCTTGCTTGGCGCCTTCCAGGACCATGCGCCCCAGCCGTGGGTCGACCGGCAGGCGCGCCAGCTGGCGGCCCAGCGCGGTCAACTGGCCCTCGCGGCTGACCGCCGAGAGCTCCTGCAACAGGTTGAAGCCGTCGCTGATCGCCTTGCCGTCCGGCGGTTCGATAAAGGGGAAAGCCTCGATCTCGCCGAGGCGCAGGTGAAGCATCTGCAGGATCACCGCCGCCAGGTTGGTGCGCAGGATCTCCGGGTCGGTGAAGGCCGGCCGGCCATTGAAATCCTCCTCGCTGTACAGGCGCACGCAGATGCCCGGCTCGACCCGGCCGCAGCGGCCCTTGCGCTGGTTGGCGCTGGCCTGGGACACGGCTTCGATCGGCAGGCGCTGGACCTTGGCGCGGTAGCTGTAGCGGCTGATGCGCGCGGTGCCGCTGTCAATCACGTAACGGATGCCCGGCACGGTCAGCGAGGTCTCGGCGACGTTGGTGGCCAGGACGACCTTGCGCGCGCCCATGGGCGCGAAAATCTTCTGCTGCTCGGCCGGGCTCAGGCGCGCATACAGCGGCAACACTTCGGTGAACCTCAGGTTGGCCTTGCGCAGCACCTCGGCGCAGTCGCGGATCTCGCGCTCGCCGGGGAGGAACACCAGCACATCGCCGGGGTGCTTGCCTGCGCTCTTCTCGAAGGCGGCGATCTCATCGAGGCTGGCGACAATCGCCTGATCGACCGAGAGGTCTTCCTCGACCCGGTTGCCGTCCTCGTCCTGCTCGGCCGTCAGCGGCCGGTACCAGGTGTCGACCGGATAGGTACGCCCCGAGACTTCGACGATGGGCGCCCCGGGTAGGCCGTCCCCACCGAAATGCTCGGAGAAGCGCTGCAGGTCGATGGTCGCCGAGGTGATGATCAGCTTGAGGTCGGGGCGGCGCGCCAGCAGGGTTTTCAGGTAACCGAGGAGGAAGTCGATGTTCAGGCTGCGCTCGTGGGCCTCGTCGACGATCAGGGTGTCGTACTTTTCCAGGTAGCGGTCGTGCTGGGTCTCGGCCAGCAGGATGCCGTCGGTCATCAGCTTGATCAGGCTGCGCTCGCCGCTCTTGTCCTCGAAACGCACCTGATAGCCGACTAGTTCGCCCAACGGCGTGCCGATCTCTTCCGCCACCCGGGTGGCCACGCTGCGCGCGGCCAGGCGCCGCGGCTGGGTGTGGCCGATCAGGCCATGCACGCCGCGGCCCAGCTCCAGACAGATCTTCGGCAACTGGGTGGTCTTGCCCGAACCGGTCTCGCCGGCAATCACCACCACCTGGTGTTTGGCGATGGCGGCCTTGATCTCGTCGCGCTTGGCGGCGATCGGCAAGGCATCGTCGTAACGCATGAGCGGCACGCTGAGACGGCGCGCCTCGACCTTGGCCACGGAGGTCTGGAAGTGTTCCAGCCACTGCCCCAGCCTGGCCGGGTCCGGCACCGCCTGCTTGCGCAGCTCGTGTAGCTGGCGGCGCAGGCGGTGGCGGTCGGCCAGCAGGGCCTGGTCGAGGTTTTTCAGCAGTTGGTCGAGTGCAGGAACTGAATCGGTCATCGCATGCTTTCGTAAGGGCGAGGCTCGCTCGCAATCCGCGCCACCCGGCGTGGCTAACCGGGCATGGCCCGGGCCGGCAGATGGCGCTGAAAAAAGAGCGGCGATTGTCGCAGATTTGCGCCCCGGGAAACGACAACATGTAGAGCGGTTCGGACTGCGTTCCGCTCGGTGCATGGGCCGGCGGGCCAGACTGGTTAAATCCAGGCTTGGCATTTTGCTGGACGCCTGGCCGCGGACGCCTAGCCTGGGCGCGCACGCGAGGCCGCTGTTAACGCCCCTCTCTTTTATCGAGAGGGGCAACGCGGGCAGTTGAGCCTGTCAGGGGCGATTGGCCGCCGCGACTATCAGTTGCTTCATCTCCACCACCGCCTGCTTGAAGCCGACGAACAGGGCATGGGCGACCAGGGCGTGGCCGATGTTCAGCTCGTTGATCCCGGCGATCGCCGCCACCGCCTCGACGTTGTGGTAATGCAGGCCGTGGCCGGCGTTGACGATCAGGCCATGGGCCAGGCCGCAGGCCACGCCGTCGCGAATCCGCGCCAATTCCTTGGCCGTTTCGACCGGCGTACTGGCATCGGCATAGCGCCCGGTGTGCAGCTCGATAGCCGGCGCACCGACGCGCTTGGAGGCTTCAATCTGCTGCGGGTCCGGGTCGATGAACAGCGAGACTTCGCAGCCGATCCGGCTCAGGCGCTCGACCGCGGCGCGAATCCGCGCCTCTTGCCCGGCCACGTCCAGGCCACCCTCGGTGGTCAGCTCCTGACGGGTTTCCGGCACCAGACAGACATGCTCGGGGCGAATGCTTTCGGCGAAGGCGAGCATCTCCTCGGTGACGCCCATCTCGAAGTTCATCCGCGTCTGCATGACCTCCCTGAGCAGCCGCACGTCACGCTCCTGGATATGTCGACGGTCTTCGCGCAGGTGCACGGTGATGCCATCGGCGCCCGCCTCCTCAGCGTCCAGCGCGGCCTTGACCGGATCCGGGTAGCGCGTACCGCGGGTCTGGCGCAGGGTCGCCACATGGTCGATGTTCACACCCAGCAGAATACGGTTGGCGTCAGTCACGTGATGGCTCCTTGAGCGTCATGAAGAGTTCGCGGCTGACCAGCGGTCGACCGCCTAAATGGGGTGCCAGGGCCTGGCGCATCAGGCGCTTGGCCGCGGCCAGGGCGCCCGGCGCGCTCCAGTCGGCCTCGGCCATGGCGAGCAACTCGCTACCGTGGAACACGCCCGGCTGCAACTGGCCGACCGCTTCCAGGCCGGCATCCGCTTGCAGACGATAGAGACCCGCAGCGACGATCGGCTGGCCAAGCCGATCCACATCCAGGGCGAAACCATAGCCCAGCTCATCGAGCAAACGCCATTCAAAAGAACGCAGCAAGGGCTCCAGCGCACGGCCCTGGGCCAGCGCCAGCACAGTCATGGCGTAGTGCTCGAAAGTCAGCGGGTGCGGGTCTTGCTCCGGCAGCAGGCGGATCAGCAGCTCGTTCAGATAGAGACCACTGAACAGCGCCTCGCCGTGCAACAGGTTGGGAATGCCGGCGGCTTCGAGGCGGCTGACGTTCTTCAGCTCGCCGCGCCCGCGAAACTCCACTTCCAGCGGCACGAACGGCCGCGCCAGGCTGCCGGCCTTGCCCCGCGCACCGCGCATTACCGCGCGCAGGCGGCCTTGCGGGGTGAGGAAATCCACCAGCGCACTGCTCTCGCGGTAGGCACGGCTGTGCAGAACATAGGCTGGCTGAGAGGTCATGGATGGTTGACTGCCACGTTCCGTAGGATGGGTTAGCCGCTTACACGATGCCCGTTCAAGACAACCTGCTGGGCGCGGCGTAACCCATCATCGAATTTGATGGGTTATCACCTACGCGGTCCGACCATCCTACAATCTGATCGTCTACAACCCGGTCACAGCTCAAATATCGTCGTAGCCCAGGGAGCGCAAGGCGCGTTCGTCGTCCGACCAACCGCCTTTGACCTTGACCCAGAGGTTGAGCATGACCTTGGAGTCGAACATCACTTCCATGTCCTTGCGCGCCTCCTGGCCGATGCGCTTGATCCGCTCGCCCTTGTCGCCAATGATGATTTTCTTCTGGCCGTCGCGCTCGACCAGGATCAGCGCATGGATATGCAGAATACGCCCATCGCGCTTGAACTCTTCGATTTCCACGGTGATCTGGTACGGCAGCTCGGCGCCGAGCTGGCGCATGATCTTCTCGCGCACCAACTCGGCGGCGAAGAAACGGCTGGAACGGTCGGTGACCTGGTCTTCCGGGAAGAAGTGCACGCCCTCGGGCAGGCGCTCGCCGACCAGTTTTTCCAGGGTATCGAGGTTGTGCCCGTGCTGGGCGGAGACCGGCACTATCTCGGCATTGGGCAACTGGGTCGCCAGCCACTCCAGGTGCGGCATCAGCTCGGCCTTGTCTTCGAGACGGTCGGTCTTGTTGATCGCCAGGATCACCGGACCCTGCACGTACTGCACGCGCTCGAGCACCAGCTGGTCCTCGTCGGTCCAGCGGGTGCGGTCGACCACGAAGATCACCACGTCGACGTCTTTCAGCGCTGACGAGGCGTTCTTGTTCATGTAGCGGTTGAGGGCTTTCTCGTTGTTCTTGTGCAGGCCGGGGGTATCTACGTAGATCGCCTGCACGGCGCCTTCGGTCTTGATCCCGAGCATGTTGTGCCGGGTGGTCTGCGGCTTGCGCGAGGTGATCGCCAGCTTCTGCCCGAGGATGTGATTGAGCAGGGTCGACTTACCCACGTTGGGCCGACCAACAATGGCGACATAGCCGCAGCGTGTAACGGGTGTATCAGTCATGCCCATTCTCCACCCCGAGGGCAATCAAGGCGGCGGCTGCAGCGACCTGTTCGGCGATGCGACGGCTGGCACCCTGGCCCAGGGTCTTGTCATTCAGTAAGGAAATCTGGCATTCGACGACGAATGTCCGACAATGCGGATCGCCCTGAATATCCACCACGTCATAGCGCGGCAGCTCGCAGGCCCGCGATTGCAGGAATTCCTGCAAGCGGGTTTTCGGATCCTTGTTGGTATCGACCAGGGTCAGGCTTTCCAGTTCATTGGTCAGCCAGGCGATCACCCGCTCGCGCGCCGCGTCCATCCCGGCATCCAGGTAGATGGCGCCGATCAGTGCTTCGAGGGCATCGGCGAGAATCGATTCTCGGCGGAAGCCGCCGCTCTTCAACTCGCCCGAGCCGAGCCGCAGGTAGTCGCCCAGATCGAAGCCACGGGCGAGGATGGCCAGGGTCTCGCCCTTGACCAGGCGCGCGCGCAAACGCGACAACTGACCTTCGCGCGCCAGCGGGAAGCGCTCGAACAGCGCCTCGCCGGCGACGAAGTTGAGAATGGCGTCACCGAGGAACTCCAGGCGCTCATTGTTGCGCCCGGCGAAACTGCGGTGGGTCAGCGCCAGCACCATCAGGTCCTGATCTTTGAAGGTATAACCGAGCTGACGCTCGAGACGAGCCAACGAAGCACTCACGGCATGCGCACGCGATATTCTTTGTCGAACCGGACCACCAGATCGAGATTCTCGATCAGCGGCTCGCGCTTTTCATACTTCAGATGAGCACGAAACTCGTTGTTCTCGATTTTCACCTTCAACGCTTCTCTCAGATCGAGGTCGCGAATGCTGTTGACCTCCATGCCCTTGCCGACATGGCCATAGAAAGCGCCGACCGTGCGGATATCCATGGTCTGATCAGCTTCCACCGAGGTAATGATCTTTTCCATCGACATATAGTCGAGGTAGTGCGGCAGCATCTTGAACGCCGTGCTGGCGAAGAATGCCACGACCGCCAGTACCATCAACCAGCTCAGTATCGACAAGCCTTTCTGCGAACGTGCAAATGTCATGTTTGCCCCCAAGTTCGACCAATGTGAGTGCCCAGCGGGCCAAGACTATATATAGCCTGCGGCGCCGTATTGAACAGCGCCGCACTTATTCTATGAACTCAGGCGCGAAAGGTCAGTGAATCAAACCGACGCGCGAGAAATTCGGCAGATTGCGCAATTTCGGGTCGGGCCAGCTCATCCAGACGGCGAACGCCTTGCCGACGATATTCTGGTCCGGCACCATGCCCAACAAGGGCTTTGAAATTGCAGGATCGTTCCAGTAACGGCTGTCGTTGGAGTTGTCGCGGTTGTCGCCCATCATGAAGTAATGCCCTTGCGGCACCACCCACTCACGCCCCGGTTCGGCCCGATAACGATTCATTTCCTTGCGGATCAGGTGCTCGGCCGCGCCCAGACGCTCCTCATAGAGGGCCGCGCTGCCAAGACTGCCTGGCTCTTCGCCGAGCAATTTCTCGGCTACCGGCTGATCGTTGACTAACAGACGCTTGTCGCTGGTGTAGCGAATCCGATCACCGGCCAGGCCCACCACACGCTTGATGTAGTTGATGTTCGGGTCGCTCGGGTAACGGAACACCATGACATCGCCACGCTGCGGGTCGTCCACCGCGATGATCTTGGTGTCCAGCACCGGCAGGCGGATGCCATAGGCGAATTTGTTGACCAGGATGAAATCGCCCACTTCCAGGGTCGGCTTCATCGAGCCGGACGGTATCTGGAACGGCTCGACCAGGAAGGAGCGCAGCACCAGCACGATCGCCAGCACCGGGAAGAACGACTTGCCGTACTCCACCAGCAATGGTTCTTTGTTCAGGCGCTCGACTACCGCCTCGTCGGGCTGATCGACCTGGCCCTGGTAGTTGGCAATGGCCGTGCGCCGGCGCGGAGCCAGGAAAACCAGATCGAACAGCGCCAGCGCACCACAAACGGCGACGGCGATTACCAGCAACAACGGGAAATTTAGCGACATGGGACCTAGCTATCCAATCTGAGCACGGCGAGGAAGGCTTCTTGTGGAATTTCCACGTTACCAACCTGCTTCATCCTTTTCTTACCGGCCTTCTGCTTTTCCAGCAGTTTGCGCTTGCGGCTCACATCACCGCCGTAACACTTGGCCAGCACGTTCTTCCTGAGCGCCTTGACGGTGGTGCGCGCGACAATCTGCCCGCCGATGGCGGCCTGGATCGCCACATCGAACATCTGCCGCGGAATCAGCTCTTTCATCTTCTCGGTCAACGCACGCCCTTTGTAGTGGGCGTTGTCACGGTGCACGATCAGCGCCAGGGCGTCGACCTTCTCACCGTTGATCAATACGTCCAGCTTGACCAGATTGGCCGACTGATAACGATCGAAGTGATAGTCCAGCGACGCATAGCCACGGCTGGTCGACTTCAGGCGGTCGAAGAAGTCCAGCACCACTTCGTTCATCGGCAGGTCGTAGGTCACTTGCACCTGCGAGCCGAGGAACAGCATGTCGTGCTGCACGCCACGCTTCTCGATGCACAGGGTGATGACGTTACCCAGGTGCTCCTGCGGCACCAGGATATTGGCCCGCACGATCGGCTCACGCATGTCTTCGATGGTCGACAGATCCGGTAGCTTGGACGGGTTATCGACGTAGATCGTCTCGCCGGTCTTGAGCAGCAACTCGAAAATAACCGTCGGTGCGGTGGTGATCAGATCCAGGTCGTACTCGCGCTCCAGGCGCTCCTGGATGATTTCCATGTGCAGCATGCCGAGGAAGCCGCAGCGGAAGCCGAAGCCCAGGGCATCGGAGCTTTCCGGGGTGTACTGCAAGGATGAGTCGTTCAGCGTGAGCTTTTGCAGGGCATCACGGAAATCCTCGAAGTCGTCGGAACTGACCGGAAACAGACCGGCATAGACCTGCGGCTGGATGCGCTTGAAGCCTGGCAGCATTTCGACGTCGGGGGTCGAGCTCAGGGTCAGGGTGTCGCCCACCGGCGCACCGTGAATGTCCTTGATGCCGGCGATGATGAAGCCGACTTCGCCGGCCTTGAGGTCGACCGTGGCGCAGTGCTTGGGGTTGAAGACGCCGACACTGTCGACCAGGTGAATCTTGCCGGTGGATTTCACCAGCACCTTGTCGCCCTTCTTGATCCGCCCGTGGCGCACGCGCACCAGGGAAACCACCCCCAGGTAGTTGTCGAACCAGGAGTCGATGATCAACGCCTGCAAGGGCGCCTCGATATCGCCGGCCGGCGCGGGAATGGTATGTACCAGACGCTCGAGCACTTCGTCGACCCCCAGGCCGGTCTTGGCGCTACAGGTCACGGCATCGGTGGCATCGATGCCGATGATTTTCTCGATTTCTTCCTTGACCCGATCCGGGTCGGCCTGCGGCAGGTCGATCTTGTTCAGCACCGGCATGACCTCGAGGCCTTGCTCGATGGCGGTGTAGCAGTTGGCGACCGATTGCGCCTCGACCCCCTGACCGGCATCAACCACCAGCAGCGCGCCTTCGCAGGCCGCCAGGGAGCGGCTGACTTCATAGGTGAAGTCGACGTGCCCGGGGGTATCGATGAAGTTCAACTGGTAGGTCTTGCCGTCGCGCGCCTTGTAATACAGGGTCACGCTATGCGCCTTGATGGTGATCCCGCGCTCACGTTCGAGGTCCATGGAATCCAGGACCTGGGCTTCCATTTCACGATCGGCGAGGCCACCACACATCTGGATGAAGCGATCGGCCAGGGTGGACTTGCCGTGATCGATGTGGGCGATGATGGAGAAATTGCGGATATGACTCAGGTCACTCACAGGACAACACTCGAAAAGGTCGCAGGCGACAGCCCGCCGAAAATAGCCGTGAAGTGTACCCGATTGGCGCCGCAGCCGTCACGCCCAGGCGCCAATCGGCAGATGTGAAGAAGGGCGATCGAAATCGCCCTTCTTCAGTCTTGCGTGCCGCGTTTCAGCTTCTAGATCAGGCCGGCGGCAGCGCATTTGCGACGGCCAGGCAAGGCGCCGTCATCATTCCGCCAGCTTGAAGGTGATGAAACTGGCGCGCCCCTGGCGCAGTACACGCATTGAAACAGAGCGGTTCTTCGGTAACTCCTGGGCTACCTGGGTAAAGGTCTTCGCCGAATCGATGGCCTGATTATTCAAATGGGTGATCACATCGCCCGGACGCAAGCCGATCAGCGCGGCAGGGCCGTCGAGCACTTCGCTGATCACCACACCGCCTTTCAGGTCGAGGCCTTTCTTCTGCTCCGCGCTCAACTCGACCACCTTGACTCCGAGCCGATTGCTGCTGCGCTCCACGCCCGGCCCAGTCGCCCCGGCCAAGGCTTCTCCGTCTTCCGGCAAGGCCCCGATGGTCAACGCGAGCTGCTTGCGCGAACCGTCACGCACCACATCCAGCTCGGCCTCGCTGCCCGGCTTCAGGCGCCCCACCAGATGCGGCAGGTCTCCCGACATGACGATCGGCTTGCCGTCGATACTGAGAATCACGTCGCCAACCAGCAAACCGCCCTTGGCCGCCGGACCTCCCTCCAGCACCTGGGCAACCAGCGCACCCGCCGGCTTGTCCAGACCGAAGGACTCGGCCAGATCCTTGTTCACTTCCTGAATCACCACACCCAGCCAGCCGCGACTGACCTTGCCGTCGGCCTTCAACTGCTCGGCCACATCCATGGCCACGCTCATCGGAATGGCGAAGGACAAGCCCATGAAGCCACCGGAGCGGGTGAATATCTGCGAGTTGATCCCCACCACCTCACCCGCCAGGTTGAACAACGGGCCACCGGAGTTACCCGGATTGATCGCCACATCGGTCTGAATGAACGGCACATAACTTTCATTCGGCAGGCTGCGCCCCTTGGCGCTGACAATGCCGGCGGTCACCGAATGGTCGAAGCCGAAGGGCGAGCCGATGGCCAGCACCCACTCACCGACCTTCAGATCCTCGGATTTGCCCAGCCTGACCGTTGGCAGATCCTTGCCTTCGACCTTGAGCAAGGCCACATCGCTACGCGGATCGGCACCGATCAGCCTCGCCTCCAACTCGCTGCGGTCAGGCAGACGCACGATGATTTCATCGGCACCGGCGACCACGTGATTGTTGGTCAGCACATAACCATCGGCGGAAATAATGAAACCGGAACCCAGCGACTGCGCTTCACGCTGGCGGCCGCCGTTTGGTGCGCGCGGCACTTGCGGAATATTGCGTTCGAAGAATTCGCGAAAGATCGGCGGCAGGCCTTCAAGATCGGGGATGGCCAATTCGCCAGCCCCGGCCACACGCTCCGGTATTTTCTGCCGGGTGCTGATGTTGACCACCGCTGGCGCGGCCTCTTCGACCAACTCGGTAAAGTCCGGCAAGCTTGCCTGGGCAACCACCGCCTGCCCCAATAGCAGTAGAGCGAGCAAGGAATAGAAAGACGATTTCAGGCTAGACATCGATATAAAACTCCCCATCGAACGAGCAAAATGCTCAAAACGCTGCAGCAGATCCGCCGAGCAAGGCACGCACGACAACCGGTTGCAAGGCCGGATCATCGGCCGTGCGATTGCTGCGCCAGCGCACCGCCGACCAAGCCACGAACAAGCCGACGAAAGCAGACAGGATCACCAGCGGCTCACTCAAGGCCAGTTGTTCGGCCAGTAATGCCGCGCCGAACAAACCGATCAGAGGCAGCAGATAGACCAGCAATGAGCCGCGCACCAGCAACTCCTCGCGCACGCCAATCACCACCGCATCGCCCACGTTCAACTGCAGATCGCAGAGCGCACGGACATAGCCCCGCCGCCCACCGACCCCCAGCTTGTCGAGCACGCCATGACCGCAACCGGCGCTGACCGAGCAACTGGAACAGGTGCTTTTACGCAGGGTCTCAACCCAAACGGCACCTGGTTCGACAGCCACGACTCGTCCCTGCTCTTCGATCATTGCACAGCCTGCATTTCTATACCGCGTATCGACAAGGCTATACGCTCCGCCGTACCCAGAGGAATCTCACCAACCACAGTCACCATCACATCGCCATCGGCGGTCGCCAGACGCCGCGAAACCGCAGCAGTAGGGCCAAGCTGACTGCGCGCATCTTCGACCATGACACCACGCAAGGGCTCAACGAACACAGAAAAACGCGCCAGCCCATCGAAATAAACCAGACTGGCGACTTGTTCATTGGAAGCAGGACTGCGACGCTCGGCCACCCGGCTCAGGGTAAAACCTGGCGGCAACCACTCGGAACGCCAGGCCTCGGCAACCTTAGCCGCCTTGCTGGCAGTTACCGGCTGACAACCCGCGCCAGGCTGCAGCTCCTGCTCAGTAGGAAGCGCGCCCAGATCGAGCCGGGTAAATTGAAAGCGCTCGAGCAACTGCCCCTTGTCATTCAGCAACAGGGACTTCAACAGCAGGGCGCTTTCCTGATCCAGGTGCAACTCAACGCCGTAACGATGCTGATCGCGCGGGGACAACGCCAAGACCACAGCGGAACGCCCCGCCACACGCGAATTGCCGATCATGCGCAGGTCATAAGACTCGAGCAGTCGCTGGACACTCAGACCATGCGCGGACCACGCCTGGGGGTCGCCGATCTGATCGGCCAGGGAACCACTGACGCATTCCGCGCGATCATCGACACGCACCACTTCCTGCGCGGGCCCATCCAACTGCAATAGCCGTTCGCGCACCACACCCGCCTCATCCACCCGATGCCAAATACTATGGGTAGAAAAGCTGCCGTTGCGCTCATAGACGAATACACCTTGAAAGCTTCGGCTTCGGCCAGCCTCAGCCAAACGTTGCAGCCAATCTTGCGCCTCGGCAGCGACAGCAGGTAACGCCAACCAGCTGCCAAGCAACAAAGAGATGACGGGAATAAAGCGCATGCGCCTCCTTAGCGGTTTTCCAGGCTTGCAGCGCGAGCATAAGGCAGCGCGCTCTCATTAGCATTCATAACCGCTTGCTGAGCATGCTGGCGCAGATACGCCGGCAGACGCTGGTCATGCCAGCCAGGCGTGGCCTCACTGGCAGTTTCGGCCGCAGCTTGTTGCTCGCCTGCCGTACTGAAACCAGCCAGCATGGCAGGGCCTTGCGCTTGCGGAGCGCTCAAGGCCGGCTGAGCAGCTTGCTGCGCCAACTGGGTGCTTGCAACCTCATCCTGGTTGTACAAACGCACACCTGCCAGCACGGCGACCGTAACCGAGGCGGCCACGGCAAAACGCCCGACCGTGCGCCACGGACCGTGAGCGGCGGCCCTGTTCTGTACCGGCAAGGCTTCGTCGGCCAGCGCCGCAGACACAGCGGCAGCGATATCCAGACGCGGTTCCAGCAACTCCTTGTGCATCACTGCACGAGCGATCTGATAACGCGACCAGGTTGCACGCAGTTCGGCATCGTCGCTCGCACTGAGCACGCGCCGCAGCTCCATTTCATCCGCTTCGTTATCCATCACCGCGGACAGCGATTCCTGCAGGGCTTCACGACTCATGGCGGTTCCTCTCTTGGCTATCGCCGCTGTCTTAACTTCCCTGCAACAGGGGTTGCAAGGACTTGTCTACGGCCTCACGAGCTCGAAAAATTCGCGAACGCACAGTACCGACCGGACACTGCATCACGCTCGCAATGTCCTCGTAACTCAGACCATCGAATTCACGCAAGGTTAGCGCCGTACGCAAATCTTCTGGCAATTGCTGGATGGCCCGATGCACTGTGGCTTCGATTTCATCCCGCAGCAGCAAGCGTTCCGGGGACTCGATGTCCTTGAGGGCATGATCGCCATCATAGAACTCAGCATCCTCGGCACTTACATCGCTCTCTGGCGGTCGCCGACCACGCGACACCAGATGATTCTTCGCCGTATTGATGGCGATACGGTACAGCCACGTATAGAACGCACTGTCACCGCGAAAATTTCCCAGCGCCCGATAAGCCTTGATGAAGGCTTCCTGCGCCACGTCTTGCGCTTCATGGGTGTCATGCACGAAACGCACGATCAACCCCAGAATCTTGTGCTGGTACTTCAGCACCAGCAAATCGAATGCCCGCTTGTCGCCACGCTGCACGCGCTCGACCAGCTGCTGATCTTCTTCCTGAACTAGCATCAACACTCCCCATCGAGTCTGCAGGAGTGCAACATCAGCCAATCAATCGTTCTGCCAAAATAGACTCGGGCGTTGCGCAAAAGTTCTCCCCCCAAACAAGCTTCCTGCAGAACGCTTTTTGTCCTGCACGGAGTGACGCAGCAACAGCCGCTAGGCCCTGCTGCGCAAAAATAGTCTTAGATCAGCCATCTGCCAACGATCGAAAATCCTTACATGCCCTCAACGCACTTCGGCAAACAGACGACACTGCCCCTCTACGGGTGGCCCTTTATGGATCATGAGAGACTAAGAAAGTTCCTCACCACCACAGTAGGTCATAAGCCGGCTATTGTGCTGCCCGCCCGCTCTATATACTAGGGGCCGCTTACCTGCGGAATCACGACATGAGCCAACACCACCAACACGACGTTCTGGTCATCGGCAGCGGGGCCGCCGGCCTGACGCTGGCGCTGACACTGCCCGAGCATCTGCGCATTGCCGTGCTGAGCAAGGGCAATCTGGCCAATGGCTCGACATACTGGGCCCAGGGTGGCGTGGCAGCGGTGCTGGACGACACCGATACCATCGAGTCGCATGTCGAAGACACTCTCAATGCCGGTGCCGGCCTGTGTCGCGAAGAAGCGGTGCGCTTCACCGTGGAGCATAGCCGCGAAGCGATTCAATGGCTGATCGATCAGGGCGTGCCCTTCACCCGCGACGACCAGACCGCCCGCGAAGACGGCGGCTTCGAATTTCACCTGACCCGCGAAGGCGGTCACAGTCATCGACGCATCATCCACGCCGCCGACGCCACCGGCGCGGCGATCTTCAAGACCCTGCTCGAACAGGCCAGGCTGCGGGCCAATATCGAAATGCTCGAGCAGCACGTGGCGGTCGACCTGATAACCGAGCGTAAACTCGACCTGGCCGGCGAACGCTGCCTGGGCGCCTATGTGCTCAATCGCGCCAGCGGCGAGGTTGATACCTATGGCGCGCGCTTCGTCATCCTCGCCACCGGCGGCGCGGCCAAGGTTTATCTGTACACCAGCAACCCGGATGGTGCATGCGGCGACGGCATCGCCATGGCCTGGCGCGCCGGCTGCCGAGTCGGCAACCTGGAGTTCAACCAGTTCCACCCGACCTGCCTGTACCACCCGCAGGCCAAGAGTTTTCTGGTCACCGAAGCCCTGCGCGGCGAAGGTGCGCTGCTCAAGCTGCCGGGCGGCGAGCGCTTCATGCAGCGTTTCGATGCGCGCGCCGAACTGGCGCCGCGCGATATCGTGGCCCGCGCCATCGACCACGAAATGAAGCGCCTCGGTGTGGACTGCGTGTACCTGGATATCAGCCACAAACCGGCCGATTTCATCAAGGCGCACTTCCCCACTGTCTATGAGCGCTGCCTGGATTTCGGCATCGACATCACCCGCGAGCCGATTCCGGTAGTGCCGGCTGCGCACTACACCTGCGGCGGCGTGCTGGTCGAGCAGACCGGCCAGACCGACGTACCCGGCCTGTATGCCATCGGCGAAACCAGCTTCACCGGCCTGCACGGGGCCAACCGCATGGCCAGCAACTCGCTGCTGGAGTGTTTCGTCTATGCCCGCGCGGCGGCGGCCGACATCGTCCAGCAGTTGGACGATGTCGGCATGCCGACCGGCCTGCCGTGCTGGGACGCCAGCCAGGTGACCGACTCGGATGAAGACGTGATCATCGCGCACAACTGGGATGAGCTGCGGCGCTTCATGTGGGACTACGTCGGCATCGTGCGCACCAACAAGCGCCTGCAACGCGCCGAACACCGGGTGCGCCTGCTGCTCGACGAAATCGACGAGTTCTACAGCAATTACAAAGTCAGCCGCGACCTGATCGAACTGAGGAATCTGGCCCAGGTGGCCGAACTGATGATCCGCTCGGCGATGGAACGCAAGGAATCTCGCGGCCTGCACTACACCCTGGACTACCCGCAGCAGTTACCCGAGGCCAAAGACACTATTCTGCAGCCGCCCACCTACGGCGACTGAACTTCAGGCGCACACGCAAGCGCCTGTGCATGTCCCGCACCATGGCATCGTGCGGGATGCACAGGCCGCGCACCCGACGCTCGCCCGCCAGGCGAAAGCGCAGCACCACGACCAGCGGCAACGCCAGGCTGTCGGGGCACAACTGGATGACCTGCCAGCCGCCCGAAGCACTCCACAACTGCCAGCCATCGACCGTACAGCGCAACCCGCTGAACGCCTGCGGCGCACTCAGCAGAATATGCCGCGGCAACACCCAGGCGGCATGCCCCAGACACAGGGCGACACCCAGCGCCAGCGCCCACCACGGAATCTCGACCAGCGACAAGCTGAGCAGCGCTAGCGCCTGAACCAACCCGTAGAGCAGCAGCAAGCGCCGCGACGGCTGCCAGCGGCACTCGAAACCGTCACTTGGGCTGGACACGGTCCAGGATCATGCGAACCATGCGCTGCAGGTCGGCATCTTCGGGTTCGCCGCGCTGCATGAACCAGCCGAACATGTCCTGGTCTTCACACTCGAGCAGCTTGCGGTAACGCTCGCGATCCCGCTCATCGAGGGTTGGATAAACCTCCCTGACGAATGGCACCAGCAGTACATCCAGTTCCAGCATGCCGCGACGGCTGTGCCAGTAAAGGCGATTGAGTTCTGTCGAATCGACCATGGAGCGGTTCCTTGATAGAGCCTGACGGGGAGGAAGCGGCGCAGTATAACAGTCAGCTGCAAGTCGGGTGGCCGCCCCCTGCAAGCCGCTCGAGTGAGGCCCTAAGCAAACCGGCGTTCAAGCCTTTTCTCTGCTTTTGCTTGAAGCTTGTAGCTTGTAGCTTGTGGCTGCTTTTATGATGACGCCCCTAACTTTCATCCAGCGATTGTTTATTCCTATGGCCGATTCCGCGTTTTTCTCCACCCTCAGCCACGAAGGCGTCCTCGCCGTTCGCGGCCCTGATGCGAGCAAATTCCTCCAGGGCCAACTGACCTGCAACCTCAATTACCTGAGCGATGCCAGCGCCAGCCTCGGTGCCCGCTGCACCCCGAAAGGCCGCATGCTGTCGAGTTTCCGGGTTGTCAGCGTGTTCGACGGTTTCCTGCTGGCGATGGCCAGTGAACTGGTCGAGCCGCAACTGCTCGACCTGCAGAAATACGCAGTATTCAGCAAGTCCAAGTTGATCGACGAAAGCGCCGACTGGGTGCGTTTCGGCCTGCATGAGGGTGACGCCGCGCTGGCCAGCCTCGGCCTCGACCTGCCCGGCCACGCCGACAGCGTGGCGCGGGTCGCCGACCTGCTGGCGCTGCGCCTGAGCGACGGCCGCGCCGAACTCTGGGCACCGGCCAGCCAGGCCGAGCACCTGCAGGCCCAGTTGGCTGCACAGCTGGCGCACGCCCCACTGAATCGGTGGTTGCTGGCCCAGGTGCGCGCCGGCATCGGCCAGGTGCTGGGCGCCACCCGCGAGTTGTTCATCCCGCAAATGCTCAACCTGCAGGCATTGGGCGGCGTCAGTTTCAAGAAGGGCTGCTACACCGGCCAGGAAATCGTCGCGCGCATGCAGTACCTCGGCAAGCTCAAGCGTCGCCTGTATCGCCTGGCAGTGGACGGCGAGCAATTGCCCGCACCGGCCACCGAACTGTTCTCGCCCGAGCGCAGCGGCAGCGTCGGTGAAGTGGTACTGGCCGCGCAGAGCGACAGCGGCTTCGAGCTGCTCGCGGTATTGCTGGAGGACGCAGTCAGCGACGGCCGCATTCACCTCGGCACCCCGCAAGGCCTTCCGCTCAGGCTGCTGGATTTGCCCTACACCCTGGACAGCAACCGCGAAATCCAGCGCTAACCACCCTGCACCTGCAGCCGATTACCGAAGAGATCCGCCCATGAGCAAGCTTGCCGAAAAAGTCCAACAGGAACTGATCAAGGCCATCGACAACGACGATCTGGTACTGCCGACCCTGCCGGAGGTCGCCCTGAAGGTCCGTGAAGCGGCAGAAGACCCGGACATCGGCATTCCGCAGATCAGCAAGGTCATCGGCAACGATGCGGCGCTGACCGCCCGCATCATCAAGGTGGTGAACAGCCCATTGCTACGCACCAACAAGGAAATCACCGACCTGCAGATGGCCGTCAGCCGCCTGGGCATCAATTACACCTGCAATCTGGCCACCGGCCTGGCGATGGAGCAGATGTTCCAGGCCACCTCGGACGTGGTCGACCGCAAGATGCGCGAAGTCTGGAACAAAAGCACGGAAATCGCCGGGATCTGCCACGTTCTGTGCAAGCACTACACCCGCCTGCTGCCGGATCAGGCGACCCTCGCCGGCCTGGTCCACCAGATCGGCGTGCTGCCGATCCTCACCTACGCCGAAGACCACAACGAACTGCTGGCCGACTCGATCAGCCTCAACCATGTGATCGAGCAGATTCACCCGCTGATCGGCGACAAGATTCTGCGCACCTGGGACTTCCCCGAACTGATCGCCATGGTACCGGGCCAACACCTGGACTTCAGCCGCGACAGCGCCAAGGTCGACTACGTCGACATCGTCCAGGTCGCCATCCTGCAGAGCTACCTGGGCAGCCAACACCCCTACACCCAACTGGACTGGAGCCAGATTCCGGCCTTCCACAAACTCGGCCTGGACCCACAGCAGAACCTGAACGACGACGAAGACCTCTCCGCGGCCATGGAAGCGGCCATGGGCATGCTGCAGTAAAGCTGTCGTCTGCACCCGAGCCTGCAGAGCATCACACTGAGCACGGTATGCTCGAAGGAGGGATCCCATGCAGCACTGCCTGCTGTTAGTCATCCTGCTACTTAGCGACCTGGTCATAGCGGAACCCATTCGCCTTACGACGGGCGAGTGGCCGCCCTTTCACGGCGCGCAGCTGCCCCATCAGGGCGTCGCCACGCGAATCGTCAACGAAGCCTTTACCCTCGAGGGCATCGAGGTGCAGTGGGAGTTCCTGCCCTGGGCGCGCTCGCTGCAGATGGCCGCGCAGGGGCAACGCACCGGCACCGCGGTCTGGCGGCGCAACGCCGAACGCGAGGAGCAGTTCTTCATCAGCGACCCTGTGCTGCTCAGCCACCAGCACTTCTTCCATCTCAAGAACCGGAATTTCGCGTGGACCACCCTGGATAATCTGCAGGATCTGCGCATAGGCGCCACCCGTAGCTACTTCTACGGCCGCGACTTCGAGCGAGCCGAGACGGCGGGTCGGCTGAACGTGCATCGCATCAACAGCGACGAAGTGGCATTCCGTCAGCTGCTGGGAGGCCGCATCGACCTGTTCCCGATGTCACGGGAGGCCGGCCTTAGCCTGCTGGCTCAGCGCTTCACGGCGGCGGAACGAGCGCGACTGAACTTTCACGCCAAGCCCCTGAGCAGCGCCTCTCTGCACCTCCTGCTGTCACGCCAGGTACCCGGCAATGCCGAGCTGCTCGAATGCTTCAACCGCGGCCTCAAGCAATTGCAGGACAACGGCAAGATCGCCCAGTATCTGTGGGGAGTCCAGCATCCCCACCCATGATCAGCCAGCCTCGACGGCAAACTCCACCCGTACCAGCAACCCCTGCGGCTGCGCCTGATGCAGGCTGATGGCGGCCCGATGCGCGCGGCAGATCTCGCCGACGATGGCCAGGCCCAGGCCGGCGCCCGAGCCCTGCACGCTGCGGCGATAGAAACGTTCGAAGACCTTCTCGCGCTCCTCCGCGGGGATCCCCGGGCCATCGTCCTGGACCTCCAGGATGCCGGGCGCCAGTACCCGCAGGATCACATTGCCACCGACCGGGGTATGCGCCAGGGCATTATCCACCAGGTTGCACAACAGTTCATTGAGCAGGGTCGGCTCGCCGCGCAGCCACACCGGCTGCTCGGCCTCCAGCGCCAAGGCGATTCCGCAGGCATGGGCCAGGGGCGCCAAGGCCAACCCCAGCTCACGGGCCAGCTGGCTGAGATCCAGGCGTTGCGCGCCGCCTTCGGCAATCGCCCGCGCGCCGCTTTCGATGCGCGCCAGCGAAAGCAGTTGATTGGCCAGTTGAGTCAGCCGGTCGGTGTTCTGCGCAGCCTCTTCCAGGGTGCTGCGCCAGGCGGCCGGCTCCTGCGCGCGCAGACCCAGCTCGACCCGCGCCTTGAGCGCCGCCAGGGGCGTGCGCAGTTCGTGGGCGGCATCGGCGATGAATTGCGACTGGCGCTCGAACAGGTCGCGCAAGCGGTCGTTGAACTGATTCAACGCATTCACCAGCGGGCGCAACTCGCGCGGCAGCTCGGTATCCGGTAGCGGCCGCAGATCGTCGCTGGCGCGCGAGGCCACGGCCCGCCGCAACAGGTCCAGGGGGCGCAGCGCAGCACTCACCGCCAGCCACACCAGCAGCAAGGCGCTGAACGCCAGCAAGCTCATGCGCCACAGCGTGCCGACCAGCAACTCACGGATCATGCGCTCGCGCGCGCCCAGGGTCTCGGCCACCCGGATCTCGGCGATACCATTGAGCAAGGGCTCGCTGACCGGTTGCAGCAGGCTGACCACCCGCACGCCCTGACCGCGGTAGAGGCCGTCGTAGAAACGCGCCAGCGCCGGGTAGTCGTCGGTGCGCGGAGTACCCGCAGGCGCAGCCGGCAGGTCTTCGTAACCGGACACCAGTTGCCCGCGCAGATCCAACACCTGGTAGTAGATGCGCCCGGCGCTGTCGTAGGCGAAGGTGTCCAGGGCGACATAGGGCACATTGGCCTTGAGCCGGCCGTCATCGGCATACAGGCCCTGGGCAATCGCCCGCGCCGACGCCAGCAGGGTGCGGTCATAAGCGGTATCGGCGGCGCGCCGGGCGCTCCAGTAGGCACTCAGGCTGGCGATCAGCAGGAGCAAGGCGAGCAACAGCGCCAGACGCCGCAGCAGCCGCCCGCGCAGGCTACCGACTGCAGCAATCCGCGCCCCCTCAGTCACCGACTGCTTCCAGCAGATAACCCAGGCCACGGAAGGTGACGATGCGCACGCCGCTGCCCTCGAGCTTCTTGCGCAGGCGATGGACGTAGATCTCGATGGAGTCGGCGCTGGCCTCCTCGTCCAGGCCGAACACCTGGGCCGCCAGTTGCTCCTTGCTCATCACCCGCCCCGGCCGGGCGATCATCGCCTCCAGCACCGCCTGCTCGCGGGAAGTCAGGCTGAGGCTTTCACCCCGCGCACTGAAGCGCCGGGTAGCCAGGTCGTAGACCAGTTCACCGCAGCGCTGCTGCTGCTCGCCACCCAGCATGCTGCGCCGCAGCAGCGCCTTGACCCGCGCCTCCAGCTCGCTCAGCTCGAAGGGTTTGGCCAGGTAATCGTCGGCGCCGAGGTTGAGGCCGTGCACGCGATCCTTGACCTCGCCACGGGCGGTCAGCATCAGCACCGGCAGGGTCTTGCCGCGTGCGCGCAAACGCGCCAGCACCTGGAAACCATCGAGGCGCGGCAGGCCGATATCGAGAATCGCCAGGGCATAGTCCTCGCTGGCCAGCGCCAGGTCGGCGGCCACCCCGTCGTGCAGCACATCCACCGTCCAGCCCGCGCCTTTGAGGGCCTGAGCCACGCTTGCCGCCAGTTGCGGATGGTCTTCGACCAGCAGAATTCGCACCGCCACCTCCCTCCGGATTCGAGTCAACGGCCGCTATCGGCCACGCAGCCCGGGGCGCAGTTTACAGACGCGAGGCGCCCTGTGAATGGTCTAAATACCTGCGACCAGCCGCCACGGTAAAACTTTGTGGCCCGCCATCCCTGGCGCCCACCCTGCGGGCCGTCGCAGGCGACGTCAAAAAACGCTCCAGGCGTTTTTTCAGCACTGAAAGCTTGGCGAAAGCTTGACCTCATAGGATCAGTCCCAGGTGGCTCGACCCACCTACCTGAACGGTCCGCACAGTGGTGTGCGGCCGTGACAAAAACAACAATGGAGACCACCCGATGCCGATCGCATCCCGT
This sequence comes from Pseudomonas borbori, assembly GCF_900115555.1. Classification (GTDB taxonomy): domain Bacteria; phylum Pseudomonadota; class Gammaproteobacteria; order Pseudomonadales; family Pseudomonadaceae; genus Aquipseudomonas; species Aquipseudomonas borbori. The sequence continues at coordinate 220,978 of NZ_FOWX01000003.1, forward strand.
CAGGCCCTGCTGCCTGCGAACCTGCTAAGCCTAGCCGTATCCGCGGCGCTGCTCGCGCCTGCCGCCCAGGCCGCTTTTGTCGAAGACAGCAGCGCCAACCTGGTCATGACCAATATCTACCTGAATCGTGATTTCCGCGAAGGCGATGGCCAGAACAAGCGCGAAGAATGGGGCCAGGGTTTCCTCCTCGACATCCAGTCCGGCTACACCGAAGGTACGGTCGGCTTCGGCCTCGATGCCCTGGGCATGCTCGGCGTCAAGCTCGACTCCGGCGGAGGGCGCACCGGCACCGACCTGCTGCCGGTACAGGACGACGGCGGCACTCCAGACGAGTTCAGCCGTCTGGGCCTGACCGCCAAGGTCAAGGCTTCCGCCACCGAACTGCGCTACGGTTCGCACGTGCCCGAACTGCCGGTGGTCAAGGCCAGCGACAGCCGCCTGCTGCCCCAGGTGTTCGAGGGCGGCCTGCTGACCTCCTCGGAACTGGCTGGCCTGACCTTCACCGGTGGGCGTCTGGACAAGGTCATCGACCGCGCCTCGACCAACTCCGAGGATATGCTGCTCAACAGCAAGAACAAGCGCTTCCCCGGCGGCATCGCTGCCGATCACCTGGACCTGGCCGGCCTCGACTACCAGTTCAACACGAACCTGAAAGGCCGCTACTTCTACGCCGAGCTGGACGACATCTACCGGCAGAACTTCTTCAACCTGCTCGCCAGCTACCCAATGGGCGGCGGCACCCTGGCCGCCGACCTGCGCCTGATGCTCAGTGACGACACCGGCGCGGCGAATGCCGGCAAGGTCGACAACCGCGCCCTCAACGGCATACTCAGCTATGCCCACAGCGGCCACAAGCTCAGCCTGAACTACCAGGATATGAGCGGCGACACCGGTTACGCCTATATCGACGGCAGTGACCCCTACCTGGTCAACTTCTCGCAGATCAACGACTTCGCCAACCCCGACGAAAAATCCTGGCAGGCCCGTTACGACTACAACTTTGCGGCGCTCGGCCTGCCCGGCCTGAGTGCCCTCGCCCGCTACACCCGCGGCGACGATGCCACCGTAATCGGCAGCGCCAAGAGCGGCGGCGAGTGGGAACGCGACCTGGAACTCAAGTACGTGGTGCAGAGCGGCCCGGCGAAGAACCTCTACGTGCGCCTGCGCAACGCCAGCTTCCACTCCGACTTCGCCCGCGATGCGGACGAGAACCGCGTGATCGTCGGCTACACACTGCCGATTTGGTAATCCACAATAACAATCGAGAGGATTCAACCATGAAAACTGCCTTTACCCGTATCGCCCTGGCCACCGCCTGCCTGGCCTTCGCCGGCCAGCTGCTGGCCGGCGAACCCAAGCGCCCCGAGTGCATCGCGCCGGCCAAGCCCGGTGGCGGCTTCGACCTGACCTGCAAGCTGGCGCAAAGCGGCTTGAAAGACAGCGGCCTGCTGAAAGCACCGATGCGCGTCACCTACATGCCCGGCGGTGTCGGCGCGGTGGCCTATAACGCAGTGATCGCCCAGCGCGCCGATGACCCAGGCACCATTGTCGCCTTCTCCAGCGGATCCTTGCTCAATCTGGCCCAAGGCAAGTTCGGTCGTTACGACGAAACCGGCGTGCGCTGGCTCGCGGCGGTGGGCACCGACTACGGCGCCATCACCGTGCGCGCCGACTCGCCTTACCAGACGCTCACCGACCTGGTCGAGGCGCTGAAAAAAGACCCGTCGAGCATCGTCTTCGGCGCTGGCGCCACCATCGGCGGCCAGGACTGGATGCAGACCGCACTGATCGCCCGCCTGGCCGGCATCGATCCGAAGAACCTGCGTTACGTCGCCTTCGAGGGCGGCGGCGAAACCCTCACCGCCATGCTCGGCGGCCACGTGCAGGTGACCAGCAGCGGCCTGGGTGAAGTTACCCCGCAACTGGAAGCGAAGAAGGTGCGCATCCTCGCGGTACTATCCGACGAGCGCCTGCCGGGCAAGCTGGCCGAGATCCCCACGGCCAAGGAGCAGGGCTACGACATGACCTGGCCGGTGATCCGCGGCTTCTATGTCGGCCCCGAGGTCAGCGACGAGCAGTACGACTGGTGGAAACAGCAGTTCGACAGCCTGCTCGCCAGCGAGGACTTCGCCAAGCTGCGTGAACAACGCGACCTGCTGCCGCTGTCGATGACTGGCGACGAGCTGCAAGCCTTCGTCTTCAAGCAGGTCGAGGAGTACAAGGTGTTGGCCGACGCCTTCGGCCTGATGCAGGAGTAAAACGCCGGCACCCAGGATGGCCGGCCCACGCGGCCCGGCCATCCTGCGGCTCTATGCCTCGCTCCTCCCTGACCCTCAATTAGGTAACCCACCATGTACGTCCGCCTGTTCGCTGCGACCTGGCTGCTGTTCTGCGCCGGACTCGCCGTCCTTGCCTGGGGCTTCCAGGCACCCTTCGCCTACGACCCGGTCGGCCCCCGCGCCTACCCCCTGTTGCTGCTGACCCTGATGGCCGCCGGTTCGCTGTGGCTACTGGTCAAGCCCGGCCTGCGCGAGCAGAAGTTGGACAGCTCCAGCGCCTTGCGCTCGGTACTGTGCATGCTGACCCTGCTGGCCTACGCCCTGCTGTTCGAATCCCTCGGGTTCATCATCAGCACCGCCCTGGGTACCTTCGCCCTCGGCCTGCTGTTCACCGGTCGCCTGCTGCCCTGCGCCATCAGCGGTGTGCTGATGGGTGTGCTGCTCTATGGCCTGTTCGATTACCTGCTGGATGTGCCGCTACCGCTCGGCCTGTTCGAAGCCTTCGTGGAGAGCTGAAAATGGAAACGCTGAATTTCTTGATGCAGGGTTTCGAAGTCGCCACCCGGCCGGAAAACCTGATGGTCGCCCTGTTCGGTGCCTTCGTCGGCACCATCGTCGGCCTGCTGCCGGGCCTGGGCCCGATCAACGGCGTGGCGCTGCTGCTGCCGCTGGCCTTCGCCCTCGGCCTGCCGCCGGAAACCGCCCTGATCCTGCTGGCCGCCGTGTACCTGGGCTGCGAGTACGGCGGACGTATCTCGGCCATTCTGCTTAACGTGCCGGGCGACGCCGCCGCGGTGATGACCACCCTCGACGGCTACCCGCTGGCCCGTCAGGGCAAGGCCGGCATTGCCCTGTCCCTATCCGCCGTAAGCTCCTTTATCGGCAGCATGATCGCCACCTGCGGCGTGGTGCTGTTCGCCCCGCTGCTGGCGAAATGGGCGGTGGCCTTTGGCCCGGCCGAATACTTCGTGCTGATGATCTTCGCCATCGCCTGCCTCGGCGGCATGGTCGGCGACAAACCGGTGAAGACCCTGATGGCGGCCCTGATCGGCCTGGCCCTGGCCACGGTCGGGGTGGATTCGACCACCGGCGTCTACCGCTTCACCTTCGGCAGCGTCAGCCTGTCCGACGGTATCCAGTTCATCATCGTGGTGATCGGCTTCTTCAGCGTCAGCGAAGTGCTGTTGATGCTGGAAAAAACCCACAGCGGGCAGAAAGCAGTGAAAACCAGCGGCCGCCTGCTGTTCAACTTCAAGGAGTTCTGCTTCACCTTCTGGACCATGGTGCGCAGCGCCGTGGCTGGCTTTGTCATCGGCGTGCTGCCGGGCGCCGGGGCGACTATCGCCAGCGCCATGACCTACATGAGCGAGAAGCGCATGGCCGGCAGCTCGGGCAAGTTCGGCGAAGGCGACCTGCGCGGCCTGGCCGCCCCGGAAGCGGCCAACAACGCCTCGGCCTGCGGTTCGCTGATCCCCATGCTGACCCTCGGCGTACCGGGTTCGGGCACCACTGCGGTGATGATCGGCGCCCTGACCCTGTACAACATCACCCCCGGCCCACTGTTGTTCGAACAGCAACCGGACGTGGTCTGGGGCCTGATCGCCTCGCTGTTCATCGGCAACGTGATCCTGCTGGTGATGAACATCCCGCTGGTCGGCCTGTTCGCCCGCATGCTCAGCGTACCCAACTGGATACTGGTGCCGGCGATCACCGCGATCAGCATGGTCGGCGTCTATGCGGTGCACAGCACCACCTTCGACCTGGTACTGATGATCGGCCTCGGCGTGTTCGGTTACATCCTGCGCAAGCTGGAGTTCCCGCTGTCGGCACTGATCCTCGGCTTCGTTCTCGGCGAACTGATGGAAGACAACCTGCGCCGCGCCCTGTCGATCTCGGCGGGCGACCTGAACATCCTGTGGAGCAGCCCGATCAGCCTGTGCCTGTGGGCTCTGACTGCACTGATGCTGGGCATGCCAGCCCTGCGCTGGTGGCGTGCACGGCGCACCGCTCAGGTCGCCAATGCCTAAGCCCTCCGCCCTGGCCCAGTGGCGTCGCTACTGGGCCACGCCGCTGATCGGCCTGATCGGCGGCTACCTGGCCAGCCTGATCGGCTGGCCTTTGCCGTGGATCATCGGCTCGTTGCTGGCAGTCATCGTCGTACGCTGCAGCGGCTGGCTGGTCAGCGAAGTTCCCGGCGGCCGACAAACCGGACAATGGCTGGTCGCCAGCGGCATCGGCCTGCACTTCACCGGCGAGGTGATGGGCCAGCTGCTCGGCCATTTCGGCGTGATCCTGACTGGCGCCCTGCTGACCCTGCTGCTCAGTCTGATCGGCATCGCCCTGTTGCGCCGCGCCGGGGTCGACCGGGCGACCGCGTTCTTTGCCAGCATGCCGGGCGGTGCCAGCGAGATGGTCAACCTGGCGCAACGCCACGACGCCCAGATCGCCCAGGTCGCAGCGGCGCACAGCCTGCGCCTGTTGCTGGTGGTGCTGCTGGTTCCGGCCATCTTCACCTGGAGCCTGCCGCCCATCGACCCGCCCCCAGCGGCGGCGGTGAACGGCTACTGGTTGGCCACGCTATTGCCCGCCGGCGCCCTGCTGGCGCTGCTGTGGAAAAGACTCAAACAACCCAACCCCTGGATGCTCGGCCCGCTGACGGTGTGCGCCGTCGCCAGCGTCGGCTTCGACCTGCACATCGGCTTGCCGAACGGTCTGGGCCAGGCCGGCCAGTGGCTGATCGGCTGCGCCCTGGGCTGTCACTTCGACCGCACCTTCTTTCGCAGCGCGCCGGCCTTCCTCGGCCGCATCCTGCTGTTCAGCCTGCTCGCCATGCTCAGTGCCGCGCTGCTGGCCAAGGCCCTCGGCTGGCTGGCCGGCGAAGACCAGAGCTCGCTGATGCTCGGCATGATGCCCGGCGGCATCACCGAACTGTGCCTGACTGCCGAAGCCCTGCAGCTGTCGGTGGCGCTGGTCACCGCGCTGCAGGTGCTGCGCCTGTTTCTGGTGATGTTCCTGGCCGAGCCGCTGTTCAGGCTGTGGCAGCGCAGCTAGCATCCCTACGCAAATTTCGACCACGTTTAGCCCGCCTCGCGCGGGCTCTTTTTTGCCGAATATTTCAACCCCGACGCACGCGCCCTCCCTTGACCTACCCTGCAGACTCCTCCTAGAGCCGCCGAGGTCAACCCCATGACCCTGCCCCGCTGGCCCCTGATCAACAACCTGCTCCTGCTGATCGCCCTCAGCCTGCTGTTGGCCGCCTGCAGCCGGGTCGGCCTGGCCTATCGCAATCTCGACTGGCTGATCCCCTGGCGGCTGAACGATTACCTGAGCCTGAACCGCGAACAGCAGGCCTGGCTCAAGCCGCGCCTGCAGGCCCATCTGGACTGGCACTGCAGCAGCGAATTGCCGCGCTATATCGACTGGCTGCAGCGCAGCGAAGCGCTGCTCGAGCAAGCGCAGCCCAGCGCCAGCCAATTGAGCGAGCAGTTCGCCGAGCTGGATGGGGCACTCGAGCGCATCACGGGCGCAATCACCCCGACCGCCATCGAGCTGCTGCAAGGCCTCAGCCCCCGACAAGTCGCCGAGCTGTATGCCGCCATGGCTGAAGACAACCGCGAGGATAGCCAGGACTTTCTCGAACCGCCCCTGGCGGTCCAGATCAGCCAACGCGCTACGCGCATGCAGAAACGCCTGCGCCCCTGGCTCGGTCGGCTGAATGACGTGCAGCAGGCCCATATCGCCGAGTGGGCGCACAGCCTAGGTGGGCAGAATCGTCTGTGGCTGGACAACCGCCTGCGCTGGCAGACGGAATTTCGCGTGGTGCTCGATGCACGGCGCAGTGCCGACTTCCCCGCGCGCCTGACCCGTTTGCTGCAGGAGCGTGACAGCGTCTACACAGCCGACTACCGCGCCGCCTACTCACGCTCACGGCAAGCGCTGGCCGAGCTGTTCAGCGACCTGCTCGGCAGCGCCGATATCCAACAGCGCGAGCGCCTGAGCCGGCGCCTGCGCAATCTGCGTTACGAGTTTGCCGGGCAGGTCTGTGCGTCAGCTAGAGTGGCGGCAGGCGCCAGTCGATAGGGGTCATGCCGTGCTGCACGAGGAACTTGTTGCAACGGCTGAAATGGCCGTTGCCGATAAAACCGCGGTGGGCCGACAGCGGCGAGGGATGCGGCGAACACAGCACCAGGTGCTTGCTCGGGTCGATCAGGCGGGCCTTGCTCTGCGCATGCTTGCCCCAGAGCAGAAAGACCAAGTGCGGCCGCTGCTGACTGACCACCTCGATCACCCGGTCGGTAAATACCCCCCAACCCTTGTCCGCATGGGAGCCGGCGATGCCGCGCTCGACCGTCAACGAGGTGTTGAGCAACAGCACGCCCTGCTCGGCCCAGTGCTGCAGGCAACCGTGGGTGGCGATGTCGATATTCAGGTCGCGCTTGAGTTCCTTGTAGATATTCAGCAACGACGGTGGCGTCGCTACCCCCGGCTGCACCGAGAAGCACAGGCCATGGGCCTGCTCCGGGCCGTGGTAGGGGTCCTGGCCGATGATCACCACCTTGACCCGCTCCAGCGGGGTGGAGTTGAGTGCATTGAAGATCAGCGCACCGGGCGGATAGACCTCCTTGCCGGCGGCCTTCTCCTGGCGCAGGAAGTCGGCCAGCGCCTGCATGTAGGGCTTGGCGAACTCCTCGCGCAGAGCCTCTTTCCAGCCCGCTTCGAGCCTAATGTTATCGGCGGAGGTCATGCCTGGTTCCCTGGATTTGCGAACGAAGACGGCACGCTAGACAAGCCTCACAGCCAAGTCAAGGCGTTGCCCGTATCAGCCCTGGTGCAGCGCCCGGTAATGGCTGGGCGCCATGCCCACCACTTTGCGAAACAAGCGCGAGAAGTAGTAGACGTCCTCGTAGCCCAGCTGTTCGGCGACCTGGCGGATGCCCTGCTGGCCCTCGTCGAGCAGGCGGCAGGCGTGGGCCATTTTCAGCTGGATGAAATCCTGGATAGGTGCATGGCCGGTGAGGGCGCGGTAGGTCTTGGCGAAGTGAAAGCGCGACAACTTGAACTGCGCCGCCAGTTCGTCGAGATTCAGCGAGCCGTGCAGGTGGGCACGCATCACCGCCTGCACCGCATCGACGTCCAGCACCCGCCCCGATTTCAACGTGGCCCGCGCCGGCAGCACCGCCAGGGAGGCCAGCAGCGCCTGCAACTGGTGGGCGGCATAGATGAAGTGCGCCAGGTTCAGGCCCTGCTTGCGCAGATTGAGCAGCGCATCGAATTCGGCCAGCAGGCGCGGTTGCACGCCGATGCGCCAGATCGGCCCCTTGCCCAACGGGCGCAGGAACTCCGCCGCCAGTTCGCCATCGAAGTGCACCCAGTACAGCGTCCAGGGTTTGCCCGGATCCGCGCCATAGGCATGGGGGCTACCCTTGGGCAACAGCAGCAGATCGCCACCAGCGACAGCGATTCGTCCATCCCCGGTCTCCAGCCAGCCCTGACCGGCGCGGCAATAGATCAGCAGATGATCGTCCGGCAGCGGCCGCTTCATCCGGTGCCCGCCAGCCTCCGGATAAAAACCCAGCGCCAGCGGATAACAGCCACAAGCCAGTGGATGGTGGCTTAACAGGCGGCGCAGGCGCGGCGGGGTGATAAAGCGCACGCCGTTGGCCGGCAATGGCCAGTTCGATGTTTCCACCCGATCGTTCATGTGCGCTCCGACAACCCAACAACAAGATCGTCCATCCATTGACCAAGATCGTCAATCCACAAGCGCCCTTGAGCCGGCTATAACACTAGACAACGACAGGGCCTGTCCCGGGCCGGAAGTGGAGAGCGCGATGAGCAAGGTAATCCCGCAGTTGATCGAGGGCGAATGGCGCGAAAGCCATACCCGCGAATTCATCGAAGTCACCGACCCGGCGACCCAGGAAGTGCTGGCCCTGGCACCCAAAGCCACGGCCGAGGATATCGAAGCCGCCATCGCCAGTGCCAAAGCGGCGTTCCTCACCTGGCGCGAAGTGCCGGTGTCCGATCGCGCGCGGCTGATGCTGCGTTACCAGCACCTGCTCAAGGAACACCATGACGAACTGGCGCAAATCCTCGCCAAGGAAACCGGCAAGACCCTGGCCGATGCCAAGGGCGACGTCTGGCGCGGCATCGAGGTGGTCGAGCAGGCGGCCAATATCGCCAGCCTGATGATGGGCGAGACCATGGAGAACGTGGCCCGCGATATCGACACTGCCAGCTGGATCCAGCCGCTCGGCGTGTGCGTCGGCATCACCCCGTTCAACTTCCCGGCGATGATTCCGCTGTGGATGTTTCCCCTGGCCATCGCCGCCGGCAACTGCTTCATCCTCAAGCCGTCCGAACAGGACCCGATGACCCCCAACCGCCTGGCCGAGCTGTTTATCGAGGCCGGCGCGCCCAAGGGTGTGCTGCAGGTGCTGCACGGCGCCCGCGAGGTGGTCGACAGCCTGCTCACCCACCCGGATATCCGCGCTATCTCCTTCGTCGGCTCGGTACCGGTCGGCCAGCACATCTACCGCACCGGCACCGCCCACCTGAAGCGCGTGCAGGCCTTCGCCGGGGCGAAGAACCATATGGTGATCATGCCCGACGCGAACAAGCAGCAGGTGCTGAGCAACCTGGTCGGCGCCAGTTGCGGCGCCGCCGGCCAGCGCTGCATGGCGATCAGCGTGGCGGTGTTCGTCGGCGAGTCGAAACAGTGGATCGATGAGTTGCAGGCGCAGATGGCCGAGCTGCAACCCGGTTACTGGATCGACGACCACGCCGCTTTCGGCCCGCTGATCAGCCAGCAGGCCAAGCAACGGGTGCTGCGCCTGATCGCCGAAGGCAAGGCGGAAGGCGCCGAGTGCCTGCTCGACGGCTCGCACTGCGAGGTGGAGGGCTTCCCGCACGGCAACTGGCTCGGCCCGACCCTGTTCCGCGGGGTGACCAGCAAGATGGGCCTGTACCGCGAAGAGATCTTCGGCCCGGTGCTGGTGTGCATGGAGGTCGACAGCCTGGATGAGGCCATCGCCCTGGTCAACGCCAGCCCCTACGGCAACGGCACCAGTATCTTCACCCGCGCAGGCGGCGCCGCGCGGCACTACCAGCATGCGGTGAACGTCGGCCAGGTCGGGATCAACGTGGCGATTCCGGTACCGCTGCCGTTCTTCTCCTTCACCGGCTGGAAAGGCTCGTTCTACGGCGACCTGCACGCCTACGGTAAACAGGCGGTGCGTTTCTACAGCGAGACCAAGACCGTCACCAGCCGCTGGTTCGAGGAAGACGTCGTGGCCACCGGAGCGCCGGCCGGAGCGAACATGACCATTCACCTGAAATGAGAGCGGCTTAACAACGTCGACAGGCCGCTGAAAAATGTAGCGAGCGATGGCCAGGCAAGGCGAAATCAGGCGAGGCCGCGGAGTGTACGAGTTGTACATGAGCAGGCCGAGCCTGATTTACTCACTTCGCTCGCCCTTCGGGCCAGCCTTCGGCTGTTACTCCGCTTCGCTACGTTGCAACGCAGCATGGCCGAGCGCAGTAGTTTTTCAGCGGTCTGTTAGACCAATAGACGATCTCGACAATTAGTCTAACCGCGTAAAAAGTTCTCCTGGTTCCAACAAAAAGAACAAGGAGAGCTGCCATGCAACGACTGACTGCCACCCTGGCCCTGTGGGCCGGATTAACCGCCTGCGCGCAGGCCGCCGAGCCGATCACCCTCGGTCTCAATTACCCGCGCACCGGCCCCTATAAGGAAGAAGGATTGGCCCAGATGCGCGGCGCCTTGCTGGCCATCGACGAACTCAACGCCCAGGGCGGAGTGCTCGGCCGCCCGCTGCGCCTGTCCAGCCGCGATAGCGCCTCGCGTCCGGCCAAGGCCGAGCGCAATGTCGACAAGCTGGCCAACGAGGGCGCGGCCATGCTGTTCGGTGGCTCGTCCAGCGCGGTGGCGATCGCCGCCGGCCAGCGCGCGGCCAAGCACGGCCTGTTGTACTTCGGCACCCTCACCTACTCCAACGACACCACCGGCAAGCATGCCCACCGCTATATGTTCCGCGAGTGCAACAACGCCTGGATGAGCGCCCGGGTGCTCGGCCAGTACCTGAACAAGCACCTGCCGGAGCAACGCTATTTCTACGTGACCTCCGACTACACCTGGGGCCACACCACCGAAGACTCGCTGCGCCAGAGCACCGGCAGCGCGGACAGCGGCAAACATCCCGGCCTCAAGGTGCCTTTCCCCGGCGCGCGCCTGGCCGATTACAGGGATGTGCTGAGCCAGGCCGCGGCGAGCAATGCCCAGGTGCTGGCCCTGGTGCTGTTCGGCGAAGACCTGGTGCGGGCCATGCGCATCGCCAAGGACCTCGGTCTGACCGAACGCATGCAGATTGTGGCGCCCAACCTGACCCAAAGCATGGTCGAGCAGGCCGGCCCCGGACTGATGCAAGGGGTGCTCGGCACCGAGCCCTGGACCTGGCGCGTGCCTAAACTGGAGCAATCCACCCAAGGCGAAGCCTTCGTCAAAGCCTTCAGCCAGCGCTATGCGCTCTACCCGTCCAGCTCCGCCGCCTCGGCCTACAGCATCGTCTATCAATGGGCCGATGCCGCGCAGCGGGCCAAGAGCCTGGACAGCGAAGCCCTGATCAAGGCCCTGGAAGGTCACCGTTACCAGCTACTCAAGGGCCCGCAAGAGTGGCGCGCCTTCGATCACCAGAACCTGCAGACGGTATATGCCGTCAAAGTGAAAGCGCGCAGCGACGTGCTCAAGGATCCGCTGAAACAGGACTACTTTGAAATCGTCGATCGTCTCGACGCCAGCCAGGCGACGCCCAGCCTGGCCGAATGGCAGGCCGAACGACGCGCCGCCGGGCAACCCCTGACCCTGCAATGAGGACTTATGGATTTTGAACTCAGCGATGAACAACGCCTGCTGGTCGACAGCGCCCGCGCTTTCGCCAGCCGTGAACTGGCGCCCCACGCCGCCGACTGGGACCGCGACCACCAGTTCCCGCTCGAGGTGATCAGGCGTGCCGGCGAACAGGGCTATCTGGCCCTCTACCTCAAGGACGACGACGGCGGCCTGGGCCTGTCACGGCTGTCCGCCGCGCTGATTTTCGAGCAACTGGCCGCCGGTTGCGTGGCCACCACGGCCTTTCTCACCATCCACAACATGGCGACCTGGATGCTCGCCAGCTTCGCCGAGCAGGCGCTCAAGGACCAGTGGCTGCCCGGTCTGGTCAGCGGCGAACTGCTCGCCTCCTACTGCCTGACCGAGCCGGATGCCGGTTCCGACGCGGCGCACCTGCGTACCCGGGCCAGACGCGACGGCGACGATTATGTGCTCGATGGCAGCAAGTGCTTTATCTCCGGCGCCGGTGCGACCGAGGTGCTGATCGTCATGGCGCGCAGCGGCGAGGACAGCGGCGCCAAGGGGATTTCCTGCTTCCTGGTGCCGGCCGATGCCGCCGGGGTGAAGTACGGGCGCAACGAACTGAAGATGGGCTGGCGCGCCCAGCCGACCCGCACCATCACCTTCGAGGGGGTGCGCATCCCCGCCGGCAACCGCATCGGCCCCGAGGGCCAGGGCTTCGTCTATGCCATGAAGGGCCTGGACGGCGGCCGCATCAACATTGCCAGTTGTTCGCTCGGTGCGGCCCAGGCGGCGCTGGAACAATCGCTGCGCTACGTCGAGGAACGCAAACAGTTCGGCAAACCGCTGAGCGAGTTCCAGGCCCTGCAATTCAAGCTGGCCGACATGCTCACCGACCTCACGGCCAGCCGGCAGATGGTGCGTCTGGCCGCGCACAAGCTGGATCGGGGCCACGCCGAGGCCAGCCTGTACTGCGCCATGGCCAAGCGCTTCGCCACCGATCACTGTTTTACCCTGTGCAACGATGCGCTGCAGCTGCATGGCGGCTACGGTTATCTTAACGACTACCCGTTGGAACGCTGGGTGCGCGACAGCCGCGTGCACCAGATCCTCGAAGGCACCAACGAGATCATGCGGGTGATCATCGCCCGCCGCCTGCTCGAGCAGGGCGGCATGCTTGATCGCTTGCTGTAGGGTGTGCCATGCGTACCACGCGCCTTGGTGCGCACGGCGCACCCTACGCGCCCATCCAATGACACGAGGATTTTTATGAGCCACGCCATCGAACCCTATCATCCCGGTGTTTTCGACCTGACCCACAAGATCACCGTGGAGAAACACGGCCACACCGCGCTGATCACCATCAACCACCCACCAGCCAACACCTGGGACCGCGAATCGCTGATCGGCCTCAAGCAACTGATCGAGCACCTCAACCGCGACGACGACATCTACGCCCTGGTGGTGACTGGCCAGGGCGGCAAGTTCTTCAGCGCCGGCGCCGACCTCAACCTGTTCGCCGACGGCGACAAGGCCCGCGCCCGGGAGATGGCCCGACGCTTCGGCGAAGCCTTCGAGGCGTTACGCGACTTTCGCGGCGTATCGATCGCCGCGATCAACGGCTACGCCATGGGTGGCGGTCTAGAGTGCGCCCTGGCCTGCGACCTGCGCATCGCCGAACGCCAGGCCCAGATGGCTCTGCCGGAAGCCGCGGTGGGCCTGCTGCCCTGCGCCGGCGGCACCCAACACCTGGCCTGGCTGGTCGGTGAGGGCTGGGCCAAGCGCATGATCCTCTGCGGCGAGCGCATCGACGCCGAAACCGCCCTGCGCATCGGTCTGGTCGAACAAGTGGTCGACAGCGGCGAGGCGCGCGGCCATGCCCTGCTGCTGGCGGCCAAAGTCGCGCGGCAGAGCCCGGTGGCGGTACGCACCATCAAACCGCTGATCCAGGGCGCCCGTGAGCGCAGCCCGAGCACCTGGCTGAGCGAGGAGCGCGAGCGCTTCATCGACCTGTTCGACGCCGACGATACCCACGAAGGGGTGAATGCCTTCCTGGAGAAACGCGAACCGCACTGGCGCAACAAATAAACCTATTCCCGTAGGGTGCGCCCTGCGCACCAGGAACCCGCAACATGAATGTGATTTTCGAAGAACTCCACAGCCTGCATGGTTTCCGCATCGGCATCGCCAGCCTGGATGCAGAAAAAAGCCTGAACGCCCTGAGCCTGCCGATGATCGAGGCATTGGATGCCAAACTCGCGGCCTGGGCGGATGACCCGGCCATCGCCTGCGTGCTGCTGCGCGGCAACGGCGCAAAAGCCTTCTGCGCCGGCGGTGACGTGGTGCAACTGGTGCAGCAGTGCCGCCAACACCCCGGTGAAGTGCCTCCGCTGGCGCGGCGCTTCTTCGCCGACGAATACCGCCTCGACCACCGCATCCACAGCTACCCGAAACCCCTGATCTGCTGGGCCCACGGCCATGTGCTGGGCGGCGGCATGGGCCTGATGCAGGGTGCAGGGGTGCGCATCGTCACCCCGTCGAGCCGCCTGGGCATGCCGGAAATCAATATCGGCCTGTACCCGGATGTCGGCGGCAGCTGGTTCCTCGCCCGCCTGCCGGGCAAGCTCGGCCTGTTCCTCGGCCTCACCGCCAGCAGCGTCAACGCCCGCGATGCCCTGGACCTGGACCTGGCCGACCGCTTCCTGCTCGACAACCAGCAGGACGCCCTGCTCGAAGGCCTGGTGCAACTGAACTGGCAGGAACAACCGCAGCGACAACTGCACAGCCTGCTCAAGGCGCTGGAACACGAGGCTCACGGCGAACTGCCGAAGGCCCAATGGCTGCCGCGCCGCGAACGCATCGACGCACTGCTCGATCAGGCCGACCTGCCCAGCGCCTGGCGCGCCCTCACCGCCCTGCACGACAACAGCGACCCGCTGCTGGCGCGCGCCGCCAAGACCCTGGCCGGCGGCTGCCCGCTGAGCGCACACCTGGTCTGGCAGCAGATCGCCCGTGCCCGCCACCTGTCGCTGGCCCAGGTATTCCGGATGGAGTACGCCATGAGCCTGAACTGCTGCCGCCACCCGGAACTCGCCGAAGGCGTGCGCGCACGCCTGATCGACAAGGACCAAACCCCTCACTGGCACTGGCCGGATGTGGCGAGCATCCCCACCGAGGTGATCGAGGCGCACTTCGCCGCAACCTGGGAAGGCGAGCATCCGCTGGCCGATTTGTAACCAGCTGTAGGGTGCGCTGTGCGCACCACCCCATGGACGCCCGGTGCGCACGGCGCACCCTACGAGGAGAACAATAACCATGACCCAGATTGCCTTTATCGGCCTCGGCCATATGGGCCTGCCCATGGCCCGCAACCTGCTCAAGGCCGGCTTCAAACTCAAGGTCTTCGACCTGGTCCAGGCCGCCATCGACGAACTGGCCAAGGAAGGTGCGCAAGCCGCCAGCAGCGCTGCCGACGCCGTGCAAGGCGCCAACGTGGTGATCAGCATGCTGCCGGCCAGCCGCCATGTCGAAGGCCTGTACCTGGGCGACGCCGGCCTGCTCCACCTGCTCACCCCCGGCACCCTGGTCCTGGAGTGCTCGACCATCGCCCCGGAATCCGCGCGCAAGGTGCACAAAGCCGCTGCCGGGCGTGGCCTGGAGATGCTCGACGCTCCAGTTTCCGGCGGCACCGCCGGCGCCGCGGCCGGCACCCTGACCTTTATGATCGGCGGCGCAGCGGCCACCCTGGAAAAAGCCCGGCCGATCTTCGCCGCCATGGGCAAGAACATCTTCCACGCCGGCCCGGATGGCGCCGGCCAAGTGGCCAAGGTGTGCAACAACCAGGTGCTGGCGGTGCAGATGATCGCCACCGCCGAAGCCATGGCCCTGGGCGTGGCCAACGGCCTGGAGCCGGCAGTGCTGGCCGAGATCATGCGCCAGAGTTCCGGCGGCAACTGGACCCTGGAAAAATACAACCCCTGGCCAGGAGTGATGGAGAATGCGCCGGCCTCCAAGGGTTATACAGGAGGATTCATGGCCGAATTGATGGCCAAGGACCTCGGCCTGGCCCAGGAAGCCGCGCAGGTCACCGCCAGCAGCACTCCGATGGGCGCCCTGGCCCTGCAGATCTATCGCCTGCTGCTCAAGCAGGGCAAGGGCCAGCAGGATTTCTCGGTGGTGCAGCAATTGTTCGTCGAGTAAGAGCGGGCCATGCCCGCGAACCCCCAACCGCGGCCAAGGACTGGGCGGTCCCGTCGCTTCTACAGAGAGCCCACTGGCATCTGGTGCGCACGGCGCACCCTACGCGGGCAGGCATCAGCGCTCGCGCAAGGCCTCGGCACGGGCGCGGATGATCGGTTTGAGCAGGTAGCTGAGTACGCTCTTCTTGCCGGTGATGATGTCTACCGAGGCAACCATGCCGGGGATGATCAGCAGCGGATGCTCTGCGCTGCCCAGGTGGCTCTTGTCGGTGCGCAGCTTGATCACGTAGAAGCTGTTGCCCTCATCGTCGGTCACGGTGTCCGCGCCAATCTGCTCCAGCTTGGCCTTGAGGCCGCCGTAGATGGTGTAGTCATAGGCGGTGAACTTGACTATGGCCTCCTGCCCCGGATGCAGGAAGGCGATGTCCTGCGGGCGGATGCGTGTCTCCACCAGCAGGGTGTCGTCCAGCGGCACTATCTCCACCAGGTCGCTGCCCGGCTGGATCACCCCGCCGATGGTGTTGACCAGCAGCAGCTTGACGATACCGCGTACCGGCGAGGTGACCAGGGTACGGTTGACCCGGTCCTTCAGCGCCTTGCCGGTCGACTGGATCTTGCTCAGGTCGGTGCGCGCCTCGTTCAGCTGGGTCAGCGCATCGCTGCGAAAACGCCCACGGGTCTCGTCGATCTTGCGCTCGACCTCCTTGATCGCGGCCTCGGCCCGCGGCATCGCCAGGGTCGTGGCCTGCAACTGGCCGCGGCTCTCCACCTCGGCGCGCTTCAAGCGCAGCACTTCCACCGGGGAAATCGCCCCCTCGGCCACCAGTGGCTCGGACATGCGAATTTCCTGGCGCAACAGCTCCAGGCTGTTGCGAAACTGGCTCTGCTTGGAAGCAAACTCGCGCAACTCCTGACGACGCTGGGTCAGCTGCTCCTCCAGCCCGGCAACCTCGTCCAGCAGCTGCTGGCGCCGACTGTTGAACAACTGCTCCTCGTTCTCGGACTGTCGCGGTACTTTTTCGCGTACTTCGTCGGCCACCAGCAATTCGCGGCCCTGGACTTCCGCGCTGAGGCGTTCGACCCGCAGCAGCAGGGCCAGGCGATCGGCCTCGGTCTCGCCGACGTTGGAAGCGAAACGGGTGTCGTCCAGACGCAGCAGCGGATCGCCGATATTGACGATCTGCCCCTCGCGGACGAACAGTTCGGAAACGATACCGCCTTCCAGGTTCTGGATTTTCTGCAGGCGCGAGGAAGGAATCGCCTTGCCATCGCCACGGGTCACTTCGTCAACCACGGCGAAATGCGCCCACAGCAAACAGAAGGCAACGAATGCAAGCAGGCCCCAGATGGTCAGGCGAATGACCCTGGGCGCATCCTCGATCAGCGCCTTGCTGACCTCCGGCAGCGGTTCGTCGCCCATGCCGTCATGGCTGCCGAAATACGCGGCAACGGCCTGACCCAGGCTCTTCTCGGGCGCTTTAGCTGACACTGATCTGCCCCTTCTTCAGCGCTTCCATCACGCTACCTTTTGGCCCGTCGGCGATGACCTGCCCGCGGTCGACGATAATCAAACGGTCGACCAGGCTGAGCATGGAGGCACGGTGGGTAACCAGCAGCAGGGTCTTGCTGCCGATAACGGCCGCCAAACGCTGCTTGAGGCGCTCTTCGCCGGTGTTGTCCATGGCGCTGGTCGGCTCGTCGAACAGCAGGATTTGCGGGTCGAGCAACAGCGCCCGGGCCAGGGCCACGTTCTGTCGCTGCCCACCGGAAAGATTCTGCCCGCGCTCGCCGACCTGCAGCTCGTAGCCCTTGGGATGCAGCCGCACGAACTCGTGCACCCCGGCCAGCTCGGAGGCCTGCAACACCAGTTCATCCTCCACGTAGCGCGCGCCCACCGCCAGGTTGTCGCGCAGCGTGCCGGAAAACAGCTGGATATCCTGGGGCACGTAGCCGATGTTGTGGCGCAGATCGCTGACATCCAGCTGGCGCACATCGACGCCATCGACCAGCAGGCTGCCGGCATCCGGCTGATACAGGCCGACGATCAGCTTGGCCAGCGAACTCTTGCCCGAGCCGCTGCGGCCGATGATGCCGATCTTCTCGCCGGGTCGCACCACCAGGTTAATGTTCTGCAGGGCGGCCTGCTGCTGATCCGGATAATGGAAATCCAGCTGACGGAACTCGATGGCGCCCTGCAAGGCCTGACGCTTGAGCGGCCGCTCCTCTTCCTGGCGCTCCTGCGGCAGGCTCATCATCTGGTTGACCGAATCGAGGGTCACGCGCGCCTGCTGGTAGCGGGTCAGCAGGCCGGATAATTGGGTCAGCGGACCGAGCGCACGACTGCTGAGCATGTAGCAGGCGATCAGACCGCCCATGCTCAGCCGGCCGTCGATGATCTGGTAAACCCCGAAGACGATGACGATCACGCCGGCCAGTTGCTGCAGCAGCATGGTCGCATTCATCGCCAGGCTGGAGAGCATGCGCGCGCGCAACTCCAGGCGACTGAGGGTGCCGATGGTCTGCTCCCACAGATACTGGCGCTCGCTCTCGGCATTATTGACCTTGACCGCATCCAGGCCGGCGAGGCTCTCAATCAGGCTCGACTGCCGCTCGGCCGCCAGCGCCATGGTGCGTTCCATGGTTTCCGCCAGGGGTCGCTGCAACGCCCAGCCGATCAGGGCAACCAGTGGAAAGGCCAATACCGGAATCCACACCAGGTGGCCGCCGATCATGGCGATCACCGCCAGAATCAACAGGGTGAACGGCAGGTCGATCACGCTGGCCAGGGTCAGCGAGGCGAGGAAGTCGCGCAGGCTCTGAAATTCGTGGATGTTCTGGGCGAAGCTGCCGACCCGCGCCGGACGGAACTTCATGGCCATGCCGACGACCCGCTCAAACAGCGTCGCCGAAATGATCAGGTCGGTCTTCTTGCCGGCCAGATCCAGGCACAGGCCGCGCAGGGTCTTGAGCAACAGATCGAACAGATACACGCCACAGATACCGATCGCCAACACCCAGAGCGTGGCTTCCGCCTGGTTGGGCACCACCCGGTCGTAGACATTCATGACGAACAGCGGCGTGGCCAGACCGATCAGGCTGATCAGGAAACTGGCCGCGATAGCGTCTATATAGAGCCAGCGGGAACGTTTGAGGGTGTCGCGAAACCAGGATGTCGCCCGCGGAATCAGCTCGCCGCGGTTGAAGTCGAACTTGTGCAGCGGCTGGGCGAAGAACACCTGGCCACTGTAATCCTCCTCCAGCATCTCGGCACTGACGAGGACCTCGCCACCCTCGCTCTCGCTGGGCATGACCCGCGCACGGCCCTGCTCGTCCCAACCGAGCAATACCGCGCTGCGACCTTCACGCAGCAACAGCAGAGCCGGCATGGCCAAGGCAGGGATTTGTCGCAAGCCGCGGCGCAACCAACGCCCTTGCAAGCCGGCGCGAGCCGCCGCACGGGGCAGCAACTCGACACTCAGGCGCTGCTCAGGCAGGGGCAAGCCGGCCGTGAGCATGGCGCGGCTGACCGACTTCTGGTGCAAACCGCACAGCGACAGCAGGCTGTCGAGCAATGGATCATCGTAGCGGTCGCGTGGATCGCTACGGGTCGGGGCCTGACTGAGGTCTACTGCCACAAAGATTCACTCATGCACGGAGAAAAGCCGCTGTCAGAGGCTGTGAAAATATCGAGCGCCGTCGCGAGAAGCGACCCCAGGCGTTCGCGGCAGACGGGGGCTTTTTCACAACCGCTCAATTCAGGCCCGGCAGTGTCACCTCGGCCTTCACCACATCCAGCGGTGCCGCAGCCATGGGTGCAACTACACCTTGGCTTTGCAGCAGGGAGCCCATGGTCGCCTTGATCCGGTATTGAGTAAACAGTTCCGTGTAACGCACCTCTTCCAGGCGGCGCGCAGCGGTGAATAATTCGTTCTCGCTGTCGAGCAGGTCGAGCAAGGTCCGCTCGCCCAGGCCGAACTGCTTCTGGTAGGAGTCGCGCACCCGGCTGCTGTAGTCGACATATTGCTGAGCGATCGGCAATTGCTGACGCGCATTCTCCAGGGCATTCCAGGCCAGGCCGAGGTCTTCGCTCAGGACGCGCAAGGCGTTGTTGCGAATATCCATGGCCTGATTGACCTGGTGCGCCTTGGACTGCAGGTCGGCCTTGTTGCTACCGCCAGCGAACAGGTTGTAACGCATGCGCAGCATCGCCTGCCATTCATTGCTGTGGCCGGGCACGCCGTCGATATTGTTGTCGACGCCCTGCGACAGCTCGGCGTCGAAACGCGGGTAGAAAGTCGACTTGGCCGCTTCATACTGCTGCTCGCTGGCCTGGACATCGGCCTGGGCCGAACTCAGAAACGGGTTATTCGTCAGCAATTCCTCGCGGGCGGCCTGCAGGTTTTCCGGCAAACGCCCCGGCAACCCTTGCGGCATGCTCAGCTCGCTGGGGTCGCGGCCAACCACACTGTAATAATTGACCTGCGCATCGGCCAGATTGGTCTGCTCGGTGATCAGGTTGTTACGCGCCTGGGCCAGACGTGCCTCGGCCTGATCGAGATCGGCCATGCGCCCTACCCCACGCTCACTGCGCAACGAAATCTGGTCGTAAATACGCTCGTGGCTACGCAGGTTGTCCTCCGCCAGCCGAACCATCTCGCGACGCTTGAGCACCTCCAGATAGACCTCCGCCACAGTCAGCGCAGTGCGTTCGGAGGTGCCCAGCAGCTCGTAGGCACGGGCATTCACGGTAGCCCGCTGACGCCCGACTTCGCTGCTGGTGGCAAAGCCGTCGAATAGCATCTGCTGCAAACGCAGACTCGACTCGCCGCGAGTCAGGGTGTTGTATTCGTGCCCCTCGACAGCACGCGTGCCGGGGCTGTCGGTGCCTTCACGTCCATAACCGGCAAGCAGGTCGACCTGCGGCAGATAACCGCCCTTGGCGGCTTTCATCTGCTCCTCAACCGACAGACGTGCATTGATCCCCGCCTGGATTTCCGGATGCACCTCAAGCGCGCTCTGCATGGCTTCGTTAAGGGTTTGGCCGGTGGCCGACAGGGAGATCGCCATGGCAAGGGGAACAAGGGCAAAAAAACGCATTGGAGGTTAGATTCCTTTCAAGGCTGAGGAGCAGGCGGCGTCCCAGACAGGGGCACGAGTCGCTGTACGGCAATCCAGTCAAGCAAGTCACGCATACCCCTTGTTCAAGGCGACAAGGGCGACATGAAAACTGAATCAATATCAAAGTGACATCAACGATAGCGAGTGTGTATTATCGCGAAAGAGCGGTCAATAGTTTGGCACGGAACCAGATTCATTTAGAGCAAGGACGGTTTATTGTCGTCAATTAAATGACGAGCCACCTTAACTCTATCCTGATCTCTGCCACATCAATCCAAGGATCACACCACGCCCTGGGCGTCTGGAGCTTACGCATGAGCAATCTTGTCGCTGTCATTAAAAGTCTTGTGGGCCAAGTATTCGTTGTCTCCCTCGATGGCCTGAAGCGGCAAGTGTTCGAAGGTGAACGCCTGTTCCAGGGCGACCAGGTGGTAACCGCCTCGGGCGGCTCGGCAACCCTCGAACTGGCCAATGGTGATGTGATCGATATCGCGGCCAACGGCAATTGGCAAACGGCCGCGGCCCAAGCCCCGGAACAGGCCCAGACAACGCAAGCGCCCGCCTCCGAACTGGAACAAGCCATCGCCGCCGGCTTCGACCCGACAGCCGACCTCGAACCCACCGCCGCGGGCCCGGGCGCAACGGGTGCGACCGGCGGAGCGCCGGGTGGTGGCCATAGCTTCGTGATGCTGGATGAGACGGGCGAACAACTCGATCCGACGGTTGGCTTTGAGACTGAAGGCTTGGGCTTTACTTCGTCATCGTTTGTAGAGGAAGAGTCTCTAGCGCCTACTGAAGCACTCGAGGCTGCCAACACCGCCCCCGTGGCACTGGCAGACGGCTTCAGCGTAAACGAAGACGGCAGCATCAGCATCGATGTGCTGAGCAACGACACCGACCTGGATGGTGACACCCTGACCATCACCGCCGTCGACGGCCAGTCCATTGCCGAAGGTGATTCCGTCAACGTCAGTAATGGCTCGGTGACCCTGACTAATGGCCAACTGGTATTCACCCCAGCCACCAACTACAACGGCCCAGCCAGTTTTTCCTACACCGTCAGCGATGGTGTATTGACCAGTACCGCGACAGTTAGCGGCACGGTAGCGGCGGTTAACGATGCACCGACAGCAGTCGCCGACAGCCTCACCGCTGTTGAAGACACCGAAGTCACCTACTCCGCAGCTGACCTGCTGGGCAATGACAGCGACATCGATGGCGAT